>NZ_FZNT01000009.1 GCF_900188235.1 Lutibacter agarilyticus | reverse complement strand
CCCAATTTTAAGCCACGCAACCCATGACAACTTTTATGTAAACCTACTTTATGCGGAAATGAAGCGCCAATATCAGTTTTACCCAATACTTTCACTATAAATTCACATAACTCATAGGCATTGTTACGTACTTTTATTACTTCCGGTGTTTGTTCTAAAATATCAAAATGATGTTTTACGTGGTAAATACAACTTCCTGAAGGTCCAACTATATAATCGTATTCTTTAAAATTTTCTACAAAAACCTGGCAAGCACCTTTTGAATCTTCCTCGTATCCTGAATTTCCTAGAGGTTGCCCGCAACACGTTTGACCTGTTGGATAATAAACATCAACTCCTAGCTTTTCCAATAGTTCCAACGTTGCAATTGCCACTTGAGGATACAATTGATTGATGTAACACGGTATAAATAATCCTACTTTCATTTGTTGTTAATTAATTTTTATTGTAAAATATTTCCATTTAAAATAGAAATTCTAATTACTACTCTAATATTTTTATTCTTTTACAGGCTTTAAATTTTAATCAGAAACAAATTTAGCCCCTTCATCCCCAAAAACCGTCCTGTACTATCCTTTCATATTGAAAATAAAAGTTTGATTTTACATAAAAAAACACCTAATATTATAACTAAATTTAATATTATTCATATAATTAACATTGTATAAAAACAATCTACATTACTAATAAAAAAAAAAAGGAATCCTTTCAGATTCCTTTTTTTAACCAAATCATTAATAAAATAATTATTATTTTATTAAAAAAACATTTTTAAGAATCTCTCCTTAAAACCTTAACTTTAAAAATTTCTCATTTTTATTATTTCGGATAAATTTTGAAAAACTGAAATAATAACTCAAAAAAACATTCATTACAGATGTTTCTTTAATAATGAACTCAAATAAATTATTTTATAAAATTATTGATAATTCCTGAATTTAAAGTCCTAAATAGGTTATACAATTGTCCATTTTTTACTTTAGAACAGTAAAAATTATTTTCTTCCTTTGAAAATTAAAAAGACGTTACTTCACACTCTAAAAAACATAGAAGTATTTATAAACAGCTTATTTAATCGAAAAGCTATATAAAAAAACTTTGCTTGAAGTATCTTATTTCGTATTAAATTATAACCGCTGTTGTTTATTTATAACTAACTGCTTGTTGTTGTTTTATTTTAAGCGCATTTCTCATTTGTTCAATTACCTTTTTGTAGCTAGCATCAGCAGCAACATTCTTATTTTCTTCAGGATCTAATTTACGGTTGTACAACATCTCCTCTCCGTTTTCATACAACGAATACGTAAAATCTTCAGTAACTATGGCATCTGCCACTTTAAAACGTGCATAAGCGTTTTCTCTAAAAGACTGTTCAGGATCATCTAGAATTGATTTAAAACTCTCACCCATAATATAATCAGGTGTAGGCACATTGGCTAAATCACAAAGTGTAGGGTAAATATCAACGCTTTCAATCAAAGCTTCTGTATGTTTACCTGTTGCTTTCCCTGGTACTTTTACAATTAAAGGAACTTGCAAGGCATTATGCAGGGTATTGTGCTTACCCCAAAACTCATGTTCTCCCAAATGCCAACCATGGTCTCCCCAAATAACAACAATAGTATTCTCTGCTAAGCCAAGGTTTTCAAGTTCAGTAATTACCTCGCCAACTAACTGATCTACATAGCTAACACAAGCATAATATCCATGGCGCATCATTTTATGAAATTCATCGGTATTAGGTGTATATTCTCCAAAACTATAAGATTTAAACTCGCCACTACCGCGTAATGCACTAGGAGCATTTTCAGGAAGATAACGGTTCTCAGCTATTTCAATAGAATCTCTATTATATAAATCCCAGTATTTCTTAGGTGCATAAAAAGGCATGTGAGGACGAAAAAATCCACAAGCCATAAAGAAAGGTTCTCCTGATTCTTTGAAACCACGTAAATCACTTATGGTTTTTTGTGCAATTTTATAATCAGGATAAACACTGTCTGCCACTTCTGGAGCTTCGTATACGCGACCATTACCCGATTTCATAAGTACTTCTTTAGTTGCAGGGTCATAACTTACAGCATGTCCTCCTGTTGGCATCCAAGGTTTTTGACTCCAACTAGCATCCTGAACATCTTTATTATAGTGAAAAATCTTTCCGTTAGAGATAGTGGTATAACCTGCTTCTTTAAAGACACCAGGCAATGTTTTAGCATTTGGAACATCTTCTTCTGCCTTAGCTCTATAATCTATAAAACGTGTTTTTGTAGGCAGAATACTTGTAAGCAAACTAGCTCTCGAAGCTCCACATACAGGAACATTGCAATAGGCGCGGTTAAAAACAAGAGCATTTTGGGCCAATTGATCTATGTTTGGCGACTTTACTTGTGGTGCTCCATAACACCCCAATTCAGTTCTTAAATCATCAATGGCAATAAATAAAACATTGGGTTTCTTTTTTAAAGCCTCTGCTTTTTCTGATTTTTGTTTCGTTGTGCACGAAAAACTAATTAAAATTGTTGTTACAATTAAAATGTATTTATTTTTAAAATTCATCATATGTATTTTTATGAAATAATTTATTACCAATGTTTAATAATTAAATAATTTTCTTCTTTCAAGGTATTCTTTATAGAATCAGGTATTTTTCGTCTAGGAGTGTCTTTATCTAATTTAAAACCTTTATTTCCTTTGGAAGTAATAAGGGGCATATTGCCTATTTGATTGTTTAAAAAATCTCCTTGATCTTTCATCCAAACAAATAGATCTTTTATCAACCGTTCTTTAACCTCTTTATAATCTGGGTTTTTGGCTAAATTTTGTTGTTCAAAAGGATCTTTTTGTAAGTCGTATAATTCTTCAAAAGGTTCATTTTTAAAATGCTCTGCTCCTCTTTTAATAAAGTAATCTACATTTGGTTTTCCTGTTAAATTCTGTTCAACAACTTCTAACGAATTAAAATTTCTAATGTATTTATATTGTTTATCACGAATCATACGTGAAGGAAAAACTTCCGAATTTAAAATATTTTGGTTGGTTCTTACTCCATATACATATTTATTAATTTCAATATCTTCTCCTTTAAGAATTGGTAAAAAGCTTTTACCATCCATATCTGCTGTGGCTTTTCCTCCTGCAATATCTAAAAAGGTTGGAAGCACATCGGTATAATGAATTAATTGATTAGCTATTGAACCAGCTTTAATCACATTTGGCCAACGCACCACAAATGGTACTTTTAAACCAATATCTTTAACTGTAAATTTCCCAGAAACACCGTGATCTGCACTGTAAATAAAAAATGTATTCTCATTTAAATATGTATCTACATATTGCAACACTTTTTCTAATTGTTTACCATCTTCTTCTATACTTTTATAATATCCTGCTTTTTTATTAATAAACTCCTGATCATTCTTTTTATCGTCATTGAATGGAAAAAATTTGATTTCATCAGCATTTGCGTTCTCCACCTTAAAATAAGTACTATGAGGGTATTTTGAAGCAATTAGCATACAAAAAGGCTTTTTTGAGTTTTTAAAATAGTTTTCTATACTATCTAAAGGTATGTAATCTCTTGGTACTCCTTCTTTAGGTACAGGTTCCCACTCTTTATCCCAATCAAACACGGTAGAAGGCTTCACATGGCTTTTTCCTGCAAGTACTACTTCATAACCTAATTTTCGCAGATGCTTTGTTGCACTTATTAAATCTGGTTTAGCTGAGGTATGATTTGCAAAACATCCATTTTTAACTGGGTATTTACCAGACAAAAGTTGAGATCTACTTGGAGCGCAAATAGCCTGTGCAGTAAAAGCATTGTTAAAAAGCATACCTTCTCTTGCTAACTGGTCAACTGCTGCTGTGTTTACTTTCTCATTTCCATAACATCCATAATCATACACATCTTGGTCATCAGCTAAAAAGAATATGAGATTAGGTTGTGTACTTTGCTGGTTTTCTTTAGTATTATCTTTACAAGCTATTGTAAGCAAAGCTATAAAACCTATGAACAGATTTTTAAAATTCATTTTATTTATTATTTATTATTTATATTTTTTAATACCTTTTTTTTGAGGATATGGTACTTTCTCTCCATTTTTAGCCCAAGTTCCTGTAGGAGCATTCCTTTGAATTAGCCACTTTTGAAGTTTACTATTCATTTTCTTCGCTAAATTAAGCGTTCCTCTGCTTGGTTTTCCTTCCAAAAGATTGGTTTTTTCACCTATATCTTTACTCAAATTATATAGCTCATAAGAGTCATCTTCATAGCGATAGAACAATTTATAATGCTGATTGTTGGTATGTCTATAATGAATGACTGATTGCGGCATGTTTCGCACATCCATATATCCTGGAAAATGCCAATACAACTCCTTTTTATCATTAAGAGCTTCTGTTTCCTCTCTTAAAACAGGTGCAACTGACTTTCCATCAATTTCATGCATTTGAGGATCAGGAAGTTTTACCCCTGCAATATCGGCTAGCGTAGGATAAAAATCAATGGTATGAACTTCTTGGGTAGTGTTCACTGTATTGGGTGTAATAACACCTGGATATCTAAAAATCAAAGGTACACGAACACCACCTTCATAATATGTTCCTTTTCTTAAACGCAATGGGGTGTTATCAGTAGGTCCCATAAAACCTCCATTATCTGAATAGAAAACAACTAGTGTATTTTCAGCAATACCATCTTGGGTATTACCATCTCCATTAGGATCTTCTAAGGCATTTAAAATTCGCCCAACTGTTTGATCTAAAAGCTCAACAAATGCAGCGTATTCAGCATCTGTATGACGTGGATCTTGTGATGTTTTTGCTTTATATTTAGCTTCTAAATCAGGACGAGGAAGAATGCTTACATGAACTGCATGAAAAGGAATATATGCAAAAAACGGCTCTTTTTCTTGCGACCTGTCTTTGATATAGTCAACCACAGCATCACCCAAGGCATCAGTAAGGTGCTTAGGTGTACCTTCCAATAACCATGGATCATTTCCATTTTTCATTGGTTCTAAAACATTTTTAATGTAAGTAGCATTGTATGGTTGTGCATAAGGTTTTAATTCTTCAATCTCAAAGGTCCAACCATTGGCATCATCATTTTGTGCGAAAAATTCATTTTTAACGTTTACTCCATTTACGGTAGCTTTAGTTTCTTTATGTAGTGCCAAATTATAATCAACACCTAAATAACTTTTAGCTTGCTCTCCCAATTTAATTGCATGAAACTTTCCAAACCATGCAGTGTGATAACCAACTGTTTTTAGGGTTTCAAACATAGATACACATTCCTCTTTTAAATAATTGTTTTGAGTATGAGGAATGATAGGTGTAGTATCTCCTTTTGAAGCTCTTTTAAGGCTACCTACATTATACACTCCGTTTTGTGGTCCTGTGGCATATTGCCCTGAATGAAGTGCTGCCCGAGTAGGTTGACAGTTTTGCTGTGTATAAGCATAGGTAAAAGACTTCCCTTGCTTTGCCAATTCATCTATATTAGGACTTTCATAATATTTAGACCCATTATCCAAACTGGTATTAGATGAACTTAAATCTGTCCAACCTAAATCATCTGCCATAATAAAGATGATATTGGGTTTCGATTTTTGTTGATTTTGACAATTTCCAGAAACTGAAAACATGAAACTTATTATAAAACAAATAAGTATTGAAACATTTTTTTTCATTTTTAACATTATTATTAAACTATTATTTTTTTATACAAACAATTAATTATCAGCACCTAAAACAAAAACAATATCTAAGTTAGATTCAAATTATTTCAAAAAATCTTCGCCCCATTTTTCACGAAGTTCTTTTGAAAGTGCTTCTACTGTATTTTTGTATGAAGGTTTTTCAGCTAAATTATCTATCTCTAAAGGATCTGTTTTATGATCAAACAACATACGTGCATAAGCAACACCTGCATCATCTGTCCATTCTGTATAAAATAACTGATCTTTAATTAGCGTAACACCATCTTTAAATTTGCTTACCGCCCAATTTTTATCAGATTTTTGTCCGTTAATTATAGGTACAAAACTTTTTCCTTCAACAGAATTAGGCGATTTTAAACCTGCTAATTCTGCCAATGTTGGATAAATATCAATATATTCAGTAATAGCATCGGTTTTTTGACCAGTTGTTTTTCCAGGAACTTTAATTATTAATGGTGTTCTAAGAGCAGTTTCAAAATTAATATGTTTGCACCACAATTTGTGATCTCCTAAATTCCAACCGTGATCGCCCCATAAAATTACAATGGTGTTTTCATCTAAATTTAACCGCTTCAGCTCGTCCAACACCAAACCTATTTGCGCATCAATATAACTAACACAGGCATAATAACCGTGTATCAATTCTTTAGCCAACTCTTCTGGTAAATCACCTTTTTTTGGAATTTTTTCATATTGTCTTAATTCTCCAAAATTATGAAAAGCCTGTTTTGGTGTCGTTTCAGGCTGCACATAACTCTCTGGAAGTTCAATTTCATTTCTATCATACAAATCCCAGTACTTTTTTGGTGCATTAAATGGCAAGTGAGGTTTTGCGACCCCCATAGTTAAAAAGAAAGGCTGATTAGATTGCTTTAACTTTTGTAAATCTGTAATCACTTTTAAAGCTAACTTACCATCCATATATATAGAGTCGTGAACATCGGCTATTTCAACAGGCAACCCCCTCCCTGTTTTTTGGCGTAACTCAAAGTTTTCTTCAAAAGCATAACGCCAACGTCTTGATGATTGCCAAATTTCATCCCAAGCCTTAGCATCATCATTTCCATAATGATATATTTTTCCGTTAGAAATAGTTTGATAACCATTTTGTTTTAATAGTAAAGGAAGTGATATTGCTTCAGGATAATCTTCGTCTTTTTTAACATGTGCATCAATAAATCGGTTTCTAGTTGGTCTTGCCCCCGTCATTAAACTAGCTCTGGATGCACCACAAACAGGCACATTGCAATAGGCACGCTCAAAAATTAGACTCTCGCCAGCCAATTTATCTAAATTAGGAGATTTGATGTGATTTGCTCCGTAAAAATTGAGTTCTGGACGTAAATCATCTACTGCTATGAATAATATGTTTGGATTCTGACTTTTAACATTCTTTTGCGTTGTTGTTTGGCAAATTCCGCTAACGGTAAAAACCAGACTCAAAACAAACATTTTTAAAAATTGCTGCTTCATTTGATTTCGTGTATTATTTAGTGATTTTTTTGTTTTTTTTTAAGGTAATTACAACAACACCATAATAATCCTCGGTTGTGTATTTTTTAACATCCTCTTTTTTATAAACTTCCAAATGATCAATGTCATTAAAATTCACATCTTGGATATCAACTCGATTCAATTTTTTTCCTTCAGCAATCAGAATCAAAATTTTATCATTCCCTCCCCAATCTAATTTTTTGTTATTTCTTTTTAGTAAATTATCTACAAAATTTGCTTTATCAATTATTTTACCATTTTGAGGCATTGTATACCTACCCATAAATACCATCGCCTTGGTTTTGTTATCTACAATAAAAAACACAAATGGATGATCGGCTTTGAACGTTTTATATGAAGGCAAACCTGTAATATAAACATTAGTTGTTGTGGCTGCAGTAGCCTCTGTTTGATCTTCGTTCAAATCAATATAGGTTTTGTGGGCTACTTGCTCTATACTTAATGACTCATTTTTTAATATTCCCGAAAAATCGGCTTCATTATTAAATACCGTATTTAAACCCATATTTGTAAGGGCCGATTTTAGTTTATAACTCGTCTCTATTTTTATTTTTGGTATAGAGAGCCACACTTCTTTAGTAGCTGTTTTTTCTAAAATTTCATTGAAAAAATCGGCATTCAAATTGTTTTCAATGGTTTCAAGTCCATCTAGTTCTTTGGGTAGCATGATACAAAACGATACATCGGAATCTTTGTATGGCTTAGTTATAAATTGAAAGGATTCATTTTCAAAATAATTAAGGTTTTCGGTGATATTCATAAAATCAACTTTGTATTGATTTTCATTATCTGTGAAAAAGGTTGATTCAGTTGTTCTACGTTTTTCAAACTTATTAAGCCATTCACCTTTAAAATAAACAGCATTCGAAATCATTAATTTTGTCTCAGAATTTATATCTGAAGGACTTACCATGTTTGTTATACGCTGATTTGTTTTATCTGCCACCCAATGGTTGATATCTGAAACAGCCTGTTCTGTATTTGTAAACTCGGTTTGCTTAAAATCCGAAGAATATTTACTTGAAACAGCATTTTTAAACGCCGCCTCTACTTGAAACCTTTTATCTACCCAAACGGCATTAGAAATTTTTAAACCAAATAGGCTATCTGAATTACTTTCCAGCTTATACAAATTGTCATAATTAGAGCTTGCTGAATCTTTTAAATACAACACCTTTTCAAACGCTGCTTTTGTTTTATTTTCCGAACCTTCGTATGCCGATAAAAGCGCGTAATAGGTACTCAACGGCGAAAGAAAAACATTTCCTTTTTCAAGTTTTATTTCTTGGTATAAATCAAAGGAAAACTGATTGAATGACATACTAAGCTCACTATTTTGAGCTTTCAATTGCCCCAAATTAGTAATCGCTAACAATACGATAACCAAAATTGTAATAGGTTTATAATTCATCATTTTCAGTTTATTTTTTTAATTAAAATGATTTAAATGCTTTATTTTGAGAATCACTTTCTAAACTATGGTCTTCAAAATTTATTTTTTTTCCTTCACCTATATATAAACTCGTTGTTTTCTTGCCTTTTGATTCTTCAACACGAACAATAGCAAATCGTCCTTCAAAATTTAATTTCAAGGCTTTATTTATATAAACTGCATTCGACTTATCTTGTGAAATAATATAATCTGTAATTGTCAATGCTTCTACTTTAGAAACTACTTTAGCACCTACAATTTTTGCGCCATCCATTAAAGGTTCTATACTCTGAACACTGGATTCGCTTTTTGTTGAAGGCTCAAATACAGTTACAAAAGGTGTATCCCAAGCTTCCCCATTTTGCCTGATAGCAAGTAGCTGGGTTTTCTTTGTAACATATCCATTTTCAGCTTCTCTTGTTGGCGGTGTTAGTGCTTTTGTATATGCTCTTTCAACACCTTTTGGAACAAACATGTGCATATATTTATCATTGTATGCTATTTTAAAAGTAACCTTAACAGCTTCTTTTGTAGGTTTGGTAACCTGTGTGTTTTCAAAATAACGCCAACCTGGAGATTGCACTAAATCTCCTATATCTGTTTTATAACTATTGGTTTCAGTAAGACTTAAAACCTGTCCTTTTTCATTTTTTATGATTGTTTCATCACCAATATTGTGGTAAATATAATCGTGAAACTTATTTTCATCTAAAGATTTTGAACGAAACATATCAAAATAATAGGCTGTTTTATCACTGGTTCTAATAGTGCTTAAGGTACGTTCCTGATCGCAATTATTTACTTCATCTTTTAAAAATTGGGTAGCAAAACTAAAATTCTCACTTATAGGATCTTCCAAATGTTTAGGTTCTGAAGCGATATTTACCGTTGTATTTTGCCATACATACGCGCCTCCTTTCCAAGAACCTTCATCTAAGCCATGCGATGTACCGTTAACAACTACGGTATTATTCCCTGCATACAATCTAAAATAATTTTCGTGAAGCGGAATTTTTCTTTCAGCAACAGTAGCCGGAAGCCCCGCATTTGGACCCATCACATAACCTGCTCCATATAACTCCATAGCAATACCTGTAACATGTGAATGCACATAGTGAGCACCTCCTATAATTCCACAAAGCCCATAAATTTCGTTGTCTTTTTCAACAAAATTACGTTGCAAAGCAACACCTGCATGTTTTATAATAACAGTAGGTTTGTTAAAATTAATACCTCCTTCAATTTTTTCAGGAACAGGTTGTCCCCAAAATAAGTCTAGTGGTTGAAAATTATTAAAAATATTATCATCAAGTTCTGGTTGATAACCACCTTTGGTATCATAAGCCTGTCTTAATGCAATTTGTGATTTTTGCTTCAAATCTGTATAATCCCTTCTTTCAGCAATACTTAAAGTATACCTGTAAAGATCTTCAGTACTGTCGTTATTTCGTTTAGAATCTCCATAACGCACAAACTTTCTATTTGGATATCTCAAATAATCAAATAAAAAATTTCCATTAAAAATATGTTGATAATCTTTAGTTACATTCATTTCTGGATACACACGATCTACAATATTTAAGGTCAATGTTATAATAGACATAAAACTATAACTCAAAGATTCAGGCCAAATTCCTTGTTCACCAAACATAGGAAGTATGGTGTTTTTGAATGAATTTTGATGTGCAGTTCCTTCTTCCCAAAAAACATGAAACAAACGATTACGTTCAAAATCATCATCAACACATAGTATACTAAATAATGCTCCAGATGCTGTTAAAATAGGATGATTAGATATGGTTTTACCATGCTTATCTGGTTTTCCATATTCTTGTAAAACATTACCAACAATATTGGCAATTGCCTTTTGTGCTTTTGCATTGTTGAATGGAATTCTAACACCTTTTTCTTTGTTATATACCGTTGCATTTGGTTGCTTTACATAATTGTAAATAAAATCATAGGTCAATGCAAATGGTCCATAAGTAGTTCTAGGGTCAAAAAATTCATAACCACAAATTGTTGTAGTTTGTGGAGTTTTAGGAGCAATTACATCCACATAATACCCTAAAATATCAGCAGCAAACTGGGCATATTTTTCTTGCTGAGTTAAATAATATAACATTCCTGCTTCTGAAGCAAGTGCTAACACTTTATTGTGCTTTGCTGCTAAAGGGCTTGCTTTTTGTTCAGAATTTTCACGATCGTGCTTGGCAAAATCAGGTATTGTATTTAAAATAGCATTCGGATTTGTTTCATGTATTTTTAGTGCAGGGTCAACACGCTCGTGCAACTGATTCACAACACTTTTTGCCCAATCGTAGTTTTCAATTTTATCTAAAATGGCTTCTCTTTCATCTTCAGTTACCCAAATTACAGGATGTTTTAACGACTGCGCTTGTACAGATTGAAACAATACAATTTGAACTATGATTAAAATTTTTAAAATTATGCTTTTTTTAAACATGCTATTTTAAATGGTTATAATTTAATGATCTGCTCCTATTACTTTAACAGGAACTACTTTTCCGTCACTAGTTCTTGCTTTTTGCTCTACAAAATACGGTTGAAAAGTATAAGATGATTGTGGATCCCAGTTAGCATTTACGATTGGTAACTGCCTTTTCATCTCTTCAATTTTTTCTTTATATGTTGGATTGGCAGCCTCGTTAGTCCATTCGTTTGGATCTGTACTATGATCGTAAAATTCTTGTGTTCCATCTTCGTATTGAATATAACGATAACCATCCATTTTTACAGTATGGTTATTCATTCCGAAGGTAGAAATAGCAAACGCTCCTTCTTCTTTATTTTTATCGTTCATCATTGGCGCTAAACTTATACCTTCATTTCTATTGTATGCAGGTAAACCGCTCAATTCTAGAAGCGTTGGATAAATTGAAAGCATTTCAACCGGTGCATCAATCTTTTTTCCTTTAGGTACATTTGGCCCAGCAAATAGTAAAGGTACTTTGGTTGCAGTTTCCCATAAGGCGTGTTTTGCAAACGTTCCTTTTTCTCCTAAGCGATATCCGTGATCAGACCATAAAACAATAATGGTATTATCTGCATAATCACTACTTTCTAACGCATCTAAAACTCTACCTAATTCATAATCTACATAACTCATACAAGCCAAATAAGCCTGAATAATTTTCTTCCATTCTCCACTTTCTATAGCCCACTCTGTTGAAGGCATCATAGGTAAATCATTAATTTTCATTCCAACAGGAGGAATATCATTTAAATCATCTGATAAATAGGGCGGTGTTTTTATACTTTCTAACGGATGCATATCAAACCATTTTTGTGGCACATACAACGGAACGTGTACACGTAAAAACCCTAAGCCCATAAAAAATGGCTTGTCATATTTTCTATGCAATCGCTCTACTACCCAATCAACCGATTGATGGTCTGGCATTAATGTATCATTCTCTGGAAATGCACCCCAGTCTGTACTTGTTCTTCCGTGTGTACCTTTTATTCCTTTACCAAAGCCATCCCAAACAAAACGTTTTTTAGGATAAGGTCCAAACCCTTTCACTCGTCCGCCAGATTCATTAAAAAGACTATCTGGTGCATGAATATGAAATAATTTACCAATACCCATGGTATGATAACCATTATTTTCAAAATACTCTGGCAAAAAAGTAATGTCTTTTGTTGCTGAATTTTCTTCTCTTCGGATTTTATTATCAGGTGTCATTCCATAAATACCTGTTGTTGACGGACGTAAACCTGTCATTAATGAAGCTCTTGAAGGCCCACATAATGGTGCTTGACAATGAGCATTTGTAAAAGTAACACCCATTTGTGCTAGCCTATCAAAATTAGGTGTTTTTGCATTGGAATAATTATCAATAGGTGTTATCCAATTGTTTAAATCATCAACCGCAATAAACAATACATTTGGTTTTTCTGGTTGCGAGGTTGCAATCTTAGATTTTTCATTATTTCCACATGCTGATACTATCAAGGCAATTAGAACTACATAACTTAAATTCTTCATTGTATTTTATGGTATATGGTTTAATTCTTCTATTTTAACTTTTTTACAACTTGCACATTAATTTTCACAGGTCCTAAAAGTCCTGACATTAACAACTCATCATTTTTCCCCCAATGTTTCCAAGATGGAAAAGTTGTTCTTTTTGAAGGACGTTTTGTGTTATTTAGCAACCAATTTGGTAAACTTTTCATTTTATTTCCTTTACGTTCAAAATCTAACAAAAAGTTCTCATCACCAATCAATCGGTTTACCCACAAATTGGTAATCTTAATTTTTATATTATTTACCCCTTTTTTTACATAATCAGTAATATCAACTCTAAAAGGTGCTTTCCAAAGTGTGGCTACTTTTTGGTTATTTATAATCACTTCAGCCATAATACCTACACTTCCTAAATCTAATTCTAACGCATTTTCTTTAGATACCTGTTTTTTAGATAATTTGAAATTTTTCTCATAAATAGCCGTTCCTGAAAAATGTTGAATTTCTTCTTCTGAAGCTTCAGACCAAGAAGTTAATGCTTTGTATGTTTTCTTTTTTGAAGTTCCATTTTGTAAAGGAAAAGTCACTTCCCAGTTTTCAGAAAGCACTATTGGTTTTGGAACTTTTACTTTTACACTTTTTGAGGTGCCTAAATTTGTTTTGTAAGACAAATTACCTGAAAAAGGCGTTTTCCATATTGCATTTCCTTTTTCTATATAAATTTCTGAGGAAGAAATAGATTTGTTAAGATTTAAAAATTCTCCTTCAGAAATAATTGAAGTTCTTGTGTTTCCGTCTGTTTCAAAAGTTATTTTAAGGAAGTTATTGTTGTTTTTTAGTGTTTTTCCTTCAACTAAATCATCTGAAATTTTGATATTATAAATTTCAGAAACCACCTGTTTTTTAATCTTTTCAGTAACATCAAAAGCTTCAAAGTTTTTAGGCACACCTTTGGTTTCAGGTTTAAATTTACCAAATATTGCCGAAATTATCTTGAGTTCTTTATCCCCTGCATCAATCGTAACAAACTCTCTTTCTTCTGCGTGAATGTATTTGATTTCATCACCAATTTGATATGCTAATCGGAATTCTTTTACATAGCCCATTGCTGGGTCACAGTCGCAAAAACCTCTAGACATTTGAAAATTTAACTTTCCATTATGTACTTCTTTAACTACTTTATCTGTTATATCTATTAAACCTTCTTGCAAGAAATTTCCATATTCAGCTTTTATTATTTTTAAATTGGATAAGGCAACTGCTTTGGGTTTTTCTAAGCTCATATTCGCTTTTACAATATGACTTTCACTTGCTGAATTCTCTCTAAAAACCACAAAAACAGAAGCTTTACTATCTAAAGTTAACGGAATGCTAGTTGTGCCGTCGGCATTTGTTTCCCAAACCGCTAATTCTTTAATTTCTCCAGTTTCCGAATTCCACAATTCAGGTTGCTTGTTCAATATTCTAAAACGAGCTGTAAAGGTTGTGCTTTCTTTTTTTGCATTGGCAATAAAATAAATAGCTGCATTTGCTGTTTTTCTATGGATAAAACTGATGTCCGTTGCATTTCCTTCTTCAATAGAAAAATCTGGAGAAATCTTGTTATTATTTAGAAATTCTTCTACGGAAATATTTTGAATCAAATTACTATCCCAAAGCGCTTGGGCTGTGGTTTTAATATAAGCATCGTTTTGTGGGTAATTGGTTAAACTTGGAGATTGTGTTGGTTTTGCACCAATTACTTTTGCTCCTTTATGAACCAAAGACGCTATTATTTTTAAGGTTTTTTCGGTTATCCAATCGCTTTTTGGCAGTAATAACACTTCATAAGCAACCCCAAATTTTGTCACTATTTTTCCATCCTTCACACTTAATTCAGCCAATTTATTAGCACCAATTAAATCGTAATCGTACCCAGATTTTTTAAGTTCTGGTAATAAAAATGCGGTATTTGGAGAAGAATCTCCCGTGAAAAATAACACATCTGCCACATTATTTCCTTGTTGTAATAAGTATTGTGATTTGGCTATATAATCTAAATACGATTTACTTTGTGTCCACCAGGTATTTAAACGATTAAAATCAAAACCGTGGTAACTTAGCGCCATTCCTGGGCCAACATCCCAAGGTTGATGTACATAGGTATGAAAAATAAAACGTGTAATACCTTCAGCCCAAGCTTTATCGCCAATAGATTTTATAGTTGCAGGATGTTTGTCCCAACCACCAATTCCGGTAAAAGACTCTGCACCCACAATGGAACTTCCATTTAAATGCGCAATGGATGACACAAATTTTGAAGAATCGAAAAACGGATAGCCTCCACTCCAAAACTCACACATTACAATATCTCCTTTGTCACCCACTTGCATATTATCAAAAGGTCCCCAATAAGGTTCTACAGAAAATTTTAAATTGTTTTTATGACATAATTCTGAAAAATGACCATAATAATTCTCAGCAATTAAATCGCCAATAGTTCTTCTAAAATCCCATTGAAAACGCTCAGTAATTTCACCACTATCTACATAATACCCTGCTAAGGTTGGCAAATAAGACAGTAAACTATAGCCTCTTAATTTTTCAAATTCATCTTCAAAACCAGTAGTCCAGTTTTGTGAACCAACTTCATAACTATCAATTAAACAATTATTAACCGTAGTTCCTACTAAATCGCCTAATTTATTTAGAATTGGTTGAATTCCAGCATTCCAATATTTATCCAAAGCGGTTTTAGACATTTTATCGACCTCTAAACCTTGACCACCCGCTGGTGCAGGTCTATTTTTTGCGCCGTTTGCAGTATGACCAATTCGTAAAATAATCCATTCACCTTCTGGTACATTCCATTCTAAAACACCTTCACTAGAGAACTTAGAAGTGATATTAATAATGCTTTCTTTTTTTACAATGGCAGCTTCTGAAATTTCTTTGGTATCTGGCAATAAGTGATTTCTAATTCTATTTGATAAAATCTTATAATCTAAACCATCAATTTTTAAAGAATCTTTTGGTTTTGGAAATGCTACAATGGCTATATCTTTATAAAAATCAAATTTTGTTTTAGGTTTTGGTAATTGGCTATGAAATTGGTTTCCACCTTCAACAGTAAGTTCACTAAAAACTACGGTTTGCATGGCATTTTCTGGCGTTACCCAAGGACCTCCAGAAGAAGACCAACCGGCACTGTTATGAAACGTTAATTCTAAGCCTAAACGCTGTGCTTCTTTTGCTGAATAATGAAATAGCTCTAACCATTCTTCAGACATATATTTTACGGGACCTTCGGGAAAACCTAGGTGTACATTAAACAATTGTGCTTCTTGAATGCCCACTTGTTTCATTGCTTCTAAATCTTTTGTAATTCCAGATTTAGAAACGTTTCCACTAATCCAATGCCACCAAGTTCTTGCTTTTGCTTCGTTGGGTGGATTTTGAAAATTATCTTCAAGATTTATTTCACCTAAATTTTGAGCCTGTATGCTAAAACAAAAAAATAGTAATATTAGGCTGTAAATGGTCTGTTTCATACTTCAGTAATTAATCAACAAATAATTCGTCAATAAAAGGACCACTTTCTCCTGTAGTTTCTATCCTAATATTATTTGCTCCTGCTTTAAGTCTTAATATGGCAGGAACAAATTTCCATTCTTTTTCCCAACCACCAGTTGGTTTAAATTCAAGTGTTCTTATGTACTCATCATTTAGATATAATTTCATAGGATGTAACTTCCCTTCGTTGTTGTGCATATATCTAAAACGCATACTGTAATCACCTTCTTCACCGTCGTTTTCTTGATAAAATGTAATGGCACCTTCTTTACCATCAAATCGCACAAATCCACTTCCTTTATAACGATGTGCTGCATCACTTACTATTGCTCCACCTTCAAGAATACCTTCTTCTGCAGAAATATTTATGCCTCTACCAATCCACATATCTTTAGAGTGTTCATCACCCCAAAACAACCCTTCGTTTTTACCAAAGGTTTCTTCCATAGTTAAAACAACTTTTCCGTTTTGTTTTACCACTGCTTTTACAGTAGTACCCTCTAAAACAGTAAATGATTTCTTATAAACGATTCCTGAAGTAGCTGGATTTTCTCCGTTAACGGTATACAAAATTTCTAAATCAGAAAATTTAGATGTTCCAAATAAAGCAATTTGCTGCGCATCAATACTTATTTTGTTTGAAACGTACAACGCTTTATCACCTAAAATAGCAGCTGTAATTATGGAAGCATTTTTAGCTGCTGCTTTTTCTTCCATAAACAAGCGTACTTTCCCGAAAAACAAACTTCTATAATCAGCTTTTGTACGGCTTGTAGGATCGATAGGATTTCCATTTTCAATAGATACTTTTTCAATATCGCCTTGTAAATTGTAATACACTTTATTTTCAGCATAAGGAAATAGGTTTCCATTAACATCAATACCTTCTGAAGTTAAAATATAACTAGCTCTAAAGCTATCTTCAGCTGCTAATTTTGAGATCGTATTATTTAATTTTGAAGGTTGATCACTTGTATTAAAAGTTGTTCTTTTTACTTCTTTTCCTTTGATATAAGCTACTGCTTCTAACTTTCCTTCTTCATAAGGAACCATCCATTCACATTGCATTTCATTCCAAACGGTCCCTGGTTTGTCTTTACCTAAAGACTTTCCATTCAAAAATAATTCAACCTCATCTGCATTAGAATATACCCAAACCGGAATCACAGTTCCTTTTTCCATTCTTGGATGAGTCCAACTAGGTAACATATGCAGCATGGTTTTTGTTGTCCATTGACTTTGATAAAAATAGAACAAGTCCTTTTTAAAACCAGCAACATCCAATGCTCCACCCATAAATAAATTAAAAGGCAAACCACCATGTACTAAACCTGCTTCACCATAGTAATCAAAACCTGTCCAGCGGAAATGTCCACTATGCCAAGGATGATCTCGCATGACTTCCCAATATTTTCTTGCTGAAACTCTTACTGTTGCATTATCATAAGAAGAATTGAAACTTTGCTTTCTGTTTTTCCAGTTTTTAGGGTTGATACCTTCATAAAAGAAAATTTCTTTTTCGGTTAAATTTGGCAACTCATATGTTCCTGGTAACTCATTGTCTCTCCACCATGTTTGTGTTCTATAATACCCACGTGTTTGCCAAGTGTGTGGCGCTTCCGTAGAAATAAATGGTTTATCAAAGGTTCTATTTTCTATAAACGATTTGGTTTCAGAACCTCCATTTACACCCGTAATATCCATATCTTCAGAGTTTCCAGCTCCTGAAGTAAACAGTCTTGTATCATCTAAACTACGTCCTAATTTTACCAATTCAGGTGCAATATCACTATGCGTTTCATTTCCTAAACTCCAAACAAAAATACTTGCATGGTTGCGGTCTCTTGTAATCCACTCAGTTATATCGCGTTTCCACCATGCATCAAAAGCCTGTTTACCATAATCTTGAGGGGCTTTTTTGTGCCAACCGTCAAAAATTTCATCCATAACCAGCAAACCAATTTCATCACAAATGTCATAAAACATTGGTGGTGTTGGATTGTGCGATGGACGAATGGCATTGATACCCATATCTTTTAAAGATTGTAATTTCCAACGTAACATTGGTTTTGTCCAAGCGCCACCTACAGGACCACCTTCCCAGTGTTCACAAACACCTTTTAATTTTACGTTTTCTCCATTCAACCAAAAACCCGTTTTTGTTTCCCATTTTACAGTTTTAAAACCAAACGTAGTTTCAACCTGATCAATTACTTTTTTACCATCAACTAATTGGGTAATTACTTTGTATAAATTTGGTGTTTCTGGACTCCATAATTTAGGATGCTCAACTTCAAGATTTATGGTACTTTCTAAATCTTCAATTTTTTGTATTGTTTTAGTTAAAACCTTTCCTTCAGAAGATAAAATACTAACCTTACACTCTTTCCCTTCGGAAGCATTTACAAAAGTAGTTTTTACAGTTACTGAAGCTTGTGAATGTTCAATTTTAGGTGTCGTTACAAATACACCATTTGGAGCAATGTGCGAATTGTTAACTTCAATTAAACGCACTGCGGCATAAATACCACAAGGATGATACCAACGCGCTGAAGGTTCTAAGCTATTATCTACTCTTATAGCAATGGTATTTTGCCCTTCATTTAAATATTTAGAAATATCGTAGCGAAAACTTATATAACCATAAGGTCTTTTACCTAAATAAATGCCATTAATCCAAACTTCACTATTCATATAAACACCATCAAAATTAATGTAGGTTATTTTTGAAAGACTTTCTTTAGTTATATTGAACGATTTTCGGTACCAACCAATACCACCATCGTGATAGCCACCACCTTGCCCTTGATCTCCTCCTTTTCGAACCCCTTTTTCAAAAGACCAATCGTGCGGAACATCTAAAATATCCCAAGAACTAGCATCAAAATCTTTTGCTGAAAATGCATCTTGATCATCTAAAATAAAATTCCAATTATTATTGAAATTAATTTCTGTACGTTGTGAAAAACATTGCATTGAAAAAAATACAAATGCAAGTGTTAAATAGGTTTTAATTATTTTGCTAATTTTCATACTACTTTTAAGAATTTATTTTTTACTAATCGATATTTTTGTTTTACGAAACCTTAAATCTAAGTTGCTTTGAACTCTTAGATATTCTGCTTGACTTAAAATTTAAAATATGTAGTTCTATAAAATAATTTTATAGAACTACATATTTTTAACCAATAGATTCTATTTTATTTCAAAAGAACTTATTGGTTTATTTAATAATTACTGTACAATTAATTTTTGCGTATAGCTATTTCCTTGCTGATCTGTGATTACCACCAGGTATAATCCGCTTTTCATATTGTACTCTTTTGTGTTTATTATTAGTTTTTCCTGACTTGCATTATTTGTATATACTTTTACACCTAACATATTATAAACACTTACATTTTCCAAATCAATTTCACCTACATTAATTGTAAATGAACTACTTGTTGGGTTTGGATATATTTTTATTTTTTGTTTTAAATTAATAGGATCGTCTATAGACAATGTTTCAAGCTTTAATTCAAAATAATCTAAATCAAACCCATAATCTAACAAACTAAACCTTAGTACATGCTCTCCGGCTTCTAAATCAAAATTACCTATGGTCTCTGTTAAAAAACTTCCAGAACCTGTATTAGTAAGTACAATATCACTTAAAAATGTAAGGTTTTCATCTGGAAAAGAAACTGTAAGTTGTTTAAATACAGGGCTTCGTCTTGTTTGATGCCTTACATCTAGGCTATAATTACCTGCCTGCTCAACATTTACAGTAAACTCTAACCATTCACCTGATTTTATATCGCGCACCTGTGTTCCTGCTGAATTGATATCAACCATTTCATCAGGTCTAAAAGATGAACTATTTTGATTTTTCTTATCCCAATAAGCAATATCAATTCCACCGTTATCATAATGTTCAAATTCTATTCTACCAGGAATTGGATGTGGTAAACTATTAGTAGTATATGCCCATTGATTTGGTGTTAATACAGTAAGTGAACTTTCTTTAGTTACACCTTGCGCATCTTTAGCTACAATTTTAAGTAAATATGACAACTCAGTCATATTTGTTAATTCAGGAATTGAAGTCCATACATATGGCGCTCCTATTTTAGTACCTACATTTACATTATTAACAAACAAGGTAGCCTCTGTAAAATCTGAACCAATAATTGCTTCAACATCTAAATTAGATCCTTTTGCGACTTCTTGATTATTAGAAAGATCTTTAAACCCAACTATTCTACTAATATCTGCTGTAACTTCAACAACAAGTTGTCCTTTTTTACTAGCATCGGCCTGAAGCGCATGTTCACCGTAAGATAAACTTGTTCCTTCACCAATATACAAGGTAACGTAGGCTTTATCTAGAATTTGCTCATAACGCACAACAGCAAAATGACCAGTAAAGTTAATTCCTGCTTCAGGTATACTAACAATTTTAGATGCATCTTCCTGACAAATTACATAATCTGTAATTACTTTATCACCAACCTGACTATTTACCTTTGAACCAACAATAACACCACCTCGGTATAAATGTTCTACAGACTTAACGCTGGTATTTGTAGATTTTGAAGGCTCAAAAATATGCACATAAGGTGAGTTCCAGGCCTCTCCTTGCTGTCTGATGGCAACAATTTGTGTTTTTTTATTGATATAGCCACCTTTTGCTTCACGAGTTGCAGGTCCAAGTGCTTTGGTATATTCACGCGCTACGCCTGCAGGAGCAAACATATTCATATACGTATTGGTTTCATTTAAATCAAAACGTACTTTAATGGCTTCATTGGTTGATGCTGTTACATTTGTATTTTCAAAAAATCGCCAACCTGGTGACTTTTGTAAATCACCTATATCATTTTGATATCTAGTTGTTGGTGAAACTGGTAATGGTGTTCCATCCACTGTTGAGATATTAGTGGCATCACCTAAATTGTGATAAATGTAATCATGAAAATTATTTGTTTCCAATGATTTTGAACGGAACATATCAAAATAGTAGCCCGTAGTTTCACTTGTTCTTATGGTACTTAATGTTCGTTTAGATTGTTCATTATTTACTTTATCATCTAAATACTGAGTAGCAAAACTGAAATTTGGGTTGATAGGATCTTCTAAATGTTTTGGTTCAGCAGCAACATTTACGGTAGTATTCATCCATAAATAAGAATCTGTATTCCAAGAACCAGACTGCCTACCATGGGTTTCTCCATTTACAATCATTGTATTGTTACCCGCATGTCTCCAAAAATAGTTTTCGTGTTCAGGTTCTTTTCTTTCAGCAAGTGTTTTAGGTAATCCTGCATTGGCTGCCATTATATAACCGGCACCATACAGTTCCATAGTAATACCTGTAGCATGTGAATGTACATAGTGTGCACCTCCAATAATTCCACAAAGTCCATAATCCTCGTTATTTTCTTCAACATAATTACGTTGTAATGCAACTCCCGCATGTTTAATAACAACCGTTGGTTTTTGAAAGTCTATTGCTCCACTTATTACTTTTGGAATATCTATACCCCAAAATAATTGATCAAAAGCTCTATAATTTCCAAAAGTGGTTATTGGCACAATAGGGTTATACCCTCCTTCGGCATCATAACCTTGTCTTAAAGCTACCTTTGCTTTGTCAATATAATTAGTATACCCTTTTCTAGTGGCTAAATTTAAGGTATATCTGTATATTTCACCTGTTTTATCAATATCTCTATGAGAATCTCCATAACGTACAAAACGTCTGTTTGGCATTCTTAGATTATCAAATAGAAAATTTCCATCCAGAATATGCGTATTATTATTCATTACATTTAATTCTGGTTTCAATTTGTCTACTAAATTTAGTACCAATGTAACGTTTTGCATAAAACTATAACTAACCGCTTCAGGCCAAATACCCTGTTCGCCAAACATTGGTAAAATGGTTTTTGTGAAAGAGTTTTGTTGACTTGTACCTACATTCCAAAATACATTAAACATTCTTTCTCTTTCGGTATCATCTTCAATGCAAAGAATACTAAATAAAACTCCAGGCGCTCTTAATATTGGGTGGTTACTTACCGTTTTCCCATATTTAGTATCTGTACCTCCATGTTCATGTAAAGCATTCATAGCAATATTATAAACAGCTTTTTGAGCTTTTACATTATCAAAGGCAATCTGAGACCCATTAGATTTACTATACACTTGTGTACCAGGTGTTTTTAAGTAATTCACCATAAAATCATAAGCTATCGCAAATTGAGCATATCCTGATCTAGGGTCATAAAAATGACTTCCACTCATTGCTGTATTACTAGGGCTTCTTGTTGAAAGTTGCTCTATATAATACCATAAAATATCCGCTGCAAATTGTGCATATTTTTCTTCTCCGGTTACATAATATACCATTGCGGCATAGGATGCATAGTTAAGTGCCTTAGCGTGTCCTGCATTAGCTGAACTAGCCGCTGATTCAGATAAATTATCATCTGCTGCTAATGCTGGTATTGTATTAAGAATTGTAAGTGGATTTGTAATATGCGTATTCACTTTAGCCTCAATGGTTCCTTTAGCCTTTGTAACAATGCTACTTGCCCAATCGTAATTTTGAATTTTAGCCAACACATCGGTTTTTTCAGCTGGTGTTGTCCAAATAACTGGATGCTGTAAAGATTGTGAAGACAATAACATTATTTTAAATAAAAATAATATTAATAATGTATTTTTTGTTTGCATTAGGTTTGGTTTTGCTATTTATAATATTACCACCTTAGTACATAAACTAAGATGGTAATAGTTGAATTAACAGTTCTGTTTTTATAATTTTTTATAAATTTCAATTGCATTCAATACAGGTTCACCGACAATTTTTTTGAAATCAACGATTAATGGTTCTCCGTCTTTTACGCTTACTTCAGATTTAATTTTTACAGCTCTATATTCTCCATACTGTCCTAAAATATCCATTTTATCAAGTACTTTATTTCCATTGATAATCACTGAAAATGTACGATTTGTAATTTTTGCTACTTCTAAGGTTTCTTCTGTTAAATCATACGGTAAATGTTTTGCCTTTGTACCTTCTAATTCAGCAAAATGAAGTTTCACTTCGTATACACCTGCAGGTACATCAAAACGATATTGCTCTATGCCTTTTAATTGGGTTTGATAAAGCGGATCATTTTTAGTTCCTTTGATTGTTTTTTTAGCACCATAAGGTTGTTGCGCATTTTTTACAGGTCTAACATAAGGTTCTCCACCTATATGCCCCCAACCTCCTTCAGTATAAGCTCTATCAAACATCCAAGCTTGCTTAATTTGATCATCGTAAAAGAAACGTTGATCTCCAACATTGATTGAGATTCCACTAGCAGGGAAATTCTTTAATGAAATTGGAAGTACATTGATACGAATGGCTGAAAAATCTTCTAGATAAATTCCGTTTGTACTTTTTGCAACTAATTGATTGGTACCATCTACAAAAGGTACTTCAAAAACAGCAATTTTATCTACTACTTTTTTTACACCAAGACTTTTACCATTTAATACTAATTCAATTTCATTTTGGTTAGAGAAAATTTGCACAGGCATTGTTGAAATACCCGATCCATCTTTGTCTTCAACATACGTACGCTGCCCCCAAGTTTTGGTAGCAATGGCTAAAAAAGGTTCTTTTAACAACGAAGCTTGATAAAAGTAAAATACATCTTTTGGAGTACGATCTAAAGTAACCAATCCTTTATTATTGATACTTTGAACCGCATCAATACGTCCTTCAGAATTAAAATCGGCATAATTCCACACATTTGCTCCTGCAATAAAATCGTTTTTAGCGAAGTATTCTAAATAGTATTTATGATACTCAACACCATATTCTTGTGTAAAATCAAAACGTGTTGGGTACAAAGTATGTAATCTTGGGTCAACTCCTGCACCGTACTCTGTAATAATCATTGGTTTTTTTACTTTAGCTCGCATTGCTTCAATTCTCTCTGGAAGCAATGTATATGAACCACCATACCATCCATTGTAAATATTCCAACCAACAATCATTGGAACATCCGTCAAACCAGCTTCACTATATCGCTCTACACTGTTGTGATTCGGAATCATTGTATATCTGTAAGGATCTTCAGCACGTGTTAAATCTTCAATTTTTTGTGCCAATTCAACAATATAATCTGTATAAATTTTATAACGCTCTTTATCGTTTTTAAATTTAGGATGCAAAATAATTTCGTTCATATATGCCCAAATAACTAAACTTGGGTGATTGTAATTTTGACGAATCATTTCTAATTGTGCACTTAAACAGTTTTTTGTAAACCCTTCACTTTCGGTAACTGTATCAATAATTGGCGTTTCAACTGTTGTAATAATACCTAAACGGTCGCACAACTCTAAAATAGCAGGGTCTTGAGGATAATGCGCAATACGTAAAAAATTACTTCCCATCGCTTTCATCAACAAAACATCTTCAACATGAATATGATCTGGAACCGCATTGCTGATGTCTTTATAATCTTGGTGACGGTTGGTGCCAATTAATTTTAAGTATTCTCCATTTAAAAAGAAACCTTTATCTACATCAAACTTAAACCAACGGAAACCTAAAGGATTTGCCGACTCGTCTAATTTTTGATTTGTTTTTGCATCGTAAATTTCACAAACTACTTTGTACAAATTAGGCGAATCTGTTGACCATAATTGAGGATTTGAAACTGGTTTTAATTCTAAATTGAATTCATTAGAAATACCTGCTTTTAATTTCAATGAAGCCGTTTTTTCTTGTACCAATTCTTGGTTTGGACCATAAATTTTTGTTACCAATTTTACTTTTTTAGCTGAAGTTTCATCATTTTGAATCTTCACTTTTAAGTTGATGTCTCCGCTTTCAGCAGATACTTTTGGTGTAGTTATAAAAACACCATTTGCTGCATCCTCTTCAATATTAAAATGAACTTTTTCTCTAACTACCAAATTTACATCACGATACATTCCACCAAAAAAAGTAAAATCGGCGTGCAATGCTGGCCAATCTTCATTGTCTGAATTGTCTGCTTTAACTGTAACATTAAACGTTGTAAACTCCGTTGCTTTGTCAAATTTTATATAGTCTGAAACAGGTACTACAAAACGTGTAAAACCTCCAATATGTGTGCTGGCTAATTTGTTATTTACATAAACTTCAGCAGCAGTTGCCACGCCTTCAAAGAAAAGAAATACTTCTTTTTCACTAAAAGAAGTTGGAATTCTCACCTCTTTGGTATACCATCCTGCACCACGATAAAAACCTTCTTCTTCATCAGTCACATCTTCAACATTCCAAGTATGTGGAATATCAACCAATTCTGCTTTGTCTTTTTGCGAATTAAA
Source organism: Lutibacter agarilyticus (assembly GCF_900188235.1). Classification (GTDB taxonomy): domain Bacteria; phylum Bacteroidota; class Bacteroidia; order Flavobacteriales; family Flavobacteriaceae; genus Lutibacter; species Lutibacter agarilyticus. The sequence goes on along the minus strand of NZ_FZNT01000009.1, from coordinate 200,348 downwards.
CTGATTGATATCTTGTATAGAATTGTCTTTAACGAAATGCCACGATTCGTTAATTGTATATTTTAATTGAGCATTTACCTGACTGTAAAAGGTAATTATTAAAAATGTTGTAATAAATAATAAGCGGTTTTGCATGTTACTGGTTTTAAGTTTTTTTAAACAGGTCTAAAAATAACTTAATCAACAAAGAATTGTATCCTGTACTATGCGGTTAAAGCTTAAAACTTGGAGTTTAAGAACATATTAAGATTTATTACTCCTATTTTAACATATTTTATAAAACACTAGTCTACAGTTTGAATACTTCCCCACCAGGTTTTATTAGGTTGCCAATCATTCTGCAACATATCTTTACGAAGCGTTTCATGATAATTAAACATATTCTTTTTCTTTTTTGCGATGGCTTCTTTTTCTTTTATTGCATCGTAAAGTGGATCAGGTTCTGGGTATTTAGCTCCAACTTCTTCTAACCAGTTTAAGAGTGCTTTGGACATCTGAGTTGTTTTTTCTGGTTGAAGTTTGGCTAAATCGTTATCTTCATGAATATCTTTAACTAAATTATATAATTCATTGTGCCCATCTTCCCAAAAATGAATGAGTTTCCAATCTCCTTTTCTCACTATAGAAACAGGCCTTCCACCTTGGTTTCCATAATGCGGATAATGCCAATATAACGGGCGCTCTTCCAATGTATTTCCTTTTAAAACGGGAACAATACTTTTACCGTCTACCTGTGCATTTGATGGCAAAGGCAAACCTGCAAGGTCTAGTATTGTTGGAAAAAAGTCGCTTCCTGCAACAGGAATATTACTTTGTTCAGCTTGTTGATGCATCCAAGGAACGCTTACAACATACGGAATCCTTATACCGCCTTCCCACTGATAACCTTTACCGCCTTTTAACGGAAGATTATTGGTTGAATAGTTATCTCCAGACGTTACCCCACCATTGTCTGAAGTAAAAATAACGATGGTATTTTTATCTAAACCTGTTTCTTTGAGTGCGTTTAAAACCATTCCAACAGCATCATCCATTGTTTCAACTAAACCTCCATAAACAGGATTGTCTTGATATTTTCGCATAGGCAATAAATCACCTTCTTCAAAACCTTTTTCAGCAACTCCATTTTCAATAGCTTTGTCTCGGTATTTTTCCCATTTTTCTTTTGAAGTTTGGATAGGTCCATGTACCGCATAAAAAGACAAATACGCTAAAAATGGTTTGTCTTTTGAAGCTTTTATGAAATTTACCGTTTCTTTAGCCAACCGCATAGAAAGATTTTCGCCTGGCTCTTTATTGTCTAATTTTGGATTGTTGAAAGGCGCAAAATAACCACCTGCAGGACCTCCTCTATGGTACCCTCCTTTGTTCATATCAAATCCATAATTTTCAGGATAAAAACCTTCGTCTCCCAAATGCCATTTACCAGCAAAAAAAGTTGCATATCCTGCATTTTTCAAAGCCATTGGCAATGTTACCATGTTGGTATCTATATGATGTTTGTATGCTGCAGGAAGCACTTTAGTGTAGCGGTTTTTTGTACGCCAAGCTTCACCTTCGGGAGCGCCAATCCAATCTGTAACTCCGTGCCTTGCTGTAAACTGACCTGTTAACAATGTTGCTCGTGACGGGCTACATACTTGGCAACCTGCATACCCATTGGTAAATACCATTCCGTTAGCAGCGATTTCATCAATATTAGGTGTTTCATAATATTCACTCCCCATAAAACCTAGATCTGAATAACCCAAATCATCAGCTACAATGAAAAGAATATTTGGCTTTTCAACTTTTACCTTTTGTTCTTTGGTTTTGCAAGATATAGTTAGCAAAATCAAAAAAATAAATCCTAAATTCCTCATTAAATTGTATATAAATATTAAAAATAGGTTGCGCTTTTAAAGCCAACCTATTTTTTAAAACAGCAATAGTATTTAAATGTTTTTCTTCAAAAATTTCAAAACTATTTTATTTCATTATTGGAGATTGTAAAACTCCTTTACCTTCATTCCAAGCCCTCCAATCAATAGCATTTCTTTTTTTATCAAATGTATAGTTCCATTTTTTCATATAGAAATCACGGGGTTTAAATTCGTCTCCTATATCATTTAATGCTGCATTTAATTGTTGATCCAAATTTTGTTGAATCTCTTTAACTTCAGGCTTATTTAATAAGTTATTCATTTGATAAGGATCGCTTAAATTATCAAAAAGTGCACTTGCTCCTTCAGGAGTTTTTGCATAAGTGTATTGCTTAGTTCTAATAGCTCTGTATTCTGAATCTTTTATGTTTGAACCAAAAGGACTCACATTCATTACCAAAGCTGCACGATCAGCATTTGGATCTGGATTTTTAATTAATGTAGCAATATTTTCTCCTTCAACAGTTGCTGGAATTTTAATATTAGCCAAACCTAATAATGAAGGAAGTATGTCTGGTGTATTGATTGGTGCATTTACAACTGTTCCTTTATTTTTTCCTATTGAAGGGTAACTAATTAAAAAAGGAACTCTAAGCGCCTCATCCCAAGCCAATTGTTTTACAAAAGGTTTTACACCATGCGCTCCCATCATTTCACCATGGTCTGATGAAAATACAACAATGGTATTCTCTAATAAATTTAATTCTTTTATTTTATCTAAAACCGTTCCAATAGCTTCATCTGTAGCTGTACAATGAGCATAGTAACCTTGCAATTCTTTACGTGTTCTCTCTTCCCACTCTTTTGAAACATTTGGAGCTAACTTTAAGCTTTCTTGAGGATACATATCCTTAAATTTTTTAGGAGCGCTATTATGAGGATAATGTGGTGTTGCTATTGATATAAACAATAAAAAAGGGTCATCACTTTTAGCGTGATCGCTTAAATATTTATTGGCATCTTTAGTTAAAGCATTTGGTGAATAACCTTCCCAATATTTCATTTCAGGATCGTCATTTTCATAATAAGGCATCTTCGTATAATTGTGCGAACACTCTAAACCTTTCCAATAATCAAACCCCTGACGTCTTTCAGGAATTACGTTATTTAATCGGCCATGACCATCTAAATGCCATTTTCCTAAATAAGCAGTATTGTATCCTTCAGCCTTAAAAATTTCAGCCATACATAGCTCTTCTGAAGGCAAATAAATATCGTTTAAAAACATTCCCGTTGAAGTAGGAAACCTACCTGTTAGTAACGCTGCACGGTGAGGTGTACAAACAGGAGTAACTGAAACCGCATTTGTAAAATTTACAGCCTCTTTTGCAAAATTATCAAGATTAGGTGTTTTTACATTTGGATCACCTGCATAACCTAAAGCTGAACCTCTCCACTGATCGGTTAAAATGTAAACAACGTTTGGTTTTGATTGCTTTTTTACTTCAGCTGTTTTTTTTGATTTCTCGCAACTTACTAGTGCTATAACACTTAGCAAAGCTATACTTAGTAATTTATTAATTTTCATTTAGTTTAATTTAATTTTATTTGATTTTTTTAACTCCTGTTTTGGTTGCATAAATTTCTTTAATTGTTCCATCTTCATTATAATACAAATACTCTATACAAGTGTTTCTTCTATATTTTGTACCGCCATTCCAATCTTGTACATGATAAAAGAAATAGTTTTGCCCTTTATATTCAACTATAGAATGATGGTCTTGTCTTTGTTTTGGGTTGATACCTCCTTTATATTCAAAGGGTCCATACGGACTGTCTCCCATAGCATAAAAACCTCCTAAACCAGCGTTGAATGAAAAATAATAGTTCCCATTTTGCTTGTGCATATAACTAGCTTCAAAAAAATTATTACTTCCATATTCAATGGTTCTTGGGGTTTCTGCCAATTCTAAAAGGTTGTCTTTTAATAGAGCTACTTTTGGCTCTCTAACACCCCAATATAAATAGGTTTTCCCATCATCATCGGTAAAAACACATGGATCTAACCATTGCCCTTCAACACCTTCTATCCAACCCAAATATTTAAAAGGTCCTTCTGGTACATCACTAACAGCAACACCACAACGCATATCATCTTTTACTCCTTTTACAGAATGAGGATATAGTAAATAGTATTTGTTATTTTTATAAATAGCTGTTGGTGCCCACATCCATCCGCCAACACCCCAAGGGATATCTCTAGAATGAAGCACCTCTCCATGGTCTTTCCAATTTACCATATCTGCTGAAGAAAATGCGTGGTAACCATCCATTGAGTCGTAGAATGTAGCATCTTCCATATCGTGTGATGTATACATCCATACTTTACCATCTTTCCAAACATGCGCTGAAGGATCTGCAGTACGTATATGACGAATTACAGGATTATTAATATCCTTTTTATTAGCTATTTCTTGCTGGTTGACATTAACTTCAATCGTCTTTTTTTTATGAATACAACCTACTGTCGACAGTAAAATCAACAAAAATACAGATGCTATGTAAATTTGCTTTAACATAATTAGAATTTAGACACCAACATATAGGTACCTGGTTGCGCCAAAAATTCAAATGAATTTGCAGTTGTTTTTGTTAATTTTATATGCTCGTTATCTTTAAAAGTTTCACCATTTAAAAGCAATGCTTCTGAAGTATTTGCTGGAATACTAATTACAGCAGTTGTATTTGGCGGAATTGTAGTTTCTAGTTGAAATGTATTATTTTCTATTTTCCAAGAAGAAGTTACCTTTCCATAAGGCGTTTCATATGATGCAGAAGCAGCATTAAGTGGTGCATTTGGCTGCGGTGCAATACTTATTTTTTTGTATCCTGGCTCAAGTGGAGCAATACCAGCAATACGCTCGTACATCCACTCGCCAATTGCTCCGTATGCATAATGATTTAAACTATTCATATTCATAGGATTGAAACCTTCTTCTTTACTGTAACTGTTCCAACGCTCCCAAATAGTAGTAGCTCCTTGATTGATTGAATAAAACCATGAAGGATACGTTTCATTAAACAATAATTTATACATTAAATCGATTTCTCCTGTTTCATCTAAAACTTCAGACAATAAAGGTGTTCCTAAAAAACCAGTACGTAAATGATTGTCTGCCTCATTTATTTTTTCTAATAAATACTGTTTTGCATTGGCTTGTTTTGCTTCAGGCAATAAATCAAAAGCAAGAGCTAACAAATAAGATGTTTGTGTTTCTGCAACATCTTTAATCTTTCCTTTTTCATCAAAAAACTTTTCAGCAAAAGCATTTGCTACGTTTTTATACAACTGATTGTACGTATTATAATCTTCAGTTTTGCCTAATGCCTGTGCTGTTTGTGCAGTTAACTTAGCTGAATGCGCAAAGAAAGCAGTTCCAATTAAAGAGTGTGATGTATCTCCTTTGTTGTCTCCATTAGCCGGAAGCGGTTGTAACCAATCTGCAAAACCTCCCATAGATGATATAAACTTTTTAGATTTAGCTTGGTGATAGGCTACCCAACCTTTCATTGTTTCGTAGTTTTCTTCAAGAATTCTCTTATCTCCCGTTCTATAATAAATTTTCCAAGGAATAATAGTACATACATCTCCCCAACCTGCACTTACTTTGTTATTGTATAAAACATCTGGCACAACCCAAGGAATTCCTCCGTTATCGTATTGCGACTCACGTACACTTTGTAACCAACTTGCCCAAAACTTGTAAACATTTGCATTAAACATAGCTGTAGGTCCAAATACTTGTGCATCACCTGTCCACCCCATACGTTCATCTCTTTGCGGACAATCGGTTGGAATATCAAAGAAATTTCCACGCAATCCCCAAACAATATTACTTTGTAACTGATTTAATTTTTCGTGTGAAGATGTAAAAGTTCCATTTTCTTCAAAATCTGAATATTGAACCAAACCAGTTACCCAATCTTTTGAAGGTGTTTTAGAAGCATCAAATCCGCTTAACTCTACATAACGAAATCCGTGAAAAGTAAACTTTGGCATCCATTCAACAACGCCATCTTCTGATGCAGTGTAATAATCTGTAGACTGAGCACTTCTATAATTATCGGTATAAAAAGTACCATCTGGTGATAACATTTCAGCAAATCTAATTTTAAGCGTTTCCCCTTTTTTCATTGGCACTTTTAACAATGGCACACCTACCATATTTTGCTGTAAATCAAAAATTGCAGCACCATCTTTTTCAACAACTTCTTTGGTTTCTAATGTAATTTTAGATTTAACTGTTGTATGGCGTTTAGGTTCTAATTTAATATCATTTGAAATATCAAAAGCATTTACTGGTTTCCAGTTTTTGTCATCAAAAGTATTGGTAGTCCATGCTGGCATTTCTAAATTGGCATCGTAGGTTTCTCCATCATAAATTTCAGAAAGACGTATAGGTCCATTTGTTGTTCCTTTCCATAATGCATCAGAAACAATGATTTCTTTTGAACCATCTTCCATAGTTAATTCTAACTGACAAATAATTTTTGGAGATTCGGTATCACTCCAGTAAGATTTCATCCATCCCAATCTTCCAGAATGCCAACCTGCAGCAACCTCAACACCTATGGTATTTTTTCCTGAATTGATTAAATTACTTACATTATACGTAATGGTTTCAATACGTTTTTTATAAGATGTATAACCCGGAGGCATTACATCATCGCTCACATCTTGTCCGTTTATTGCCACATCAAAAACACCTTTAGCTGTGATATACAATCTTGCTGAAGCCACATTTTTAGTCAACTCAAAACCTTTTCTAAGGTATTGTGGTCTGTGAATAATATTCTCTTGACTTCCAATTACACCTTCTTCTTTTGTAGGTAAGCCTATCCATTCAGCCTGCCAATCACTATTGTTTAACAAGCCCAATTCAAATGAATTTATTGCACTCCATTCAGATGCCACATTATCTTGGTTCCAATACTTTACTTGCCAATATACTTTTTGACGAGAATTTAATGCTTTACCTGCATATTGAATAAATGTTGATTGAATGCTTTCTTGTTTGTTAGAATCCCATAAATCGGCATTGTTTGGTAAAAGCGCTTCACTACTTGCCACTACTATTTGATAAGCTTTTTGACTTTTAATGGTAGTAGCTACGGGCAACTGCCATGAAAACGTAGGTGTAGCATCATAAAAGCCTAATGGATTTTTAAACCCTTCAGAAATAATTAACCCTTCTGGTTTTGAAACATGCTCTTGTTTGCAAGATACAAACAAGCACAAAATAGTTAAAAATGTAACTGTGTAAAAAGATGATTTTAAGTTCATTATTGAAATTTAGATTGAAATTTAGATTGAAATTTAGATTGAAATTTATAAGTTCCTGGTTGCGCCACTAATTCAAATGAATTTGTTGCTTTGTTTATTAATTTTATAGCTGTATTATCTTTAAAAGTTTTACCATTTAAAAGTAATTCTTTTGAAGTATTTGCTGGAATACTAATTTTTGATGAAGTATTTGGAGGTATCACAACATCAAGAATAAAGTCCTCATTTTCAATTTTCCAAGACGAAGACACTTTACCATAAGGTGTATTTAAACTTGCAAAAGCCGATGTTAAAAACTCGGTATTTGGTTGTGGTGCAATTCTAATTGATTTGTAACCTGGCTCTAAAGATGCAATACCTGCTATACGCTCGTACATCCATTGTCCCACAGCACCATATGCATAGTGGTTAAGGCTATTCATACTTTCAGTATTATAACCTTCCTTTTTACTAAAACTATTCCAACGTTCCCACATGGTAGTTGCGCCTTGATTGATAGAATAAAACCATGATGGGTAGGTTTCTTTAAATAGAATTTTATACATTAAATCTACCTCTCCCATAGCATCTAAAACTTTTGGTAAAATAGGTGTTCCTAAAAAGCCTGTACCTAAATGATTGTCTGCGTTTTTAATTTCTTCCAATAAATGCTTTTGAGCTTTTACTTTGGTTGCTGGTTTTAACAAATCAAAATATATGGCCAATAAATAGCTTGTTTGTGTTTGCTTTTCTTGCTTAAACTTTCCGTTTTCATCAAAAAATTCATTTTCAAAAGCATTGGCAACAGCTTTATATAAATCTTGATATTTTTTTTGGTCTTCAGTTTTCCCCAGAACTCCTGCTATTTTAGAAATTAAATGAGCGGAATGCGCAAAATAAGCTGTGTTTATGAACTCTTTTGGTGTATCGCCTCTATTTCCCATTTTACCTGTTTTAGTTGGATAAGGTTGTAACCAATCTGCAAAAGAGTGCGTTTTTGGAATATATGCTTTCTCCTTTACTTTAGACTGATAATAACCAACCCATTTTTTTGCAGATTCATAACTATCTTTAAGCACTGTAACATCTCCTGTTAAATTATAAATATCCCAAGGAATAATTACACAAGCATCTCCCCAACCAGAACTACCATTTCTATTTTGAAGTACATCTGGTACAATAAAAGGTACTAAACCATTTTTATGTTCTGATTGATTTTCCCTTAAACTTTGTAACCAAGCGGTCCAAAAAGCATGCGTATTGTAATTAAACATTGCTGTTGGTGAAATAACCTGCGCATCTCCAGTCCATCCTAAACGTTCATCGCGTTGCGGACAATCGGTAGGAATATCGAAAAAATTATCGCGCAAGCCCCACGTAATGTTACTTTGTAATTGGTTTAATTTTTTATGAGAAGAAGTAAACGTTCCGTTCGCTTCAAAATCTGAATGCTGCACCACACCTTGTACCCAACTTGAATCAGGTTTTGCTTGTTGATCATAACCAATTAATTCTACAAACTGAAATCCATGAAATGTAAATTTTGGTTTATAATTTATTACACCATCTTCAGCAGCGATGTAATAATCAGTTGATTTAGCTGAACGATAATTTGTGGTATAAAACGAACCATCAGCTAATAGCATTTCAGAAAAGCGAATTTTTAATGTATCTCCTTTTTTCATTGGCACTTTAAACATTGGTACTCCAACCATATTTTGTTTTAAGTTAAATATTGCGGTATGCTCATTTACTGCAACCAACTCAACATCATCTATAATTACTTTTTCTTTAACTGTACTATGACGCTTAGGCTGCAATTTGACAGTATCTGTAATAGCTTCGGTTACTACATTTTCCCAAGAAGTATCATCAAAATTTGAAGTTAACCAATTTGGTATTTCAAGATTGGCATCATAAGTTTCACCATCGTAAATACCAGCCAATCTTATTGGACCGTTGGTAGTACCTTTCCAAGTTTCATCTGAATAAATAACTACTTTAGAACCATCTTTCAACTCAATTTCAAGTTGGCATAAAATTTTAGGAGAGGCAAAGTTTTCGTAAAGTGCTTTTCCTCTACTTATTCTTCCTGAATGCCATCCTGAAGCTAATTCAACAGCTAAGGTATTTTGTCCAGCTGCTAAAAGCTGTGAAACATCATAAGTAATGGTTTCAATACGGTGGTTATAAGGTGTCCAACCTGGAGGCATTACATCATCACTTACGTTTTTACCATTTAAATGCACATCAAAAACACCTTTTGCTGTAATGTATAATCTTGCAGCAATCACTACTGAAGATAATTCAAAACCTTTTCTTAAATATTGCGGACGATGCATTAAAAATTTTCGCACCCCTTTTATACTGTCTTTGGCGGTATTTAACCCAACCCATTTGGCTTTCCAATCGCTATTATTTAACAAGCCTAATTCAAATGAATTGATTTCACTGTATTCTGAAACTTTATTATCTTGATTCCAATAACGTACTTGCCAATAAACTTTTTGACGAGAATTTAATGCTTTCCCTTCGTACTTTACAAATGTTGATTGATCGCTTTGTCGCTTTTTAGAATCCCATAAATCGGGATTATTTGGCAAAAGCGCTTCACTAGTAGCTACTACTATTTGATACGCCGATTGACTTTTCACCTCTTTAGAAACTGGTAACTTCCAAGAAAAAGTAGGTTGTGAATTGTAAAACCCAATAGGATTTTTAAACCCTTCAGAAACTGTCAATTCTTCAGATTTTAACAATTGCTGTGCTTTAACGGGAAAAGCAACAAACAATACGAATGCACTAAAAATTAAAAGGTTTTTTACTTTCATTTTTATAATATATTATGTTCCTTAAACAATTTCAATAGTACAAATAACCTCTTTTGTTCCTTTTGGAAAAGCAACCATTATTGGCAACACTTCCATTCCAGGAACTTGATTAAAAATACGCTCTTTTTCTGAAGGTTTAATTGCCAATGCCACATTTGCTTCAATAACAACTACCCCTTCTTTTTTATGAATTTCTATTTTATTTTCTGAAATTTTAACCACTTTTTCACCAGTTGGAGAAATAATTGGCAATACCAACCTATCTCCATTTGCTTCATCTGTAGTTCTTAACGCTTTAATGGTTGTTTTTTCTTCATCAAACAAATAATTTAATTTAAAATCTCCTGATGCATCTAATGTTTCTTTTTCTCTATTTGTTAATGCTGCAAGCACTTCAAAATTGATAATTCCATTTTCATCAGTATTAGCAACTTTTGCTTTTAAATCGTGAATATTGGTATACCAAACATCATCAACAAAACGTTCAACACGCGGTGTTAAACAAAAGTCTTCACCAGGTTGAGGTTGTTGATTGTATGGTTCTACCAACAAATACTCCGCCATACTGGCTGTAAATAAAGGTCCTACTTTTTGATGCCACAATACAGCTAACGAACCTCCTGTTGCAGCCACTGAATATTTTTTCTTCCAAATTTGATCGTAAGATGAAATGGTACTTTTCCAAGGACCTCTTGCCCCTAGCCAAACATCTAACTCTGAAAAATGTTTTACACCATCACTTACAGTTCTTGGCACTGGTGTATTTTTAGTTACATTTTTCACATGTTCAGAATTATCTAAAACAAACGCTAAATTTTTAGCATGTGCAAAAGTATGATGCATACAAGGCTTAACTCCGTGTGTTTCATAATGCAACCCTCCGGCTAAAAGTCCGTTTACAGTACAACGTTGTAACAACTCGGTACTTAAAATTGCTGCGGTTCCAAAAGCAGGATTTCTATTTGCCATTAAAGCGAAAGCTGGCTGACAACCATCTGTTGTTCTACTTCCCCAATACGTCCATTTATTTTGTCGAGTACCAAAACTATTATCCCAAGCACCATCTGGCAACATAAATTCTAGGTGGCCATTTAAAGATGCTGTAAGTAAATTTAATAATTCTTCATCTTTTTCAACAAGGGCATATTGCACTACTCCATTTAAAGTTTCTTCAACATTATACCCTAAATCTATTGGATATAAACCTTTTGCACTTTTATCATTATCGGGCTTGTCTTCTCCAAAAATAAGCTTATTAGGTTCAGTTAAATATTGTGGAACTAGCGCCGCAAACTCTTTACTTCTTAAAATGTATCTTTCTTCATTAAAATATTTTCCTAAAAAACTTAACGCATAAATAGCCGTAAACCTATAATTTATATGACTAAAGTGCATGTCAAATTTGTTATACACAATTTCAATAGCTTGCTTTAAACGGTTTTCCCATTTTTCTTTAAGTTCTCTAGGTAAAATATGACCGTGATGATGTAAGGCTTCTCCTAACGCAATGGTTCCAAAAACAGTGGTTCCCCACCAAGATTTTGGATCAATCATATTGGTCCAACTACCATTAGGTAAATCAACATTTACCGACCAATCCATTACTTTTATTGCAGCGTCTAAGTATTTTTGTTCACCTGTTTTATCGGCCATATACAAAAATGGATAAACCGATTCTTGACATCTACCGTGAATTACACCACAAGCTTCGCAATACAAAGCGCCATTAGATACAGCATCAGCTGGATCATTTATTTGTTCACGAATCATGGCATCACACCAAGTAGTTAATAAGCTAAGAGATGAAGCTTCAAAATCAGTCATGCCAACTGATTTTTGATTTTTATGATTTGCTTCTGCACAAGCATACACAGGTAATATTAAACCTAAACTACCTATTGCTGACAGGTGTACAAAAGAGCGTCTTTCCATTTTTTTTAAAACATCTGTTAATTGCGATAAATATCGTCAAATCAACAAAAATTCCTATCCTGTACTGTTATGTTCTAAAGTTGTTTTATAACCGTTTTATAGCAAAGCCGGTTAATGCTATTGTTTCGTTAATTTTTAAATAAATTAGTTTCCTTATGCAACCATTTCTCTAATTCAATAGTCCAATCTACACCTGTTCTATTAAAACTAAAACCAAAGCCATGACCTCCTTTGTCTAATTGCACATATTTATAGTTTACATCATGCTTTTTTAAGCTTTCACAATAGATTAAACTATTTTGGTAAACTACACCTACATCATCTTTAGCGTGTATAATATAAGTTTGAGGTGTATTTTCACTCACTTGATTTTCCATGGAATAATAATAATCTAACAACATCTGACTCTCAGCTTTATCGGCTAAAAGTCTCTTGTATGAACCTTTATGACGATACGGCAAATTGAATGAAATGACAGGATACATTAAAATAGATACCGCTTGTTTTAACTCTTCTTGTTTTACATTAGGCGCTATAATTTCGTCTTTTAAATTTGCTAAAGAAGCTGCTAAATGCCCTCCTGCTGAAGAACCTATAACAGCTACTTTATTTTTATCTATTGTCCAATTGGTTGCATTTTGATGAATAATTGACAGTGCTTTTTGAGCATCACACAAAGGCACCTTTTCTTGTGAATTTACTATTTGAGTATCTGGTAATCTGTATTTTAAAACAGCAACTACATTAAACCCCATTTCAAGAAAACGTTTTGCTTTACCCTCTCCGTTGTTTCCCCCAATGGTTACTTTAGCGTAGCCACCACCTGGACAAACTAAAAGTGCTGCTCCATTTTTTTTAACAGTTTTATTTTTATACACATAAAGTGCAGGCTCTGAAATTTGAGTATATCGAACACCTGCTTCATCTAAAGTTTCTTTTAAAGTAATATGTTCTTTATTGAAGGGGATTTCTCCATCTTTCCAAAGTTTGATGGTTTCTATTGTATAATCTTGTGAAAAAGTATGTGTACATATAAAAATAAATACAAAAATTAATCGTGCATTTTTAATAAACAAGTCCATTTTTTTTGATTTTAATTGCGCTGTAGAAGATACAATATAATTTTTACTTATAACACACGTAAATAACTCACAAACAATTTTTTACCATTATCAAAAGTAAAACACAAACTTTACACCCACTTCAATTAAGGCATATAAAAAACTTCTTCTAGAGGAATTGAAACAGGTGAATTGTCTGGATTTACTTCCATAATATCAGCCATAAAATCCCACCATTTTTTTACAATTTCATTAGATGCTAAATCTTGAGAACCACCTTCACCTGAAACTTTTTGAAAAGCAAAAAGCGTACTGGTTTCTTCATCTAAAAAAATAGAATACTCACTTACACCATTATCTTTCAAAAGTTTTTTAAGTTCTGGCCATAATTCGTTATGACGTTTTGTATAAGCTTCTTTTTGTCCTTTATTCAACTTCATTTTAAAGGCTAATCTTTGCATAATTCTATATTATTTTACGTTAACTTTAATTTCAAATAAAAATAAATATTTTTAATTATTTACATTTTAACAGGTATAAACTCTTCATATTTAAAAGCAATACTTAATTACAATAATATAGTAATGATGATGCTTTGTTATCTTCTTTTGAACCAATTTTACAATAGGCTTCAATATTAAACTGACTACCAGCTTTTACAAATAATTCTTTTAATTTATGTTGAGCTTTTGATACACTCGCTATTTGTTTAAAGTTCCATTCTTTTTTCCCTTCGGCATAGGGTTTTAAAAATTCATACGCTTTTATAATGCTAGCTCCATTTTCAGCTTCATAATTCCATAAATCAACATGTACCTTTGTTCCTAAAAAAGCAAGTTTTGTAAATCCTTCTAAATTCATAGTACTGTATGACAATGCTTTTGTACGTGCTAACTCATGCAGCTGTTCTCCGTTTGGTTGAATTTGAGTTACAATACGCAATGTTTTAGCAGCTTCTAAAACTTCTTTAGCTTCATTTTCTTTATTTAAAAATAATAAAATGCTTACAATTTGAATGTCGTAATGTGTTGCATGGTTGTTTTTAGTATTCTTTTCAAAAACACCATTTTCACTTGTTTGAAGCCAATTTAAATACTCTGAAAACCACAAACGAAGCTCTTTACTTGTTTTAACATCCATTTTATTATTCAATTCTAAAATTTCAATAGCAGTTATCATATTTGATATTCCTGCAAATTCTATAATCCCAATTCCTCTCCCTGTATTTTTACCTGGAATTCCCTGAGCAAAGTCAAGGTTCGGATTCATTTTAGTGTCTTCGTTTAAGAACCAAACCTTTAACAATTCTATGGCTTTTGTGGCGTATTGTTTGTTATCTGAAAAAAAATATGCCATTGCCAAAGTTTGGGTGTTATGAAACATTTTATTTTTTATTTCATAATCTGTACTACCTTCTCTTGTTAACGGATTTATTTCTCCATCGCGTCTAATCCAAGGTAAACCATCAGGTTTCGTTGGATCTGGCCACCAATAAGGACCTATAGAAATATAATCGTGCTTACTGCCACTTGGAGGTGTTTGTGTTTTTTCCATTACAGAAAAAGGACCTTCTTGTAATGCCTTATCAGCATCGGATATTAAGTTTTGGTATGCTGCAGAAAATTGCATTGAATTTTTATGCTCTTTTGCGTAAAGTAGTTTGTTATAATCTAAAACTGAAAGTGTTTTATCTATATTTTTATTAATTTGAGCTGTTGTTTTAATAGTAGTTGTTATGCAAACAAACAAATAAACAACACCTATTTTAATAGTATTTGAAATCATAATTATTAGTTTTTTCTATTTAAAAAAGCACTCAACTCAATTCAAATATTTAAGATATTATATATTTCAATGTTACACCTAAAACATACAAAAACTGTCCTGCACCTTACTGTAACCCTATGAAAAAAAGCCAAAAGAATTTAATACTACACAAATTCTTTTGGCTTTTTTAAAATATAAGACTTAAAGTACTAATGTTAATCTACTTATCATATTGCGGATACGATGATCTTTGATTTTTAGGAAACTGCATTTCTAGTAGTTGCTGCATTTTTATCACATCTTGTTTGTGTTTTACTTCATTTACAAGATTAACTGTAATTTCCATATAATTTTGTTCACACAAATAAAGTTCTTTACTTAAAATTGTTTGCGCTTCATTGTCCCACCACTCAGTATATCTATATGTACCATCGGTACAAGTGAATCCCATAATTTTTTTCCCTCTTGGATACAAACTATAAGAACCTTTTTTCCACTCCATATCAGGTTTATCAACTAATGACAACAGACTTTCCCCCTCTAATGCATGTGTTTTTAATCCGCTTGCTTCAGCTATTGTTGGAAATAAATCTACATTTTCAACCAATGCATCTGACGTTACATTGCTTAATCTTTTTTTGTAACCCGTTTCTCTACTCACAATTAAAGGCACATTTACATCTATTTCAAAATTGGTGTGTTTACACCATGCTCCAAATTCGCCTAACTTATAACCGTGATCGCTCATAAGGATTACCATGGTATTTTTGCGTAAATCTAAGTCTTCCAACGTTTTCATGACCTTGCCTATTTGCGCATCAATATAACTGATAGACGCATAATACCCATGCTTTAAATTTCTTGAAGTTTCATCATCTAAAACTCCTTCCTTCGGAATACCATAATAACGTCTTAATTCGCCCCATTTTGTAAGAGATAATCTGTAACTATCTTTAGGCGCTTCTTTTAAAGGAACTATAAAATCTTTTTTATTGTATAAATCCCAGTACTTTTTAGGCGCATTAAATGGAAGATGCGGCTTACTTAAACCTACAAACATTAAAAACTTTTCATCTTTTATTTTCTGAAGTGTTTCAATAGCATTTTTTGCAACACGTCCATCTTTATAGGCTTCATCCTCCACATCAGCATTTTCAAAAGCTGGTCCGTTACCTTTATAACCTGTTTGCTCAAGACTATCTATGAGTGCTAAGTTTTCTGGTTTTACCCAAGAATTTGCTTCTTTAGGAAAGTGTATACTCCAACTCTCTTTGTCGTCATTTCCATGATGATATACTTTACCTAAACTAACCGTTGTATAGCCATTTTCTTTGAAAAATTGTGGAATAGTAACCATTTCTTTATGCTTTGAACGCAATGGCGTAAACAAAGAATAAATACCAATGCTTTCAGGACGTAATCCTGTTAAAATACTCATACGTGAAGGTGCACAAATAGCCTGTTGTGCATAAGCATTTTGAAATAACACCCCTTCATTTGCCAAAGCATCAATATTAGGACTTTTAACTTGTTGGTTACCATAGCAACCTAATTCTGTACGTAAATCATCTACCAAAAAAACAACAATATTTGGTTGTTCTTGAGCAAAAATAGATAAGCCTAAATTTAGGCTTAATACTAATATTAAAATACATTTCTTCATTTTTTTAATTTAATATTTTTATAATTTTCAATTCAAATTAATTAACCATAATTAGCTACTTATTTCAAAAAACAGTAATTAACTATTTTGGATTCTTAGCCATATAATCTTCCAAAATTGTTTTTACATGTTCAACAGAACCTTGCACTAAACCACCATTTGTAGCTCCTGTAAGCCAATACAAAACCATTCCTGCATCAGAACAATCCCATTTTCCTTTTTGAAATTTAACCACATTGTCCACTTCAGCCATTTTACCCATTAACCAAACAAATTGCATACGATCATCAGGATGATTCATTGCCCAATCCCACTCAGCTTCTTTAACTTTAAGATTTATATTTTGATCTGGAATACGAACTTCTTCAACACCAAAATCTAAAATTTCTTGCCATTTAAAAAAATCTCCTGCATTATCATTTGCAGGGTGATGTGTAATTACTTTTATATATTTATGATTTTCTTTTTTAGATGCCTGTAATGCAAAACCAATAATATCTGGCTCTCCAGCCTCTACAATCCAAAGAGGATCTTCTTCAGTAGATACATTTATCGCTTTCACTAAATCTTTAATGGTTTGTTCCATTTGCCATTTTGCATCCCAAAAAGTAATGTGATCAAAACCTCCCCAACGGCGTGCGGTTCCATCACAAGTGGTTTGCATCATGGCGTGTCTTTCATGTTCAGCCTCTGCCGAAATTCTATGCAACACTACCAAATCGCAACAGTGTGAATAATGCACCAAACGATCTTCCAAGCCGGCAGCACGAAGCAATGCCAAGGAAACTGCTGTTCCTCCTAAATCATCAGGGTCAGGTGAATTTCCATCTGCAACCACTGCTATACGTCCTGCAGGAGGGTTGATTTTTTGAGCTGTTACACAACTTGTTGTAATTAATGCTGCTATAATTAATATTGCTAGTTTATTCATTTTTTTATTTTTTGAAGTAATTTTTATTTTTAATTATCCGTAAAGCATCTTAAATTTATCAATATAAACTTGTGTGAAAATCTCTTAAAAATTTGAATTCACACAATTCATGAGACCCTGAAACAAGTTCAGGGTGACGTGTAATAAATATGATATATACTTTTCATCTAATATTATTTTATAAATAAATATGTTGTCGGTGCTTCTTGTATTTGCTTACCTTTTCCAACAGGTGTAAAAATAATACCGGCCCATCTTCCGCGAGTAAACTCTTTTCCATCTGTCCCTATTTTAGCTGTTACAGTAATTGTATCACCTTTTTTTAGCTTGATATTTTCCCACAACGCATTAAATTCTTTCCCTTCTTCCCAAATTGTTTTGGCTAATGGAGGCGCATAAGTTCCAAGCAATTTATTGTTAATTGAAACGCTGAAAGTTGAACTACCGTCATTTTCACCTACACCAACAAAAACCACATCATAGCTTCCGCTTTCAAAATTAAAAGTCGTACTTGTTTGTGCTTCTTTATGTTCTTTTGGGTTGATGGCTAACCAATTTTTTCCGTTTTTATAAAAATTGGTTCCTTCAATAGGAAATTTTGTAGATGCAATTACTTTATTCTCAGGAAGTGCTTTTGAAATATTGTTGAAATACGATTGTTCTTGAACAACTTTAGATACAGGTAATTTACCTTGTGCTAAGTTTATTGCTGGTCCTTTTTCTGAAGGTACATAATTTTTATCGGTGGTTAAAATAAATTTGTCCATTTCAAAACCATCTTCGCGCATACTAAACTGAATATCGTGCACACCTGCTTCTTCAATATCTAAATAAATCTCGTGAGCTACCCCACAGTGTACTTCCTTTGTTCTTTGCTTACTTTCCCAAGTCCACTTATTTTTACCATCACACCATTGCATACGTTTACCGTGTACTGGCCATTGGTTATTTAAACCAACATGCAAACCATTGTCTTCGCTACCCGTACTCATAGCTCTTACCCAAACAAAATAACGCCCAGGTGTATTGATTTTTACTTTGTAATGTACAATCGCCATTTTTCCGGCTTCATCTGTAAAATTTTCACCACGAATAAGTTGGTCTGAATGGGTTACCCTTGTATCTGGTAAAATTTCAATATACGCATTGTTACTAGCATCTATAAAATGTGGCGCATCTTCATCTCTGCCAACATTAGCCATTTCAGTTTTTGATGTTCTATACCACGCTCTAACTTCAGCATTACTTTGTTTGTAAAAATATTCTGCTTCAACAGCTACGAGACCGTTTTTTTCTTCAAAAACAACGTCATCACCAATTATGGGATTGTTAAACTTTTTTGACTGTGCTTTTAACACAGCGCTAAACATTGTTACAACTATGAATAGTGCTAGAATTGATTTTGTATTCACGTAATTTTTAATTTTAAAATTAGTTTTTAAAAATACAAGTTCACATTTCAAATACTATCCTGTAGTATCCGTAAACAAAAACTAAATTACTATTTTAAGTCTGAAATATTTACTTCAATAATTTCGCTCGACTTAAAACCAATACGGTGTGCTTTCACTAATAATTCAGCGTCTTTAGAAAGTTCAAATGGTTTTTTATATATACTCCAAATTTTAGGAAATGCTCCGTTTTTAGATTTAATTTTATAACCTATTGAAGCTCCTTCGGTAGCACAGCTAATAGTTCCTTTTTTGTTTGCGTATGCTATTTCTGGTAAAGCTGTTACTGGCTGGCTATCATTCCCACTCCAAAGATTTTTGATTAATTGTGCTTCAGGCAATGTTGGATCATCATTAATTTCTGTTAACCATCTGTCCATTTCTGCTCTTAGCTCCTGTAATTTATCAGCATAAGCAGGATCATCAGCAATATTATTTAATTCAAAAGGATCTGCTTTACAATCAAATAACTCTTCTTTTGGTTTATGATCTCTAAACCATTGCATTTGAATTTCATTTAATTCCCCCTCATCACGTAACCTTAATAATTCTTGCATTGTTGGAATTCTTTCTCTGTAACCTAGTGGCAAATAATACCCTTGTTCAGGTCTATAATTACGAAGATATTTGAACTGACCATCTCTTACTGCTCTTATCACATCGGTTACTTCATCAAAGCGATCGGCTGCACCGTGAATGTAATTTCTTTTATTTTTAGCTTTATATGCTCCTAAAAAAGCTTGACCTTGTAGGTGTTTTGGAGGTTCAACACCAATTAAAGACAATAGTGTTGGTGCAAAATCTACAAAACTAATTAATTGCTCATCTTTTTGACCACTATTCACTTTTTTAGGAAATCTAATAATCATAGGTGTATTTAAGCCCGAATCGTATATTAAACGCTTTTCTCTAGGCAATGGTCCGCCGTGATCACCATAAAAAAATATAATGGTATTTTCAAGCAACCCGTCTTCTTCTAATTGTTTTAAAACTGCACCTACTTGCTTATCCATTTCGGCAATATTGTTGTACACCTTCCACATATCATTACGCACAACAGCATTATCTGGCAAATATGGTGGAATGTTAAATTTGGTGTTTTTAAGCAAATGCACAGGTGTTTCGGCTTCTGTCATTCTATTTTTTGCATCGGCTAACTTGTTATTTTTCCACACATAACTTGTATCACCCTCATGATAATGTCTGGTTTCAACCTCTCTAAACCCATAAGGTTCAAACAAACCAGATTCGTGGGTTTCAGTAAAATTAAAAACAGCATAAAATGGTTGACCTTCAGCTTTATTGCGCCAATGTGCATATTTACTGCTTTCATTCCAAGCAGTTACCGGTGCTTTAAATTGGTAATCTTCTTTATAATTATTGGTACAATAGTAGCCATTTTCACGAAGTAGTTCACTTATCATTTTTACTTCTGAAGGGGAAATAGCTTCGTACTTTTTTAAACCTGTTTGTTTTGTATTTGAATTAACTCTCATATGATTTGCTCCAAAACCTGAAGGATACATACCAGTAGCAATTGCAGCCCTACTTGGTGCACATACACCCGAAGTTGAATATAAATTTGGATAAATTACACCTTCATTTGCCAAACGGGTTAAATTTGGTGTTTCAACCGTTAAATCTCCAAAAGGCGGTATATAAGCCCCCATATCTTCGGTTACCAACCATAAAATATTTGGGCGCTGTGGCAATTGCACTTCAGAAGAAATCTCAGTTTCTTTTTTTGAATTACAAGCTAAAATTGATAAAACAAAAAATCCAAGAATTATTACTTTTTTCATAATTATATTTATATTAAGTACTGTAATTTACTATTTACAACTTTTCAAAATTCATTAAACCAGGTACAATTTTTATATTGAAGTCTGTGTTATTTGTTGGCCATTGTAATACTATTAATTTTTGACTTTGAGTATCCCAAATAAAATTTGATGGATTTACGTCTTGTGGACATTTATAAACCTCAAGTCCAACGTTTTTTAACGGATTATAATACAGCACCAAATCTTCATTAATTACAACTGAAAAACCATCAGGATAATGCCTGTTGGCACCTATAAATATTTTAGAAGCTCCTTTGCTATTATCGGCTTTTATTTTTAAATCAAGCGTTCTTGTTGCATGATTGAATAGAAAAGATTGAATATCACCTGCAATAGATTGAGGAAATGGTCGTGCTATAATATCTGTTATGTACTTACGCTCAACCGTACCAGCCGCTTTTTCGTCACTAAAAATAGCCCACGTTGATGGACCACCAGGAAGAAAATTTTGCATACTTCTGTTTCCTAAAAACCACGCTTTTATAGAACCTACACCCATACGGTCAAAAATTTCGGCTGTTCTAATATAAAGCTCTTTGTATTTTAGCTGACCCAATTTACCATCAATTAACGTATCTGTAGCTGCAAATGTTGGAAACCCCCATTCTCCAATAAGAATTGGAGCATTTAACATTTGAGATTCCTTATCAAAACGATCCATTACTGGCTTAATTAAATCTATTTTATTTTGATAAATATGAGGTGCAAAAATGATGTTTTTTCTATTTATAGGGAATTTAATTTCAGCATACTGATTATTGTCAATCGCCTCACCTTTATTCATAAATATTGACTGAAAAAGAATCATTTTATCTGCATTTATCTTTTGACTTTCATCAATAATTTTTTGATACAGTGGTATTAGGTATTTTTTTGTTAGGTCTGTATAAGAAATATCCATTGTTAACTTTCTTGGTTCATTTACAACATCATACCCTAAAACTGATGAATCGTTAGAAAATCTATTCCAAATAACTTTCCAAACATTAATATATGTTTGGTATTCGTTGTTTTTATTCAACCAAAATTCTTCCCAAATAAATTTATCTACACCATAAACAGTCATTTTAAAAACAGTTTTCATTCCTGAATTTCGACCCAACGCCACCAAAGTATCTAATTTTAAAAGATAATTTTGATCTAATTTACCCCCCGGAAAACTACTTAGCTTTCCTAATTCCAATCGAATTACTTGTGTATTAGCCCCCATTCGAACCATTCTCACATAATCATCACTATCAAAAATAACTTCACCTTTATGATCATTTGTATTGATTACAAAACCTCTTGGAATGACATGACGACCAGACTCATCTCTTAACCCGTGATTGATTTGCGAATAAGTAACAACAGTTGTTAATGTAACTAACCAAAAAATAACTTGAAACTTCATAGACACTTATTTTAATTAAATTAATATGCAAATTAAAGATTTCACTACCAAAACATGTCCTGCTCTGTTCTGCTTAATAATTAAATATTCACTTCACAACAACATTAAAATTTTTAACAAAAAAATGTTACTTTATTTTTATAAGTATTAAAAAAGCGTATTTAAAATCTTTGTTTTTTATACATTCTTTTTTTAAAAAAAGTGGATTAATTTATGCAGAACTCACATTAAATAAAGTCTTTAAACTAAAAACATGCATAATAAATATGGCAGAAATATCTTTGCATAAATCAAAAAAATAGCGAAGGATTTACCTTCGCTATTTTTTAAACTTAGTTTGTATAAAACTAAAAACTAAAATTCTGTTAATTCAACTGTGAACTCTTCAAACTTAACATTTCGATCTCTAATTACTAAAGTATCTTTAACCGCATGTGTTTCGTTATTAGCAGCATCAGTGTATGAATAATCTAAATATATTACATCTTGCTGTTTACCACCCCATTCGTCTCCATCTTGAACAAACTTTCCTGATCCTGAAACATTGTACACATCATCTTCAAAACTAGTGATTACACAATCTCCACCATCATTAAAAGCTAACTCTATGTTAACACTTCCTGGGCTAGTAAGACCAGCTCTACGTACAATGTTTGACAACTCAACGTTATTTCTACCACTTGTAGTCACAGGAACCAACTCATCTCTAACAACATACTCATCACGATAAACAGTAGTTACTGTCTCTCCTGAAGCATTCGTCATTTCATCAGCACCACGTCTTAAATATATACCTTGATATTTATTCATAAACTTGATACCGAAAAGTGTATAATCCTTTGGTAACGTTTCCCAATCATCAGCTTTTACCCTCATAGGGTTATCAACAAGAGGTACACCCGTTAAAAGTGAATCTAATTGTTCATAATCTGTGATTTTTAGAGGAATTACATAATTAACTTCATTTTCACCTGCGAAAGAAAGAGGATCTTCAAAAAATGCATCTTCCAATTGTACAGGAATACGTCCTTTGGTAGAACCTGTAGGAATAGTTACTGGACTTTCTTGTTCGATGGTATAATATGAAGATGGTAATACCTTCACATTTACATCAGCAACACCTAACAACGCAGGGTCTATTAATTCAGGTGCTAATTCAAAATACACTTTTCTATTTTTATCATTTTCATAAACTCCAGCCATGGTAACACCTATTTCAAATCTACCATTGTTATCGTTATCATTAAAACCTAAATCATATTCTCCTAGAATTAATGTTCTAGCAGGAGTTTGAAATGGGAAATAAACTGAAGTTGAACCAAAATCGTCAAATTCATTTTCCTGATTTTCGCAAGCCATCAAACTAAAGGCAAAAGCGAATATTATTAATAATCTTATTTTCATGTGTAATGTTTTATAATTATTTTTAAAATACAATTATCTTACCAACCTTTATTTTGAGTTAATTCTGTAAATTTCAAAGTTTCAGAATTTGGAATTGGCATATAAGTAGCAAATGATTGATAGTTTCTAGTTTCAACAGAAGGAAGTTCTACATAATTATCTCCATCGTAAAAGTAACCTTCTGCTGTTTCATTTAAAGACAATCCCCATCTTCTAAGATCCCAAAATCTATGTCCTTCAAAACTCAATTCTAAACGACGTTCATTTCTAATAAGATCACGCATTTCTTCTGCAGATGTTATAGATGCTAAGTAAGTATCTGGCTGTGTAATACCGGCTCTTTGGCGGATTGCTCCAATAACATTACGAGCACTCATTCCATTTACCTGATGGTCTGGACCACCAATTTCATTAGTTGCCTCAGCCAAAATTAAGAACAATTCTGTATACCTAAAGTAAACATCAAAGTGTCTTTGTCCAGATGTAGTTCCATCATTATTAATTCTTACGTCTGGACGTAATAATTTCTTAAGGTAATACCCTGTAGTTGTTGAAAATTGAGGGATAGAATCTAATCTATCAATACCACCACCGAAACCAGTATTAATAGTTCCACCTCCATAAGAAGCGCCATTAAGAACAATATATTTTTCTAAACGTGGGTCTCTATTAGCATAAGGATTTTGGTTATCAAAGCCGTTAGTAGCTGTTGCAGGATATCCATTTTTCATAGGAAATGCCATTACTAGATTGTGCGTTGGATTTATCTCTCCTTTACCATTTACTGAAGGCGGGAACATTCTTTCTTCATAACCTGAACTATTACCACCGATTGAACCACGCCATAACATTTCAGAGCTATTTATAGCATCATCAGATGTGTAAAATTCAACTCCATCAGGTGCTAAACCAGAAATTCCTCCAATAGTATTCAAAATGTCACTTGCGTTTTCTGCTGCCATATTATAATAAAATTGATCATTTAAAAATGACGGGCTAGCAGCAAACAATGCCAAACGTGCTTTTAACGCTCTTACTATTCTACCAGTAATACGTAATTCATAAGCATTACCATTTACTACTTGATATTTACCATAATCATAACTAGCATACCAAGGATCTACATCTCCTTCACTAAGAGAATAATCTGTAGGTAATAATGTAAGGGCTTCATCAAAATCTTTTAAAATTTCTTGAACAGAAGCTTCGAATGACAAACGTGGTGTATTAAAATCTCCATCGGATTTAATAAACTCTGTAAAATAGGGAATTCCTAATAAGTTGCCTGAAGCATCTTCTCCTGCATGAGCCTGTAACGCATAAAAATGATGTAACGCTCTAAGTGCTACAGCCTCTCCCTTCATACGCATTTTAAACATTTCATTAATCTCTTCATCTCTACTCCATTGTATTTCACCAAGATTAATAATTTCTAAAAATTGGTTTACGTAAAATACTCTTTCAAAAGTATTCCAACGTGAAGCAGGATTATACTGTGCTGACAATTCGCCAAGAGCCATTCGTTTGTAGCCGTTAGTCAATTGATTATTAACAGCATCATCTGTTGCTCCTTCTGAAAATACAAACTGATCAATTATACCTGAATAACCTTGTAATAATAATCCTTCTGCAGCCCCAGGATCTGAACCTACATAATCAAAATCTAACCTGTTTTCATCTATGGGATCACAGGCAATCATGCCGGTAAAAACCAACATAATTAATATATATTTTATTGAATTTTTCATTTTATTTATCTAAATTTTATTTGTATTAAAATGACATTCTTAAACCAAGCATAAATGCTCTAAATTGAGGAGTACCACCAATTGTTAATTGACGAATATCTCTGTTTTTAGCTATTTCAAAAAGATTGGTTCCTGAAATATTCATACTAAATTCTTTCATCCCAACACTCCTACAAACATCTTTATCAAATTCATAAGTTAACTGAGCTCTGTTAATTTTAAAGAAACTAGTATCGTACATCCAAAACGTAGATGTTTTAAAGTTATTTGCATTTTCTCCAGATGATAATCTAGGGAAAGTTGCTGTACTTTCAGTTTCTGGTGTCCAACGTCCTAAAACAACCTCTGAGTATTTATCATTACCATTTACTTGATAATAGCTATTAGACGTAA
Organism: Lutibacter agarilyticus; assembly: GCF_900188235.1. GTDB lineage: Bacteria > Bacteroidota > Bacteroidia > Flavobacteriales > Flavobacteriaceae > Lutibacter > Lutibacter agarilyticus. The sequence continues at coordinate 174,745 of NZ_FZNT01000009.1, read as the reverse complement.
TGGCATCAGCTCCAAATTGACCTGTACCTAATATAAATAAATTAAACGATTTATACTTAAGGTTCAAGTTTACACCATAAGTCCAAGGGCTACTAGACTGTCCAATAGCTACATTGTCATCGTTATCAATAACATTGTCACCGTTTTGATCTAAATATTTAATATCTCCTGGTTGAACTGCTCCAAAGTTAGGAACTGCTAAACCATCTTTTAACATATAGTTACCGTCTGTATCAATATCAAAATCAGTTTCAGAATAAAAACCTTGGTCAACTAAACCAAAAATGGTAGATGTTTCTTTTCCAACTCTATTTTGGTAGTCAAACTCATAACTTTCAGATCGTTTTATTACTTCAGTTTCGCTATATAAAATATTAGCTCCAAAACTTACACTAAAATCGTTAATGGTTTTATTATAATTTAATCCTATTTCAAAACCTGTATATTTATTATTATTGAAATTATCATACGGTCTAAATGTGTTATAATAAGACGGGTATTTATTACTCAAAAACGCTAATTGCTTATCAAGTTCCGTTCTAAAATAATTAAACTCTACCCAAAGTGAACTCATCAAATAACTTTCAAAACCAATATTTAGGTCTATACGTTCTTCAAATCCCATATTAAGGTTTTCACCTTGATCAAGGCTTTGTCTTCTGTTAGAACTTTGCCCATCTGCCCAATTAAACGTTCCTCCATTACTATACGTTTCACTATACAAATAATACTCATCAATTCCTTGATCAGACTTTATAATACCTCCTGATGCTTTTAACTTTAGATAGTCAATAACATTACTGTTTTTCAAGAACGACTCCTCACTAAGTATATATCCTAAACCAAGTGTTGGTGAAAAGCCACCTCTGTTACCTTCTGGTAATTTAATTGAACTAGTGTAAGTTCCACTAAAATCAACAAACACTTTTTTCTTATAATCATAAACCAATTGAAACCCTAAGTGAGAATCAATATCTTTTTGAAGTACATTGTTACTATTAGTTGAATTGTAATAACCTAAAAAAGTAGCATTTAATGAGTGGTTTTCAGCAATGGTTTTTTCATAATTTACTAGTGCATAAAAACCTATTCGAGACACAAAGCCATTGGTTCTAACATTTTCTGTTAAATCTTTTAAATCTACATCTCCAAAAGCTTCCAAAGCTGTTATTTTATCATCCTCCCAAGTTGCTTGGTAAACGCTATATTTGTTTTCAACTGATAATTTATATGAATCATAAAAATCAAAACTTAAATAAGTTTTTGCTGATAAACCTTCCGTTATCTTGTCTAAATCAAAATTAATTGAGTTGTTGAACTGCGTAGTACGAGTTACATCATTTTGATAACCTCCAGCAATAGCATTCGCAACAGGCGTATTATCTTGAAACTGTTGTGCTCCTCCTAACAACATGCCGTCATAAATTCTAGCAGCCTTAACTTGACCTGCAAGCGCTGGATTCCCTATTGTATCTACCATATTTACAGGTAGTAAAGGCACATAAGAATTAGGTTTAAAAGTGGTACCTGCAGATAACAAATTCGATAAAGAACTCTTATTTGAACCTATAATTGCAATACCATCAAGACTACTTGTAATCCAATCGTTTACTACAAAATCTATATTACCTCTAACATTAATACGGTTACTACCTGCATTGGCATCAGGATTAATACTAACCCATGATTCATTATGGTTCCAACCTGCATTTACATAATACTTTGATTTATCAGATCCACCAGAAAACTCAGCAGTAACACTTGTTGAATTTACAAATGGTTTAACATATTCATTTGAATAAAAGTCAACATCTGGATATTGATATTTATTTGGATTGTTTTTATACGGATCAATATCACTAGGTAAAAAAGTAATGTCTTGCCCATCATTAAGTCTTGCCTCGTTAAATAGCTCCATGTAATCCAAAGACCCTACATAATTAGGTAAAGCAATAGGTGTTCTAAGACCAGACCTAACATTAAAGTTCATTTCTTTTCTATTTGTTTTTCCACGTTTGGTATTGATAATGATAACACCATTTTTTCCTTGACTACCATATAAGGCTACAGAATTCGCATCCCTAAGAACAGTAATCTGATCAACCTCTTCCATATTTAAAACATTTGGATCACGACCAATTACTCCGTCAATAACAAAAATAGCATTTCCTAAACCTCTAACGTTAGAAGAACCTTTAACACCTAACATTAAACCATTAATGTAATCTCTAACCCATTGTGTATTATCATACTTTAAACGATCTTTAGTGTTTATTGATGAAATAGCACCAATATTCTCACGACGATTCTTACTAACAAGTCCCATCTCAATTTGATCATCTTCTGTAGCTAGGAAAGGAGATTTCTCCAATGTAACATTGTCCAATAAATCAGAGATACTAATCAGTTCTGATTCGTACCCTCTTTTTTGAATTACAACAGACTCATCGCCCAATAATGTAATTTGAAATTGTCCATTAACGTTCGTAATTGCTTGAACTCCGTTAGGGCCAAATACATTAACGCCCATTATTGGGTTACCTTGTTCATCAATCACGGTTGCGTTAACCTCTGTACCTTTTGTTTGTGCTATTGTTTGATTACAAAAGCAAAACAAGGCAAAGCATACTAGCGTAAACAACCTATATAATTTATTTATCTTCATTTTTTTTTCTTTATATTAATTAAAACGAATTTGTGTAAAACTACCATCCTGGATTTTGAGGAAAACCTTCATAAAACTGTGTTTGCTTAGCCTCAAATGGCAACCAATAGTGCTTAGGATATTCACAAACTCTTTCTATAAGAACTTCTTCTGTGAATGAAGAATGATCTTTAGGATACGCTAATTTTGTTTTAAACCTATATTTATCTAAATGTGCTATTCCCCAACGACGAATATCCATCCATCTATGAGCTTCAAAACATAACTCTGCACTTCTTTCTATTCTTAATTGATCCATAAATTTATTGTTATCAGATACAATAGATGAATGAACATTTGGAATACCAGCTCTATTACGTATTTTATTAATGGCACCCTCAGCAGTTAACCCGTAAGAAGCAGGTATTGAACTTGGTCCTTTAGCAGCTAGTAATGCTTCAGCATACATTAAATATACATCTGTAAGTCTCATAGTTAAACGCACACCCATATATCTATTAATAATTCTATTCCATTTACTATGAAACTCACCATTAATTACAGGGTAAAATTTCTTTTGCATATAGCCTGATTTAGAACCTCCATTACCTTTTTCATGTACACCACCTATATAAAGCTGTGCTGTTCTATGTTGAACAGGAACTGATCCTTTTGTTCCAAGAACATCTCTATCAGCCACAATAAATTTATAAAATCTTGGATCACGATTTTCAAATGGTTTTGTAGGGTCATAAGTTGGTGTACCATACGCTCCACTTAAATCATCTTCAATAGATAACCCGTTAGCCATTCCAAAATTATTATTGATAAAATTATGAGTTGGTGAAAAAAGCGCTGACCCATTTACTCCATGAATAGCTTTCTCCATACCTGCAGTCATAAAGGCTTGAGCTCTTGCTCTATTTCCTCCAGGTGCTGAAAAAATAAACTCAGTACCTCCTGGCCACATATTAGCGTTTGGCGTTTTCCAAAATACTTCTTCATACTCATTCCAATTAGCTAATCCATATACTCCTTGGTCATCTAATTTTAGAACTTCTGCAAAAGCATCAACTGCCATATCAGCTAATTCAGTATCGTACTCATAAGTATTTATACTAGATTGATTGTTAAAATGCATTAACGGGCTGGCAGCAAAAAGCAAGTTTTTACCTTGAAAAGCATAAGCTACACCTTTCGTAAGTCTACCTCCATTTTGACTTAAAGTTTTTTCGCCATAAGGTTGATCATCCCAATTCAAAGGCAATAATTGAGCAGCCATTCTGTAATCTTCATCTGCTCTTAAAGCACATTCTTTATATGTATCAGGGCGTGGTAAGTCAAATTCACCAACAAGTACGGTATCTATGTAAGGAAAGCGTCCCCAGAATTTCATAATCTCATTATGAAAATAAGCTCTAAAGAAATAGGCTTGTCCTAAAATAACATCTTTTTCTGCTTGAGATAAATTCACCATTAAATCAACACTCTCAATCACAATATTAGCTTTACGAATACCAAACATACCAGCATCCCAAACACGTGGTCTGAATCTTGCATTAGTATTATTGGTATCAGGCCCTCTAACATACGCACCTCCTAAATAACTGTATTTATGATTTACCCAAAACCCTAAGTTTCCTCTATCAATAGCACCACTTGCTTGCCATCCATTTTTAGTCCACGCATCATCTCCAAACATATAATCTTGAAAAGTGTGACTGGCAGTACCGTAATCAACTACCATCGCATACATTTCTTCAACAAATCCCTGTGCGTTATCAAAGCTTGAAAAAACATCCGCTTGTTCTAACTCTGATTCTGGGGCTATATCTAAGTAGTCCTCGCACGAAAACGACAACATAAGCCCTATAAATAATAATATTTTTATTGTATAATTTTTCATCAAATTCTTTTTAAAAATTCATATTAAAACCGAAGTTAAACCTTTTCAAGGTTGGGTAATCTCCCCTAAAACTAGAATCTGAGGTAATACTACCGTTAAATTCTCTATCATCAGGTAAGTCTGTCCATAAAATCAAATTGCTACCATTGGCAAAAAATTGAAGTTTGCTAATCCCTATCTTCTCACACACTTTTTTAGAAATATCATAAGATAATGATACATTCTTAAGTCTGGTTAATGACGTATCATATCTATTCTGTAACGGACTGGTAGCTCCTTGATCTAAACTCCAGGCTGGTTGTGTACGTGTACTATTTGGATTGTCTACAGTCCAGTAATTTAAATCCTGTTCAAAAATTAGATCTGTTTGATTGCTAAATGCTCTGTCTCCGAAATTTCTGATACTATTTTGAGTTCCATAAAATTGTACTGAAACATTAAAACCTTCGTAACGAGCACCAACAGTAGCACTCCATGTTCTTTGAGGGCGTACTGTATAGCCATAAGGAACATTATCAAAAGAACTATTATATTGTCCATCACCATCATAATCAATTAAATCATAATAACCTGTACGTGTAGATGCTTGTCCTGCCACTTTTGGTGTAGACATATAAATATCATCCCAGTTAGTCAACATTCCTGCAGGAATACCTGATCTTGGTTGACCAATTGCGTAGCCCGCAGCCTGTTGATAAAAAGGACGTAATGCAGGATCTTCTCTCTCTATTACCTTGTCTTTTGCTTGTGTAAAGTTGCAATTACCATAAACATTTAATCCACTTCCAAAGGTATGATTTACATTCACTACAACTTCATAACCTCTCACCTCTACTTCTCCTTTATTAAAATCAGGAGGCGCAATTCCAAACCAATCAGGTACTGCTCGTTGTGAACCAACTATAAGTATATTACCACGATCTTCTGCAAAGTAATCTAACTCAGCGGTAATCAAATTATTAAACACCCCTATTTCAGCACCAATGTTATACTTAACAGCTGTTTCCCACTGAAGATCTGAATTACCTACTTTTTTCTCTTTATAGAATATGTATGGTGATCTTCCTCCTTGATACGCACTTGGCACCAAAAATGCTGATCCTCCACTTGACCATTGACTCAAATAATTATATCTACCTGGAACACGATCATCTCCCACAAGTCCATAAGAACCTCTGAATTTAAGTTTGTTTAACCATTCCGTACTTTCCATAAAAGATTCGTTTGATACAGTCCAACCTGCAGCTGCTGAAGGAAACAGATCAAAACGATAACCAGGTCCAAATCTCTCAGAACCATTATACGCACCATTAATATCTAAAAAATATCTTGAATCGTAGTTGTAAGTTACTCTACCAACCCAGTCTTCACTATAATATGGAAATTCACTTCCTCTAGCATACTCTTCACGTCTCATTAATGCTAATGCTGTTACATTATGTTTATCAGCAAAAGATCTATTATAATTTAATGCAAAATCATAAACCATTCTACGTACTCTACGCTGACTAGCACTACCATCATTGCCATCAAATATTTCTGAAGCATTTACAGTCCATGGGAATAACGTAAAATCAAAGTCATTAACACCATTAGGTGATAGAAAAATTTCATTATCACCATCATACACTCTGTAAATCACATTTTCAAAACCATCAGCTCCATTATCAGTAAGAGATTGTTTACTTGTCATGTTGTTATCTAGTGAAAACGATGTTTTAAAAGACAAGCCCTTTGTGATAAAGTCTAATTTTTGTTTCAGTACAAAATCTGTGTTTACCTGAAAATTAGTAAAAGTGTCATACCCTGTATTGGTTAAACTCACAATTGGATTTGTTATTCCAAAGGTATCATCCTTGTATTGCCCATATAAACCATCAGGATATACTGGAGTATACAAGTTAGGCGCAATTTCATAAATACCGTTTACTACCGTATTTAAATTACTAGGTGACTCACGAATTCCCATGTACCCAGATAAATTTACTGAAAGTTCAGTAGTACTTGTAATATTAAAATCAATGTTAGTACGGTAATTAAATCTATCATACTTATATTCTCCTAAATACCCTTTTCCACTATCATATTTTTTCCCATCAAAAATATCACTTACTGATTGATACGCTAAACTACCAAAATACTTAGCAGTTTTACCTCCACCACGAACAGATAGATTAATTCTATAATCTTGAGCAAAGTCTTTCAAAGTTTCATCCTCCCAATCAATGTTAGGATATTGGTAACGCTCTTCATCTGTTAGAGGGTTGATATATTTATCAAGAATACCCATTGGGCGAAAATCGTTCCAAGCACGAGGTTCGTTCGCTAATTCTCTTAGAATAGAACTATTAGATTCTAATATAGCGTCATAAGAGTTTAGTTTACTTGGAAGCTTTGAAACCATTTTAATAGTTGAATTAGCTGCCAAGGATAGTTGTGCTTTACCTGTTTGACCTCTTTTTGTTGTAATCAAAATTACACCATTCGCCCCTTTAACACCAAAAACGGCTGTTGCAGAAGCATCTTTAAGTACAGAAAGTCTTTCAATATCATTCATATCAATATCACTCATAGACCTTTCAACACCATCAACAAGAATAAGCGGTTGATTAGTTCCGTTCCATGAACTTTGGCCACGAATAAAAATTTGCATATCAGATTGACCAGGGATACCACTACCTTGAATAGCTGTAACACCTGGTAAATTACCTTGTAATGCTTCTTCTACATTAGACACCCCAGCTGCTCTTTCCATTAAATCCTCACCTTTAATTTGAGAAATAGCCCCTACAACACTTTCTTTTTTCTGAGTACCATAACCAACAAGTACTATTTCGTCTAAGCTTTCTACATCACCTTCTAAAGTTACATTAACGGTTGTTTTACCATCAACTGCAATTTCTACTGTTTTAAAACCTAAGTAAGAAAACACTAGCGTTTTTTCACCTGAAGTTAATTCCACAGAATAATTTCCGTCAAAATCTGTTGACGCTCCTCTACTGGTACCTTTTTGCACCACGGTTACACCAGGTAATGACATACCATCAACATCTTTCACAACACCAGAAACTCTGTTTTGAGCCTCTAAATTAATTGCCGTGAAACTTGAAAACACTATTACCAGCAGTAACGCTAACCCGGAAACAGGAAATTGTTTTTTTAATTTTTGTTTCATATTTAGTTTTAAGTTTAACATATAATTAGTTTTAATTAATCACATTAGTTTGAATTTATTATAATTATTACTCTTTAATTCAGCTAAGTTAAATCACAATAATATGTTAACAATATTATAATAAATGTTAAAAGCCTGCATCCTGTACTATGCTGTAAAACTTAATTTAAAACCTATTTTGTATTATAATTCAGAATAAAAAACACATACAAACAACTAATAAAGAACATATTAACTAAAAATATCAAGTACAAAATGATTACCCAACTTGTTATATGAATTTAGTTCTTTAGAAATTATTTTTTTATGAAATATCAAATCACAAAATAAATGGCTCTAATACTGTAAACCTACCAAGTTGACATATTATTTGACAACAAAGTACCAACATACAATATTTCATTTCAAGCACATAAAAAACCACTACATATGTTACAAAAACATAAAACTAAAATATTTTGTTCTATCTATGATTTTACCTTGTTTTTCATCTATTAAATTACAACAAAACAACTATCTACAAAAAAAAAAGGAAGAAAAAGATGATGCGAAATATCAACCATTGAAATATTGACCATTATTGTGCTATTTCATTTATGATTTACTTTGGTTAGGTTATAACTAATTTCATAGCTTATTCTTTTCAACAAAAAAATCAAACCCGTATTTAGTTATAAAATATAAATTAATTTTAAATTTTCTAGTGAATTCATAGACCAAACTTAGGTTCCTAAATCTAACAAAAGTGCATTTTACCAAAGATTCTTTCGACACTCTCAAAGCTAGTTATCACAAAACTTACTTAAAACTTTTGTTTTTATTCTTTCTTTTTCAAAAAAAATGGATCAAAATAATTACCTAATTAGTAACTATTTTGATCCACAACAACAGTAAATTACAGAAAATACTGAAGGTACTTTATTATTTACTGCGGAATTAACTCTATTAATTTAACACTATGAGGTGCTAAATCTACTTTTAAAGTAATATTACCATCTTTGGTTTCAATTATTGAACCTTTAACGGTTTGAGGTAATTTTGCTAACTCTTCATATTTAGATTTATTGGCATCAAAAACAGTTTTCCATCCATCTTCAAAATAATCATCAGGTCTATTCCCATAAATACGAGCACTACTCGTTGTTTTGTTTGCAACTCCTGCAGCTATTACATCTTTATACAATTCGTGCATAAAAACACCGTTATTTTCATCTACAGTCCATTCATTCATTTTCCATTTACTTGAAGCAGCTATAAGACCTCCTTCAATTCTTGGATACACAACTTTACTTCCTGTACTATTTCTTGTGGTATTGTGATTGTAAACTAATAAGTAAACCTTAGCGTTTTTCACAACAGGTATTACACCTAAATATCCATTAAAATTATCAACCGCTTGTAGTCTATTACCATCTTCCATTTTTAGAAACATGGAGGTAACATTTCTTCTACCAGTAGCTAAACCATCCGTAGATTCTTGACCCCAATCATAAATTTCAGTTATATCATATTCATAAGCCATTTCTGCAATAGCAGCATACCAACTTGCGCCAAACTCGGTTGCATCACTCAAACTCAACCCTCTTTTTTTATTTTCATCTCTTAAAATTCCAAACTCCTGAATATCAAAAGGAATATCACTAAATTGAGAATAACTGTTTAATTTTGCCCTATAAGGTTCAACTGTTTCTTGAAATTTGACATCATTTTGATCTATTTTTTCATAATAAGAAAGACAGAAAAAATTCATTCTTGTCCCTATTTCTCCTGTTGCATAATTTGTACCAGTAGCACAATGGTCAATAATTTCTGTTCGCCAAGTTGCTACTCCTTCTGTAAGCAAGTTTCCTGGTCCAACAATAGCATCAGGAATCACTTTTAAAACTTCATCTACAGTAATATCATAATGTTTAAAATATTCGTCTTTTGTTCCTCTCCAATGGCTAGGTGTATAATTTGGTTCGGTAGCAATTCTAAAGCGCCAATTTTTAACTTCGTTCATACCAAACTCATTAATAAGTGTTTGTAGAAATGCATTAATGTATTGTCTCCAAATACCATAATCAACAGGAGGTTTTGAGTTTCCGTAGGTATCAACTATTTTTTCTCCACTCATATCCCAAGGCACATTATCTAATACAATTCTAGGTTTAAAACCCGTTTGCATAAAGCCACGCATACTAGAAATTAAACCGCTAAAATCTGTAATAATTTTACCTGAGGCATCTACACCTTTGTAAAAATTATTTTTATCATCAGTTCTACCTCCCAGTACTCTTACCAAATTATAGCTTTTTACATAAGGTTTTATATGATCTAAACTATTTGTAAAGTTAGCACTCTCAAATCGCGTTTGGTTAATCATTGGTCGTGTTGACCAGAAATTATACATTTGCCCAACTACAGAACCGGTATTAATAGATATAATTTTATTAGGATCTATAATTTCTGGAGTTTCTGGAACTTCTACAATAGGTTCATCAATGATTTCTTCAGGAGTATCATCTGAACAAGATAAAAACACTAAAAAAACAGCCAATAAAATTATTACTTTACTTAAACTTATTTTACTCATATTAATATAATTAATTATTATTAAAATTGATTGATAAATCTACAACTCGTAATGCACTTGGTTTTCTAAGCGCACTAGGTTCTTCTTGAAGCATTACTGATAAAACACCTTCGTTTTTCCAACGATAAATATCGGCCAACATATCATTCATAAACGGACCTTTTACCGAATGTGCTATATGCCAATCTTTCCAATTGTTTTTTGCGGTTGCAACAGCTATAATTAAGTCTTCACCATCATCATTACCGCTTCTTCCTTTTATTTTTGTATTAGTTGTTCCACAGTAAATTAGAATGAGGTTGTCATTTTTATCAGTAAAAATTTTAGGACGATTGCCAACTGCCATAGGTAATTGCAAACTGTTCCATTTACCACTTTTATCTCTCCAGTAATGAAAATACCGTTGTGCTGCTTTTGGCCCCCAACGGGTTGCCCCTAATTTACTACCTACCGCTTCAATTGTTTCTTTTGTACAATGAAACATTACCACATGTACACGCCCTTCTGAATCTATAACTTGCCCGTGATCGTTCATTAAACCCAATACTCTGGGAATGGATTGTACCACAATTCCTGGTGAGTTAACGTTTATAATTTCAGTTAACAAATCTCCATCATTATTTTTCCATGTAAATCCACGATCATCACTATAAACATACATTAAATCGTGGTTAGCTCCTTGACTATTTTCTCTCCAAACAAAGGTTTCATGTAGTCTTCCGTTTGCATCATAATCGTAACCATTAGGGTAAGAGCAACGTGTTTCACTTTTACCTAATTGGTCTTCAAACATTCCTATAGCCGAATCAATTTGTCGTGTATTATCCCATTTCCCTGTGGAAGCATTGTAATCAACCAACATACGGTCACCATTACCAGAACCTCTCACACGGTAATTCATTTGAAGATTCCCTTCTGGAGTTTGCCAAAATTTAGGATACGTAATTCTAATTGGTTTATTTTCTTCTAATTCATCTATAATTGGACCAAAAGAAGCAGCACTCCACTCCATAGTTTCAGGATTGGTTGCCAAGCCTTTTTTTGAAACCCGATAATGCAACGGATGTACATGATGATCAAATGCTAAGTGAATAGTTCCATCATTAGGACAAATACCAAATGAAACAATATTATGCGAATCGTCACTTTTAAAATCGTAATCTAAAAATTGAATGGTTTTCCAATCGCCAGAAGGCAATTTTCTTCTAGAAATACAAACTCGTCTATCGCTGTTATAATAAGCTATGTATTGATAACCATTGTAGGAAGCAAGCGCATCTTTTTGATACGTTCGTCCATTAATAGCATTTCCAAACTTTCCATCAATAGTTAGCGCTTTAGAATCTACTGTTGAAATGCTTTTTTGAACAATTTCAACTTGCGCATTTAAAGGCACAACTAATAATATAAAAAGAAAAAACAAATACCATTTATTTTTCATTATTTAATTTTTTCTGAGATTAAATGAATCTTCAAATAATTATATTTTTTATTTTAAATACTCCAAATGATAAGTTCCTGAACCTATTATCACTGCTGATTTATCAATTACTTTTATTGAATTCTCTTTTTGATAAGTTTCAAAATGTGTACCATTTATTTTTAATGAAGCTAATTCAGTTGGAGTTAACATAACTTTAGCTTTTGTATTAAAAGGCACTTCTAAATTCATTGAAAAGTTTTCTCCTTTTATCTCCCAACTATTATGAATAGTTCCATACGGTGTAGGCACATCCACTGCTGTTTCAGTCATGTTTTTAGGGAATATTGGTTGTACCGTAAATTCTTTATAACCTGCTCCTTCATAAGTTGATTTAATTCCTCCTAAAGATTCATAAAAATAAGCTGCAAAACCACTATGCATTGGATGGTTTAGTGAATTTGTTGGACCTTCCATCGTTTCCCATTCAAATTGACGTTCTGGCCAAGTTGTAAAACCATTATTCATTACATACGTTTGACTTGGGAAATCTGGTGTTGTTAAAATTTGATACGCCAAATCTTCCTTACCATAGTTGGTTAATACGGTATAAATGTATCTATTTCCATGAATTCCTGTTGAATGGTGTCCTCCTTTTACTTCATTAATATCATATACCAAACCATCTACAACACTATTTATTTCTGTTTCAGGAACCATTCCAAACTGTAAAGCCTGTACAGTTGCTGTTTGACTTCCGTACCATTTGTAATTGGTTTTTGGAATATTTACTAGAAAAGTTTTATTAAACGCTTCTTTCAACTCCTTTTTTTCTTTATTCATTTGTGCTTCATAAGCAGCATCATTAATTATTTTAGCAAAGTTTTCCATAATACCTAAAACGTCATAAAAATAGGCGTTTGCTGAAATAATTGGATCACACTCCATAGCACTTGGGTTTGCTCTTCTATCCCAACGTGGTGGGCACCAATCTCCCATTCCATCTTGAATAATCCCATCTTTATCCTTATACGATAGATAGAATTGGGTTAATTCTTTCATATCTTCATAATAATCTTTTACAATCGCATCATCTCCATAATACAAATAATTGTACCAAGGCAAATACATAGTTGCTACACCCCAATCTAACTTTGCATAGGTTGAAGTACGCTTACCTGGAGCTATCATAGTTGGTACTTGAAATTTAATTTCAGGATTGTTATGTCCTTTAGTTGGTCGCATTTGCGTACGAATATCTTCCATATATTTTTTATAGAAATCGTACATATCATAATTATACAATGCATATTCACAAAATGCATGTGCATCACCTAACCAACCACATTTTTCACGGTGTGGGCAATCTTCAGGAATACCGTGAACATTATCTACAATGGTCCATTTGCTAATACTGTGCATTTTATTTAACAACGCATCTGAAGATGTAAAGCTTCCGTTTTCTTGAATATCAGTAGCAACTAAAACAGCTTTAATCATATCACTGTCTGGTTTTCTTGAAATCCCTTTTATTTTTGCATATCTAAACCCGTGATAACTAAATTTTGGTTCCCAAGTTTCTTTATCACTTCCTTTACATATATATTTATAAATTTGAGCCATTCCATTGGCACCGCCACCTGTAGAACCCTGAAAAATATCTTTTTCATTTCTTAACAAAGCTTCTGTAGTTGTAATTTCTATAAGTTGTCCTTCTTTTTCTTGGACATTAATTTTTACCCAACCAGCTATATTTTGTCCAAAATCTACAATCCAATCTCCGTTTGGCGCTTTAAAAACGTTTTGTGGTTCAAATTCTTTTAGTTTTTTTATTGCAGGAATTTGTTGTGCACTAATTTTAGTTACTTTAGGTGAAATTACCTTTGCAACTCCCCACTTAGCATCATCATAATTTACCGTATTCCAACCATTCAATTCAAAACGAGCATCATAGGTATCACCTCCATAAATATTATTAAAAACAATAGGACCTGTAGACTCTTTCCAAGAATCATTCGTGTAAAAATCTTCTTGACTACCATCAGTATACGTCAGTTTAATTAACAATCTAACTGCAGGAGCGCCGTAAGACATATCTCTATCCGATTCTGGATCTCGTTTCCAAGAAATATCTTGTCCATAAAACCCATTACCTAAAACAATACCAATAGCATTTTCACCTTTTTTTAATGCTTCTGAAATGTTATAATCTACATAATAAGCTTGCTTATCGTAGTTTGAAGGTGCAGGATCTAATACATGGTCTCCTACTTTTTCTCCATTCAAATACAATTCATAATAACCTAATCCACAAACATAAGCTTGTGCACTTTGTATTTCTTTTTCTGTTTGAATTACTTTTCTGAAATAAGAAGCTGCTTGCCCTTCAACCATAAATGGCTCCTTCATTTTACCAGTTTTATAGGCTCTAAAACGATGTTCTGAAGTTCTTGTATCTTTATTTAAACTAATCCATTTTGCTGCACCCCAATTTGTTTCATTCATCAATCCCATTTGGAAATCTTGAACTGAAGACCAATTAGAAGCTTGCTCATTTTCATCCCAAATCTTCACCTTCCAATAATACTTTTGAACTGGTTTTAACTTTTGACCTTCATATGCTACATACGTAGATTTTGAACTAAGTATTTTTCCTGAATCCCATAAATCGGCATCATTAGTATTTAATTTATCTATACTTGAAGCTACTAAAATATGGTAAGCAGATTGTGATTTATTAAAACCTTCGGAATTTATAATCCACGTAAACAATGGATGCTCACTTTCTACAACAGTAGGATTGTTTTTTGAATTACATTCAAGAGATTGAAATCCTAAATCAGTTGCTATTGACTCTTTTTCATCACAAGAAGCAGTTAATAAAACAATTGATAAAAGCGCTATAAAAAATTTTCTTTTGGTCATTTTAAATATTAAATTTTAGTAAAAATCAAAGTTAACTTTAGTTTACATTTTAATTGTCCTGTACTATACTGTTAAATATATTTTTTTTATGTAATAATAAGCTGTAAACAAAATATCTACAATAAACATTATCCACAAAAAAAGATGTTAAATTTTACAGAGAACTCTCTATAAAACTTAACATCTTCACGAGGAATTTAATCCTTTAATAATTTTATTTTATAAGCAGGTTTTTACTGCTTTTAACTTCCTAAATAGAGTTTCCTATTCCAACTAATACAACCGACAATAAAATTACAGCAATACCTGCAGTAATTGTCCATTTTGTTTTAGCAGCAACACCTTTCCATTCTTTACGGTATATACCCCAAAGATTTGCAGTTAAAATAATAGTTGACATATGTAAAATCCAAGAACTAGCACCGTTTCCTAATTTACTTTCACCCATTCCGTAGAAAAAGAATTGTAAAAACCAGATGAATCCTGCTAACGCTGAAAACATAATATTCTTAGCAATTGGTGTATCTAAATTTGTAAAATCTTTATATGATTTATTTTTTAAACTTAAAATAGTTGTCCAAATTAGGTTAGTTGCAAGTCCACCCCATAAAATTACCACAAAAGTTACATTATTTGAGTATAAGTGATCATAACCTGCTTCAACTGCAGCATCTGCCAAAGGTTTTCCTGCTTCAATACCAAAATTGAAAAATGAACTCAAAATACCTGAAAGAATTGCCACTATTAATCCTTTTACCAAATTAAACTCAGCAACACTTTTTTTCTTGTCTTCGTCTGATAATTCGCGTTCTTTCATAATACCAGCTTTACCTGAAAGCGCAATACCTATTAAACAGACGATTACACCTAAAAACACAATTTGACCTCCAGTAGAGGTTAACATATCTGTAAAGGAAGTTTTACCTTCGGTTGGAATAATGTTATAATATATAGAAGGAACTAATGCTCCAAAAGCGGCACAAAATCCTAAAACAACTGAGTTTCCTAAAGACATTCCTAAATAACGTACTCCAAGTCCATACGACAATCCTCCTACACCCCATAACAGTCCCATTAATAATGTGAAATAGAAAACTGTATCAGAACTTTCAGAAATTATTTGAGCAAAACCTGGTATTGTTAAATAAGCTGCAACTGGAGGAGCTATTAACCAAGACATAACGCCACCAACCATCCAATAACTTTCCCATGCCCAACCTTTTACTTTATTATAAGGCATGTAAAAACTACCTGAGGCCACACCTCCTAATGAATGAAATAAAACACCTAATATTGCTTGCATAAAATTAATTTTTTAATGTTTTTAATTACTTTTTTAAATATTTTATAAATTTAAATCATGAAAACAGTTCTATTATCCTGCTCTGTCATGCTTATTTAAAAAATAATACAATTAACTCCTTTAATAACCTCAACAATACTATAATTAATGATGGCTAAATTGAAGTTTCGAAAGATAAAAATTTTGTATCATAGTACAACTACTTACAAATTTTAATCACTTTTAAGTTTGTATCGTTTTTTTATTTTATTGAAAACCCGTTTTCAATAAAATAAATACTTTACATATAGATAAATTGTGGTAGTTATTTCACATCACCAATATTTAGTATCTAAGGCCAAATGTGCCAAAGCACTCTCAGGAACATCTTTAAGATCAAACGTTTTACGAAAAGCAACCCAAGTATTTGCAGGTCCTGCTTGGTCTTGCCACATCCATTGTGCATTTCCCCAATTTGGAGTTTGAGCTTAACTTAAAGATGTTGTTTAGGTTAAAAATAGAACCAAAGACGACTAAGTTTTATTCGATTTCGGTATTCATTTAATTATTTTAAATTATGTTTTTAGCTAATTTTACAACTTTAGTTCCAATTCAATAATTACATTTACAGATCTAGTTTTACCTTAATATTTCTAAATCTAGTTCATAGCTTGTTTTATGCTATCATTACTGTCCCAATTGTACCCCCATTGTTTCATATATTCTTCACCTGGTAAAAATTCATCCCCATTCTTATCTAATATTGCTAGCAGCTTAACTTCCAAATCTGCTTGTATTGTGCTAAACTCTGGCTGATCTACAACATTATTCATTTGATAAGGATCCTTCAAATTATCATACAATAACCAAGGACCATTAAGGTCGTGTACATACGTATATTTTTCGGTTCTTACCCCTCTATATTCTCTTCCTCCACGTTTGTATTTCCATTGATGAAAAGGAACTGGACAAGTTATAAGAGCTGCGTCTACATCCAATACTTCAGTACCCAATAATTGTCCTGTATAATCTATGCCTTGTACCGTTTCAGGAATAGGTAAATTAGACATTCCTAATAATGTTGGCATAATATCAGGAAATGAAAACATTTTAGTCATTTGTGTACCCGCTTTTAATTTGGCAGGATATTTTAACATGAAAGGAATGTGAATAGACTCTTCCCAAGGCTTTTGTTTTTTTACTTGTGAATGAGAATAGAGCATGTCTCCATGGTCTGAAGTGAAAACAAAAATTGTATTTTCATCTAAGCCTAGCTTTTTAATTTCTTGTTGCAATTCAGCAATACAATCATCGAGTGCTGATATGTGAGCATAATAACCTCTGATATCTTCTTTTGCTTTTTCGGTTTTATCTTCAGGCACATTAGGTCGCAATTGAATATCCATATCTTTATACAAGTCCTGATACTTTTTAGGTGCAGTATTATAAGGCGCATGCGGAGGGCCATACGACACAAATAATACAAACGGATTCTCTTTATTATCCTGCATGTATTTTACAGCATCTTTTGTTTGGGCAATAGCATCATAGCCTTCCCATTTATGCTTCACGTCATTTTCGTCGTAATAAATGGAATTATTGTAATTATGGGTGCATTCGTGTACTTTCCAATAATCAAAACCTTGACGACGATTGACAGTTACAGGCAGTTGTCTTCCTGCGCTATTTTTCATTCCTTGGGGATGACCATTGATATGCCATTTGCCAATATAGCCCGTTTGATAACCATTTTCTTTATAGACTTCGGCAATACAAATCTCTTCTGATCTCAAAGGCTTATCATTGTAAAAAAGTCCGTGACTAAGCGGATATTTACCTGTCATTAATGAAGCTCGTGCTGGTGTACAAACAGGAATATTTGAGATGGCATTGGTAAATACCACTGCTTCTTTTGACAATGTATTAATTGCAGGCGTAATTACCTGTTTATTTCCTACAAAACCAAGGTCTTGTGCTCTCCATTGATCGGTTAAAACAAAAACAACATTAGGTTTTGCTATCTCTTTTTTTGATTGGCAGGATACCATAAGTAGTAAACCTGCGAGTAATAATAGTTTTTTCATTTTATATATGCTTAATTATTTAGTTCTTACTTTTTAACTGTTTCAATAACCAAAGGTCCTAATAAGCCTGAAGGTTGTATAGCGCTTTCTGATGTAATTTTATCGATAACTATCCACGTATATTTTTCATTCTCTGGTCGTTGTTTGTCTCTTATGAGTTGATTTCGCCATAAGTTTACCACTTCAACTTCTAGTATATTTTCTCCTTTTTTAATGGCATCCGTTATATTCAATCGATAAGGTGCCATCCACACACCACCAATATATTTTCCGTTTAGTTTCACTTTTGCCATTACCGAAACTTTCCCTAGATTAAGGAATAGATCTTGGTTTTTTGGAAGTTTATCTATTTTAAAAGTTGATGAATAAACTGCTGTTCCTGAATAGTACTTTAGTTGCTCATCTTCTGAATTTCTCCAATCGATTAATTTATCAAATACTACAGGATCTTTAGGTGCAATATCTTTGTTTATAAAATCTACTTTAAAAGGCGATTCAATAGCACTCACCTTTTCGTAAGCAGGAAAATTAGTAGCATAAGCAGGATTCACATTTATTTTATTGGTATCATTCGTAAATACTACAAACCAACTTTGAGCTGCTTCCATTGTTAATGGCACTTTGATACCTGTGGCTGTTATTTCATAGTTGGCTAAAGCTCTTATTTCGCCACTTACCGCATCCCACAATTGTGGTTTTAGCTTTTGATTCACTCTAAAAACTGGAGATAAATCAATGGTCTCATCACTTTGATTACTTATAAAATAGATTTCCATACCAGGCATCGTTCTGTGAATCCACAGTACTGGTAAATCAGCAGAAAGCTCCAAATCTTTTGACAGATTAATAGTCTCGAATACTTCTGACAATTGGAAACCATCCTTCACTTTTCCTGCGCCATATTGCACCGCCATTTTACCTTGATTGTATGTTCCATTCCACATCTTGTTAGCCAATGCTTTCACTTGCTCATCACAGGCTGGGAAATTCTGTAAACTTGGAGATTCTAATGGTTTTGGACCTAAAATAACACCTCCTTGTTGTACCAACGCTTCAATCTTCTTTAGTAATTCAGGACGCATCGTAGTAAATGGAGGTAACACCATTACTTTGTATGACATCCCATCAGGTAACACAAATCTGCCATCTTTAACAGATAAACGGCTCATAATCACTTCAGCATTGATATAATCGTAAGAATATCCTTCTGGAATTTCTGGGTTCCTACCACCCGTCATTATTGGCGCATCTTCACCAATAAAATAGCACACATCGGCAACATATTTACCTTGTTGCAACAAGTGCTGACAACGGCGTAGATAGTCGAAATACGTATCAGCCTGACTAAACCAAGTATTGTGTCGGTTGAACTCAGTACCAAACCAAGCGTTCATTCCAGGTTTACGATTATCGTCAGGTTGTTGGATATACAAATGCAAAACAAAATGATTGATCCCCTCTGTTAATGCCCAATCTCCACGTTTTTTAAGCATCGAAGGATGACGAAGGTAAGCTTTGCGCGATGAGGTAAAAGCCTCTGCTGAAGTAATAGGTTTACCGTAAGTGTGTGATGTAGAAGAAGAAGCTTTACATTCAATATTGCCGAGCGTACCTTCATTCCAAAACTCTCCAGATATTAAATCGGACTGTCCGCCATACATCATAAACTCACCCGGAAAACCCCAGTGACCATAATTTTCTAACCAAACTTTAAGGTTGTACTTATTACTTGCTTTTCGTAAGCCTCCCACATATTCGTAAGCTACATCATCAGCAATAGCACGGCGTAAATCCCATAGAAAACGTTCAGATAATTCAACACTACCCACAATTCTACCAGAAAGAACAGGCAAGAATGGTATAGGATCATAACCAAATTTTTCTTTGAATTTAATTTCATAACCATCGGTCCAATTTTGAGAACCTTGCTCGTAACTATCGGCCACAACATATTTAAAAGCCGACTTGCTTTCTTCAGGTATACGTTTTAGTAGTTCCCCCACAAAATTATCGAAATGATACTGCGCCAAGGCACTACTCATTTTATCAATCTCATAGCCAACACCCTGTGGTGCTGCTGGTGCATTTTTAGTACCCGTAGGCGTCATTCCCATACGCATAATGGTCCATTCACCTGCAGGCGCATCCCAGTTTAGCACACCATTTTTATCAAGCTTATTGCTAATATCAATCACCTCATTTGGATTTACACATAGGCTTTTATCTTTTAGCGCTTCTTGTTTACTAAATATGTAAGTATCCCAATTTGGTTTAGGTGTAGAATGCATCTTCCCCAATTGTTTCTCAATGTATTTATCCAATACAGGCGCTTCAGAAATAGTAATTTCAGCAAAACCATATCCGCCACCTTTAGTTCTAAAATTAGTACATTTTAATATAAACTTGTCAGTTATAACATCCGATAAAATGGTAGCAAAATCTCCTGTCTCAATTGAAGCTACATTGGGAGAAATTTTAAAACGATCAAAAAGGAATTCTTTTACTACTTTTTCTTCACCATTAACCACAGCCATTAAAGTCATATTACATTTAAAAGGCTTACTTGGTATAATGGCGATAGAACGTGCTGTTATTGCTTCAGAAAGTTCAAAACTAATTTCTAAAGATTCTCCCTTCTTTGGTTCAAAGCTCGTATCTGCTTCTTTATTGCCATCGTTTAAGACCGCCACGTCAACATCGTTCCAATTTGCTGTTATTTTAGTGGAAATAAACTGTGTACTTCTTTTTTCAATAGCTGAAGATTTGAATGCAAAAGTATGTGTATCTTGAAATTCATCCTTTGGTTTTTCTAGCTGTATGCTAAGTTTTTTACCTCCTAAAACTTTTGTTTCGCTATAAGTAAGGTAACGCATAGCTTTGGTATAATCTACCCAAGGACCACCACTTTGACTCCATCCCGGACAATTAAACACACCAATATCAACCCCAATACGCTTCCCTTCAACCACGGCATGTACCATATGCGACCACCAATCTTCACTTAGCATGGGTACTTTTCCATCTTCGTGAGCCGGATTTATATTTCCAATTAAAGCACCACCAATACCAGCTTTTTTCATGGCTTCCAAATCTTTGGTAATACCATCTTTAGAAATATCATCATTAATCCAATACCAATAACACCAAATAGTATTGGTATCAGCAGGTGTGGTAAAATTTGATGTTACCTGTTCAAAGTTTTCTTTGCTAATTTGGCTCCAGCTTCTACAGGAACCCATTAAAAAAAGCATTATAAAAACGCAACTTAGCTTTATTGGTAATTTCATTTCTTTATGTATTTCATATGTGTAAAATTTGATTTTTTAGCGGTCATATATGTTATCGCTTTTATTTATTGGTGTTTGCTTCACTGAGTCAATATTTTCATATGTGTTCAGCGAATTTCATTTGCTTGCGCAAACTTCTAGTTAATGGCGATTTCATATCAAAATAAGTTTTAAACACTTTACAATTAGTTTATTAGCATAAAAACCTTAAACACAAACTGAAGTATTTAGACTAAACCTTGATTATTTTTAGTTACTTATAATCTGCTTTAACTTTCCATGCACCAGCTTGAACCCTGAATTTCAAATATTTTAAATCTTCATTATCAAATTCAATTCCTTTTAGTTGTTTTTTCGATTTACCATTTTCCCATATACTTTTTCCATTTACGAACACTTTTTCAATTTTTTTACCTGTTTTAGGAATTCCGATAATGGCTACTGTATTCTCTGGAGAAACTAGATTCATTGCATATACAGACTCTTTAACTTCAATATCTATAACTATATTTCCTTTTACTGTTGGAATGGTTTTTTTTAAAGTGCTAAAATGAAGCAATGTTGGCATAATTTCATATTCACTCCAAGCCAATTTAGTAGGTGCTACACCGGCAATGTATTTTGATAAAATAGTATTAGGCGCATTCCACGCGTGGTTATAACTTCCGCCATTAGGAAACATCTCGTATAAAGTTGTCATTTCCTTCTTATCAACCTGACTTTGATACTGATCTTTCATACGTTCCAACGATTCCTTTGATCTTCCTGCCATACACATGGCCTCTTCAGCAATCCATTCAAAATGCGGACTTGAAAAGCGATTTGGAATTAATACATTGTCTACAATTTGATTGTAATATTCTGGCTTTGCAATACCCGAAACTATGGCGATAGCATTGGCTCTATCATCCTTTAAACTTTCAGGATTGGTACTGTAAAAACCATTTTTCCAATAAGCTTTATCAAAGGCTGGTTTCATTGTTTCCATTCTATTTGAATACCATTTTATATCATCCTTTTTACCTAAAACTTCTGCCATTTTTTTGGCTTCATTTAAGGCTAAATAATAGAAAGCAGCTTGAATAGGCTCGCTATCGATGGTATTTTTCACTCCCCAATCTACCCAATCCCAAGAGTCTGGACTTTTCCCTTTACGGTATTCAGGCAATCCGTTTTCTTGCATTGGAAATAGCGCTAAATAACCATACATATATGGATACACTTTTTCCAAGGTTTCTTTATCTCCTGTATTTAAATAATAAGGCCAAACGCACTGTGCAATAAACTGCAAACTTTGTGCAACCAGTTCACGAACTCTAAGTGGTCCTAATGCGCCAATAACACCATTTTCGTTAAACGACATAGTTTGTAAAATGGCTTTTTTTAACAATTGACGACCAGCATTGTCCATAGAATAAAAGATATATCCCGTTTGATCGGCTACATCACCAATCCACAAAGCACGTTCTCTATCAGGACAATCCATAAAATTATCACGAGCACAAACAAATAAAGTATTGTTACCCATCGACCACAAACGACTGTAAAATGGGTCGCTCACTTCAAATTCACCAACCATTTCACCAACAGTCATCCAACGATATTTTAAAGCTTTTACCTTAACACCTTTTGGAATTGTATAGCGCACTTCGTGACCGTTCATCCACGAAAAGCTCTCGAAAGATTGCGTTCCTTCTTTGGTAATATAAGTAGCGTTGATTCTATTCAATCGGTTATCTGTAGTGATAAAAATAGTGTCACCCGCTTTGGCTTCAATTTCTAAATAAGGGGTAATTTGTTTGTTAAAAGGAAGTTTACAAATAATAGTTTTACCTTCACTAATATATGGTAATTTTAAATCTGCAACATTGGTATAATCTTCCAATCCGTGATTGATTAAATGAGGAACAATATTAGGTTCTAAATTATACCAAGGTGCTGTTCCGGCTATACCTTTTTCTATTGCTGAAGGCCATGTAGCATCAGAAAAATCTGCAGTGTACCACGCCTTATCAGACCAATCGTTCATGGCGTTTTGCGCATCATATTTTACACTGAACTGAACTGTGGCTTTACTAGCAGGCTCAATGGTATTGTCATATCCTGGATGTTGTATCGCTTTCCATGAAGCATCTGAAACCACTTTCTGATCACCAATGTTTGCTGAAAACAAAAGACCACCTTTTTTACTGTCGATATGAGTTCCTTTGTGCGTTTCGCGTCCCCAGTACCATACCAAAATTGCAATGGTATTTTCACCTTTTTTTAAATAAGGTTGAATATTTACTGTTTCGAACCAAGAATTAGCAGGCGTTATTTTATTTTTTCTATCCCATTCACCTGCTTGACTTGGACCTCTTGACAAGCCTCCTTCAAATAGTACCATTTCGCCATTAATCCACAACCAAAATTTACTATCTACAGAAACCAGCGCTTCTACCTGTTTGGGTACTTCATTTAATGTTACTGTTTTTCTAAAGCTCATCCACGTATTGGATGGCCCATCTTCTTGCTGCCATATCCATTGTGCACCTTGCCAGTTTGGAGTTTGAGCAAAACTGAATGATGTTAATAGCACTAAGCTAAAAATCAAACTAACTTTTATTATTCCTCTAATTTTGTAATTCATATTATTTTTTTAATATTATTCTTTGAAAATTTTAAGGTTATCAAAAAGATTATTATTGTAAGAACTTCCTAACAACACATATCCATTGCCTATTTTATGGGTTACTTCGGTTAGTAATTCGCCATCTACAAATACCTTAATCTCTTCTTCTTTAAAACTAAGTTTTAGATGGTGCCAAATGTTTCCATCAAAATTTTGAATACTTCCTTCAGCCAAGGTTGTTTTATCGAAAACCAGTTTCCAGTTTCCATTTTTTTCAAGCATCAAACGATGCCCTTTTAAATAACTTCCTTGCACTCTTCCTCCTAATTCAACATTACCTCCATCAATAAAAACATCTACACTACAAGTAAAATTTTTCCAATTGATATCACCCACCAAGGTATTCGGTTTTATATTTGAACGCCTGTAAATACGCATCCAGTCGTAACCTTGTTCTGGGTTTATTTGTTTCAAATAATTTGTTCCATCTTCTTTTTTGGCAATTTCAAAACTCCCTGTTTGGTCTGAATGATATTTAGGTAAATCTCCTGCTTTTCTATCTTCATAATCTTCACTATAAGGAAAAGGAAAAGCTGTTTCATTAGGAATTTCATAATGTCCTTTTTGCTGACCTGTAGTTGTGGTCAATGAATAAATACATTTAGGATCAAGATTTATTACAAACTTTCCTTTTTTAGGGAGAATACTTTCTTGCTGAACAAACTGATTATTTTCATCAGATTTCCAAACTGAAACCAATTTATCCGACAAACCTTCTTCAATCTTAACCTCTAGGATCTCAGTCTCCTCTGTACAAATAATCATACTCCAATTATCGCTGTTTTCTTCTTTTAAAGTAACACAACTTCCTTTGTAAGTTGCGGCATCAAACAAGCCACAAGCTTTATCCAAATAGTTCCATTTATTCGGTTCTGCAAATTGTGTGGTATGCGCCGTTGCCCAAATAGTAGGCCATACTTCGTAATATCCACTCCAAGGACTGTTAGCCTTCATAGCACCTGCCTTATCCCAAGTGACCGATTTGTATATTGAGCCAATAGGGGCCCAAATGAGGGTTTTGGTAATTTTATCTCGAATGTAAAACTTGTTGTATAAACGTGCTAGATTGAGCGCTCCTGCTCCACCCCAATCTTTGCCTGTCCAGCTCCAATCTTCACTAGCCCAAAGTGGTTTGCCTGATGCTTTTGCCTTTTGAGTTGTAGGACGACCTCTGCCATCTACCATATCTTCTGTAAATTCACGACCGGATATATAGTGATATCCTAATGCTTCTACCACCTTATCAAATTCAGGGTCATTCTCAAACGCTTCAAAAATTTGCCAATCGCCACTGTTATCATCTGGTCCTTGAATTTTCACTTTTTTGTACCCACGGGCATCCAATAGTGGGCGCACTTCATTCACCAACCAATCGCGGTCGGTATAGTTTTCGTTTTCGGCTGCAGCTACCCAATCAATATCCAAATTCCAATCGCGTTTTGCCACATCTAAAAATGAAACGAAATATTCAGCTGATTCTTTGGTGTAAATATTCGGTTTCAAATAGCCTGGAAAACTCCATGGCAAGTATTCCAAAATCAAATCTTTATTTCGGTTTTTAGCTTCTCGCATGAGCCAAAATTCGTACCCTCTAGACACTGGATTTTTTAATTCTTCTCTAGAAATCGCATGCGAGGGTTCAGAGCCACAAGTAGAATTTTCTCCACCACCCATTTCTACTTTTAGATGCTGAAAACCAGCCCCAAACTTGGGTTTAAATAATATATCTAAAATTTGACTTTGGTAAGGATCTTTATAATCGTACAGTAAATCGGTAGAAGCTCCAGCACTAACACCTCCAATACCTTCAAAAACTCGACCTTTATCTTTTGGATTTAAAGTTATTTTTACAACCCCATTTTTTTGTTCAAAAACAGGTGGCTCAAACGCATTTTCAGGGTTTTTAATATCGCCCATTACAAACCAAGAAGGTTCGCTATGTACCACACCACGATTATTTCCCCAAGCAGTCACCTTCCAATATACCTTTTGCCCTGATTTTAGGGGTTCCCCCAAATATTTATACGGACCTGTATTTGAATTACTTGTTGGCCCTGTATCCCAAATATCAGGATACTTTAATTTCTCAATACTTGTGGCCATCATAATTCGAAAACCTCCTTGTTCTGGACTTGTTTTATCACCAACAAAAGTCCAACTAAAACTTGGATGCGTTTTGGTAATTCCTACAGGATTTGTTTGTCCTTCGCACTTTAAGTTTTTAATTTCCATACCCTGTACCATTGTACTGAGGCTTATTAGAAAAAAAATAAAAAATCTCATTTAAATAAAACTTTAATTAATTGTATAATACTTATATCCAATTTGGGTTTTGAGTAAAAAAGGCATAAGAATGATGTTTCAAATATTCATTTACCATTTTATAATTGATAAATTTAAATTTTACCCGTATTAGTTTTATCCTGTACTATCTTGGCTATTTAACTAAAGTAATTAGTTAAACTATAGCTACTAATTACTTTTAAAGAAAATAATTAGATTAACCATTTTTTACTAACAAATCTTAACCACTTTTAAGTTTAATAGTTTGCCTAGCTTTTCTATTTTATTGGCAATATGCCCAACACCAATAGCACAATGATGTGCTGGTCCTTGCTTAGACCATTCATTCATAAATGCTCTAGCGCCTATTGAAAAGCGATAACGACTGTTTGTATTTCCTATTTGTAAAGTTGGTCCTTCAACCGACGCTCCTTCAGCAACCAATAAAAATACCTCATCTTTACCTTCAACAACAGACAATAAGGTTACAGGTCCGTGTTTTACAGTCATTTGAATAGACAACCCTTTACCTGGTTTTCCGTGATATACAGGAAGCGGTACTAACTGAACTTTTCCTTCGGCAATGGCGAAATGAGCAGGTCCATCATGACCCAACATTACAATATCATCGTTAAAATCCATGGCGTAAAATTCAGAGAAAGAACCACCAATACCAAAAGCATCCATAATTTTCATGGCTTGTGCATTTTTTACTTCATACTCACCAGCAACAGGTACATTTTTTCCAGTTAACAACGTATTTCCTGCAATAACAGAGGTTACAATGTTTTCATATTCATTTCCAGATTCACCTTCGTAATAATAAGCTAAAGAACCAAGGTTATGAGTTTCTATCAATTTATCAAGCGCTACAGATGTTTTTGCTGCGCGAATCAATTCTGCTTCCTCACATTCAGCAACAACTTCAAATGTGTTGTAAAATTCTTGAATTTTCTCTGTTATCTCTATTTCAGTAACTTCATCTCTATATTTTTTTACTTCGCACATTTCAACAACTTCTATGTGTGTACCAAATGCTGCCGATTGTTTTGTTAAATCGGAATACACATCTAACATTCCGCAGTAATAATGTCCTAAAACTCCCAATCTATTGTTATTCATTACTGAAGCTACATGAGCTGCATCAATCCAATCTTGAATTTCATCCCAAACAGCCTGTTCACCTAAATAGCCTGTTACAAATTCGTAATCCAAACCTGACCGATTAAAAACATTTGCAATTTCAGGAGCTGAACAAGCCTGGCAATGCGCCAACCATTCCCCTGTCATTAATCCACGATCGCCCATTTTATTGAAATTTTCATAATCAATAGCTGCAACTGGTTGAATATTTAGTATAACGATTGGGCATTTTAGCTTTTGAACCACAGGCAACACTGTGGACGACAAAGCATACGTTGAAACATACAAAAACACAATATCAACATCATTTTTCTTTAAGTTATCAGCTGCTTCTCTTGCTTTTACAGGCGAATCAATCAAACCTACATTTACAACCTCCGCACCAAATTCGTTCATTTTGTCAGCTATCTGATTTTGATAACCTTCTAAACGTTGTAACAATCCCTCAAACTGAGGCCAATAAGTATCTAAACCGATACCAAATAATCCTACTTTCATTGTTATATTTTTTTATTATTTTATGTTATAATTTCCTGCTTTAGCAAATATCTTATCTAATTTCATTTCTACTTTAGCACTTTTACTTTAAATACCATAATTTTTACAGGCCCCAACAAACCCGAAGGTAGCAATTCGGAACTCCTATGCCAATGCTTGTAAGCTGCAAAAGTAGTTCGATCTGTTGGTCGATTAGTATCATCTAAAAGCCAATCAGGCCATTGCTTCACATTGGGGCCTTTTCGTTTATAATCCAAAGGCAATTGCTCATCACCAATCAAACGGTTTGGCCACAGGTTGGTAATTTTCACTTCCAAAGTATTCGTCCCTGCCTGCACAAATTCATCAATATTAAGCCTGAAAGGGGCTTTCCATAAAATC
Organism: Lutibacter agarilyticus; assembly: GCF_900188235.1. Taxonomy (GTDB): domain Bacteria; phylum Bacteroidota; class Bacteroidia; order Flavobacteriales; family Flavobacteriaceae; genus Lutibacter; species Lutibacter agarilyticus. The sequence goes on along the minus strand of NZ_FZNT01000009.1, from coordinate 146,471 downwards.
CCTAGATTGTGTCCATTTACGATAACTTCGGCAAGTTCTTTCACGCTGCCCAAGTCTAACTGTAAAGAAATATCTTCTTTAAGAAATTTAGAAGAAACCTCGAACTGTTTTTTATAAGTAGCTGTACCCGAGAAATAACGAATATCATCAATGTTTGATATTGACCACGAGTCCAACTGATCAAAAGAAGTATCTAAGGAAGCTCCTTCTTTCATTGAAAAACTCACGTCCCAAGCCCCTTCTAAAACGATGGGCTTAGGAACAGATTTCACCTTTACCGTTTTACTTTTCCCTTCGGAAGTCAGGTAAGCTATTTCCCCAACGTAAGGAGAAACCCATGAAACAACACCATCCTTATGTATTAATTTCGGTTCTAACACTTCTTGTGTCAATTTTAAGATATCGCCATTGGAAACATGGGCGTATTTCTCCACTCCATTCGTTTTATACGCTACGTGTAAGGATTTCTTGGTAGTAATATCTATTCCTTCGGAAAAACTATCATTAACTGGAATTTCGAATACTCCAGATTTGATTATAGATTTTACTTTTTCGGTCACATCAAAAACAGGATGATTTGGAGGAATGCCATCTACGCCGCGTTCGAATTTCCCAAAAACGGCTCTTAAAATCTGCAGTTCTCCCTTATCAGAAGCAGCTATTACTAGCCACTCTTTTTCCATCGCATTTTTCTCTAGAAGCACATCGCCTATTTTATATTGAATGCGCAATTCTTTATGATACCCTGGTGCCGGATCACCCTTACAAAGGCTACGTGTGACTTGTATATTCAAGCTATTATTTTCTACTTCACCCTTGATCACCGCTGTCACATCCACCAACCCACTAGGCAAGAAAGTACCATATGCTGCTTTTAATATTTCTAAATTGGGCAATGGTTTTGATGCCGGTTTTTGGAGAGTCTGTGTCGTATTTACAATGTGTTTCTCTGATGAGACCATATTTCTGAAAAGGACAAAAACAGAACCTTCAGAAGCAAAAGGAATGTTTACAGTGGTCGTGCCATCACCATTATCCCGCCATACGCTAGCCTTACTTACTTCGCCTGTTTCGGCATTCCACAATTCGGGCTGTAAACCTGACACACGGAAACGACAACCTAGCTCTCGACTTTCTTTCCTCGAATTGACCACAAAATAAATATCAGCATCGTCAGTTTTTCGGTGAATAAAGTCAATCCCCTCACGACTACCTTGTGCAATGGAAAAATCAGGAGGTAAGGTGCCATTTTGCAATTCTTCGACGATAGAATTCTCTTTAATAAGGCCTTTACTCCATAATCTATCGGCTAAATGAGCTACGCTTTCATCACACGAAGGGTAACTATTAAGACTTGGTGATTTTTGTGGCTTAGAGGCTAGTATGGTCGCTCCATCATTGGCCAAGGCTTCAATCTTAGCCAGCACTTTGGGCGTCATCCAAGGACTTGAGGGCATCACCAAAGCTTGGTATTTGTCGCCCAAAGAAGTACAAACCAATCCATCTTTGACGCTTAGTTCGGCTATTTTATTTGCACCTATCAGATCATAGTCATAACCTAGTGCTTTTATCTCAGGTATCAGCAAGGCATCATTGGGCGATGCTTCGCCCGTAAACACCAACACATCGGCAACAGATGTGCCCTGCTGTAACAAGTACTGACCACGGGCAATATAATCAACAAAGGGCTTCCCTTGTTTCCACCAAGTATTCAAGCGATTAAAATCAATACCAAAAGGCCCCAAGGTCAAACCAGGAGCTACATCCCAGGGCTGATGGACATAACAGTGAAGCACAAAACGATTGATGCCTTGTGCCCAAGCCAGATCACCCATTGCTTTCAGTGCGCCAGGGTGTTGCTGCCATCCTCCCATATCGGTAAGCGCCTCAGCCTCTGCTATGGGGCTACCATTCAACTTAGCAATGGAAGCCACAAACTTAGGGGAATCGAAAAAGGCCAAATGTCCGCTCCAAAACTCAGACAGAACGGCATCTGCCTTAGCGCCCACTTGCATATTATCAAAAGGACCCCAATACGGTTCTGTAGAGAACTGCATTCCATATTGATGACAGAGGTCGCCAAAATAACCGTAATAATGATCAGCCATTAAATCGCCAATGGTACGTCGAAAATCCCAAAGAAAGCGTTCTGTTTCTTCTCCACTTTCCACATAATAACCAGCTAGTGTAGGCAAAAAAGAAGTGCAATCGTAAGCGCGAAGTCTTGTAAACTCATCTTCAAAACCTGGTGTCCAGTTTGTAGTTCCCACCTCATAACTATCAATATGGCATCGTTTAACTACTGAACCAATGAGGGTATCAAGTTTATTTACGATGGGCATAATACTGCCTTGCCAGAAAACATCCACCGCCGCGCGACTCATCTTATCACATTCCAAACCTTGACCGCCTTGTGGCGCAGCAATATTTTTTTTACCAGTTGGTGTATGACCAAGTCGTAGAATCACCCAGTCTCCTTCTGGCGCCTTCCATTTTAGTGAACCATCAGCGCTTAACTGCGATGTTAAATCGATAATCTCTATTTTTTTCACCACAGCTGTTGCAGGTACCGATTTATCGTCTGGCCCCAAATGATTTCGCTCTTTACCCGATAAGCTTTTAAAATCTAAATCATTGATGCGTTCTTCGCTTTGAGGCTTTGGGAAAGCAACTACTGCAATATCTTTGTAATAGCCTAACTGTGTTTCTGGCTGAGTCAGTTGCCCCTCGAATACTCCACCACCTTGATGCACAGTTTCTGAATACACCACTTTTTGCATCGCAAATTTTGGGGTAATCACAGGACTACCAGATGAGGACCATCCTGACCCATTATGAAAGCTCAACTCAAGACCTAAACGTTGGGCTTCTAAAGCTGTAAAGTTAAAAAGGTCGAGCCATTCTGGACTCAAATAAGACACGTAGCCTTGTGGTTGTCCCAAACTAGCATTAAAAATCAAAGCCCCTTGAATACCGACATCTTTCATCGCCTCCAAGTCCTTTGTGATGCCCTCTTTGGTCACATTACCATTGATCCAAAACCACATCACACGAGCTCTGGCCGATGGTGGTGGATTCTGAAAATTCTGTTCAAGCGATACGTTTTGACCTTCTAAATCTGTTAGAAACAAACTTAGTAATAAGGTTACAAAAAAAGTTTTACTTAGTAATTTCATTATTTTATCTTTCATCCTCTATACTTTTCTGAAATCTATTAGTATCTGTATCATTTAGTTAGAACTATATATTTTCAACTCTGAAATTGATGCTGCTTTTTTAGCTTCAACAATAAAAATCCTACATTTTGAAGCTGTAACTGACTCAAAACTATGTGCTTTATTAGCTCCACAATTTGTTCCACTTACAATATCTTTCCACGATCCATTTTCCCAATATTGAATTTTATATGCTGAAATATTATTTTCAACTTCATCAATAACCACTTTATTAAAAGTTTGTGGTTTTACCCATTCTACTTCTACATATTGATTATTTAAGTCGTTAGCCAACCAACGTGTTTCAATATTTTCATCATTTGCTTTAAAGGCTTCAAAACCCGGTAACTTTTCAGTTTCAATAAACATAGACGATGCATTCATTCTTCCTAAAGTTGCTAAATTATTTGAAGTTCCTAACGGTTTTGAATATGCTACTTCTGGAAGTTCATTCACTTTAAAATCGTAAACCCCAGATGCTACATTATAAATTACATAATTTCCAACAGCATCACTTTTTTCAGTACCTACAAAATTGACTCCTTCTGAATTTTCTGCTAAAACATCACCTTCTTTAACATTTTCTTTATCAACTGCAGGCAAATACACTTTAGCAGTTGTATTTACAGGAACTTCAATATGAAATGTAGCTGTGTTTGCTTTCTTTATCCAATTAACAACCACATTACCATACATCGATTCGTATGCTGTATTGGCATAAGTTAAATCGCCAACAGGAGCTGGTTTTATAATCATATGTTGCATTCCTAAACTTTCAGGGTTTGGTCTAATTCCACCGAAACCTTTGATAAAATAACCACCAATACCTGTGTAACATGTATGAATTTGACTATTTCCAACAGCAGACCAACGCTCTGGCCATACCGTTTTGCCTTGTTCAATAAAATACCCATAACTTGGATGGTGATTATCTTGAAGTAATTCGTACACTAAATCCATACGCTCACCAGACTCTGTAAAATAGCGTGTATAAAGGGCTTGACCAGAACTTCCTGTATCATAATAAGGAAATTTATACAACACATTGTCTACTAAATTATCATATACTTTTTGCTTTTCAGAATCTGGGGTAACACCTGATAACAAAGCAAAAGCTTGATCTACCTGTAAACCATCAACATATTTACCAGTTTCAGGATTGTAGGATAACTTATGTGTTGCTTCTTGTTGTACTTTTAATCTATCTGCATAGGTTTTAGCATCTTCGGTTTTATTTAATGCTGTTGAAATTTTCATAGCATTATCTAATATAAATGCATATACACAATTATTAAAATGAATTGCTTCAGGAGAATTACTACTTGTCCAAAAATTTCCACGAGGTGTACACCAATCTCCTAAACCAGGAAATTCTCGAGAGCCTTGCTCACCTGTTTTTAGCGCGCCACCTGTTTTATAATTAGAATTTTCAAATAACCAAGTCATCCATTTTTGCATGGACTCATAATTGTCTTTCAATATTTTTTTATCACCTAACATTCTGTAAGTTTCCCAAACAGTGATAGGACTATTTGCTTTCCACATTAAAAACGGACGATCTTCTTCGTTTATAACACCTCTGATTTGACCATCATTCAATTGAGCATCTCGCGTATATTGAAGATACTGATCCATATAAGCGCCACTTTCAAAATTTGGAAGTGCATCACCATACATAGCTGCAACTGTAACTTCTCCCCAACCCCGTCTTTCTCTATGCGGACAATCTACCAATATACCATCCATGGTATTGGCTATATAGGTGTTCAAATTAATTTGGTAGATTTGATTTAATAATTTGTTAGAAGATTTAAATTGACTAATTTGTTTACGATTGTTTGTAATTACAAACCCCTTAACATCTTCCAATTTAGGTTTGTAGTTTAATCCGTAAACTGTAATCCATCTTCCACCAGCAACGTTAAATCGGTTTTCAAATTTACCTTTACCCGATTTTCCGAAAATATATTTGCTTTTTTGTTTCCATGTAGAAGTTTCACCTGTTTGATCACTAATTTCAAACAAAATAGAATCTCCTTCTTTACCTTGAAACAAATTCATTTCAAAAAAACCTGTATAATTTTCACCCATATCAATACGATAAGTACCATCATCATTTTTATCAATAGCAATGGCTTTAATTTCCTTAAACTTTACCTGAGGCTCTACCATTTGTGCACTTAATTTGACTTTTATTGGTTGATAGGGTGCATGTACATCTCTATTTTTATTACTATTTAACGCAAAACTTATGTTGTTACCTTCGGGTATTTTTGCATTTAACATGTTATGGTTGTATACACTAGCATTCATCCAATTGCTATCGTCATATGTTGGAGTTTTCCAATCGTCTTCTCTTTTGCTATCGTCAATTATTTCACCTCCAAAACGTAAAATATCCCAATCGCCATAATACGAACTATAGCTTTTATTAGTTTTCCAAGTAGTATCAGATTTTAGAGTGATTTTCTCACTTCCAGCTATAATTTCTGCTTGCGCTTTAAATACAAAAGGAATATTTCTATACTCTCTAATACGCCTCCATCGTGCCCAACCTGCTGCGTGCCAAATGGCAATTACATTATCTCCTTCATTTAAAAATTGAGTAATGTCATAAGTTAAATAAGGAATTCGTTTTTTCATATAAGATGAAACTGGATTCATCACATTATCTGTTACCTTATTGCCATTTACATACAATTCGTGATAACCAAAAGAACCTACATATACAAAAGCTGATGTAGCTTTTGCGTCTAGCTTAAAAGTTTTTCTGTACCAGTTATGATCTGTTTTTTGTTGATCGCTTTTATAAATCCAATCTCCTTTCCAATCTTCTGGTTGCAAAAGTCCCATTGAGAATTTTCCAGTTTCACTCCAATTTGAGGCATTTCCTGAAACATCCCAAACCTTAACTTTCCAATAGTATTGTTGACCAGATTTTAAGGCTTCCCCCTGATATACATTATTTACCGATGTTGAACTTTCTGTTTTTCCAGAATCCCAAATATCACCTTTATTGTTGTCTAAATTTTGAAGACTACTAGCTACCAAAATGTGATAAGCCGTTTGTTTTTGTCCGCGTGCTTTTTCAGCATCAACAATTTTCCAGCTAAAACGAGGAGTTGTATTGTCAATTCCTAACGGATTGGTACGATATTCACATTTAATATCTGTTGTTAAAACTTTAGATGCAGGTTTACAACTTGTAATTAAAATTGCAGTTATTACAAGCAATAGTTTAAATAATTTATACATTTTGAGAGTATTTGGTAGGTTTTTCATTTTTAAATTTAAAAGCATTTTTTGATTTAATTTATGTAAAACACTTATTTTTGTAAATATTTTTTAATTTTATTATAATCCAAATTCTAACATCCGAAATAACATACTATAATTTAACATTTTAGCTATTTATTTTATTCGGAATTGATACCAAAATTCGATAATTAAATTTATATACCCAATTAACAATTTGACATTTAACTTGCACAAAATGACATGAAAAACATCTACCGAAAATACCTTATGGTTTTTGAACAAGATAAAAATTGGGGTTTTTATGTAAATAATTTAGGAAGAACAATTTTTGAGAAAAATTTAGACTACCCGTCAAAAGACCATCCTGACAACTATGTTTTTACCTGGGACAAAGGAAGAACTTTAGATGAATTTCACCTGGTACTTATTACCAAAGGAGAAGGTATTTTTGACAGTAAAGAAACCGGAATAATCAAAATTTCAGATGGCGATGTTTTTTTGCTATTTCCAGGTGTATGGCATCGTTACAAACCTTTAAAAAAAACAGGATGGACAGAACGTTGGGTGGGGTTTTCTGGTGAAATAGCACAACAATTCCTTTCAAATGGTTTTTTTACACCAAACGAACCTATTATTTCTAAATGTAACAAACCTGCTGTATTGAACCATTTCAATACCCTTTTTAAACTTTTTGATGAAGAATCATTTGGATTTCAGCGGTTAGCTTCGGGAATTTGCCTTCAATTAATGGCGGAACTTTACAATATAAAACAAGGAGGAAATAAAATTGAAGACCTTAACTCTATGGTATCACGTGCAAAAAGTTTGATGTACCAAAACATTTACAAATCAATTGATTTGGAAAAAATTGCATCAAAATTGGGCGTTAGCTATTCTAAATTTAGAATGGATTTTAAAAAGCAAACAGGTGTATCACCTTTACAATATTACTTATTACTTAAAATAGAAAAGTCGAAGGAGTTATTGTTAAACACCGATAAAAATCAAAAAGAAATTGCCTTTGAACTAGGATTTGAATCGGATTATTATTTCAACAGACTTTTTAAACAAAAAACAGGTTTGGCACCAGGGCATTTTAGAAATATTGATAAAACATTTTAAAAAATAACTAGATTAACTTACTTGTATTGATATGTTCAATTCGTTTTTATCGTTTGTAAAAAATGCCTCAATTGGTATTGCTTCTACACCAGGCACCATATTGAATGTTCTTTCTCCAGAAATTTCCTTTATTTTTAAAGGCACATTGGCTTTTATAGTTACCAAACCTTCAGGTTTTTGAATTGAAATTTCATTTTCATTTACAATAGTTACTACTTCTCCTGTTGGTGAAATAATTGGCAATACAAATGCTGTAGCTTCGTTAATTTGCTGGTCTGTTTTTACCGTTATTTTCATTTCTTCAGCAGCACAATTATAGTCAATTTCAAAATCTGACGCCGTTTCACTTACAGCCTCCCGTGCTTCATTTTTAATAATTGTATTTGCTTTTAACTGAATTTTACCATTTGTATCAGAAGATTTTATACTTGCTTCTAAATCAAATAAATTAGTATACCAAACATCGTTTTTAAAAGTTTCTATTCTAGGTGTTAGTGCAATATCTTCACCTGGTTGTGGTTGCTGATTGTTTTTTTCGACCAAATGGTACACAGCCATACTTGCAGCACACAGCAGTCCTACTTCATTATGATACAAAACCCCCAATGCGCCACCCGTTGCCTGACGATAATCGTATTTATAATGATATTCTGCATCATAAGCACTTACAGTACCTCTCCAATCTCCACGTGCAAAAAGCGAAACATCTAAATCTTCAAAATGTTTTACCCCATCAGCAATAGTTCTTGGCAAGGCTGTATTTTTATTTATTTCAGGTAAATGATTCCAATGATCTAACAATGCAGCTAATGGTTTGGCATGTGCAAATGTATGATGTACACAAGGCTCAATACCATGTGAAACATAATGCGGACCGCCATGCAACAGTCCGTTAGCAGTACATTGTTTTAATAATTCTGTATTTTTTACAGCAGCAGTTCCAAAAGCAGGATTAATGTGCGCCATCATACCAAAAGCAGGCTGACTACCATCACAGGTACGGCTTCCCCAATAACTCCACTTGTATTGGCGTGTTCCCCAACTGTTATCCCAAGCTCCATCTGGCAACATAAATTCTAAATGACTATTTAACGATTTTGTTACTATTTGCAACAACTCCTCATCATTTTCTTTCAATGCATACATCACCAAACTATTTAAAGTTTCTTCAACATTGTATCCTAAATCTACACCGTGCAATCCTTTTTTACTTAATTTACTCGAGCTTTTTTTGCATTCACCAAATAACAACCTTTCATTTTTGGTAAAATACACTTTTACTTCAGAAGCAAGTGTTTTACTTTTCGCAATAAAAGCTTCATTATTAAGTACATTACCTATTAAATTCAATCCATAAATAGCTGTACCTGGATAATTAATATTTGTAAAATCTATTGTAAATGTATCGTAAATATATTGTCCTACGCTGGCTAAACGCGCTATCCAAGCAGTACGTAGCTCTTCACTTAACACATGTCCGTGATAATGTAATGCTTCGGCTAAAGCAATGGCGCCAAATACTGAAATACCTTTCCAAGATTTTGGATTTGGTATTACTGTCCAACTACCATCTTCTTGAGAAACATTATTTTCAGCCCAATTCATTACTAAAATAGCACCCTCAATATATTTTTTATCACCAGTAACATCGGCCATATATAAAAAAGGATACACAGCATCCATACATCTACCATGAATATGTGAACAAGATGGACAATCTAACGCACCGTGTTCTTCTAAATTAGAAGGATTGATTATTTGCACCTTTAACATACCATCACACCAATCTTTTAAAAGATTGAACGTTAATTCTCTAAATTCTAATGAATGTTCTGGATGTGCTGCACATGAATTAAATATCCCTGATAAAGGAAGTGTTAACCCTAAGCCTGCTAATGTTGATAGTTGTATAAAATTGCGTCTTTTCATTATATAAATTATGTGTTTATTTAGGAAACTAGTTTATTGTTTTTAACACTACCGGTCCAATTAAACCAGCTTTGTCTAGTGTTGTATCTTCTTTTTTAGGTTTATTTGTGGTCCACGTTTTCTTATTTTCTGTTGAACGTGTATTATCATAAATCAATTGATTTCTCCAAGTATTGGTTACTTTAATTTCTAATGTGTTTTTTCCTTTAATTAGGTTTTCACTTAAATCGAACCTGTAAGGCGGTGCCCAACGTGTTGCTACTTTTTTACCATTGCACCATACTTCAGCAATATTGGCTACCTCACCCAAATCAATACTCATATATTTACCTACACTTTCTAAGTTAAAATCTTTGGTGTACGTTGCAGTTCCTGAATAATGTTGAATAGCTTCATTGTCAAAATTAGTAAGCGATTTTAATTGCGGCACCTCTATAGATTCTGGTGTATCCCAACCTTTTTCAAAAGAGGCTTTCCAATTATTTTGAAGTGAAGTTTCATTTACCGTTACTTCAATTGATTTTACATTGTTTCCTTCATAAAATTTGAATGTACCCGATTTTGAAGCCAATATATTGTTTCCTTTTTTTGAAACTCTTGTAAAATTAGCATCAGAATGAATATTATACCATCCATTTTCAGCACTTAAAATAGTTTCATTTTCAAAATCAACTTTTGAAGAAAACGGCTGCTTATCTCCTTTTGGAAAAACAACAATAGCACTACCACTTGGATCAAAAGATATAGCTACATTTATTTTTTCGTTTTCCTGAGACCATACCATTGCATCTTGCTGTTCACCTGTAAAAGCATTCCACAATTGAGGGTGGGCATTAGCCACTCTAAAACTTAATGAAACATCTAAACATTTATCACTTGTGGTACTTACAAAATAAATATCAGCATCGGCAGTTTTACGGTGAATCCAATGAATTGGCAAACCTTCAGGTACTGTTACATCAGGAGTAATGCTTTCAGCCTTTAAAACAGCATCAATGGTTTGTCCCCAATATACTTTACCCAAACCAACTGTTTTTACACCAACTGTTTCAGTTCCCCATAATTCATCTGAAATTGATTTAAGCATTTTTAAATCGTTTGCATCATCCATTAAACTTGGAGACCCCATAGGTTTATCTCCAACAATTACAGCACCTTGAATCACCAATTCTTTTAACTTTTGAATAGTTGAAAGCAACATTTCATTGGAATCTCTAAGTAAAATAATACGGTAATCACCAGCATGTTTTACATTGATTTTTCCGTCTTTTACCGCTAATTTAGATTGTAATATTTCTTCATTTAAATAATCAAAACGATACCCTTTAGGAAAGTAATCTAAATCAAAAGGAGGACGTTCAAAATGATCTCCATAATACCAAAGTACATCTGCCACATATTCTCCTTGCTGTAACATATATTGGTTACGCGATAAATAATCAATCCAATTTGGCATATATTTCCACCAAGTTTGCGCTCTTACCAAAGGAAATCCAATATTTCCTCCAAAGCTTGAACCAGGAGCTACATTGGTTTGCGGCGTATGAGAAAACGTATGAAATACCAAATGATTTACACCTTTTGTAAAATTGTAATCAATTAAATATTTCACATCAAAAGGGTGTTCATTCCATTTTACTCCAACTTGCGTACAAGCTTCAGCTGCCAACAAAGGTTTATTATATAAATGTGTTGCCGATGCAGCTGAAAAAATTGGTTTTGCGTATTCATTTTGACTTGAAGGTGATTTTGGATACCAAAATTCTGTCATTGGTATATCACTTACTCCGTAATAACGCATAGGGTCTATTGGTAACACTTCACCTCCAGCACCTTCAGTATACACTTCTGCTCCCATTTCATGAGCCACAGTAGCAAAATGACTGAAGAAATTATCAATATACACATCATCCATTGTTTGGCGAATGTCTCTTAAAAACTTGGTAGTTACTTCTGGACTTTCAACAATATAACCCATAGTAGCTGGTAAATATTTTTTCATACTATAGCCTCTACGTTGTTCAAACTCTAGAAACATATCTTCAGAATTCATCGTCCATGTTGGCACATGACTTTCCCAACTATCTATTAATAAACCGTTTAATTTCCCATCGCCAATTGGACCTCCATCTTTAATCATTTTACCAATCATTCCATTTCGCAAATGGTTTTCAATGGCAATTTTATCTAATTTACTCGATTCCCAACCTGTTGATTCAGGCATTGCAGGTTTATTGGTTAATCTCATATTGATATGACCAAAACGTACTACTGTCCAATTTCCCTGCGGAACATTCCATGTTAATTTTCCTTCTGAAGTCATTTTTTCTGAAAGATTCACAATTTTATTAGCAGGAATAATCGTATTTTCAGCATAATGGTATGTTATTTCATCTTTAATACGACGCATAGTTTTAGCAGCTTTTGCTTCGTGATTATGAAGTCTTGGCTTTGAAGTTAAATGAATAAATTCTGGTTGAATTACATGAGCTCCTTCAAAAGTGAACACAAATTCCTTTGAAGTTGTTTCAGGAATTGCCATAGTATGCTGTTTTTGTCTGTCGTTCCAGTTAGCATCAGGAAGTTTAATAACAGCAATTTCAGTTAACGTATTTTTAATAAGTGCTTGAACTTTTATTGTAACATCAATTCTTGGATACTGCGTATCCATAATAATATGGCGCAATGGTGGGAAAACAACCGACCTAAGTGTGACTGGATTTTTAAAGGTGGTTTTTACCCAAGTGTTTTTTGCTTCTACTTTTGCAATTCCTTTTGCTCTGTATTGTTTGAGATCTTTATCTAGCCTTGTTGTTTTGGCTGTAACAATAATTTTTGAATTAGGATTAAAGATGTCATCCCAAGGTACAATAGCATTATTACTTTCGATTTTTGAAGGATTGAGTTTTTCTGTATCATCACCCTCTGGAGTTGGAAATGCAACTACTTGTACATCTTTATAATCATAATCTGGAGTTTTATACAACGAATCTATTGAAAGAATATCATTAAACTCCTTTCCGCCTTCTAATCGGTAAACCGTTTCTACAATTTCTCTTTGTGCTTCTTCAACAGGTACCCACGGACCACCAGTCATTGACCAACCTGGGCAATTTTGCATGGTAAATTTTAAACCTAAACGTTTACATTCATCAGCAGTGTGGCGAACCATATCTTCCCATTCAGGAGATAATACTTTAATTTGCTCAACTCCAGGAAATATACGTCCATTTTTACTGAATAAATGAATTCCTTTAATTCCCGCATATTTTATTGCTTCAAGATCTAGTGTAATACCCTCTTTACCAATATTATTACCATTAAAGTGAAACCAAGTTTCGGGATGATAAGCCATTTCTGGCGTTTGAAATCCTTTACTTAATTCGTTGAAATTAGGTGTTATATCACTTTGTTTTTTGTCAGTATTTTCATTGGGTGTTTTACATTGAACACACAATAATAATATTGCTAAAAGTAGAATTCGCATTTTTTTCTGATTTTTGAATTATTAATTTATTACCTGTTAGGTGTAATTATTATTAACAATTACACCTAACAGATTCATTTTCAATTTATTTTGTACTAAAATTCCAAACTTGTCCTATTGTTTCTCCGCCTTTTCCATCTTTAACAACAACTTTAAAATAGTAAGTAGTTGCTACAGTTAAATTTGAAGCTACATAGGTTGTTTCAGATTGATTTTCTGAAACATTTTTCAACGGTGGATTTACCGTATCTAAATACACATCAAAAGTTAAAGCATCATTATCCACATCACTTGCTGTCCTACTTAAGTTTGCACTTGTTCCATCAATTATTTCATTAGAAGTTGGCACAACTAAATCTGGTGAAAATGGTAAGTGATTGGTTACACCATCTCCTTCAGTTAAAAATTGACTGCTTGACGAAAAATCACTTTCAGCATTTTCACTATCTATTGCCTTTACGCGCCAGTAAAATGCTTTTCCTTTTTCTAAAGTAATAGTTGTACTATTTGTACTGACTGTTTTAGTTTGTGCAATGCTTGTAAAACCACTATTCTCAGAAATTTCAATCTTATACTTTAAAGCATCATTGTCTAAATCTTCAGACTTGTTCCATTGAAAATTTACGTTGTTATTTATACAAAGTGTATTATTTAATGGATAAACTTGCTCCGGAACTAATGGAGGTCTATTTTCTGGTGTTTCTTCAACAGGATTAGTTTCTCCTCCACCTCCACAAGCAACTAATACACTTAAAATTATAACTAAAAATAAATATGTTATTCTCATCATTAATTCTTTATTACTTTAATAAATACAGGTTTTTCTAAATTCAACTTCACAAAATAAACGCCAACAGGTTTGTCGCTAATATTTAAACTAACACTACCACCTTGAACTGTGTATGTTTGTGATGAAATTAATTGAGATTGTATATTGTATATTTCTATGTTTGCCGTTTTTATATCTTCTGGTAAATACATCTCAAACAAACCATTTGTTGGGTTAGGATACACACGCACATTTTCTAATAAATCGATACTTTTTGAAAGCACACCTTGACAAGCTGATTTACTTTGAATTTGCAATTGATCACCATGATTTATTTCAACAGAGAAGTTGGTTTGATATGTTTCTAAAATGGTTTTTCCATTTTTAAGCACTGTATAAGGCGCTGTTCCTTTGGCAATAGAAACAGCAGCTATTTTTTTGTCAACCTTTATTTTTCCTTCTAATTTAGATCCGCCTTCAATAGTTACGTTGTAACATTGTTCAAAAGTGTCCCCTTCAATGGTAATACATAAATCGTAGGTTCCAGGGCTTAACCCATCTACCGTTAAAGTTGAATTAAAATTGTGAGTATTACCGTTTATAGTTGCTATATAATTACGATCTAAACTAGCTTCAATTTTAAGGCTTCCATTTTGTTTTCCTGTACAAGTTTCTCCAACAGTTTCAATAAGGAAGTTATCAGACGCTAACTCAAATACATATTCATAATCAAGGGTATATGCTAACAAGCCTTTTTCTTCACTATCGGCATCCAATGTATATCCGTCAAAAACAAGTTGTTGTCCTTTCCCTACATATAAAGAAACATTGGTTTTTCCATCTTTTACATTTAAACGTACAATTCCAAATCTTCCTGTAAAATCAATATTTAAATTAGGTAAGTTTAGCTTTATATCATCTTCATCATTTGCTAAAATAATATCGGTTATTTCGGCTCCATTTACTTCTGAAATTACTTTAACACCAACTACTTTATTATTGTTATAAATATTTGTTGTTGATTTAATGGTACTTTCTTGACTGTCTGAAGGTTCATAAATAGCAACAAAAGGTTCGTTCCAAGCTTCACCAATTTTACGCATGGTTATTACTGGAGTTTTCTTTTTATCGTAATCATTTAACGCCCCTTTTGTATAAGGAGCTAGTGCTGTAGTATATTCACGCTCAATTCCGGCAGGAATTGAAACATTCATAAATTTATTTACTGCATTTAATGCAAATGAAGCTTTTATTGCTTTTTGGGTTGAAGCTGATGAATTTACATTTTCAAAAAAGGTCCAACCTGTAACATCACCTACTTTATCAGTTGCATATTTAGTAGAGGCATTTAATGGCACCGCAGAATTATCTGTAAATTTCAATGAAACTGCATCTCCTATATTATGATAAATATAATCGTGGTAATCATCAGAAGTTTTACTTTTTGATCTTAAAATATCAAAATAATAACCTGTTGATTCACTTGTACGAATGATACTATTGGTACGTTGTTGCAAACAATCATTAAAAGAATCATCAATAAATTGTGCTGAAAAAGAGAAGTTATTAGAAATTGACGTACCATAAGACTTAGGCTCACAAGCTTCTAAAGCTACGCTTGCTACTTTAGTAAGCCAATTGTTTCCTCCACGTTTTCCAGAGCCATTAACAATTACTGTGTTATGTGACGCATGACGTACTCTATAATTTTCATGTTCATCTGACCCATAAGAACCACTTCCGCTTTCTGCACCTGTAACCTGACCTTTACCATACAACTCTAAATCAATCCCTGTTGAATGTGTATGCACGTATGCTGATCCTCCTGAGTAATACATTAAACCATTATTTTTAACATCTGTAGTGTTAAAATTTCTTTGAACTAAAAGTCCTGCATGTTTTAAATTATAAGTTGTTTCAACTTTAGGAGCAACTGCCGTTTCTGTAGCTGCTACATGTTCTCCCCACAAGAGTTGCAGTGGACTATTAAATTCAAGTCGTTCATACTCTATTACAGGCACATATCCTCCATTTTGGTCATAATAATGTTTTAAATTTTGTGTTGCCAATTGCTTATAGCTTGGTAAATTTTTTCTGGTAGCAATACTTAAAATCCATCGATATTCATTAGTCATATCTCCGTCTATTCCTGAATCACCAAAACGCATTAACTCATTAGAAGGATAAAACCAATTGGCATAACCTATAAAACCATCAAGAATATTTAAATGATTATTTAATAAATTTAAACTTGGATTGTAACGATCTATTACATTTAATGATTGAATAACTAACCCATGAGAATCTTTTGAATAACTAAATGTTTCTGGCCAAACACCATTTTCAGTAAAATTGTTAAGTGTCCAAGTATAGGCATCAAAACTTTCATTGGCATTGTTGTAAAAACGGTTAAAATATTCATCTTTTTTTGTATCATTAGCAATCATTAAAAGATTAAATAAAGCACCATTTCCTGCTAAAACAGAATGATTACTATGAGGAGCTCTAATACTCATAAAAACAATATCGGCTAAATTAGCCACTGTTGTTTGCGCAACAGCGTCATCAAACTTTTTTCTTGTTTTAGTTTCATAATCATAAACCGTAGTACTTACATTATTCACATAATTATAAAGAAAGTCATAGGTAAGCGCTATTCTAGGAAAAAGTGTTCTTGACTCCAACCAACCATCATCAAACATTAATCCATCAGTGCCTTCTTGATATTTTTGCACTGGTTGTACCGCTAGTCTTTCCATATAATGGCTTAAAATATCTGCACTGTATTGAGCGTAAGAAGTGTCATTTGTTAAATAATATAAAATTGCAGCTTCTGTCATTGATGCTAATATTTCGGTATGACTTGTTCTATCAGAAAATAAACCTGGAATTGCAGGAATTGTTTTTAATATTGCCTCTTGATCTGTAACATGTGTATTTTTTTTAATATCAACACTTGACTTTAATTGGTTGTAGAGTGAACTAGCCCAATCGTATTCATGAATATTATCTACTATATGTTGTCTTTCAGGATAAGAAGCCCAAATAAAAGGATGTTTTAAGCTTAAATACTCTGTTGGTGTATCTGGTAAATTTATTGGAGCTGTAGGCGGTGTTGTACTTTCATCTTCTAAATCTATCATTTCAATATTATCAAAATCAAAAGTTCCTGTACCTGAAGCTGAAGTTGCTTGAATTTTAAATCCGCTAATAACACCTTTAGCATCGGTGTTTTTTAAAGAAAAATCATCAATACCTCTAGTTGTTCCAACCCAAACATCCATTTTACCATTTACTACTGTTTCTGTGCTTCCATTAGGAGCTGTATAAGTTTGATTGCTACCAGAGTTATTTACCACAAAAGTAATGGTTTGCTTACCTGAAAATATTGAAGAACTAGGTGCGCCTCCAATATTATCAATGGTAGAAACTTTAAATTCTCCATTAGCTGTTTGAGCATTAATTCCAAATCTACTTGTAAAGTCTGATGAAGATCCAGAAGAGGCACTTGAGAAACCAGACCCTATAAAAACACTAAATAAAGGACTTTGCGTACCAGCTTGGTAGTTACTAACTTCAAAATCAAATTTTAATTGTACAAATGTTGGATTTGCAGCAAATGTAAAATTACGATACGCATAAATAGTAGCTGTACTAGTTCTATTAAACCGAAGAGCTCTATTAATAATACTCGCTGTTAGATTGGCTCCGTTAGGAGAAATATTATCAAATTGTCCTATGTTGGGAGTTGTACTTACATAGTCTGCAATAGAAGTAGAACTGCTAAAATCTTGTTTAAAAATCTGAGCATTTAATGAGATACAAAAACTCATTGCTAACGATAATAGTAAAAATTTCTTCATATAATATATTCGGGAGACAAAATCAATCTTCATCATAAAACTGCTATAGTTACTAATTATGATCACTGTAATATTTTACTTAAATAAGTAACGTTTTTGAAAATTTATTCAGTAGGTTGGTCATTTTACTGTTTCAAGCTAAAAACATTAAGAACTCTAATTATCTTATAAAAATAAAAAAACAAAGTACTCTTTCTATCCTGTCTTATCCTGCTTTATATACAAGATAACAGCGACGTTGATTGTAGTTAAAATATAAAGATTATGTATTCATTACAAATTTAAATATTCTTAATTTAATCGTTATTGTTTTACTTAGAAATACTGCTTTTGTTTACAATTCACAGAAGTTATCCCTGAATATTCAGACATATCTTCTTTATTATTTTTATAATAAGTATTTATCACTCCATGAATTGTTAAATGCTTTGTCAAATTCAATTTTTCAATAAAATTAGGTATTAAAACTCTTTTTGAAATTCTGGGTTTTCTACATCAAAACTTATATCAAGATATAACATAAAAAACAACCGAATCACACATAAAACACTAAAATAATGGTGATTAAAACTTATATTTTTAATTAACATGGTTACTTCTTCTTTTATCAACCAAACAAAATAGATAATCGAAATCATTAAAATAAAATAAGGAATTGCGGGTTATTTTAAAACGTTGTTTGATTAATAAGATGTATTGTATTCGTTAAAAAAGGCGCTAACTATATTTTTGTTCCTGAACGAGGTGGTAAGGTATTTTAGTTCAAAACGTTTAAATTCGTTTTTGTGCATAAAAAAATCTCAGAAGGAATACTTCTGAGATTTAAAATTATAGTTATTTACAAATTACAGTAAAAACTTTATGTTTTAATAATATTTAGCGTATACCACTTTTGTATGCAAATATTCTTCCATACCATGTTTTCCATCAGCACCACCTACTCCAGATTTTTTCCAACCTGCATGGAATCCTTGAATAGCTTCAAAGTGTTCTCTATTTACGTACGTTTCTCCAAAGTGTAAACCATTTGTAGCACGCATAATATTGTTGAAGTTTTCAGAGAATATAGATGATGTTAACCCAAACTGACAGTCGTTAGATAAAGCAATCGCTTCTTCAAGCGTTCCAAATTTCATAATTGGTAATACAGGACCAAACACTTCTTCTTGAATAATTTCCATTTGTTGTGTACAATTGGTTAAAAGCGTTGGCTCATAGAAATAACCACGATCAAATTGTTCAGGTCGCTTTCCTCCTAAAATAACTTCAGCTCCCTCTTTCTTAGCGAACTCAACCATTTCTGAAATTTTATCAATTTGAGATTTTGAAACTAAACTACTCATATCAGCATCTGTTCCCGTTAAAGCATCTTCAATGGTAACTTCGCTCATTTTTTTAGTAATCTTCTCTACAAATTCATCATAAATACTATCTTCAACATATACTCTTTCAGCACAATTACAAACTTGACCGCTAAAAATTACTTTTGATGAAACTATTGAATTTACAGCTAAATCTAAATTTGCGTCAGCACATACAATTGCAGGTGCTTTACCTCCTAATTCTAACGAAACTTTTGTAATATTTTCAGCTGCAGCTTCAATAATTTTCTGTCCAGCTGAAACACTACCTGTTAAACTAATAATTCCCGTAATTGGACTTTTAGAAAGTGCGTTACCAACTGTTCTTCCTGCTCCACATACAAAATTTAACACACCTGGTGCCAATCCAATATTTTGGATTAACTCGGCAAATTCCATAATGGTATTTGGTGCTTCAGAACTAGGTTTAATAACACAGGTATTTCCTGTAATTAATGATGCCGCTACTTTACGAGCCATTACAAAAAATGGGAAATTCCAAGGACAAATACCTACAGCAACTCCAATTGGAACTTTATGTAAATAAATGTGCTCTTTTTCTCTATCACTTTGAATAATTTCACCTTCAATTCTACGCGCCCAACCAGCATTATAATCAAAATAATCAGCAGTCACGTCAATTTCAACTTGTGCCAAACCAATAACTTTAGCTTGTTCTTTTGAAAGTGTTTCAGCTAAAAAAATTCTATTCTCTCTAATAACAGTTGCCATTTTATGCAAAAATGCTGCTCTTTGTATTGCGGGTAAAGCTTCCCATTTTGGTTGGGCATCTTTAGCTGCTTCAAGCGCATTATTAGCATCTTCAACTGTACCTGATGAAATTGTGCTTATCACTTCTTCAGTACAAGGGTTTATTATTTCTATAACTGATGTAGCTTTAGAAGCTACAAACTGACCATTGATATATTGTTTGTAATTTTTCACGGTGGTTTGGTTTGTTTTTAATTAATAGTTATTTTATTACGATAAAAATTTCTTTCTTAAATCTTCAACTTGGTCATCATTTATTGGCACCATTTCTCCCAATGAAGTTCCTAAAACGACAGATTTTGCACTAAATTCTGCAACCTCTAAGTAATCGAATGTTTGTAATAATTTATCTCCAGTTATAATTACTGAATCGTTTTCAATAATTAAAGCTGTTGTACAATTTTCTACAATGCTAGAATTTGTATTGGTTTTGAAATGCTCTCCGTATTTTACAGTAGGAATATCTTGTAAGAAAATCCAACTTTCTGGAATTGTACGTACATTTAAATAAGAATCAGTAATACCAAATGCCATAAGGTATGGTGACTGAGTCATAATAATTGAATTTATATTTGGATTATTTTTGTAAATTTCTTGATGAATCCAAGTAGCTCTACTAGGTGTTTTACCTGCTTCGCGTTTCCCATCTTTAATTTGTACGATGTCATCAATTTCTAAATCCCAACGATTTACGTTTGTAGGCGTAATTAAAAAGTCGTTATCTTTCCATCTCATAGAAACTGTTCCGTAAGAACTAATCATTAATCCTTGTTCACATGAGCGATTAACAATATTACAAATCTCTAATCTTTTTTCTACTTCATCAGATGGAGTTTCAACAACATCCATTTCTGGAATACTTGCTGGCACTTGTGCTTCAAATTGTTCAATTTGAGAATCTGTTAAATAATTAGGTTTCCCTATTTGAGAACCATATAAAATAGTTCTTGCACAAAATTCTAAAGCTTCAAAACGTTCAAAAGCATCAGTTAAACTAGTACCTCCTAAAACAGTACCATGGTTTTCCATAATAATTGCCATGTACCCTTCTTTAAACTCTTCAGCAATAACCTCACCTAGTTCATCACTTCCAGGAAGTTCATATTTAGCGTAACCAATTGGTCCACAAATATGTTTTGCCTGTGAAATTACATTTGTATTAGGTATTTGGCGTACAATACTAAATGAAACCAATGCAGGAGGATGTGCATGTATCACCGATTTAATATCAGGTCTTGCTTCGTAAATAGCTTTGTGAAATGGAAATTCAGATGAAGGTTTGTGTTCTCCAATAATAGTTCCATCTTTTTTAACACAAATAATATCGGCTGGTGTTAAAGATCCTTTATCTACTGCTGATGGTGTTACCCAAATATCGCCACTATCATCAATAATAGATATATTCCCCCCTGAAGTAGTAGTCATTCCTCTTTTATAAATTCTACTAATGATTTCAGTAATTTGATTTCTTGGGTGAATTAATTTTATGTTTTTAGACATTTTAAAAAATATTTAATAAAATAATTTGAAAATTAAATTTTCAATGTTAATAATCGTATTGTTAAAAGAATTATTTAACCGCTAATAATAAACGGCACGTGCTTTTTAAGCGCATAATTCTCTTTTAAAAATTTTGAATTTAGTTTTGTATCAGATATTGAAATTGCTGCACCTAATGCTGAACCAAGTGATGCCTTTGTTGTTCTTAACTTCTTATCTCTAAAATAATGTGTTAACAACTTAGTGTACACTTCATTATCACTAAACCCTCCATCTAAATAAAGTCTTGAAACAGCATCGCTTCCAATGGCTTTTTTTATACATTTGATTTGTAATAACACTAGTTCGGTCATTAATTGGTGGTAAGCATAATCGTAATTATCAAAAGAAATATCAGATTGCTCTGGCATATCTTCATCTACAATACTTTCCCATTTGAAAAAATGTTTGAAATCTTTATTGATTTCTTTAAAAGTATCGCAATTGAATTTTACTGTACGGTGATAATCTTTATCTACACCATATATCTCTCTTAACTTCTCTATTTGTACCTTGTATTCATTTCCTAGAAACAAGCGCGATGCTTTAACAGGTTTCCCATTAATTCGCATGTAATTAATCGCGTCTTTGTCATCAGTATCTGTTGAAATAGGATTTTCAGTAAATGGATTAAAAACAATACTCCAAGTACCTGTTGAAATTAAAGCAAACTTTTTCTTGATACTTCTTACATAAGGAAGTAAAGCTGCTGAACTATCATGAATACCTACACCAATTTTAATACGATTACCATTGTAATTCATATTAATACTAGTTTCTGTTGAAACTATTGGTGGTAATTTCTTATCAATACCTTCTTTATACACCCAACTATGGTAATCTTTTTTACCATAATCCCAAAGTGCTGTATGACAACCAATGCTTGTATACTCACTTAAAGGAATCTTAGCAAAAATATAACTCAAATATTGAGGTAGATGTAATGAATATTTAATCTTTTTGTAAACCTCAGGTTTTGAATGTTTCAACCAATACAATTGCAAACCAGAATTTAGCATACTTAAATCTGAACATCCTGTTGTTTTCAGAAATTCTTCTTTAGGTCCATATTTACTAAAAAAATCATCAATTATATTTTGATCAAGCGGTTTTAAATAATTATACAAAGGCGTTAAAGGATTGCCATGTTCATCAATATGAACCAAACTAGCACCATACGTTGAAAAATTAATTGCCTGAACTTTATATTTTTTCGCTTCTAATATTCGGTTAAAAACTTCTTTCAACCATTCTTTTAATGCTGGAAGATTCTCAGTAGGATACCCATCTTCATCTTCAATCTCATCAAAAGAAATGTATTCTTTATGAACTTCTTTAAAGTTTTTATCAAATAAGAAAAACTTTTTATTGGTTTTCCCTATATCAAAAACTGCGGTTACTTTTTGTTTCATTCCAGATATCTTAAAGTCCTGTAGCTATTGTATTTTTACCTCTTTCTCTAATTAATCCTTCTCTAACATCTAAAGATCTGTATGCTTTAATTGGGTTTAAAACACCTCCGCTTAGTAAACGTGCTTTTTCTAACAATGGTCTCACATCAGTTCTAAAAGCTCCTTGTAATATTTCTTGACATTTTACAACATCATTATCTAGCTGCGCTGCTTTTAATGCATCTTGATCAACTAACAATGCTTTAGCGTACGATTCTTGAATTGCTTCTAAAGATTGAATTAAATCTTCTAAAGGATCTTTAACGTTATGACTAGCATCAATCATCCAAGCTAAATCTGGATTTTGAGGATTATTTTTCATTCCATACACTAATTCATTAAAAATTAAGAACAATGCATAAGGCTTAATACTTCCTGCTGTTAAATCATCATCACCATATTTACTATCGTTAAAGTGGAAACCTCCTAATTTACCTTTTAATTGTAAAATCGAAACAATTTGCTCTATGTTACTGTTTGGTAAATGGTGTCCTAAATCAACTAATGTATACGCTTTATCTCCACATCCGTTTGCTAACATTAATGAAGCTCCCCAATCTTGAATTACAGTACTGTAAAAGTTTGGCTCATAAGGCTTGTATTCAATTAACATTTTCCAATCTTGTGGTAAACCTTTGTAAATATCAATTAAACTATCTTGCGTATTTTGAAATGCTGTTTGGAAATTATTTTGACCAGGAAAACAAGAACCGTCTGCTAACCAAACTGTTAATGCTTTTGAACCTAATTTATTTCCAATATTTATAACGTCTAAGTTGTGTTGAATTGCTTGCTCACGAACTGCTTGACTTACGTTACTTAATGAACCGTACTTGTAACTTTCTTTTGCATTTTTTTGATCCTGAAATGTATTTGAATTTACAGCATCAAATTTAATATCTAATGAATTGGCTACTTCTTTAATAGCTGTATAATCTTCTGGCACATCCCAAGGAATGTGTAAAGAAACCGCTCCAGCAGTTTTTGTAAGTGAATGTATGATACCTACATCTTCAATCTTTTGTTCTAAATTTGATGGCTCTCCAAAATATGAAAAACGTCCAAAACGAGTTCCACCTGCTCCTAATGCCCAACTTGGAATTGCTACTTGAAAATCAGCTAATTTTGATATAATTGCATTTACATCGTAGTTTTGCTTTGTTAACTTGTTTGATAAAAAGTCTAAACTCTCAACATGTGATGCTAAGTCCTTTTGGTTTTCAATTTGAATTTGTTCTTCTTGTATTTTCATTTTTATAATATTTTTCAGTTTCAAAAACCCCCACAAACTTCGTACTAGCTTACGGTAGCTTATTGCAATTCAAATATAAACGTTAACGCACAAATGCGTTTGCCATTCCACCATCAACATTTACAATGTTTCCTGTAGTTTTATTTAAAATTGCGACTAAAGAAAATACGCCATTGGCAATATCTTCTGGGTATATAATTTCATTTAATAAATTCCTTTTTGCGTAATGAGCAGGTAACTCTTCAACAGTAATACCGTAAGCTTTAGCTCTTCCTTCAGCCCAATCACCTTCCCAAATTTTACTCCCAACAATAACTCCGTCAGGATTTACTGTATTTACTCTAATTTTATCTCCTCCTAATTCTGCTGCTAATAAACGCGCCATATGTTGTTGCGCTGCTTTTGCAGTACCATAAGCTACGTTATTTGGTCCAGATACCAATCCGTTTTTACTAGCAATAGAAATAAAGTCACCACCTAAATTTTGTTTACGTAAAATAGCTACTGCTTGTTTTGCTAAATTAAACTGACCTTTCACTAAAATATCTTGTAATATATTCCAATCTTTATCGGTGGTTTCTTCTAATGGTTTTGAAATTGCCAAACCTGCACTATGCACCACAATATCAACGCCTCCAAATTCTAAAATTGCTTTTTCATAAGCAGCCTTGATAGATGCTGTACTAGTTACATCGCATACGGCATAAGTAGCAACATCACTTTTATAAGTTGCATTGGCTTCAATTAAGCGATCTTCAGCAATATCAGTTAAAACAACATTTGCTCCTTCTGCAGCTAATTTATCGGCAATTGCTTTTCCAATTCCACCTCCCGCACCAGTTACCAAAGCAACTTTTCGCGATAATGGAAGCTCTTTTGGCATTCTTGACAATTTAGCCTCTTCTAACAACCAATATTCAATATCAAATGCTTCTTGTCTTGGTAATGAAGTGTATGAAGTAATTGCTTCAGCTCCTCGCATTACATTGATAGCATTGATGTAAAATTCACTTGCAACACGGGTAGTTTGTTTGTTTTTAGCAAAGCTAAACATACCAACTCCAGGATAAATAATAATTACTGGGTTTGCATCTCGTATTGCAGGACTATTGTCTTTTTTACACGTATTGTAATAGTTTGCATATTCTTTTCTATACGCCTCAAAAGCCGGCGTTAATTTTTTTAATATCGCATTAGAATCTGATAAATCTTCGTTTTTACTTAATGTTAAAACTAATGGTTGAATTTTTGTTCTTAAGAAATGATCTGGACAAGAAGTTCCCATTGGAGCTAATCTTTCTAAATCATTACTATTTATAAATTCCATTACCACATCATTATCAGAAAAATGTCCAATCATTCTATTTTCAGAAGAACATAAACCACGTAATAACGGCATTATTTGAGCTGCTTTTTCTAAACGTGCAACTTTTGGTAAACTTTCTATTTTTTGACCTCCAAAAACACTTCCTTTTTGGTTACTTTTCTGTTCAATATATTCAGAAGCCATTTCAATTACTTCTAAACTATTCATGTAGCATTCATAAGAGGTGTCTCCCCAAGTAAATAACCCATGAGATCCTAATACAATACCTCTAATTCCAGGATTATCTTCTAAACATTTTTCTAACTGCAACCCTAAATCAAAACCAGGACGTTGCCAAGGTACCCATCCCATAGTATCTCCCCAAATTTCTTTGGTTACTTTTTCACTATCCTCTGCAGCTGCAACAGCTATTAATGCGTCTGGATGTAAATGATCTATATGTGCAAACGGTAATAAACCATGCAAAGGTGTATCAATTGAAGGTGCTTTACTATCTAAATCATAAATACAATGATTAAACAAACCTACCATACGATCTTCATCGTTCAAACCTCCATAAACATTTTTCAAGTCTCTTAAACGCTTCGTATACAACCCTGCAATTCCAGATCTTTTTAAAGTTCCAATATCTCCTCCTGAACCTTTAACCCACATAATTTCAACTTCCTCATTCGTTAAAGGATCTACTTCAATTGTTTTACAACTGGTATTTCCACCTCCATAATTAGTGATTCTTAAATCTGCACCTAAAATATTTGATCTATATAAAAATAAATCAACTTGATTGTTTTCAAGTTGAGCTGCCCGATCTTGGTCCCATAAATAATCTACGTATTTAAAACTTTTCATTTATTGTTAGTCTTTTTAGTTAGTCCTTTTAGTTAATTCAAAAATAAACCTCTTTTAAAGTTTTTCTATCCTGTACTATACCGTATGATAAATATTTACCAATATCAAATAAAACCCCCAATTAAAAAACATGAATAAATAATTGACAATCAATAATTTACTAACAGCAAAAACATACTCATAAAGCGTTACTATTATTTATTTAAATTTATTTTATAAGTAAATTCATGACTAAAATAGAAACTTTTGCTGCTATACATCTCATTTTTCACCCCAACTACCTAACACAGTGCACCATATAGCAGCTCTATTTTTTAAAACTGAAAAAATAAATGATAAATTATAATCCTAATTCTACACTCCTAAAATTTATTGTAACTTCAAAACTTGAATATTTAAGAACAACTAAGAGTTTAGTGTACTTTATGTACTATTTATTACCCATTTTAATACTTTTATTCTATTAAACTTACTAAATTTGTGCTAAGTAAATTATTTTATATCTCGAAAAACTAAATTATGGACTTATCAAAGTTTATTAAAATTGACGAAAATTCTAGGGTTCCAAAGTACCAACAAATTATTGATTCTATTATTCATAATATTTCTGTTGGAAACTTTACAATGGATCAAAAAATTCCTT
Organism: Lutibacter agarilyticus; assembly: GCF_900188235.1. Lineage (GTDB taxonomy): Bacteria > Bacteroidota > Bacteroidia > Flavobacteriales > Flavobacteriaceae > Lutibacter > Lutibacter agarilyticus. The sequence continues at coordinate 119,635 of NZ_FZNT01000009.1, read as the reverse complement.
CAATAAATATGTTTAGTGAAGAGTTTTATTTATCTAGAGATACTGTTGAAAAGGCCTATAGTATTCTTAAAGAACGAAATATTATAACTTCAATTCGGGGGAAGGGTTTTTACATTTCCAGAACTAAATTAATTTCAAAAGTGAATATCTTATTTTTAGTGAATAAATTGAGTTCCTATAAAATGAGAACCTATAACCATTTTATTGAAAGCATTGGAGCTAATTCACATACCGATATACATATTTATCATTGTGAGGAAAACTTGTTTTTAAATTTATTAGAGAAATATAAATCTGTATATGATTATTTTGTAATCATGCCTCATTTTAAAACTGAAAATCAAAAACATTTAAGCTACACTGAAGATATTATCAATTCCGTCAAAAAAATACCTCGAAATAAATTAGTTGTATTAGACAACACAAAGTTTGGTGAAAAAATTGATGGAAATTTTATTGAAGTTGTTCAAGATTTTGAAAATGATATTTATTATGCGCTTAAAGAAGCATTACCTAAAATTCAAAAAAAATATGAGAAAATCATCTTAATTTATCATGAAAAAGCTGTTTATCCATACCCTAGAAGAATTTTACACGGATTTAAAAAGTTTTGCTTAGAATACAATCTTGACTTTGAAGTACTGGATGAAATTTATGATGACATGGTGTTAAAAAAAGGGGATTTATTTATTACTATTGAAGAAGCCGATTTAGTTGATCTTGTAAAACAAGTACGAGAAATTGAGTATAAACTGGGTGAAGATATTGGAGTTATTTCATACAACGACACCCCTTTAAAAGAGCTATTAGGAATTACTGTAATTTCTACCGATTTTAAAGTGATGGGACAAACTGCTGCCAATATGATTTTAAACAATCAACGAGGGAAGGTAAAAGTACCTTTTAATTTTATTGATAGAGATTCTCTTTAACAAATATTTCCCCATTTTGAATAACTAAGAAGTTTAAAAAATTTATATTAAAAAACCGCATTCCATTTAAGGATTGCGGTTTTTTTAATATTATTAAATTACTTTTTTTTAATCGTTAATCAACTACTCGTCTATTAGGCCAAAGTGCCAATGCATCATTCATAATACGTTTACTGTATTCTTTTCCAAATTTATCTATGGCAGCATCGGTTTCAAAAGTTTGGGCTTTAAAATCTATCCAATCTTGCTTTGTTAAAAACTCATCAGTATGTGAATATTGCAATGCGTTTAGACCAAATAAAAACACATAACCATCACGAGCATTTTTAGTTTCTTTATGTAAATATTCAAAAGCCTTTTCTTTAGCACCTGATAATGCTAATGCTTGTGCAGCTATAAGTCTGTTTACAGGAATAGGCTCTTTTTCTATTGATTGAATCAATTTTTCTTGAATTGTTGTATCATTTTGAGCAATTCTAAAAATACCGTAAGCACCCCAATATCTAATAATTGGGTTTGAATCTTCTATAAAAGCTAAAAAATCATTCTTATTCTCCAAAGAACCTTGTGCTGCAAGTTTTGCAATAGGTAGTATTTTTTCTATTTCATAGGCATCACTTTGTGCATATTCGTATATAGTTGCGTACTTTTTACCTTCGCCAACCAAATCATGAAACATTGGTTCTGGTATACAACCAATATCACGTATCTCAATCATCCATCGATCTAATTCTTGAGATAATTCTGCTAATTTTTCAACGCTTTCATTTTCTTCAGCAATACTTTTAATGTGCCAAGGATCGTTTTTTGTATTGAATAATTCAACCGTTTCTTTTGGCTGATAAAATTGTGATTGTACAGCATTTGAGTTACCATTAGCAAAGCTTTCTTCATTAGCTCTCCAATTTTGTTGCACAGTATAACCATATCTTGTAGAACGACCTCTTGGCCTGTGAGGAACAAAATTTTGGATTAAATAATATTCACCATCTGTTACAGCTCTATTAAAATCGTAACGTTCAGACATACGGTCTCTATAAAAATGAACATAATTTGGTTTTGCTTCCTTGTCTTTCCCTAAAAATACTTTACCCTGCATTTTCTCAGGAACTGGACAATTTGCGATAGATAGCAAGGTTTTTGGAAAATCGACAAAACTCACAAAACCATCTTCAGTACTTCCTGGTTGATAGGATACTAAATGCCTCCACTTTTTAGGAAAATAGGCTATAAAAGGTACTTGTGTTCCTACATTATACAGGTAACGTTTAGACCGTGACAACATTCCACCGTGATCTGAATAGAAAAATACAATGGTATTCTCCTCTAGATTTTTATCTTTTAATTCTTGTAACAGTTCTCCTACCTTTCTATCCATTAATGTGATTAAATCATGAAACCTTGCCCAATCTACTCTTATTTCTGGAACATCAGGATGGTAAGGTGGTAACACAATAGCTGATGGGTTAATTCTAGGCTTTTTTGGAAGGTCTCCATTTGCAACATACTCTTTTATTTTATCTTCAGCTAATTGACTTTCATGTGTTTGAATGATATTAAACACAGCGAAAAATGGTTGTCCTGGCTTTCGGGTATTGTAATGTGCTTTTTTGCTAGATTCATCCCACAAACTTTTATCTGTTTCGTAACTAGAATTGTAATCTTTCTTATAATTATTGGTACAATAATAACCTGCTTCTCTTAATATTTTAGGGTACGCAGGAATACTTTCTGGTAATTTTGTATTTGTTCTAAAATTATGCGTTCCTGTTGTTGGTGCATACATACCTGTAAGTAATGTTGTACGTGCTACACCACAAACTGGCGCATTAGCATAAGCATTTGTAAAACGAATACCTTCACTTGCTAATTTATCTAAATTGGGAGTTTGAGCTTGTTGAAAACCGTAACAACCTAAGTAAGGACTAATATCTTCGCAAGTAATCCAAAGAATATTTGGTTTTTCTTGACTTTGTGCTGTGCAAATTGCAATACTAAAAAAAGTAAGTACTACTAAAAAGTTTTTCATTTATATCTAATTTTAGATGCATTCGTAAAATGCTTACATTTTCAACTATTTGAACTTAAAAAAAAATTTGATTTTTAAGTACTTATACAAAAAAAGGACTACCTAAGATATTAGATAGTCCTTTTTTAAGTAAAATACTTATTTACTTATTGTTTGATGATCTTTTTTGTAAATCGTCCGTTTTCTCCAATAAAATCAACAATATACATACCTGTTTTTAATGAACTAACATTCATGTTTAAAGATTCTGAACTTACTTCTTTAGTTATTAATTTTTGACCTAATAAAGAATAAACAGCAATTTGTTTTACATTAGAAGGAAGCCCTTGAATTGTTAATTGGTCATTAACAAGATTAGACATGAAAAAAGCACTTGTATCAAATTCTTCATTACTTAATGTCAACCCTTCTACAAAAATCCAGTCAAATGCTACAGCTGTTCCTCCATTAAGTAAGGCTGGAGCTCCCTCTGCATAATCTTGAAATCTTCTTTTAGATTTCCCATCCCAACCTGTATCAGTAGGATCACTTTCTAGGAAAATTTGAGTACCTACGCCTCTGGTAAGATTCCATTTATCCTGTTGTCCAACCCCTCCAGCAAGATTACCTTTGCAGCCTAATGCTGGTTTATCAGTATCTATACTTAAAGTCTCTAACGCTCCTTTACCTACAATTTTAGACGTAATAGAATAATATTCTAAATCGGGATGATCGTTAATTATAAACAGCTGTGTGTCACTACCAATAACTTCTGTTTCATACGTTACAGCATCAGTAGTAGTAGACTGTGTTAAATAAAGATTTGTACCTTGTACTTTAATTTTGTAAGTACCAAGTGTACCTGTAACAAAGGCTTGCCCTTGTACTTGCAACGCAAATACTGTTACTAATAAAAATAATAAAGTTTTGTGTAATTTTGTTTTCATATTATAAAATTTAAGATTAGAGACTAAATATCTATATTATAGCTATATAAACAATCCTGCACTATCCTGTTTTGCATAAAAAAACGCTAAGCGTATTTTATTTACCTATAAAAATTAGGTACTTAAAACCACACTTAACGTTGTTATTTTAATAGTATAAAAGACTATTTATCTAATTTTAATACTTCACTTCCTGCCATTAAATAAGCGCCTGTACCAAAGTTTTGCCAGCTATCATAAGATGCTGGTTCTGGAGATGCCCCAATGTTTTGAACCCAACCAATCATTCCATTTTCGTGTTGGCATTTAGCTAATGCATTCCAAGCTTTTTTTACTGCAGGCGTATATACATCCTTATCTAACAATTCATTATTTACACCCCAAGCTAAAGCAAATGTATAAAAACCACTACCACTTACCTCACCATGTTCGTAAGACTCTGGAGATAACAAACTTGTTCTCCACAAACCATCTTCAGGTTGTAATTCTAAAATTCTAGCAGCCATTTCTTTGTATAAGTTTTCGTAAAAAGAATAATGTTCGTAATCTTTTGGCATATCATCTAAAATTAATGCTAAACCACCAAGTACCCAGCCATTTCCTCTAGACCAAAATATTTTTTTACCGTTTTCTTCTTTTTTATCTTTTTTTGAACCTTTCCAAACGTAACGCATATCTCTTGCAAACAGTTGCTCATCTTCATCGTATAACTGATTGTACGTTTGCATATAAAATTTATGCATCTCGTCTAAATACTTTGGCTGTTTTGTGTGTTTAGCATACAAGTTCAAAACTGGAGGCGCCATAAATAAAGCATCGCACCACCACCATAAAATAGTTTGACCCATTTCATTTTTTCTTGTTCCTTGTTTCCATACATCATCTTCATATAAATGTGCATCTAAGAAGTTTTTAGTTGGCTCTAAATCTACAAAACCTTTTCTTTTATCATTCATACCTATATATATGTAACTGTATGAAATAGCAACATCATCGGCATGATGTAGTCTCGTATACGTTTGCCAATTATTCCAATACGCTTGGTTTTTTAAGGCAGCCATATATATTTGATCTTTGGTGGTTTTATGCGCGCGCACTACACCTGTATAATAAGCACCTTCAGTCCAATCGGTTGGTGCTAATGCAAAAATAGGATGTGCTTCTTGCCACTCTAAAGCTTTTATCATGGAAGCTTCAATTGCTGCTTTATCTAAGGCATCTTGGGCAGTTGATTTTTGAACAATTGAAATACTAAAAATTGTTACTAGTACAACTAATTTTAATAATGATTTATTTACCATTTTTTTATTTTTTTAGTTTAAACGCTGTTTCTATATGTGTACTTGAAGAAGTTCCCACTTTAACTGTGTAATCTCCTGCTTCTAAAACTTTAGTCATTTGAAGACCTGTAAACTCTAACATTTTTGGTGTAATTTTAAATGTAACTGTTTTAGCTTCACCTGGGTTTAATTCAATTTTATCAAATGCTTTCAATTCTTTATCTGGTCTTGTAACCGAACCTATTTCATCTTTAATATACATTTGAACCACTTCCTTAGCTTTTACTTTACCTGTATTTTTTACAGTTACACTTACTTCAATTTCGCTATAAGGAGTAATTTCATTACTTGATAATTTTAAATCTGAATACTCAAAAGAAGCATAACTTAAACCATAACCAAACGAGTAAATTGGTCCGTCTTCAAGAAATAAATACCCTTTTTTGTAATTGATTTCTTTCATGCTATAGTGAAAAGGCATTTGACCGATAGATCTTGGTACTGTAACAGGTAATTTACCAGAAGGTGAAACTTCTCCAAAGATAATTCTTGCTGTAGACTCATCACCAAATTCACTTAAATCCCAGGTATCTAAAATAGCATCTGCTTTTTCAGCAATAACGTTGATAGACAATGTACGTCTGTGTTTTAACACTACAATTACTGGTTTTCCGGTAGCCTTAATTTTTTCTATTAATTCATCTTGTGCTCCAACAGGATCTATAGTTGCTCTATCTCCTAAAGCTTTGTTGAAAAACGCTTCTTTTGAAGTATGCTCATCACCTCCTAAAAACAAGATAGCTACATCAGCTCCTTTTGCCATGTTTACCATTTTAGCAATTGCTTTTGGATCTTTTTCTAATAAGTTAGGAGCTCCTTTACTTCCATCAGTAAGATTAAATCCTTTTTCTGCAACATATTTGATATTTGAACCTGTTACTGATTCAAACATCGCTTTTGTATTTTCTTTAACAAGCGGTCCTAAAAGTGCAATTTTAAGCGATTTGTTTTTATTTAACGGCAATACTTCATTTTCATTTTTCAATAAAATCACAGATTCTAAATCAGATTCTTTAGCCAACGCTAATGATGATGCTGCACGCACTCCTTTTTCAACTTCAGGAATATCGATATAAGGATTGTCAAATAAACCTAAAATGAATTTTGTTCTTAAAACTCTTCTAACCGATCTATCGATTAATTTTTCAATTTCAGGGTTTGTTTTTACCATTTCTGGAAGATATGCGTAAGAATCTTCGGCATATAAATCAATATCAATACCTGCTTCTAATCCCATTAAAGCAGCTGCTTCAGGAGACTCGGCTACTTTCATAAAGTAATACAAACGAGCAATGTCATTTGAATCTGAAACTACGTAACCATTAAATCCCCAATCGTCACGCAACACACCTGTTAATAAAGCTGGGTTTCCGTGACTAGCAATACCGTTTAAATCTCCGTGAGAAGCCATAACTCCTAATGTTTGAGCATCTTTTACAGCTGCTTCAAACGGTGGATAAATTTCATCAATTAATGTACGTTCAGAAATTTCAATAGCTGCAAAGTTTGAACCACCTAATACTTGTCCGTACCCTGCAAAGTGTTTTGCAACAGCTCCAATATGCGTACCATTCCCTAAACCTTCATAATCTCCTTGAACACCTTTAATAGCACTTGTTACCATTTGAGTTGTTAAATAAGTGTCTTCACCAAAAGCTTCACTCATTCTTCCAAAACGAGGATCTCTCACTAAATCTGCTTCAGGAGAATGGCACATATGCATACCGCGCAAACGTGCTTCTCTACCTACAACATCCCATTGTCTTTTAACCAGTTCTGGATTGAATGATGCTGCTGATGCTATTGGTCTTCCAAATTTTGTACAACCTTCAGCATCTACTCCGTTGTATGATTCAGTAACAAACAATGCTGGAATTCCCCATCTATTGTTTTCTATAATATACTTTTGAAGTTCGTTATTTAATTTCGCTGCGGCAACTGCATCAATATGTTCTCCTGGGTTTTTAATACCAGCAATACCTATTTTTAATTTTTTAACAACTCTCTCTGAAAGGATTAACTTTCCATTTTCGTCAGATTTCACACCAATATTTGCATGAAAAATTCGCATTTGAGCTACTTTTTCTTCCAAAGACATTAGCGGTAATAAAGCTTCTACACGTTCATCTATAGACAAAGATGCATCTTTGTAATCTTTTCCATTAGATGATGACTCCGCACAAGAATGTACAAGAACGTAAATAGCCAAAATAGGCAGTATGAGTAATTTCTTCATTATTTAATTATTTATATATTGTTTTATTTTAAAAATGTAAATGATTCTATTTGTAACGGTTTATTGTTTAATTGTTCTATTAAAAAATAGAGATTTTCTTTTTGATTTAATGTTGAAAGTGTAATTATTACATCTTCCAATTTATTGTTACTATTAATGGTGATTTTTTTACTACCCACCAATTCACCCTGTAAATTATCTTTTCGAATTTCAATAGAGAATTCACCTCCACTTGGCGCTAATAATTTGAAATTAATTTTACTATATACATCCAAACCATTTATATTCGGATAATTTAAATAACTTTTATTCGCTGTGGTTTCTACTACAAAATTGTTACCAAACTCTTTTTTTACAAGTCCATCTGTTTTAAAATAATCTTCGGCTTCAATTTTAGATTGGTTAGCATTGTATTGACCAACACCTACTCCATCAACTCTAATGGTTGCTATTTCTCCATTTTCTTTATAATGAATGTAACTAATAAAAGCGTCTCTAAAATAACGATTTCCTGTTTGACTCATATCACAATAGGTATAATACCATTGGTTGTGCCATTGAAAAAATGAACCGTGACGCCCTTGTAAAAATCCGTTTGGCCAAGTTGGCGCATCATACCCTTTGGCAAAACTTTCTTCTTTTATTACTGAATCTTTATAATCGTACGGGCCATATAAATTATCAGACATGGCATAAAAACAACCCCAAGATAAATAATATTTACCGTTGTTTTTATGAACAAATGGTTTGTCATCCGTTGGTTTTTCAAGATTCTTACCATCAGGATTGTATGGACCTCTTGGGTTGTTTATGATTAGTTTTCTTGGTTTTTCAGCCAAACTTATCATATCATAATTTAGCTTTGCTATATAGTAATCCCATACACCAAAAATAATGTAATGCTCTCCATTATCTTCAAAAATAGCCATATCATACTCATCTGTTGGCGTTAAATCTGATGCTAATAATGGTTTTCCTAAAGGATCTTTCCAAGGACCTACAGGAGAATCACCAACTACAACACCCGTCTGTTGATTTTTTTCTGAAAAATACCAATAGTATTTACCATCTTTTTCGCCAACATCAGTTGCCCAACAACCCTGAAAACCTTCTCCTATATAAGTATTTTTTGGATCTAAAACACTACGTTTTGTCCAGTTCACTAAATCTGGAGAAGACCAAATCCACCAATCTTCCATAATAAATGCCTTATCATCAGCTGATCTGTCATGAGATGCGTACACATAAGCGGTATCATTAAAAATATGAATATGAGGATCATTCAATCCTTGATTTGGCACAATAGGATTTTGAGCAAGTACAGCTATCAGCGTATTCAACAAAAACAATGTATTTATTACCCTTTTTCTCATATAATTTGTCTTACAGTTGTTAAATGTAATATTTAGTAAAATGAAGTTTATCCTGTACTATTATGGTGTTTTAAAAATTTAGCTATTATAACGATGTAGAATTACTTTTCAATAAATAATTTAAAAAAATTAAGCTTGTAACAACTGTTAATTATTGATATTAAATTCAGTATTTTCGGTAGCATTTATCTTATAATCTTCATTTAAAAATTCAATGTAAGCTGCTATTGGTTGCATATTTTTTGACTGCATTTGAACTTGACCAACAGTTAAAGAATCTCCTTCTCCTATGTAACTATTTTGTAGTTTATTATTTTTATCAAAAGTTAAAACTGCAAAGGCGCCTTTAAAAGAAATTTCTAGTTCTTTATGTTCATAAACTCCTTTTTGATTTTGATTGATAATGTATTGTGTGCAAATTTTACTTTCTATTTTACTAACAACTTTAAAACCTTTAAAAACGCCATTATTTTCTAGTTTAGTTACAGATTGAATTCCATTTTTTGAATTTTCATCAAAACTTGGTTCATAAATTACAGCAAAAGGATTTGTCCAAGCCTCTCCCTTTTGACGAATAACCAATGTAGGCGTTGGTAAATTTTCATAAGCTACTGGTGCTTCAAAAGTTTTAGGTGCCATTACTTTGGTGTATTCTCTATTCTTATTTCCTACAACAAAAACATTCATATAAGATTTTTTGCTGAGTTTATTTAGCTCAAACTGAGCTTTTATATCAGCTTCATAAATGCTTGATGATTTTACTTCTTTAAAAAAATGCCACCCTGGATTTCTATATTTTCTATTTCTAATATGCTTATCATTGGCATTTGCATTGAATCTATTTTCATCAGATTTTAAATCTAAATCTTTGTTTAAAAAATTTAATTCATCTCCAATATTATGATACAAATAATCGTGATACTCATTTGGCAAGGCAGATTTTGAACGAAAAACATCAACATAATACCCAGTAGTTGGCGAGGTTCTAATTAACGCCAAGGTTCTTTCTTGTGTTGCTTCGGCTTTATCTCCTTTATCATCTAAAAAACGAGTTCTTGTAAAAGAATGATTTGGTGAAATTGCCTTTTCTAAAGGCATTGGCTCCATGGTTACTAATTCAACAGTATTCATTCCTAAATTCACCCAATCACCTTCCCCTTGACTTGCTCCGTTTACAATTACTGAATTGTGCGCTGCAAATAATCTAGAATAGTTTTCATGTAAATCTGTTCTATATTGTCCACGTCCGTGGTCAACTCCAAGTACTTCACCCAAGCCATACAACTCCATATCCATTCCACTTGCATGCCCATGAACCATATGCGCACCACCAACAAAACACATTAAACCATCATCAGGATTATTTGTTGAACTTAAATTGCGCTGTAAAAAAACACCTGCATGAGAAAAATCATCTGTTCTAGGTAAAACAGTATTTTCAACTGAATATTCTTTTGTTTTATGAAGCCACAATAATTGTGTTGGTGTAAAATATACAGATGCACCATCAGAACGTTTACCTACATTTGCTCTATCATACTTACCTTCCTGAATACTTTTAGTTATCAGTGGGCCAAATTTATTTGTAAGTTTTCCTACGCCATCTTGTTCACCTAAAAGATAGGCCATATCATAAGATGCATACTGTACACCAAACTTCCTGTGCCCGTCTCCAAATCTAATAATTTCATTATTTGGATAATGAAGCTTATTCCATCTATCTAATGAAAAAGGAATTTTATAATACTTTTGTCCTAATTTTAAACTTGGGTTGTATTTGTTTAAAATCAGCAGCATTCGTGTTGTATAGGCAGCTACTCCATTTGAATATTGTGAAGTTTCAGGATACACATCTCCTTCTTTTTTATAGTTTGCTGAAATATCGGGCAAGGCATCTTGCTTACTAGTTCCTTCTTCTAAATAAAAATCTACATACTTTTTTCGTTCTTCTAAATTATTCAATGCCAAGGCATTTTGAACCAAACTAAACGACATTAAAACCGACCAATTTGAACCTCTATGCCCGTGATAAGCTGCTAAATTTGCATAGGTTAAAAAAACCTTTTGAGCGTTTTCTTCTGAAAATTTAGTGAAATCATTTTTTCCAATATCATACACTTTATTGTTCTTTTCTAAATAAAGTGCAATAAAATCGTATATAATGGGTACTTGAGCTCCAAAAACACGCGCTTCTCTTAAATAGTCTGTAGGGTAAATCCAACCACCATTCCCTAATTCTTTAGAAGGTGTAAGTTGTAAAACTCCTTCAACAAATGCATGCAAAATAGCTGCAGCACATTGTGCGTAATTTTCATCTTCTGTTAAAAAATACAACACACTGCAATCTACACCTATTTGTAGGTATTTATTTAGTATAAATCTATCAGAACTATTTGATTCTGTAAAGTTATTATATGTTTTTAAAGGTGGTGTTTTTTCTACTTCTTGCTTAGACCAATCGAAAGGAAGTTTTGCAATAAATTCTTTTGGTGATTGTTTATATAAAATAATATCAGTATCTAAGCGTTGTTTGAAATTATTGTAAAACTGTTTTGCCCAAGCTTCATTTTCAATTTTAGCAAGAATTTCTACTCTATCTTTATGTTCAACCCAAATAAAAGGTCGCTCAATTTTTTGAGCAACTAAACTTAAAGTGTTTAAAAAAAGGAATAAACTTACAATATATGCAGATAACTTAGTCATTTCTTATACATTTAAAATATTTACAGTATAGTTTATTCCTTTTTCTATCACAGATTACTAACATTCAAGATTGAACTACTATTATTAGATTATTTTTGAATTTAACTCTCTTCTATTATTATTCTATGACTATCTTTTTAACCAATCTTCCTTCTTCAGAAGATAATTCAATATAATAAATACCTACAGCATAGTTTGAGAGATTCAATACATTATTTCTTAAAACACCTTTTTCTAAAATCTGACCTAACATGGTTTTTATGCTATAATTAGGGTTAGGAATATTGGTTTTAATATGAAATATACCATTACTAGGATTTGGATAAATAGTTAACTTTTTTTGTTCCAAATCACCAACACCTAAAGTTGATTTAAGATACAACTCAATTTTATCAGGTTCACTAGATAACGATCTTTTTTGAGTTAGTTTGATCACATTTTCTCCTAGAACGAGGTTTATATCTGGAATAGTCGTTTCTAAAAACACATTCCAATCAAAGGAACGGGTAATTAAAACACTACTATACATAACACCATTTATTTCAATATCCATAATAGAATCGTCTCTATTTCTATTTGCTGCAAACAAAATAAAATCATAAGGCCCAGGTGTGGTTACTTGAAATCTATATTCTAAAAACTGATTGCTAGAAAAAGAACCAATTACTTTGGCATTTGAAGCTGCAGGATTATCTTCAATAACAATATCTGAGGAAGCCGTGGTAAAGTTCTCGGCTTCGAGTTTGTAGTCTGGAAGCTCCACTACGGGAGCATCTACTTCAGATAGATTAAATACTTTTAAATGCAAAGGTCTTGCATCTCCACTGGTATTTTCCATCAAATAAACGTATAATTTATTTCCTTCAACAAAAGCATCAAAATGCATAAAGTTTTCTGTTCCATCATCTGTAAATACAATATTCCAGTCGTTTTGTCCTTCTAATGTTGATTTTACATTCACTTTTCCGGCTAAAAGTTCAACCATAAATACGTGGTTTTTATAACTGTAAATTTCACCTCTTACTTCTGGATTAGGAATTATACCACCAGAATTACTTGAAAAGTTAGCATCTAAGGCTTTTTTATAGTAATGCACATTTATATTATCTACTCTAGTAACAAAGTGTATAGCACCGCTTTCGGTAACAGTCCAAGCAGGATCACTTGTATTTCTTGGGTTGGTTGTTGTTCCATAATCATCTCCTGGCTGCCCTATTTGAACAGGATCTAGGTTTGGATCTAAATTATTTATTATAGGTAATGTAATAGGGTTATCATTTACATCAAACCATTGAGTAGACTGATCTTTAGGTATGCCATTGGTATAAGCATAATACAAGCCACTATTGTATGAATAACCATTGGTTGGCGTATCTGAATTGTTATTTGCATAGCGTATAGAGAAACCTGAATAGAACTTTCCATTTAAAAAACGCTCTCCACCATACATATTGTTTCTATCAGGCAAAGGTAAAGTACCATTATGAAATAACCAGTTATCAGTCCAGCTTGTACCATTATAATGCGCCATAACAATATCTCCATTACCCGAACCACCTACTCTATATCTTACCAAAAGACTTCCGTCATCTGCTCTGTGAAGCATTGGATATGTAATACGGTTATAATTTTCACCTAATTTTAAATAGTTTTGCTTTGGCTTAAAAATACTTAAGTTAAACTCTGAGTCTGGCACAAAAGCTTTGTTTTTTTCAGAAACTGAGTAATTAAAAAAATCATTTGGTAAAGAAGTTTCACTATAAGCATGCATATCATATAGTAAGTGAATAGTACCGTCTATGGTACTTATACCAATAGCTATTGTATTGTGCGAATCTCCTTTGGTTGGGTCTGTACCACGATAACCAACATGTTGATGTGGAAATTCTATAGTAACCCAATTTGCTGTTGGGTCGTCTAATTTTTTCCTAGATAGCATTACATTACGCTTATCCATGCCGCCTTTATACCATGTTACAAAAACATAACCATTTACAACATCTACACAATCGCCATGAGGTGATATACGTGGCGAAAATTGGTAATCAACGCCACTTGTTCCATTAAAATACAAACCATTGTCTGCTATTTTGGAGTTGTCAATTAAACTTGCCGACAGTATCTTATCTTGTGCATTAGCAGCACTTAATACAAGTACTGAAAAAATTATTGTAAAAAAAGTTTTCATAATTACTTATTTAAAATAAAATACCTCGAAGAAAGTCCACGAGGTATCCTTTTAGATTAAATTCTTCTTAAAAAGAGTTTATCACTAACTTTATAGTATGTTTACCTGGCTCTAATCGGATCATATCAAAAGCCGATGGGACTTTTTTACCATTATGAATAAGATTCTTTCCGTCTAAAGAATTTAACGAAAATTCTGCCACCATATTTGCTGGAATCTCAATTTCATAGGTTTGTAATCTTGCACCGTTAAATTTATAACTAGCTTTTATAGTTCCTAAAACAGTTGGAACTTCAATAGCACTAGATTTTAATTTACTCATTTGAGGTTTAATGGTAGCAATGCTAAATCCAGGTGTTTTTGGTTTAATACCCCACAAACCTCTAGGAATTGTATTTGCTGGTACTGCTCCCCAAGCATGATTCCAATCTAAATTGTTTTTATATTCTAAATCCCAAGCTTCTAAAGTAATAGTAGAACCAATACGAATCATATTATACCAACTTCTTTTATCTTTACTTGTTAATAATTCTAATGCATAATCTGCTTCACCAGCGTTGTATAAACCGTCCATTAAGAATTGAGCGCCATAAACACTACAAGCCATTCCACGTGATTTTACAAAATCAACAACCGATTGAAAATGTTCTTCAGGAACCAGCCCAAATGCCAATGGCATCATATTAGCGTGTAAAGATGCGTGATCTGTACCAATTCCATCTACATAAATACCACGTTCTTTGTCAAACATTTGTTCATTTACCGCTTTTTTAGCTTTAGCTGCTCTTAATTCAAAGTCTAATACTTCTTGTGTTTTACCAAGAATTTTAGCAAATTCAGCCATAATTTTCATATTCTCGTAAAAAAATGCATTAATTACAGTACTGTAAGGTTTAAATACAAAACCATCACGTTCTCCTTTTGTTTTACTTCCATTAAAATTTGCTGATGGCCAATCTACAATATCAGTTAATGGTTTTTTATAACCATCAGGGAAACCTAATTTACGCATAAAATCAGCATCTACTTTTGTTGAAGTAATTAAACCATCTTCGTTAGATAATTCATACAATGATTTATGTTTTAATGCTTCATAATAACGCTCAATAAGTTCCGTATTTCCTGTATACATATAATCTGCATAAATTAATAAAGGAACGTGTTGTTGCCATTCTGTTGGCCAAGTTGGGTGTTGCATAAAATACTCTATGGTTCGTCTTGCCATAGCATATTCTCTATCCGCAGTATAATGACTTAACTGATTTAAATAAGCATCGGCTTCATAAGGAATTCGCTCTCTATCACCATCAACATATAAACCGTTAAAAGTTGTTGCTTTTATTGAATATTTACATAAATCCCAAACTTGATTTAAAATATCATTGTTACTTTCAAAGCTACTAGCTTCTTCATCCCAATACGTATGATATGCTAATTGTTCAAAGTTTTCAGCAGAAATAGATTCTTGAGCACCTTCAACTTCAGCATATCTAAATGGCATTAACGGAGGAAATCCTTCTGGCAATGGAATTGCTTTGTTAGGTCTTGTATTTCTTTCATCTGTTTGAACAGGAATTCTATACGTTGTTTGGCCCGGTTTCACATCAACTTTTAACTCTTGATAACGAATATTACTCTTTTTCGCAGGTGTTCTATTGATATTTTCACCCTCTAATTGTTCTCCTATACGTATGGTTAAAGTATGTGGTGTTTTTGCTTTGTATGTAAAATCTATAGTAGCAAAAGCTGCTTTTCCAAAGTCCATAAAATAGAAATCTCCTCTATTTTCAAACTTCACAGGTTTAATTTTACTGACAACAAATTTATTTTCAGTAGAAATTATATAACTATCACTTTTACCTGTAGTAAATTTTTGAGCCTCAGAATAATCAACTAACCTATTTTCTTCATCCCAAATTCTAACTTTCCAGTAATACTTTTTGCCCACTTCTAATGAAGGGCCAGCATATTCAACATTTGTTGATGCATTTGAACTTACACGTTCACTATCCCAAACATCACCATTATTTGCATCAATAATTTCTTTTGATGAAGCAACTAATAATTGATAAGCCGACTGAAATTTAGATTCATTAGCAACTGTCCAACCAAATTCTGGTTTTAAATCAAATATTTCAACATCAGTGCTTGGCTCTCTGATTAACTCAACTGTTAAATCGGAAGGTGCTGTTCTAAATTTATTGCTATTTTTCTTGATTAATTCGTCACACTTCAACCTTAAGTTAGCAGCAACTTTTTGATATTTTTTCTTACCGATAAGATTGTTAGTTTCTAGAGGATCTTTTTTCAAATTGTATAATTCCTCTATAGATTTATCGTTTACATATCTAAAATATTTCCATTCTGAAGTACGAACACCTTCACTTGGAGGAATTTCACTAAAATCCCAAATATGCTCAATAAGAATTGTATCTCTTTCTATTGAAGTTTTTTCATTTTTCACTAATGGCATTAAACTTTTTCCTTGCCAAGAATCTGGTATTGAAACACCTGCAATATCTGCAATGGTTGAAGTAACATCAATATTCAAAGCCATTTCATCAATATCTTGATGCTTGTTAACTCTTGGATCAAAAATAATTAATGGCACTCTTATAGAATTATCATACATTAACCATTTACCTGCCATTTGACGCTCTCCAAGGAAATAACCATTATCACCCATTACAATAATAACGGTGTTTTTATCTAATCCTTTTTCTTTTAATTTTTCACGTATTTTAGCTATTTCTAGATCTATACCTGCAATCATACGGTAATACCCTTTTAAACTGTGTTGGTATTTTTCAGGAGTATCATAACGCCATGTCCAACGCAATCTATTAAACCCTTTTTTTACAATTTCAGGTTGCGCATCAAAATACTTATCATCAGCAAGTACTGGACCAGGAATTGTGGTATCAGCTAGTAAATTATTGGTAGTGTTTTGCCAAAAATATTGATCTTCAGCTCGGTCATGTGCGTGCGGCGCACTAAAACTTAGCGATAACAAGAAAGGTTGCTCACTTGATGTTTTATCGATAAAATCTAGAGCTTTCTGTCCAGTATAACGTGTTAAATGTACCGTATCTTTATCAATTGTTTTGTAGTAATAACCTCTTCTGTCAGGGAAACGATTATTTCTATCATAATCTTCAAATTCATCAAATTGACTTTCCAAATCTCCATATTTCACTCCAAATTTACCGTAAAACCCAGTATGATATCCGTTTTTCCTAAGTAAAATCGGATAAGAGTTTGCCATATACTCATCTCTTATATTTCCAGTTTGAAAATTATAATTATGAGAACGTTCATATAAACCTGTCCATATTGAAGCTCTACTTGCAGCACAAATAGGCGTAGTTACAATTGCATTATTGAAATAAGTTCCGGCTTCAGCCAAATCATTCATTTGCGGTGTATGCACATACTTATTACCTACATAACCAATAGCATCAAACCGTTGATCATCAGTTAGTATAAAAATAATATTTGGTTTATCCTTGTGTGCCTTTTTTTCTTGAGCTAAAACATTTTTAAAACAAGTTAGGGATAATAAAATACCTAATAAAAAATTGAATTTTTGCATAAAAATACGATGTTATTATGTGTGATTTCGTTTAAATATATTTGAGCATAAATATATAATTAAGCAAAAGAAGCGCCATCCTGCACTATCCTGAGAATAAAGATAGCACAAAAAAAATTCTTTAATAAAATTAATTTTATTAAAGAATTTTAACCAAATCTAAACAAACTACTTATGAAATTATCAATTTTCATACTTTAAAATAAATGTATTATAGAATCTTACAATACATACTTTTAAATAGTAATACAAATTAACTAATTATATTTCAAGCAACTATCTTGTACAATCCTGACATTGTTATTTTTATTTGTTTTTAATCTATATAATCTTTAAAAATTTAATTATTAAAAACAAATAAACTTACCACATTATAAAAATATAAACTTACAATCATTAGAACAAACAAATAGAACACCTGCTTGGTTGTTACAGTTATACCAACAGGTATAAAGAATTGTATTAAATTCCTATTACAAAGTATTTTAAAGTAATATAACAAAGACTGATCTGAAAACTTATTATTTCTTAATCTTACAAGGATCAATTAAATGGGATTAACAGTAGTGTTAACAATGATTGTAATTGTAATTACCAGTTTAATCCAGCATAAAGGTAAAGATGATAAAAAAGTAATTGAATTTAAAAAGGAGTAATTTAAAACAAGTCAATTATTTAATAATAGTGCATTTGACAAAATGCTAGTATTAATAGTTCAATACACAGCTTTTAGGTAATAAAAAAAGCAACAAATGTTACTTTAGCGAATTATTTTTGGAGAACTGATAAAAGTCATTATTCTAACTAAAAAATGTAATTAAATTTACATCATAATTCAATTACTTATTCAAATAAGTAATGTTTTTGATTTTTTTAGTTAGTAGTAAAATAAAAAAGAGAGTTTACCCAAACTCTCTTTTTTAATTATATAAAGTTATGTATAACTTATAAACTAACAACAGAATTTTCCTCTGCTCCTAACCCACTATTTACATATTTATCAGCGCTATCATCGTTAATCCATTTTTCACCATCTAACAAATATTTGAATTGAAATTCAGTTTCAGAAGGTAAATCAATAGTAACTTTAAAAGTTCCATTTTTTAACTTTTTCATACTAACTGGCTCGGCAGTATTCCAGTTGTTAAATTCTCCTAATAAATCTACTTTTCCAGCACCTGCAACAGCTTCTTTATCCATTGAAAATGTTACTTTACAAACTGGTTTACTTTTTAAATATTGTTTTTTTAAGCTCATGATTTTGGTTTTTAATTTTATACAACAAAGTTAATCCGCATAACTTCAATAATATACAACTCTTTTTTCATATTTATATTCTATTTTAACAGGGTAAACAAGATAAACGACCTATGGGTTAAATTTATACAGACTCATTATAAATAAGGATTAATAAACGTTACAATTCTGATAATGTAGTAAAGAAAACATTATTCAATAAACCTAATCGCTATAAACACTAATTTCACTATCATCATCTTTACAATTCTATTTTTAGATATCTCGCAATTAAAACCTAATTATAAACCTAAAAAAAGCACTTTTAGTAACAAAAATTACAATTGTTTAATTTTAGTATTGAAAAATATCTTAACTTTATATAATTCAAATATATTTTCTGCAGTTAACCAACAACAATTTTAACCACTATGGACAAAAATTTTAAAGTAAGAGTCGATAATTCATTTGAATTCGATTTAAAAAATTCTGATGCAGACCAACTAGATTTATTAAATTTAGCACAATCACAGTTCCACGTGATTAATAACAATAAATCCTTCGACATTAAGCTTAAAAAATCAGACTTCTACAACAAGGAATATATTATAAAAGTAAATGCTAATAGTTACACTGTTAATATCTCTAATCAATTAGATCAGTTAATTACCAAAATGGGGTTTTCTCTTGGAACTGCTAAAAAAGCAAATGATATTAAAGCGCCAATGCCTGGTTTAATTTTAAGCATAAACGTTAAAGAAGGTCAGCAAGTTAATGAAGGTGACACATTACTAATTTTAGAAGCCATGAAAATGGAAAATACTATTAGTGCTCCAAAAGATGGCATTATTAAATGTATCGCTGTAAAAAGTGGAGCTACCGTTGAAAAAGGTGAATTAATAATTGAAATGGCTTAAAGAAAATGAAATGAAAAAAATACTAATTGCAAATAGAGGTGAAATTGCCATAAGAGTTATGAAAACGGCCCATAAAATGGGAATTAAAACAGTCGCAGTATATTCTGAAGCTGATAGAAATGCACCCCATGTACGATTTTCTGATGAATGCATTTGCATTGGTGAAGCTCCTTCAAGTAAATCTTATTTAGTAGGAGAACGAATTATTGATGCTGCAAAAAAACTAAATGTTGACGCCATTCATCCTGGTTATGGCTTTTTAAGTGAAAATGCAGATTTTGCAAAATTATGCGAAAAAAATAACATTATTTTTATAGGTCCAAAGTCGAAATCAATAAAAATGATGGGAGATAAATTAGCTGCAAAAGATGCTGTTAAGGATTACAATATACCAATGGTTCCTGGTGTTGACAGAGCCATAAGTAACCCAAAAGAAGCTGTTGAAATTGCATGTGAAATAGGATTCCCTATTTTAATTAAAGCTGCAGCTGGTGGTGGTGGAAAAGGAATGAGAGTTGTTGAATCGGAAAAAGATGTTGAAAACCAAATGGAACGCGCTATTAGTGAAGCTGTTTCGGCCTTTGGTGATGGTGCTGTTTTTATTGAAAAATACATTACTTCTCCACGTCATATTGAAATTCAAGTACTCGCTGATAGCCACGGAAAAATTTTACACTTTTTTGAAAGAGAATGTAGTGTACAACGAAGACATCAAAAAGTGGTTGAAGAAGCTCCTTCATCAATTTTAACTCCCGAACTAAGAGAAAAAATGGGACAAGCAGCTGTTTTAGTTGCCAAATCTTGTGATTATATAGGTGCAGGAACTGTAGAATTTTTAATTGATAGCGACTTAAATTTCTTCTTTCTAGAAATGAACACGCGCCTACAAGTTGAACACCCTGTAACCGAATTAATTACAGATGTTGATTTAGTTGAACAACAAATAAACATTGCCAGAGGTGAAGCCATTCCGTTCAATCAAAGTGATTTAAAAATAAATGGTCACGCAATTGAATTACGTGTGTATGCAGAAGATCCTTTAAATAATTTTTTACCTAGCGTTGGTTTTTTAAGCACTTATAAACCTCCTGTTGGAAAAGGTATAAGAGTTGATGATGGTTTTGAAGAAGGAATGGATATACCTATTTATTACGATCCTATGCTTTCAAAATTAATTACCTACGGAAAAACACGTGATGAAGCCATTCAATTAATGATTGAAGCCATAGATAACTATAAGATTATAGGAGCCATGACTACGCTGCCATTTGGTAAATTTGTGTGTGAACATGAAGCATTTAGGTCTGGTAATTTCGATACACATTTTGTAAAAAATTATTATACGCCCGAAAAACTTCAAACAGAAATAAGTGAGGAGGCTGAGTTAGCCGCTTTGGTTGCGCTAAAACTATATTTAGAAGATCAAAAAAAATTAAGACTACCTAATAATTAACAGCCAAAATAGATCATTATGGATAAACAAATGGATACTAAAATTGAAAAATTAGACAAAAGGGTTGCTTTGGCGCAATTAGGAGGTGGCGAAAAACGCATTGCAAAACAACATGCTAAGAAAAAACTTACAGCTAGAGAACGCATAAATTATTTACTTGACGAAGGGTCTTTTGAAGAAATGGGTGTTTTGGTTACCCATAGAACAACTGATTTTGGTATGGAAGATCAACTCTTTTTTGGTGATGGTGTAGTCACTGGCTACGGAACAATTAATGAGCGTTTAGTCTATGTTTTTGCACAAGATTTCACCGTTTTTGGAGGCGCTTTATCTGAAACACATGCCGAGAAAATTTGTAAAATTATGGATCACGCTGTTAAGGTTGGTGCTCCGTGTATTGGTTTAAATGATTCTGGTGGTGCACGTATTCAAGAAGGGGTAAAATCTTTGGGTGGTTATGCCGATATTTTTCATAGAAATGTACAATCTTCGGGTGTTATTCCTCAACTATCAGCTATTATGGGACCTTGTGCTGGTGGCGCTGTTTATTCACCTGCTATGACCGATTTTACCATTATGGTTGAAGACACTAGCTATATGTTTGTAACCGGTCCGAATGTTGTAAAAACAGTAACTAATGAAGAAGTTACTTCAGAAGAATTAGGAGGTGCTAGTACACATTCAACAAAATCGGGTGTAGCACATTTAACTGCTGCAAACGACATTCAATGCTTAGAAGATCTTAAAACACTTTTAAGTTATATGCCTCAAAACAATAAGGAAACCACCAAAAAAATCCCTTATGAACTGGGTGAAGAATTAAGACCGCATTTAATTGGTTTAATTCCTGAAGATGCACATAAACCATACAATATGCTCGATGTTATTACGGGTATTATTGATGAAGATTCATTTTTTGAAATTCAAAAAAACTATGCCGAAAATATAATTATTGGCTTTGCAAGACTGGGAGGAAGAAGTATTGGTATTGTAGCCAATCAGCCAATGCAATTAGCAGGTTGTTTAGATACAAACAGTTCTATTAAAGCAGCACGTTTTACGCGTTTTTGCGATTGTTTTAACATTCCTTTATTAGTGTTAGTTGATGTTCCTGGATTTTTACCTGGAACCGATCAAGAATGGAATGGTATTATAAAAAATGGTGCTAAATTATTGTATGCTTTAAGCGAAGCTACCGTACCAAAAATTACAGTAATTACCCGTAAAGCATACGGTGGAGCTTATGATGTAATGAACTCTAAACATATTGGAGCTGATATGAATTTTGCTTGGCCTACTGCTGAAATTGCTGTGATGGGTGCAAAAGGAGCTGCTGAAATTATTTTTAAAAACGAAATTAAATCTGCTAAAAATTCTGAAGAAAAACTGAAGGAAAAAGAAGCCGAATATGCATATAAATTTGCAGATCCTTATAGGGCGGCAAGACGTGGTTTTATTGATGAAGTAATTTACCCAAAAAATACACGTAGAAAATTAATAAAAGCATTTCAAATGTTAGAAAACAAAGAAATTAATAAGCCCGACCGTAAACATGGAAATATTCCGTTGTAACATAAAATAGAGACTGTCTCAAAAACAGTAATTAAGACAGTCTCTTTTTTTTAATAAATTCTAATCCCTACAATTTTAGAATTTGATTTAAAATCGGTTTTCTTTAAAAACTCTTGGTCACTTGAAATTTTTAATTCACCTGTAAAATCGTTCTTATCTAAAAGAAATTGTGCGTTAACACTTTCCGTTTCTAGCACATACATATCGCTTACATATGTGTACCAAATTTTATAGGTTGGATATGCTGCTATAAATTCGTCAATAGTTGATGATACTCCTATACCTTCACTTGTTTTAAACTTAGCTGAAAAAACCAATAGCTCACCAATTTTTTCAACAACAATACCTGATTCTAAATATTCAACAGTTTCTAAATTCAATAATTTTTCGTTGTTATCTAAAACAGTATAAATTGTTTCTTTTTCTTCTTCACCTTCAACCATTTTAGTTACAACACTTTTTTCTAACTTATAAATATCATTTTTAGTTGGAAATACAATTTCATCTCCAACCTTAAAATCACCTGCAGCTTTGTTTGCAATTGTAAAATTTTGAATAATCTTTTTGGAAGCTTGTACTTCTTGCTGTACTACATCTTTCTTTTTTTCTTGAGCAGGTTTTGAGTTACAACTAACTACAGCAACTACTAACAATCCAATAAATAGTGTTCTTAATTTCATTTCAATTATATTTTTTTAAAATTCATCAAATCAAAAATATAATTTCATAAAACGATAGTAACTGATAAATTTCATATTTATTCAACTTTTTTTTCATTAAGATAAAAAAAAATGTTTTAAAAAATATGTGCATAAAAAAACCTAACAAGGTAATTTCTTGTTAGGTTTTTAAATAAATTTTAAAATTTTACTATATAATTTCAGCTGAAAGCCCTCTGCTTAACAATTTAGTACAGCGCGGCTCTAAGTCTTTATACTCTCCAGTTTTAACCGTACATTTCCCTTTATAATGCACTAACATAGTACATTGCTCTGCTTGCTCTAAAGTGTGCTCACAAACTTCAATTAAAGAGTCTATCACAAAATCAAATGTATTTACATCATCATTAAATAACACTATTTCATTTAAATTTGACTCCTGCTCTAAAACATCAACTTCTTCCTGTATTTTTTCTTTTGTACTCATAATTTCAACTAATTTATAAAAATTTTAAACAAACTACAGATTCCGCTTCGTTATTTTTATACACCTCTGTAAGCTTTCCAGAATTTAAATCTCTTTTAAAAACAATTATATTATTTGAATCTTGGTTAGCAACTAACAACCATTTTCCTGTTGGAGAAATTGTAAAATCTCTTGGAGTTTCACCTCCTGTAGGTTGTTGATCTACCAACATTAGTTTACCACTTTCAGCTATAAATTTAAAAATAGCAATAGTATTACTTCCTCTATTTGAAACATATAAAAAATTACCATCTGGACTTATTTTTATGGCTGCTGCTGAAGGAGTTCCTTTATATGTATTTGGAATTGAACTAATATTATCTATAATTTCAAATTTAGCATTTATCTTTTTCACTATTGAAATACCACCTGTTAATTCGTTAATAACAAAACCATATTCACCCAATGGATGAAAAACAATATGCCTTGGCCCTGCTCCTAAAGCCATTTTAATGTTATAATCTTCTATTAATGAGTTTTTATTCTCATTAAAAACAATCACTTTATCTATACCTAAATCTGGTACAAAAATTTGATTGTTTTGTACAGCTATCATATGAGAATGTGCACATTCTTGTCTTACAACATTTACACTTGTTCCAATGTTTGTTATAATTTGAGAACTTTTCTCTAATGATCCATTTTGGTTAATTGGAAATAAATGAACACTTCCTGTTTGGTAACAAGCAACAGCTAATGTTTCATTATTTATCACATCTAAATGACATGGTAAACCTCCTTCAATTGGCTGTTGGTTTATTAGATCCAATGAGCAATCATCATTTATAAAATATGAAAGAACTATTGGTTTTTTATCTAATGAAACCTCTTGAAAACTAAACAAGTATTTTTTATCTTCTGAAATAGCAATATAACTAGTGTTTCTGCTCAAAAAAGTATTTAATAAGAATAGTTCACCATTTTCATTATTAAAATAAAAACAATAAATACCATTTCCCGTCCCACTTAATCCGGGACCAACTTCTTCAGTATATGAACCACCATAAACGATCATTATTCAGAAATATATTTCAAAGACACCCAATTATTTCGCTCAATAGTTTTATCTAATTTTAAACCATATTTTAATACTTCAGCATCAATAATAGGAATATCTTCTGTATAAAAACCGCTAAATAAAATAACTCCTTCTTTATTTAAGCAATTCATATAAGCTTCCATATCATTTAATAAAATATTTCTGTTAATATTCGCTATAATTATATCGTAACTTTTACCTGCTAACAATGCTGCATCTCCTTCAAAAACAGTAATATGTTGACAATTATTTCGTTCTACATTTTCTATAGAATTTTCGTAACACCAATTATCAATATCAATAGCATCAATTGGATTTGCTCCTTTCATTTCAGCAAAAATTGCTAAAATTCCAGTTCCACACCCCATATCCAACACTTTTTTATTGGTCAAATCTAAATCAATTAATTGCTGCACCATCATATGTGTAGTTTCATGATGACCTGTTCCAAAACTCATTTTTGGCTCAATAACAATATCGTATTTTAAATTTGGGTTTTCGTGAAATGGTGCACGGATACTTACCAAATTATCTACCTGAATTTGATTGAAATTCTTTTCCCACTCACTATTCCAATTGGTTTGCTCAATAACTTCTTCAACATAGGTTATCTCAAACTCATCTGAATTTAAAATTTGAATGTCTTCTAAAATAATTGGATTCCAATCTCCTTCTTGAATGTAAGCCGTTACACCGTCTTCATTTTCAACAAAACTCTCAAATCCTTCCAATCCTAATTGTGCAATTAAAATCTCGGTTGCTGGTTCTTTCGGACTCACTTTAAACGTGTAACCTATATAATTTATCATAATTTATGTGTTCAGAATGCAAAAATACGGTTTCCTTTCATATTGAAAGAAAACCGTATTGTATTTTGTAAGTATTTTAACTTTTTCTTAGAATGATTTTACCAATGCAATAAAATCTTCTGCATTTAAAGCAGCTCCACCAATTAAACCACCATCAACATCTTCTTTAGAGAAAATTTCTTTTGCATTTCCAGGTTTAACACTTCCTCCGTATAAAATTGATACGTTATCAGCAAGCTCAGCATTGTATTGTTCAGCAACAATTTTACGAATAAAAGCGTGCATTTCTTGCGCTTGTTCAGGAGAAGCAGTTTCACCAGTTCCAATAGCCCAAACTGGCTCGTATGCTAAAACAATATTTTTCCAAGCATCAACTGGTAAATGGAATAATCCATTTTTAATTTGACTTTCAACAACATTGAAGTGATTGTCTGATTTTCTATCTTCTAAAACTTCACCAAAACAGAAAATTACTTCTAATCCGTTTGCCAAAGCAGCATCTACTTTTTCAGCTAAAATAGCATCAGTTTCACCAAAATATTCACGTCTTTCAGAATGACCTAAAATAACAGTTTTTAAACCTAATGATGTTAACATTTCAGCAGAAATTTCTCCTGTATAAGCTCCACTTTTAGCTTGGTGCATGTTTTGTGCAGCAACTTCAACAGCTGAACCTTCAGTAACTTTTAGAACTTCACTAATGTTTACAAAAGTTGGTGTAACAATTACACGTGTATTATCAAGTGTTAAACCTTTAACTTCTCCAACAATTTCATCAGCTAATTGTGTAGATTCTTGAACAGTTTTGTTCATTTTCCAGTTTCCTGCAACTATTTGTTTTCTCATGGTATTATATTTTACTTTATATCTTTAGTTTTACCTTACAAATTTACTATTTTACACGTTAATAAAGGATTAAAAACAGGATTGTTTCCGCAATCGTTTTCGATTGAAAATCAACAAGGCAACTTTATTTTATTCTAATTCTTGGGTCTAACACTCCATATAAAATATCAACCAAAATATTAATTACAATAAACATCGTAGCAATAATTAACACACTTCCCATTATCACAGGTAAATCAAGCGTATTTAAGGCATTTACTATTTCTTTCCCTAAGCCATTCCAGTTAAAAATGTATTCAACAAAAACAGCACCTGCCAATAAAGAAGCAAACCAACCCGAAACAGCCGTTACAACAGGATTTAATGCATTTTTTAAGGCATGTGATTTTATTATTTTAAACGTTGAAAGTCCTTTCGCTTTTGCCGTTCTAATATAATCCTGGTTTAAAACTTCTAACAACGAATTTCTGGTTAACTGTATTACAACTGCTAAAGGTCGTATCCCTAAAACAATGGCTGGCAATATTAAATTTTTCCATTGAATAGTAATGTGTTCTCCAAAATCATCTACTTCATACAAACTTCCTGTCATATTTAAATCCGTGTATTTATGCCACACAAAACCAAACAACCAAGCAAATAAAATGGCCGAAAAGAAAGATGGTACACTCATTCCTAAAGTGCTTATAACAGCAATAAAACGGTCAAAAAAAGTATCTTTATACAATGCTGAAAGTATGCCAAAAAATATGCCAATAATTATAGCTATTGTGATTGCTGATATGGCTAAAATTGCTGTATTTGGAAGTGTTTCAGCAATTACTTCTGAAACATTTTTATCGTTCATTTGAAATGATGTTCGCAAATAAGGATATTTAATTACCATTGTTTTATTCCCTATTGAAAACAATTCAGCAAACGTATATTTATCACTTTTTAAAAACGTGTAATTTTCTGGATTGTTTGAGTGAACTGAAACAGGCGATAAATCGTTTAAATAATACAAATACTGTGTTGCAACAGGCTGATCAAAACCATATTTCTTTCTAATATTAGCCAACTGTTCCGCATCTTCTCGTTGGTCTAACATCATACGTGCAGGATCACCGGGTAAAATATTAAATAAGAAAAATATAACGGTAACCACACCAAACAGTGTTAGCAATCCATAAAATAATTTATTTAAAATATAACGAATCAATACAAGAATATTTAGTAAACAAATATAACTTAAAGTATTAAAATTACTACTTTTGCGGAACTCTTTATTTGAAGTTATGAATAGACAAGCACTTATTGAACAAATTCAACAAAAAAAATCGTTTCTATGTATTGGTTTAGATGTTGACATTACTAAAATTCCAACACATTTATTAGCCGAAGAAGATCCAATTTTCGAATTCAACAAGCAACTAATTGATGCTACGCACCATTTAGCGGTTGCCTACAAACCAAATACCGCTTTTTATGAAGCTTACGGTATTAAAGGATGGAAAGCGTTGGAAAAAACAATCAACTACATCAACGAAAACTACCCAGAGATTTTCACCATCGCTGATGCTAAAAGAGGCGATATTGGAAACACCTCAACAATGTATGCAAAAGCTTTTTTTGAAGATTTAAATTTTGATTCGGTAACGGTGGCTCCTTATATGGGAAGCGATTCTGTTGAGCCATTTTTAGCTTTTGAAAATAAAACGACCATTCTTCTAGCGTTAACTTCTAACAAAGGAGGTTTGGATTTTCAAGGGTTGAAAACTGAACATGATGAATTGTATAAAGAAGTGCTAAAAACCGCAATTACTTGGAAAAATTCAGAAAATTTAATGTTTGTTGTTGGTGCTACCAAAGCTGAATATTTTTCAACCATAAGAAAAATAGTTCCAGATCATTTTTTACTAGTTCCAGGTGTTGGTGCGCAAGGTGGAAATTTACAGGATGTTTGTAAATACGGATTGAATAAGGATTGTGGATTGTTAATTAACTCTTCAAGAGGAATTATTTACGCTGGAAAAGGTGAAGATTTTGCCATAAAAGCACAGAAAGAAGCACAAAAATTACAACAAGAAATGGCAGCTATTTTAGAAGTGAGAAGTGAGAAATGAGAAGTGAGAAGTGAGAAGTGAGAAGTGAGAAGTGAGAAGTGAGAAATGAGAAGTGAGAAGTGAGAAGTGAGAAGTGAGAAGTGAGAAGTGAGAAGTGAGAAGTGAGAAGTGAAAAGTGAAAAGTGAGAAGTGAGAAGTGAGAAGTGAAAAGTGAGAAGTGAGAAGTGAGAAGTGAGAAGTGAGAAGTGAGAAGTGAGAAGTGAGAAGTGAGAAGTGAAAAGTGAGAAGTGAGAAGTGAGAAGTGAGAAGTGAGAAGTGAGAAGTGAGAAGTGAGAAGTGAGAAGTGAGAAGTGAGAAGTGAGAAGTGAGAAGTGAGAAGTGAGAAGTGAGAAGTGAGAAGTGAGAAGTGAGAAGTGAGAAGTGAGAAGTGAGAAGTGAGAAGTGAGAAGTGAGAAGTGAGAAGTGAGAAGTGAGAAGTGAGAAGTGAGAAGTGAGAAGTGAGAAGTGAGAAGTTTAAAAAATATCATTTCTAGTAAAGTCGAGAGCTACTTTTACTTGAAATTTATTAACAATGTAGCTATTTACATAAGAAATAGTGCCTGAAAATCGTAATTCATATTTTTAAAATGAAAACAGTTAAAGATCAAATTGGAAGAGAAATCACCTTAAAATCTACACCTAAAAGAATTGTATCGTTAGTTCCTTCACAAACTGAATTATTGTACGATTTAGCATTGGAAAATGAATTGATTGGTATCACAAAATTTTGCATACATCCTTATCATTTAAAATCTGTGAAAACCGTTATTGGTGGCACTAAAAAAGTAGATTACGAAAAAATTAAAGCACTAAAACCTGATTTTATTTTATGTAATAAAGAAGAAAATGCCTACGACATGCTTCCTGAGTTGGAAAAAATAGCGCCTACTTATTTTTCAGATGTAAATACTATTCAACAAGCTGTTGATTTAATTCTTAGACTGGGTTCACTATTAAACAGAAGAACTGAAGCTGATAATTTAGCGCATAAAATTGAATTTAAACTAAACGATTTTAAACAATTTATTGCTGACAAACCAACCCGAAAAGTTGCCTATTTTATTTGGGCAAAACCGTGGATGGTTGCAGGGAATGATACTTTTATAAATGAAATGCTTGAGCTAAATAAGTTTGAAAACATTTATGCAAATATGAGTCGTTACCCTAAAGTTGAAATCAACAAAATTCGACATGAAGGTGATCCTGAAGTGCTATTTTTATCTTCAGAACCTTTTCCTTTTAAAGATGAGCACGCTATGGAAATAGCTTCATTTACAAACAGATCTATCACTGTTTTTGCCGATGGCGAAATGTTTAGCTGGCCTGGATCTAGAATGTTATTGGCGTTTGACTATTTTAAAGAATTACATAAAAAATTAGAAAGTCATTTCTAAACAAAAAAAAGCTATCTAAAAAGCATCAAAACTCGTCATTCTAAATTTATTTAAGGTTGACGAAAAGCTTACTTTTTAGATAGCCTCCTTTTTTACAAAACTTTAATTAATCTTGTACTGCAAATACTTTTTGTAATAAATCTGTTGAACGCTCACCTACTTTACCTCTAATTTCCTTTTCTTCAACAGCTACCATTTTATAAACTCCACTAAGAGCTTCAGTTGTAACATAATCTGTTAAATTAGGGTTGACATCTCTGGTCATTGGCACTGAATTGTATTTACTAATAATTGTTTCCCAAACTTTATCAGCCCCAACTTTTTGAAAAGACTGTTTAATAATTGGGTTGAATTTTTCATATAACTTTTCAGATGTAGCTGTTTGTAAATAAGATGTTGCTGCATCTTCATTTCCTGCTAAAATATTTTTTGCATCTGTAAAAGTAATTCCTGTTATGGCATCTGTAAAAATTGGAATAGCTTCACCAACCGCATCTTCAGCGGCTCTATTCAATAATTTCAATCCCTCATCAGCTAATTGCCCCATTCCTAATTTTCGCAAAGTTTTATCTACTTTTTGAAGTTGTTCAGGTAAAACTATTTTCACCAATTCATTTTTAAAGAAACCATCTTCACCAGCAAGCGTTGTTACTTGTTTTGTAATTCCTTTTTCCAAAGCTTCCTTTAAACCATCACCAATTACACTGCTTGTAAGACCGCTTTGAGTAATTTTATCAAGTGTATTTTGCAATTGACCAAATGCTGAAAACTGTACTAATACGATTAGAATAACTATTATTTTTTTTAACATTTTTTTTCGCTTTAATTATTTAAATGTGTCTGTTTTTTTATCATAACCAAACGGACAATGTTTACATCCATTTTTACAACAATACCCCCTTTTTAAATGGTATTGTTCCGTAAAAACACGATAACCTTGTTCATTTACGTAGTAATCTCCTTCCTCTAAAGGAATCGGTTTTTTAAATTCCATATGGCGAATATAAAAAAAACGTTCTGAAAAAATCAAAACGTTTTATAATTCAATACTAATTTTATAACTTAAGGCGTAACTTTTACTGCTGGTGGATATTGTGCCATAATTTGAGCTACAAACTCTTTAATTCTAGCTTCTTTTTTTTCGACATTTCCAGAAGTTGTTAAACCTCCACTTCCAATACCTTGCCAAACCAATTCTTTTTTATTTGCATCAATTAAATCTACAAATAAAGTTCCTTCTGTATATTCGGAAATAGTGGTTCCAAAATTAGGACCATAGTACCACGGATACCAACCGTGATAACCGTAACCGCCAAAACCGTAACCAAAATTATTGTTATTTACATCAACTTTTCTTGTTGATTTTGTGAAAATATTTACTAATAAATCAGGATTTTCTGATTTTGTAAATCCTTTTGCTAATAATTCAGCTTCCACCGCTTTTAAAATTCTTCGTTTGTCTAAATCTGAAATTTCAGCTTTATCAATTCCTTTTTTATAGAATGCAAATGTTTTGTACTGCGAAAAATCTGTTGTTGTTTCATAATCAGCAACAACCTTTATTGAGTTACAGGAGGTAATTAAAAATAGCAATACCAATGATGTTAATTTTAGGGCCTTCATTTCAATTAATTTTTAAGAGTTTAACAAATCATTTAACAAGGTATCATCAACTAAATTTGGCAATGTAACTTTTAATTTAGGTTCCATTTCCATTGCTCTTTTAATAGCGAAAGTAGCTCCTTCATTTCGAGCCCAATTTCTTCTGGCAATACCATTATTTACATCCCAAAAAAGCATACTTTTCAAACGCTTTTCGACTTCAATACTACCATCAAGAACCATACCAAAACCTCCATTTATAACTTCACCCCATCCAACTCCACCACCATTATGAATGGAAACCCAAGTAGCTCCTCTAAAACTATCTCCTATTACATTTTGAATTGCCATATCAGCCGTGAATTTAGAACCATCATAAATATTTGAAGTTTCACGGTAAGGAGAATCTGTTCCCGAAACATCATGATGATCTCGACCTAAAACAATGGGCGCTGAAATTATTCCATTTTTTACAGCATTGTTAAATGCTTCTGCAATTTTCATTCTTCCTTCAGCATCGGCATATAGAATACGAGCCTGAGATCCCACAACCAATTCATTTTCTTGAGCACCTTTAATCCACTGAATATTATCAGCCATTTGTTGTTGAATTTCAACAGGCGATTTTTTCATGATTTCTTCTAAAACAGCACAAGATATAGCATCTGTCTTTTCTAAATCTAACGGATTAGCACTTGTACACACCCACCTAAAAGGTCCAAAGCCATAATCAAAACACATTGGTCCCATAATATCTTGTACATAACTAGGATAGGCAAAAGCTTCATCACCTATTTTTGATTCCCTAGCTGCGTAAAAATCACCTTCACTATCTTTATAAACTGCCGCTCCTGCTCTACTAGCCTCTAACAGAAATGCATTTCCATAATCAAAAAAATAAGTACCTTTTTCTGTATGTTGATTAATTGCTAAAACCTGTCTTCTTAAACTTTGCTGAACTTTTTCTTTAAACAATTCAGGATTTGTAGCCATCATTTCATTTGCTTCTTCAAAAGAAATTCCTACGGGATAATACCCTCCAGCCCACGGATTGTGTAACGAAGTTTGATCAGAACCTAAATCTACATACATATTTTCCTCAGCAAATTTCTCCCAAACCTCAACTATATTTCCTAAAAATGCAATT
The DNA here is from genome assembly GCF_900188235.1 of Lutibacter agarilyticus. Taxonomy (GTDB): domain Bacteria; phylum Bacteroidota; class Bacteroidia; order Flavobacteriales; family Flavobacteriaceae; genus Lutibacter; species Lutibacter agarilyticus. The sequence goes on along the minus strand of NZ_FZNT01000009.1, from coordinate 87,032 downwards.
GAGACCACTTCCTTGTTTTCTTTTGCTCTTTTAACTCTTGCACTTAATTTATTTAAATCTGTAAATTTCTCATCAATCCAACCTTGAGACAATCGAATTTCTGTGATTTTAGGATTTACTTCAGCACAAACGGTAATACAACCTGCAATGTTTCCTGCTTTTGGTTGTGCACCACTCATACCACCTAAACCCGAGGTTAAAAACAACTTCCCTGCCAAATCCTCTCCATGTTTTGCAATTTTTCTACCTGCATTTAGTACTGTTATTGTTGTTCCATGCACAATTCCTTGCGGTCCAATATACATATAGCTTCCTGCCGTCATTTGCCCATATTGCGTAACTCCCAGAGCATTGTATTTTTCCCAATCATCAGGCTTGCTATAATTTGGAATCATCATTCCGTTTGTAACTACCACTCTTGGTGCATTTTTATGCGAAGGAAATAAACCCATTGGGTGTCCAGAATAAACAGCCAGTGTTTGCTCTTCAGTCATTTCACTTAAATACTGCATTATCAATATATATTGTACCCAGTTTTGAAAAACAGCACCATTACCTCCATAAGTAATTAATTCATGAGGATGTTGAGCAACAACAGGATCCAAATTGTTTTGAATCATATGCATAATGGCTTTTGCTTGGTCGCACTTCCCAGGATATTCATTTATTGGACGTGCGTACATTTTATAATGAGGACGAAAACGATACATATATATACGCCCGTATTCTTTTAACTCATTTAAAAATTCTTTAGCTAAAACAGTATGATGTTTTTCATCAAAATAGCGCAATGCATTTTTTAAAGCCAGCTCTTTTTCGTTCTTGGAAAGAATTTCCTTGCGTTTTGGTGCGTGATTTATTTCTTGATTGTAAGGTCTTATTTTAGGAAGCTCGGTTGGTATTCCTTGCTTAATTTCTTCTTTAAATGTCATACGTTAGATTTTAGGTTAATGGAAGTTTTTCGTAACTAAACCTAAATCTATGGGTAGCGAATATCAACTCTAAAGTGAGTGCCGTTTATTTGAATTTTATATGAAAAGTGCCTAGTATCCAAATTACAGTAATTTCTATAATTACAAATATACTGTAATTGTTTTTATTACTATTAAGTAAACACAACAGTCTTATTATTAGACACCATTACTTTTCGCTTTGTATGTAATTTTAACGCTCTAGAAAGCACTATTTTCTCTAAATCTCGTCCTTTTAAAATAAAATCTTTAATAGTGTGTGTATGCGAAACACGAGTTATATCTTGCTCAATAATTGGTCCTTCATCTAAATCTTCAGTAACATAATGACTAGTAGCTCCAATAATTTTAACACCTCTCTCATAAGCTGAATGATAAGGTTTTGCTCCAGGAAATGCAGGTAAAAATGAATGGTGAATATTAATTATTTTATCTTTATATACTTCAATTAATTTTGGTGAAATAATTTGCATATACCTCGCCAAAACAATAAAATCTATACTGTGTTCTTTTAACAAACGTAACTGCTCGTCTTCTGCTTGCTGCTTAGTATCTTTTGTTACTTTTATACAGAAATAAGGAATATTGAACGATTTTGCAATGTGCTCTAAATTTGGATGATTACTAATAATTAAAGGAATTTCAACCTCTAATTCATTTGAACTGTATCTACTCAAAATATCGTACAAACAATGTTCGTATTTAGAAACAAAAATGGCCATTTTTGGTTTTGAGTCTGAATCGTGTAATTGCCAATTCATCTCAAACTTTTTACCAATTACTTCAGAAAAAATATTTTTAAAAACTTTTAATGAAAAGACTTTTGCTGAAAATTCACATTCCAATCTCATAAAAAACATATCATCAACCCTATCAACATGTTGGTCTATATAGGTAATATTACCGCTTTGCTGATGAATAAAGTTGGTTACTGAAGCAATAATCCCTTTACTATCCTTACAATTTATTAGAATGGTGATCCTTTTCATTTTTAATATAAATTAGTCGACAAAAATACTAAAAATTGAGACGGTATTTTCATTTTTCAAAATGTTATGTATTTTACAAAAAACACTGTATATTTTTAAAAATTTCATAAATTGCATGTATAATGCTAGCTAATTTTACGAAATGGAAAAAATTAAACCTTACAAATCCAACCATAAAGTACGAGTTGTAACTGCTGCTTCGCTATTTGACGGCCATGATGCCGCTATAAATATTATGCGAAGAATTATTCAGGCTACAGGTGTTGAAGTTATTCACTTAGGGCATGATAGAAGTGTTGAAGAAGTTGTGAATTGCGCTATTCAAGAAGATGCCAACGCTATTGCAATTACCTCGTACCAAGGCGGGCATACCGAATATTTTAAATATATGTTTGATCTATTACAAGAAAAAGGTGCTTCAAACATAAAACTATTTGGTGGCGGTGGTGGCGTAATTCTTCCTGAAGAAATTCAAGAATTAATGGATTATGGAATTACCAGAATTTATTCACCAGATGATGGACGAAAAATGGGATTGCAAGGTATGATTAATGATATGGTTGAGCGTTGCGATTTTGCAACTGGAGAAATTATAGATTTTAAGGTTACAGATTTAAAAAATAAAAATCCCTTACAACTTGCTACATCAATTTCAGCAGCTGAAAATTTTTCAAAAAAACATATTGAATTCATTTCAGAAATAAGAGAATTAGCTCATAAATCTTCTGTACCTGTATTGGGAATTACAGGAACTGGCGGTTCAGGAAAATCTTCAACCATTGATGAAATTGTACGACGCTTTTTAATTGATTTCCCTAAAAAAACCATTGGAATTATTTCTGTAGACCCCACAAAACGAAAAACAGGTGGCGCCTTATTGGGCGATAGAATTAGAATGAATGCCATAAAAAACGATCGAGTTTATATGCGTTCACTAGCAACACGTCAATCTAATTTAGCATTGTCAAAACACGTAAGTGATGCTGTTGCCATTTTAAAAATCGCTGGTTATGATTTGGTTATTTTAGAAACATCAGGAATTGGGCAAAGTGATACTGAAATCATAGAACATTCAGACGTTTCTTTGTATGTAATGACTCCTGAATACGGTGCTGCAACACAATTGGAAAAAATTGATATGATTGATTTTGCCGATATTATTGCGCTTAATAAATTTGACAAACGTGGCGCTTTAGATGCCTTACGAGCTATAAAAAAACAATACCAACGTAACAACAATTTATGGGATGAAAATGTAAATTATATGCCTGTCTACGGCACCATTGCATCACAATTTAACGATCCTGGTACCAATGAATTATATACAGTTATCATTCAAAAATTAAACGAAAAAGCGGCTGTTAATTTTAAAAGTTCATTCAAACTCTCTTCTACACATAAAGAACAGCAATTTATAATTCCACCAAATAGAACGCGTTATTTATCTGAAATCACAGAAAACAACAGGGCGTATAACAAAGCTAGTTTAACGCAAAAGGAAGTTGCTCAAAAATTGTATGGAATTTATAAAACGATTGAAAGTGTTTCAGCTGTCAAACTGAGCCTGTCGAAGTTTGGTTTAGATGAAGTTAGACTTCGACAAGCTCAGCCTGACAAAAATAGTGACTTTCTAAATTTATTAATATCTGAATTCTCGAAGGTTAAAATGGATTTAAATCCGCACAATTGGAATATTATTTTAAACTGGGAAGCAAAAAAACAATCCTATAAAAATGATGTTTATACTTATAAAGTTAGAGACAAAGAAATTCAGATAAAAACACATAGCGAATCACTTTCTCACCTTCAAATTCCAAAAATAGCATTGCCAAAATACGAAGCTTGGGGTGACATTTTATATTGGAGTTTAGAAGAAAATGTTCCGGGAGAATTCCCTTACACTGCTGGATTATTTCCATTTAAAAGAACAGGTGAAGATCCAACAAGAATGTTTGCTGGCGAAGGCGGTCCCGAACGCACAAACCGCCGTTTTCATTATGTAAGTTTAGGAATGAAGGCTAAACGCTTATCAACCGCTTTTGATTCTGTTACCTTATATGGTAATGATCCAAAAAGTAGACCTGATATTTACGGGAAAATTGGAAATGCTGGAGTTTCAATTTGCTGTTTAGATGATGCTAAAAAATTGTATTCAGGGTTCGACTTAACAAATCCTATGACTTCGGTCTCCATGACAATTAATGGTCCGGCTCCAATGATGCTCGCCTTTTTTATGAATGCTGCTATTGACCAAGAATGTGAAAAATATATTATTGAAAATAACCTAGCAACTGAAGTTGAAGCAAAAATAACTTCAATTTATAACAAAAAAGGAATTGAAAGACCTGCTTATCAAGGTAATTTACCTGAAGGAAATAACGGATTAGGCTTATTTCTATTAGGTGTTACGGGTGATGAAGTTTTACCTTCGGAAGTGTATCAAAAAATAAAAAGTGAAACCATTTCAAAAGTAAGAGGTACGGTACAAGCTGATATTTTAAAAGAAGACCAAGCACAAAACACCTGTATTTTTTCAACTGAATTTGCCTTGCGTTTAATGGGCGATGTTCAGGAATATTTCATACAAAATAATGTTCGCAATTTTTATTCGGTGTCCATTTCTGGATATCATATTGCTGAAGCTGGCGCCAATCCAATTTCGCAACTAGCTTTTACCTTGGCCAACGGATTTACGTATGTAGAATATTATCTTTCAAGAGGCATGGATATCAATAAATTTGGCCCTAATTTATCGTTCTTCTTTTCAAATGGAATTGATGCTGAATATGCAGTAATTGGAAGAGTTGCGCGTAAAATTTGGGCAAAAGCCATGAAAAACAAATACCAAGCAAATGCACGCGCTCAAATGTTGAAATATCATATTCAAACTTCAGGTAGAAGTTTGCATGCACAAGAAATAGATTTCAACGATATCAGAACAACCCTACAGGCTTTGTATGCAATTTATGATAACTGCAACAGTTTACACACCAATGCTTATGATGAAGCCATTACTACACCAACTGAGGAAAGTGTGCGCAGGGCAATGGCAATTCAATTAATTATCAACAAAGAATTAGGCTTAACACAAAACGAAAATCCAATTCAAGGCGCTTTTATTATTGAAAAATTAACCGATTTAGTTGAAGAAGCTGTATATGCGGAATTTGATAGAATTAACGAACGTGGCGGTGTTTTAGGTGCTATGGAAACTATGTACCAACGCAGTAAAATACAAGAAGAAAGTTTGTACTACGAAACCTTAAAACACAATGGCGATTTTCCAATAATTGGCGTAAACACTTTTTTAAGCAGTAAAGGATCTCCTACAATTTTACCTCAAGAAGTAATTAGAGCAACTGAGCAGGAAAAACAATATCAAATTAAAGTTGTTGAAAATTTAAACAAGGGAAATAGTGATACATCTGCACAACAAATTTCAATGCTAAAAGAAAAAGCAATTCGAAATGAAAATATGTTTGAGCAATTAATGGAAGTTTGTAAAGTGTGTTCTATTGGTGAAATTACAGCCGCTTTATTTGAAGTTGGAGGCGAATATAGACGAAATATGTAACTCTTATTTTAAAAAACTACAATAAAGAATTAACATAAAGTCTGTGAATTTTTCGCAGACTTTTCAATTCTTTACGCAACATGCGAACAAAATCTTTCCCGTGAATTCTAGAACCTTCTAAATGCAAACAATCTTGGTACAACCTATCAATAAAAAAGCGTAATGATTTTGCATACCTTAATTTTTTTGACGGACTTTCTTGCGTTTCAGTCTCAACAACTTTTGGAACTAATTTTAAGGCGTTCATTATCAAATTATCGGCATAATTATCCACCCTTTCACCTGAATTATACATTGAAATTACATCTTTATCATCGGTAACATAAGACGCAACACTTCGTGACAGCTTAAAAATATCAATAGATTTTTGATAAATGATCGAGTGATTTAAATCTTTATTTCCTGTGATTAACATAACTAGTATTCTGGTGCTATAAAATTACTTCGGAAAACTCAATCTCGCATTTAATATTTAAAGCAAAAACTATATTTATCTTTAAATATTAATATATTTACCAAATAATTCTATAGAAATGAAGCTAGATACCATAAGTTGGAAAATTTTAGATTGTTTGCAACAAAATGCAAGACAATCAAATACTGAAATTGCAAGGCAAGTAGGCATTACTTCTCCTGCGGTTGCTGAACGGATTAAAAAGATGGAAGATGCAGGGATTATTGAAGGGTACCATGCAAAAGTTTCGCATTTTGAAACAGGGCATCAATTAAAGGCTATTATTACATTAAGAGCTTTTATGGGCCGTTTAAAACCTTTTATTAGCACCGTTTCATCATTTTCTGAAGTGGTAAATTGTTACCGTATTACAGGAAATGAAAATATTGTAATGGAAGTTGTTTTAAACAATCAAAAACACCTAGAACAATTTATAGATCAACTAATTACCTACGGTGAAACCAGAACCCATATTGTACTTTCAAATATTGTAGAAAACAATCCTTTAATAAAAAGGATTCATTTATAATTAGCCATTATTTTCAAGAATCGTTAAAGCTAAACGAATTTTAAAATACTCAATTTCTGCATTTAAATGCTCGTAATACGGTTTTAAAGCCGGTGGACTTTCTAATTCATCTTTTGCCAATCGTACTTTTTCAACCTCTTCTTTGGTTACAAAATCGTAAATTTCAATAGGTTTTCCATCGGTATATAATTTTGCTAAATGCGAAAAAATAGTCGTCGATTTTAGTTTTCGTTTCTCAGCAATTTCATCAATTGTCAGTCCTTCTTTATACAATTCGTAGGTTACTTTATGTGTATCTTTCTTTTTGCGAGTTTTTATTTTTTCGTTTGAAAAAGCAACAATTTCAGCAATAAAATCTTCACCATACACTTCTAATTTACGCTGACCAACACCACTAATTTCTAAGAAGTCTGATTCACTCATTGGACGTGCTCTTTCCATTTCTTTCAACGCGGCATCACTAAACACCAAGTAAGCTGGTATATTTTCAGCCAACGCAATTTCTTGACGTAATTTTCGTAAACGCTCAAATAATGAATCCTTTTTAGGTTTTGCTACTCTTGCTGTTTTTGCTTTTTTATCAACTGTTGGTTGTTCTTTAAATGCTACCGGACGTGTTAAATTTACTTGCTCTCCTTCAAACAATACTTTTTTAGAAAAATCGGTTAATTGCAATGCATTGTTTTTATGAAACGCTATTTCGCAATATCCTTGGTTTGTTAATTGAATTAGATATTGCTGCCAATCTCTCCAAGAAATTTCACTTCCTACCCCGTGCGATTTTAATTGATCGTAGCCTTTTTCTAAAACAGTAGCATTGTGCGCTCCACGCAACACATCAATCACAGTTCCAATAGCTTCTGATTCTTTTAAACGTGTAATTACCGACAATGCTTTTTGCGCAATTATGGTTCCGTTAAAAAACTGTGGCGGATTTTTACACACATCACAATTTCCACAATTTTCAGCTAATAACTCTCCAAAATAACTCAACAGTATTTTTCTTCGGCACGTAGTTGCCTCTGAAAACTGCTTCATTCTATCTAATTTGGCAGCTTGTACTTCTTCATTTGAAGCTCCACTCATAAATTTCCGAAGTTGAATTACATCAGAATAACTATGAAATAACAAGGCGTTTGCTGCTACTCCATCTCTTCCACAACGTCCAATTTCTTGATAATAACCTTCAATATTCTTTGGCATATTGTAGTGAATTACCCAACGAACATTTGACTTATCAATCCCCATTCCAAAGGCAACAGTTGCACAAACTACCTTTGTTTTATCGTAAATAAAATCTTCTTGTGTTTTAGAACGTTCTACAAAATTCAAACCCGCATGATAAGCTGCTGCATCAATTCCATTTTGTTGTAATTTAGCAGCAGTTTGCTCTGTTCCTTTTCTACTTAAACAATAAATAATTCCCGACTCGTTTGGTTGTTTTCTTATAAATTTAATTATTTGAGACAACCTATCGTTTGCTGGGCGCACTTCTAATTCAATATTTTTTCGATCAAAAGAAGAAATAAATTGTGTTGCTGAAGGAATACTTAACTGCTCTAAAATATCGGCTCGTGTAGCTTTATCAGCGGTTGCTGTTAATGCTATAATTGGTGTATTTGGTAACGATTGTTTTAAAAACCCAAGTTGCTGATACGAAGGTCTAAAATCGTGACCCCAAGAAGAAATACAATGCGCTTCATCAATAGCAATACAGCTAATATAATCTTCGTTTAAAATATTTTCCAACAAAGACAAACTCTCTGGAGCAACATATAATAACTTTAATTCCTTCTGAAAAACCTTCTCAAAAATAATAGCTTGCTCAATACTTTCCTGACTGCTATTAAAAAAATCGGCTTCAATTCCGTTCGCTTTTAAGCCATCCACCTGATCTTTCATTAAAGCTATTAACGGAGAAATAACCAAGGTTAAACCTTCAAATAATAATGCAGGTAATTGAAAACAAATAGATTTACCTCCACCTGTTGGCATAATTACTAAATTATCATTTTTAGACAAAACAGATTCTACTATTTGCTGTTGTTGATCACGAAAACTATCGTAACCAAAATAGGTTTTTAATGTTGGAATTAATTTTTCTTGAGTTTCTTTCAAAAGCATTTAACAAATTTTTGACAAAAGTACGTTTTATTAACAAATTATAAGAAATTGAAATTACACTTCATATCTGTCTATTAATTTTAACATACATCAACGATAATGAGTTTCGATTCATATATTCTAAATGAATATCCTAATAGATTGTATTTCATAAGATCTACCGCTATGCATTCACAAAAAAAATGTGCATCCCTCACAAAACTTTCGTAATTTGGCCTGCTTAATGTTTAACTGTTAAACAAAATAAAAAAATGAGTAAAATAATGACTGTCGACGTATTGTCGAGTATTAAAGGAGCACAGCCCTCAGAGACCGTGAACAAATTATTTGATGTGATTAAAAACGCACAACCAACTAATAATAATTCCTCTAATAATGTCAATTATAATTGTGTCTCATTAAATGATTTAAGAGAAGATGTTGTTATAGAAAGCCCTGCTTTGGAGAAACAAATTATTATAGAAAACTTTCCTAAGGAAAAAAACGGGTATTTAGTAGTTTCAAAAGTGATAGAAGACTAATATGGATTCGCAAATAAAACAGCTTCACCAACAACTGGTGAACAAAGAAATATCTTGTACAACTTTAGTACAAGAAAGATTAGAGTTGCTAAAAAAGAACGCTTACAATACGGTAAATTCGTTATTAGAAGATAGCGCTTTGGCATTGGCTGCAAAAGTAGATGCTAAAATTGCAAACGGAGAAGAAATAGGATTGTTAGAAGGAATTCCTTTCGGAATTAAAGATGTGTATATGGTTCAAGGAACTTATACCACAGCAAGTTCAGACATACTTAAAAATTACAAATCGGCTTACACAGCAACTGCCATTCAAAAATTATTAGATGCAGGTGCAATTCCGTTAGTAAAAGAAAACTGTGATAGTTTTGGTCACGGTTCATCTAGTGAAAACACCATTTTTGGTGCCGTAAAAAACGCCATCAATCCTGAGTTAGTTGCAGGTGGTTCTAGTGGTGGTTCTGCTGTAAATGTGGCAAAAGATTATACCGTATTTTCAATTGGTGGAGATACAGGAGGTTCTATTCGTCAGCCTGCAGGTTACAATAATATTTATGGTTTAAAACCTACCTATGGTCGTATTTCTAGATATGGAATTATGGCGTATGCTTCATCTACAGATTGTGTGGGGCCTTTGGCAAAAACTATTGAAGACATTCGCATTGTGCTGAATGTAATGAGCGGAAAAGATGGTAAAGATCAAACAACCATTGCTTCCACCGAAATTAGTGAACAAGCCATTTCAAATAACAACACCATTAAAACGGTAGGCTATTTTAAAAACTTTATTGAAAATGAAGCGATTGACCCTAAAATAAAAGCTGACTTTTTAGCTAGTATTGAAAAAATAAAAGCAACAGGTATTGAAGTGAAGGAACTTGACTTTTTTAAATCTGACACCTTAGTTTCTACATACTACACCATAGCAATGGCTGAAACAGCATCTAACTTATCCAGGTTAGATGGTACAAATTATGGAAATAGAATTGAAGGTGAAAATTTAAAAGACACGTATTCAATTACACGTTCTGAAAATTTTTCAGAAGAATCTAAACGAAGAATTGTTGGTGGAAATCAAGTATTATCACAAGGTTTTTCTGATGAAATTTATTTAAAAGGATTGGCTTTGAGAGATCAAATTTCAGCAAATTTTGAAAAAGACTTTAAAGAAGTTGATATTATAATTTCACCTGTTACACCAAACACCCCTCCTAAAATTGGAGATAGTTTAAAAGATCCGCTAGCCATGTATTTATCTGACGCTTATACTGTTGGATTTAGCCTTGGACAATTACCAACGCTAACCGTACCACAAGGAACAGCAACAGGATTGCAAATTACTGGCGCAAAAAATAAAGAACAAACACTATTGAAGTTTGCTAACTTCTTAAAAGAAACAATATAATGGAATTGGAACAATTAACTGCCGCTTTAAAAGCGCACGATTTAGAATTGGTTATCGGACTAGAAACACATGTTCGATTAAATACCAAAACGAAGTTGTTTTGTTCTTGTCCTAATCAAGAAATTGAAACACCAAACCAAAACATCTGTTCGGTTTGTACTGGTCAAATGGGCGTTTTACCTGCCATTAATAAAGAAGCAATTACAAAAGCCATTTATTTTGGAAAAGCTGTAGAATCGTCATTTGAAAACGAGGTAATATCGTGGGATAGAAAACATTACGAATACCCAGATAATCCGAAAAATATACAAATTACGCAATTTCACAATCCAGTTATTCCTGACGGACATGTTTCGTGTTACAGAAATGATGGATCGCAGTTTACGGTGAGTTTAACCCAGGTTCATATTGAAGAAGATGCTGCTAAATTAATGCACGAAAAGAACATTTCGTTGGTTGATTTTAACAAAGCTGGTGTTCCTTTAATTGAAATTGTTACAGAACCTTGTATCAGAAATATTGAAGATGCTTCAACCTACGCACAATACATTCAGCGTATTGTTCAAAATTTAGAAATTTCAGAAGCAAACCTTGAAAAAGGAGAATTTAAGTCAGATGTTTCTGTTTCATTAAGAAAAAGAAGAAGTTACGATTTAAATCCACGTACTGAAATCAAAAACTTAAACTCGTTTAAGTTTATGGTTGATGCGTTGAAGGAAGAAATTGAAAAACAATTCAATTACTACGTTGATAATAAAGAATTTAGACCAGAACAAACAACAGTTTTATGGGATGCTGATTTAAAGCAAACCAAAACCATGCGTAAAAAAGAGTTTGAAGCAGATTATCGTTTTATTTCTGAACCAGACTTACCTTTTGTAAGTATTAAAAATGAAATAAAAGCAATTAGCGTTGACTCAAGTGCATTGCCTTTTGCTGTTGAAACTATTTTAATTAAAGGTGGTGTTCGTCCGCAAGATGCTAAATTTTTTACTGCTGATGCCATTCGTTCAAAAGTATTTATGGGGATTAATAATCAATTAAAAGACCCATCATTTGTTGCAAAAACATTGGTTAACAACATAAAACCAGAAGATTATGCTACAATTAATAATATTGAACATTTAATTGAAATTTTTGAACTTTTTAAAGCTGAAAAAATTACTGCTGTTTTGGCTCAAAACGGAATTACAGAGTATTTAAAAGACAGAACTTTTGATTACAACAAATACTTTGAAGACAATACTATTTCCGAAGAAAAAATAACAACTGCTATTCAAAAAGTTATTTCAGAAAATGAAGCTATTGCCAACGATATTAAAAATGGAAACCAAGGAAAAGCTGGTATTTTAGTTGGAAAAGTAATCAGCATTATTGGAAAAGGTGCTTCAGGAAAAGTAATTAGAGAAGGAATTTTAAATGAACTAAATTCTGCTTCAGCTCAACAAAAAATAGCTGAAAATAAAATTAAAAATTCTTCAGAAGAAACGGCTACAAAAGAACAAGATGATGTATTGCCTGAAATTCCAATTATTATAAAAGATGAATACAGAACACACAAAATCTCACAATTATCAGAAACTAGTATTACTGAAAAAGTAACATTATCTGGTTGGGTGGCAAGTGTACGTGATCACGGTGAATTAATGTTTATTGATTTACGCGATTCAAGCAATGAGGTTTTTCAAGTTCGTTTAAGTAGAGAGTCATTTCCAAATTTAGATGACTTGGTAAAGCTAAAACCTGAATCTGTAATTTCGGTAACAGGAATTGTTGTAAAACGTAAAGAAGACGATTACAATGCAGGTTTAAGAACTGGAAAAATTGAGTTAGAAACTTCCGAATTAGAAATTTTAAATCTTTCTAAAACGTTGCCTTTTGAAATTAAAAGAGCCACAAAAACTAATGAAAGTACTCGTTTTCAATACAAGTTTTTAGATCACAGAAATGACGATGTAAGAAGAGCTATTGTGAATCGCCACAAGGTGATTAAGCTAATGCGTGATATTTTAGATGAAGCAGCGTTTTTAGAAATTGAAACACCTATTTTAACTGCCGGAACTGATGAAGGTGCCCGTGAATTTATTGTACCAACTCGTAAACAAGGTGGTTTATTTTACACCTTACCGCAAGCACCTCAACAATTTAAACAAATGTTAATGGTGAGTGGTTACGAAAAGTATTTCCAAATTGCACGTTGCTTTAGAGATGAAGATTCTCGTGGAGACCGTCAGCCAGAATTTACACAGTTAGATATTGAAATGGCATACGCAAGTATGCAGCAAATTATAGATTTAAACACCAAAATGTTTAATGAAATAGTGCAAAAAGTATATGGTAAAAAATGGATTTTACATCCGTTTGAAATATTGACCTACAAAGAAGCAATGGACTATTATGGTTGCGATAGACCCGATTTACGCTATGGCTTAAAAATGCAAGACATTACCGAAATTGTAAAAGATACTACGTTCCAAGTTTTTAGTAAACCTATTGAACAAGGTGGTATTGTAAAATGTATCAAAGTTTCTGCAAAAGAACAAGGAGACAAACGTATGTCTAAAGGTCAAATTGAAAACTTAACAGCCATTGCACAACAACACGGATTAGGTGGCTTGGCCTATATTATTGTGAATGAAAATGATTTACAATCGCCAATTATTAAGTTTTTAGGTGCTGAAATTGCTGCTGGAATTATTAATGAAACCAATGCTGAAGTTGGTGATATTGTATTTTTCTCTGCAGCAGATTATGAAACTGCAAACAAAGCATTAGACGCAGTTCGTCAGGAAATGGGGAAAATTCTACGATTGATAAATCCGAAAGAATTAAGACCTGCTTGGGTAATTGATTTCCCAATGTTTGAAAAAAATGACGATGGCAGATGGACTTTTACACACAATCCATTTTCTATGCCTGCTGTTTACGATTTAGAGAAACATATGAATGGAAAAGAGGATGAAATTGGAAGTATTATTGCACAGCAGTACGATTTAATTTTAAATGGCTTTGAAATTGGTGGTGGTTCTGTAAGAGCTCACAAAGCCGAGATTTTAGAGGCAACCTATAAAAATATGGGTTACAACAAAGCTGAAATGATTAAAAGCGTTGGAGCTATGTACAAAGCTTTCCAATACGGAGCACCGCCACACGGTGGAATTGCTTGGGGAGTTGACCGTTTAATGATGATTTTAGAGAAAAAAGCGTCTATTAGAGAGGTAATGGCTTTCCCTAAAACAGGAACTAGCGACGATTTATTATTTGGAGCACCTTCTAAATTATCTGATAAAAAGGTTGAAGAACAAAATGTAAGAGTTATAAAATAATTATAAATAAAAGGCTGTTAAAAAGGTATTGGAAACTCGTCATTCTGATTTTAGTTCAGAATCTCATCATATTTACTACTAACTTATATGAGAACCTGAAACAAGTTCAGGTTAACGAATAGTTTACTCTTTTAACAGCCTTTTGAAATAAAGCCATTTCGTATGCCACAAACAACATTAATAATTGCAAGTATTTTAGGTGGATTAGCCGTTATTTTTGGTGCTTTTGGTGCGCATGCATTCAAAAAAATTCTTTCCGAAGAACAATTAAAAAGTTTTGAAACCGGCGTAAAATACCAAATGTATCACGCCATTATTTTATTAATTATTGGCTTTAATTTCAGCTTAGAAATTCCTTCTGAAAAATACATGGTCTATAGTTTTATAATTGGAATTATCTTATTCTCTTTTAGTATTTACGGGCTTGTAATTTCTTCAGCCAAGAATAAAAAACTACGCTTTTTGGGCCCAATTACACCACTTGGTGGGTTATTTTTAATAATTGGCTGGTGTATGCTTTGCTACAATGTTTTATATATAGATTGTTAATGGTTCAATACAAAAAGTTGTGGAGTAATTAATAAAACAAGAACCAGCATCGTTGATTGAGAATCTTTGATGCTGGTTCTAAACTAAAACTACTAACTAAACTTTTATTTGATAAAAATAATTTTGGTTTTTCTCCAATTCGTGAATTATTTTTATTCCTTAATTACACTACAAATATATATGGGTATTTAAGTTCAAACACTGATTTATATCAAGGTTTTTTAACTTTTTTTGAATTATGAGCAGCCTATTTAAATTAAAATTATTACAGTTATTGCAAATAAAACAACAAAAATAAGCACACTTAGTTTCCAAAAAGGGTGTGATTTTCTCAACTCCATAAAATAAAACGAAACTCCTAAAAACTTAACTATTGAAAGTACAATTATTAATGTACCAGTATACAATATATTACTTTCTGAAATAATTGCTACAATAATGGTTAATACAATTAAAACCATCCATACGTTAAAAAATAGTGTCTTATTCATATTAAAACAATAAATAAATTACGGGGAAAAGTAACAGCCAAATTAAATCGCATAGATGCCAAAAAGTAGCACCCGCTTCCATATCTTCTAATTTTGTTGACGAATTTTCCTTTTTTATTCCGAAATAAATGGAGATTAAAATTACCAAACCTACTATTACGTGAATTACATGAAATAACGTAAGCATCCAATAAAAAGAGAAGAATGTATTGTATCCCATTGTTAAGCCTGCGTCTATTTTACCATAGTACTCTAGACTTTTAAGGAGTAGAAATAATACGCCACCTAACATTGTTAATTTTAAATAGCATAACGTTTTAGATTTATTACTCACCTTAAAATATTCAACAGATTTTGCTATAAAAAAACCACTAGTAAGTAAAAAGACCGTATTTATTACTCCAAAAGTTGAGTTTAACAACAACCTTGAATTATGAAATATTTCAGGCTCATATTTACTATAAAGTATCATCGCGATTAAGGCTATTCCGAAGGTAAATAGTTCAAGAAAAATAATTATCCATAGCAAGATTCCTCCTGGTGGATAGTATAATTTTTTATGATTTACGGTTGCTGTTTGCATAAATTAATCCCAATCTAACAAACGTTTTTGACCTTCAAGTTTTTGAATTTCAGTAATGTCTTGAGACATTTCAATCACCCCTTTATATTCTTTATTATCATTACGAATAGCAAAATACCTAATATGAATAATACGCCCTTTAAAGTTGAACCAAAACTCAGCAACATCTTTGGTTCCTGCTTTAAATTCTTCAACAATACGCAAGACCATATCTACACTTTTTGGCGGATGACAAAAACGTACTTCACGACCAATAATTCCTTTACTTCTTGGAAAAACACGATCATCGCCTCTATTGTAAAATATGACTTTATCATTTTCATCTACATACGTAATATCAACAGGTAAAAAACGCAATAATAAATTTACTTGTTCAGGTGTCATATAACCTTCGTCATAATGAAACGTATTCTCTAATGAAAAAGATAAATCACGTTTTTGAAAATCCTGACTTGGGTGTACATATTCTTCTTTTTCAATTGCTGGATACGGAGTTGGTTTTTCTAATAACATCCAACCAATTTCTTCATCACCTATGTAAAATTCTTTCCAATCATCTTCAGAAAGTAAATCCATTGCTTTTGGAAATAAGCGTGCATCTTCAATAGACATTAACCTTTTAATTCCTTTAATTAAATACGGGATATTAGCTATAATCTTGGCTGTATTTTTTTCTGAATTGTACCCATTTAACAATCTAATTTGATCTCTTAAATTATCGTGAAACGACCACATTCCTTGGCTTGGACCTTCCCAACCATATTTTTCTAAATACGGGAACAACTGATTTTCTTTTCGTGAAAATCGTTTTTCAATAGTTGTTAATTGATTAAATATATTAAAATAGTGTTGAAAATCTGCAACAGGATCTGCATCATATAATTCCAATAAAACAGCTTGTATTAGAGCAGTTTCTTGGTAATAAACTTTTACTGGATGCCCAGTTGGCAAGGCATCAACAGTTGGTATAAATGAATTCATTTTGTGTGTATTTTTAAAATTTAAGTTAAATCCCTTATTCCAATATTTTAAGCATTTTTGGAATGATTACATTTTTTTCTAAATGCATATACTTATGAATTTCAAGCTCAAACTCTTGTAGTTTTTTATATAAAAAGGTATAAGAATTACAAGCTCCTTTTGGTAAAACGTAATTAGAGGACAACCTTGATATTTCCTTAAAAGTATCACCAACCAAAATTTGAGCAATCTCATTTCTTTTTATAGAGCGCTTTAATTCTTCTAATTGGGCCAGTGAGAAATCAGAGGCTGGGTTTGGTAGGTTTAAAATTTCATTGATAATTGGATATAAACTAAGAATTGAATTCTTTAACATTTCAGTGATCACAATTTCTACACTTGTAAACAAAACATTTAGCTCAACAACCTCACTGTGTTCTGCTCCATGAACCTCTGCTACTTTTTCTGAAAAAGGTTTTATTTCAAAAATTGAGTCACTAATGTATACATGATATTCATCCTTAGCAATATCCATTAACGATTTGACGTCCAAATCATTTAAATTAGTTTTACCAGAAATTGTATTGTTTATTGTTTCTATTTCTTGCTTTAAGGTTTCAAATTCAACGCCACTTTCTTTACAAGCTTTCTCCAAAGTATCTCCACCTCCACAGCAAAAATCAATTTTGTATTTACTAAAAACGTGATCAGAACCCAAGTTTTTTGAAACTACTTCTGCTACTGTATTTTCTTTTGTTATTTGCATATTAATATTCTTACGATTGATGTTTTATTTTTTCATATAGCTGAACTAATGATTTTAATAATTCAACTGGTGTTGTTAATATTTGATAATGATTTTGCCCAAACATTTGTGGCAAATAGTATTTTGCTTGTGCTTCAATAGCCAAAGCGTACGAGTTTATATTTCGTTCATTCAATTCTCTAAGCGCTTGTTTTACATCATGTACACCGTACTTCCCTTCATACTTATCGTAATCGTTAGGTTTTCCGTCTGAAATTAAAATCACCCATTTATTTTTGGTATCTCGCTTATCTAACATTGCTCCAGAATGTCTTAAAGCAGCACCAATCCGTGTATAACCACTTGGCTCAATAGCACCTACTTTAAATTTAGCTTTATTCCAATCTTCATCAAAATCTTTTATGGTAATGTATGAAGAATGATTTCGTGTTTTAGAGTAAAAACAATCAATAGAAAAATCTATATTAAATTCTTCCAAAATTTCTCCAAACAAAATTGAGACTTGTTTTTCAACATCAATTACTCTATTTCCGGCTGCATAACCATCGCTAGACAAACTAACATCTAACAACAATAAAATAGAAACATCTTTCTCCTTTTTTCGCTTAGATAGGTATATTTTTTCTGAAGGTGTGTGCCCTGAATGCACATCAACAAATAAATCTGTAATGGCATCAATATCAAATTCCTCTCCTTGTGTTTGCCTACGTTGCTGTTGGTATTTATTATTAACTGAAGTTAACATTTTTCGTAAACCAACCAATGTTGATCTATTTTCATTTAATGTTTTCTTATAATACGGAACATCCGTTTTTAACAAGGTTTTTGGATACACTTTACAAAAATCAGGTTTATATGCACGTTTAGAATAATCCCATTCATCATATTTAATGTGATAGCCTTTTTTATCAACCTCAGCACTTTCAGAAACTGTTGTATTCTCAATAAAATCTGCCTGATATACCGAATGCGCCGTATCATCAACACGTACGGTATATTTCATGTTGATATCTTCCAACGCATTAGAATGGTCATCTAACTCGTCTTCACCATCAAAATCTCTAAAATTCCCTGCAAACTCTTCAGCAGTTTCAACTTTTTCAAACTGATGCTGTAAAACCGCATCTTCCTGCTGTTTTACATCAACCTGAACCGAAATTATTTCTTCAACAGCATTTGATTTTAAAATAGTTTTCGGTTTCTCTTCTGTTACTTTTTTAACTTTCTCTGTAAAATTTTGCAGTTTTTCTTCGGAAGCATCTTCTGGGTGATTTCGCATCCATTTTCCGTAGATAAATGAAAAGTCTTTAACTGTATTCTTTTTTTGTTTTTCTGAATAAAATTGAACGAATTTACTATGATATTTTTCGGCAACTGGAAACTGTTCAAACAATGAAGTTAGAACTTTACTAGAATTTTCTTGTGCCTTTTGCTGACTTTCAAATAACTCATGTTCTTGATTGTCATTCCAATTTAACCCTACATTCTTTTGAACTGACAGATATAAAATTCTGAATACATAAAATGAAATATTCTCTTCAATCGAAGGAAATTCAGCATAACGACTTGGAAGAAAAAAGTTATTATTTTTATAACCTCCTTCTCTTTCGGCTTCATAAATTTCTATAGATTGTCCAGTAACTGCTCTTGATAAAATAGTTAAACGCGGCTTTAAATCGTTTAAATTTACGGCATGTGCAATATCTTCCTGCTTTCTTTTACTTCGCCTTTTGAAGTAATAAGCTAGTTTGGTAAAAAGATATTCATCTGGTTCGAACATTACTATTGATTGTTGGGTTGTAGTTGTTGGTTAATAGCTATTTATTATTGGTTTAAAGTATTCTTTTTTTACTTTTATGTTGATGAGGTCCTAAAACCTACTTCGACAAGCTCAGCATGACATCTTCTAAATAACGAATTAGATCATTAGGTTACACAAATCTTTTAAGGCTTCAACTACGTCTAAATCATCGGTTAAAGGTTCTACAATTGCGACTTCAACTGCTAATCGTTTTGGTAATCCACTATGAATTAATTTAGCAGCATCTACTAACAAACGAGTTGAAACAGTTTCAGCCAAACCAAGTTCGGTCAAGTTCCTAATCTTAGTAGCTATGTTTACTAGTTTTTTTGCTATATCTTTATCTACATTGGTTTCATTCACTAAAATAGCTGCTTCAATTTTAGCCTCAGGATAAGCAAATGCAGTTGCTATAAAACGCTGACGTGTTGATGGTTTCAACTCTTTAAACCCTTTTTGGTAACCAGGATTAAATGAAGCTACTAGCATAAAATCTTCGTGTGCTTTTACCGTTTTACCTAACTTATCTATGAATAATTCTCGCCTGTGATCTGTAAGTGAATGAATAGCTACAATTACATCGGGTCTTGCTTCAGCAATTTCATCTAAATAAATAATTGCTCCTTCTTTTATTGCATTTGTCAATGGTCCATCAGACCAAATGGTTTCTGCTCCTTTTATAATATACCTTCCCACTAAATCTGTAGATGAAGTTTCTTCGTGACAAGAAATAGTAATTAGTTTTTTATCTAATTTATGAGCCATATACTCAATAAATCTCGACTTACCAGTTCCTGTTGGACCTTTTAATAAAAACGGAATTTTATTTTTATACGCGTGTTCAAACACCTCAACTTCTTTGCCAATTTGGTGGTAATATGGTGCTCTATTTTTCATAAATAATTACTTTAATATCATAAATAGAAAACCAACGCAATTAATTTATATCAAATGATATAGCAAGTATTACGTTGGAAATCAATCTAAAAAAACTATTAATTTATTTTTAAATGTCTAATGCTTCATCAGTTGGTTTACCGTGCTTATAAAAGTCGATAATATAAAGCACAATACCTGTTGCAAACATTGTTGCGCATAAAACTAACACTACAAAATGAACGCTTATTTCTTTTTGAACTGTCATAAAGTCCATTCCAAACTTACGTTCTAAATATACTTGGGCTACACCAGCAACTCCAAAAGCAACCGTCATACCAATCATTCCAATATTAGACAACCAAAAAGCGGCTCTACCTCGTGAAGATTCGTATAATTTTCTACCTGTTAAATTTGGTAGAGCATAACTAATAATTGCTAAAACAATCATTGCATAGGCTCCCCAAAATGCTAAATGTCCGTGCATTGCAGTTACTAAGGTTCCGTGCGTATATAAATTTGTTTGAGGTAATGTATGGGCAAAACCTAATAAACCTGCACCTACAAATGACACAATCGCAGAACCTAATGTCCAATACAAAGCCAATTTATTTGGATGTTTCTTCTCTCCTTTTCTATACATATTTACAGCAAATAATGCCATTGCTAAAAAAGCTAAAGGTTCTAATGCTGAAAATATACCACCAACAACTAACCAAATTTTATTTACACCTATATAATAGTAATGGTGACCAGTTCCTAAAACTCCTGATAAAAAAGTTAAACCAACAATTACATACAACCATTTTTCAATAACCTCTCTATCTACACCTGTAAGCTTAATTAATAAGAACGATAAAATACCCCCCATAATTAATTCCCAAACTCCTTCAACCCATAAATGAACAACCCACCATCTGAAAAAAGAATCTGTAACCTGACTATCGAATGGTAACATTCCTGGTAAATACAATAAGGCTGCAAATAACAATCCCATTGATAGCACTAATGAAGTAGTTGTGCGCCGTTTTGCTTTAAATAAGGTTGTTAAAATCAATCCTAAAAATAGCAGTACGTTTACGACAACTAAATAATCTAAAGGTCTAGGAATTTCTAAAAATTTACGTCCTTCCCAAATATTAAAATGAAAACCTATAATTGCTACAACTCCAACAAGTGCTAAACTTATTAATTGAACATAAGCCAATTTAACACTTACCAACTCTTTTTGTGCTTCTTCAGGAATAATATAATAGGCAGCTCCCATAAATCCTGATAATAACCAAACTACCAACAGATTGGTGTGAACTGCTCTTGCTGTATTAAAAGGAATAAATTCGTGTAAATTATCAAATCCCATTCGGGCAAATCCCATAATAAATCCATAGGTAATTTGAAGTACTAACAATAGCATTGAAAGGGCAAAAAACCAATATGCTACTTTTTGTGATTTATATTTCATCTTTATAATTTCTTAGTTGTTAATTTTTTCTTTTGCCAAAGGAGATATCTTTCTATCTACTCCCACTACCTTTCCAAAGCCGTTTAAATCAATTTCACCAATCCATTTAAAAAAGGCTACAACATCTGCTGCTTCAGCTTCAGTCATACCATAGGCTACCATTTTTCTACCATTTGGCTGCCATGGTCCTTCAGACATTAAAATACTTTTGATAACTTGCTCTCCGTTACCATCGTATCTTAAATTTAATCGATCAATAACTTTTGTTAATTCTGGAGCATAATAAGCACCTTCACCCAATATTGTATGGCACCCCATACAATTATTAGATTCCCAAATTTCCTTTCCTCTAACTACATCTGCAGAAAGATTTTCTTGATTTGTTTGATCACTTCCTTTTGATAAAGAGAATATAGTAAGCCCTATAAAAATTAGGAACGTTACTAATGTTCCGCCTAAAAAGAATGCCCTTGCTTGTTTTTTAGATAACATTTGTTTGTTTGTTTAATTGTTAATCAATTTTTAATTGATATAATAAGATCTTTTTATCTTTTATAATGCAAATATATATAATTATTTTAGTTAAGCTTTAACAATTCTAATTTTATGAAGTAAATTTTCTATTTTTTTACTTTAGGAGTAATGTCTTTTAAGGTCAGTACACGCCCTTTCTCAGAAATTTCTTGAGCAAATTCCATGATTGTTTTATCTCTAAATTTACCTAAGATATTTTCTTTAAAAGGTTCAACTATAAAATGTACAGGACAAGGATTTTCAGAATCACACTCATTTAAGCCTAAAAAACAGTCGTTCAGTTTGGTTAAACCATCAATATTTTCAATAATATCTAAAACGTTTCTTTTACCATTGCTCTCATTTAAATAAAAACCTCCGTTAGGACCTTTAGTTGAAGAAATGATTTTACCACGTACTAATTGTTGAAATAATTTTGCTAAAAAAGGACTTGGAACATCTATACTTTCAGCAATTACTTTTACACTTATTTTTTTTTCTACACTGGAATGTTCTGCCAAAAACAAAGTTGATAATATGGCGTATTTACTAGCTCGTGATAACATCATTTTAAATTTACATTTTTCTTTTCGTTTCAAACTTACTAAAAAAAGAGTAAAGGATATTATAATTTCTCAAATTTTACGGTAAAGTGTCTCATTATTGGTGCTTCATCAACTATAACATAACCAGATTTTGCTTCTTTTCTTGTATCGTAAACATTTTTTAAAGCAGCTGCTACATAATCCATATGATTATATGAATATGTTCTTCGCGGAATAGCCAAGCGAACCAACTCTAATTCTGGAAAACGATTTTTACGTGTAAACGGATCTCTATCAGCTAAAACAGTGCCAATTTCAACTCCTCTAATTCCTCCAACAATATACAATTCAATCGCCAATGCTTGTGCCCGGTATTCTTCTCTAGGAATGGTGGGTACAAACTTATTAGCATCTAAAAATATTGCATGTCCGCCAAAAGGTTTTTGTACTGGAACACAATAATCTACTAATTTTTGACCTAAATATGCTACCTGCTCTACCCTACTTTCCAAATAATTAAATTCTGTAGCTTCATTTAAACCAACAGCCAAAGCCCCCATATCTCGACCATTCATACCGCCATAAGTAATAAACCCTTCAAACATGATATTAAAAACAGTAGCTTGTTTAAATACTTCTTTATCATTTAATGCTATAAAACCACCCATATTAACTAAGCCGTCTTTTTTAGCACTAATGGTCATTCCATCACCATATGAAAAAACTTCTTTTACAATTTCTTTAATAGTTTTATCTTGATAACCTATCTCTCTTTTTTTAATGAAATAAGCATTTTCAGCAAAACGAGCTGCATCAAAATATAGTGGAATTTCATACTGTTTACACAAAGTAGAAACTTCTTTAATATTTTGAACTGATACTGGCTGACCTCCGGCACTATTACAAGTAATAGTAATAATTACAAAAGGAATTTTTTCTTTTGGATGACTTTCAAAAACAGTTTTCAACTTTTTTAAGTCCACATTACCTTTAAAAGGATGAATTATAGATGTGTCAAAGGCTTCGTCAATTGTGCAATCTACAGCTGTGGCTTTTCTAAATTCAATATGACCTTTTGTGGTATCAAAATGAGAATTTCCAGGAACAACATCACCTTCTTTTACCAATGCTGAAAACAGCACGTTTTCAGCAGCACGCCCCTGATGTGTAGGTAAAAAGTACTTAAAACCTGTGATTTTTTTAACCGATTTTTTTAATTTTTTAAATGATGAGGAACCTGCATAGCTTTCATCCCCAATCATCATTTCAGCCCATTGTTGATCGCTCATTGCACCAGTTCCAGAATCGGTTAGTAAATCTATAAATACTTTATCTGATGACAAATTAAACAAGTTATAATTGGCTTCTTTAATCCATTTTAAGCGTTGTTCTTTTGTTGAACGTTTAATATGTTCAACCATTTTAATTTTATAGGGTTCTGCATATGGCAATTCCATAAGAGTATAGTTTAAGTTAAAAAAAGTAAATAATGAAGGCTAAAAAAGTGCTATATCAAATAGCTTTCAGGACGTTTAATATTTAAATAAATATTAAAGTAAGGCAGATGCAAATTTTGTTCTTTCATTTCAAAAAAAATCTATACAAAGTTACATTATTTATTTCTTTGATCATAAAATCCATCCGTTTTTAATGACAATAATCACTAATTGTGATAAAAGTTACTCTTAACTTTACAAAGTACAATTTGCTTAAAATTAATATCGTTAAATTTACCGTTTTAGATAAACCGTATGACATTTATCAGTATTTTTGCAATCTGTTTATTTTCATATTAAAACCAATAATAATGAATAAAATTCTTACCTTTTTTTACTCAACCCGCTTAATGGCTGTTTTATTTTTAATTTTTGCACTCGCAATGGGAGTTGCTACATTTATTGAAAATGATTTTGGAACTGAAACCGCAAAAGCACTTATTTATAATTCTTGGTGGTTTGAGGGTATTATGATATTTTTTGTAATTAACTTTTTTGGAAACATTATTAAATACAAGTTATTTAGAAAAGAAAAAATAGTGGTTTTAGCATTTCACGTTTCTTTCATTTTTATTATTGTTGGTGCCGGAATTACACGTTATGTTAGTTTTGAGGGTATTATGCCTATTAAAGAAGGGAATGTTAGCAATAAATTTCTTTCTGAAAAAACCTATATAAGCATCATTATGAATGATGGAAATGTACAAAAAGAACCTGTGCACTATCCTGTTTTATTATCTGCAATGGGAAACAATCGTTTTAGCCATACTACTGATTTTAAAGGAACTGATGTTGCGATTAAATTAACCGATTATATACCTAATGCTTCAGAAGTTTTTGAAGAAAGCGAAACCGGAACTGAATATTTATTATTTGTGGAATCTGGCGGAGGCGGAAGACACAATCATTATTTAAAAAAGGGAAGCTCTGAATTGGTTCATGGAGTTTTAGTTGGTTTTGATGCACCTAATAAAAATACCATTGACCTTAGAACTACTAACGATGGTTTAACTATTGAAACTGCGGTTGCTGGTAACTATTTTAGAATGGCCGATCAATTTGATGGAACTATTACTAAAGATTCAGTCCAAGATTTTTCACTATTGGCGGTTCATAATATTGCGGGTTTACAATTTGTAGTTCCAAAAGGACCTGTAAAAGGTGAATATAAAACTGTTTCAGGTGATGGCGATCAATTTACCAATGCGCAATTAGAATTTGATGTTACGGTAAATAATGAAACAAAACACATAAAATTACGTGGCGAAAAATTTGCAATTCAGCCTCCAACTCAATTTTCTGTTGGAAATTTAAATTTTAGAATGAGCTACGGAGCTATGCAAATGGAATTACCGTTTAGCATAAAACTAAACGATTTTCAGTTAGACAAATATCCTGGTTCAAACAGTCCAATGTCTTTTGCCAGTGAAGTAACTGTAATTGACCCAAGTGAAACATTTGATTTTAGAATATTTATGAATAACATTTTAAACTACAAAGGATATAAATTCTTTCAATCAAGTTACAATATTACTTCTGAATATGAAGAAACACATTTATCAGTTAACCATGATTATTGGGGTTCTTTAATTACATATATTGGATATTTTGCGTTGTATGCTGGTTTAATTTTAATATTGTTCACCAAAAACACACGTTTTGATTTCTTACGAAAAAGTCTTCAAAAAATAAGAAGTAAAAAAACCGCTTTGTCAATTGTTGGACTGTTATTTATTTCAAGTGTTGCATTTTCTCAACAACACAATCACACGCTTACGAATGCTCAAATAGATTCTGTTTTAACAAAAAATATAATTTCAGTAGCGCATGCTGAAAAGTTTAGCAAAGTAGTAATACAAGATGCTGGCGGAAGAATGAAACCGGTACACACCTATGCTTCTCAATTATTAAGAAAGGTTAGCAAAAAAGACACCTACGAAGGGATGAATGCTACACAGGTATTTTTATCTATTCAACAAAACCCACGAACTTGGTTTCAAATTCCAATTATTTATGTTGAAAAAGGAAATACCAAGTTAAGAGATATTTTAGGAATTCCACACGAACAAAAATACACAAGCTTAGCCAGTTGTTTTGATGAAAAAGGAAATTATAAATTAGGTGAATTACAGGCTGAAGCTCAAAAAAGTAACATTAAAAGCAAGTTTGAAAAGGATGTTATTAATGTTGATAAAAGAGTTAACCTATTATATTCTGCAATTACAGGTTCTATCCTAAGAATTTTCCCTGTTCCAAATGATGCTAACAACACTTGGGTTTCTCACAACGATATCAATCAAGCAAAGTTTCACGGACAAGATTCCGTATTTGTACGTCAAATTTTACCAATATACATACAAACATTGGCTGAAGCTAAAACTTCAAATGATTATATTACTGCTGATGAAATTTTAGGTGGAATTACCAATTTTCAAAAAAAATATGGTAGTGCTGTGTACCCTTCAGAAGATAAAATTAATTTAGAAATAGCTTATAATGAATACGATGTATTTAAAAAATTATACAGCTATTATATGTACATAGGAACTTTAATGTTTCTATTGGTGATTTTTCAAATTTTCAACAACAGTAAAGCTGTAAACTATTTAGTTAAAGGATGTGCAATTATCATTATAGGCTTATTTTTAATGCACACCGGTGGTTTAATTGCTCGTTGGATTGTTAGTGGGCATGCGCCTTGGAGTAATGCTTACGAATCTATGATTTACGTTGGTTGGGCTACTATGCTATTTGGTTTAATCTTCGGAAGAAAATCTTCTATGACTATTGCTGCAACTGCTTTTTTAACCGCATTTATTTTAATGGTAGCACATTGGAACTGGATGGATCCAGAAATTGCAAACCTACAACCAGTTTTAAATTCGTATTGGTTAATGATTCACGTGGCAATTATTGTAGCAAGTTACGGACCTTTTGCCTTAGGAATGATTTTAGGTTTAATAGCATTGATATTAATGGTGTTAACTACCGAAAAGAATAAGAAAAAAATCACATTAATGATTAAAGAAATTACCATTATTAATGAAATGGCTTTAACCGTTGGTTTGGTAATGTTAACTATTGGAAACTTTTTAGGCGGACAATGGGCGAACGAAAGTTGGGGACGTTACTGGGGTTGGGACCCTAAAGAAACTTGGGCTTTAATTAGTATTATGATTTATGCCTTTGTGTTACACTTACGTTTGGTTCCTGGTTTACGAAGCAAGTTTACGTTTAACGTAATGTCTGTAGCTGCCTTTGCTTCTATTTTAATGACTTACTTTGGAGTAAATTTTTACTTATCAGGTTTACACTCGTATGCAAGTGGAGATAAAGCAATTACACCTACTTTCGTATATTATTCTATTGCTTTTGTTGGTGTACTTTCTGTAGCTGCTTATATTAAATTTAAAAAATACTATAAAAAATAAAGAAAATCATTGCAAAAATGTAAATTTGCAACCTATTAAAAATAACTATCAATGTTTAATAAATATATAAAATTAGTTTTAGCAGCAGGAATCTTAGTTTGGTCAGTATTTCAATTTATTGAAGGAAATATTATGAATGGAATCTCTTTGGTTTTATTGGCTGGTATTTTTGTTTTATTTTACTTTAAAAACGAATTTATTTTACTTGCTTTTTGGCAATTAAGAAAACAAAATTTTGCAGGTGCCAGTAAATGGTTAGCTTATATTAAAAATCCTCATACAGCACTAGTTCAAAAACAAGAAGGATATTATAATTTTTTACAGGGAATTATGATTTCTCAAACCAATTTAACTCAGGCTGAAAAATTCTTTAAAAAAGCATTGAGTTTAGGCTTAAGTATGAGTCATGATGTTGCAATGGCAAAATTACAATTAGGTGGTATTGCAATGTCTAAAAGACGTAAACGTGAAGCTACCATGTTAATTAACGAAGCTAAAAAGTTAGATACTCAAGGAGTTTTAAAAGATCAAATTAAAATGATGAAAGATCAATTAAAGAAAATTTAATTATTTTTAAAATATTTCACAAAAAAAGACCTCAAATTTGAGGTCTTTTTTTATGAAAAAATATCGTTCAATTTATATCTTTTTTAACTGCTTTTGAATTTTTTTAATAGCTGAATGAATAGGTTTTTCGGGCTCAATTAAATTGTATTCTCCCCAAAACTCAGGATCAGAAAAACCAGATGCCTCATCACTTAAAATAACTGACGATTTTAAGCGATCTCTTTGTTTTATATTTTTAGGATCGGTTACTTTGTGCCAATCTGTAATTGCCATTTCTGTAGTTGAATAATAAATAGAGTTAAACCACTTTTTCTCCCAATTTATTTTAAATCCAAGTTCAATTCTACTGTAATTATGATACCATTTATTTCCTTTTTTTCTATAATCTACTTGGTATTTAGCAAGAATTGGTGTAACATCAGCTCTTGCAGGTTTTTTCAAAATAAAAAACTGTTTAGCTTTATCTATATCAGATAAATCTAATTCAAATTTAGCACTTACAAGTGCCAACGATTGTGCATCAATATATAATTTACCATAAAATAATGCATCTTCAACACTTTGATTTGGTTTAAAGTTAACCACGTAAATTACACGATTATCAATTTTTGTTGAATTCTCAAATTTAAATTTATAATTTTGAAAAACGTCCTCAGTTAATAGCAACTCAGGATTTTTCATAACATCTAATCGTACCATACTATGCGCACCACCTCGATGCTTTAAAGCCACTGTATCTAACTTGTTATAATCGGTACTTTTTCTTGACTTATATAATTGTAAAACATCATTTCTATCGTTGGTGTATGGTTGTTTATTTATTTCAATAATTGCCTCAGAAAGAGAAACATAGGTTTTTCTTTTTTTGATAGCTTCCCTGTAAAAAGCAGTCATTACCAAATGATCTTTTGAGTAATTTTCTGTTCTTCGCTTTAGAACTTCTTTAACAAGTGTTGGAGCATCTTTTACAGCAATACTAATCTCTGAAAGCTCTTCAATATAGGTTTCTAATTGAATAATTGTAGTGGTATCATTAAATTCTGACAAACTCAAAACTTTACTTGTATACCCTAAAAAAGATACTGTAACGCTATTTTGTTGAAACTTTTTTGGAACCTTTAGTAAAAATTCTCCTTTAGAATTCGAAACTGTACTTATGTTTGTTCCATTTACATTTAATGAAGCAAACTCTAATGGTTTTTTAGAATTCGCTTCAACAATAATTCCTTTATAGCTATTAAAACCAATAGTATCGTTTACAATTTTACTTGTTGCATATCCATTATTATGAATTGCTATAAAAAAGATAAAACACAAAACCGATGTAGTTAAACTCCTTTTTAATAGTGTTTTAGTTAAATTCCTCATGACATTTATGTTTAAAATAAAAATATTTAGTATATCTAAGTTACTAATTTTTAGCAAAATAAAAAAGGAATCACAATTAAGTAATTCCTTTTAAATCTTTATTCAAAGAATCGTTTATTTTTTTTCAGTATCAAGTTTTTCAATTACTTTTCCA
The DNA here is from genome assembly GCF_900188235.1 of Lutibacter agarilyticus. GTDB lineage: Bacteria > Bacteroidota > Bacteroidia > Flavobacteriales > Flavobacteriaceae > Lutibacter > Lutibacter agarilyticus. Next base: position 57,580 of record NZ_FZNT01000009.1, on the reverse strand, counting down.
TAGATAATTAAAGATATTGCAGATACTAGCGCTATCACAGCAAAATAATACCAAATATAATGTGCATTGCTAGCTGCTAGTTCCCAAGACGCATGCGTATCAAATAATTTTGGATCTGGACAATATTTAGACAACAAATAACCTGATAAACCAAACCCGATTACAGATGCTAAAAAGGAGTGTAAATGACTAAACCCTAAATACAATCCTTCTTCACCTTTAGGTGCTTGGAAAGAGAAAAATTCTAAAAAACGTGGTGATATAAAGGATTCTGCCAAAGCTTGTAAAGCAATACCAACTATCATCATAAATGCAACAGGATGCATTGTCATAAAACCAAGATCTATTTCACCTCCTGAAAACCAATTTCCTGCAGCCATTGCTATTGCTGATAGTGGCATAATGAACATTCCAACTGTCATAGAAAATAATGGTGTTTTACTAGCCATCATTCTGGTTATAAATGTAACCGTTAGAAAAACTACCAACGGATTTACGTTTGCATACCAAGATGGAGAAGCAGCTTCACCCGCCATACGTAAAACATACTTTGGCATAGTTGCATATAATTGGTGTTGCACCATCCAAAACCCCGTAATTATCACAATTAACGAAACCAATCTTAAATTTGTAATTACCCCGATAAACCCTTTCCAAATGTCGTTAAATGTTTTTCCTTCACCTTCGTGTTTAGAACTTTTATAAAATAAAATAATCATTACCAACGCTAAAAGCGTCATAGCTGTAGAAAAATAATTGATATAAACTAATCCCATATCACCCATTGAAGCACGCAATGGTTTTACAATAGTTTTTCCTGAAAAGGCGCCAATGTTTACCATCATATAAAAAATAGAAAAACCAGTAGCTCTATTCGCTTCTGTAGTTTCTTTGGCAACTGTTCCCGTGATTACCGATTTTATAAATGAACCACCAATCATAATTACCACCATAATTGGAACAATAGCCCATCTTTGAGAAGATTCTATTAAACCTGTAAATTCAATTCCGTTTGAGTAATCAACCAAACCAATTGATTCTAATACTGTAGGCAAAATACCTAACCCAAAATAACCTAAACTTAATAATGAAAATGCTATAATAAGTGAATATTTAAAACCTATTTTATCAGCTAAAGCACCCGAGAAAGTTGGTAATAAATACAATCCTCCTGAAAAAGCACCAGAAATCCAAGCGGCTTCAACATCCGTAAAACCTAAAACTCTTGACAGGTAAAGTGTAATTACAATAAATACTCCATAGTAAGCACCTCGCTCTAAAAGTTCAACAATATTTGCAGTCCAAAATGCACGCGTAAATCCTTTTAATCTTTGAAACATGTGTTGTTTTTAAAAAATTTATAAAAGCACCGAAGTTAAGAATTTAAGCTAGTTCATTATTAACATAAATTAGCTATTATCAATACTAAATAACGAATTCTTATAGTTATAGCACAATTTTACTGCAAAAAAAAATAAATAAACTACTTAAGAAGTGCTTTCATATAAATACATCTTTTTTACTTCTTTATGTTTATAACGTCATTTATTTTGTTATTTAAAAAAGGAATTTCTATACCTGCAATAAATTGCCAACGATTGAATTTTACATTCGCTAAATCATTGCCAGTTTCTGAGGAAAGATTTAAAGACCTATCAAGTTTACTAGATCCGGTTGTGTAGGTTGCACCAAAAGAAACACTTCCCCATTTTAAAGTCCAATCTATACCGCCACCTAAATGAGTAAAATTTTCATTAAAATCGTTATTTACTTCTCCATTATCTGATAAATCAAAAAAATTACCACTGTTTTCAATAGCATTAAAATCTGTAGAAAAACTTACAAAAGATGAAAACCGTTCATTTATATACACCTCTATCCCGGCACCAAAATTCAAAATTCCTTTTCTTTTTTCTGCAAATAATACAGAAGTAAGCTCTTCACCACCGGTTTCAAAAGAAGGTATTGCTATTCTATTATAGCTAGATAAACCTGCAATGTAATCAACATTTAAATGTACTTTACTTTTCCCTAAAGGGATTCCAGCTCCAACCGAAACACCCAAAGGTTCTTTTCTTTGTGTTTGTAAATCTCTGAAAATATAATTAAATAACTGATCATCATCCAATGATATACCTGCAACAACTTTTGAATAATTGTATTTTCCTTTTTGATATACTTCTAAATAAGGTAAGTTTACATTTAAACCAATATCGAATTTTGGTAAATGATAATTTGCTCCTATTTTAAAAAACAAACCATAAGATTCAATATTATAACCATTATTGTTATTGTAAAAAGCAACACTCCCATTAGAATTTTGATTGGCTATATTTATCGAAGTATCACCCCTTTCTTTATATATAGAAGCAAAACCCGATACACCTATACTAAGCTGTTCGTTTAGCTGTTTTGCCCAAGTTAGTCCAACCCATTCATCTTTAATTCTAGTATTAAATTTAGCTTTTGTTATAGCATCTGAATCAGTAGCAAATACATCAGAATTTTCGTTATTATGAAAATTACTTGAGTAATTGATACTAATATCTATTTTAGATTTAGACACTACCGAATATGCAAAACGAGTACCAAATAAATTAAAGGTACCACCAGCAATTGACGGAACACCATTAAAATTATTATCAGCTGCTGTGGTTTGATCTCCTGCTAAATGATTTAACTTTAGGGAACTAAATTCATAAGCCTTTGCGTTAAACGAAAATTTTGTGCTCTCCAACTCAGTTAATCTGGCAGGGTTGTAATACGTTAGTGCAATATCACTAACACTTCCTGTTACATTCCCTGAAAGTAAAATTGAACTATTCCCGTAATTATTAAACTTATAATTACCACGCTGTGCTACTAAATGAGCACTTATTAAAAAAAGGAAGAGTGTAAAACAACGTTTACTTAGCATTGATTTATTTTTGTGGCTAATTTAATTCTTTTTAAATTTAAATTATGACAAAAACTGTTTTTGTTAAGTTTACTATTTAACACTACAACAAAAAAAGGAAGCACTTTTAAGCACTTCCTTTTTCATTAATTAAATTGTATTTTATTATTATTTTGAAACAGGAAAACCACGATCTCTCATTAAAGCGTCAATTTCAGCGTCTCTTCCTCTAAACAAACGATAAGCTTCTGCAGGATCCATTGCGTTTCTTGGTGCAAATAAATAGCGAACCATTTTTTCAGCCAATTCTTTATCATAAAAACCTTCTGGAGCTTCAGTAAAAGCTTCGGCGGCATCCGCTGTTAAAACATCAGCCCACATATAGCCGTAATAAGCAGTTGCATATCCTTCACTCGAAAAAACATGTCCAAAATGCGGTGTTCTATGCCTCATCACCAATTCTTTTGGCATATTCAATGCTGCTAAAGTTTCTTTTTCAAAAGCATCCACATCTAACTTTGTTGGATCTGCCATATGAAATTTCATATCCATAATTGCCGAAGCTAAATATTCAGTAGTTACAAAACCTTGATTGAAAGTCGCTGCGTTTTTAATTTTCTTAACTAATTCCGCAGGAATTGCTTCTCCAGTTTTATAATGAACTAAAAACTGATTGATTACTTTATCAGTAGACAACCATCTTTCCAATATTTGAGATTGAAACTCGGTATAATCCCTAACACCATTATTCAATGTTGGATATTTTACGTTTGAAGCAAAGAAGTGTAGTGCGTGTCCAAATTCGTGTAAAAATGTAGTTGCATCATCCCAAGAAACTAATAATGCTTCACCGGGCGCAGGTTTTACAAAATTTGAATTATTGGATGCCAATACATTCTTTTTTCCGTTAAATGTTGAATAATCTCTGTAAGTTGTTGCCCAAGCTCCTGATCTTTTTCCTTTTCGTGCAAATGGATCTAAATACCACAATCCAATATGCTCACCAGTCGTTTTATTGGTTACTTCCCAAACTTTTACATCTTCATTAAAAACAGGTACACTTCCTTCTGCTACAGGTTTAAAATCGTAATTAAAAACTTCAGCAGCTACAAAAAATAATGCTTCAGTTAGTTTATTTAGTTGTAAATATTGCTTTACTTCATCAGAATCTAAATCGTATTTTTGTTTTCTTACTTTTTCAGCATAAAAACGATAATCCCAAGGTTCAATTGTAATGTTTGCTCCTTCAGCATTGGCAACCGCTTGCATATCGGCAACTTCTTCAGCAACTCTGGCAATAGCTGAAGGCCAAACGGCATTCAATAAATTCATAGCATTCTCAGGTGTTTTTGCCATTCTGTTTTGTAATCTCCAATCACCAAAATTATCAAAACCTAACAATTCTACTCGTTCTTTTCTTAGTTGTAATATTTTTACAACGTTTTTATTGTTATCAAATTCATCGCCATTATCTCCTCTCGAATAATAATTTTTCCAAACTTGCTCGCGTTTTGTTCTTTCTGTTGAATAAGTTAAAAACGGATCCATATAAGAACGTGTATTTGGAACGGCATATTTTCCTTCTTCACCTTTATCAGAAGCAATTTTAGCCATTGATTTAATAAACGAATCAGACAAACCACCTAATTCATCTTTGGTTAAATACACTACATAATTTTCTTCATCGGCTAAAACATTATTAGCGAAGTTGGTGTAAAGTGATGAAAGTTCTTTATTAATTGCCGCATATCGTTTCTTTTTAATTTCATCTAATTCTGCACCATTCATTGCAAAACCTTCGTATATTAATTGAACAACTCGTTGCTGATCATTTTCTAACGGTGTTATTAATGAATTGTCATAAACTGTTTTAATTCTTTTAAAAAGCGCTTCGTTTTGTTGAATTTTAGAATCAAATTCAGATAATTTAGGCACCATTTCAGCTTGAACTTCTCTGTATTCAGGTGAAGATACGTTTGAACTAAAGATTCTGTAATACACCAAAACTCTATCTAACACTTCTCCCGATTTTTCTAAAGGAACTATGGTGTTTTCAAAAGTAGGTGCTTCTTTAGTTAATGCAATAGCATCAATTTCTTTCAGTTTTAACTCCATTCCTTTTTCAAGTGCAGGCTTTAAATCTTTTAAATTCATTTTATCAAATGCTGGCACTCCTTGAAAAGGACCTGTCCACTCTTGTAAAAGAATATTTTCACTCATATTATCTAGTTGTTTTGAGTTGTTATTGCAACTTATTAAAGTTACTAATATACATAAAACTATCATTGGCTTTGAAGCCACAGAATTAGAATTTAATCTCATAAATATAATCTTGAATTATTTGACTTCAAAATTAACAAATTAAGACGTATTAAATATAGAGCTGTGTAGTTTAGAATGATTTTAAAAAAGCAGTATTTTATACAAAAAAAGGAACTACAATTAAGTAATTCCTTTTAAATATGATGAGATGCTGAAACAAGTTCAGCATGACGTTTAATTTAAACTATCTCTACAAACAAACCTCCATCAGTGTTATGTACCTTAGCTAGGTTATATTTTGTTAAGCCTTTTAAGGTTTTATCCCATTTTTTGTTACTTAAACCACTTTGAGATTTTAAATCATTTAATAGAATTTTTTCAACTTTTTTCAAAATCTCATAAACTGCTTTTTCTTCATCGTTTAATTCAACTGAAGGTGCTTGTTTTTCTGGTTTCATTTGAGGAAAGAATAATACTTCTTGTATGGATGCATTGTTAGTCATAAACATCACTAAACGGTCTATTCCAATACCAATTCCTGATGTTGGAGGCATTCCGTATTCTAAAGCTCTAATAAAGTCTTGATCTATAAACATTGCTTCATCATCTCCTTTTTCTGATAACGAAAGTTGGTCTTCAAAACGCTCACGTTGGTCAATAGGGTCATTTAACTCAGAATATGCATTTGCTAATTCTTTTCCATTTACCATTAATTCAAAACGTTCTGTTAACGCAGGATTTGTTCTGTGCTCTTTTGTTAACGGACTCATTTCTTTTGGATAATCGGTAATAAATGTTGGTTGTATATAATGGTGCTCACATTTTTCACCAAACAACTCGTCTATTAATTTACCAACCCCCATCGTTTCGTCTACTTCAATTCCTACTTTAGTACAAACTTCACGTAATTCAACTTCACCCATTCCGGATACATCAAAACCTGTGTGAATTTTTATGGCTTCTAAAATTGGCACACGTGCATAAGGAGCTTTAAAACTCACTTCGTTGTCGCCAATTTGTAATTCTGTAGTTCCGTTAGAATCTATTGCTATTTTTTCTAACAATTCTTCCGTCATGTTCATCATCCAGTTGTAATCTTTGTATGCAACATACAATTCCATTACTGTAAATTCAGGATTGTGTGTTCTGTCCATTCCTTCATTTCTAAAGTCTTTGGCAAACTCATACACAGCATCAAAACCACCTACAATTAATCTTTTTAAATACAATTCATTGGCAATACGCAAATACAATGGCATATCTAATGCATTGTGATGTGTCATAAACGGACGCGCAGCTGCTCCTCCTGGAATTGGTTGTAAAATTGGAGTTTCAACTTCTAAATAGCCGCGATCATTAAAGAAATTACGCATTGAAGTGGTAATTTTTGTACGCTTAATAAACGTTTCTTTTACGTGATCATTTACAATTAAATCAACATAACGTTGACGGTAACGTTGCTCTGCATCAGAAAAAGCATCGTGTATTTTTCCGTCAGCATCTGTTTTAACAACAGGCAACGGACGCAAACTTTTTGAAAGTACCGTTAACTCTTTTACGTTAACTGAAACTTCTCCAACTTTTGTTTTAAAAACTTCACCTCTAATTCCAATAATATCACCCATATCCAATAATTTTTTGAATACAGTATTGTACATTGTAGGATCTTCTTCGGAAGAAATTTCATCACGATTGACGTAAATTTGCATTCTTCCACTTGCATCCTTCAATTCAGCAAAAGAAGCTTTCCCCATAATTCTTCTACTCATCATTCTTCCAGCTAAAACCACCTGTTTACCTTCAAATTCGTCGAACTTTGAAACTATTTCTCCAATAGTTGCTGTTGTTTTAAACTCTTCTGCTGGGTACGGATTGATTCCTAATTCACGAAGTTTTGCTAGTGATTCTCTCCTAACTATTTCAAGTGCTGATAATTGCATGCTTTTATTTTTAAAATTTACTTTTTATAAACAGTTTGCAAAGATACATTCATTTAAATTAAATAAATAATTTAGAAAGAAAAAGTGTTTAGAATTTGTAATCAACTAAAATTTCTTATATTTGCTTACTGCTTTTTAAGCAGTTTAGTTGTGTTGTTTGACGTGTAAAAACGTCAATAGGTTTTTTAAACCAATGGAAAGCTTCCCGAAAAACCGGGACGCTTTTTTTATTTTATAATGTTTTGTAATTTCACTTTAAAAGAAGGCTTCTATATTCTCAAAAAAGATGAAAACGTAAAAACAGGCATACACAAAAGCAGCCATAAATTTCAAAAAAGTTGACGTTAAAAAACCTATAAATGAACCAATTGCAGCTTTTAGTGCTCTTTTAACATCTTTAGGATTCTTTATTAATTCTCCAATAAAAGCACCTAAAAAGGGTCCGATGATAATTCCTAAGGGCGGGAAAAATAGCATTCCAAGTATTAAACCTATAATTGAACCATTTACACCATATTTTGTACCTCCAAATCTTTTAGTGCCCATAGCGGGAATTAAATAATCTAACAACCAAATTATAATTGCAACAATTAGGGTTATTATTAAAAAAGTTGAATTCATAGGAACTGCACTGGTTAAATACAATAACAATAAACCTACCCAACTTGTTATTGGCCCTGGTAATACAGGTAAAAAAGCACCTACAATACCTAATAAGGCAAGTAAAAATCCACTAATTAGCAAAAATATATCCATACGCGAATTTAATCTTTCAATTGCGTTTTCAAAAACAATCTATAAAATTTTCAAACCAAAATTAATAAATGATTTATTAGGATTTTTTCAAACAATCTAAATCTTCGGATTTTTTTATTTGAAATTGTTTCTTACATAAAAAGTTGTATTTTCACTTTTTGAAATAAGAACTCATGTTAAAACAATTTATTATCATTCTATTTTGCAGTTTCCTTGCGGTTTCATGCTCTTTTTTTGAAAATAAATCCAAAAGTAAACCAATTCAGAAAGTAGATACTATTGTAGATTTTAATTCTGTTGATGCATTTCCATTATTTCCAGATTGTTCTGCTATTCCGTCTCGAGATAAACAACAAATTTGTTTTCAAGTAGAAATGTCAAAACATATTTATGCTAGCTTAAAAGCTTATTCGTTAAATACTTCGGAAGCCATAAACGATACGGTTTTAATTAAATTAAAGATTGATAACTTAGGAAAAACAAGTCTTTCTAAAATTCTTATTTCGAAAAAAACTGAGCAATTAATTCCTGAATTTGATAGCCTTGTAAAAATTAGCATTCAAAATTTACCGGCATTACAACCAGCTATTAAACGAAATGTGCCTGTTACTACTGAATTTACATTACCAATTATTTTAATGAATTAATTGTAGTTTTTAGTTAAAAAAAGGTTTTAACTAGTTGTTTTCAGACTCAAAAGTAACTTTAATATAATAACCTCCACATTTAGGGCATATTTCTATGTTATCGCTCCCAAAACAAGTCTCAGTTACATCGTATTCTAGCTCGTCTTCTTTGCCCTGCCAACTACAATCTCCGCATTTATACTTCTTATTCATTTATTATACCTTTTGATAACACAATATTAATAAAATATAATTTGAATGAAACTACAAGCTCTAATACTTATGTTATGCACAACTTAAAAAAAGACATAAAAAAAGGAGCTTTTAAAAGCTCCTTTTTTTTTATAAATTGATCTATTATAAGATTACCAAATCTTTACTCTGTCTTCAGGTTTTAAATACATTTCATCACCTTCAACAATATTAAACGCAGTATAAAATGCATCTACATTTTGAAGTGGCATAAAAGCTCTGTAAAATCCAGGAGCGTGTGGATCTGTTTTTATTTGATTTTTTAAGGCTTCGTCTCTAGTTTTAGTTCTCCAAATAGTTCCCCAAGACATATAAAAACGTTGTTCAGCAGTAAATCCGTCAATATCAGCAGGTCTTCCATTTTTTTCATAAAAAATTTGCAACCCGTCATACGCTGCATTTATACCTCCTAAATCTCCAATATTTTCACCTAATGTAAATTCACCATTTAAATTTACATCGCCAATAGCAACTACATTACTGTATTGATCTACTAATTTTTTTCCTAACACTGCAAATTGTGCTGCATCTTCTTCTGTCCACCAGTTTGATAAATTTCCATCGGCATCAAATCGCGCACCCTGATCGTCAAAACAGTGAGAAATTTCGTGTCCAATTACGGCTCCAATTCCACCATAATTTACAGCCTCATCAGCCGTATAATTATAAAAAGGTGGTTGTAAAATAGCTGCTGGAAACACAATTTCATTATTTACAGGATTAAAATAAGCATTCACAATTTGTGGTGCCATTCCCCATTCAGATCTGTCAACTTCCTTACCTAACTTCTCAATATCTTTATTAAAATTCCATTTTGAAATATTTATTGAATTTTGAAAATATGAACCGCCATCTTTTGTTCCTTTTACATCTAAAGTTGAATAATCTTTCCAAGTATCAGGATATGCAATTTTAACCGTCATTTTGTTCAATTTCTCAATTGCTTTTAGTTTTGTTTCTGGACTCATCCATTCCAAAGCATTGATTCTTTTTTCGAAACCTAGCATTACATTTGCAATCATTTCCTCTGCTTTTGCTTTTGCTTCTGGTGGGAATTTAGCATCAACATATAATTTTCCTAAAGCTTCACCAATATTTCCATTTAAAGATGCTAATGCTCTTTCATCTCTTGGTAATTGTTGTTTAGCACCACGTAATTCTTTGCTATAAAAATCCCAATTGGCATTTTCAATTTCTCTATTTAATTTACCTGCTGCTCTATCAATAGCAGTCCAACGTAAATACAACTTCACATCTTCAATTGAATTTGAAGTTAAAATAGTGTTTACGGCTTCCATATATTTTGGCTGCATCACAATAACTCTTTCTAAATTATCAATTCCTAATCCTTTAAAATAAGCATCCCAGTGAATTGAAGGTACAAGAGCTGTTAATTCATCCATTGTTTTAGGATTGTACAATTTTCTTGTATCTCTAGACTCTTCCTTTGTTAAACGCGGTTCTGCTAAATTGTATTCGTATTTAAATATTTTATCAGCATTTATCGCAGCTTCTTCAGCTGTATCTCCAAAAAACTGTAACATTCTTGCAATGTGTTCAATATACTTTACACGCTTTCCTTTGGTATTTTCATCTTGATCTACATAATAATCGCGAGATAAACCTAGACCTGCGGCTGAAATATAACCCGCATTCATTTTACTATCTTTTAAATCGTTAAAAACAGAAAAATCGAAAAAACCAGCACCACCATAAGGCGCCATTTCAATTAATAAGGTTTCTAAATCTACTAAGTTTTGTACCGCATCAATCTTTGCTAAAAATGGCTTTATTGGCTCAATACCTTGCGCATCTCTTGCAACAGTATCCATTATAGACTCATAAAAATTTACCGCTTTTTTTTGGTCAGATTCTAATGTTAAGTTTCCTTGGGCATCTTTTAACTTCGGAAAATTGTCTTGAATAATTGCTTCATTTAATATTTGAAGTACATCTTCATCTGTGTTTTTACGAAGCTCATTAAAACCTCCCCAAGAAGTTCTATCTGCTGGAATCTCCGTTTTATCAAACCAAGTTCCGTTTACGTATCTAAAGAAATCATCATTAGGACGTACTGAAGTGTCCATATTTTCAACAATAATTCCCGGTATTTGTTCCTCTTCAACTTTAGCATTACTACCACAAGAAGCTAACGTAGCTATAAATGCTACTGAAGCTATTCGCATTAATTTTTTAAATGAAATTTCCATAATTTTAGATTGATTAATTGATTGTTTTGCAATTTTAAGACATTAATACACAAAATAACGACTTTTTATCTAATTTTTAACACAAACAACATCATGATTATTTATTAATTATTTCTGGAATATTGGGTTTGAAATAATTTGGTCCCTTCATTACTTTTCCGTCTTCACGGTAAATTGGCTTACCGTCTGCACCTAATTTACTCATATTACTCCGTTGAATTTCATTAAAAACGGCTTCAATTTTGTGTTGCATTCCGTGCTCTAAAATAGTACCACATAAAATATACAACATATCACCTAAAGCATCAGCTACTTCAACTAAATCATTTGCTTCTGCGGCTTCTAAATATTCTTCATTTTCTTCAGCCATTAAATTAAAACGTAGTTTTATTTTATCGCTATTTAAATTGGTTGTTGGGCTATGTTGAATTCCTAATCCGAAGGCTTGGTGAAATTCTTGAACTGCTTTTAATTTATTTTTCATTAAGAATTATCTTTATAAGTTGATATTTTATGTACTTTTGATGCTAAATATACACATTTATATGTTTAGTAAAGGACAGTTAATTTTTGCAGTATTTTTTGTAATTGCTTTTAGTATTGCAATGGTTTGGAGTTACAGAAAAGATATAAAAATTCATAAAAAGTATTATAAAAACACTTTTTTAATTCTTATTGGCTTCTTTTTAATTGTAGTTATTTTTGCACTAATTACTTTTTCACTTCATTAATTTTTTTCTAAAGGAATAAGATACATTTTTTCTAAGGAAGTTATTTCAATAAGCTTATTTTAATTATTATATTTATTAAATTAGCTGTATTAAATAGCATATAACCAAAAAAATGAAATCATTAAAATACATTTTCTTTTTAATTTTAATAGCAATTATAGGTAGTTCAGTTTATATAGCAACTTTAAATGGAAACTATGATATTCATGAATCAAAAACCATGAAAGTGCCTTTAAGCGTTGTTTATAAAAATATTAACGACTTTAAAAATTGGGAAGATTGGGGTCCGTGGTACGAGTTAGACTCAACTATTATTGCTACATATCCTGAAAAAACCTCAGGTATTGGCGCATCCTATTCTTGGACTGGAAAAGATGGTACTGGATCTATAAAAACGATAGCTGTAATTAAACATAAAGAAATTATACAACAAATAGATTTTGGTTCTGGAACCACTCCTGAAGTTTATTGGAATTTTAATTCAACTAAAGATAGTACCGAAGTTATTTGGGGAATGCGAGGAATTAGTAGTTTTAGCGAAAAAATTTATTGGCTTATCAAAGGAGGTATTGAAAAAAATATGCAGCCAATGTATAAAAGAGGCTTAGAACTATTAGAAATACAATTGGTAAAAGAAATGGATAAACACAGTGTTGAGTTTAAGAATGAAGTTGATTACGGTGGTGGTTATTATTTATACCAAACGGTTTCTTGTAGAACCGAAGATGCTGCAAAACACACAACCAAAATACTTCCTGAAATTGTTGCTTATATGAAAATGAACCATATTGAAGCTTCAGGAAAACCTTTTAAGTTAAATCATCAAGTAGATTTATTGAATAACACCGTTATGTTTTCAGTTTGTATTCCTGTAAAAGAACGTATTGTTACTGAAGGAACTATTTTAACTGGCTTTTTAGCGCCACAAAAAACATTTAAAGCTATTTTTAAAGGCAATTACAAGTTCTTACCGACAATTTGGCCTGATATTTATAAAACTTTAGAAGAAAGTGGTTTTGAAGCTGTACAAAAAGGATCTTCATTTGAAATATATACAATAAGTGCTGAAGATACTGACAACCCAACTGAGTGGTTAACTGAGATTTATATTCCAATACTGTAACTTAAACTTCGTGGTATCTAAAACAGGTTGTAACATGGTCATTCACCATACCTGTTGCTTGCATATGCGCATAAATTACAGTTGAACCAACAAACTTAAAACCTCGCTTTTTTAAGTCTTTTGAAATACAATCCGAAAGCTCTGTTGTTGCAGGTACTTCATTTAAATTTGAAGCCTTATTTTTAATTGGTTTTCCATTGGTAAAACTCCAAATATATTTAGAAAAAGATCCAAATTCCTTTTGAATATTTATAAATGCTGTTGCATTTGAAATGGTGGCTTTTATTTTTAATTTATTGCGAATTATCCCTGCATTTAGCAATAACTCTTCGTATTTATTTTTGTTATAATTTGCTATTTTTTTATAGTCGAAATTATCAAAAGCCGTTCTAAAATTTTCTCGCTTTTTTAACACTGTAATCCAACTTAAACCAGCTTGAAATGTCTCTAATATTAGAAACTCAAATAGTTTTGCATCATCATAAACTGGCACACCCCATTCTGTATCGTGGTATTCTATATATAGCGGATCATTTCCACACCAAGCACATCTATTTTTATCCATTTTTATAATTTATTTATTGAACAATATAAAAAAAATTAAAGATGAAATTCAAAATTAATTTGTAAATTTAATATGGTTAAACTTGCTTATTATGAAAAATTTATTCTTTTATATCACAATTGGATTTCTTATAGTTAGTTGTGGATCAACTTCAAAAACAACTGTAAAAAATGACACCAACTTGCCCGAAGGAGCCGTTCGAATTGCCAATGACTCTTTAGAATACGAAATCATTATTTTTGATATTGGTTATGAAACGTATTTAAAAACCATTGCAAAGCCTGAGTGGTATTACTCACAAGAATTTTTAGAAATTAAAAATAAATTCTATGTAACCGAATGGAATATTCGTGTGAATAATCCTTTTAAATATAATCCTGATATTTATGAGAATAGGATAGACTACGACTTCAATACTAATTATGGATTAGAAGTGAATTATAAACTTTACAACTATTTTAAATTTGTTGAATATAAGTATAAAGAAGTTTTTTAGCTTAGTATTTTTTGACTTTTAAGCTTAAACGCAAAACTATATATCCTAAAGCACCTGCAACTAAAGACCCTATTATTACACCCATTTTAGCAGCAGTAACTAGGTTTTCATCTTCAAAAGCTAAGTTTGATATAAATAGCGACATTGTAAATCCAAGTCCACCCAACAAGCTCACTCCAAATAATTGAACGTAATTTACATTTTCAGGTAAATCAGCCCATTTCAATTTTATTGCAAAAAACGACAATAGCATAATACCAATTGTGTTCCCAAAAACCAATGCTAAGGCTACATTATAACTAATATGACTAAACGCACCTAACCCTTCAAAACTAATAACCACTCCTGCATTTGCGAGGGCAAAAATTGGCATAATTAAATAAGAAACCCAACCGTGTAACGTATGCTCTAAATGCTGAAGTGGTGAAACCAACTGTTTAGACATATACTCCACGGAATCTAATGCTTTAATTTCATCATGGTCTAACAAATCTGAATCTTCTTCTTTAGCTACGTTAAAAATTGATAATTGACTTGTAACAGATTTTAAATAATCGCCTAAATCAACACTTCTGGTTATTGGAAAAGTAAACGCCATTAAAACACCTGAAATTGTTGGATGAACTCCCGATTTTAAAAACAAAAACCAAACTATAAACCCTATGATGTAATAAAAATATTGAGAATATATTTTTTTATAACTCAAAAAGCCTACAAAACCAATTAAAATCATGGCATACAATAATAAATCCCATTGAATATTTGAACTGTAAAATATTGCAATTACTATTACGGCACCAATATCATCAACAATTGCAAAAGCTGTTAAAAATATTTTTAGTCCTAATGGTACCCGTTTTCCTAATATTGTTAAAATACCAAGCGTAAAAGCAATATCAGTTGCCATTGGTATTCCCCAGCCTTCACCTCCTATTTTACCGTTGTTTAAAAAAAGAAATATCAATACCGGAAACAACATACCTCCTATGGCTGCAAAAATAGGTAACGAAGCCTTTCTTAATGTTGTTAGTTCTCCAAGTAATACTTCTCTTTTAACTTCCAACCCAATCACAAAAAAGAATACAGCCATTAAACCATCATTAATCCAAAGAATTAGTGGTTTTGATAAATGTAATTCATTATCAGCAAAGCCAATTGTAAATTTGTGATGCCATAAATCTTCATAAATATAACCATAGGAAGAATTTGCCCAAACAATGGCTATTATAGAAACTGCAAAAAGAATTATACTAGATGAGGTTTCTTTTTGAATAAAATTCTTTAACGGTACACTAATTCGCTTCATAGGTTGTTATTTAGATATCCTAAAATAGAAAAACAAAAATAAACAAAAAAGCCTCCCAATGTGAGGCTTTTTTGAAATATGTATAACTTCATTAAAATTGTGGCCCTGCGGCTACCAAAGCTTTACCTTCTTCATTGTCTGTATATTTCTCAAAGTTCTCGGTAAATAACCTCGCTAATTTAATAGCTCTTTTATTCCAATCAACTGAATTTATATAGGTATCTCTTGGATCTAAAATTTCAGTATTTACACCTTCTAAAGAAGTTGGCACTTCTAAATTAAACACTGGAATTATTTTAGTTTTAGCTTTTTCAATTGAACCATCTAAAATTCTGTCGATAATTGCTCTAGTATCCTTGATTGAAATTCTTTTCCCTGTTCCATTCCAACCTGTATTTACTAAATAAGCTTCTGCTCCGTTAGCTTCCATTTTTCGTACCAATTCTTCACCATATTTAGTTGGGTGTAAAGTTAAAAATGCTTCACCAAAACAAGCTGAGAAAGTTGGTTGTGGTTCCGTTACACCTCTTTCAGTACCTGCTAATTTAGCTGTAAATCCAGATAAGAAGTGGTATTTAGTTTGTTCAGGAGTTAACTTAGATACAGGAGGCATTACACCAAACGCATCAGCTGTTAAAAATATTACTTTACTTGCAGGACCAGCTTTAGAAACTGGTTTTACAATATTTTCAATATGATAAATTGGGTAAGATACACGGGTATTTTGCGTTATTGAACCATCTGTAAAATCAACTTCACCATTAGTATCAACACTAACGTTTTCTAATAAAGCATCTCTTTTAATTGCTCCATAAATATCTGGTTCAGCATCTGGATCTAAGTTTATAGTTTTAGCATAGCATCCACCTTCAAAGTTAAATACACCTTCATCATCCCATCCATGTTCATCATCACCAATTAATTGCCTATTTGGATCGGTTGACAAGGTAGTTTTACCTGTACCCGATAAACCAAAGAAAATAGCCGTTTTTCCATCTTCACCTACATTAGCTGAACAATGCATTCCTACAATACCTTTTAATGGTAAATAATAGTTCATCATAGCAAACATTCCTTTTTTCATTTCGCCACCATACCAAGAGCCACCAATAACTTGCATTTTTTCAGTTAAGTTAAATACTGTAAATACTTCAGAATTTAATCCGTGTTCTCTCCATTTGTTATTTTGAGTTTCAGAACTGTTTAGTACAATAAAATCTGGCTCACCATACACTTCTAATTCTTCATTAGTAGGACGAATAAACATATTTTTTACAAAATGTGCTTGCCAAGGGACTTCCACTACAAATCTCACTTTTAATCTTGTATCTTCATTAGCACCACAAAAGGTATCAATTACATATAGTTTTTTACCTGATAACTCTTTTGCTGCCATGGCTTTTAAATCGTTCCAAACAGCTTGTGATGTAGGTTTATTATCATTCGGAGCCTTTTCTGAAGTCCACCAAACAGTATCTTTAGTAATGTCATCTTTTACAATAAATTTATCTTTTGGAGAACGCCCCGTAAATTTACCTGTCATAACGCTAACAGCACCTAATTTTGTCAACTTTGCTTTTTCAAAACCTACTAATTCAGGTCTCATTTCTTCTTCATAAAGAACTTTAAAAGACGGGTTATGAAAAACTTCTTTTACATCTTTAATACCTAAGTCGTTTAAAGACGCTACGATTGATTTGTTTAGAACTTCCATACAGTTTAATATTATTTATTACTAATCAACTCATTATTTTTTTATGGTTATTATTAAATATTTATTATGTAAATTCGAGAATAAATAATAGATTACATTAATTACAACTAACATAAAATACATCTACCCACCTAAAACGTTTTCGTAAAATTACAACCCTATATAACAGCACTTTAAACACACTATAAAGATACAGTATTTAATTAAAAAAGGAGACCGAATAATTATAAAGTAATTAATATTAATTACTAGTGTTTTTAAAAAAAGAAATAGCCATTTTTAACCATCCTAAAATAAATAGCAATCCTCCTAAGGGTGTTACAAACCAAATTGTTTGTGCTGGCACACCAAAAGTTATTGCATAAATTGATCCAGAAAACAATAAAATGCCGCCTAAAAATAAGTAATTCAATGTTACTTTCTCTTTTGAAGAAAATTTAGCATAAGTATTTACAAAAAGCAATGCAAGTATATGATACATTTGGTAACGAACTCCTGTTTCAAAACTCTTTAATTGTTGGGCGCTTAAAATTTCTTGTAAGGAATGTGCTCCAAATGCTCCTAATACAATAGTAATAGCTCCTAAAAAAGCTACTAAGCTTAAAATTTTATTCATCTTAAAGATTTTTTTAAGGTTTAAAGCTTAAATTTAACAAACAAATTTAATAATACGTATATTTAATAAAATTAAAAGGATATGGAAAATCATTCAAACACTTTAGTTACGCTTTTAACAGCTAGTTTAATCCATGAAATTCACATTGCGAAAACACTTTTGGCAAATCATGGCATTGAAAGTTATATCATCGACGAGAATATAGCATCAACCATTGGCACGGCCTTTGTTGAAGGTTACAAATTAAAAGTTGATAAAGCCGATTTAGAGCAAGCACAAAAAATACTTGCTGAGGTTGCAGAAAACAACAGCTAATACATAATGTTTTAAATTATTTTATTTGTATTTTAAAACCTAATAGTACGCACTGAAATTTTATAATTATGAGAAATATTTTGGTTATTGGCGCGGGAAAATCTTCTTCATCATTAATAACATATTTACTAAATAAATCTGTTGTTGAGAATTTACATATTACCGTTGCTGATGTTTCTTTAGTAGTTGCTGAAAGTAAAATTAAAAATCATAAAAACGGCACTGCTATTACGCTTGATATTTCAAACAAGACAGAACGAGAAAAAACCATTCAGAAAGCTGATATTGTAGTTTCTATGTTACCCGCTCACTTGCATTTAAATGTTGCCAAAGACTGCCTAAAATTTAATAAAAATATGGTTTCCGCTTCTTACATTTCAAACGAAATGAAAGCGTTGCATGCTGAAGCAACTAAAAAGAAGCTCATTTTTATGAATGAAATTGGTTTAGATCCTGGTATTGACCACATGAGTGCTATGAAGGTGCTGGATGCAATTAAAGAAAAAGGTGGTAAAATCTTATTATTTGAATCGTTTTGCGGAGGGTTGGTAGCTCCTGAAAGCGATCATAATTTATGGAACTATAAATTTACTTGGAATCCTAGAAATGTGGTATTGGCCGGTCAAGGTGGTGCTTCAAAGTTTTTACAAGAAGGAAAATACAAATACATTCCGTACCACAAATTATTTAGACGCACTGAAATATTAACCATTGATGGTTATGGAAAATTTGAAGGTTATGCCAATAGAGATTCTTTAAAATATAAAAATGTTTATGGTTTAAATGATATTTTAACCTTATACCGTGGTACTATTCGCAAAGTTGGATTTTCAAGAGCTTGGAATATTTTTGTTCAACTTGGTATGACGGATGATAGCTATACTATTGAGGATTCTGAAAATATGAGCTACCGTGATTTTACCAACTCATTTTTAGCTTATAGCCCAAGTGATTCTGTTGAATTAAAACTGCGCCATTACTTGAAAATTGATCAAGACGATATTATTTGGGAAAAACTATTAGAACTTGATATTTTTAGCTCAACTAAAATGGTAGGGCTAAAAAATGCGACACCTGCTCAAATTTTAGAAAAAATATTAAAAGAGACTTGGACCTTAAATGAAGGTGACAAGGATATGATTGTAATGCAGCATTTGTTTGGTTATGAATTAAATGGCGAAAAAAAACAAATTGTAAGTAGTATGGTGTGTATTGGTGACGACCAAGTGTACACTGCTATGGCAAAAACCGTTGGATTGCCAGTTGCCATTGCAACTTTAAAAATATTGAATGGTGAAATTAAAAAACCAGGTGTTCAAATTCCAATTAAAAAAGAAGTATATGAACCTATTTTAGAAGAGCTTAAAGAAAACGGCATTGTTTTTACTGAAAAAAAAGTGCCGTATTTAGGATACAATCCTGAAATTATAGCTAGTTAAACATTACATTTTTATATAATAATCTTTTACCAAATCAATATAATCTTGCGTGTATTTATGACGCTCAATTTCAATAGTAAGTTCTGAGATTTCGATTTCTGTTTTAACAAATGAAAATTGCAATAAACTTCTTTTTATAGCAGTGTGCTTGGCTCCTTTTACTCTTGTAATCCTGTTTGGAAATAGCTTATAAGATTCAGCTATTTCAATAAAGTTTTCTTCTTCTGAAAAAGGAATTATAAAAGCACAACTTCCAATCTCTGACAATAATTTTGAAGTACCTTCTAACAATTCAAAATAGCTTAGACTTTCTGTATGGCGCGCCATCGCTCTTTCTTCGGAAATATTTTTATAGGTTGAAGTATAAAATGGCGGATTAGAAATTATTAAATCGTATTCATCATCAATTTCTTCAATAAATTCTTGCAATGATGCATGGTAGCAAAATAAACGATCGCCCCAATTACTTTGTTCAAAATTTGCTACAGTTTGTTCGTAAGCTTCGTCATTCAATTCAATAGCATCAATTACTTCAGCATTGCTTTTTTGCGCCAACATTAAAGCAATTAATCCGGTTCCTGCCCCTATATCTAACACACTAAAATATGACGATTTTAATGCTACCCAAGCTCCTAGTAAAACTCCGTCAGTTCCTACTTTCATTGCTGTATTATCTTGTTGAATGGTAAATTCTTTAAATTGAAATGGTTTGTTAGACATATACTTTGAATTAAAATTTAGTTTAGCTAATTTCCTCTAGCTTATTGTTATTCTGAATTCAAAGCAAAAGTAATCATTCGTAATTTATAATCCCCATTGCCCTTACTATTTTGTGTTTTATGTGGTTAAAATTCTCCATAAAACATTCCCTCAAAAAGTAGATGGTTTACAATCGTATTTAAGTCTAAATAAAAAGAGTAAAATTATGCTAACAAGCCAAAAATTGGTAATATGCTCAATTACAGCTCCAAAAAATCAATTATCATCATTTATTCTACCAAGTTAAATTAGAGATTCACTTTACAATAGGTCGTAGTAGTATGTGCTATTTATTCTTAACCCAGGTTAAGGTTTTATTGAAGAGTAAAACTAAAATTCATGTAATTTTGGTTTTTTTTTGATATGACGAATATTTGTTGGTTGTATCAGAGAGAACATATTAAAAAGATATATGGCATTTTTGTGAATCTGATTTAAATACCCTCATATAATTTTACAAATTCATAAAACAATCCTAATTTTAATTACAATCGTTAATTCTCCATTTTATATATTTTTTGCACAAAATATTAAACAACCCCGAAAACAATATTTATTTCACACCTAAAACTAAATTTTATTAAATATTTCATTTTTTTATTCTATATTTTAGCTTATTTTTGAATTTAATCAAAAAATAAATTATTATGAAAAAAAACATTACTTTTTTATTATTATCTGTAATTTCATTTGCCTCTTTTGGGCAAAGTAATTTAATTATTACAGGGGTATTTGACGGTTCTTTAACAGGTGGAACACCAAAAGGTGTAGAACTTTATGTTTCTAACGACATAGCAGATTTAAGTATTTATGGACTTGGCGCTGCTAATAATGGCGGAGGAACAGATGGAGAGGAATTTACTTTTCCAAATGCTACAGCAAGTGCTGGTGACTTTATTTATGTTGCTTCAGAAGCTACTTATTTCAATATTTTTTTCGGATTCAGTCCTAATTATACTTCAGGCGCAATGGCAATTAATGGTGATGATGCTATAGAGTTATTTAAAAACGGTGTTGTTGTAGATGTTTTTGGAGACATTAACACCGATGGTTCCGGAAAAGATTGGGAGTATTTAGATGGATGGGCTTATAGAGTTAATAAAACAGCTCCTGACGGAAGTACTTTTGAAGTAGGAAATTGGACTTTTAGCGGTATAAACGCCTTTGACAATCAAACATCAAACGCTTCTGCAGCCACCCCTTTTCCAACAGCCTCTTATGCTGCTGCTGTAGCTGGAATTGTAGAGAACCAAATTGAAGGTTTTGCATTATACCCAAATCCCGTTACCAATAGAGCGTTTATAATTAGCTCAGCTAATGGTGTAGAAAAAAATATTGAAATATTCTCAGTGAATGGCGAGCTAGTTTACTCCAAAAAAGTAAAGTCAAATCAAACAATTGATATTTCAAATTTAACAACGGGTTTATATTTAGTAAAAGTTGAAGAAGAAGAAAAAATAGCTACACGAAAATTAATTGTAAAATAATTTTACGATACATACTTAGCAAAAAACCACTTCCTGGGTGGAAGTGGTTTTTTTAGCTTATATATACAAATAAAAATTACAATTTATTTTAAATCTAAAATAGATTTTATTTAATACGTAAACTATAATTTATCTCATATTGGTTAGATATTGATTGGAAAAACTCTTACTTAAATTGAAGATTCTTAAAAATAAACTGTATTTAATACTAATTACTTTCAACATCTATGAAAGTAATTTATAGCATCGGCGTAATTTACTACAATACTATAGACTAATTTAATTAAAGTGTACCTGTCCGCAACACTTTTTGTATTTATTACCACTATTACAAGGGCAAGGGCTATTACGTCCAATAGTTACTTTACTTTTACTTAAATTTCTGGAGGACATATCTTGTTTAAATACCTTCTCTAAAAGGTTATATAAATCTGGGTGTTTTCTTTCAAGTAACTTTGGTCGTTCAAAAAAATATTCACTTGCAACCGAGAAAAATTCAGCTCTATTTGTTCCTCCATACGGATTGATGTCTGATGCTCCTTCATATATTTCATCAATCTTTTTATTTATCAAATCTAACCACGGAATTGCATATTGCTTTTCCATTAATACCGAAGGGATTCCATCAATTGGACCTCCTGTTTTATCTATTAAATGAACAAACTCATGTATTGCTGTATTCTTCTTGTCAGACTCATTCTTAAATCCGTGTTTTAGAGCTTGCTGAGACAATATCATAATACCTTCCATCGCTCCGTTTCCAACCATTCCTAAAACCCTTCTATTAGAGCCTTCTATTTCATATTCTTCATTAAACGTTGATGGATAAATTAATACTTCATAAAGATTTGCGTATTTCCAATTATCAAATTTAAATATGGGAATAACACCACTAGAAGCCACCAAAATTTTATCTGTAGCATCAATATTCGTTTTTATACCTGTGATTCTGCAATTCAATAAAAACTCTTGAATTTTGTATTCAAACTTCTTCTTTTCATCCTCAGATAAAGCATTGTAAAAAGATACATTGTTAAATAATATAATTCTCCAATCGGTTGGAAAAGATTCTTTTGGTAAAACCCATTTTGAATTATTTCTACGGTTCCATTTGAATATTACAAAACCAATTGATACTGAAATAATTATAAATATAGTGAAGTTCATATTAAAAATCTATGATTGATAGTTTTTACTGACAACTCATTTGTTTACCATTATTAATCTAACAATCTAAAACTTTTTGCTATTCTTTTACCTTCTTCTGAATTGTTGTTATAACAGTAAATTGTAGCTTCATATGAAATCCCAAGCTTTTTATTAAGTGCCGCTATTACATAAACAATACTACGTTCACCATCATAATTATCATAAGCAATTGCATAATAAGCTCCCGGAATATTATCTACTCGCCCTCCTAGCTTAGCATCTTCTAAACTAAGAGCTTCAGCTGTGTAAACTGCACCGTATTTTTGAGATGCTATAAATTCTGATGATTGCTCGCTCAAAGGAAATATTTCAATATCCACAGCATAGTCGTTGTTTTCGTATCCCAATACGGTTTCAGCTTCAGTTTCGTACCTATCTAGTTTTTCGGTGGTTGTAAAGGCAATTTTATATTTATACGATTCTACGTTGTATTGGGCATTTATTGTTGAGCAAGTAACTATGAATGCTAAGGCTAAAAAAAATGATTTCATATTAAATAGTTATAAAGTTAGTTTGAATTTAGTTTTGTGAATATACATAATTCTTTTTCTATTCAAACATTTACCTTATTAGCCAAATTGTTTTTTTAAACTTAAGGCATAATTTTAATAGGTTTCAAATAAATTGTTTTTCGTTTACGGCTTTTTTTCGGCAATAATAAAAACGCTTTAAACTTAGCTGCTACAAAATATTTTAATATATTTTTAGGGCTTAATAAAACACAAATGTACTATTCCCTAGTTAATCCAACTATATGCTACAAATTCTTCTGATGTGATAAACTAGTGCCTTTGTTTAAATAGTTATAACGAATACTCTAATAAATACAATAACTCCAAATAGTTCTAGGTAAGTTATCATAGATATAAAAAACCTTACTAAAACGCATAAGAAATCCCCTTAATTAACTAAGCAATTTTTTTTGTTCTTTTTGTTTCATCACATTTTCAATAATTTCAAAAATTTCCTTTTTAATTCGTTTGTATTTTGCAGCAAAGGAATCCATCTCAAATTCTAATTTCCGATGATTATCTAAATAATTTTTATTGCTTAAAACGCTATTCGTTTTAATTAAATTTGATAAAACAGCTTCCTGTTCTTTAATAACAATTTCAAGTGTTTTCCCAGCAACTCTTTCAAAAGACATTTGATTGACTAATGTTTCTATTTTTTTATACAAACCGGCTGATAAACAATCAATATAATTATCTTTTAGTAAGTGCTCTAAAAAACGTATTTCATCTCTTATAAAATTTATTTCTGAAATCCATACTATAGAATCATTGTGTAATTCTTCAATGCTTTTCTCTCTATTTTGCCAATCTTTAAGAATTTTACTTTTCATTTTACAGAAATTTAAATGGTTAAAATATTATCTGAATCAAATAAATTATCTACTAAAAATTGCAATGAAAAATTTTATTAATTACAAACTTTTATTTTTATGATGGATAATTCATTTTTAGTTGTATTAAAGGTAAAACGGAATTAAAGTACTCAAAATGATGTACATCATTTTGAGTACTTTAATTAAAAAATCTCAATTAAAAATTCATAAAGATGCATCTTGAAATTTTTATATTTTTGATCAAACTCAAAAATTTCTTTTCCTAAACTTTTATAACCCTCAAAATAATCTTCACTAAAACTAAAAACATCACTATTTATAGTTTCAGTGACTTTATACTTATACTTTTCAATTTTTTCTTTAATTAAATTAACGTCTTCATTTAACCTATTAATATCTTTAACTAATAGTTGAAGTCTCTCAAATAAATTAGGAATTGTTGCTTTAAACGCGTTCGATTTTATGACTGTTTTTAAAAAAAACAATTCATTTTTAATGAAATTAAAATCTGAAATCCAGATTGAAGAATCATAAACAACATCACTATAACTCTTGTTAATTTGAAAAGCTTTATAAGAAACTATTGGATCCATAATACAAGTTATTTATTCACTTGAAATTAAATCAAATTATGAACAATATAAAATGATTAATCTCAAACATTTACGTTTAATTTTCACAAAGGATACTATTCAATCAATTTATTTTTTGCAATACTGAGCAATATCATTTTGTAAAATTTATAGTATTAATAGCTTTAGTGTATAAAATAAATTACATCATGAAACGTTTTATAATCATCGTTATTTGCTTACAACTTCATGTTGTTTCATTTGCACAAATTTTTAATGACATTGATGAAGCTACGCCTTTTCAAGGAGATATTGCAGCAGTAAAAAAAGGAAATCAATGGGGATTTATTGATAAAAATGGCACATTAGTTATTGACTTTAGAAGCGATTTTGTTTTAACAGATATCCCTTCTTCTAAAGGAATTATCTCATCATATCCAGTTTTCAAAAATAAGAGATGTTTGATTAAAAAATTAATTGACAAAACTTATTACTTTGGTTTTATAGATAAAAAAGGAAATGTAGTTATTGAACCAATGTATTTAAATGCTACAAATTTTGAAAATGGTTATGCCATTGTTATTTTAACTTCAAAAGATATTATTGGGTATAATGAAGTTCTAAAAAAGAATATTGTTTCTTCCAAAATTGAAGAATTCATTATAAGTCCTAAAGGTGAAATTATTAAATATTTGGAAAACCCAAGAAATAATGATTCCCCTAAAAAACCACCTGTTTTTTATTCAAAATTTATTGCCCCCAATGTAATTGCTGTTAAAAAGAAAGATCAAAAATGGGACATTTATAAATTTTAATTAAAAAAACTCATGGCACTAAATTTCAACCAATACGCAGCCGATGCAAATACTTTTATGAAAGAGTATGCTGAAAAATTAAATATTGAAGATAAAAATAAAGCAGGCCGTATGCTATCTGCTATATTACATGGTTTAAGAGAAGTTATTTCAACAGAAGAATCATTACAATTTATCGCTCAGTTACCAATGTTTTTAAAAGCCGTTTATGTAAACGGATGGTCTAGTCATAAAAAACAACGGGTTAAAAGCCTGATTGAATTTATCGACTTAATAAACAGGTTTGATGGTGTTACAGCTGTAAATGATTTTGGCTCAGATGAGGAAACTACAAAACAAATAAAAACAACATTTTTAGTGTTGCGAAAATACATTTCACATGGTGAGCTAAAAGATATTAGAACCGAACTTCCTAAAGAATTAAAATCTTTAATATTTGAAGAGTTCTTAATTTAAATAGCTAATTATGAACACTATTCAAAAAACGTATAAAGACGTTGAAATAAAGCTAGACGCCATTATTTTAAAAGGTAATTTAAGAATGGCTGATGAAGGAAAAGGAATTATCATATTTTCTCATGGAAGCGGAAGTAGTAGGTTGAGTGTAAGAAATAATTATGTTGCAGATTTACTTTTGAATAAAGGATTTTCAAGTTTACTTTTTGATTTGTTAACACCAAAGGAAGATGCTATTTATGAAAATAGGTTTAATATTAAATTGCTTACCGAACGACTTATAAAGGTAACTAAATGGGTTCAAAACAACCTTCAACAAAAACAATTACCAATTGGTTATTTTGGTGCTAGTACAGGCGCAGCATCAGCATTTTGTGCTGCTGAGAAACTAAATAAAACAGTAAAAGCCATCGTTTCTAGAGGAGGAAGACCAGACTTGGCATCTGATATTTTAAGCAATGTAAATATTCCTAGCCTTTTAATTGTTGGTGGTAATGATGGTATTGTAATTGATTTAAATAAACTCGCAAAAGCAAAAATTAAAGGGACATGTGAACTTAAAATCATTGATGGTGCGTCACATTTATTCTCTGAACCTGGAAAATTAGAAATGGTTGCAAATCTAACTATTGAATGGTTTAATAACTATCTAAAATAAGTAATTATGTTTACAAATAGAACTGAGGCAGGAAACTTACTAGCAAAACAACTAACAAAGTATAGTAATCATAAAGATGTTTTAATTGTGGCCATTCCAAGAGGCGGTGTTCCTGTTGGAGCTGCAATTGCTGAAAAATTAAATGTACCTTTAGAAATTGTACTCTCAAAAAAAATTGGACATCCTATAAATAAAGAATATGCAATTGGGGCAGTAACCTTAAAAAATAGTGTTATTACAGACAATATTCAAGGTGTTTCCAAAACATATATTGAAGAAGAAACACAACGCGTTAAACAATTATTACAAAAAAGACAGCAATGGTATTATGGTGATGCTAAACCCAAAACTTTTAACAATAAAATAATAATTGTTGTTGATGATGGTGTTGCCACTGGAAATACATTAATATCAAGTATTCAACTTATTGAAAAGGAAAACCCTTCGAAAATTATTGTGGCATTGCCTGTTGCTCCAAAAAATGCAATTAGAAGGATTAAAAGTTTAACATCAGTAACCAATATCATTTGTTTACTAACACCTGCTAATTTCAATGCTGTAGGACAATTTTATGAAAATTTCAATCAAGTTAGTGATAACGAAGTTTTAGAAATACTGCATGAATTAGCCTAAGTAAGCTACCTCATAATTGAATTCGTTTAGATAGCTAACTACTAATCTTGTCCTTTTAACACTGAAAAACACAGCTGATATTATCTTCTTTTAATAATCTTTAAAAATTTGTTATGATCATTTATCATTAAAACTTAAAATGGTAAAAAAAATGAAACTATTTTCTACAGCTTATAAATTAGGTTCATGCAACACTAAAAAAGGAACATCAGTATGATAACTAATCTCTTCAATAGTGGGTCTAAACAATATACGCTGGAAAAGATTTATATTTTTAGCAACCATCACAATTAAGTCGATATTTCTACTCTCTAGAAAGCACTGCACACCAGCCTCAATTTTTTTATTTATAATTTTATGAAAACTATGCTTTTTATCGAAAAAAAAATCGTGTAAATACGCTTTATTCTCCAATTGAAATTTTGTTAAATGCTCCTCCTTTTTTTGAATGTATAAAATTCTAATTGAAGCATTGAACATTGCCGAAAGCTTATCTATTTCATTTAAAATAGCGGTAGGATAAAAAATATTATAATCTGTAGGAAAAGCAATTTCCTCAGGAATTTTAAAAACTCCTTTTTCAGGCACTACAAGAACTGGACATTCTACTTGGGTTATTAAATCCCCCGTATTACTCCCAACTATTATTTCACTTAAACCTGACGCACCTTTTGTCCCCATAACAACTAAATCAATACCTTTTTCTTTTATAACTTCTTTTACTGAATGTATAAACAAATTATAAGTATTTATCAGTTGGAAATTATGAAGAGGATTGGGATAGTGTTTCTTAATTTTTTTCAATACATTTTTTAAGGCTATTTCCCCTTGCTTTTCCAATACAACATCTACAACATCACCTGAAAGAAATAATGGAAATTCGCTTGCACCATAATGCTTAATTAATGTTACATGAAGCAAATAAAAATTACAAGGTATATCTTTAAAAAAATGAAGTGCATACTCAATTGCATTCCATGAATTTTCTGAAAAGTCTGTAGGAATTAATATGTCTTTCATTTTTGCAGTTATTTAAATTATACACTAATTTAAAATGAAATATTCAAAAGTAAAATGATTCATATCAATCAATTAAAATTGAATGTGTTTATTACTTACATATATTTAGTAAGAAATTTGAAAAACTCATCTTTAAGGTCTCTGTAAATATGCCGCTGAACCTCCATTTTATTTCTAAATTCTACGTGCATTTTCACCAGGCTAATATCTAACACATCTTTTCCTTTTTTACTTGAATTCGCAATAATTGTTTCGTGAACATTGATATGATCTTGCAATTTATCAATTGCATTTTCCTGTATCATAAATTGATTTTGATAATGTTCTAATTGAGCTAACATTTCTTTATCATCCCAACGTTTTACAAGTTCTTTCAACCTATTTTGAAACGATTTTAATTCATCTTCCCAAAAGAAAAGTTCACGTCTCCAAAGTTTATGTTCAAAATGTAAGTCTGAATTAAAAATAAGTTCTTTTTTCATGATATTTAATTTTTAAGTTATTATTTCAATACTTTAATCAGCTATATTTATAGGCGTTTCATTGATTCTTTCCCCTAATATTTGTTCAAGATCTTCTAAGTATACTACTTCTTTCTTCAACAATAATTTAGCAAGAACTTCAAGCTCTTTTTGGTGGGTTATTAATAATTTAGACACCTTCTCATAGCTTAAATTTATTAAATCCTGCACCTCCTTATCAATAAGCTCAGCCATCTTTTCGCTGTAAGGTTTTCCTAAAAAACGCTCATTCTCACCAGTAGAATCGTAAAAACTCATGGGGCCCATTTTTGTATTTAAACCATAATAAGCTACCATTGTATACGCCTGTTTTGTTACTTTTTCCAAATCGTCTAATGCGCCCGAAGAAGCTTCCTTAAAAATAATTTCTTCGGCTGCTCTTCCTCCCAAAGAAGCACAAAGCTGATCCGTAAATTGTGATTTGGTGATAATTTGGTGCTCTTCAGGAAGGTACCAAGCACCTCCCAAAGATTTTCCTCTAGGAATAATTGAAACTTTTACAAGGGAATCTACATTTTTTAAATACCAACTCGCTATGGCATGACCAGCCTCATGATACGCTACAATTTTCTTTTCTTTAGGTGAAATAATTTTACCTCGCCGTTCCAAACCACCAACCACACGATCTCTGGCTTCCATAAAATCTTCTTGAAAAACTGCTTGCTGTTTTTTACGTGCAGCTATTAAAGCTGCTTCATTACAAATATTGGCGATATCTGCTCCAGAAAACCCCGGACTTAAAGATGCTAGTAATTGAACATCAACATCCTTTGCTTTTTTTATGGGTTTTAAATGAACTTCATATATTTCTATGCGCTCCTGTTTATTTGGTAATTCTAAATAAATATGACGATCAAATCTTCCTGGTCTCAATAAGGCTTTGTCTAAAATATCAGCTCTGTTGGTTGCTGCTAAAACAATAACGCCAGTATTGGTTCCAAAGCCATCAAGTTCTGTTAAAAGCTGGTTTAAGGTATTCTCTCTTTCATCATTAGATTGAAAGGAATTTAATTTACTACGTGAACGGCCAACAGCATCAATTTCATCAATAAAAATAATGCTTGGCGCTTTTTGTTTTGCTTGTTTAAATAAATCTCGAACCCTTGAGGCTCCAACACCCACAAACATTTCAACAAATTCTGAACCAGATAAAGAAAAAAAAGGAACATTGGCTTCACCTGCAACTGCTTTAGCCATTAATGTTTTACCTGTTCCGGTAGGACCTACCAACATTACCCCTTTTGGAATTTTTGCTCCAAGCTTGGTATAAGTAGCAGGATTTTTTAAAAAATCAACAATTTCTTCGACCTCTTTTTTAGCTTCTTTTAAACCTGCTACATCTTTAAAAGTTACAGTGCTTTTAGTATCCTTATCTAGCAATTTTGCTGTTGATTTTCCAAAGTTAAAAACAGCACCTCCCATAGTTGATTTTCCCAAGCCTCGAAACAGATACATCCAAAATAAAATTAAGAGTCCGAATGGAAGTATCCAAACAATAGTACTCCACCAATTAGTTCTATTTACATAGCGTACATCAACTAATTCTGATGGTGAAAAATCCTTTTGAGCTTGCTGCAATTTATTTTCAAAACTATCAACAGAACCTATTGAAATGATATAATGTGGAGATGTGTTTGAAATAAATTTACCCTTCGGAATATTTTGATATTTAGGATCTTTTAGTTTTTCACTTTTAATAAATACCTCCGCAATTTCTTTATTTACAACTATAATTTTTTCAACATCATGGGTATGTAACATTGTTTGCTCAAACTCTATCCAGCCAATTTCTTTTGTATTAAATGTTTGTCCGAAAAACATAAAAAAAATCATGAACCCTAAAAACAACAAGTACAACCAATACATTTTAAAACCTTTTGGAGAAGGAGCTTGTGTTTGCTTTTCTTCTGAAGAATTTGTACTATATAACTTGTCTTGTTTTTTCATTTTTGAAATTATTATTCATATCTCAAGGCATCTATAGGGTTTAATTTTGCGGCTTTTCTGGCAGGAAAATACCCAAATGCAATGCCCACCAGGGCGGCAAAACCAAAACCAATTAAAATTGAATACAGCGCTGTTGGAATAAAAAAATTGGTGAGTTTATAAATTATTTGATTTCCTGCAATGCCTAAAACAACTCCTAAAACACCACCTGCTAAACTCAATACAATTGCTTCAATTAAAAACTGGGTTAAAATATCACTTTCTCTTGCCCCAATAGCTAAACGGGTTCCAATTTCCCGTGTTCTTTCGGTTACCGAAACCAACATAATATTCATAATACCTATGCCACCTACTATTAATGAAATACTAGCAATAGCACCTAATAGAATGGTTAAAATGCCCGTAACATTCCCCGTAATTTCTTGTAATTCTATTTGAGTTGTAATTTCAAAATCATCTTCTTCGCCTTCTAAAATTTTGTGAGATTCCCGCATTAACTCAGTAGCTTCAATTTCAGCATCAATAATATGATCTTCATTTATGGCACTTGCCATAATAATATCATACCCTCTTCTATGTCCGTGCAATCTATTTTGAATGGTGGTGTAGGGTGCCAAAATAATATCGTCTTGATCTTGTCCCATGGCTCCTTTCCCTTCTTCTTTTAGTAAACCAATTACTGTAAATGGGATTTTATCTATTCTAATTTGCCTACCAATAGGATCTAAATCTGAAAACAATTCGTCTTTCAACGTTTTACCTATTACACATACTTTACCTGCTGTTGTTACTTCTTCTTCTTTAAAAAATTCACCTGAAGCTAAATCCCTACTCAAAATATCAAAATATTGATCGGAAACGCCATAAATTGCTATGGACTTATAGCCATTAGGACCAATAGCTTGGGCTACGTCTACAATTAAAGGCGATAATTTTGAAATCCAAACAGCGTTATGTTGTAACATATCAAAATCTTTTTTATTTACCGGTTTTCCCATTCTTACATGAGCGCCGGCTCTATGCTCGGTTTTTGTATAAATCATTAATAAATTTGTTCCTAAACCAGATATTTGTTTTTGAACTTCTAACGTAGCTCCTTCACCTGCAGAAATAGTCATAATTACAGCGGCTACACCAATAATAATTCCTAACACGGTAAGTAAACTACGTGATCGGTTTTTATTAATTGCCTGAAAGGCTACCTTAAAAGTTTTAAAAAACTGTTGCATTGTTAGTGTTAATTATGTTGTTAATGCTAACTCTTTTAAAGCACTTTCCTTGGTGCTTCTGTTTTTTATAAGTTCATCAGTTAACACAGATCCATCTCTTAAATAAATGATGCGTTTTGCAAACTGAGCAATATCATGTTCATGAGTAATCATTAATATCGTTTTTCCTTCATTGTTTAATTTTACAAACAAATCAGCTACATCAATGCTTGTTTTACTATCCAAATTCCCTGTAGCTTCGTCTGATAGAATAAGTGCAGGATCGTTTACCAAAGCTCTTGCAATTGCTACACGCTGTTGCTCACCTCCCGAAAGCTCATTTGTTTTATGATAAATTCTACTTTTTAAACCAACTTGTTCCAACGCTTTTTCCGCCAGTTTTTTGGGGTTGGTAAATTTCCCTGTTCTATTATAAATTAGTGGCAATTCAACATTTTCAATGGCTGAAGTGCGAGATAATAAATTATAACTTTGAAAAATAAATCCAATTTTTTGGTTTCTAACCGCTGCCAATTCATTCTTATTTAATTTGTTTACATGAATTCCATCCAAATAATAGTCTCCAGAAGTAGGTTTATCTAAACACCCTAAAATATTTAACAGCGTAGATTTCCCAGAGCCTGAAGCACCCATAATGGCTACAAATTCACCCTCTTCTATTGAAATATTAACATTGGTAAGCGCATAAACTTCAATATCGCCATTTTTAA
The DNA here is from genome assembly GCF_900188235.1 of Lutibacter agarilyticus. Lineage (GTDB taxonomy): Bacteria > Bacteroidota > Bacteroidia > Flavobacteriales > Flavobacteriaceae > Lutibacter > Lutibacter agarilyticus. Next base: position 24,969 of record NZ_FZNT01000009.1, on the reverse strand, counting down.
AAACACGACTTAAATTTTTGGTTTCTATGACTTTTTTAGCTGTCATTCTTTTGATTTTATACCATTAATTACTTTTGTGCCCTCTTCTAAAGGAATAGCATCTAAAAAACTTTTTATTTCAGACTGCAATCCTGTTTTTATCCCTATTTCAATAAATTTAAATTCCAATTTTCCTTTGTCACTCTTCATAAAAAAACCATCAATCTTTGGAGGTAATTTTTTTTTGAAAGTTGCAGGTGTATACAATTCTTCATTCTCAATTCCTTTCATAAAATTTGATTGAATAGAATCTGGTAAAAACGCTTTTCCGTCAGCTAATAGTCTAGTTTTCATTTCATTTAACATAACTTCATTAGGTCTAAACCGCAATGCTGAATTGTTAATAAGCAGTACGTTGTTAGCAACATTAATAATAAACTCTATACTTGTTGTCATTCCTGGAAGTAGTAATTTTTCTTTATTATCAACATCAATAACCACCTGATAATTTACTACATTATTTATTTTTATGGGCTGCATTCTAATTTGACTTACTTGCCCATAAAACTCTTTTTTAGGATAGGTTTGAACCGTAAAGCGAGCTTTCATTCCATTTTTAATATATCCTATATCGCTTTCATCAACATCAGCTAAAATTTGCATTTTAGACAAATCTTCAGCGATGATAAACATGGTTGGAGTTGCAAAAGAAGCCGCTACAGTTTGCCCCTCTTCAACACTTCTTTCAGTAATTGTACCGTTTATTGGCGAAGTAATATGTGCATATCCTATAGAAACATCAATATTTTTTACAGCTGCCAATGCTGCTTTATGAGCACTTTCAGCTTGTTCAAAATTGTATTTTGAATTTTGAAATTCCTTATCTGAAATTACTCCTAGTTTAAATAGTTTTTTGTCCCGTTCAAGTTCATCCTTTGCATAATTGAGCTGCGCTAAACTAACGGCTAAATTTGCTTGTGCGCTGCTTAAATTAGTCTTCAATAATTTTAAATCCATTTCTGCCAAAAGTTGCCCTGCAGTAACTTTGTCGTTATAATCTACATATATTTTTTTAATTGTTCCTGAGATTTGAGTACCCACTTCAACCGTATTTATGGCCTCTAAAGTACCAGTGCTTGATACCATAGATTCTATAGTTCCTTTTTCTAAAAAAGTATATGTAAACTCTAAATTTTTTACTTTTAAAGCTGGTTTAACTTTGAAATATACAATTGCAGAAATACATAAAACTCCAAATACAATCCACCTCCACTTTTTCATAATACGTAGCTGTTTTTAGTTGAAAAAAAGAGCCCCTTTTGATCAACTATTTTTAGTCAATAGTCTAATTAATTTATCACTTTCAATAAGATATTCTGTTATTTCAAAAACTTCTTTTCTATTGGTTCTAAATATTTTTAAAAATGCCGTAAAATCATCTTCTAATTGCTGGTGTTCATTTCTAAATTTTTGGGCATCGTACGTAAAAGGATTGTCTATTAAATTCGCTAAATGGGTTAAATGCAGTTGAACGCGTTCCAATAAGATGATACATTTGTTATTTGTTTCAACAATACTTTTTTCAATGGCACGTACCTGTTCCAAATCTTCTTCCTTTGAAATCCACAGCACATGTGTATCAATAAGCTTATCTAAAAACATCAAGTCATCTTTGTAAAACATCAAATCTGATTTCCAATGTTCAGTAAGCACATATAATTCATGCCAATTTGCACTATAAATGTAATTTCCGTTAGGCCTGTTTCTAAAATCGCTCATTTTACAATTTATATAGAGAATATTTCATTTATTATTTAATAACACCAACAACCCATAATTGAAGTGTTTATTAACTCTTATAAATGTATAAAACACGTCTTTTGAAAAAAATGACTACAGTCATTTAGAAATCAACCCATAATGAGAGATATCATTTACGGTAAGAACATTGATTTTTAACTTTAACAAACCTCTTTTAGTAATTTAAAATTATTATTAAATGAAAACTATTTTGCACGCCACTGATTTTTCAGAAAATGCGATTGAAGCATTGAAATACGCGCATACACTATGCTTAAAAATGAATGCCAGTTTGTATGTGATTCATGTTTTTGATACTTCTACCTTAAGTTCGGATTTAAATGAAACTTATTTATTGCCTTTTAAAGAAACTCTTGAACAAAAAAACAAGAAATTAAAACAGTTTTGTGAAACTCATTTAGGAAGTAACTACAAAACTACCCAGCTAAAAATGAGCGCTGTTGAACATAAAAATGTTGCTAAAGGAATTATTTCAAAAGTGAAAGAGATTAATGCATCAATAATAGTTACTGGTGCAAAAGGTAAAAGCGCTCTTGAAGAACTTTTAACTGGTAACACTATTAAACAATTGATTGAAAAAGCACCTTGCCCGGTGCTTATTATTCCAAAACATACCAAGTTGCAGAAATTGGAAACTATTGTGTACGCAACAGATTTTGAGGAAGAAGATATTAGTGCCATTTTTAAACTATCTCAAATTGCCAAAATTTTCAATGCGACTATTAAAGTGGTACATGTTTCTTCAAAAAAAGAAACCCATGGCTTACAAGAAATGGAGTGGTTTAAAGAACTTCTAAAACAAAAAGTTACCTATGAAAAATTAGAATTTGATTTGCTGTTTTATGAAGACACCTATGATGTTTTAAAAGCCTATTTAGAGGAAGCAAACGCTGATTTATTGGCGATGCTTGAAAGAGAAAAAAAGAATATCCTTAAAAAAATATTCCATAGAGATTTGGTAAAAAAAATGGGATCTAAAAGCACAATACCCCTAATAAGTTACAATGAAGTTAATTACTGAAATAATTAAATATGAAATCATTCATAAAAAAATTTAGCGAAATAGGCATACATGATGTAGCACTTGTTGGAGGTAAAAACGCCTCATTGGGTGAAATGTATAATGAATTGGTTCATGAAGGGATTTCTGTTCCTAATGGGTTTGCCACCACTTCTTTTGCCTTTAATGAATTTTTAAATGAAAATAATTTACAAATTGCACTCAACAATAATTTAAGTCAATTAAACCGAAACGATTACTCAAATTTAAATGATATTGGTAAAAAAGCCAGAGATTTAATTTTAAACGCTACTTTTTCAAGTGAATTTTCAACAGCTATTGTTGATGCTTATAAAACTTTATGCGAAGGTTCTTATTTTGAAGTTGCTGTTAGAAGTAGTGCAACTGCTGAAGATCTTCCTGAAGCGAGTTTTGCAGGACAACATGAATCGTTTTTGAATATTTTAGGTGAAGAAAATTTACTAACTGCTGTTAAAAATTGCTTTGCTTCCTTATACACAAACCGAGCCATTAAGTATAGAGAAGACAAAGGGTTTATTCACAGTGATATTTCGATATCTGTAGGCATTCAAAAAATGGTTCGCTCAGATATTGGCTGCTCGGGCGTTGGATTTACTTTAGAGCCAGAATCTGGATTCGAAAACATTATCTTACTTTCAGGAGTTTGGGGTTTGGGCGAAAATATTGTTCAAGGAACGGTAACACCTGATGAATTTTATGTGTTTAAGCCTACCCTTAAACTCGGTAAAAAAGGAATCATTCAAAAAAAACTGGGTTCAAAAGAAAAAACAATGGTTTATGCCGAATCTAATAGTCATTCTTCTTTGCTAAATCTTGAAACACCTTTAAACAAACAAAAACAATTTGTTTTAGAAGATGATGAAATACAACAACTCGCTAAATGGGCCTTGATAATTGAAGAACACTATAAAAAAGCGATGGATATTGAATGGGCTAAAGATGGTGTTAACAATCAATTATACATTATACAAGCACGTCCTGAAACAGTGCATCAAACAAAAAATAAAAAGGTGTTTTTTGAATATAAATTGATTGAAAAAAGCGAAATTCTTAGCACAGGAAATGCTGTAGGATCTAAAATAATTGTAGGAACAGCCAGGGTTTTAAATGCTCCAAAAGATGCTTCTAAATTGCAAGAAGGGGAAATTATTGTCACAAATACCATTACTCCAGATTGGGACCCAATTTTAAAAAAATCGGGTGGAATTATTACAAATAAAGGAGGACGAACAAGTCACGCCTCCATAGTTGCAAGGGAATTAGGAGTACCAGCAGTTGTAGGCTGTGGCAATGCTACTGAAACAATTGCCAATGGACATATCATCACTATTTCTTGTGCTGAAGGCAAAACTGGATACATTTATAAAGGCAACCTCCCTTTTGAAAAAAAAGCACTTGATTTTTCAGCGATTAAAATGCCGAAAACTGAAATGAAATTAATTTTGGCAGATCCTGATAAAGCATTTCAATTGGCTGCTTATCCAAATAATGGTGTTGGTTTATTGCGTATGGAATTTATAATCACCCACAGCGTAAAAATTCACCCTATGGCTTTGATTAAATTTAATGAACTTAAAGATGCAAATGCTAAAAAAGAAATTGAAAAACTAACTGAGAATTACACCAATAAAGAAACCTATTTTATTGATCAACTTGCTGAAGGAATTGCAACAATTGCGGCTGCTTTTTATCCGAAGGAAGTAATTGTTAGAATGAGTGATTTTAAAACCAATGAGTACGCAAATTTAATTGGTGGAAAACAATTTGAACCAAAAGAACAAAATCCTATGTTAGGTTTTAGAGGTGCCTCAAGATACTATCATGAGTTATATAAAGATGGTTTTGGATTGGAATGTAAAGCCATAAAAAAAGTTAGAGAACATATGGGGTTAAGCAATCTAAAAGTAATGATTCCTTTCTGTAGAACTGTTGAAGAAGGCAAAAAAGTGATTAAAATTATGACTGATTTTGAATTAGAACAAGGTAAAAATGGATTGGAAGTTTATACCATGGTTGAAATACCTAGCAATGTAATTTTAGCCGAAGATTTTGCAACAATATTTGATGGCTTTTCTATTGGATCTAATGATTTAACACAACTCACATTAGGAGTTGACAGAGATTCTGAATTTATGAACGAATTGTTTGACGAGCATGACAAAGCTGCTAAAACTATGATTGCAATGGCCATTGAAAAAGCGCATAAAACAACTACTAAAATAGGTTTTTGTGGACAAGCTCCAAGTGATTTCCCAGATTTTGCTGAGTTCTTAGTAAACCAAGAAATTGATAGTATTTCATTCAATCCTGACGCATTGTTGAAAGGTATTGAAAACACAAATAAAGCCGAACAAAAAAAGGTTCTTGATATGCATTAATTCAATTCACTATTAAAAAAAAACTCAAGTTTTATATATAACTTAAAAACAACAAATTATGAATACTTCTAAATATCATCCGTTACCAATAAAAACTTTTGAGACTTTAGCAGCAAATCATGCGCTACATTGTGTTTCAATATATGTTCCTATGCATAAAAAAGGGAAAGAGCAAAATGAACACTTAGCCCAAGAGGTATTAAAAAAATGTATTAAAGATGTGCATAAAACACTTCAAAAATACCAACTAAGTGATCCTGAAATAATTGCTTATTTAAAACCTATTGAAGCGTTAATTACTGATATTGAACTATGGAGAAACCCATCAGAAGGTTTGGCTATTTTTTTAAACAAAAAAGGGTTGAATTATTATACACTTCCTATTCCTTTTATTGCTAAAACACAAGTAGCAAGCTCCTTTTATTTAACACCTTTGCTCCCCTTATTTCAAGAGGAAGAAATTTATTATTTACTTGAATTGAGTCAGGATTATGTAAAATTATATGAAGCTTCAGCATTTGGCTTAACCAACCTTCACATTAAAAGTTTAGCGCCAGACACCTTGGAAAAAGCCGTAGGATTTGATTTCAAACAAAAAATGTTACAATTTAGAAGTGGTCAGGATGCATTTAGTACTGGTTCCTTTCATGGACACGGTGAAGGTAAAGATGATGACCAAAAGGAAATATTAAATTTCTTAAATATTATTGACAAAGCAGTAAACCAAGCTATTACAAACAAAAAAGCTCCTTTAATTATTGCGAGTACAAATAACGTATTTAACACCTACAAGCAAGTAAACACGTATCCAAACCTTTATGCTAAAAATTGTAAAGGCGATCCCGAATTTAAAAATAAAACAGACTTACATGAAGCCTCTTTAAAATTAATAAAGCCTTATTTTGAAGCAACTAAAAAACAGCAACTAACTCAATTTCAGGAATTATACCACACCCCTAAAACATCATACCAAATAAATGAAATTATTCCCGCAGCGCTTTCAGGGAAAATAGACACCTTATTTGTTGAAAAAAACTCAGATGAATTTGGCCTATATAATATTGAAAACGGAAAACTACTATTAGACACTAAAAAAGAAATTCAAAATAGTTCACTTACCAACTTGGCTGCGGTGCAAACATTTTTAAATAAGGGGAATGTGTTTATGTTAGACCCTGAAGAGATGCCTGTAAAAGGCAGACCATTGAACGCTATTTTTAGATATTAAAATATAACAAAAAAAGAGCACTAAAAATATTGAAAAAGAAACTGAAATTGATGAAAATCATTTGACAGCTCAGTAATCACCCCTAATTTCATAGCATATTAATCATAAAAATAACATATTATGTCAGTTTTAAAAGTTATAGAAGTATTAGGGAATTCCACAGTAAGTTTTGAAGATGCGGTACAAAATGTAGTAAATGAAGCATCAAAATCTGTAAAAAACATTAAATCTGTGTATGTAAAAGAAATGCAGGTAAAAGTAACTAATAATAAAATTAGTGAATTTAGAGTGAACACTAAAGTTTGTTTTGGAATTTTAGATGAATAAATTTTACCTAATCATCAGGCTCAGTAGGCTGTAATTTAGTGTTCAACACTAGAAGTTCTATTATTTGACAGAAGCAGTTTAGTTTAGTTTATTTTAAACTGCTTTTTACTCTTAATTTATATGATTAATCAATTTTTATATCCAAAAAACACTCTGGTAAATGCAAATAAAAGTTAATAGAAAAAACATCGTTTTCAGTCCAGATTCTAGCAGAGTAATTGCCCGATTTAATTATTCTGGTGATGAAAAAAGTAAAGGGATTATTCTAAAAATTCTTGAACTATCAGAAGAGCAAGCTAAAGAAGAATTGGTAAAGGTACTTAGAGGTTACTCTAAACGTCATCGGAATATTTCAAGCATATTTGAACATCATTTCAATAAGTTATCGCATCTTTTAAAGGAACTCAATATCAACACACATGATATTAGCAATGTAATGAAAACGCTCATTGGCTCCTATTTCACAAAAGAATATTCAATTGAATCGGCAGCATTTTTCAACCCATCTATGGTTGAAGATCCAGATCAAAGTGTGGTGCAAAAAGGAGAGAAAAGAGTCATTTTTAGCTTTAGAGCTACTGGAGAAGGTCATATTTCATCCATTGTGTTTAGAGGAGGAATACTTGACGAAAACTGTAACTTACAAGTTAAAGGTTCTGGCAAAATGTTAAATGAAGCAAAAAACATAAAAAGACATGCTTATAATAAAAAACATTTTTTTTCTGAACTTTCTGAATTGCATGAAAATGATCAAGAAATAAAATCCAACATCTTTTCTAAACTCCCTGAAGATTTTTCTTATGGTGAATTGGATCGAGTTGTAAAAACAACAAAAAAAGAACTTAATTTATGCTTATCAGGTGAAATACTTTGTGATGAAATTATGTGGTTAGCATCTTCTCATTATGAAATTATATTTTCATTAGATACTGATATTTCCGAAAGGGTTATTTTTCCAATTTCTGACAATGAAAAAAATGGAATTGAAGATGCTAGGTTTGTAAAATTCACGGATGATAATGGCGAAATAACTTACTATGCTACGTATACTGCTTATGATGGAATTACCATTTTACCTAAATTAATGACCACTAAAAACTTTTACCATTTTAAAATTACACCAATAAATGGTCAAGTAGGTAGAAATAAAGGAATGGCGTTGTTTCCACGAAAAATAAATGGAAAGTTTGCAATGCTTTGTAGAATTGATGGCATCAATAATTACATCTCGTTTTCCGACGATTTGAATAGATGGAATGAGGCTAAATTATTGCAAAAACCAAAATATCCTTGGGAATTTGTTCAGGTTGGTAACTGTGGATCTCCTATTGAAACAAAAGATGGATGGCTTGTAATTACCCACGCTGTGGGGCAAATGAGAGAGTATGTAATGGGCGCATCCTTATTTGATTTAGACAATCCTGAGATAGAAATTGGACGCTTAAACATGCCGTTAATGATTCCAAATGAAATAGAAAGAGAGGGTTATGTACCTAATGTAATCTATTCTTGTGGCTCAATAATTCATAATGGCATCCTTTGCATTCCGTATGCAATGTCTGACTATGCTTCTTCATTTGCGACTGTAAATTTAGAAGCACTCCTTACTGAATTAAAAGCCAACAATGACTAAAAATTCAAATAAATAGTAATTCTGACATCAATCATATACGAAAATGATGTCCATCATAAAACAACAGTTATTTAACTCTTAAATTTGATGTATTAATTAAAAGCTCTTTGAAACAATATGTAAATTATACTGAGGAGGTTTAGCTACTTTTTGATGGAAGTTGTAGGTTATCATTCTAATTTTTAGAGATAAAAATTTTTTGAAAGATTATTTCAATATCACTAAGTTACCAAAGTCTTTTCAGGAGGAAACAGGAAGTTTAGGCTTCCTGTTTCTAAAAAATAGATCTTCATTCTTGAAAAAAAATGGAGATTGAAATGAAGGATTTAAAAGCATTTGGTATGGCAAAATGGTTTTAATATTATTTTAGAAATAACTTGATGTTGAAATTGTTTGAAAGTATTAAAAAGCTGTAAATGCTTCAGGAAACAGGAAGTTTAGGCTTCCTGTTTCTAAAAAATTAAATCTTCATTCTTGAAAAACGATGGAGATTGAAATGGAGGATTTAAAAGCATTTGGTATGGCAAAATGGTTTTAATATTATTTTAGAAATAACTTGATGTTGAAATTGTTTGAAAGTATTAAAAAGCTGTAAATGCTTCAGGAAACAGGAAGTTTAGGCTTCCTGTTTCTAAAAAATTAAATCTTCATTCTTGAAAAACGATGGAGATTGAAATGGAGGATTTAAAAGCATTTGGTATGGTAAAATGGTTTTAATATTATTTTAGAAATAACTTGATGTTGAAATTGTTTGAAAGTATTCAAAAGCTGTAAATGCTTCAGGAAACAGGAAGTTTAGGCTTCCTGTTTCTAAAAAATTAAATCTTCATTCTTGAAAAAAAATGGAGATTGAAATGAAGGATTTAAAAGCGTTTGGTATGGCAAAATGGTTTTAATATTATTTTAGTAATAACTTGATATTGAAATTGTTTGAAAGTATTAAAAAGCTGTAAATGCTTCAGGAAACAGGAAGTTTAGGCTTCCTGTTTCTAAAAAATTAAATCTTCATTCTTGAAAAACGATGGAGATTGAAATGAAGGGTTAAGGTATTTAATAATTACAAAGACTAATTTCAGTTTTATTAAGTTAAGAATAACATAAGAAATTACGTAGCTATTGTTAACATATTAAACCCTTTAGAAAACAGGAAGCTAAGGCTTCCTGTTTTTTTTGTGCCCAATTCTAAAAACAGTACTTAAACTTACCATTGTATTTCGTGAAAAAAATCATTTATTAATTCCCTTGAAATTGAGGGAAATCATTTCGAGAAATTGATATTAGAAATACATTTGAGTAAATAATAAGTTTAATTTAAAATATATAATTATGTCACTAGTAAAATTTAGAAAAAGTCCGTTAGAAAATTTGCTTACACCAGATTTTTTAGATTTTAACACAAACAATTTATTCAACGATAAACTTTGGTTAAAAAAAATGAATGAACCTGCTTTGAATATCAAAGAAACAAAAGATGAGTTTGAAATTGAATTGGCAGCACCTGGATACAATAAGAAAGATTTTGAAGTTACCATTGACGATGGTTGTTTAAATATTTCAGCAAAGAAAGAAGAAACCAAAGAAAAAAAAGGTGAAAATTATACTCGTAAAGAGTTTAGCGCCACATCTTTTGAAAGATCTTTACAATTACCTGATAGCATTGCTGATGAAAAAATAAAAGCAAAATACGACAATGGAATCTTAAGATTTAGTTTAGCTAAAAAAGAAGAAGCAAAAAAACAAAAACCAAAAGTAATTGAAATTTCGTAATTTCTTTAAAAGGGGAATTTATTGTTTTATGAAAACGAATTAAAATATCGAGGCTAAAAACCTCGATATTTTTATTTAAACAAAAGGTAAATCTAGTTCTATACCTATTGGACAATGGTCTGATCCTAGAACATCAGAAAATATGCTAGCTTCTTTTATTCGATTCTTTAAAACATCGTCAACTAAAATATAATCTATACGCCAACCACTATTGTTAGCTCTTGCATTGAATCGATAATTCCAGAAGGTATATGCTATTTTATGAGGATATAAATGCCTAAAAGAATCCGCAAAACCACTATTTAAAACATTGTTTATCCCATCAATTTCAACTTGAGTATATCCTGCAATTTTATTGTAGTTTGCCTTATCATTTTTTAAATCAATTGCCTGATGGGCTACATTTAAATCACCACAAATAAGTACCGGTTTTTGTTTTTTTAAGCGCGTTATATACTTTAAAAAATCCGAATCCCATGTTTTTCTATAATCAAGTCTTTTCAATTTTAGTCCAGAATTTGGAGTATATACATTTATTAAAAAAAAGTTTGAAAACTCCGCACAAATAGCTCTTCCCTCTTTGTCAATTTTCATAAACTCATTAGACCTTGTTACTACTATTGGTTTTATTCTACTTAGTAAAGCAGTGCCAGAATACCCCTTTTTATCAGCTGAATTAGAAAAAATATTAAAGTTTTCAAAAGCTTTTAATAATTGAATTGTTTGCTCATTTGTTGCTTTTGTTTCCTGCAGGCATAAAATATCTGGATTAAGTTTTAACACCCAATCGTAAAAATTACTTTTAGTAATTGCTCTAATTCCATTGATATTCCATGAAATAATATTCATGAGTTTATTTTTATAGGTTCAATAACTATTGAAATTCGTTTTTCAAAAAAACGAGACTGAAAAAATAAATTAAACAGTCTCACTTTTTTTGTATAAAATTGAAGTTATAGCACTACTTCAATCTCGTTTTCAACTTCATAAACACCTGGTGCTGCATAGGCAGTTTTTTTAGCTTCATCTTTTTCAACATACGAGTGAACTTTTCCTTTTAATTTCACTGTATGACCTTCAACATCAACTTGAATATTCTTGGCATCTATATCTGCCAAACGTTCAAATGCTTTGGTTATTTTAGATTTAATTTCCGTAGGTTCTATAGCTTGTTTTAACGTAATATTATTTACTACTTTTTTAACACCTAATAAAGCTTCAATTGATTTTACTGCTGCTTCTTTTTGGTAAAACCATTTAAGTTCTCCTGATAAATAAACCCAACCATCACGCACTTCAATAGTAACTTTGTCTTCAGGTACAGATGCGTTCCATTTTAAAGCATTTACAGCTGCTTTGGCTATTTCTTTATCCGTTTTTTTGTATGCTGCACCATATTTAACCTCAATATCATCAGCTACGGCTTTAACACCTTTTACATTTTTTACAGCTTTTTCAGCGGCTAGTTTTTTAGAATAACTATCAACAATTCCTGTTAGTGTTACTACACTATTTTCAACAATAACTCCAATTTGAGTCTCATCAATATTTGGTTGCCACATTAATTCATCAAGAACATCTTCTTTAATTGCACTATCACTTTTCATAATAAAAAAATTTAAATTAAACATTATAACTTTTAATCATTGTAAAATTAACTACTATATAAAAAAGACAAAATGATACACATCAAGTCTACCGTTTTTATTCAAAAAATTCATTTAAAAATCCGTTTTGAATTAAAATGTTAAAGTATAGCGCCTTTAAAACAGGCGCTATTTTAACCTTAATGCTAGTGTTTTTAAAAAATAAATATATTTCGTTAAAAAACATTTAACACATTCAACTGATGGCCATCATTTATTAAACCGACTGTTAGCGATACCTTAATCATTTAAACTGACATTCATTCATCAAACTTAAATGGCATTAGCATCTCAAAAAATAATTCAAAATCCGCAAACTTTAATACCTTCAGAAGTTGTTAAACAATTAGAAAGTGATTTAACTTTAGGTTTAACGGCCAAACAGGTAAAAGTCCGAATTGATCTATTTGGCAAAAACAAATTACCTGAAGAAAAATCAAAAAGCCCTTTTACTATTCTTTTTGAGCAGCTTTTGAATCCTATTATATACATTCTATTAATTGCAGCGTTCTTGGCGTTGGTTTTTAGAGATTGGCTAGAAGGAATTGCCATTATTATTGTGATAATAATTACTGTTGCGATTGGTTTTTTTATGGAATTACAAGCGTTACGTTCTTTAGAAACGCTTCAAAAAATGGGGCAATCAATCACAAAAGTTTTACGAGATGGCATCTTGTTACATTTGAAGTCTTCATTACTTGTTCCTGGAGATATTGTTATTTTGGAAGCTGGAGATGTAGTTACTGCTGATGCACGTTTAATTTATTCCGAAAACTTAACCGTAAAAGAAGCTGTTTTAACTGGTGAAAGTTTTCCTATTGAAAAAAAAATAGCTGTATTACCACCCAATACCCCTATTTCTGAATTGAATAATATGGTTTTTAGAGGTACATTAGTAACTAAAGGAATGGCCAAAGCAATTGTTATAGCAACCGGAAAAAATACCCAACTTGGTGAAATTCAACAATTAGGAATTAGTTCAAAAAAAAGACAAACACCCTTAGAAAAAAAGTTAAATAATTTAAGTAAACACCTTATTTTATTAACCCTTATTTTAACCATTCTTATTATAATAACTGGATATTTTAGGGGGAATAATTTTATTTTAATGCTTCAAACTGGGATTGCTTTGGCCGTAGCTTCCATTCCTGAAGGTTTGCCTATTGTAGCAACAATTGCCCTGGCACAAGGCATGTTAAGGCTCTCTAAAAAGCAAGTGATTATTAAAAAATTAGAAGCTGTTCAAACGTTGGGAGCAACCACTATAATTTGCACAGATAAAACAGGAACCCTTACTGAAGATAAAATGAAGGTACATGCACTTGTATTTGAAAACAATTTCAATAAAAAAAATAATTTCAACATTGAAGAAAAAAACACAAAGGAATATGAAGAAATGATACTCACGGGTATTTTATGCAATGACGTGCTGCTTTCTAATGAACATAAACACGGAGATGCCATTGATTTAGCTTTAATTGATTTTGCCGAATTTATAGGTTACAAACCCCAACTCATGCAGAAAAAATATCCCGAAAAAATGGAAATTGCTTTTGATACAGAACGTAAAATGATGGCGACGGTAAACCAATACAATACAAAATTTAAAATATATGCGAAAGGAGCCTTTGAAAGCATTGCTGCCTGCTGCGATACAATTATTAAAAATGGTGAACTAATTCCTTTTAATAATAAAGAAGAATGGATAAAAAAGGTTGATAATTTAGCTTCGAAAGGGTTAAGAGTATTAGCCTTTGCTTATAAAGATTTAGACACAATTCCAGCGTATGAAAACTTTTTACAACAGCTTACTTTTATTGGAATTATCGGTTTTATAGATCCTGCAAGAAAAGATGTGAAAGCTACAATTACTACCTATAAAAATGCAGGAATTCGTGTTGTTATGATGACTGGAGATCATCCTGGGACAGCTAAAAAAATTGCACAAGAAATAGGCTTATTACCAACTCCTATTGTAAAAGGATCTGTAACCTTAGGAAAAGATTTTTCAACTATTGATCAACTTTCTAAAAAACAAAAAGAAGCATTATTAAATACAGTGGTATTTGCAAGGGTTATACCAAAACAAAAATTAGAAATTGTTTCACTTTTTCAAGAAAACAATGCTATAGTAGGAATGATTGGAGACGGTGTAAACGATGTTCCCGCTTTAAAAAAAGCAGACATAGGAATTGCCATGGGTATAAGAGGTACAGAAGCGGCAAGAGCATCAGCAGATGTTATTTTAAAGGATGATAAGTTTACATCTATAGAACTTTCCATACACCAAGGAAGGGCTATTTTTCAAAATATTCGTCAGTTTGTAGTGTACTTATTATCTAGTAATTTGGCCGAAATAATTTCAGTAGGTATTGCCGCATTGTTGAATTTACCTTCTCCGCTATTGCCTTTACAAATATTATTTTTAAACCTAATTACCGATATCTTTCCTGCCTTGGCATTAGGACTTGGTAAAGGTGAAAAAGATCTTATGAAAAAACCTCCAAGACTACCTAATGAACCTATTATGACCGCTAAATTATGGAATGCCACCATTATTTATGGATTGTGCGTAACTGCGAGCGTTTTAGGCATAACATTATATTCAAATTATATCCTAAAATTACCAACCAATGAGATTAATAATATGGCCTTTTTTACCTTAATTTTTGCTCAATTACTAAATGTTTTTAATTTACCTAAACGTCATGTCTCATTTTTTAAGAATGAAGTAACTTCAAATATATGGATTTGGGTTGCAATTGTAGTATGCATTGTATTAACCTCCATTGCTTATTTTACACCTCCAGTTGCAATTGCACTTTCTCTTTCGCCATTAACAACCTACAAATTAACTACCATTTTATTATTTGGATTTGGTTCTTTATTATTGGCTCAGTTTATGAAGCGTATAGGCTGTACTATTTAATTTTTAAAGACTCTTTTTTAAATATTATTTTCAATTTCAAATTGTTTTACTACCCGTCTATTTCTACTATATTTTGGCTTTATAACAGTTTCTTTTTCCATGATAAGTCGCGCAATAAGATAACAAATAGTTGATTCTGCTCCTTGATTTAAATTAACATGCGTTTTCTCTAACCCGTCATAACATCCTCCGGTTATTGGATTGTACATGGTTTGATTTAAATGGTTCTTTCCTAAAAACCAATTAAACGCTTTTTTTTGCAAATTTTTATACGTAATATCTTTTGTTGTTTTGTAAAACAACTCTAATGTTTGTATGGTGTAAGAAACATCAATAGGTTGTTCTCCGTACATATTAGATGCTATTCCTTTATGAAACCATCCATTATTTGAAATCACTTTAAACTGATTCTTAACAAATAGCTTAGACAATAAAAAATCAAAGGAATCAATGGCTACACTTTTATAGTTTGATTTTCCAGTAACTAAATAGGCATACAACATAGCCTCTGGTAAAACACTATTGGCATAGGTTAAATAATTTTCAAACCATTTCCAATTCTTGGTTTCAGTTAAATCATAATTTGAGATTAAATTATTTGCTAATTTTTCAATAACATATATAATTTCTGGCTGTTTAGTAACTGAGTAATACAAATACAATCCTTTAATTGCAAAACCAATGGCTCTTGGAGATAAAATATTCTTTACCCATGGCAAACTATCCATAAAGCAAATAATCGCCTTATCTATAATATATTCAGGTAAATAATCTTTCAACGAAATTACCTTTCCAAGTGCCCAAACAGCTCTTGCATTGGAATCTTCTAGATTTATATAGCTATTTTTAATATGTTCAAAATTGTTTTCATCAATATAATTTATAAACGTACCTGATGGTTTTTGACAACGTAGAATAAAATTTAAATACGTATTTATAAGCTGTAAATCTTCCTTTTTATGAAATAATTTATAATGCAAACTCATTGCTATTAAAGCACGAGCGTTATCATCTAACGTATAACCTGACGAGTGATCTGGTTGAGATATTTTACAAAATTGAATAATTCCCAACTCCGTCGTCATTTTTTTAAGATGATTCAATTTTATTGGAGGATAATTATATTTTATGGCTCTTTTTTTATCAATCAATTTGTTGTAGGCGTTCACATGTTTTATTGCAACATTCTCCCAAGAAGATTCTCTTGTTTTTTGAAATGCCGAAATTGCCATAGATTGCAGTAAATCTTTATTTGCCAGTAGCTTTTTAGTGGCTTGGGCTAATTGTTCATGATTTTCAATAGCTACCAATAAACCGGCATCTTCTGTAAGCACTTCTTTAGTATGTGGTATTGCTGTTGCTACAATTGGACAGGCACAACTCATAGCGTAAGAAAACGTTCCGCTAACGGCTTGGTTTGGGTCTTTTGAGGTAAATAAATATAAATCTGTTGCTCTCAAATAATCCAACAACTCATTAATTTCAAGATACTTATCAATAAAGCGTACATGATTTTTAAGGTGTAATTCTTCAACCAATTCTTCTAAATAATTGCGATATGTATCGGTATTATTTTTAATAGAATTTGGGTGTGTTTTACCAATTATTAAATATAAAACATTGGGTGTATGCGCTACAATATCAGGTAATGCTTTCAAGGCTGTTTCAATACTTTTACCATGACTTAAAAGACCAAAAGTTGAAAGTATAGTACGGTTTTCTAAATTGAATTGTTTTTTTATTTCACTGGTATTTTCATAATCTACAATATGAGTACCGTGAGGTATATATATTATTAAATTCTCTGGAATATCATAATCTTCCATTAATATTTTTTGAGATTGTTTTGTCATTACAAATACCAAATTTGACTTGGATATTAGCGTATTTACTACCAGTTTTAATTCGTTATTAGGCTTAGGTATTACACTGTGAAATGTAAAAGTGACTGGTTTATTTATGGTTTCTAAAAATGCAATTAAATAGTTTCCGTAAGAACCACCAAATAGCCCAAATTCATGTTGAATATGCACAATTTTAATTGCACTATTGTTATTAATTTCTTCAGCAACTAATTTGTATTCTTCTTTAATATTGGGATTTAATGTAAATTCCACTACATCCGTTTTTTTTGTCTTTGTGCCAATTTCACAAATAACACAGTTTAATGTTTTGTTAAACGAATTATTTATGGCCGAAATAAGGTCCTTTGTAAATGTAGCAATACCACATTGCGTTGGCGGAAATGTGGTAACAAAAGCAATTTTTGTTTTTAGTAATTCTTGTTTCATTATTATTGTTTTAAAAGTTTATTCAATAGGTTATTTAAATTTAAAGAAGCTACAGCTACACAACTATCTGCTGCTCCATAATAAATATAAAGTTCATCATTAAAAAGTGCTGTTCCTGTAGGAAAAACAACATTGTTTACGTTTCCTTTTAATTCATACTCTTCCGTAGGAGAAAATAAAGGTTGTTTTAATCTTCCAATTACTTTTAAAGGATTGTTTATATCTAATAAAGCAGCACACGCATGGTAAATTAAGCCACTAGTTGTGGCTTGAGCTGCATGGTATATAATTAACCATCCTTTTTTTGTTTCAATAGGAGGACAACCAGCACCTATATGGCTATTTTCATGTTTCAATTTTGGTAGCAATACAATATGTTTTCCTAAACTAGAAATATATTCTTCCCAAAAGCTGTGTGTTAACTCATTTGGGTCTTTAAAACACAGTAACTGGATAGATGGGTGTAACCTATGTAATACGGCAAATTTCCCTTGAATTTTCTTTGGAAAAAAAGCTAAATTTTTATCCCAAACATAAATTTTACCCTTCATTAATTCTGAAATTTTGTACCGAGAAAAAAGTTCATAAAACAAATAATGTGTTTTTTTTATTTGATCATAATTCTTTGTTATCAATGCAGCATATTCTTCAAAAGTAAATTTGGGTGTAATGATGCCTTTTTTTTCAAAATTTTTCAAATCTGTTGAAGTTGCGTATGCTCCAAAAACATTAATACCATCATAAGCGGTATAGGTTAAATAATAGGTATCTTCTATTTTTGTTATTCTTGGATCTTCAATACCTTTAAACTCTTCACTTGTTTCAGGAACAAGCAAAGGCTCCTTTAACTTTTCAATTACTTTTAGCGGTCCGTCTAATTTACAATAGCCTATACATGAAAAATTTCCCTTTCTAACTGCTCTATAAAATACATGTACTGTATTATTATCTTGGTATATTGCAGGATTAAAAATGCCTTCATTTTCAAAACTAGTGGCTGTTTTCTCTAAAATAACTCCGTGTTTTTTTACTTTAATCATTTTAAAAAATATTTGCTATTGAACTGAATTTTAGACCACTCATTATTTTAAATTTGAAATAGGAATTATTCTAAGAATTTCTAAAAATTAACTGTTTCTTAAAAAAATTGAGATATTCGTTTTTATTAAATGAAATTGAACCCTAACTTCAAAAAATCATATAAAGAGATGTTTCATAACTAATAACAAAAAACCAATCTATCATTAAGAATAATTATTTGAACACTTGTATAAATTTATTGACAATACATTTATAAATAAATAATGGATATCATAATTTTACTCTTTATGAAGTAAATAAATTGATTTATATCATTTTTATAGATTTTCACAGATGCGACAGCATCCAAAAACAACTAAATACAATTAACTTCTATAATGAACTATTTTTCACTTTATTCATTTTTCTTGATTGAAAGTTTTCGCCTAATAATAAGGACAAGGTTTTTAAACTTTCTGTGCGATCGGCAATTAATTTTACAATGCTTATAAACGGAATGAATAAAATTAAACCTGCAGTTCCCCATAAAATTCCACCAGAAATAATTACAATAATAATAACTAACGGATTTAATTTTAAACGATTACCTACAACTAAAGGGAATATAATGTTTGCTTCCAATATTTGAACAATGGTAAAAACCAAAATTATACCCAATGGATACCACATAGAATCAAATGTTACCCAGGAAATTGCAATTGGTAAAAGCGAGGAAATAATAATTCCAACATACGGAATGAATGTAAGTATTGAAGCAATAAATCCGTAAGCAATGGGGTTTGGAATTCCCATAATAGCTAAACCTATGCTATTTAAAATACCTACAATTAAATAAACCAATAACATCCCCTTTACAAAATTATAATAGGTATGAATTGTTTCGGTAAGGATTTCTCTAATGTCATTTTTTTTATTTGAAGGGAAGAAATTGTATAGCACATTTGTTAGCATCTGGCGATAATAAAGTATAAAAACCGAAAAAACCGGAATAATAATCAGAAAAAAGAATGTCATAGAAATTGAATAAGCAGTGTTAATTAGCGAATAAAAGACTTGCGTTCCAGAGTTGTTAATCATTTTTTCTGGTAATTCAGACAAGACATTCGTGCTTATGCTATAGTGTTCTTCCAAAAAAGCATCCAATTGCACCAAAAATTCTAAAAACTTAGTCTTAAATGCTTGCCACTCCTGTAAAAATCCATCAATTTGTAAAAATAGTAAATAGGCAATACCCGTAAATAGCACAAATAACGTAGAAACAGATAATAAAATGCTCACGGTTTTATTGATTCCTTTTTTTTCCATCCAATTGCATAATGGATAAAGAATAAAACTAATGAGCATTGAAAAACTAAGCGGAATAAAAAGTGTTTGCCCAAAGTAGAGCACTATTGAAATTAGCACTGTATATATCAAAATTTCAAGAATAGAAAACTTTCTATTTGGAAGGATAGGAACGAGTGTTTTTATGATTTGTACCATAAGTACTTGAATTTTCAATGATGCTGTATATTGTTTAAACTATTTATTATTTTAAAATTGATATAGGAATTGCTTTCGCAATTTTTAAAACAGTACCCTTTCGTAAAATTGTAAACTGTAAAATATCTCCTGAATTTAAATTTTGAATAAGCTGCCAAGCCTTATGTAAATTTTCTTGATTTGTCAATGCAATATGTTCAATAGAAAGTATAATATCTCCTCCAACTATTAACTCACCTCCTTCAAAATAAATTCTAGAAGTCCCCCCTTCTATCCCCATCATATCACCTAATGAAAATTTAGCTACTTTTTGCACTAAAACACCACCTTCTTGAGGAATATTTAAAATTCTAGCCAGTGTACCTGTAATCAAATGCGCATCAATACCTGTAAAAACAGAACGCTCATCTAATAAAATGTTTTTTGCAATATTTGATGTTGTAGCAAAACCTAAACCTTGAAATCCTTTTGAATTGCTTAATATAAAACTAGAAATACCAACTACTTCACCCTTTAAATTAAACATAGGTGCTCCTGAACTTCCTTCGTTTATAGCCGCATCAGTTTGGATAACTTCTGCCATTACAAAACCTCCATCTATTTTATTAATATATCTTCCCCCAACATAGCCAACCGATAGCGAATTCCCTAAACCAAAAGGCGCTCCAATCACAAAAATTTGATCGCCCACTTTAACATTATCTGAGTTGCTTAATTTAACAACTTTTAAAGGTGTTTTTTTTACTGAAGTTAATTTTATTAAAGCAACATCAGCTGGCGGATAAGAACTAACTACTTCTGCGTAAATCTCTTCGCCATCTGAGAATTTTACAATAATATTTTGAGCCGTTTGAACCACGTGAGAAGCTGTCATTATTTCTCCATCTTTTGAAACAACGAAGCCTGACCCTATTCCTTTCACATTTAGCATTAATTTTTGATACCCGTCACCAACAACCTCTGATTCAGACGTTTTAATAAGCACCACTGCTTCTTTTGATTTTTCATACAGCTCACCAATATTTTGACAATACCCTGTTGAAAAAAACAAAAGACTTATTATTAAAATGGTGTTTTTCATTGTTGAAATTTTAAAGACGAACCTCTTATTTACAAATTGAACACTATTTTATGAACATTCAAATGACCATTATCAAATTTGAGCAATGATATTACTGAAATTTATCATTTTAAGACTTATGTTAAAAAAATATCAAAACCTATCAAAACCTCTTTATCACAAACAATTAGACAACACCTAGAAAAGTTTAGATAGCCAATTAAAAGGAGTTGGTATAAGTGATATTTATTTAAAAAACTTTTGTAAAATGATATTACTCATTCCATTTTTAAAAAAATATTTTGAAATTTAGTTTCATTATAAATCTAAAATATTATGAAAAATATAGATCCAAATCAATTTATAGATAAAGTTATTGTTGCACTGAGAAAAGCTGCCGTTAATTTAGAGGAATTTCAGGTTAAAACCGCTTTAGGCAAAGCTGAAGCTAAAGATAAGTATGAGGAAGTTAAAAAGGAATTTAACTCATTTATTCATGATAGTGAATACAAAATTAAAGAGGTAAAAGAAAATATTGAAGATTTGAAAGCTAAGTTTGATGAGTTACATATACAGTTAGTATTAGGAAAAGCTGAAACTATTGATGCTTTTAAAAAACAAAAAAAACAACTGCTTATAACTCTTCATGAAATTGAAGTTAAAATAAAAAATAACAAAGCTTTAAATCGCATATACGCCGTAACCTTAATTGAAATTGAACAATTTAAAATTAAGCTTGAAATATTAGAGAAAAAATACCAGAATGAGAAAAAAGAAACAAAAAGTTCATTTCAAAGAGGAAAAAAAGAGTTCAATTCATTTATTGACAAGATAACAGCTAAATATTCGAAGAAAAAAGAAGAAAGTAAATTAGAGCATTTTCAAAAAGAAATAAACGAAGCCTTTAGTCATTTTAAAAAAGCATTTTCAAATTCATAACAAATTTGCTTCCTAAGAGTACTGTGAGGCTAACTGAAAATTTCTAAACCCCCAATTCTGAATTGGCAACTAAGTGAGTCGAAGTCATTTCATAATCTCATCATACTTATTTTTTAAAATAGTATAGGCTACAAAAACCGAAGATTGAGTTTAGAAATTTTAGTTAGAGTTGACGAAAATCTTACTTTTGCGATAGTGTCTTTTGTGTATTAATAATCATAATCGCCTTTTCTTATATTAATAACCATTCTAATTCCAAAAAGTATTGATAAACAAAAACTTAATATACCAATCACAGAAATACCCTTCCATAGCGGATGAACTTTATAAATAATAAACAATGCGGCACTTAAAATTAAAGCAACCATAATAAAAGCGGTAATCAACTGTTTTGTAATACGTTGCAAGGTATGTACCATTGGATCAACACCTATATGTGTTAAATCTACTTTTACAAGACCTGAATTTATTTTTCTGATAGCATTTCTTAAATCTACCGGAAAATCCTCCATATAATCGGTAAATTCAATTATTGAGTTTACAACCTTCTTTCCTATTTTTATTGGGTTAATTTTTTTTGTAGTACTTTTAATTAAATACGGTTTCACTATTTCAAATTGATCAAAGTCTGGATCTAACTTTTTAATAACTCCTTCAAGAGTTACCAATGATCGTACAAAAAGGAAAAAGTAAGTTGGCACCTTTAAACCATGGTTCGTAATAATATCTTTTAGTTCCAATAAAATAGTACTCATTTCATTCTCATGAACAGTTCTCACATAATATTTTTCTACAAATTCATTAATATCAAATTCTAAACTCCTCATATTTGGTATCACAATATGGTTTGATAGTTTTTGAAGTGCTTTAATAATTTCAGTTACATCTTTGTTTATAACGGCAATAAATAACTTTCCAAATATGGCAATATCTCTGGGCAGCATGCTTCCCATCATACCAAAATCTAAATAACCAATTTTTCCATTGAGGAGTACCAATAAATTCCCTGGATGAGGATCTGCATGAAAAAAACCATATTCAAAAATTTGTTTATAGTAACTAACAGCTAACCTATAAGCTATAGTTTTTGTATTAAAACCCTGAGCTTGTAATTCCTCAATTTTATCAATTTTAATACCAGAAATAAACTCTAAAGCTAATACTTTTGATGTTGTAAATTCATGATACACTTTAGGTGCTAATGAGTAGTGATCTTTAGCTTCATCTGCTTCTAAATTGTTATAAAAACGTTCCACATTGATAGACTCATTTATAAAATCGAGCTCCTTCAATATAGCATATTCAAAATTTTTAACTAGCCCAGTAGGATCAAAACTTTTTATAGACGGAATTCTATTTTCTAAAACTTCAGCAATTTTGTACATTACCTTTATGTCTTCCATTATAATTTCAAATATACCTACCCTTTGTACTTTTAAAGCCACTCTTTTTCCCGAATGCAACGTTACCTTATGTACTTGAGCCATTGATGCTGAAGCAAAAGGAATTAGATCAAACCATGCAAATAAGTTTTCAACAGTGTCTTTTAATTCAAATTCAACAACTTCTTTTGCCCCCATTTTAGACATTGGAGGTACACTATCTTGTAGTTTCTCTAGCTCAAAAGTTAATTCTAAAGGAACTAAATCAGGTCGATTGCTTAATATTTGACCAAACTTTATAAAAGTGGGTCCCAATTCTTCGCAAACCAATCTCATTTTTGCCCATTTGGTATATAACAATGCATGTTTTCGTGAAGCCTTCGGAATTAATTTTTGAATAAAAGTATAGCGCTTATTTTCATCTAGATAGTAAACCAAATCTTCGTAGCCATATTTTATCAAGACTCTTAATATTTGATTATATCTAGAGATCGATCTAAAATTATCTCTAATTCCTTTTAAAATTCCCATTTTATGTTGCTTCTAATTTATTTAATCGAGCCTCTAATAATGCAATAGCCATATCCGATTTTTCAATTTTTTTATTGAGTGCATTAATTTCTTCTAGATGTGCTACATTTATTTTTTTATAGAACTTAACCACCAATTCTTCCAAATTATCATTTAACTCTTCCTTAAGTTCAAGAGTTTTAAGAATAATCTTATCTACAAACTCTAACTCATTACCATTTTTATCCAATTTAGACTCTGAAACTATTTTATTAATTTCATCTATTCCTTTTTCTGATAATTCTTTAATTCTATTTAAAAGTTCAGTATCTCTCGCCAATATATACAAGCTAGAGCTCAATGTAAGTAATTCTAATATTGATTTGGTTTTCATAAGATTTGAATTTTAGAAGTCACTATTAAATTTATGATTAAAAAAAAAATTCTAAAATGATATTCCTCATTTTGGAGATTACAACTTTACGTTAAATTTAAAGTGAAAAATAATACCAAAATCATGAAATCAAAACCTATAACATCAATTATGACTAAAAATGTTGTTTGTGTTTCAACCGAACAAAACCTTTTAGATGTAAAACATATTTATGAGAAAAAAAAATTTCATCATCACATACCTGTGACTAAAAATGGAAATTTGGTTGGAATGATTAGTTTAGTAGATTTTATGTACAATATTGCTGGTGCTGGAATCAATGATGATCACATCATTTATAAAAAATTAAAAGTCAAAGATATAATGACTCCTAAACCTTTTTATCTAACAACAGATGCATCAATTCAGGAAGTAGCAAGTGTTTTAGCAAAAGGAAATTATCATGCTGTACCTATTGTTGAAAATAAAAAAATTGTAGGTATCGTTTCAACTGCTGATATTATTAAATTTTTCTTGGATGAACAGAATATAAGCGCTTAATGGATCAAAATTAAAAGTGCTATATAATTAATGAAACAATATTTAGATTTTTAAGAAAAAATTAAAAGCATAAAAAAAGCTTCCCAAAAAGGAAGCTTTTAAACTTTGGTGGGCAATGAGGGATTCGAACCCCCGACCCCCTCGGTGTAAACGAGGTGCTCTGAACCAACTGAGCTAATTGCCCTAAGCGGTTGCAAATATAGTATCTATTTTGGTTCTGACAAATTTTTTTATTAAAAATATAAAAATAAACAATCTCATAGAATCCGTGTAAATTTCAAAAATCAGAATTAAATTATTTAAAGTTTAATCATTTTCACAAATCACCTTAAAAAGTATTTAATATTATTAGTTTTTAATGAGTACTATCGTTTTTTAGAACTTTCAATAATTGTATTTTTAGTTACTCCGCAACTTAATGACTTAATCAACTATTATCTCTTACTTTAAAGCCCAATAAAAGCAATAAACCTTAAGTTTTTGACAAAAAAAAACCTTCAACGTTTAAGTTGAAGGTTTTTCAAAAGAAAGGCGGTGACATACTCTCCCACCATAGTGGCAGTACCATCTGCGCTGATAG
>NZ_FZNT01000010.1 GCF_900188235.1 Lutibacter agarilyticus | reverse complement strand
TTAGCGGCTGCAAATGTACAACCTTTTTCCTTTCCTAAACAAACTTTTTATCTGGTTTTTATTAAGTTTTTTTGAAGTGAAATATACAGCGCTGAAAACGTGTAACTTATAATACATACTTCTATTTGAATTCTAACAAGACTATTAAAATAAACCTCTTTTTATTAAACTTATTAAAATAACAATATTTAGGACATGTTAATAGGTATACAATCAACGTCAAAAAACATAGAGAACCTTTTCATATGAATTTAAAAACTTATTGCGCAACTAATAGTTTTCTAATATCTTTGCAATCTTAATAAAAAAATATGATTCAAATAACGTTACCAGACGGTTCAATAAGAGATTTCAACAGTGGAAGTACTCCTATGGATGTTGCTAAGAATATTAGCGAAGGATTTGCTAGGAATGTAATTTCTGCAAAATTTAATGATACAACCATTGAAACTACTACTCCACTGACTGAAAATGGGAATTTAACGCTCTATACATTTAATGATGCTGATGGTAAAAAAGCCTTTTGGCATTCATCAGCCCACGTATTAGCACAAGCTATTACTTCATTTTATCCAAATGTAAAATTAACTATTGGCCCTGCCATTGAAAATGGTTTTTATTATGATATAGATTTAGGTGAAGATGTTATTTCTGAAAAAGATTTCCCTGCTATAGAAAAGAGGTTTTTAGAATTAGCCAGAGGGAAACACGAATTTAAAATGCGTGAAGTTAGCAAAGCTGATGCATTGGCAAAATATACAAACGAAGGAAACCAATATAAAGTTGAGTTAATAGAGAACTTAATTGATGGTGATATTACTTTTTGTGACCACTCAGACTTTACAGATTTATGCCGTGGTGGACATATTCCAAATACAGGACTGATTAAAGCTGTAAAAATAATGAGTGCTGCAGGTGCATATTGGAGAGGTGATGAAAAGAACAATCAGCTTACACGAATTTACGGTGTTACATATCCTAAACAAAAAATGCTTACTGAGTATTTAGAACTACTTGAAGAAGCAAAAAAACGAGATCATAGAAAACTTGGAAAAGAATTAGAACTATTTACTTTTTCAGCAAAAGTAGGACAAGGATTGCCTTTATGGTTACCTAAAGGAGCTGCTTTAAGAGGTAGGTTAGAAGATTTCTTGAAAAAAGCTCAAAAGAAAGCCGGCTATGAGATGGTAATGACCCCTCATATAGGTCAGAAAGAATTGTATGAAACTTCTGGTCACTACGCTAAGTATGGTGAAGACAGTTTTCAACCAATACATACACCCAAAGAAGGAGAAGAGTTTTTATTGAAACCTATGAACTGCCCACACCACTGTGAAGTTTATAATTTTAAACCTTATTCTTACAAAGACTTACCTAAACGATTTGCTGAATTTGGAACAGTTTATAGGTATGAGCAAAGTGGAGAATTACATGGACTAACACGTGTTAGAGGCTTTACTCAAGATGATGCGCATATTTTTTGCACACCAGATCAACTTGATGAAGAATTTAAAAATGTAATTGATTTAGTTTTATACGTTTTTAATTCTTTAAGTTTTGAAAACTTTACCGCTCAAGTTTCTTTAAGAGATCCTGAAAACAAAGAAAAATACATTGGTAGTGATGAAAATTGGGAAAAAGCCGAAAGTGCTATTATCAATGCTACTAAAGAAAAAGGGTTAGATTATGTAATTGAGTATGGTGAAGCTGCGTTTTACGGTCCTAAATTAGACTTCATGGTAAAGGATGCGTTAGGCAGAAGTTGGCAGCTAGGAACCATTCAGGTTGATTATAATCTACCTGAAAGATTTGATTTATCATACAAAGGTGCCGACAACCAGTTACACCGTCCGGTTATGATTCACAGAGCTCCTTTTGGTTCAATGGAACGTTTTATCGCTGTTTTATTAGAGCACACAGCAGGTAAATTTCCACTTTGGTTAACACCTGAACAAGTTATTATACTACCAATCAGTGAAAAATATCAGAAATATGCAGAAAATGTTTTACATTTGCTAGAAAATTCCGAAATTCGCGCCCTCGTAGATGATAGAAATGAAAAAACTGGTCGAAAAATTAGGGATGCTGAATTGAATAAGATTCCATTTATGTTGATTGTTGGTGAACAAGAAGAGAAAGATGGTTCTGTTTCAGTTAGAAAACAAGGAGAAGGAGATTTAGGATCATTTACAACAAACGAATTTATTTCGTTTTTGAATAAAGAAATTAATAGTACATTAAAACAATTTTAGTTTAATTTAAAATTTACGGTTATAGCAATCAAGAGACGATCAGGGGGAAGAAAGCCTTGGAGAGTAATTAAGGAAGATCAACATAGAATTAATGAGCACATTAAATTTGTTGATGAAGTACGTTTAGTAGGTGAAAACGTTGAAGTTGGCGTATATTCAATTTCAAAAGCAAAATCACTTGCAAGAGAACAAGAGTTAGATTTGGTGGAAATTTCACCAAAAGCCAAACCTCCTGTTTGTAAAATTATAGACTATAAAAAATTTCTTTACGAACAAAAAAAGAGAGAAAAGGCACAAAAATCTAAAGCTTCGAAGGTTGTTGTTAAAGAAATTAGATTTGGTCCGAATACAGATGAGCATGATTTTGAATTCAAAAAGAAACATGCCATTAAGTTTTTACAAGACGGCGCCAAATTAAAAGCTTTTGTGTTTTTTAAAGGAAGATCTATTATTTATAAAGATCAAGGACATATCTTATTATTAAGATTGGCTACTGAATTAGAAGAATACGGAAAAGTTGAGCAAATGCCTAAATTAGAAGGTAAACGAATGATTATGTATTTAGCTCCAAAGAAAAAATAAAATATTAAGCAAGATAAAAAGTAGAAGAAAATGCCTAAAATGAAAACAAAATCTAGTGCTAAGAAGCGTTTTAAGCTTACTGGTTCTGGAAAAATAAAAAGAAAACACGCTTTTAAAAGTCACATTTTGACTAAAAAAAGTAAGAAACGTAAATTAAAGTTAACTCATGATGGTTTAGTACATAAATCAGATACAGCTAACATTTTACAACAGTTAACTTTAAAATAATAAAGTTACAGGGAATTTAATTATTAACCTTGGAGTAGTGCTTATACAAGTATAAATTAATTTTTATCGCCTACTACAAAAAAACAAATTGAAATTATGCCAAGATCAGTAAATTCAGTTGCTTCAAGAGCTAAAAGAAAAAAGATATTGAAGCAAGCAAAGGGTTACTTTGGACGTAGAAAAAACGTTTACACAGTAGCAAAAAATGCGGTTGAAAAAGGAATGTTATATTCTTATAGAGACCGTAAAAACAAAAAGAGAACTTTCCGTGCTTTATGGATTCAACGTATTAACGCTGGAGCTCGTCAGTATGGATTGTCTTACTCACAGTTTATGGGGAAAGTAAAAGCTAATAACATTGAATTGAATCGTAAGGTTCTTGCAGATTTAGCGATGAACAACCCAGAAGCTTTTAAGGCAGTTGTAGATCAAGTAAAATAGATTTTTAATTTCTTGCTTATATAAAAAAACCCAATCATATTTGATTGGGTTTTTCTATTTATAAATTTCAGTAGTTTATTTTTCTATTTCGCGTAAGCTTTCCATTTTCTTGTTGGCCATAAAACTTGTAATCGTTTCAAAATGTTCTTTTACACGTTTATTTCCAAATTCAAAAACCTTATCAGCCAAACCATCTAAAAAGTCACGGTCGTGAGAAACCAATATTAAAGTACCGTCAAAATCTTTTAAGGCATCTTTAATAATATCTTTTGTTCTCATATCTAAATGATTTGTTGGCTCATCCAATATTAAAACATTTACGGGCTCTAACAATAATTTTATCATTGCTAAACGTGTTTTTTCACCACCAGAGAGCACTTTTACTTTTTTTGTAGTATCATCACCTCCAAACATAAATGCGCCCAATAAGTTCTTTATTTGGGTTCTAATATCTCCAACTGCAATATGATCAATAGTTTCAAAAACTGTTAGCTCTTCATCTAATAATGAAGCTTGATTTTGGGCAAAGTAACCAATTTTAGCATTATGACCCACTTCTAGTTTTCCTTCAAAATCAATTTCTCCCATAATAGCTTTTATCATGGTTGATTTACCTTCACCATTCTTACCAACAAAAGCAACTTTCTCTCCACGTTCAATTACTAAATTGGCTTTCTGAAAAACGGTATGTTCGTCATATTTTTTAGTTAATTCACTAACAACTACAGGATACTGTCCACTTCGTGGAGATGCTGGGAATTTTAACCGCAATGCTGAAGTATCAACCTCATCAACTTCAACCAATTTCAACTTTTCTAACATACGCACACGTGATTGCACTTGGTTTGTTTTAGAATAAGTTCCTTTAAAACGCTCAATAAAATCGGTATTTTCTTGAATCATTTTTTGTTGTTCATCGTATGCTTTTTGTTGATGTGCCCTTCTATCTTTTCGTAACTCTAAATATTGAGAATAATTAGCTTTATAATCATAGATTCTTCCCATAGTAACCTCAATAGTTCTATTGGTAATTGTATCAACAAAGGCTTTATCATGTGAAATTACGATCACAGCTTTTGCCGAATTCATTAAAAAATCTTCCAACCATTGTACACTTTCAATATCAATATGGTTGGTTGGCTCATCTAATAAAATTAAATCGGGTTTTTGAAGTAAAATTTTAGCCAACTCGATTCTCATACGCCATCCTCCAGAAAATTCAGAAGTTTTCCTATTAAAGTCTTCATTGGTAAATCCTAATCCTTTCAAAGCTTTTTCTACTTCAGCTTCGTAATTAATTTCTTCAATGGCATAAAATTTTTCACTTAATTCTGAAACGCGTTCAATCAATTTCATATAATCGTCGCTCTCATAATCCGTTCTCACTGTTAATGCTTCATTTACCTCATCAATTTCAGCTTTCATTTTAAATATTTCTGAAAATGCTTTTGAAGCTTCTTCCATAACTGTAGTATCATCTTGAACTAACAAATGTTGTGGCAAATATGCGATTTTAGCTTCTTTTGGCGCTGATATATTTCCTGAAGAAGGTTTTTTGGCTCCTGCAACAATTTTTAATAAGGTAGATTTTCCTGCTCCATTTTTACCCATTAAGGCAATTTTATCATTTTCATCTATGGAGAAAGAAACATTTTCGAACAATGTTGTTCCTCCAAATTGCATTGTAATATCATTAACTGTAATCATTTATCCTATTTTTGAAAGCCGCAAATATACATTGTTTTTTCTGATGTATAGTACTGATTTTTTTACACAAAAAAAGCAAGAATTTTTATTCTTGCTTTTAAATTTTATGAGTCAATATAAATTAAAATACTTCTCCTAATTCTTTTAATTTCTCTGTATTTTCGGCTAATTTTAATTCTTCAACAATTTTATGAATATCTCCATTAATCACATTCGATAAATCGTATAAAGTTAAACCTATTCTGTGCTCTGTAACACGTCCTTGCGGATAATTGTATGTTCTAATTTTAGCTGAACGGTCTCCACTAGCAACTAACGAGTTTCTTTTAGCTGAATCAGCAGCTAACTTTTTCTCTAATTCTTGCTCATATAAACGAGAACGCAATACTTTCATTGCTTTTTCTTTATTCTTATGCTGTGATTTTTGATCTTGACATTGCGCTACCAAACCTGTTGGGACGTGCGTTAAACGAACTGCTGAATAGGTTGTATTTACAGATTGACCTCCAGGACCTGAAGAACAAAAATAATCTACACGAATATCGCTTGGTTTTAATTCAACATCAAATTCTTCAGCCTCTGGCAATACCATTACTGTTGCTGCAGAAGTATGCACACGACCTTGTGTTTCAGTTTGAGGAACACGTTGTACCCGGTGCACTCCAGATTCAAATTTCATATCTCCGTATACATCAGTACCTGTAACACTAAAAATAATTTCTTTAAAACCTCCTGATGTACCTTCGCTAATATCTTCTACTTCAGTTTGCCATCCTTTATCAGAACAGTATTTTGTATACATTCTATATAAATCTCCTGCAAAAATACTTGCTTCATCACCACCTGTACCTGCTCTAATTTCAACAATTACATTTTTAGCATCTTCAGGATCTTTAGGTATTAACATAAACTTAATGTCTTCTTCCAATTTTGGAATACGGGCATTTGCTTCTTCTATTTCCATTTTTGCCATTTCAGTCATTTCTGCATCTGAACCATCAGCAATAATTTCTTTCGCTTCCTCTATATTATTTAATAACGATTCATATTCTTCAGCAATTTTCATTACTGCGCTTAAATCTTTATATTCTTTATTAATTTGAATGTAACGTTTTTGATCTGAAATAATATCTGGTTGGATGATTAAATCAGAAACCTCATCAAATCGTTGTTTTACTATTCTTAACTTATCTAACATCTACTTTTTTATTGGATTGCAAATTTACGATATTTTCTTGACACTCTATTTCTGCTCCATTATTACTTCTTAGAACAAGCAATTATTTAACAATTTTTTAGTTTCAATTTTGAATAATTTAATACTCAAAAATACCGTATTCACTTTTAATTGTTAATTTTTTAATTTCTGAAGCCTCCACTTTTCCAATAATTTGAGCGTTTACATTAAAACTGTTTGAAATTTCAATAATATCTGAAGCCACTTCAGGAGAAACATACAATTCCATTCTATGCCCACAGTTAAACACCTGATACATTTCTTTCCAATCTGTTTTACTTTGCTCTTGAATAAGTTTAAACAATGGCGGAACGCTAAACATATTGTCTTTTACAATGTGTAAATTATCTATAAAGTGAAGAATTTTAGTTTGCGCTCCTCCACTACAATGCACCATTCCATGAATATTCTTTGCGTTGTACTTTTCTAGTATTTTTTTAATAATTGGAGCGTAGGTACGTGTTGGAGAAAGCACCAATTTACCAGCATCAATTGGAGCGTTTTCAACAACATCGGTTAATTTCATATTTCCTGAATACACTAAATCTTCTGGAACTGCAGCATCAAAACTTTCTGGAAATTTCTCAGCTAAATATTTATGAAACACATCATGACGTGCTGATGTTAATCCGTTAGAACCCATTCCTCCATTGTATTCTTTCTCATAAGTTGCTTGTCCAAATGACTCTAAACCAACAATTACATCACCTGGTTTAATATTTGAATTATCAATAACATCGCAACGTTTCATACGTGCTGTAACTGTTGAATCGACAATTATAGTTCTTACCAAATCCCCAACATCTGCAGTTTCTCCACCTGTAGAATGAATTTCTACTCCAAAACTTTTTAAATCTTGAAGCAACTCTTCGGTTCCATTTATTATTTCAGAAATAACTTCTCCTGGAATTACATTTTTATTTCTACCAATAGTTGAAGACAACATAATATTATCTGTTGCTCCTATACACAATAAATCGTCAATATTCATTATTAAAGCATCTTGCGCAATACCTTTCCAGACAGAAATATCTCCAGTTTCTTTCCAATACATATAAGCTAAAGATGATTTTGTTCCTGCTCCATCAGCGTGCATTATTAAGCAATAATCTTCATCACCTGTTAAATAATCAGGAACAATTTTACAAAATGCCTTCGGAAATAACCCCTTATCTACATTCTTTATTGCATTATGAACATCTTCTTTTGATGCTGAAACTCCTCTTTGACTGTATCTTTTACTTATTTCTGAACTCATTTGTGCTTAATTATATTGTTTTGCAAAAGTAATTTTTCTTTTTTAATTATGATACATAAAAAAAACCGAATGCTATTTTCATTCGGTTTTTTTTATATTTAATTTGTATTATTCCCAATCTGGCATAAAAGCATCTTCAAACATTTTATTTCGATCTATATTATTATCACTATCGTAAAAAATAGAAGTTCTATAAATTGTATTGGTTGAAATTCCGTCGTTTGATGTATTTACAAATATAACTTCTGCTTCATTTGGAGAAAATCTTGGATCTAAATCATTCGTACCTTGTACTTTATTTATTGAAAGATCTGTTATTGTGGCTGTTGCAAATTCATAAATAAAAATTTTAGTATCTAATTGTCTATTATTTGAACTCTCGTAACCTGAAACGTCGTGTGTATAAACTAATAATTTATTATCAATTGAAATATTTAAACCTCCTGCAGCACCATTTACTTCAGATAGAATTGTAGTAAGTATATCTCCAGACATATTTATAGTATAAATACGTACATTAAAACCATTAATATCATTTGTTTTTAAAGCAATCATACTTTCATTATTACTCCAATCACATTCAGAAATAAAACTTCCATCAGATGTTTGGTAAATTAATTGCAATCCACTTCCATCCTTATTAATCTTATATAATTTATCGTAATTTGAATAAATAAGTCGATCTCCATTTGATGCCCAAGAGAAATCCATTTCATTCATATTATGACCATTCACAGGTACGGCTGAAGTTACCTGAAATACATCTGAACCATCAGTTTTCATTGTAAACAAATGGGTTGCATTATTAGCTGTTTGCAAAAATGCAATGCGGTTTGATGCTTGATTTTTTCTTGGTCTCCAGCTATTTAACTCTTCAAGTGTTAACTGTACTTCATTTTGGGCAACTGCATCATCTTCATTAAAACTAGCAGAATAAATTACATTGTTATTATTCGTAAACTTTTTAACATATAAATACCTATTATCTGGGTTTATCTTTGTTCTAAAAGAATTAACGGTACTTAATACCTCTTCATTTATACCATCATTAGCAGCTATTTGCCAAAAATATTTTACTCCATATTTTAAATCTGAAATTACATACGAACTATCAGCAATATCCAAAACTTCTAAAATTTCATTATCATAATCATTCTTCACTTGCAAGGTATACAATATTTCATCTCCACCAGGATCAGTTGATGACCAAGTTAATTCAACAGAAAGTTCATGGTATTCACTTCCATCTTCAGGTGTTTTTAACACGGGGGTTGTAGGCGCTTTATTTAAAGCTTCATCATCTTTCATTTCAAATATTACATTCACTTCAATACCTGCAGTTACTGTTGCTGATTCAAAAGTTGTTAAATAATTTTCCTTTGTAGCTCCTACAGAATAATCTCCTTCTTCAACGTCTTTAATAGTAAAGTACCCACCATCATCGGTAAAAACAGTATTATTTGTTGGGCTTAATGATACTTTTGCGTTTTCAATTGGCTCAAAACTATTTGCTTCAACAACTCTACCTGTAATTGTTCCAATACCAACTAAATCAACGGTATCTTCTTGACAACTTAAAAATAAACTGACAGCTATTAAAACAATTAAATTGACGATTTTTTTCATTTTTATTTTTTTAAATTATCAAAACATTTCAGAGTCTACCCTATTATAAGGTCTTCCTAAGTAAAAATTTAGACCAATACCAACCCTCCAATAATAATCGTTGTATTTTCCTTGTTCAATCCCTTCCTGCTTATCAGAAAATAATAGATTTTGTTCTCCAAAAAGTTTAATTCCAATATTATTCACTGGTAAATATTCTATTCCAAGTCCGTATTGAAATTTAAAAAGTGGGTTTTCGAGATTCAAATCTGTGATAGTACCAATTCCGGCATATACAAAAGGAGTTAAATCGTCGTAAGGTAAAATATCATATCCTAAATTTATATCAAAATTCATGTAATCTTCCTTATAAATCCCTTCATTTTCTAATTGAAAATACCCCAAACCAACATTTAAATTAAATTTTGGTTCATTAAAATAAAATTTATAAGAAACATTGGCGCTAATTTGTGCTGTAGAATTTGGGTAATCGTTTGAAACAAAAGTTGCGCCTCCTTCAGCATTTATGGCTGACTCACCTCTTCTATCTTCTAATTTTCTATCAAAAAGAACTGTAGCATCTGCTGCTGCTTTTTCATTTAAATACCTTTCTTTTACAATTTCAACTACAGGTTCTCCTCCTTTTGGATCCCACAAACCATCAATTATTCCTTCAGTAATTAACAATTCAACTGCTTTATCTATCGCTTCTTTTACCGCTAATTGTGCGGGTTCATTTTTAGTAACACCTGTTTCAACTTCTAACAAACGTTGAAGATTTACATATCTAAATAAATTAGCTGAAATACCTTGAGATAAAATTGTTTTTGAAACATAGACATTCTTTAATATTCGGCCGCTTGATGTTGAAACCGCTCTTAGGTAAACGGTAATTCTATCTTCTCTGTATTGTGTTGAAGCACCTACGCCAAAATATCTGGCTCCGGTTCCACCTGTAATTATATTGGAATCGTAAGAAACAACTCCACCTTCTAATATAATTCCAGCAAATAATAATGGAGGTATTGAAGTGGTTTGATTTTTATTGTCCTTACTGTATTCCTGCCTTGTAGAACGTATAATTTGTCGTTCATTTAATAAATTCCCAATATTTTCACGTTCAATTGGGTTAAACCATTCAGAGTCTTCCAGCGATTTTAATAAAATTGATGTTCCGCCTTGCGTCACAGCTGTACTAAAAGTAGATCCATTTTCAACAGGTTTGTATTGACCTGTTTGGTCTCTAAACTTATAAACACCTACAACGGTTTGTTCTACAGGTACAATATTTTCTAGTAGACCTTCCCTTTTTGTTGTATTTTCTCCAATTCTAGCCTTTTTTGTTTTAAAGGGCTGATTAAAAAAGGTTCCACAACTTGTTAATGAAACGAATAGAAATAAAGTAACTACTTTGCAATACTTTTTCATAAGTTCAGGATTTGCAATTTTATTCTTTAATTAGGTATGATAATTTGAGTTTGTTCACCTGTAATGGTATCCAAAATACTGACCGATAAACCTCCACTAGTTGGAGATATTTCAACAACCAAAGAACCAAATACATAGGTACCTTCAGTAAGTGCTTCATTACCAAATTGATCTTGGTATAAATCTTGAGATAAAGAATTAAGCAACTGACGGTTTAAACTTTCAGAAAAGTTTTCTAAATCAGAAGCTTGCTTAAAATCGAAACCAGCATCTTCCTCAAAGCTATTCTGTGCATTTGCAGAAGCTAACATTTGCTGGTAATTAAATGTATCTCCTCCAAAAAAAGGATTCATTGGCTTATAAACGATGTCTTGCGAATACAGTAAATAAGGTAGAATTAAAAATAAAATAGTACTAAAAACATTGCTCTTTTTCATACTTAAATTTAACCAATATTTTTTAAATTCTACTGTTTCTAAGTAATAATTTTCGTTGTTTTGCATATTGATTTATGTTTTGTAATGTTTGCTTTACTGCTGATTTTAAAAACTCTTCATCTGGACGTGGCATAAATTCATAAATCTTTCGATCATCAACTTCTATCGAAACAATACTGTTTCTTCCCAAATATGGTTTTTCTTTAATATTAATTATAAAAGGATATTTTATTCCTGAAGTTATATATGCTTGGTAAAAATAATCGTGAAAATCTTTGCCCATTTTGGTAATTACATCATCAACAACAATCCCTGTAATTACAAACTCTCCCTCATTCACAACCTCATTTTTTTTTTCTTTTTTCTCGGTAGGTAAAATTAATAATGAATCTTTTGAAACTAATATATCTTCATGTTTTATGAATAAATAAACCTTAATTTCTTCATCGCTTTGAATACTCAATCTCAATTCAGAAACATCTTTGCTTTCTTGAGGCTTTAAAGAAAACTCCCCTGATTGCCTATTACTTGAATAATTGCCCGATACACTCTTCTTTAACCCAACTAAATTATAAGTCAAATTATTTTTAAAAATAAGCTCACTATTATCTACATGCGCTTTTACAATAATAAAATTATCAATTTCTACTACGTTTATTTTTCCAACTACGTACTCGCTTAACTGGGCTTTTATAGTTACTGTACTAAAAAGTAAACTTAAAAAAATTAGTGTCGAAAAAGAATGGTTCATTTTCTAATAGTTTTTAATAATCATTGTTTTAAAACTTGAGTTCTGTATGATACTTATATTTTCAATGATAGAATTCTGTCCATATATTTGTAAAGAGTTCGCTTCTCCTTGCTGAATGATATTAAAATTCGATGGATTACTATTGTAATAGTTTATAAAGTTATAATAATTTTGATTCCCTTTTTGAATAACCTGTTGAGAATTGTTAGGTTTACTTTTAATATCGATTTCATTACTGTTCCCAATTTGATTTAAGGAAACCACATTAGCTTGTAGTTCATTATTAAAATCTGATTTATTGAAATTGTGAGAAACGGATGTAGATTCTATACTTGACTTAAAATACTGATTAATTAAATACGTATTTTCATCTGTTAATTTTTGGGCACTACTATTAAATGAAAATAAGCATAAAAGTAGTACTAGAAAAAATAATATGTTTTGTGCTCTTTTCATGCTTTTTTAAATTTTGAAAAAAAGGAGGGAAAACCCCTCCCTTTTTTTTTTAAATTAAACTATACTTTTTTTAATTAGTTACTCCTCCTACTTGAGTTACGGTTGCTGAATTATGATCTCCAAATTGGTTTACATAACTCATATTATTACCGTCTAAATTTCCTGTTTGGTCAACCAACGATTCATTGTGCTCTCCATCTTGAAGAACGAAACTTTGATTCCAAGCTGCATCAGAAACTAACTGAATTACTTCAGAATGGTTGTGCATACCAAATTGTCGCACACTACTAAAGTTATTACCTAGTGTTGTTCCATCTTGTTTTACATTAGAATGATTTTGATCTCCTTGTTGATAAACCCAACTAGTATTAAAAGAATCAGCTGCATCTTGTTTTACCATAGAATGGTTATGATCTCCCATTTGAGTTACTACACTCATATTCATTCCACCTATTGCATCTTGTTTTACCATTGAATGATTGTGATCTCCAATCTGCATAACACCACTCATATTCATTCCACCTGCAGCAACTTGTTTTACTTTAGAATGGTTTTTATCGCCTATTTGAGCAACAGTACTTCCATTAATACCATAATCTGTTGCTGTTTGTTCTACTTTAGAATGATTATGATCTCCTGTCTGCATAACTACACTACCATCTGTACCCATATTAGCATCTTGAATAACTGAAGATTTGTTATGATCACCCATTTGCATTGCTAAAGCATTATTCCAACCTGAAGTAGAAATTTGATTTACTGCAGATTTATTTTTATCGCCTACTTGTTGCACCCAACTAGTATTCATACCACCTAAATCAGCAACTTGAGTTACACATGAAAGATTGTCTTTACCATTTTGCGAAACAGTAGACATATTCATATCAAATCCACCAGGAGTGGCCGTTTGATCTTCTACAGAAGTATTTTTTTCTCCAAATTGATAAGCCAAAGCATTGTTGTTAGACCCATATTGTTTTTGACTAGCTTCATTTTCAGTTCCATCTTGAGTAATGGTAGCTAAACTACCAAAAACACCATTTGCCCCTGAATTTTGGATTTGGATTGCATAATTTCCTTTACCTTCTTCACTATATTGAGTTATAAATGCTCTATTATTATCATTCCACTGTCTTTGATACGCTACATTATATTCATCTTCTTGTAAAATACTTGCAAAGTTGAATTGAGCCCAACCAGAACCAACTATTTGATTTGCATAGTTGAAATTTCCATCTTGAAAAACAGTACCTACATTTTCTTGGCCTTGTTGATCAATAAAAGAGTTATTTCCATAACCTAATTGAGTTACTGTTGCAGTGTTTAAAAAATCTAATTGATTTATTAAAGAATAGTTACCATCTCCTATTTGTAAAACAGTGGCTATATTAGATAAATCAAACTGATTAACTTCACTATAATTATATCCAGGAGCAATTAAAGTTGTTGCTATTGGTGTTATTTCACAATCGAAACATTCACCTTGTCCTTCACCACCTTTCTCTCCCTTTTTCCCTTCATGTTCTTCTGTATCTTCACCTTCATCGTGAGAAGTTAATACTGTTTTACCTTGGGCAAATATCATACTTGTAGAAAATATTAATGCCATCACTAATAATAATTTTTTCATAATAAAAATTTTTAAATTAATTAATAAATTACATTTGATAAATTCATAGGGGGGACTAAACTATCTATTAGAATGCTTAAAATTTTACAAACAAACCAACATAGTTCTATGCTTTTAAAATATAGGGTGAAAAAATTCTATATGAGGTTTAAACTCAGGGTGAGTAAATTTTGGGGAATTGAAATTATACCAATTTATTAAATTTCAATTACTATACTAAAATATAAATACTTATCAAAAAATCAAAGAGTTACATCTAGTATTTTATTAATTTAGAATGTATATAATTAGGTACTTATGTTACACAACCTAACTAACATACTATATTTAATAAATAGTGTATTTTAATAAATAAAACGCTTAGAAACTAAAAATCCCGTAAATACGGGGTTTTTAGTTCTATATTAAATTTTTAGCTTATCTGGTGAATAATAACTCTCTATATTTGGTTAATGGCCATAATTTATCGTCAACCATAAGTTCTAATTTGTCGCAATGATATCTAATTTCATCTAAAAATGGTTTCACTTTATTACAATAGGCACTAGCTCTTTCTTCGTGATTTTGAATTTTGTTTGCTTTTTTTCGAGCATTAATCATTTTATCAATCTTATAATGAATTCCTTCAATATGTTCGGATATTCTTTTAATTAACTTTATTTGTTCTTTTGCATGCGCTTCAAAATCATTTCCAAAAATTGTTTTCAAACCAGAAACATTTTCAATTAACATATTTTGGTAAAACACTGCTGTGGGTAC
Source organism: Lutibacter agarilyticus (assembly GCF_900188235.1). GTDB lineage: Bacteria > Bacteroidota > Bacteroidia > Flavobacteriales > Flavobacteriaceae > Lutibacter > Lutibacter agarilyticus. Next base: position 151,322 of record NZ_FZNT01000010.1, on the reverse strand, counting down.
CACGTGATTCCCCGCAATATCACCTAAAACACGTGATTCAATTTGAATACGCATGGTATACTCTTCTACTTCAATTTCATAACGAGCTTTGGTTTCAACTTTGCTCATAACTCCCATTTCTTCATACATAGAGAGTACTTTATCTGAAATTTTCACTTTTAAAGCATCAGGTGTTTTTATGTTGTTACTTAATCCTCGCTTTTTAGCTTCTTTTTCCCATTCAACACCATAACCATTCCCTTCAAACAAAATATTTCGAGAAGATTTAATATATTCTCTTAAAACATTAAAAATTGCTTCGTCTTTTTTGAAGTTTTTTCCATCGATTAATTTATCAACTTCAATTTTAAAATCCTTTAGTTGTTTTGCTACTATTGTATTTAAAACAGTCATGGGATTTGCACAGTTGGCTGTTGAACCTACAGCTCTAAATTCAAATTTATTTCCTGTAAATGCAAATGGAGATGTTCTATTTCTATCTGTATTATCTAATAAAACATCTGGTATTTTACCAACTACATTTAATTTCAAATCTGTTTTTTCTTCTGGCGAAAGTTTACCATCAGTAACTCCTTCAAGTTCTTCTAATACCTCGCTCAATTGCTGACCTATAAAAACTGAAATAATAGCAGGAGGTGCTTCATTTGCACCCAAACGATAATCGTTACTTGCTGATGCGGTTACTGCTCGTAACAACTCTTCATTGTCATGAACAGCTTTTATAGTATTTATAAAGAATGTTAAAAATTGTAGGTTACTCATAGGTGTTTTTCCCGGACCTAATAAATTAACACCTGTATCTGTTGATAAGGACCAATTATTATGTTTTCCAGATCCATTAACACCTGCAAAAGGTTTTTCATGCAACAACACTTTAAAATTGTGGCGTGATGCTACTCTTCCCATAACATCCATTAATAAGGAGTTATGGTCAACGGCTAAATTTGCTTCTTCATATATAGGAGCTAATTCAAACTGATTTGGTGCAACTTCATTATGACGCGTTTTAACAGGTATGCCTAGTAACATACACTCGGTCTCTAAATCACGCATAAAGTTCAACGCTCTACTTGGAATAGATCCAAAGTAATGATCGTCTAATTGCTGACCTTTGGCTGAAGAATGTCCTAATAAAGTTCTTCCTGTTAAAGCTAAATCTGGACGACTAGCAGCCAATGCTTTATCTATTAAAAAATATTCCTGTTCCCAACCTAAAGATGAAGATACTTTTTTTACATTTTTATCGAAATATTTACAGATTGCAGTAGCAGCAGTATCCACTGCATTTAAAGCTCTTAAAAGTGGTGTTTTATAATCTAAAGCTTCTCCCCTATAGGAAACAAAAATTGTTGGTATACATAAGGTAGTACCATATATAAAAGCTGGTGATGTAGGATCCCAGGCAGTATATCCTCTTGCTTCAAAGGTATTACGAATACCTCCATGTGGAAAGCTAGACGCATCAGGCTCTTGCTGTACCAATTGATTTCCTTCAAATTTTTCAACAGCCATTCCATTGCCTATAGTTTCAAAAAATGCGTCATGCTTTTCAGCAGTACCACCCGTTAGTGGCTGAAACCAGTGTGTATAATGTGTAACTCCCTTGCCCATAGCCCACTCTTTCATTGCACTAGAAACTTGATCGGCAATTTTCCTGTCTATTTTTTTACCATGTTCTATAGCACTCATTACACCTACAAAAGCATCACGTGTAAGATATTGTCTCATAGCGTTTTCATTAAAAACATTGGCTCCAAATAACTCTGAACGCTTTTTTACCTCTTCAATAAATACTGGTTTTCTAGACTCCGCTTTTTCAACCGCATTAAATCTTAATATTGCCATTTCATTACAAATTTTATTCAAAGTACGAATATAGTATTTTTTTAAACTATTTATTTATCAAATAATCTAAAAAAAATTAAATTATTTTTGGATAACCCCTAAAAAAAATAGGGTATCAATAAAAATGATGCCTCATATTTAATTTCACCCCCTTATATTTTTATTGTATTGCAAAAAAAATTATTTTTGAACAAATTATTTTTATTTATTAAATTAATTAACACTATGGCAAAAATAAAATTAGAGTATATTTGGTTAGACGGATATAAACCAACTCAAAACTTAAGAAGTAAAACAAAAGTTGAAGAACACGAAAATTTCCAAGGAACAGTTGAAGAATTAGGAGATTGGTCTTTCGATGGTAGTTCAACAAAACAAGCTGAAGGAGGATCTTCTGACTGTTTATTAAAACCTGTTGCAATTTATCCTGATCCAGCTAGAATTAATGGTTACTTAGTAATGACCGAAGTTTATAATGCTGACGGTACACCACATGAATCTAATGGACGTGCCACTATTGATGATGATGATAATGATTTCTGGTTTGGATTTGAACAAGAATATTTCTTAATGGATTCTAGAACACAATTACCATTAGGTTTCCCAATTGGAGGGTATCCAGGACCACAAGGTATGTACTACTGCTCTGTTGGAGGAAAAAACACTTGGGGTAGAGATTTAGTTGAGGAACATGCTGATTTATGTATCGATGCTGGATTGAACTTTGAAGGAATCAACCAAGAAGTTGCACCAGGACAATGGGAATTTCAATTATTTGCTAAAGGAGCTAAAAAAGCAGGTGATGAAATTTGGATTGCTAGATATTTGCTAGATCGTTTAACTGAGAAACATCACTACTATATTGAATACCACCCTAAACCTGTAAAAGGAGATTGGAATGGTTCTGGAATGCATGCAAACTTCTCTAATACTATTTTAAGAGAGTGTGGTTCTGCTGATAAATATGCTGAAATTTGTGAAGCATTTAGACCTGTTACAAAAGAACACATTGAAGTATACGGAGAATATAACGATGAGCGTTTAACTGGATTACATGAAACAGCAGCTATTACAGACTTCTCTTGGGGAGTTTCAGATAGAGGAGCTTCTATTCGTATTCCAATTATCGCTGTTGAAAAAGGATACAAAGGATGGTTAGAAGACCGTCGCCCAGCTTCAAACGCAGATCCATACAAAATTGCTGCAAGAATTATTAAAACAGTAAAACCTATTAAATAATTTGAAGTTTATAAAATCAAAAAAAACACCGCAATTGCGGTGTTTTTTTATCTACTATTTTCAAATTCCTTAAAAGAACATTTGAAACATAAACAATCCGTACAAGGAAATAAGTAGCAATCCTTCTTTCCAAGTTAATTTCATGCTAACAGGCACAAAGTTTAAAGGAAGTATTAAAAAGGAAATAGCTAACATCCAAAAAATATCATTTGATAATAATGCTTGATCTACTATTTTAAAAGGCTGTACAATTGAAGTTATACCTAAAACAGCCAAAATATTAAACACATTAGAGCCTACTAAATTTCCTAATGAAATTGCTTTCTCTTTTTTAAGAACCGCAATTACCGAGGCTGCTAATTCAGGAATACTTGTACCTATTGAAATTATAGTAATTCCAATAATCCGCTCACTCACTTCAAAATGTTTTGCCATACCAATAGCACCATCAATTAGCAACTCTGAACCACCCCACAAGGCAACACCACCAATAGTGATAAAAAGCACATCTTTATACAAGGGTAATTCCTCATCATCTTCAGGCATTTCATCAACCACAGCTGTTTTTTGAAAACGTAATAAATAAATCAAAAATATAACTAAAAGGCTCACTAAAATAATTCCTTCTGTTCTACTTAAAACATTATCAAACGCAATAAATACATATAACAAAATAGAAGAAATCATCATTACCGGCCAATCAGTTTTATAAAAACTTTTTTCGACACTTATCGTAGAGAGCAAAATAGTTATTGCAAGTACCAACCCTAAATTAGCAATATTAGATCCAATAACATTTCCTAAGGCAATCTCGGCATGACCTTCTAAAGCTGATTTAACACTTACAATTAATTCTGGGGCTGAGGTTGCAAAAGAGACAACTGTCATACCAATTACAATTTTTGGTATTTGCAATCGGAGTGAAAATCCCACAGCTGCCTTCAATAACCAATTCCCCCCTAAAACTAACAGCAATAATCCAATTACAACAAACAATAAATTCATATCAAATATTTTTGCAAATATAATAGAATTAACCTCGATTTAATGAATCAACTTAATTTCTCATAAAACTATTTTTTTAATCAACTTTACAAAAAAATAGCATAAAACTATTATTTTATTTATCAGGTTAGTAAACCATGAATTTTATTGAAATAGTCTTAATGGTTATAATTTATCACAAATTCTCCTTTACTTTTAGTTTATTAAACTAAAGACACCTTTAGTTAATTACATATTTAAATCAATTTTAATTTTTTAATTACACTTATAAATAAAATTGTAGTAAAAAAATTACACCAATAAGTTTAAGTGGTTTTTTAACATCAAATTTACACTCACTTCAATTAATAGTATAACTAGCATTTGGAGACAGTTTGATGAATATCCTATCTTCAATATATAATTAATTCACAAACATTTTATTAACCTAAAAACTTATATTATGATCGCCATTTTAACACTGGTAACGGAACTTGTATTGACTATTATTGAATTTCTATTTTAACAAATACAACTTTTATTACTAAAAACAAATCTACTCCACTTTAACAAATACAATCTGTTTGTTATAGTTCAAAATCTCACATTTTGTGAGATTTTTTTATTTACGTAACTTTGCAATATGAAAAAAAATCTATTTATTTTTTTAGCAAAAGTTAACTCATTATTACTTCCTAGCTTCACAAAAAAAGGACTTGATATGGCTTATGCAAAGAAATGGCAATTGGCTATTATTGGATGGCGTTATTTTATTACAAAAAATAGTTTGTAAATAATAAAATTATATTATATTTGCACCCGTTAAAACGGCCTCGTGGCGCAACTGAATAGCGCACTTGATTACGGCTCAAGAGGTTACAGGTTTGAATCCTGTCGAGGTCACTAAAGCTAATAAGAATTAGCAACAAAACCATCTAAATCCTATGATTTAGGTGGTTTTTTAAGTTTTTAGGAGTACATAGAATTTGGTTCTATTTGATATAAAATGGTAGTTAACTGTCTGCTATTTTTGAAAGTGTCTGCTCAGCAGACACTTTCATTAAATCAAATATAAATTAGTATAGTGGATTTGACTTTCGTCACAAACAATGTTAAACATTTAAAAGACGACTGCTATGCGTACAAAAAACACATTCTCAACAAACTCTTGGATATAAAGTTCAAGATTAATTAACAACGAAGCACTCTTATATATAAGAGTAACTGTAAATGGAAAAAGACTTAATATAAGTCTAAAAAAGAAAATCCCTTTAAATATTTGGAACCCTAAATTAAAAAAGGCTAAAGGAACCAAAGCTTAAGCTAGGCAAATTAACCCGAATTTAACACCAGTAAAGTACTGCAACAAAATTACAGGGTATTAACCCTTATTTGAAACCCATTAAGCTAAATGTTAAATAGCTTATTTTTTTTCCTAATAATTAGGAAAAAATATAAATTTACATATCACAACAATAAATTCAACTTTATTTAATTTTAATTATTATGAAACATTTTATCACACTTTTTTTGATTTCTTTTTTAATAGTTGGATGTAACGATAACGACGATAACGACCATGATTATCACTTAGAATATACAAGTGTTATAAGTGCTGAACTTCCCGATGAATTTGTTTTTGGACGGACCTATAGAATTAATGTCACTATAGAGTTACCAAACAGTTGTTATTATTTTTATAATCAATATGATTATTTCTATGAAGGAACTTCAAGGCTTATTTACCCAATTGTACATGTTGATGATGGTGTTGCTTGCACTCAAAACATTAGAGAAATTACATTTACAATACCTGTACAGGCCCTACAGTATGAACCTTATATTTTTAAATTTTATCAAGGAGAAGATCCCGATGGGCAAGATAAGTTCTTAACTATTGAAGTTCCTGTAATTTAATAAAAAAGAGAGGCTAAAATTTCACCTTGCGAGCACTAATTTGTAATTAGTGCTCATGTAAAGAAAAACTGTACCTCTAAATTAAGTTTTATTCCGGTCACATAGAAGCAATCAGCTCCATTGATAAATCCAATTTAATCCGTTTCCAAAACAAACTTTAGAACAAAGTATGATCATACGTGAAAGTAATAAGGTGTTCACAATACGCTCAATTTATTTCATAAAATATAATTACAAGGGAATTTCATTAAATACACTAAATTTCAACTCTTCACCTTTTAAGAAGAGGTGCCAAAGGTAAAGGGATTAAACAACAACATTGACTTAACATAAATTTTTCTAATCGTCAACAGCCTTCATTTAGCTCTATTTATTTTTGTCAACGCAATAAACATATTGCTCGCACACAGCTACTATAGCTTCATTTTTAAAACCTTGTTAAACTCTATGTTTTCAGCATATTCCCCTTCTGAATTAGAAATTGAAATTTCTTGTGCTGTTAAACCAATTAACTGTAGGTCAACTTCATCTTCATTTAGAACTATATAAATATCAGCCTCTTCAGAAAAAGTAATGATAACTGATTTATAGATTAATTTTTTAACACCAAAAATAAAATGTGATTGTTTTTTTGATAATGAAACAACATCGTTTCCGTCCAAATTAAAATTTATATTGTTTAGATTCCAACCTTTTAGATTAGGAGCATCGTCCAACTCGTTAATTCTATTGCTGTAACCTTTGTAAGGATAAATAGCGGTAATAAAATTAAATTTTGACGCTTTCTTTGAAAGTATTGCCCATTGCTTTCCTCTTGTTCCACCACTTTCAGCCTTGTCTACTTTTCGAAGTTGAAAAATATCTGATCCAGAAGCGTCATCAAAAGTAGCTCTCACTAAATTTGGTTGATTTTCAAATGAATAATGACCTTGCCAAACTTGCTTAAAGTTATGCTCTTCTGAAGCTTTGAAATTATCTTTTACAATCCAAAAATCGTTTTTAATATTTATTACTTGTCGTGTGTAATTTACACCAACATTCTCAAAACCATCATGACTTCCTACAAACAAATCAAAATCTTTATTGGTATTCCAAGCAATGACTTTTGGATTAGGTAATTCTTTAAATTTCCCGAAACCGCTTCCTCCTTGATTTGAAGTGTATTGTTTTCCTTGCAACTCATCATCTACCAAAGCAACATTTTTTACCATAGAATTCTTAAAGAATCCGTAATCCTTTAAAGAATAACGAACCTGATAATTTGGCAACACCACTTTTTGGTTTGCCATTGCCTGAACACCCAACATATCTCCGTGTTGATGATCAGGTTTGTGAGCGTCTAACCCAGCAGAAATAATCATCATAGCATTGTTAGCTTCCCAACCATCTCTTTGAATATAATAACCTGTAGTTGGAAATTCAACAGATTTAATTGTTGGTTTTTGTTTCTGAATTGCAGTAAGTAGCTGCAATTGCTTTTTGTTTAAATACCAATACATTTTAGATTCCACATGGGTGTTTGCAAAATAACCTATTGAAGGATCTTCAAACAACAAATAACCTAAAGTTAAAGCCCCTGAAATATCATTTTTTTCAGCCCAAGGATTGTCAGTATCATCTTGTAAAACTGGAGCCGATTTATCTGGATAAGCAATATTTGCCAAGGTAGTAAACAAAGATTTTAACTTGTTTTCCCAAAACTCATCTACTTTAATAGCACTAATTTTCGCTAATTGATACACATAATAATAATTACCAATATCACTCATATGATAGTGTAAAGAACGCTCAAATTGAAATCCGTCGTCATTAATTTCTTTTGATAAATGTTCTTCTAGCAATTTCATTGCATGCTTGTACCAAACATCCGTTCCTTCAAAATCTCTTAATAAAATTGAAACCATAGCCAATGCCGATAAACCTCTTGTTTGATGATTTCCGGCATGAAACTCTTGATTTCTTTCAAATAAATAAGATGCATGCTGCAATAACGTCGCAATTGTTCTTAATTGTGCTTCGTCTGTATAATCAGCTTCACCCAAAAACATATTGTGAATTTGCAACCAATTTAAAACTCTGTACCCAGATCTAAATGCTTCATAAACGCCATTACCATCTTCAATTTTTTCATATTCCCCGTTATGTAAAGCTGTATTTAATGACTTCATCTGATTGATGAAATAGTTTAGATATTGAGCATCTTTACCTTGGTAATTGTAATAGTAAGCAATATCAACCATTTTATGCTGACGCGCTAAATGCCTTAAGGCATATGCATTTACCGGAGATCCGTTTAAATAGTTAAAAGGTAATACCCAATATGTATTGGCATTGTATTTTGAAATATGATCTAAGGCTCTATCGGTATGTCCGGCTTCATTCTCCGGATAAATTTCTTTGTAGTTATTAAAACGATCTTCAAAATTTTTCCAATCGTAAAAATAACGTTCTGAAAACTTTTCTCTTAAATAAGCTGCTAATTGTGCATCAGAAATTACACCTTTTTCAGCTAATTTCTCTTTAACTTCTTTAGTTAAGTAGTTTGAAAGTTTTGAATTTTTAACTACTTTTTTTGAAGGAATTTGTTGAGCAAAACCTATCCATGAAAAAAACAAATAGGTACAAAAAATTAAATATTTAAATCTCATAATTGTATTCTATTTGTTTTTAGTTTAACAATAAAAAAGGAATTAATTCGTAGGAATTAATACATTAATTTCATTTTCAGGTTTTCTTCTACTAAAATTTTACCAGAATTTTGAACCTTATTATTTGAATGTGAATTATTTTTTGCTCCCCACAACAATGCTACTAATTTTACTCTGTTGTTTTTAAATACATTGTTTTCAATGGCAACGTTTACAATACCTCTTGTGTTTAGTAAAATATTAGTAACCTCTTTTGCCCCGCAATTTTCAAAAGTACTGTTACTCACCAATAAATTACCACCAATGGTAGATTCATCATAGCCACCTCTATAATAATCAACTATATTACTTTTTACGTTGATAAATCGGCAATTATCAATGGTTAAATATTCAACATTATAATCTCCCTTGTCATTGGTTTCTTCTGAAAGTTCTATTCCGTTTTCACAATTAGAAATTGCACTATTTGTGAACGAAATTTCTTCAGCAAAAGTTTGTTTGTAGGCTTTCAAAACATAGTTGAAATTACTGATTTCACATCCTGAAACAAATAATCCAAAATGATTAGACATATTTTCTTTTAAACTTGCAAAAGCTTGTTGCGTTCCATTTCCTGAAAGCACCACGTTTTTAAACGTTAAAATACCGTAAGGATTCAATTCAAATAAAGGAGTGTTATTTGCTCCTTCAAAAACAATTTCAGCTTTTTTATTAGATGACGATTGAATTGTAATACTTTTATTAATTACCAATGATTTTGAAACCACAAATTGTCCTTCACTTAAAGAAATAATATCACCAGCTCTAGCTTCGGTAAGTTTTGCTGTTAAATCTGTAGCATTTGTAACTTCAAAAGTTACAGCTTCATAAGCTGGTTTTTCATTTGAATACCAGCTAGCTCCATATTTTTTCTTATCTAAAATAGAAGGATCTTTAGCTTCAGTTTGAATAGTTGCTCCTATTGAATTTGAATTGGCTCTTGAGTTTCCAAAAAGATCTTCTGAAATAGCTTCAAAACCATAACCATTGTAAGGTTCAATTTCATTTGAAATACCTATTGGAAGAAATATATAATCAGCTACTTGTGTTAATTCAAAACTGCTTGGTGTAATTCTTTCCTCATCTTTAAATGCAACACCTTGATTGTTGATGATATTACTTTTAAATAGTACTCCATCTGCTTTATCATGTTCAATTATTGGCTCAGTATCGCCCACTTTATTGTAAATTACATTATTTGCAACTACAGATCTTAGTGGTCTTGCTGAACGAATTTCAGACAAAGGCAATACATCTTTTTGAGCAATATTTGTACCTACTCCAAATTGCCAAGGCGATTTACAGTTTACATAGGTATTATATGCAACTATAATATCTGTAACCTGATTGTATCTATTTAATGGTGATTTTGGTATGCCATTCATAACCGCCAAAGGACTTCTAAAGTTTTCACCTATTAAGTTATAGAAATAATTATTTACAATTGAATGACCTGTATTTATAATTCTAATTCCTCCAATATTTTCGTTCTTCCCGTCTCCAATAAAGTAATTTCCATCAATAACGCAATAGTTTCCGTGTCTGGTTACCACAGAGCCTTCACTCATGTAAAATACATTGTTTTTAATTTCGTTGAAATTGGTTTTACTTGAAATTACCTCTACCTCTCCATTACATTCTTCAAACAGGTTGTTTGCTATAACGGTGTTACTTGGACTCATAGATGTGAAACTACTTCCTAACTGAATAGTTTCGCCTCTTGCACCACCTTTTCTTGGCCTAGGACCAAAGTGATTGTTCACAATTTGATGATAATTTCTAATACTTTGGTTTCCTTTTAAATCAACTCTAACTGTTGGTCCTCCGTTTGTTTTACCAGCAATATAACAATGATCTAATTGGTTGTGTTTTCCAAAAAACTGTACCCATAAATCATCATTATCACGTTGTAATTGATTAAAATCTAAAATTACACAATTGGTTACTCTACAATTATTAGCTACTTGATCTGGACTAATTCTAAATGCAATTACATTTTTAGTTGGTGTATGTCCGTTTCTAAAATACAATCCGCTAACCTCTAAATACTCGCCACCAAATTCTAAATTTGAAATTCCTTCAATAAAAACCTTTCCCGCTGTTTCGGCTCTTAATATTATAGGTTGTTCTTTTGTTCCTTTTCCAATAAATTTAATTTGTACATCTTTCCAAATACCATTGGCTAGCACAATTTCATCTCCAGGTTTTGCCCCTTCAATTGCTGAATTTAACTGTTGAATATCTTCAACATTAATTGTATTTGTTGGTACCTCATTACAGGATATGAACAACAAAATCGACATAACTACTACTAACTTTTTATACATTGTATGAGTGTTTTATAAATTTAAAAATTATGAATCCCAGTTCAATATTTTTTTAAAATCGTATGCTGAAGGATCCTCAACATATTTTTTAGTTTCTACGTAATCGCTTTCTCCAATATATATTAAGTGCTTCATAAACAATTGAGCCATATCAGATTCAATATTCACTAATCTTGGCTGAACCTTTCCATTTTCATCTTCAAAATCTTTTAAATATAACGGAGCTATATCTCCATTTGAATTTGCACTTACAATACACCCTGTTATTCCTTTGTCGTATAATTTCTTAACACCTATTCCTAATAAGGTACATAGTGTTAAGTCGAAAGCAATTGGTTTACAACATCTTAATTCGTACCCAATTTCAACTGGTCTAGATTTAATATCTAAGCCTAATTCTTTTAGTTTAACTTGTAATAAATAATTAAAAATGTGTGATTTACTCACATTTCCTAATTCTGGATGACCGTGATCATCATAGGTAAAATTAATTCCTGAGTTTTTTATTTCATCTTCATCCATAAAATGAAATACACCTTCACTAACCATTGCTACACCGTATTCAATGCCACGAATTTTACTTTTTATAATCGACGAAATAATCATATTTGTCAACTTTTCAAAAGTGATGTTGGTTTTATTGAACATTTCAGGAATAATCATCATTGGAAAATGACAGGCTGAAGCAATACCAAATGCTAAGTGTCCTGCTGATCGTCCCATTGCAGAAACTACAAACCAATTTTCACTGGTTCGGGCATCTTCATAAACCGTATTTCCAATACGAACCCCTTCATCTTTTGCTGTATGAAATCCAAAAGTTGGATTTCTATCAGGTAGCGGTAAATCGTTATCTATTGTTTTTGGAACGTGAATATGTGTTACATCTAATTTTTTATTTGTTAAATACTTTGTTAGTCTACTTGCTGTAGAAGCAGTATCATCACCTCCAATAGTTACCAATAATTTTACATTGTTATTTTCAAAAAAGTTTGCTTTAAAATCAGCATCTTTTGGTTTAAAACGACTCATAGTTAACGTAGAACCGCCTAGGCTAAAAATGCGATCAGCACTTTGATAGTCAAAAGATTTTACAGATGGGTTTTCAGAAAATAACCCTTTATATCCATGATGAACACCCAAAACATTATATCCATCTTTCAAAAATGTTTTAGCAAGCGTGCTAATAACAGTATTAATTCCAGGTGCCGGACCACCTCCACAAATAATTGCAATTGATTTTTTCAAAAGGGTACTCATTTTTTATGGTTAATTAAAGGGGACCATTCAATAAAAAAATTGAACACTCCCCTTTAATAAAAAATATTGTATTACTATATTCCTAAAGCTTGACCACCACCAATTTGGATCGTTTCAGCTGTAATAAAAGAAGCATCATCACTTGCTAAGAAAGAAACCACAGATGCTACTTCTTCTGGTTGACCTAATCTTCCTAATAAAACACTATTTGCCCAAGAAGCAAAAACTTCTGGCTTGGTTGCTTTAATTTGCGCGTGAAAAGGCGTATCAATTGTACCAGGGGATACTGCATTTACTCTTATTCCGTATTCAGCTAAATCTTTAGCTAACGCTCTAGTGATAGATTGTACTCCACCTTTAGACACTGCATAAATACCAGCTCCTGGTCCTGCACCATTCCATGCTGCATTAGAAGTATAGTTTATGATTGAAGCATTTTCACCTTTTTTAAGGAAAGGAATAGCTGCTCTTGAAGCAAAAAATACTGAATCAAGATTTAAAGCCATAACAAATTTGTATTGATCAGTTGTCATTTCTTCAAAACGAGCTCTAACTCCAATACCACCTGTATTGTTTACAAGTAAATCAATTTTCCCGTATTTTTCACCAATTTTAGTGATATTTTCAGTAACCGCTTCGTCATTTGTCATGTCAAAACCAATATACTCAGCTGTGATTCCTTCAGCAGTCAATTCTTCAACTCTTTGTGCTCCTATCTCATCTTCAATACCGTTTAAAACTACAGTATAACCATCTTGTCCTAATCTTTTTGCTACTTGAAAACCTATTCCACCTGTAGCTCCTGTAATTACTGCTACTTTTTTATTTAAATTACTCATTATTTTTATTTTTTGATTTTTATAATAATTCTTATTTTTTATTCTTCTACTGATTTAATATCTCTTGCAAAGAAATAAATTGCACCAACTCCTAGCGGCACAAAAACGGCTATTGCAATAAAAATTGGAGTGTACGATACTTCTGCAATTACTGGAATTAAGAAATTCATAATAATTACGGAGAAAACTCCTACCATTCCTCCAAGGCCAGCTAATGACCCTACTGATTTACCACTAAAAAAGTCACTTGGTAATGTTTGTACGTTACTAATAGCAAACTGAAATCCGAACAATACAAAGAATACAATTGCAACAAATATTTCAGCTGAATCAGCAAATAATACAGTTGCTATTAATCCTATAAGCATAATAACACCACCAATAAAAATGGTTGTTTTTCTACCTTTATCTATTGAATTAGTTTTGGCTATAATTTGTCCAGAAACATATCCTCCAGCAATACTTCCAATGGCAGCACCTACGTAAGGTACCCAAGCAAACATACCTACTTCTTTTACGTTAAAACCGTAAACATCAAATAAATAAATTGGCATCCAACCTACAAATAACCACCAAATTGGTTCTAAAAAGAAACGACCAATAACTATTGCCCAAGATTCTTTATGTGAAAGGATTTCTTTTAAACTTTTACCTTTAGTTTCAGATGTGGCATTTTGATCCGCTACACTTTGACCTTCAACAATATATTTTTGCTCTTCTTTAGTAATCCAAGGGTGTGTTTTAGGACCGCTTTTATTAATTAATAACCAAGGTATAATCCATAAAATACCAAAAGATCCAATTACCATAAAGGTAATTCTCCAACCATAAGCAACAAACAAAGTTGCTATAAATGGTGGTGCAATTACAGAACCAATGGAAGCACCTGCATTAAATAACCCTTGTGCAATGGCTCGTTCTTTAATTGGAAACCATTCAGCATTACTTTTAACACCTCCTGGCCAGTTACCGGCCTCAGATAGTCCTAAAGTACTTCTTAAAAACGCAAGTGAAAACATTCCTCTTGCCATAGAGTGAAAGAAAGAAGACAATCCCCAAACTCCAATACTAATAACATAACCTACTCTAGTACCCACTTTATCAAATAACTTACCTGAAAAAAGTTGTCCTAACGCATAGGCTACCATAAAAATATTTAAGATAAGGCTATAATCACTTTTTGTAAGTCCTAATGATTGTGAAATTGAACCTTCAACATTTTCATTTCCCCACATGATGGCGAGCGCACTTCTATCGATGTAATTAATAACGGTTGCCAAAAAAATTAGCCCAATTATTACCCATCTTAATCCTTTAATTTTCATAAATTATAATATTTAATTAACTGTATTATCCTTTGTATAAATCTGTATACCAATCTTTTAAATTTGATTAAGTAATATTTAAAAACTTTTGTTTTAATTCCTATTCAAATTCAATATTATTATCATTATAGCAATATTGATATAATTCATTAAAATGAATTTTCAATCTCATTTTTGCCTGTTTAGCATCTTGATTTTTAATTGCTTCAAAAATAGATCTATGTTCTTGTATCGCTAAATTAGCTTTACTTGTATCGCAAACATGATGTTTTTCAAAGTTGGTCATAATACCTGGTGTAATAATTAGCATTAATTTATTTAATGTTGTATTACCACTAGCGCTTGCTATACTTAAATGAAATAACAAATCTTCTTGTATAGCATCTTCTCCTTTTAAAACTTTTTCTTCGTAAGAAATAAGTGCTGATTCTAATTTAATTAAATCTTCCTTAGTTCTTCTAGTTGCTGCCAAACCTGCTGCTTTCAATTCTAATAAAATTCTTGTTTCAACTAATGATCTAAAATTAGGATCTTTCATTCCCAAAATTTCATCAATCATTCCATTAAGGGCTATAACTCCAATATTTGCTACAAATGTTCCACTTTGCGGAATAGACTTTAATAATCCATAAAATTCTAATTTTTGAATAGCTTCTCTAACATTGCTTCTAGATACTTCAAATCGTTCAGAAAGCATTCTTTCAGAAGGTAATTTATCTCCAGGTTCTAAGTTTTTGAAGTTGATCAATTCTCTTATTCTTGAAATAATAGAGTTTTGAACTTCATGATTGTCATTTTTTGTTATTATATCTAAATTCATTTTTAAATATTGGTTGAGTGATTAGCGCTCAATTTATAAAAGTGTAAGAATATTAAATAATCCACTTTGGACATAACATTTCAAATAATTGCTCATATTTTATAAGATTTTACTGGTCTAACAATTAGACCAGTATAATCTCACCAAAATATTAATCAAACTAAAATTATAGTCATACTTAATGGTTTTTATTTAAAAACTTTAATCAGTTAATAGTTCTTTTACTTTTTTAATTAATGTGATGCTTCAAGTTTGTAATATTTAACTTTAGAAAATGCATTTTCTCGTTTACTTACAAGGTAGTTTCCTGCTTTAAAATAATTTTCAAAAACACCCCACTTTTGCATGTGAATATCATCATAAACAACTGATGCATTGTTATTTAAAATCACTTCCATTCTACCTTCAGAAACTTTCACTTCTAATGTAAACTTATCAAAACCTACATACTCTGGAAATGAATATCCATTATCATCACCCCATGCATCTGTATATAAAATTTCAGTATCTGATGCATTTAAATCTTTTAATACTTTTGTTTTAACTCTAACTTTACCATCAACCCAATAAATTTTTAATATTGGTGGTGCATTGTTATCATCTTCACCTATTAAATCACGCTGTTCATTGGTTAATCTGCCATGAATTTGCATAATAATAGTTCTATCATAATCTCCATTTTCATCTTTTGAAATTTCAGCCATTGAAAGCGTTCCTTTTAAATGTCCCCCTTGTTTAAAGGTCCAATTTGTGGCGCTTTTATCTGAAGGATTCATAAGCTCACGCAATTCAGTTCTTGAATAAGATGAGTTAGCTGTTGAGCTATTAGGGTATGTATAAAAAACAATAGCTCCGTTGATTGAATCGTTGAACATAAATGGTTTCAACGTTTGGTTAGTAGCATAATCTAATATCTCTGGAGGCAACACTTCCGTAGGTTTTCCTATTGGAAGTGTAACTTTCCAGTGACTTAAATCTATAGTTGGCAAATTATACGTTTGTTCAATATCTTCGTTTATATCATCTTCAGGAGTAACAATAACTACTGTATCCTCTTCAGAAATATTATCTTGATTCTGGCAACTTACATTAATGCTCAAAACAAACATTAATGCAGCTCCCAGGTAAAACTTAAAACAAACTCTATTAACCATAATTAATATTCTATTATTCTTCTTTTAATGCAATTGAAAATTCATCAATTCTAGCTTCTGCTCCTTCATTTGTAATTAAAATAGCAATTGTAGAATTATCTCCTGAATTAAAAGGTAAATCAACTTGTACATAGGTATTAGCATCATCTTGATCAGTACCTGTAAATGATGTAATTGTAGCACCTGCAGCTTCACTTAAATCTGATATTGAACCTCCTAAAATAGCAACTGTTATTGATCCAACAGGGCTAGTTTTGATTGTATAATGATACGTTAGTACAAAGTCTACATTTTTTGTTACTGCTATTTCTTGGTATGCTGTTCTACCTCCATCAGAAGGAAATTTAGCCGCTTGATCTCCAAAAGAAACTGGTGAACCTGTAATTTGCATAACTGATCCAAAACTACATCTCCAAGAATCACGTCCATCACCAGTACCATCAGGTAAAGATAAATCTTCAAAACCTGGCTCTAAAATAACAGGAATAGGAATTACTGGTACTTCTGGTTTCAAAACAATAATCTCTTTTGAAACAGTACTTACAACACCCAATTTGTCAGATGCAGATAAAGTAACTGTATAAGGTGTACCATCTTCATCAGTAGCTTCTTCAGCATACACGTGTGTTGGATCTTGACTTGTAGATGTTGATCCATCTCCAAAGTTCCACTCATAATCTGTTGCACTTACTGAAAAATTCGCAAAATTATATTCCAAATAATCTTCAGTAACAGTTGCTCCAAAATCAGCACTTGGCGGTGTATCATCAGGCTTAGAATTTGCTTCAGGTAAATCAAACTCACAAGAAGTTAAAGACAACATGAATACCGCAACCATTAGTACCGAAGTACTGATGTGTTTTAAATATTTTATATTATTAATCATAATAAACTGTTTTTAATTAATTTTTAATTACTTATTAGTAACCTGGGTTTTGCGTTAACAACCCAGCACTTAATCCAATTTCTCCTTGTGGAATAGGTAATAAAAGATCTGTTGGTGAATATCCATAACCATTATCTGCAGAGAATTTAGTGTATACTTCATTTGCAGCACCAAACCTAATTAAATCAAACCAACGTTGGTTTTCAAAAGCTAATTCAGCTCTTCTTTCATCTAATAACTCTTGCTTAGTTATACTTGAAGCCAAAGGCATATCAGCTCTTGCTCTAATTTTATTGAAGGCTATTAAAGCACTTGCATCAGACGTTTCAGTAGCTGTACCCATTGTGGCTTCAACATACATTAATAAAACATCGGCATATCTCATAATTATCCAGTCGTTTCCTGCTAAAGTAGGATCTCCTGAAGTTGGCTCAATACCTAAATTAGCGTCTCCATTAGGGATGTATTTTGCTACTTGATTTTGTGAAATTTGTATTTCATCCAATCTATATGAATACTTAGTTCTGCTTCCTCCTAGCAAATCTAATGCAGCAGCAGCTTCAGTTGTTACATAGTTTAAACCTACTGTTCTACCAACTGAGTTCAACCATTCAGCAGAAAAGTTTTGACTATCAGTTGCATTATCTCCATCATAAACAATAGCCCAAATTACCTCATCATTACCTTCATTATAAAAAATATCTTTAAAATTAGATTCTAATGTAAAACCAGCTCCCATAACATCTAAACATAATTGTTTTGCTAAACTGTGTTCACCCAATGTTAAATATACTTTAGCTAATAATGCTTGTGCAGCAGATTTTGATGCTCTTCCATAAGTACCAGCACCTAAACCATCAACAGCAGTTATAAGATCAGAAACAATTAAATCATACACAAGATCTTCATTAACTCTTGTAAATTGAATTTCTTTTTCTAAAGGGTCAATAACTTTATCAATTAAAGGAATATCTCCAAATAAACGAACTAAATTGAAATAAGCATAAGCTCTAACAAATTTAGCTTCAGCTTCAAATGAAGGTTTCATAGCATCAGATGCTGATCCTAAATTATTTAAAACAATATTAGCTCTGTAAACTACATTGTAATAACTTCTGTAATAATCAGCTACAATACCATTTGTTGGATCTACATTAAAAGCATCAAATTGTGCAGATTCACCTTCTCCACTTTTAGTTCTAGTGTTATCACTACGCATTTCAGTTACTTGAAATTCTTGTTGAATTCCATGGTTATCAGTACTACGTGTTGAATTCAATCCTTGAATTCCATCATACATATTGATTACACCTGTCAAAATCTCACTATCATTCTTGAAATAACTATCAGCTGTTATAGCAGATAAAGGTTCAGGTGATAGGAAATCACTACAAGAGGAAATTGATACTCCTACGAATAGTAATATTAATATTTTTATTTGTCTCATAATATTTTTATTTAATGGTTAAATTAAAAGTCTAAATTGATACCCATAGAAATAGTTCTAAACACCGGACTACCAGCTCTTTGATAACCATAGGTTGTAGGTGATGTATTATCAACTGATTCAGGATTAAAACCTGTATAATCATCAGCAGTTAAGTACATTAAATTACTTCCAGTAGCATAAATTCTTAAACTACCCATACCCCATTGCTCCATTAACTCTTGAGGAAAATTGTACCCAATATTTACGTTACGTAATGCAATGTATGACGCATCTTGAATGATATCACTTGTAAATATTTTTTGTTTGATAAATTGTTGATCTGGAGTGGTTGCAGGATCGAAATCTTGTCTACTATTAAAGTGGTTGAAGATATATTGATCTCCCATATTTCTAATTTGAGCACCGTGACTTCCTTGAAACATAAACGCAACATCAAAATTAAATATTTTGAAATTATTAGAGAAACTCCAAATAAAATCTGGATATGGATCACCTAAAATAGCTTTATCATCATCGTCAATTAAACCATCTCCATTTAAATCTTTTACATATACATCTTGAGCTTCAGCACCTACTGGGTGATAAGGATTTTTAATGTATTCTAAAGGAATATCTTTATCAACTACCCATCCGTAGAAAGATGAAATTGGATTTCCTTCTAAGTTAATCCACTCAGCAGCTCTTTTTGTATCTACGTTTTGAATTTGACCGTTAGAATCAGCAAAATCAATCAAGGTATTTTTATTCCATGAAGATAACCAAGATGCATCCCATCTAAAGTTTTCTTTATCAAATATTTTAGCTCTAAATTCAAATTCAAAACCTGCATTCTCAACTTCACCTAAGTTTACTAAAGCATTGCTAAAACCAGTTGTTGAAGAAATAGGGTTAAACAATAATAATTGGTCACTTTTTCTGTTGTAATAATCAAGAGATCCAGTAAATGTTCCATTTAAAAATCCAAAGTCAATACCAGGGTTAAATTCTATAGAACGCTCCCACTGTAACTCATTGTTTGCAATATTAATTGGATTGAAAGCTCCCAACCCATTGTAAGTTTCAGCGGCTAATAATGCTTGAGATGGGTAATAATTACCTAAAACATCACTATTTAACACACTATAACTATATAAGTTAATACTGTTATTACCAGTAACACCATAACTAGCTCTTAATTTTAAGTTACTAATAACGTTACTGTTATTTAAGAAATCTTCTTCAGAAACTCTCCATCCAATAGAACCTGCAGGGAAATTACCCCATTTGTAATCGCTACCAAAAACTGAACTACCATCACGTCTATAACTAAATGAAGCTAAATACTTATCATCATAAGCATAAGTTACCCTACTAATTAAAGATTGTAATGTTTTTTCCCAAGAAAGTTGATTAGCTGCAGCAATTGTAGTTGCATTGTTTATCGTTTGAACATTGTCATTATCATAACCAGTTCCTTGAATTGCAGCATATGTTTCTGTTTCATATTCAGCAGCATATCCTAAAATAACACCTAAATCATGCTTGTCAAAAGTTTTGTCGTATGAAAAATAGTTATCTGTAACAACTTTGTTGTAGTTTTGATCAGAATAATCCATTTGTGTAGCAGCTACCCCATTCCTACTTGCCTTAGTACCTTGATATCTAGATCTTTCAGTATTTTGATAAAAGTGAGAGAATGTAGTTTTAAATGTTAAATCATCAATAATTTCAAGTTTAGCATAAGCACTGCTAAACAATTTAAATTTAAGATCTAAACGCCTACGTTCTAGAACTTTAGCCCCTGGATTTGTATTTGAAGTATTACTAATATCTGTTCCACTTCCTGTACTTGGCATACCATTTACTAAATCGTAATCATCAAACATACGTTGTTGTGCATAGTCTCCAACTTGAACATCTGCATATGCAGCTTTGTTTGTATTTACATATTGAATAGTGTTTTCATCTAAATATAATGGCAACCAAGATGGTTGTCTTAAAATATCATGTGTAGAACCATCAAATCTTCTTGTTCTTGTATACGTAGGCGTTACTCTAACACCAAAAGAAAAACGATCAGTAACTTTAGTATCTAATTTAATATTTAAACCGTATTTTTTAAAATCATCAGTTAATAATACTCCTTCATCATGTAAGTAGTTTAATGAAGTACTAAACTTTGTTTTTTCGTTACCACCTCTCGCACTTAAATCATAACTTGTAATAGTACCACCATTAAAAATAATGTTTTGCCAAGGGTTGTCAACACCTAATAATTGTTTGTATTTTGTTTGATCTGAAAGCACACCGTTTGCTGCTAATTCAGCAGCTGCAGTTTCTGCAACAGTTAAAGTATAAGCATCACTATGACGCGCTTCTTTAATACCAGCAAAAGTGCTGAAACTAAATTTAGTATCTCCATCTTTACCTGATTTTGTTGTAATCATAATTACACCATTACCACCTCTAGATCCAAAAATAGCGGCAGAAGCAGCATCTTTTAAAACCTCAAAAGATTCAATATCATTCATATTCAATGAACTCAAAATATCAGAATCCATCGCTAATCCATCAACAACAACTAATGGACCTGAGTCTCCAGTAATAGAACCCGTACCTCTAATACGAATTGTAGGAGCTGAACCAGCACCACCATCTGTAGCTGCAATATTTACACCTGAAACTTGCCCTGTTAAAGCATCATCAACCCTTGCAACTGCAATTTGATCTAAGCTTTCGTTTACTACTTTTGATATTGCACCTGTTAAATGGCTTTTCTTTTGTTTACCATATCCAATAACAACAACCTCTTCTAATACATTTTGATCTTCAGCTAATTGAATTGAGATATTGTTTTGACCTGAAATAATAATTTCTTTTGTTTGAAAACCAACAAAAGAAAGTTGTAAAATATCACCAACAGCAACTTCTAATTGAAAATTACCATCAAAGTCTGTTGAAGTTCCTTTTGAGCTATCTTTAATTAAAAGGCTCACCCCAGGTATAGGGTCATTAACGTTTGAAACTACTGTTCCTTTTAACACATAGCTGTTTTGAGCTATTAAGGAAACATTTAGCAACAACATTAATAATAATGTAAGCTTAATTTTTAAATTCATAATAAAATTGTTTTTTGTTTAGTGTTTGATTTTATTAATACTTTGTATTAATTGTGTATAGATAGTTAATCTTAAATTTCCTAAACTTTATAAAAACTAGAATTTGAAGTTTATGAATAGTTTCATACTTTTGCAAAATCATGTTTTTATTAAGTAATTACGTGTTCAAATTACTTCCCACTCTAAAAGAAGTATTTTTTTAAAAGGATAGGCTGGCACCTGTCCTTTTTTTGTTTGGTTACATACTGTTCATTAAATCGATTAAATTTTTAATTATTAATAGTTTGTTTTTTTGGTTGCCCAAAGTGGTTGACCAGTTTGGTTTACCAAAAGTATGTTAATTATTACTTAAAAAAAAATATTTTAACACATATTTTAAATTACCTTATTTATTTACTTAATTAACATTTAAATTAATGAATAAAATAGTCGTAAAACTTAAACACCTCGCTAACATGAACTTAAATAAATAAACTACTCCGTAAAGTCTTCGCTAATTAGACTAAAAAAATCAATCAAGATACCTGATTTTCACCGATTACTACATAAAATACATATAGTAGAATGTATACAGAATCTTCTTAATTGAATTTTACTATTTATAACCACTCGTAATTACAAGCAGTTTTTTACTCATCTTTATCACCAAAATAAGACACCCCATCACCACTTAAGAAATCTTCTCTTACTGGGCTAAATGTATCTATTAGTTGTCCTTCTTCTAAACAAACTGCACTATGCCATAAGTTAGGTTCTATATACACTCCATCTCCTGCTTCAACAATTTGTTTAACTCCATCTATTTCAAATTCAAATTTACCTGAAACACAATAGGTTGCTTGTGTGTGAAAATGTTGATGTGGCGCACCTAATGCTCCTTTATCAAATTTCACGCTTACCATCATGATTTGATTATCGTAACCTAAGAATTTTCTTGATACTCCTCCACCAAGTTCTTCCCATTCCATTTCTTTTGTAATGATGTACTTTTCACTAAATCGTTTCATTTTTTTATTTTTTTTAATTAATTTATTCGTAATAATAAGAACCTACCCAAGTATAGTTCTTGTTGTTAATTGTTAATATATGTTTTGCTTCTTTTGAAGCATTTATATTTGCTGTAATAAATAGCTTCGTATTACCATTTATATTCGTAATTTCTATTGCCGTATAATCTGCTGTATCAAGAACGAGTTTTAATTCTTTTATACTGCTTTTTGAGTTTACTGCAGATTCTGTAACTGGACTGTAACTTCCGTGGGCTTCAATTGTTGAAACAAAAAGTGTGTTTTTAGTGTCTTTTCGTCTTAACATGAAAGCTGCTTCACGTCTTAAATTAAATTCTGGATCGTTTGCCCCAATTCTAGTGAATAATAACTCATCATTATTATTAGTTAATGATGTTAACGTATAAAATTTACCTTCATTTAACCATGATAGTTTACTGTTTTCACTAGCAGCTTTCGCTGTTCCTTCAAGATATAAGTGTTGATACCCATTTTCGCTTCCTAAAGTATTTAATGTTTTAGGTGTTTTGTACTCAAAGTTTGTTTGCAACACTTGCCCTAAGAAGTAATAAGGGAAATCATATTTATTTACTTTATTAGAAGTCACCTTCATAATATCTAACAGATATGGTTTTTCAAAATCTTCATCCTTTATAATTGCCATAGTACGAAGCATTGCTGTTCCAGGATATGCATTACTTTCTTTTGCACTTGCAACTTGTACGTTTTCATTTTCAAAAGAAAAATAATTTAGTATCGAATGATGTTGGCTTCCAATGTCATACTTCCCGTTAAAATGTGAAGTTTCATTTTGTGTTACTGTATTATGTGCAATGGTTTGTTTTGCCCAAGTTTTGTTTTCCTTTAGATAATTTCCACCACCTTTTTGCTCAATATTTACAAATCGGGCTAAGCCATAATCTTGAATTACTTCATCGCCTTTTTCATATAAGGAGTAAGATAATTTATCATAATGACCATGACTAGATCCTTGTGCAGCATATTTGAAAACTAATTCGATATCTTCATTTCTTAATATGGCAACACCACCTTGCTTCCCCTCTGGTCCATCAGATAAATTAATTGATTTTTTTTCAAATGGTTTTGCTTTTCCATTTTTTACACCAATCGCTACTGCTAAACCTGAATCATCTAATAATACTTTATTTTGTTCTGCAGCAATTGTTAACAAACCTGGATCTTGCGTACCAAAATGATATGAAATATCTACTGCCGTAACCAAAGCGCTTGTATAATAAGACATTCCTTTTTGACCATCATTCAATGGGAAAAATTCGCCATCTGCATCAGATAAATTTAATAAGGCATTAATAGATTTTAACAGTACACCTTCTTTGTATTCAAATATTTTCAATGCTGGTTTTACATTATGTAAAGCTTCTGCAAAAATTAAAAAAGGATACATAGCGTAACGTTGGTAATATGGCCCTTCATTATAATAACCATCTGGTGAAAAAGGTTCTTCTATGTTTGCTAAAAAACCAGCTTTACCGTCTTTATTTAAAAAACCACCATCATCATCTTTTTCTTTAGTATCTAATTTTAAATCTTTAATTCCATACAAAGCACGATCAATTAACTCTTCATCACCCATTACTAAACCAATCATACCAACAGCCGCATTTCCCCAAGTACTGTGGTTATGAACTCTTTGGTAAAATTGTGGACTATCTATTGAAATATGATCTGCAAATGGTCTAAATAAATTTGTTTCCAGCTTGTTGCGTTCTTCTTCAGATAAATAATTATAAACACAATCATAAGCCTGACTAACGTAAACTAACCAATTTGCATCATTTAAACATTGCCAAAACAATTTACCTCTTGCATATGACCTTGTTTTTGGATGCAATGGTAATGTTTTATACATTTCCTCGTATTGCATTAGCATGTCCTTTACATACTTAGCATATTTTTCATCATCTAAAATTTGATATAAAACTCCGGCCTTTTGAAGTATTAAAAAGTTTTTTTTGTGTACTTGATGCGTATACCCTCCAGAATAATCTTTAGGCACAGGCACATCAATTCCTAATTCAATTTCAGCATCAACTATTTTTTTTGTTTCTGCTAATGAGCTATCAAATAAAGGAACAGTTCCTAATTGCGCTCTTATTTCTTCAACTCCTTTTTTAGTAAGAATTAAACTTGGATGTTGAGAATCCGATTGAGACTCATTAACAACTTCAGTTTTTTCACCACAAGATATCGTAATAAATAAAATAACTAAAAATGCACTTTTAATAGGTATAAATTTTATAATTCTCATTCTTTTTTGTTTACTTATAGAATATAAAACCAAACTGGTTAAC
This sequence comes from Lutibacter agarilyticus, assembly GCF_900188235.1. GTDB lineage: Bacteria > Bacteroidota > Bacteroidia > Flavobacteriales > Flavobacteriaceae > Lutibacter > Lutibacter agarilyticus. The sequence continues at coordinate 126,151 of NZ_FZNT01000010.1, read as the reverse complement.
CAGTTTGGTTGACCAAATATATGGATATTTGTTTATTAAACAAGTAAATGTTAATAATTTTAACTTGTAACTGTGTTATTTTAACTTTTAAACTATTAGTTAATCAACTACAAATACGTAATACAATTTAAAGTTGATAATTAAATTATAAACTAAATTTATATTTCAACTAAATCTTTTTTTTAATATTCACCATAATCAAATGAAAAACCTTATCAGATTATAAAAGTTTTTAATTTGCTACTCTTTAAATTTAATTATATTTGAATTAGTATTCATCAAAAAAATGATAAAAATGCATTACAAGAACACGCTATTTCTTTTGTTATTATTTATTTTTGGAACAGTTTATTCTCAGGATATTGCTTCTTCAAATGAAAATTATTTTTCGAACAAAACAACTGCAACAACTGAAAATTTACAACTTAATGGAGATTATCAAAAAAAATGGAGTTTTGGAGGAAGTGTTGGTTTATCGTTTTGGAATAATGGCACCGATATTCTTATTGCTCCAAAAGCCTTTTACAATATTTCACCAATTGTTATTACTGGTGTTGGATTGACTTATATTTATTCAGATTATAAAACAAGTTTTTATACTTATAAATCAAATTCTTACGGTGGAAGTATATTTTTTGCAGCAAGACCTATTGAATTTATTCAAATTTCAGCTGAATACGAAGGCTTACAAACCAGTAGACGAGGAAATTTTGACGAAGATTACTGGAATAACTCTATATATTTAGGACTTTCATTTGTTTCAGGACCAGTATCTTTTGGAGTGAGATATGATGTATTATTTGACAGCGATAGGAGCCCTTACAGTTCTGCGATAAACCCTGTGATAGGTTTTTATTTTTAATAAATACTTTTTTTAAATTATTTGCTTAATTGTTAATTTAGGAGTTTAATTAAGTTTCAATTATTATAATTGATTTTATTTAAATATCTTTGAATTTTAAAATTGGTTTACCAGTTTGGTAAACCAAGAAGAATTTTCCTAAATTTACACAAAATGACAAATAAAAAATTTACTTTACTAGTGTTATTTCTTTTATTTCAAATACTAGTTACAGCACAAGCTACTTCAACTACAGTATCTAATATTATTGAATTTGATGCTGCAATTAAAAAAGCAGTTCCAGGCTCTAAAATTATTTTAAAAAATGGTATTTGGAAAGATGTTCATTTAAAAGCAAATGGTATTGGAACAAAAGAAGCTCCTATTTTAATTACAGCAGAAACTGATGGTGAAGTTATTATTACCGGAGATTCAAGATTAAATATTTCAGGAAAATATGTAATTATAAAAGGACTTTGGTTTAAGGATGGAACACCAACTACAAAATATTTAGTTGAATTTAGAAAAGATTCAAAAGATTTTGCCTATAACTGTCGCTTAACTAATTGTACTGTTTCATATTACAATCCATCTGACCCAAGCATAGAGAGCCATTGGATAGATTTATGGGGTAAAAACAACCGGGTTGATCATAATAATTTCACAGGCAAAGAAAACGGAGGAACAACGCTAGTTGTTTGGCTAAAAGGGCAAGAACATACAGAGAACAACCACCGAATTGATCATAATTTTTTTGGAAACAGACCTGAATTAGGAGCAAACGGAGGTGAAACTATTAGAATTGGTACGAGTACAAATTCTTTGAAATCTTCAAAAACGCTTGTTGAGTATAATACATTTAAACATTGCAATGGTGAAATAGAAATTATCTCAAATAAATCTTGTGACAATATATTCAGAAATAATTTATTTCTTGAAAGTGAAGGAACTTTAACACTAAGGCACGGAAATAATGCTTTGGTAGAAAACAATGTGTTTATTGGAAATAATCTTCAAAAGGCAGGTGGTATTAGAGTTATAAATGCTGGTCATACCATTCAAAACAACCTACTAATAAATGTTGTAGGAGATGATTATAGAGGCCCTATTGTTGTAATGAATGGTGTTCCTAACTCACCTTTAAACAGGTATAACCAAGTTAAAAACGTTACTATTCAAAATAACACACTCATTAACTGTAGCGCCGTTCAATTTGGGGCAGGAAAAGATGATGAAAAAACACTTCCTGCAATAAATACCATATTTGCCAACAACTTAATTACAAATACAAATGGTGGACAAATTATAAACGAACAAGATGAAATTAAAGGAATTCAGTTTTTTGGAAACATTGTTGACTCTGAAGCTACTGTAAACCCTAACCTATTTACAAAAGCAACCATTGATTGGCAAGTTCTTAAAAATTTACCAATGCCATCAGCAACAAACGAACTATTAAAAACAGCCAAAAAAACTGCTAAAAGTCCTAAATTTGATATGGCTAATTCAAAAAGAGAAACATTTGTAGCTGGTGCATTTAATTTAAACAATACCGTTTACCCTTCGGTTTTATTAGCTAGGACAGGCCCATTTTGGAATCCAATAATTGAAGAAAGAAAACCAAGTGTTGTTGAAAACACCAATATATTTGTTGAACCTGGGACTGAAACTATTAGTAAAGCACTTAAAAAGGCTGGTTTAAAAGGAACTTTAATATTAAGTCCAGGTACTTATACTCTTGAAAAAACAATGAAAATCAGCGGAGAAATAACTATTAAAGGGGATAACGAAAAGGGAGAAATTATTATTAAATCTGCCGATGATTTACAAAAATCACTTACCTACTTGTTTAGAGTAAATGAAGGAGCTACAGCTAAACTAGAAAATTTAACTTTAGACGGTGAAAGTAGCAGCACCACAATTAAATACGCTGTTGTGTCTCCTGATAAAAATTTAGCAGGTAAATACAACTTATATGTAAACAATTGTACTTTTCAAAATTTCTCAAATAAAGACGGAGGAGCTGTGTTTAAAGCCTATGTAGGAACTTTGGCCGATACAATTAGTATTAAAAATTCAATTATTCAAGACAGTTATAGAGGTTTAAACCTTTCGTATGAAAAAGGACCTTATGGAAAATACAATGCCGAAACTATTGTATTATACAATAGCGTATTTAAAAATATTGAAGAATTTGCTGTTAATTATATTAGATCTGGAATAAACCCTGTAACTAAAGGTGGAGAATTAATTGTTGATCAATGTGTGTTTAGTAAGGTTTACAATACTGAAAAAGGGTACATTTTAAAAACTAAAGCTATTAATTTTGTTACTATTAAAAATACTGTTTTTGAAAATAGCTACAAAGTTATAACTCCAGTAAGCTTAAGCGGCAGCAATAATAGTATAGATAACTCACTTGTTTTTAACTCTGGCTCAATAAAAGTAACTAATAAAGCTAAAAAAGGAACTGTTACTTATAAAAATCCTAAGTGGGAAGATCATCAACTATTTTTACCAAGCCCTAAATCTCACCTTCTTAAAGAAAATAATAAGGTTGGAAGAATTGGACTTATAACTCCTTTAAAAAATTAAATTTTAAACACATATTTATAAAAAAAGCATAGTTAATTAACTATGCTTTTTTATAATTCAAACTCCTTATCATCAGCTTCTTCACTCCATAAAGGCAATGTAAATATAAATTCTGTACCGACATTTATTTCACTATTCACCCAAATTTTTCCACCGTGCTTTTCTACAAAATCTTTACATAATATGAGGCCTAAACCTGAACCCTGCTCATTTGCTGTACCAATATTTGTATTTTTAACTTCAATATTAAAAACATTTTCAATATCCTCATTAGAAATCCCAACTCCATTATCAGTTATTGAAATTTCAACCATATCATTTTGAACTTTTGAAAGCACCCTTATTTCACCCTTTGGGTTTGTAAATTTTATAGCATTTGAAATTAAATTCCTAAGAATGGTATTTAACATATTCTCATCAGCTTTTACCGAAAGATTATGATCTACATTATTATAAATTTCAATTTCTTTTTTTATTGCTTGAATTTCTAATAAGGAAGTTACATCCATTACTTGGCGTACCAACTCAATCTTTTTCGGAATATATGTCAAATTACCCGATTGTGAATTTGCCCAAATTAATAGATTATTTAACAGCATAGAAGCTTTAATTGTAGAGTCCTTAATAATTTTCAGAAACTTCAATTGTTTCTCTTCTTCATACTCTCCACTATTATCAATTAACAGTTCAGTAAAGCCTTTGATAGAATTGAATGGATTTTTTAAATCGTGTGCAATAATTGAAAAGAATTTATCTTTTGTTTTATTTAACTGATTTAAATAATCTCTTTGCTCCTGAATTTCATCATTCATTTTATTTATTTGAAAATTTCTAAATTCAAGTAAATTATAGGCTTTCTTTTTTGAAGTTTGTTGATGAATTAACAGCACTAGTAAAAATGCAAACACAACAATTGCTATAATCAAGAAATATGAAATTTTCTTTTCATTTTTGTACTTTAATTGTGCTATCTCATTTTTAGATGATAAATCTGATATGGTATAATATGTTTCCTCTAATTTATTTAGAGCATTAAATAGTTGCACTTTTTTATCTTTATCATAACTATAAAGACTGTCTTTAACAACATCATGTTGCTTATATACTTTCAATGCTTCAGTAGTTTCACCAATTGCTTCATAGGCATCAGCTAAAAATTTCAAATTATCCAATTCAAAATCGAGCTTTCCAATTTTTCTTGAAATATCTAAGCTTTTTTTTGCGTAAAAAATTGTTTGATTGTATTTTTTTTGCTTTTCGTAAAGATCGGCCATATTCAAATAAATAATAGCTATCAATTCTTGGTCTTTTATTTTAGTTGCAATATTTAAACCTTTTTGAAAATATACTTTAGCTTCATTAAAATTTGATAATTGAATATTACAATCTCCTAAATTATTGTAATTAGTAGCTATTCCATTTTGGTCATTCAATTCTTCTTCTAAAATAATTGATTGTTTGTAATAATCTATTCCCTCATCATACACACCTGAATCACAATAAACATTCCCTAAATTTGTGTAAGATGCAGCAATCCCCTCATTATCTCCCAATTTTTCATACAACGTTAATGCATCTTGAAAATATTTTTTTGCATTTTCATAATTTTCCTGATCGTAATACAAGTTACCAATATCTATAAAATTCATAGCCTTTCCTTCAGCATCGTCAATACTTTGATATATTTTTAAAGATTTTAAGTAATACTCAATAGCCTTATCTTCTGCATATAAGTTAATATAACAATAGCCTATATAATTATATAACCTAGCCATATTTTTATTATCATTTAGCTCAATATAAATGGCTAAACTACGCTCAAAATTAAGAATCGCTTTTTCAAAATTGTTTTCAATTTCAAAATTAAATCCTTCGTTATCTAAAATTTTTGCAAGTTGTTTTTTATATAAAATTGAATCGGCTAATAACAACGCATTTTTAAAGTAGTAGTTTGAAGAGTCTTTTTCTAAAGAAGAAAATGAATTAGATAATTTAACATTTAATGAGATTTTAATAGAATCGTTCGCCTCTGCACGTAATGCTTGTTTTAAATAAGAAATTGTTACTGTATTTTGACCATATAAAACTATAGACAAAAACAAAGTGAAAAGAAACGTTATTTTATTTTTCATTAAATATTATTTGGGGTCACTAAATAAACGTCTAACACTTGAAAATTAAACGATTAAAAAAACAAATTTACTATTATTTTATCAATAATTAAACAAGTATTTTTCACTTTAATTTTGGATTAATATCAAGTACTTGTTCATTAAAATATTTACTTAGAAATTCAGTGGTTAAATAGTCACGTCCCTTAATATCTAAGGAATTAAGCATATATAATGAATCTAATTTTAAAATTTTTTTAAAACAACTATAAGAAATAGGTTTATAACTATAATGCCAAGGTTCATATTTAAAACCTTTTCGATATCCATTTTTTGTATACACTAAATAAAATCCAAATTTTTCTGAATTTTCATCCATCCATTTTTTCAATTTCTCATAACAGCCTCCTTTAATGAAATTTTTTTCAACCAAATAATTTGTTGGTGTTTTTACTGAATTGTCAATTATGTCAATTTCTGTTCCCCAATGATGGCGAGAAGTTCCTGGTAATGTTGAAAATTCAATAATTTTATCTAATACTTTTTCAGGAGACATTCCTTCAGCTGTATATTTTTTGTATTTTCTATTCCAAATATTTTTTTGTGTTGAAAAACTTCTATACCCTGAAAGTATTTTTATAGAAATGCCGTCTTTTAAAGCAGCTTCTTCCATTTTTAAAAATGCTTTATATGCATCTGGATGTAATTTCACCTTAGTACCAAATAATTCTAAATCACCCCTACCTGTTAATGCCAAATTTGAATAATCACACTGTGCATAGGTGCATAACCCAGTTATAAGTAAAAAATAAAAAATATAATTTCTACAATTCATATTATTTCAACTCATTAAACATTAAATAATGAGACCCCACATATTTGATATCAAATAATTCTCCTGCAATTTTAAACCCTTGTTTTTTGTAAAAATCAACGGCAATAACACGAGCATTACACCACAAATAATCTATTTTCTGTGTTTTCAAAATTTCTATCGCTTTATCAACCATTAATTTACCAGCACCTAGGCCCTGAAAGCTTTCTAAAGTAGCCATACCTCTTAGTTGAAACTGATCTCCATAAAAATTATTGTTTGAAACTTTCATAAAGCTTGAAACAGCAATTAATTGGTTATTTTTAAAAGCTCCCAAATGAAAAGTCTCCTTTTCAAAATCTCCATTGAACTTATATGGTAACGGAATATCTTTTCTCAACACTTCAAAACGAATTGTATAAGTTTCTTCTGTAAGGATTTTTTTAACTTTTATCATTTAAATTGAGTGTAAAACTACTTGTTTTTAATTTTAAAAAATGGTTTTTTAAACCATTCGTAGGCTAATTTACTATTAAAATAGAAATTATTGAAATTAATTTAATTTAGAATACTACTTTTTAAAAAGGTTTAAATATCCCTAAATCTTATAACACATCAACTATTTTACGCTATTTCAAAAACACAAATTACTGGTTATGAAGCAACTGAAATAAATAATAATTAACCCCCATAAAACCCTTACCGTATTATAAAAACAACACACATGATAACAACTTTATTTTTATTTAAAAAAATTGAAAATTTATTAAAAAAACGTTTGCTAAACTGTAAAAGGGTTGTATATTTGCATCACCAATTGCGAGAGTAGCTCAGTTGGTAGAGCTTCAGCCTTCCAAGCTGACTGTCGCCGGTTCGAGCCCGGTCTCTCGCTCAAAAAAAAAGCCAAACATTTGTTTGGCTTTTTTTTTATTTATATGTTTTTTTTAAGATTTTCTATACTTACTTGTGATTTCAAAAACGTGTTCTAAAATACGTTGTTCAACCTCATCAAATTCTTCATTTTTACGTTTCATTACCAAATTTGCAGTTTGTTTAGCCTTGTTAATTTGGTAAGTTGTAATACCAGCTGCTCCACCCCAACTGAATGAAGGTACAAAGTTTCTTGGGAAATTACTGCCGTAAATATTTGAACTTACTCCTACAACAGTTCCTGTATTAAACATGGTATTTATGGCGCTTTTAGAATGGTCTCCCATAATTAATCCACAAAACTGCAATCCTGTCTTCGCAAAATTTTCTGTTTCATAATTCCATAGGCGAACCTGCTCGTAATTATTTTTTAAGTTAGAATTATTAGTGTCAGCACCTAAATTACACCATTCACCTAGTACTGAATTACCTAAGTAACCTTCGTGACCTTTACTTGAAGATGCAAATAAAATAGAATTATTTACCTCTCCTCCTATTTTACATTTAGGACCCAATGTAGTTGCTCCGTAGACCTTAGAACCCATTTTAACCACAGCGTGTTCACACATAGCAAAAGGACCTCTAATAAGGCTTCCTTCCATTACTAAAGTATCTTTACCTATATAAATTGGACCTTCTGTTGCATTTAGTACCGAAAATAAGACTTGTGCACCTTCCTCAATAAAAATATTTTCTTTATTTAGGTATTGAACACCTTCAGGAATGGGTTCCGATTTTCTTCCATCAGTGATTAATTGAAAATCTGCTTTTAGGGCTTTGTCATTCAATGAAAATAAATCCCACGTATTTTTAATTTGAAGTAATTCAGCTTTAAATTCAATTTGTTCGTAGGTTTCAAAATCAACATCTTCTTGTTCTTCAGTAGTGTAAAAAGCAATTACTTCTTCATTTTGAAAAACAGCCTGATTTTCTTTTAAATTTTGAATAATTTCTACTAATTGTGTTGTAGGTAAAAATGAAGCATTTATCATTACATTTTGCTCCATTTCAACCATTGGATATTTTTCTTCTAAATATTCCTCAGTAAGTGTAGTTGTAGTGTAGCCTAAAAAAGTTTCCCATTTTTCTCTAATGGTTAAAATCCCTATTCTTAAGTCTGCTACAGGTCTGGTATATGTTAAAGGCAATAAAGAATCTCTAACTGTTCCATCAAATAAAATATAATTCATTTCGTAAATATTTTAAGCAAATGTACAGTAAGTTTTCACCTTTTCAAACGAAATAAACCACGGTATTTTATAAAATACTTTTTTTTCTAAAATAAGTATCAATTGTGTCTGCTGTATCAAAACAAGCGCTTACTGTGTTAATATCTGTACAGTAACGAGAATCAATAGTATGCCCTTTACAAGCTATTGCACTCATTTCAATGGTTTTAAAATCAGGATCAATATTTACACATTTTTCATATAAAGAAGCCATCGTATCTTCCATACTAATTTCAACATTATTTTTCAGCAAAAAACCTTTTAAATAATTTTCAATTGCAAATTGTGAATTTTTACAAACAGAAAAACCTAATAAATCTTCTGAAGGCTTCATTAATTCTTCTTTAGCCAATTCTAAATTTTTATCTGCCTCACTTAAAAATGCTTTTGACCTTGAATCTCCATCTATCATAGTTATATATTTTAAATAAAAGTGCCAAGTATACATAAAATACTTGGCACTTCAAAATTGTGATTAATTATAAATTTTTATAAAGCTCTAAACGCTCCCATTGAACATCAACTTGTTCTTGTGCTTGTTCTAACAACATTTTTGCTCGTTCTGCATCTTCTTTTACAACTCTAGTAAAACGAGTTTCAGAATACATAAACTCTTCTAATGGTGCTGAAGGTGCTTTAGAATCTAATTTAAATTTCTTTCCTTTAGGTGCTAATGGATTGAATCTAAATAATGGCCAGTAACCAGTTTCAATTGCTTTTTCTTGGTGTTGAGCTCCAAACTTCAAATCATAACCGTGATCTCCACAATGTGAGTATGCTATAATAATTGATGGCCCTGGATATGCAGCAGCTTCTTCAATTGCTTTTAATGTTTGCATATCTTTTGCTCCAATTGCAATTTGAGCTACATAAACATTACCATAAGATACTGCTTGTAAAGCTAAACTTTTCTTGTTACTTGCTTTACCATTCATTGCGAATTTAGCACTTGCTCCAAGTGGTGTTGCTTTAGAAGCCTGACCTCCTGTGTTAGAATAAATTTCAGTATCCATTACTAAAATATTAATATTCTCACCTGATGCTAATACGTGATCTACACCACCATAACCGATGTCGTAAGCCCAACCATCTCCACCAAAGATCCAAACAGCTTTTTTACGTAAATATTCAGATAAATTTCTTAATTTTTTAGATTCAAGAGTGTCTATTGATTCTAATTTTTCATTTAATTCAGCAATATGATCTAACTTCAATTCTTTTAAAGTTTCAGTCTCTTCTGTATTTGAAATAATATCATTTACTAAAGTACTTCCTACTTTATCTTCTAAACCTTTTAATAATACTGCAGCAATTTCTTGTTTTTTAGTTAACGCTAATTGCATACCTAAACCAAACTCTGCATTATCCTCAAATAAAGAGTTAGCCCAAGCTGGACCACGACCTTCTTTATTTGTTGTATAAGGTGTTGTAGGTAAATTACCACCATAAATTGAAGAACATCCTGTTGCGTTAGCAATCATAATGCTATCTCCGTATAATTGTGTAATTAATTTAATGTATGGTGTTTCACCACAACCTGAACAAGCTCCTGAGAATTCGAATAATGGCTCTAAGAATTGAGAACCTTTAACCGTACTTGTTTTAAGTAATTTTCTATCGTAATCAGGTAAGTCAATAAAGTAATCCCAGTTTGGAATCTCAACTGCTTCAACTTCTAATTTTTTATGTAAGTTAATTGCAAAAACACCTTCAACTTCTTTACTTTCTGCTGGACAAACTTGTACACAAAGATCACATCCAGTACAATCTTCTGGAGAAACTTGTAAAATATAGCTTTCAGTATCTTTATCAAACGGTCTACCTTTAGCTGGTACATATTTTAATCCTTCTGGTGCATTTTCTAATAAGTCGTTAGAAACTACTTTAGCTCTAATTGCTGCGTGAGGACAAATGTTAACACACTTGTTACATTGTGTACATCCTTCAGCATCATCCCAAGTTGGAACAGCATCTGCAATACCACGTTTTTCATATTGAGTTGTTCCTGTAGGGAATGTTCCATCAGCTGCAAAAGCACTTACAGGTAGAGAATCTCCATTACCTGATAAAATTGTTCCTAAAATTTCTTTTACAAAATCATCAGCATTCTCTGTCATCATAGGTAATAAACCTTCTTTATTTGTTGTATGACGAGGATACTCAACTTTTTGTAAGTTTTCTAATGATTTATCTACCGCATTAAAGTTCATTTGAACTACTGCATCTCCTTTTTTAGAGTAAGATTTTACAATTGCTTCTTTAATTTTCTTAATAGCTTCGTCTTTTGGAAGTACTCCAGAAATAGCAAAGAAACATGTTTGTAATACAGTGTTTGTACGTTTACCTAATTTAGCTTCTTGAGCTACTTTGGTTGCATCAATCACATAAAAATCGATATTGTTATCAATTATTTTTTGTTGCATTACACCTGGTAATTCAGTCCAAACTTTATATTTATCGTAAGGAGAGTTCAATAAGAATGTTCCTCCTTCTTTAATATGCCCTAATACATCGTATTTATTAATAAAGCTAAATTGATGACAAGCAATAAAGTTTGCTGTATTAATTAAGTATGAAGAATAAATTGGGTCTGGTCCAAAACGTAAGTGAGAAACTGTTTGAGCTCCCGCTTTTTTAGAATCATACACAAAATATCCTTGCACAAAATTATCTGTAGTTTCACCAATAATTTTAATTGAATTTTTATTTGCACCAACAGTACCATCAGAACCTAAACCGTAGAACATACAGTTAAATGTAGATTTTTTAGTTTGGAAATCTGGAGCATAAGGTAAACTCGTAAAAGTTACATCATCATTAATACCAATAGTAAAGTGATTTTTTGGAGAATTATTTTCTAGTTCATCAAAAATACCTTTTACCATTGTTGGAGTAAATTCTTTTGAAGAAAGACCATAACGACCACCAACAATAGTTGGCATACTTTCACCCATTTCAACGTACGATGTAACAACATCTAAGTATAACGGATCACCTGTACTTCCTGGCTCTTTTGTTCTATCTAAAACAGCTACTTTTTTAACTGTTTTTGGCATTTGCTCAATAAAGTTATGAACTGAGAATGGACGATATAAACGTACAAATAAAGCTCCTACTTTTTCTCCTTTTTCAACTAAAGTATCAATAGTTTCCATTACCGGCCCTTGACCAGATCCCATGATAACTATCACTTTTTCAGCTTCAGGATGACCTACATAGTAAAATAAGCTATATTTTCTTCCTGTGTGCTCATAAAATTCATCCATAGTATCTTGTACTATTTCAGGAACTGCTTCATAATATTTATTTGAAGCTTCACGCGCTTGGAAAAATACATCTGGATTTTGAGCAGTACCTCTTAATACTGGATTATCAGGATCTAATGAATTCTTTTTATGTTTCATTATTTCCTCTTCAGGCATCATTGCTTTTATAGTTTCGTCAGAAATAGCATCAATTTTAGAAATTTCGTGAGAAGTTCTAAAACCGTCAAAAATATTCATGACAGGAACTCTACTTTTTAAAGCAGCTACCTGAGAGATTAATGCAAAATCGTGTGCTTCTTGAACTGTTCCTCCAAATAACATTGAAAAACCTGTTTGACGAGCAGACATTACATCTGAATGGTCACCAAAAATTGATAACGCATGCGTTGCTAAAGTTCTTGCTGCAACATGTATTACAGTTGGTAGTAATTCACCAGCCATTTTATACATATTAGGTATCATTAATAATAAACCTTGTGATGCTGTAAATGTAGTTGTTAATGCTCCTCCTTGTAAAGACCCATGAACAGTACCTGCTGCACCGGCTTCACTTTGCATTTCAATAATTCTTGGAACATCGTTCCAAATGTTTTTTTGCCCTTTAGCACTATAAACATCAACATGCTCACCCATAGGTGAAGCAGGTGTAATTGGGTAAATAGCGCAGACTTCATTTGTTTTGTGTGCAACTATGGCTACTGCCTCATTAGCATCACAAATTAATTTCGTTTTTTCTGATTTCATTTTACGTTCTATTTATACTTAATAGTTTACAAAATCTTTACTAAAAAGAGAGAAACCTTGTAAACTATATAATTCGACTATTCGATTTAATATTGTAAAATTATACGTTTTATGTAAGAATTAGGATGATATATGTCAGCAAAAATAGACCGATTTTTATTTAGAAAGATTAAAAATAAATGAAATTAAAAATTGAAAACCAGATGGTTAACCTATCTGGTTAACCAATTAACTAATTCCATGTAACAATAATAACAAAACTTCAACCTTCTAATTTAACACAAAAAAAGGTTCTGTTTTGTTAAAAAACTATTTTTGAATTCAATAAAAAATTAAAAAATAATGATGAAAATATCTAAAACATTTAGCTCGATAAGCACTTAGAATGAATTTATAAATAATATATTTACATATCTAAATTTGATAAATAAGCTCCAAATGTATCTCTAAAAGAAAATCCTTTTGAAATGCGTTGTTTATTTAATTTTTTATTTTCAACCAAAGACCACAAAACAAATTCTTTTATAAACAGGCTGTCCTTAGATTCATTATCGGGCAAATATTTATTAATTAAAGCATCTAAAGGTGTAATACTATTTAAAATTGTACTATAATCTTTTTCAGAAGCGTCATCCATTAATTCAAAAGAACCATTCTCAAAAAACCAGTCTAATACTTCCCCGTACGGATCTTCTTCATTTTCGTGCTTTAATTTTTTAATCTCAGGAAAATAATTTGCAAACAGTGTTTTAGCTGCATTACCTATTAAAGATTCAGCTACAAAAGCTGCGCCCTCTTGTTCACCTTCATAAACCAACTCAATTTTACCTGTAATAGCAGGTACAATACCTAACACATCACTAAAACGAACAGTGGTATTTTTTTCTTCTGAATTTAAACACCTATACTCTGCGGTACTTAATAAGTTTTCATACGCTGTAATACTCATACGTGCACTAATACCACTTTTATTATCTACATATTCGCTATCACGTGCTTCAAAACCAATTTGCTCAACTAAATCTTTCACAATTTCTGGTATGTAAATTTCACAAGCTCTATTGGTTTGTAATTTGGCTTCTTGAGTTGTAATGGTTTTTGAAATTTGAATGTTTTCAGGATAATGCGTTAATATTTGAGAACCTATTCTATCCTTTAAAGGTGTAACTATACTTCCTCTATTTGTATAATCCTCTGGATTAGCTGTAAAAATAAATTGTAAATCTAAGGGCATTCTTAATTGAAAACCTCTAATTTGAATATCACCTTCTTCTAAAATATTAAATAATGCCACTTGAATTCTGGCTTGTAAATCAGGTAATTCATTAATTACGAAAATACATCTATTGGCTCTTGGAATCATCCCAAAATGTATCACTCTTTCATCAGCATAATTTAATTTTAAATTAGCTGCTTTAATAGGGTCAATATCTCCTATTAAATCTGAAATAGTAACATCGGGTGTTGCTAATTTTTCGTAAAAACGGTTAATTCTATGCAACCAAGAGATTTTTGTTTCATCCCCAAATTTAGAAACTTGCTCTTTTCCGAAAACACTGATTGGATTTAAAGGATCGTCATTTATTTCAGAACCTTCAATTACCGGTATATATTCATCTAACAGCTGCACCATTAAACGTGCTAATCTTGTTTTAGCCTGTCCACGCAATCCTAATAGGTTGATATTATGTTTTGAAAGTATTGCCCTTTCTAATTGTGGAATTACAGTGTTTTCGTACCCGTGAATACCTTTAAAAGAGATTTTGTTGTTTTTTAAATTCTCAATTAAATTAGCCCGTAATTCATCTTTTATGCTTTTTGAAGTATAACCCGTTGCTTTTAATTCTTTTATAGTTTTTATAGTAGTGTACATATTATCTAATTCTTTTTTTTCTATTATTTTCATAATCGTGAAAAATCATTTCACCTAAACCTTCCAATCCTGTATAAAAAGCTTTCCCCCTATTTGACTCAGTGAATTTCTCTACAAAAGATTGTAAATATGGATCTTGAGCAATCATAAAAGTTGTGATTGGAATATGTAATTTTCTAGCATGAGCTGCCATGTTGTAACACTTTTCAACAATAAATTTATCTAAACCATTGCTGTTTTTATAATATGTTCCATCGGGCATTTGTAAACAACTCGGTTTACCATCAGTAATCATAAAAATATGTTTATTTGTATTTCTTTTTCGTCTTAAAATATCCATTGCCAAATTTAAACCAGCAACTGTATTTGTATGGTAAGGCCCAACTTGTAGGTAAGGTAAATCTTTTACTTTTATGGGCCAAGCATCATTTCCAAACACTAAAATATCCAAGGTATCTTTAGGGTATCTGGTGGTAATTAATTCTGCTAATGCCATTGCCACTTTTTTGGCAGGAGTAATTCTATCTTCACCGTACAAAATCATACTATGGCTTATATCAATCATTAATACAGTACTCATTTGAGATTTATGATGTGTATCTTCCACCACTAAATCCTGTTCGGTTAACTTAAAACTTCCAAGACCGTGATTAATTTGGGCGTTTTTTAAACTTTCAGTAACTGATAAACGATCTAACGAATCTCCAAACTCAAAGTTTCGATAATCGCCTGTATGCTCATCTCCTAAGCCTGTAATTTTTGTTTTATGATTACCTACTCCACTTTTTTTAAGCTTTCCGAAAATTTGATTTAATGCATTTTTACGAATGGCTCTTTCTGTTTTTGCAGTAATACTACTTTTAGAATTGCCATCTGGTGTAATGGTTTCTTTTAAATAGCCTTTATTTTTTAAGTCTTCAATAAAATCATCAATAGTATATGCATCAGTCGTAAGCTTGTATTCTTTGTCTAACATTTTTAACCACTCAATAGCTTCATCAAAATCTCCAGAAGTATGCGTAATTAATTCTTTGAAAATTTCGAACAACATCTCAAAAGGACTTTTTTCTTTCGCCTCGTATGGTGTAAACTTAAAACCTGTTCTATTTATTTTTTTACTCATAACTTTCTAAATGTCATAAAAACTTAAAATGCGCTGTTTTACTATACCTAAAATTCTTTTATTGATATCTTTAGTCGATTTTTTGTAGAAAACATACTCTTCAACAGAAAAATGACCTATTATAAATCCTTTTAGCTCATTTTTTAGTTGTTGATCTTTTAAAAAAGCAACAGTAATAAATTTACTTTTCTGTTCCTCTGTATAGTTCTTAATTGCGATTTTCTTTAATTCAGTATAATTCTGAAAATAAGCGAATAACAAATTGTTCAACGATTTTATGATTGGGCGCAGTGTTTCATTTTGAAATATTTCTAGCTCTTTTGTTTTATCTAATATTTGTGCATTGGGAATTATTGGTCGAGATTTCATTCTAAAATAATACTATCTATTAGCAATTGAAATTTTTGGTTTTTCTTGTTCCCTATTAAAAAACCTATCTCTTCCAATTCTTTTCCTTTATAATTATCCATATCTAATATTCTACCTCTAAAAGTAGGTATTAAATCGGTTAATTTTATTTCAATAGTTTCCCATGCTGTTGTAGTTTGAAAATAAGTAGTGTACGAAAACTGATTGAACTGATTAGGTTTTACTCTAAATTGATATTTATTACCATCACCCTTTACTCGAATCTTTATCTTCTCAAATTTAGAAATATTTAATTTATCAAAACGATGTCTTAAAGATGAAAATCCACCATTATTAGCTGTTGAAACAGTTCCTGAAAAAACTGCATGACCTTCATTATTTAATTTAAAATCACCATTTGATTGCCCTCCCATAACTACATCATCAACTACACGCCAACCTATAAGACTGGTATTTTTATTAAAATCAATAATTGTTAAACTGGTACTTATTGTAACTGCCATAATTGCTATATAATTTAAGATAAACATTTCTTAATTTTTAATTTCACCAAAAAGCTCTATCAACTTTTTTGTTCTGTGGTTAAAAATTTCTATTAACTTAGGTTTTACCAAAATTGGATGAACCAATCTTCCTAAAAAACCAAGCGGCACTTTATAATCGATAATATCTTCCATTTCAACTCCGCCTTCAACGGGTTTAATAAAATGCTTATGATGCCAAAGCGCATATGGACCAAAACGCTGTTCATCTACAAAATATTCTTTATCAACCACGTGCGTAATTTCTGTAACCCAAGTTGTTTTAATTCCCAAAATAGGCGTTACAATGTATTGAATTATTTGTCCGGCAAACATTGGTCTATCCGCTCCGCTAATAATATCAAAACTCATATATTTTGGTGTAATTTCTTTTAGATTAGCTGGGTTAGATAAAAAATCCCAAGCATCATCCATAGAAATTGGTAACCGTTGTGTTGACGACAACCTATATACTTTTCCTTTCGTTGAAAATTTCATAAAATTAGTTATTAATAATAATGTATAAGTTTAAAGAGCTAGCCAACAACAACCAAACAAAATAAGGAACAATCCATAATGATGTTAATTTTAGTCTGTTTTTAAAACCGAATAAAAAGAAACCAACAACAAGCGTTAAATTTGAGATAATTAAAAAGCCTTCGAATATTAAATGTTTATTAAAAAATAGATAATTCCAGGAAACATTTAAAATAAATTGTACTGAAAACAAAAACCAAACAAGATATTTATGTTTACATTTCAAAATTAAATTTGCCATATATATTGAATAACAAATCATAATTGAAAACCACGCAGCTCCAAATACCCAACCCGGTGGTGTCCAAGGTGCCTTATTTAATGCTAAGTACCAATCCGTTAAAGGACCGTTATTCATAAAATAACTACCAATTGCTAACGCTCCAAAATTCAGCACTATAAATAACAATATGTATTTAAATTTTTTACTCAAAATATTTTGTGATTTTTGAACTCATAGGTTTTGTCATCGAATAGAAATAATCTATGTACGCACCATTTTCATCAATTAAGTATTTTTGAAAATTCCATTTTACCGATGAACTTTTAACGCCGTTCATTTCTTCTTTAGTTAACCAAGCATATAAAGGGTGTTGGTTTTCACCTTTCACATCAACTTTTTCAGTCAATAAAAAAGTAACTCCATAATTCACTTCACAAAAAGTTTTAATTTCAGTAAATGTTCCTGGCTCTTGACCTCCAAATTGATTACAAGGAACTCCAATAACTACCAACTTATCTTTATACGTTTTATATAATTTCTCTAAATCTTCGTATTGCCCTGTAAAACCACATTCTGAAGCAGTATTCACTATTAATATTTTTTTTCCTTTGAAATCACCTAAATTGATAGGTTCTCCTGAAATACTATTGATTTCGATATCATAAATTGAAGAAGTTGCACCCATTGTTTTTGACGTTTTATTTGTAAAGTTAAGTGTAAATACGGCTACTAATAAACTTGTAATTGTTGCTATAATTTTCATTTATATCTATTTTAATTATCTTTTAACTTTTAATAGTGGTAATACCACAATCCATTTCAATTATTTGACCAGACATTGACCCTGCCTTTTCTGAAATTAAAAAAGAAGCCATTTCAGCAATTTCTTCTGGTTGCAAATATTTTTTTAAAGGGTGTCTTTCAATCATTTGATCCTTCAATCTATCATTTCTCAAAAGCTTAGACGCTAATGTTGTATTAGTAACTGTTGGTGCAATCGCATTTACTCTAATTGTTGGTGAAAATTCTGCCGCCAAAGATTTCACCAAACCTTCTACAGCTGCTTTTGCCGAAGCAATACTTGCATGAAAAGGCATTCCTAATTTAGACGCTACAGTGCTAAATAATAACACCGATGGTTTAGCAGACTCTTTTAATAAAGGTAAATATTTTTGAATGGCCTTAACAGCTCCTAAGAAATTAATTTCATAATCGTTTTTAAAATCTTCTAAATTCAATCTATTAAAAGGCTTTAAATTGATGCTTCCAGGGCAATATATTAGCGTATCAATAGTTTCTAAATCGGGTAATTCATCAATCAAAATATCACAATTATAATGTGTTAAATTTTGATGATAGAATTCAGGATCTGATCTACTAATATTAATTACTTTATTATTTGTTAGTTCTAGCTGTGAAATTGCTTTCCCAATTCCTTTGCTTCCACCAATAATTACAATTGTTTTCATTGTTGAATTTTAAATAGTAATTCTTAAGTTTAAACGTTTTTCAACTTTCCGTTTTATAACGGTTAGGCGTTTCATAATATCCATCAATTCAGGATTTTTAGTTTTCTTATAAATCTCATTCAATCCTAAAATTAAGGTTTTTAATTTTTTTGAGGCAACAATTCTATCGCTAGTTGTTTTTAATGAAAGCTTTTGTTGCTCGTACCTTAGTGCTTCATTTATTAAATCCATAATTTACTGTTTTAAATAATTTTGAAGTTCAACAATTTTTTCTGGCTTATTAAATATACCTCCATAATAACTAGTTACTGTTGCTGAAGAATCATCTTTAATTCCTCTTGAAGCAACACACAAATGCTTAGCATCAATAATAACTGCAATGTCATCGGTTTCTAAAACCGAAGCTAATTCCAACGCAATTTGATTGGTTAAACGTTCTTGAACTTGTGGTCTGTTTGCAAAATATTGTACAATTCGGTTTATTTTAGAAAGCCCAATTACTTTTCCTGAAGACACATAAGCTACGTGTACTTTCCCAAAAATTGGGACAAAATGATGTTCGCAGTTAGAATAAAATTGAATATTCTTTTCAACTAACATTTGACTGTATTGGTATTTATTCTCAAACAAGGCAATTTTTGGCTTATTTTCGGGATTTAAACCTGAAAATATTTCATCAATATACATTTTAGCTACTCTTTTAGGAGTACCATTTAAAGAGTCGTCGGTTAAATCTAAGCCCATTACTTGCATAATTTCAGCAAATAAACCTGCAATTTTATCCTTCTTTTCGTCATCTGATAATTTAAAAGCATCTTTAGTTAAAGGAGTATCAATACCTGTATATAAATGATCGTCTCCTATTTCATCAAAACTAAAGCCATTTAGCTTGTTTCCGTTAGTAGGGAAATTCAACAAAGTTTCTTGGTGTTTCATAAAGCTTAATTTTTAATTCGTATTTATCCTCAATAAGAGGTCTTAAAATCATATAAATAATCATAGCAATGTTTTCAGTTGTTGGGTTTAAAACTTTAAACTCTTCAACATCTAAATTCAAATTTTTGTGATCAAATTTATCTAGCACATTAATTTTAATAAGATCTGATAAGTGCTTTGTATCTATCACATATCCCGTATCCTCATCAATTGTACCTATTAATTTTACTTCTAACTCATAATTATGTCCGTGAAAGTTTGGGTTATTACATTTTCCAAATACACTTGCATTTTTTTCATTAGACCAGTTTACATTATGTAAACGATGTGCCGAGTTAAAGTGTTCTCGTCTTGTTACAGCAACCTTATAATTCATTTTGTTCATATTTTACATATACAAAGTTAAACAATAAAATCAACCCACAAAAACATCACTATTGATTTTACTTATGATTTAATAAAGTTTTAACATAACCAATAATAAATTTTATCAATTTATTTTGTTTAATTTGTATTTAAATAATTTAAACAGAATTAAAAACACATATATTATGTCAAATAAAAAAATAAATGCAATAGAAATTATAACAATGTACATGAACTTTGTACTAGAAAACAATACAAAACCAACAACTGTTTATGCTTTTGCTAAAGAAAATAAATTTGAAGAAGCTTTATTTTATGCTCATTTTGGATCATTTGAAGCAGTTGAGAAATCAATTTTTAATGCTTTTTATGAAAACACCATAAGTGTTTTAGAAAAAAGTAAAGATTACCAAACATTTGATGCCCGAAATAAATTATTAAGTTTTTACTATACCTTTTTTGAAAACTTAACTGCAAATAGAAGTTATGTAAGTGCTGTTATTAATGCAGACTCTATGCAGCTTAAAAAATTAAGTACACTTTCTGAACTTAAAAATAGCTTTACTACTTATATTGATTCGTTAGAAATTGAAA
The DNA here is from genome assembly GCF_900188235.1 of Lutibacter agarilyticus. GTDB lineage: Bacteria > Bacteroidota > Bacteroidia > Flavobacteriales > Flavobacteriaceae > Lutibacter > Lutibacter agarilyticus. The sequence continues at coordinate 105,610 of NZ_FZNT01000010.1, read as the reverse complement.
CTATTGATTTAAAACAAAAAAATCTTGCTCAAATTCAACAAAAAAGCATCAAAGAAAGTGCTTGGCTTCAATTACTAATAACCATTAAATTTTGGTTAAACGATTCTTCAGCCTCTTTTGAAAAAACAGACATATTTATAGAGAAATCCGTCAACACAAGCTTCGATATAATAGACACCACTCCTTTTAAAAGTATTATAGACTTAGGAAAATTTTTATATAAAGAAAAAATGAATTTAAATTTTTAATTATAAACACTCTTAAAATGTATTTCCAAAGAATTCCAATCAAAAAAACAAAATTCAACCTCCTTTTCATTACAATAATGATGTTATTATTTTCTTCTTGTACAAATGAAGACGATGAAATTTACATTGATCATCTAAATGAAAATAGTATTGAATACATAAACATGGAATTGGAGATACTTGATTTAGTAAATAATTATAGATCTTCAATAGGGCTGAACTCCTTAGAAAGAATGAATTTAATTTCAAAAGTTGCAGAGTCGCACTCAAATTTTATGGCTGAAACAGGAAGGTTAAGTCATGAAAATTTTCCAAAAAGAAATCAAGAACTAATGGCTAAAGCTAACGCAAAAGCAATTGGGGAAAATTTAGGATTTGGATATACTACAGCCAAAAGTGCTTTTCAAGCCTGGCTTAACAGTGGTAAACATAAAAAAGTTATTGAAGATAAAAAATACACTCATTTTGGAATTTCAATCAAACAAAACGCTAAGGGGAAAAATTTTTTCACTCACATATTCATAATAAGATAAACTTAAAAACATACAACTATGCTAAAAACTATAGATACAATTCCGGTTTCAAAAATTCACAGAGCCTCAAAACTAGTACAAACTGGCGCAAAGGTTGGTATGAATTATTTAAAATATTACGGTGATAAATTAGTAAACACTGAAGATGAAGCTAAAGAAAAATTAAACAAAAATAATGCTGAAGATATTTACGATGGTTTAAAAAAATTAAAAGGAAGCGCCCTAAAAGTAGCTCAAATGTTAAGCATGGAAAAAAGTGTTTTACCGCAAGCTTACGTAGAAAAATTTTCTTTATCGCAATTCTCTGTTCCTCCATTATCAGCACCATTAGTTTTAAAAACATTTAAAAAATACTTTGGCAAAGCACCCAGTGAAATATTTGACACCTTTAATGCAAACTCTGTAAATGCAGCAAGTATTGGTCAAGTTCATAAAGCAGTAAAAAACGGTAAAAACTTAGCTGTAAAAATTCAATACCCTGGTATTGCAAATAGCATTTCTAGTGATCTTACTTTGGTAAAACCTATTGCTATAAGCATGTTTAATATTAAAGGAAAAGATTCTGATAAGTATTTTAAAGAAGTTGAAGATAAATTAATTGAAGAAACCAATTACTTAATTGAAATGAAACAAAGTAAAGAAATTTCTGAAGCTTGTGCTCACATTCCTAACTTACAATTTCCTAAGTATTATTCAGAATTTTCTTCGGAAAGAATTATAACTATGGACTGGATGGAAGGCGAACATTTATCAGAATTTACAGCGCACAATACAAATGCTGAAAAATCAACCAAAATAGGTCAAGCATTGTGGGATTTTTACATGTATCAAATTCATACCCTTAAAAAAGTACACGCAGATCCACATCCTGGTAACTTTTTAATTTCAAAAGAAGCTAACTTAATTGCACTAGATTTTGGCTGTATGAAAACTATTCCTGATGATTTTTATATTCCATATTTTGAATTAGCTAAAAAAGAAAACATCAATAATCCTGAAATATTTCAACAAAAATTAATAGAATTAGAAATTTTAAGAGCTGATGATTCTCTTGAAGAAATAGCATTTTTCACAGCCATGTTTCATGATATGTTAAGCTTATTTACACAGCCTTTCCACCAAGAAATATTTGATTTTTCAGATCCTAATTTCTTTCAACAAATTGCAGAACTAGGAGAACGGTATTCAAAAAGCACTGAACTTAAAAAAATGAATGGAAACAGGGGTTCTAAGCATTTTATATACATTAACCGAACCTTTTTTGGATTGTATAATTTAATGTTCGATTTAAAAGCAACTAAAGTGAGCATCAACAATTTTAAAAATTTATAATGATTTACCTTAACAATCAAGAAATCAATAAATTAGAACACCTGTACAAAATTAACCTAATTAACAGTTGTGCAGGGTATAAATCGGCGAATTTAATTGCTACAAAATCAGCAACTGGCAACACAAATGTAGCTATCTTTAGTTCAGTAATACATTTAGGCTCTGAACCTCCATTATTAGGTTTTATTTTAAGACCAACTTCAGCCCCTAGAAATACGTATGATAATATTATGGAAACTGGTTTTTTTACTATAAATCACATCCACAATAACATTTTAAAAGACGCACACCATACATCGGCTAAATACAAAAAAGACATTTCTGAATTTGATGTTACCAATTTAGAAACTGATTATAAAAATAGTTTTTATGCGCCTTTTGTTAAAGATTGCCCTATTCAATTAGCTTTGAAATATATTGAAGCGTATGATATAAAAGCAAATAACACCAAACTTGTAATTGGCGAAATACAAGGACTGTATATTAAAGATGAACTTTTACACAATGATGGTTTCATTAATTTATCAGAAGGACAAATCGCTACCATAAACGGGTTAAATGGGTATGCCATTCCCCAATTAAAAGAACGTTTTAACTATCAAAGACCTATAAAATAAATGAAAATTCTTGTCACAGGAGCAACAGGCTATATTGGAAAACGCTTAATTCCGTTATTATTAAATGATGGCCATACTATTGTTTGCACTGTAAGAGACAAGGATAGAGCCCCTAAAAGTTTTAAAAACCATAAAAATATAACTCTAGTAGAAGTTGATTTTTTAAACCCTGAAAGTTTAAAAAACATTCCTAGTAATATTGAGATTGCTTACTATTTAATTCATTCTATGTCTAATTCATCAACTGAATTTCATACACTTGAAGAAAAATGTGCTGAAAATTTTAAAAAACATATCGAAAACACTTCAACAAAACAGGTTATTTATTTAAGCGGTATTACAAACGATACAAAACTTTCAAAACATTTATTATCTCGAAAAAATGTAGAAACAAAATTACAGTCAAAAAATTACGCCTTAACAACATTTAAAGCCGGTATTATTGTTGGGTCTGGAAGTTCTTCTTTTGAAATTATTAGAGATTTGGTTGAAAAATTACCTATTATGGTAGCTCCAAAATGGCTAAACACTAAAACACAACCTATAGCCGTTAGGGATGTTTTAACTTTTTTACAAAGAGCTATTAACAATAAAGATTTATTTGATAAATCATTTGACATTTTTGGCCCAGAAATACTTACCTACAAACAAATGTTGTTGGAATTTGCAAGCATACGAGGTTTAAAAAGACGTATTATTACCATTCCGATAATGACTCCAAAATTATCCTCTTATTGGTTGTATTTTGTTACATCAACCTCCTATAAACTAGCTGCTTCATTGGTAAATAGTATGGGTATTGAAATTATAGGAAATCCTAGTAATATCAATAAATTACTCAACATAACACCAATACCTTATAAAGAAGCTGTAGAAAATGCATTTGTAAAAATTGAACAAAACAGTATTGTTTCTAGCTGGAAAGATTCCTTTATAAGCAGTGAGTTAAACAGTGATTTACACGAACATATAAACGTACCTACATATGGCTGCTTTACTGATATAAAACAACGTACCGTAACAGATGTAGACTACACTTTAACTAAAATATGGTCTATTGGAGGTGAAAATGGATGGTATTACGGAACATTTTTATGGAAATTAAGAGGCTATTTTGATAAGTTTTTTGGAGGAATTGGCTTAAGACGCGGACGCACGCATCCTACAGAATTAAATAATGGCGATTCGCTAGATTTTTGGCGCGTAATTTATGCAAATAAAGAAGCTAAAAAATTATTACTATATGCTGAAATGAAACTTCCTGGAGAAGCTTGGCTAGAATTTAAAATTGAAGACAATATATTGTACCAAACCGCCACCTTTAGACCTCAAGGCATTGCAGGCAGATTGTATTGGTATGCAGTTACACCTTTTCATTGGTTTGTTTTTAACGGCATGATTTCTAAACTAGTTTAACTTTGAATCAAAGACTTTTTTACAATATCTAAATAGCGTAAACGGGCAAACTTATGTTCCACTATTTCTGGTATATTTTTGTAGTTAGGATTCCATTTTTTAATGTAATCAAAATCTGGATCAAATTTTTGTTGTTGCGTAGTTGGGTTAAAAACTCTGAAATAAGGAGCCGAATCGCAACCTGTACCCGCAACCCATTGCCAATTTCCATTATTTGCAGACAATTCATAATCCAAAAGCTTTTTAGCAAAATAGGCTTCACCCCAACGCCAATCAATTAACAAATGTTTGTTTAAAAAACTTGCAACAATCATTCTTACTCTATTATGCATGTATCCCGTTTGATTTAATTGCCGCATACCTGCATCAACAATAGGGTAACCTGTTTTACCTTGACACCATAATTCAAATTCTTCTTCATTATTTCTCCAAGGAATAAAATTGTATTTAGATTTAAAGTTATTATTTACAACTTTTGGAAAATGCCATAAAATCTGCATAAAAAACTCTCTCCAAATTAACTCGCTTAAAAATACCGCTTCAGTTTTATGGGCATACGCTACTAATTTACGAACACTAACCAAACCAAACCTTAAATGCACAGAAAGATTTGAAGTTTCTACAGAAGGAATATCACGATATAGATTATAACCTGGTATACAATTTACATTTATGGGCAACACTTCAATAGCACTTTTAACAAAACCAATAGTTGCTAACGTAGGAAACTCGAAAGTAGATTTCAAAAATTTATTCAACAATTCTTCGGAAGGGTAATTTTTAGGTAAACTTTGGTTGTATTTGGCCAACCATTTATTTTTATATGGTGTATAAACGGTATAAGGTTCACCATCTTGTTTAGTGATTTCATTCTTTTCAAAAATTACCTGATCTTTATACGAAAAAACTTGAATTCCTAAATTTTCACATAATTCTGTGATTTTTGAATCTCTTTGAAGCGCATAAGGCTCATAATCTCTATTGAAAAAAATTTGCTTCACACTAAATTTAGATAAAATAAATTTCCAGGCATTCTCAACAGTATCATTCAATATCAATAACGAAGTATTTTCTTTTTTTAATTGGTTATTAACATCTTGTAAAGTTTGATGTATAAATTGAACACGAGGATCATTTTTTGGTAGTTCTGACAAAATTTCTTTATCGAAAATAAAAATTGGGAGTACTTCATAGTTAGCATTTAACGCATGATAAAGTGCGCAATTATCTTTTAAACGCACATCTCTTCGAAACCAAAAAACAGCAACTTCTTTTTTCATTTAAACAATTTTATTTTTGAATTTCGGCTTGAATTTTTCAATTAAAATTAAAGCCATATACAACATATTAAAGGCATAAAAAGTATCTTCAACAGGAACAGTTCCTATTCTAACACCTAAATTTTCAGCATTATTATACCAAACCACCTGCTCTTCAATAAAGCTACCTGTAAGTAAACCATTCACTATAAAAAACGGAACCAACACCAATAAAAACGTAATGTAAAAACGGTTTAAAATTTTATCTTTCACAACCAAAGCATACATCATTAAACTAAGAAAAAGACTAAAATTAACCGTGGTATATGCTTTTGGAAAGCTAAAAACTAACACAATTACTGCTGTTGTTAACAAATTAACCGTTATAAAACGTGTTAATTTATTTGATAATTGAGTGTCTTTAAAAAAATATTGAAAAGCGTAATGTGTAAAAATACTGGCGTACGGAATACATATAAAAAAAAGGATTTCTTCTAAAGGCAAACCATAAATAGTTACTCCTAAATAGTATGCAGGATTAAAACCCCAAACTCCATTTTTAGTAAAAATTACATCCCAAATTAAAAAAGGAATTGCGACTAAAATTATTACTAAAAATACTGATTTCCAGTATTGAATAAAGCGCATTTTTTTTTCAAAACTATATATAAATGGTACTGAAAAACTTGCTATGTTAATCAATAAATATAAATAGGTCATACTTTAAAATACTTAAATGGCACATATAACATACCGAAACATTCACCTTCTTCTTTTCCTAAATGCTTGTGATGAACTTTGTGTGCTTTTCTTAAGCCTTTTAAGTATGCATTATTTGTTTTATTAAACCAGTTAAAACGCCTATGAATTAATACGTCGTGTACTAAAAAATAAGCCATTCCGTACAACATAATTCCTAAACCAATAAAAAATAAATAGTTTAAACCGCCTTGCACACCAAAGTAAAACAACGCAATACTTGGTATGGCAAAAATGATAAAAAACACATCATTACGTTCAAACCAATTTTGATATCGTGGCTGGTGGTGGTCTTCATGAAAATACCACATAAAACCGTGCATTACAAATTTATGTGTTAACCAAGTTACACACTCCATTAATAAAAAAGTACCTAAGGTAATTAATGCAAACATTATATGTTAGTTTCTAATTTAGTTAATATCTCTTTTTCGTTATCAGTTAAATTACTCACCAATAACATATTGTTAATTATTTTAAGCTTAAACGTATTATTATAATTGCTTTCAACTAATTGAGTTGAAAGCAATTTAAAATCTTCTTCAATATTATCGCTATAGTTTAAAAAACCTGGAATTTGTTTCTGCATTAAATAACGAATATACCGCATTTCAATATTTTTAGGATTGTTTAAAATTACAGCATCTAATTCTTTTTTACCAATTTTAAAATATTTCAGTTTCGTAAAAGGATTTTTAACAAAGCGAGATTTCATAAAATTCATAGCAGCAATATAACTTTTAGCTTCGGCGGAAGCATCCTTAGTTAATTGTTCTATAAAATTATCCGCTTGTTCTTCCGAAGAAATTTCAGGAAACTGATTTCTTACCTCTTCTACAACTGGAGAAGTTTTAAATGAAAATACAGAAATAAATAAAAAAAGTAAAATTTTCATTACAGTAAATTTAATTTATAAACCACAAATGATCTTGCTAATAAACTAATCTTCATTGGATTTGACACTCTAATACGTGTATTTAAAATTTCATTTGAAGGTGTACTATTCAATTTTTTCAACAACCTCCTGTAGTAAACATAAGCTGTATAAACGCCGAATTTAGCTTCAAGAGGCAATTTTTTTATTCCAACAAAAGCCGCTTTAAAATCGGATTCAATATCAGCTATAATTTCAGCTTTTTCTTCTACACTTAACTCTTTTAAGTTTACACCTGGAAAATAAGATCTATGAAGTATCTCATAATCATCCTTCAAATCACGCAAGAAATTTACTTTTTGAAATGCAGAACCTAACCTCATTGCAGGTTTTTTAAGGCTTTCGTACTTTTCTTCATCACCATTCACAAAAACTTTTAAACACATTAAACCAACAACATCGGCTGAACCATAAATGTAGTCATTGTACTCTTCAACGGTTTCATAAGTTTCCTTTTTTAAATCAGCTCTCATACTTTTTAAAAACGACTGAATTAAATCATCGGTTATATTGTATTTTTTTACAGTTAACTGAAAACAATTTAAAATAGGGTTTAAACTTATGTTTTTATCAAATGCCCTGTAATAATTTTGTTCAAATTCATTAAGTAATTCTTCTTTTTCAAAGTCGTGAAATGAATCTACAATTTCATCAGCAAAACGCACAAAAGCGTAAATACTGTAGATTCCCTCTCTAATTTTTGGAGATAACATATTTACCGCCAAGGAGAAAGATGTACTGTATTTTTTTGTAACATTTTTACTACAAGTAAAAGATACTTGATCATACAATTGTTTCATAATTATTTTTTTAGTTAGTAGTTGTAGTTATTTTATTTTGGTATTTAAAACCATATCCGAAACTATTTTTCCTGAAATAATTGCCGGTGGCACCCCAGGCCCCGGAACTGTTAACTGTCCAGTGAAAAATAAGTTTTCAACCTTTTTACTTTTTATTTTCGGCCTTAAAAATGCTGTTTGAAATAATGTATTTGCCAAACCATACGCATTTCCTTTGTATGAATTATAGTCTTTTTTAAAATCATTTACACAAAATGATTCTTTAAACAACACTGAATCAGCCAATTCTTGACCCGTAAGATACTCTAATCTTTTTAATATTTTTGAAAAATATTCATTTCTTAACTCAGGACTATCATTTAACCCAGGCGCTAAAGGAATTAAAAAAGTAGCCGCTTCTTTTGAAATAGGGGCAAAACTATTATCTGTTATACTTGAAAAACTAGCATAAAAAAGCGGCTCCTTTGGCCATTTTGGCGTATCGTAAATATCCTTTGCATGCAAATCAAAGTCGGTATCAAAGAACAAGGTATGATGCGAAACATTATTTAATTTTGTATCAAAACCAACATAAAAAAGTAAGGATGAAGGGGCAAATATTTTTTTCTCCCAGTATTTTTCAGAATATCCTCTATATTTTTGGTCTAGTAAAGTTTCAGTATGATGGTAATCTGCACCACTTATTACAACATCTGCTGTTCTGAATTTTGAATTAGATTGAATCCCCTCAATAACACCTTTATTAACAACTATTTTTTCGATAGCTTCATTGGTTTCAATTTTAACACCCAAACTTTTTGCTAGTTTTACAAATCCGTTAACCACTTCAAACATACCCCCTTTTGGATGCCAAGTTCCTAAACCAAAATCTGCATAATTCATAAAATTATAAAAGCTTGGTGTATTACTAGGTTTTGCTCCTAAAAACAGTACTGGAAACTCTAATATTTGCTGCAATTTATTGCTTTTAATATTTTTTCGAACTGTATTTCTTATAGAAGTAAAAAACTGATTAACCTTGGATATGGTAGTAAAGTTAATTAACTCGGTAATTGATTCACCTGGCTTATAAACAAGATCATTAATTGCAACTTCATAATTAAATTTAGCTGAATCTAAAAAATCTTTTAAGTATTTTGAACTACCTGGTTCTTCCTTTTCAAATATTTTATAAATATCTTTTAAGTTGTCAGGAATTGTAATTGAATCATCTCTACCAAAATAAACCTGATAAGCTGGACCTAACTTTTCAAGTTGGTAATAATCTGAAGGTTTTTTGCCAAAATCTTTAAAAAATTTCTCAAAAACATCTGGCATCCAGTACCAAGTTGGCCCCATATCAAATGTAAACCCATTTTGTTTAAACTGTCTAGCTCTTCCTCCTATTGTTGAGTTTTTCTCAAGAATAGTAACGTTATTGCCTGCTTTAGCTAAATAGCAAGCTGTTGAAAGGGATGAAAATCCTGAACCTATTATAATTATATCTCTCATTTGTTTAACAAATATAACTATTTATTAAACTAAAACAAATTTGTTGAATGAAATTTACAAATTATTTAACAATTCATCCAATGATTTAAATATACGTACTTTATCAGATTTCGCTACAACTTCTTCTTCAGTAGTTTTTCTTCCCATTAACCACAATTCATCTTCTGTGCCTTCTAATACCATATTTTCTATATTTTCAACATATTCTGAAACAGATTCTTTAGAAGGTTCAACGGTTAAAAAACTTACAAAACAAATAGAATTATATACTTTTTGAACATCTCCTAAATTTTCTGAAGGAACACTTGGACCTAAATAAATAGATTGGTATCCGTGTAGCAATAATTCAAAATGAAGATATAACAAACCTAATTCGTGAATTTCATTCATAGGCAAATACAAAACGAAAATTTTATCAAAATTTGTTGGAGATGACAATTGCAACCGCTCAATATTAATAAATATTTTTTGTTTAATAAGATTTGTTATAAAATGTTCATGTGCTGGAGTAATAGAATTTACTTGCCACAATAACCCTATTTCATTTAAAAAAGGCAAAAACACATTTTTAAACACCGCTCTTAGTGAGGACTGAGCTATAAGATTGTTATAGGTAATGTTAAATAAATTTTCATCAAAATTTAACATTGCCAACTTCAACGTATTTGAAGCCTGACTATCTGCACCATTTTTAGCAACCAATTCTCTTACTGTTGCATTTAATTTTGACTCAGGTAATTCAGAAATTTTTGAAATTTTATAACCATTAGCGTTTAAATAAGATACGTTTAACAATTTCAGAAGATTATCTATATCATAATATCTAATGTTAGAATCGGTTCTATTTGGAGCTAACAAATTATAGCGCTTTTCCCATATTCTTATAGTATGCGCTTTGATTCCTGAAAAGTTTTCAAGATCTTTTATCGTAAATTCAGACTTTATATTGTTCAATGTAAATTGTTTTTATTTAAACAAAGATACAAACTTTATTTAAATAAACAAAAAGAGCTCCAAAAAGGAGCTCTTTAATTTAATTATATTAAGTATTACTTACTTAAGTACATTTTTCTTCGAGAATACAATTCATAAAATTGATCGTCTTTTAAACTATCAATAAACAAAATGCTTTCTCCTGTTGATTTCATCTCAGGTCCTAATTTTTTATCTACATTAGGAAACTTATTAAAAGAGAAAACTGGTTGCTTAATTGCATACCCTTCTAGTTTAGGATTGAAATTAAAATCTTTCACTTTATTTTCTCCTAACATTACTTTAGTAGCGTAATTTACATAAGGCTCTTGGTATGCTTTTGCTATAAACGGCACTGTACGTGATGCTCTTGGATTTGCTTCAATAATGTAAACAATATCGTCTTTTACCGCAAACTGAATATTAATTAACCCTTTTGTTTCTAGGGCCAACGCAATTTTCTTAGTATGATCTTTTATTTGTTGCATTACAAATTCACCTAAATTAAACGGTGGTAATGTAGCATTTGAATCTCCCGAATGCACTCCACAAGGCTCAATATGCTCCATAATTCCAATAATGTAAACATCTTCACCATCACAAATTGCATCAGCTTCAGCTTCAATTGCACCATCTAAATAATGGTCTAACAACAACATATTGTTTGGGATTTTACGCAATAAATCAACTACGTGCTTTTCCAACTCTTCTTTATTGATTACAATTTTCATTCCTTGACCTCCTAATACATAAGAAGGACGCACCAAAATTGGAAAATCTAAATTATCAGCTATTGCTGCAGCTTCATCAGCAGAAGTAGCTGTACCATATTTTGGGAAAGGAATATCTAAATCTACCAATAATTCTGAAAAACGTTTTCTATCTTCAGCCAAATCAAGTGCTTCAAAACTAGTTCCTATAATTTTCACACCCCATTTAGATAATTTCTCAGCTAATTTTAATGCGGTTTGCCCACCTAATTGAACAATTACACCTTCAGGTTTTTCGTGCTCAATAATATCGTAAATATGCTCCCAGAAGACTGGTTCAAAATATAATTTATCCGCAGTATCAAAATCTGTTGAAACTGTTTCAGGATTACAATTAATCATAATTGTTTCATAACCTGCTTCTTTAGCAGCTAAAACACCATGCACACAACAATAATCAAACTCAATTCCTTGCCCAATTCTATTTGGACCAGAACCTAATACAACTATTTTTTTCTTCTCAGTAACTACACTTTCATTGTCTGCTCTGCTTACACCATCAGGCGTAATCATTTTGTTTTCAAAAGTTGAATAATAATATGGTGTTTGCGCATTAAATTCAGCCGCACAAGTATCTACCAATTTATAAACACGATTGATATCTAATGCTGTTCTTTTAGCCTTTACATCACTTTCTAAACAACTTAACATATGTGCTATTTGCCTGTCTGCAAAACCTTTTTGTTTTGCTTCTAACAATAATTCATAAGACAACGTTTCTAGTTTATTTGTTGAAATTTCAACTTCCAAAGCTAATAACTCCTCGTATTGCTTTAAATACCACATATCAATTTTTGTAATTTCGTGAATTCTACTCAAAGGAATTCCCATTTGAATAGCATCATAAATAACAAAAACACGATCCCAACTTGCAAATTTTAATTTCTGGATAATGGTATCGTAATCTTTTTCTCCTTTTCCGTCAGCACCTAAACCATTACGCTTTATTTCTAAAGATTGTGTTGCTTTATGCAAAGCTTCTTGAAAACAACGACCAATTCCCATAACTTCACCAACCGATTTCATTTGAAGTCCTAAAGTTCTATCAGCTCCTTCAAACTTATCAAAGTTCCAACGAGGAATTTTTACAATTACATAATCTAATGTTGGCTCAAATAATGCCGAAGTAGTTTTTGTAATTTGATTGTTTAATTCATCTAAATGATAACCAATTGCTAATTTTGCAGCAATTTTTGCAATAGGATACCCTGTTGCTTTTGAAGCTAAAGCTGAAGAGCGAGATACACGTGGGTTAATTTCAATTGCAATAATATCTTCTTTTTCATCAGGACTTACAGCAAACTGTACATTACAACCACCTGCAAAATCTCCAATTGAACGCATCATATGTATTGCCATATCACGCATTTTTTGGAAAGTAGTATCACTTAAAGTCATTGCTGGAGCAACAGTAATTGAATCTCCTGTATGAATTCCCATAGGATCCATATTTTCAATAGTACAAACAATTACTACATTGTCATTACTATCTCTCAATAATTCTAATTCATATTCTTTCCAACCTAATAAAGCCTTATCTATAATTACTTCGTGAATTGGGGAAGCTTCTAAACCTCTACTTAATAATTCATCAAAATCTTTTTTATCATAAACAATTGAAGCTCCGTAACCACCTAAAGTAAATGAAGGGCGAATTACCAATGGAAAACCATACTCTTGTGCAATTTCTTTTCCTTTTAAAAATGAAGTTGCAGTTGTTGATGGTGCCTGACCAATCCCAATTTCAATCATTAATTTTCTAAACTGCTCTCTATCTTCCGTAATATTGATTGCATCAATATCAACACCTATTAATTCTACATTAAAGTCTTCCCAAATACCTTTATCATCAGCTTCAATACATAAATTTAAAGCTGTTTGACCACCCATTGTAGGTAACACAGCATCAATATTAGGATGCATTTGTAAAATCTCAATAATAGATTTTGTAGTTAATGGTTTTAAGTAAACATTATCCGCTAATGACGGATCGGTCATAATAGTTGCAGGATTAGAATTGATTAAAGTAACTTCAATCCCCTCTTCTTTCAATGATCTAATTGCTTGAGATCCAGAATAATCAAATTCACAGGCTTGACCAATGATAATTGGACCTGATCCAATTATTAAAATCGATTTAATTTTTGTGTTTTTAGGCATCTGTTCGTGTTAAATATAAAATTTTGTAAATATCTATAAAAATCGTTTTTTTCTGAAATTAAGTTTTCAAAACTTATCAAAAAAACATAAAAAAAGGTGTTACTAATAAAAAGTAACACCTAATGTATAAAACTATCGTTTCATTATTTCTTTGGTCTCGGATCTGAAGAAACACTAACTCTTTTTCTTCCTTTAGCTCTTCTTCTTGCTAAAACTTTTCTACCAGTTGCAGAAGCCATACGCTCTCTAAAACCGTGTTTATTTCTTCTCTTTCTTTTCGAAGGCTGATAAGTTCTTTTTGGCATTACTTTAAAATTTTAAAAATCGTGTTTCTTTTTTTGATGCTTTTTACTGAAGAAATCCTCTCCTTAAAAGCGTTGGCAAATATACAATTAGTTTTGTGTTTGACAAATAGAATATAAAAAAAAATAAAAAAAAATAAAATACATCTTAAACCCCCTTAATAAAGATGCTTTTGGAATCCTAAATATATAATTCGTATTTAAAATGAAGTTTAAAAATTTATTACTTTTCCTTTTTGTCAACTAAAATAGCTTTAGTACTTTTGCCCAAACGTAAGATTAATGAAAAATACAAAATATGTTTTTGTAACCGGTGGGGTTACTTCTTCACTTGGGAAAGGAATTATTGCAGCTTCTTTAGCCAAATTACTACAAGACAGAGGCTATTCTGTTACCATACAAAAACTAGATCCATATATAAATATTGACCCAGGAACTTTAAATCCTTATGAACATGGCGAATGCTATGTAACTGATGATGGTGCTGAAACCGATTTAGATTTAGGGCATTACGAACGTTATTTAAACATTCCTACATCTCAGGCTAACAACGTTACTACTGGTAGAATATATCAATCTGTAATTGATAAAGAGCGTAAAGGTGAGTTTTTAGGGAAAACCGTTCAAGTTATTCCTCATATTACTGATGAAATAAAAAACCGTATTCAAATTCTAGGAAATACGGGAGATTTTGACATTGTTATTACCGAAATTGGAGGTACCGTTGGTGATATTGAATCATTACCTTATGTAGAATCTGTTCGACAGTTGTTATGGGAATTAGGTCATGAAAATGCCATTGTAATTCATTTAACATTAATTCCTTATTTAGCTGCTGCTGGAGAATTAAAAACAAAACCAACACAGCATTCTGTTAAAATGCTAATGCAAAGCGGGGTAAGTCCTGATATTTTAGTTTGCAGAACAGAACACCATATATCACAATCTATTAAAAATAAGTTAGCTTTATTTTGCAATGTAAAAAAAGAAGATGTTATCGAGTCTATTGATGCTGAAACTATTTACGATGTTCCTAACTTAATGCTAAAAGAAGGTTTAGATGCCGTTGTATTAAAAAAATTACAACTTCCTAACGACAAACAACCAGAACTAAAAGCTTGGAATCAGTTTTTAAAGAAATTTAAAAATCCAAAAAACACTATTGAAATTGGTTTAATTGGTAAATATGTTGAATTACATGATGCCTACAAATCTATTACCGAAGCTTTTATTCACGCTGGTGCTCAAAACGAAGTTAAAGTAAATATTAATTGGATTCATTCTGAAGATTTAACAACATTAAATGTTCCAAGAAAATTAAAAAATTTAAACGGAATTTTAGTTGCTCCAGGTTTTGGTGAACGTGGAATTGAAGGGAAAATTGATGCTGTAAAATATGCCCGTGAAAACAATGTTCCTTTTTTAGGTATTTGTTTAGGAATGCAAATGGCAGTTATTGAATTCTCTAGAAATGTGTTAAACTTAGCTGATGCTAGTTCAGCAGAAATGGATAGCGAAACTAAAAACCCTGTTATTGATTTAATGGAAGAGCAAAAAGACATTACTGAATACGGTGGAACTATGCGTTTAGGTGCTTGGGATTGTGAATTGAAAGAAAACAGTAAAATTAAAGGTATTTATAAGAAAGAATTAATTAGCGAACGTCACAGACATAGATATGAATTCAACAGTGACTATTTAACTCAAATTGAAGAAGCTGGTATGATTGCCACTGGTAGAAATCCTAAAACTAATTTGGTTGAAGTTGTTGAAATTCCTTCTCACCCTTGGTTTGTTGGTGTTCAATACCACCCAGAATATAAAAGTACGGTATTAAACCCACACCCGTTATTTGTTGATTTTGTAAAAGCAGGTTTGGAACACTCTTTGAAGTAATACACAATCATCAATAAAAATCAATATTTAACTATACATTTACTACATTTGTCGGGCTTTTTAAAAAGTTTTAAAAAGCTAATGACAAATTGACATTTTAAAAACAAAGATGGAAGAAAAAAAATTCGATTACAATTCTATAATTGGCTTCGGCTTATTATTTGTAATATTCATTTGGTGGGCATATACCAACCAACCTACTCCTGAGGAATTAGAAGCTCAGAAAAAAGCAAAAACTGAACAAACACAAAAAGAAACAGAAACAGCTGCTACAAATGCGGCAAGTTTTAATACTACTGCTGAAGTTCCAGTTCAAGCTACAGATTCTTTAAGTTTAGCAAAAGCTAAAACAGCCTTAGGAGCATTTGCTTCTTCAGCAACATTAACTAATGCTGAAACTATTTTAGAAAACGATGTTTTAAAACTAGTAATTTCTAATAAAGGTGGTCAAATTAAAGAAGCTTTAATTAAATCTCACGTTACATACGACTCATTACCGTTGTATATGATTAAAGATAATAACGCCTCTTTTAACATCAACTTTGGAACTACAGACAATAGAGCATTAAACACAAAAGATTTACTTTTTGAGCCTACATTAACTAAAAATGGCGAAGAACAAGTACTTTCTATGAAGCTAAAAGTTTCTAACAATCAGTTTTTAGAGTATAGCTATGTTATGAAACCAGGAGCATATATGGTTGATTTCAATATGCGTTCTCAAGGGTTAAATTCTACCATAAACAGTTCTCAAGCTATTACTTTAGATTGGAATTTAGATGGATACCGTCACGAAAAGAGTATTCGTTATGAGAACCAACAAACTGAGATGTATTATGAAAAAGAAGATGAAAAAATTGACTACCTTTCTGTAGGTGGTGAAGATGATGCTGAAGAATCTGACGTAAACTGGGTTGCTTTTAAACAACATTTCTTTTCAACTATCTTAATTTCAAATCAAGCTTTTGAAACTGCTAAATTAGATTCAAAAACACTTACAAAAGACGAAGAAACTGACGCTTTTACAAAAGCATTTTCTTTAAAAGCTCCGTTAGCACTTCAAGGTGGAGAACTTAATTACAATATGAATTGGTATATTGGACCTAATGATTACCAAATTCTAAAAAAATACGATAGAAACATAAAAGAAGTCGTAAACCTAGGTTGGGGAATCTTTGGTTTTATTAACCGTGTAGTTTTTGTTCCTGTATTTAACTTTTTACAAGGGTTTATAGGTAATTACGGATTAATTATTATCCTATTAACTATTGTTGTTCGTATTTTTATGTCTCCGCTAGTATACAAATCCTATTTATCTAGTGCGAAGATGAAGGTATTAAAACCTGAAATGGAAGAAATTAACAAGCGTTTGCCTGGAAAAGAAAACGCTATGAAACGTCAACAAGAAACTATGGCATTGCAAAGTAAAGCTGGCGTAAGTCCACTTGCTGGTTGTATCCCTGCAGTTTTACAAATGCCTGTATTCTTTGCATTGTTTAGATTTTTCCCTTCAAATATAGATTTACGTCAAAAAGGATTTTTATGGGCCGATGATTTATCTGCTTATGATTCTGTTTATGAACTCCCTTTTCATATTCCAATGTATGGGTCTCATATTAGCTTGTTCCCAATATTGGCATCAATCGCAATTTTCTTTTATATGAGAATGAGTCAAAGTCAACAAATGAATATGCAGCAACCTACGCAAGAAGGAATGCCTGATATGCAAAAGATGATGAAAATGATGATGTATTTCTCACCAGTAATGATGTTAATTTTCTTCAACATGTATGCTAGTAGTTTAAGTTTATACTATTTTGTATCTAACTTATTAACTATCACAATTATGTTGATTATTAAGAACTACATTATTGATGAAGACAAAATTCATGCAAAAATTCAAGCAAATAAATTAAAACCTAAGAAAGAAGGTAAATTTAAGAAGCGTTTGAATGATGCTATGAAGCAAGCGCAAGACCAACAAGCACAACAAAAACGAAAAAAATAACCATTCATTAAGTTATTGAAATGTTAAAGTCCTAAAGTTTTAAACTTTGGGACTTTTTTTTTAACTTTAGAAGAAATTCTTAAAATGTCTGCTTTAAAAAGTTACTATGAAATTCTATTAGAGATTAACTTGGTGATAGAATACCATATTGGAATACTTAAAGCTGACTCTTATATTAATTTTAAAAAAACGCTTTTTAACGATCCTTTATTTAAACCAAATTTAAACCATTTTATTCATTTTAAAAACGTAACATTTGATACCAATAAGGATGATATTAATGAGTTTGTTAATTTTATGAAAACAAATACAACATCAATTGGTAAAAGAAAAATTGCATTTATAACAAACACTCCAAATCAAGTTGTTTCAACAACATTATATAAAATGATGTTAAATAGCTTAAACCAATCTGTTGAAATATTTTCAACCAATGATAACGCTTTAAAATGGCTGAAAGTACCAAATTTAGGAATTGGTGCTGTTATCAGTATTCTTATTAAATTTGCTAACAAATAACCCTTTTCATCTATTTTTTTTAGATTAAATTCACTCTTATGAAAAAAAGTATAAATCTCTATTTTATCTTAAGTTTTAGCTTATTGCTGTTGTTTTCCTGTACAAAAGATGATAACACGGCAATTACACCTCCACAAGATACGCTTAAACAACTCACTATTTTTCATATAAACGATCAACATGGGCGCTTAGAAAATTTCTCGAAAATTAAATACATTATCGATCAGGAAAAACAAGAAACCAATGTACTAGTAACTTGTGGTGGCGATATTTTTTCAGGAAATCCTGTTGTTGATAATTACGAAGAAAAAGGGTTCCCTATGATAGATTTAATGAACCTAGTAGGCTTTGATATTTCAGCTATAGGAAATCATGAATTTGATTACGGTGAAAACATCTTAAAAAACAGACTTACACAAGCTAATTTTAATTGGGTGTGTGCCAATGTAAATATGAATTCAACTGGTATTCCTGCACCGTTTGAATATAAAACAATTACAAAAAATGATGTGAAAGTTACTTTTTTAGGTTTAGTTGAAACCAATGGAAAAGAAAATGCTGTTATACCATCAACACACCCGTGGCGCGTTCAAAATTTAACATTTCAAAAATATACAGATGTAGTGGTTAGTTACCAAAATATTAAAGAAGAAGAAAACTCCGATTTATATATTGCTCTTACACATTTAGGCATTTCATCTGATAAAAATTTAGCAACTAAATTCCCTTATTTTGATTTAATAATTGGAGGCCATTCACATTCCATAAATAATGAAGTTACAAATAACATTCCTATTTTTCAAGCTGGTTCAAACCTAAACTATTTAGGTAAAATAAAATTAACAATTAAAAATAAACTAATTGAAAGTTTAAATTATGAACTTATAGATTTAGAAAAATTCAACAATTTAGACAATTCAATAAAACAAGTTATTGACACTTATATTGAAAATGCCAACTTAAGTGAAGTTATTGGCTATGCCGAAGCTTACCATACAAGAACTGCCGTTGGAAGTTTTTATACAGATGCCCTAAGAAATGAACTAAATGTTGATATAAGCATTCAAAATACAGGTGGTGTTAGAAACAATTTAGATGAAGGTGATATTTTAAAAAGTGAAATTTATAGTATTGACCCTTTTAACAACGGAAGCGTAACCTATACAATGACTGTTGGAGAAATTAAGGATTTTTTAAAAGAAACTAAAGTTGCCATTTACTATGCTGGAGTTGATATTGAACAAGAAAATGGAATAATTACAATAATTAAAAACGGACTAGAATTAAGCGATAACCAAACTTTAACAATTGGGTTGAATGATTACATTCCTGCTGTGTACGATAGTTACTTTACGCAAACACCAACAATTAAACCGTATACCACTGCCGAAACAATTATAAATTATTTAGAAAATAATACTGCTCCTATAAATTATTCTCAAATGAATAATTATTTTAAATTTCAATAAAAAAGAGACTGTTTGGATTGTTAGCTTTTCGCTAACCTAAACTAAATTCAGGTTCTCATCAATGTTAAAATTAGCATGATGAGATTCTGAAATAAATTCAGAATGACACGCTTTCCGCTTTCCAAACAGCCCCTTAAATTATTTGTATAAATCCCTATTTATTTAAAAAGGCCAATACATTTTTTTCAATGCGCTCTTGAATATTAGATACATCTGATTTAACAAAAGATTCGCCAGTAATTTTCTCGTACAATTCAATATATCTATCAGAAATTTCGTTGATTTTTTCATCACTCATTTCAGGAACAGTTTGTCCTTCTAACCCTTGAAAATCATTAGAAATTAACCATTGACGTACAAATTCTTTCGATAATTGCTTTTGAGCTTCACCTCTACTTTGTCTTTCCTCATAACCATCCGCATAAAAATAACGAGAAGAATCTGGTGTATGAATTTCATCAATCAATAAAATTTTACCATCTTTTGTTTTTCCGAATTCATATTTAGTATCAACCAAAATTAAACCACGTTCGGCAGCAATTTCAGTACCTCTTTTAAATAATGCTTTTGTATATTTTTCTAAAACAGCATAATCTTCTACAGAAACAATTCCTTTTGCTATAATATCTTCTTTCGAAATATCTTCGTCGTGATCACCATCTTCGGCTTTTGTAGCTGGCGTAATAATTGGTTCAGGAAATTTATCGTTCTCTTTCATTCCTTCAGGCATTGCAACACCACACAACATTCTTTTCCCTAATTTATACTCACGCGCTGCGTGACCACTCATATAACCACGAATTACCATTTCTACTTTAAAAGGTTCGCACATATACCCAACAGCAACATTAGGATCTGGTATACCTAAAATCCAATTTGGAACAATATCACTAGTTGCAGCTAACATTTTTGCTGCAATTTGATTTAAAATTTGCCCTTTAAACGGAATTTGTTTTGGCATTACTACATCAAATGCTGAAAGCCTATCTGAAGCTACCATAACTAAAGTTTCGTTGTTTATATTATAAACTTCACGAACTTTCCCTTTGTACACTGTTTTTTGTCCTGGAAAGTTAAAATCGGTATTATTAATTGTATTACTCATTGCCTACTTCAATACTTTTATATGCTGAAATTATTTGTTTTACTAATCTATGTCTAATTACATCTTTATCATCTAAATGAACAAATGCAATACCTTTTACTTCTTTTAATGTTAACATGGCTTCTTTTAAACCAGAAACCTGTCGTCTTGGTAAATCAATTTGACCTGGATCACCTGTAATAATAAATTTAGCACTTTTTCCCATACGAGTCAAAAACATTTTCATTTGGTTGTGAGTGGTGTTTTGCGCTTCATCTAAAATTACAAAAGCATTGTCTAAAGTTCTACCGCGCATAAATGCTAATGGTGCAATTTGGATAATTCCTTTTTCAATATACGAATCTAAACGTTCAAACGGAATCATATCACGCAAAGCATCATATAAGGGCTGCATATACGGATCTAATTTTTCTTTTAAATCTCCAGGTAAAAAACCTAAATTTTCACCAGATTCAACAGCTGGACGGGTTAATATAATTCTACGAACTTCCTTTTCTTTTAAAGCCTTTACCGCCAACGCAACTGCAGTATAAGTTTTACCTGTTCCTGCTGGTCCAATAGCAAAAAGCATATCGTTTTTTGCCATTTTTTCAACCATTTTACGTTGATTAACAGTTTGAGGTTTTATTAATTTACCTCCAACACCGTGAACCAAAACTCCATCGGCAGATTTAGCACTTTTATGCTCTGTTCCGTTTGAAGTTAAAATGCGTTCAATACTATTTTCGTCTAATTTATTATAACGAGTTAAATACTTCATTAGCATTTCTAGTCGCTTTTCAAACTCATCTAAAATATCGGGTTCTCCGTATGCTTTTAAGGTATTGCCTCTTGCAACAATTTTTAACTTCGGAAAAAATTTCTTTAGAATTTCTATATGAGAATTATGCGTACCAAACAAGTCGTTTGGATTAATTTCTGTGAGTTCAATTAGACGTTCGTTCAAATGACAAAGTGTTAAGTTTAAATGAAAAATTGTATGCAAAATAACCGAATAATTGATTAGATTTGCATAACAAATTTAATTATATCTAATAACAAATTTTTAACCTGCTCTAATAAGTTTTAAACATTTTATTAAGTATTTTAACTATTGTTAATTTAAAAAAATCGCTCGCATTTTATATGTCGATAATTACGCTAACTACTGATTTTGGAACGAAAGACCACTTTGTAGGTGCTATAAAAGGCACTATATACAGCGAACTTCCCAATGCTCGTATTGTTGATATATCACATCATATATCTCCATTCAACATTACTGAAACGGCGTATATTTTAAAAAACGCTTATAAAAGTTTTCCTGAAGGAAGCATTCATATTATTGGTGTTGATTCTGAATTAAATGAAGAAAACAAACACATTGCATTGAAATTAGATAATCATTATTTTATTTGTCCTGATAACGGAATTATTTCATTATTAGCTTCAGAAATTAAACCTGAGAAAATTGTTGAAATAAATATTCACGATCGTATTTCTACTAGTTTCCCTGTGCTTGACGTATTTGTAAAAGTTGCTTGTCATATTTCAAGAGGTGGAACTTTAGAAGTAATTGGAAAAATAATTCCTGATTATAAAAAGTTAGTAGAGTTACAGCCTGCAATTTCTGCAGATGGTAAAACTGTTCAAGGAAATATTATTTATGTTGATAACTACGGAAATTCTATTAGCAACATCAATAAAAAGTTGTTTCAAGAAGTTGGAAAAGGACGCGATTTTGAAGTAATTGCCAATAAATACGTTTTCAATAAAATCAACGCAAAATACAGCGATATTATAGATTTCTCTGTACCTGAAAATATTCGTCAAAAAGACGGTACACGATTGGCTATTTTTAATTCAGCAAATTATTTAGAAATTGCCATTTACAGAAGTAATTTAAATACCGTTGGCGGAGCTTGTTCTTTACTTGGATTAAATTATAGAGATACTATTTCAATAAAATTTTGTTAAACCCTTAATTTATGCTGGTACGAATTGTAAAATTAAGCTTTGACTCTTCTAAAATTGATGAATTTTTAGAGAATTTCAATAAAAACAAACATAACATACGAAATTTTGAAGGTTGCCGTTTATTAGAATTGTACAACGACAAAAAAGATTCCAATATATTTTTCAGTTATAGCTATTGGGAATCTGAAACACACCTTGAAAACTATAAAAGTTCTGAACTTTTTAAAACTGTTTGGGCAAAAACAAAAGTATTGTTTAACAACAAACCTGAAGCTTGGAGTGTTACTAAATTTGAAAGTTTACCTTAATTAAATGAAAGCTATTTTAACAAAAGAACTAAATTCATTCTTTTCTTCACCAATTGGTTATTTGGTGATTGCTGTTTATTTAATTCTAAACGGCTTATTTTTATGGGTTTTTGAAGGAGATTTCAATATTTTACACGCTGGTTTTGCCGATTTAAATAGCTACTTTTTTTTAGCTCCGTGGATTTTTATGTTCTTAATTCCAGCCATTACAATGCGAAGTTTTTCTGATGAAATAAATATTGGAACTATTGAAATTTTAAAAACCAAACCCATTGGAAATTGGCACATTGTTCATGGAAAATACTTGGGTTCTCTTATTTTAGTGTTGTTGGCTATTGCCCTAACTTTAGTATATATTTATAGCGTTTACCAATTGGGAAATCCTGTTGGAAATATAAATTTAGGAAGCACATTTGGGTCGTTTATTGGCTTGCTATTTTTAAGTAGTGCTTATGTAGCGATTGGTGTTTTTTCATCAACCATTTCTAAAAATCAAATTGTATCATTTTTAATTGCAGTTTGTATTTCTTTTTTCATTTTTTACGGATTTGAAGCTATTTCAACCTTGAATTTATTAGGTGACTTTAATTATACCTTTCAACAATTTGGAATGCTAGAACACTTCAATAGTATTAGTAAAGGTGTTTTAGACTCTCGTGATTTATTGTACTTTACATCTATTACTTATTTGTTTTTATTTTTAACCAAATTTAGCATTCAACATGAACAATAAGTATGCTAAAATAATAACAGTAATTATAAGTTTGATACTTATAAATTATATAGGTTCTAAACTATATAAACGTTTTGATTTAACTGAAGATCATAGGTATACACTCTCTGAGACTACCTTAGATATTGTTGAAAATATTGAAGAAAATATTCTTATTACAATTTATTTAGAAGGTAATTTTCCTGCGGAATTTAAACGCCTTCAGGTTGAAACTAAATTGCATTTAGAAGAGTTAAAAGCAATCAATAAAAATATTCAATTTAAGTTTGTAAACCCAACTGATATTGCCGAAGATTTAATTGAATCGGGTCTTGATCCTAGCCGTTTACAAGTACAAGAAAACGGTAAATTATCTGAAATCATCATTTTTCCTTGGGCCGTTGTTCAGTATAAAAATAATAGCGAAACCATTCAGCTATTAAAAGATATTTTTGCGAATTCTCAAGATGAACAATTGGAAAGTTCCATTCAAAATTTAGAATATGCTTTTGTAAATGCTATTCATAAATTGACTTCAAAAAAAGAAAAGAAAATTGCCATTATTAAAGGTAATGGTGAGTTAGATGATATTTATATTGCCGATTTTTTAAGAAAAATAAGTGAATATTATCGTTTGGCTCCTTTCACGCTAGATTCCGTTGCTAAACAACCTCAAAAAACACTGAAAGAACTTTCAGAATTCGACTTAATTATTGTTTCGAAGCCTACAGAGCAGTTTTCCGAAGAAGAAAAATATACGTTAGATCAATTTAGCATGCATGGTGGAAAATCGTTGTGGTTAATTGATAATGTGCAGGCTGAATTAGACAGTTTAATGCTTACCGGAGAATCTTTGGCATATCCTAGAGATTTGAACTTAACCGATTTATTTTTTAATTACGGTGTGCGTATTAATTATGATTTAATAAACGATGTGTACAGTTCTAAAATTCCACTAGCAACAGGAAATGTTGGAAATAAAACGCAATTTAATGCTTTCAACTGGAATTATTTTCCATTGGTAAATTCAAAAAACAACCACGCAATTACTAACAACATTGAAGCTGTTAATTTAAAATTCCCGAATAGCATTGATACGTTAAAGAATGACATTCAAAAAACAATTTTATTACAAAGTTCTCCACTTTCAAAAACCATAGGAACACCCACAATAATTTCATTAAAATCTATTGCCGAAAAAACAAATCCTGCAGAATATACAAATGGAAATATTCCTATTGGAGTATTACTAGAAGGCAATTTTAAATCGGCTTATGCAAGTCGTACAAAACCATTTACAATCAACAATTCAAAAGACAAAAGTAGCGTAACAAAAATGATTGTTATTGCTGATGGTGATATTATTGCGAATGAAGTTGCTAAAGGTCAACCATTAGAATTAGGTGTAGATAAATGGACCAATCAACGCTTTGGAAATAAAGAATTTTTATTGAATTGCGTGAACTATTTATTAGATGATAATGGTTTGATAAACATTCGTTCAAAAACCATTAAAATCAACTTTTTAGACAAAGAAAAAGTTTTTAATGAAGCGCGCAAATGGCAACTTTTGAATATCCTATTTCCCTTAATTTTACTGGCTATTTTTGGTGTTACTTTTAAATACTACAGAAAGAAAAAGTACCAATAATTAGGACTACCTCCATCTCATAAAATATTGTTAAATTTAAACCTCACTTATAATGCGGTTTTTATATAAGCTATATTTGTTATTAAACATTAACTTACTACTATGATTAAAAAACTATTTACCATTTGCTTATTTGTTGGATTATCTTCAACACTAACTGCACAAATTAAAACACCACAACCTAGCCCAGCTGCTAAAATTGAACAAGTTGTTGGCTTAACTGATGTTACTGTAGAATACTCTAGACCTGCTATGCGAGGAAGAACCATTTTTGGTGATCTAGTACCGTTTGGAACTGTTTGGAGAACTGGTGCTAACGCTAATACTAAAATTACATTTAGCGACAATGTAACTATTGACGGGCAAGAGCTTACAAAAGGAACTTATGCAATTTATACAATTCCTTCGGAAACTTCTTGGGAAGTTATCTTTTATAGCGAATCAAACAACTGGGGAACTCCTAAAAAATGGGACGACAACAAAGTTGCAGCTAAAACAACGGCTAAAGTTGAAACAATGCCAATGCCTATAGAGTCTTTCACTATTTCTATAGATGATTTAGCTACAAGTTCGGCGGTTATTGGATTTTTATGGGAAAATGTATATGTTGGTGTAAAAGTTGATGTTCCTACTGATGCTATTACTTCAAAAAATATTGAAACAGTAATGGCTGGCCCTTCAGCAAACGATTATTTTCAGGCAGCTACTTATTACCATACTGAAGGTAAAGACTTAAATAAAGCCTTAGAATGGATGAAATTAGCTACTAAAGGTGAAAATCCTCGTTTTTGGTATTTACGTAGAATGAGCTTAATTCAGGCTGATTTAGGTGACGTAAAAGGGGCTATTGCAACTGCTCAACAATCTTTAGCTGCTGCTGAAAAAGCTGGCAACGCTGATTACGTAAAAATGAATAAAGAATCAATTGCTGAATGGACTAAATAGTTATTAACTTTTAAGACATCTAAAAAAGCGCATTTTTGAAAAATTCAAAAATGCGCTTTTTGTTTATACATATTTCTAACAATAATAATTTGATATTGTTATGCTGGCTCCAAATTATTCTTACTTAATGATTGTATCAACACTGCAATCCCCATCACCAACGCACATCCAAATAAATTCAACCATAAATAAGGCATCCAATCATAATACCAACCTATAACAACAATAATTTGAGTAATTAAAGCAGCCATAAATACGGCGTTACTTTTCACAAATTTTATAAAAAATGCCAATAAGAAAATTCCTAAAACATTTCCATAAAATATGGAACCGATAATATTTACTAATTGAATTAAATTATCAAATAAATTAGCAATACAAGCCACAGAAATTGCTATAATTCCCCAAGCCAACGTAAACCATTTTGAAGCTTTTACATAATGCGCATCGGTTTTATCAGAAGTTACATTTCTTTTATACAAATCAATTGCTGTGGTACTCGCCAGCGCATTTAATTCAGAAGCTGTACTAGACATTGCTGCTGATAAAATTACCGCCAACAACAAACCAATCAATCCTCTTGGTAAATTATTCAGAATAAAATGAATAAACACATAATCTTTGTCGTTGGTTTCTGCGGAAGCATCAGCTTTTGAAATAACTGCTTTTGCTTGTGCTTTATTTTCAAACTCCAAGACGTTTAATCGCTTAATTTCTTCAACATAAGAAGCGTTTTTTAAATCCTTCCCATAATTTAAGTTCGCAATAAATTTTTGCGCTTCTAAATCTTTATGTTTAATCTCTAATGCTTTATACTCTTCAGAAAATTCAGAATCATGAACAATTTTAGTTGCTGCCGGATTAAAGTTTAATGGAGAAGCGTTGAATTGATAAAAAACAAAAACCATAACACCAACCAACAAAATAAAAAACTGCATTGGCACTTTTAACAAACCGTTAAAAATTAATCCCCACTGCATTTCTTTTACTGATTTACCCGATAAATAACGTTGCACCTGACTTTGATCAGTTCCAAAATAAGAAAGTGCTAAAAAACTTCCACCGATAATTCCACTCCAAAATGTATAACGATTATCTAGGTTAAAAGAAAAATCTAACACATCCATTTTACCACTAGCACCAGCAATTTTTAAAGCCTTGGTAAAATTAATATCTGCAGGTAAATAACTTACAATTAAATAAAATGCGATAAACATTCCGGCAAAAATAACACCCATTTGCTGTTTTTGAGTAACACTAACAGCTTTTGTACCACCTGTTACCGTATAAATTATAACAAGTACACCTATAATTATATTTAGTGTTGTTAAATCCCAACCCAATACTGCCGATAAAATAATGGCAGGCGCAAAAATGGTAATACCTGCTGCTAAACCACGCTGAATTAAAAATAAAATAGCCGCCAAACTTCTTGTTTTTAAATCGAAACGCGTTTCTAAATATTCGTAAGCAGTAAATACTTTTAAACGATGATAAATAGGAATAAAAACCAAACAAATAATTACCATAGCAATTGGCAATCCAAAGTAAAATTGCACAAATCCCATACCACTGTGAAATGCTTGTCCGGGTGTTGATAAAAAGGTAATTGCACTAGCTTGTGTTGCCATTACAGATAAACCTATTGTCCACCATTTGGCTTCACTTCCACCTTTAATATAGTCGGTTACGTTTTTACTTCCTTTGGTTTTGTATGCACCATAAGATACGATAAACAATAAGGTTCCAATAAGAATAATCCAGTCTAATTGTTGCATAATTTAAGAGAATATGGTCATTAAAATATAAAACAATACTATGTAGACTGAATTGGCTATTAACACTGCCGTATATTCTTTTTTCCAAACATATTTAGGTTTTTCCATATTAGTTTTTTAACGGTTTTTTTACATTGTTTTTTCCAACAGAAAGCATATTCGCAAATAATTTATAAGC
This sequence comes from Lutibacter agarilyticus, assembly GCF_900188235.1. GTDB lineage: Bacteria > Bacteroidota > Bacteroidia > Flavobacteriales > Flavobacteriaceae > Lutibacter > Lutibacter agarilyticus. The sequence goes on along the minus strand of NZ_FZNT01000010.1, from coordinate 77,492 downwards.
TCCTGGAACACCTGCTGGCAATTCCCTAAACAAACTTAAACCCGTATAGATAAAAGTACCTTTTCCGTACTTTGCAACTAACAAGCTTCCGTTTTTAGGTGTCTCATTTTTATCATTCATACTAATAATTGCCTCGTAATTGGCATCCCATTTATCAGGAAAATACAAACCACGCTCTTGAACCCAGCCTTCAAAATCAGTTTTAGTTATTTTATTAGGGTAGTTTAATAACTCGTGTGTTGGGTTTATAATACGAACTTCTGAATTCTCGTCTGTAACTCTATCTCTAGAAAGTTCTATTGGATACGGGCCAACTTCGTTAACTTTTAAACGACGATTAGTATTGTATTGCACAATCATAGTTCCGCCATTATGCACATAATTATGTAAATGTTTTTGATAAAACTTTGCTCTATCATTGGTGTTATAAGCTCTAATTCCTAAAATTACAGCATCAAAATTTGCTAATTTTTCAGGAGTAATATCATCTTCATCTAATTCAACAACAGTATAACCAATTTGACGTAAACTTGTAGGAATAACATCTCCTGCTCCTTGAATATAGCCAATTACTTGTCCTTTTTTTTCAATATTTAATCGTACAACTTTGGCTTCCGAAGGCATTATAATAGATTGAAACGGAATGTAATCGTAATCAATTTCTACCAATTCATTGGTATAACTTTTTTCGCCTACTTCAATAATTGTAGAAATTAATCCTTCAGACTGTTCTTTAGGTGGCGTTACTTCAAATTCAAAAATTTGCTCTTCACCTTTTTGCGTTAAACTAATTTCGAAATTTTCGGGAGCAACTTTCCAATTTTCGGGAGTGCATAAAATTAAATTCCCTTTAAAATTATTTTTTATCGTTTTTACTTTTATTGAAATTTTTTGAGTTTGTTCTTCAGAAAAAATAAATACTTTTTCACTAAAAGATGCCGAAATTTCAGGAAGAATTTCAAATGGTTGATAAACTTCTCCCTTTACAGGATCGTTGTATTTGTAGACTATTTCTTTTCTGAAATTAATTACATATCCGTTAAAATTTAAATTGAAATCGGAAAACAAAGCTCTTGGCGTTTCTGGTAAACTTATCAAATTAGCATCATCTACTTTATACATTCCTAAACTCCCTTTTTCACGCAACCAATAAGGATATGTTGTATTTATGTTTGAAGGAATTTCAATATCTATTTCAAATTTATGCGAACTATTATTTGTCAATGTTTTAGCAATATCTTTTTCAGAATTTAACGGTTGAATCATAACCGATTTTAAACTTATAGGATAATCACTTCTATTAATCGCTTCAATTTTTATGGTGTTTTTTGCTCCCGAAGTTGTTGAAGAACTATTTGCAACAGCCTCTATATATAAACCAGCACAAGCAGCAATAATGTTTTTAATTTCTTCTGATTTTATGCTTTTCCAATGTACATTATCTAATTGTTGAATTAATTGATATGCTTTTACCAACGCATCAATACTTGCTGAAGGATTTTTAAAATCGAATTCATTTTCAACTTCATGAAGCATTTTACCAATTTTAGCACCACCCTCAACTCTATTCCAACTAGTGTCTATACCGTCAAAAACGGTTTTATTTTCGGGAAAACTTCCTTTCAAAAACTCTAAATATTCTATTTGGCTACCACGAGTTCCAGTACTTCCAAAACCTTGTGACTGATGTTGACTTCGACTTAACGAAGCTATTTCACTATTTGACAAACCTTTATTTGCATAATACGTTCCAATATCAACGCTTAACAAGTTTGTTTTATCTGCTTTATTAAAATTTTCTTCACTTCCATAAAACCACCACGAAGTATTAAAAAACAAACGTGTTGGTTGCCAAAAATCATCATGTTCTAAATGTGTTTTGTAATTTTTGTTTGAAGCCAATTCAAAAGCTTCCACGCTTAAAACTGCAGAAGAGGTATGATGCCCGTGTGTTGAACCCGGAGTCCTGTTATCAAAACGGTTGATAATAACATCTGGCTTAAACTTTCTAATAACTGCAACAACATCTTTTAAAACCTCCTCTTTATTCCAAATTTCCAAAGTTTCATCGGGATGTTTTGAATAACCAAAATCGTTTGCGCGTGTAAAAAATTGCTCCCCTCCATCTATTCTACGAGCTGCTAATAATTCTTGAGTTCTAATTACACCTAACAATTCTCTAATTTCAGGCCCTACTAAATTTTGACCTCCATCACCGCGTGTTAAACTTAAATATGCCGTTCTGGCTTTTACATCATTTGCCATATACGATATCAATCGTGTATTTTCATCATCAGGATGCGCAGCTATATATAACACTGTTCCTAAAAAATTTAATTTCTGAATGGCATCAAAAATATCTCCTGAGGTTGGTTTTTTAGGGGCTTGTGCAAAAATTAAAGGAATTGAAACAATAAATAAGAATAGAAATGATATGTATTTCTTCATGTAAATTTTAGTTTTAGTAGTAAAAACAAATATAAAATTTATATGATTGGATGACCTCTAAAATTAATCATATTAACATAATTATAACTTTTTTGATTTTTAATTTATAACTACCTAAAATCGTAATATTTACACTATTTTTAACGCTTAAAAACTGTTAATAAATAACTTTTTGAATACAACATATTTAGAATATATTTGTAATTCATTCTATATAAAAAAAGCATACATGAAATTTATAGTATCAAGTAGTCAATTATTAAAACAACTTCAAGTTTTAGGAGGTGTTATCAATAGTAGTAATACGTTACCTATTTTAGATAATTTTTTATTCGAATTAAATCAAAATGAATTAAAAATTTCTGCTTCTGATTTAGAAACCACAATGAGTACAAGCATTGAGGTTGAATCTGATTCTGAAGGTTCTGTGGCTATTTCAGCTCGTTTATTGTTAGATACTTTAAAAACATTTCCAAATCAGCCATTAACTTTTAAAACTGAAGAAAACAATACTGTTGAAATTAGTTCTAGTCACGGTAAATACGACATGGCTTATTTTGATGGAAACGAATTTCCTAAAGCCGTTTCTATTGCAACACCAAGTAAAACCGTAATTCCTGGTGAAATTTTAGCTACTGCAATTTCAAAAACAATATTTGCTGCAGGAAATGATGATTTAAGACCTGTAATGAGTGGTGTATTTTTCCAATTTAGTACAGATAGCTTAACATTTGTAGCTACTGATGCGCATAAATTAGTTAAATATTCAAGAACTGATGTTGTAGCAAATGATACTGCTGAATTTATTATGCCAAAAAAACCTCTGAATTTATTGAAAGGAATTTTAGGAGGAAATGAAAGTGATGTAACTATTGAATATAACGATGCAAATGCAAAATTCACATTTGATAATGTTGTTTTAGTTTGTAGATTGATTGATGGAAAATATCCTAATTATGAAGCGGTAATCCCAAAAGAAAATCCAAACAAATTAACTGTTGAAAGAGGAATCTTTTTAAACTCTGTAAAACGTGTTTCTATTTTCTCAAGCAAAACAACACATCAAATAAGATTAAAAATGGCTGGGACTGAATTAAATATTTCTGCTGAAGATATTGACTATTCAAACAAAGCTGAAGAGCGTTTGGTTTGCGAATACCAAGGTGACGATATGCAAATTGGTTTCAACTCTCGTTTTTTAACTGAAATGTTGAGCAACTTAAATTCAAACGAAGTGTTAATTGAAATGTCTATGCCAAACAGAGCCGGAATTTTAACACCAATTGACGGCGTTGAAGAAGGCGAATTTATTACAATGTTGGTAATGCCTGTAATGCTAAACAGCTAAAATTATTTAAATATAAAATAGGAGCCATAACTAAAAAGTTATGGCTTTTTTGTATTATTGTTTTAAAATTAGTTTATGAATTTTTTAGCGCATCTTTATCTTTCAAAAAGCAACAAAAACATATTAATAGGGAACTTTATTTCTGATGCTGTAAAAGGTAAAGCCTATGAAAATTATCCAAAAGAAATTAAAGCGGGAATTTTACTTCATAGAGAAATAGACCACTTTACCGATACGCATCCAATAGTTAGAAAAAGTATGCACCGCTTGCATGCGAGGTACAGACATTATGATGGTGTAATAATTGATATTTTATACGATCACTTTTTAGCGAAAAACTGGGCGAATTATTCTGAAATTCCATTAGAGATTTATGCTGAAAATGTGTATGCTTTTTTAACAAAAAATAGTGAAACATTTCCTGAGGAACTTCAAAAATTATTACCAAGTATGATTCAATACAATTGGTTGGTAAATTATGCTTCTTTGGAAGGTATTGAACGTGTTTTGAGCGGAATGAATAGAAGAACAAAAGGTATTTCTCAAATGGATTTGGCTATTGAAGATTTAAAATTGCATTATACTGAATTTGAGGAAGATTTTACATTATATTTTAAAGAATTAGAATCTTTTTCAGATAAAAAAACAGCATATTTATTAAGTTCCTAAAAACAAAACTATTAATTTTAAAAAATTACTATATTTAATAAAATTATTATAATGGATTCTAATACAATTTCAAAAGGCATATTAAGAACTATAGGTGTAGTCATAGGCATTTCACTATTATTATTTTTTCTCTTTAAAATTCAAACAATAATAATTTATATTGTAGTTGCAGCCATTGTTTCATTAATCTCAAGACCTTTTATTCAGTTCTTAAAAGAAAAGCTAAAATTCCCAAATACGCTTGCGGTAATTATCAATTTAATCGTATTGATATTTTTAATGATTGGCTTAATAAGTATGTTTGTTCCGTTAATTATGAAACAAGGTGAAAACTTATCGCTGCTTAATACAGATACGCTTCATTTAAACATTCGTACATTATTACGTGAAATAAATATTTATTTTTCTAATTATAATATTGATTTATTAAGTGAACTTAAGGATTTGAATATTCTTAAAAATTTGAATGTTATACCAAACCTTTTAAATTCAATTATTGGTCTACTTGGCAACTTTAGCATTGCACTTTTCTCTATAATTTTTATCACTTTCTTTTTCATGAAAGATCGAATGCTGGTTGAAAACGCTGTAACCCTCATGGTAAACAATAAAAGTCAACAAAGAGTAAAAGCTTCATTTGAAAAAATAAAAAATTTACTTACTCGCTATTTTATTGGGCTTGTTTTCCAAATAACTATTTTATTTATTATTTACACAATTACACTTATTACTTTTGGAATTGAAAATGCTTTTGTAATTGCTTTTTTATGTGCTTTGCTTAATTTAATTCCTTATGTAGGCCCTTTAATTGGGGGAATTCTTATGTTATTTTTAACAATGAGCAGTAATTTAGGATCTGACTTTAGCTCCGTAATTTTACCAACTACTGTATATGTAATGTTTGGTTATGTTATAGCTCAACTTGTAGATAATTTCTTAAGTCAACCTTTAATATTTTCTAATAGGGTGAAATCACACCCATTAGAAATTTTCTTGGTAATTATGATTAGTGGAACTTTATTTGGTATTGTAGGAATGATTATTGCCATACCTACTTACACTGTAATAAAGGTTATATTACAAGAGTTTTTATCCGAAAATAAAATTGTTAAATCGCTCACAAAAAACTTTTAAGTAATGGCTTCCTACATTGCATTGTTAAGAGGTATAAATGTAACTGGCCATAACAACATAAAAATGGCCGATTTAAAACAGCTATTTTTAAATCTTGGTCATTTGAATGTAACTACCTACATTCAAAGCGGCAATGTAATTTTTAACAGTAAAAAAACTAATATTGAGACTTTAGAAAAAGAAATTATTGACACCGTTTATAAAAATTTTGGGTACAACATAAAAGTTTTAGTTATAACAAAAACAGAATTAGAAACAATTTTTAATAACAATCCTTTTGTTAAAAAAAATACTATTGATCGCTCAAAATTACATGTAACGTTACTTAGCTACAAGCCTAATTTAAATAAAATAGAAACAATTAACTGCTTAAATTCAACAACTAATGACGAGTTTAAGATAAAAGATAAAAGTATTTATTTAAACTGTCCTAATGGTTATGGAAAAACCAAATTGAATAATAATTTCTTTGAAAAAAAGTTAAATGTTTCAGCTACAACAAGAAACTGGAAAACAATCACCAAGTTAATAGAATTAAGTGCTTAAGAAATTGAACCTACATATTTTACATACCGATGTACAGGATTTTATAACCAAAAACCTAAAAAAAGATATCACAAAACTTGTTTTAAAAGGAAGTCGTTTTGGGAATGTTTCAATTCAAGAAATTGCCGAGCAGATTGTTGCTAAAAATAAGTGTGAACAAAAATTACCAACTTGGTTTACTCAAAAAACCATTTATTACCCAAATAAATTAAATATTGAACAAACCTCTTCTGAAATAACCGCTCAATATAAGTCGGAACTTGTTTCTGGAAATGTATTAGTTGACATAACCGGTGGTTTTGGAGTAGATTCCTATTATTTTTCAAAAACCGTTAAAAATGTAACTTATTGCGAAATTAACGAACACTTATATCAGATAGTAAAATACAATTTAAAACAATTAAATATTCAAAATCTTAAAACACACTTTGGAAATGGCTTAGACTTTCTAAAAAATTCTAAAGAAAAAAAAGATTGGATTTATGCAGATCCTTCAAGAAGAAACGATTTAAAAGAAAGAGTTTTTTTATTAAATGATTGTTTGCCTAATATTCCGGAAAATTTAACCACGTTATTTGAAAAGTCAGAAAATATTTTATTGAAAATTTCTCCCGTATTAGATATTTCAAGCGCAATTAATGAATTGAAATTTGTAAAGGAAATACATATTGTAGCGGTAAAAAATGATGTAAAGGAATTACTTTTTATTTTAGAAAATGGTTATTTAGGTGAAATAGCTATTAAAACGATTAATTTCACCACAAACAGAAATCAATATTTCGAATTCATTTTTCAAGACAGCTCTTTTACAACATACTCAGAGCCAAAAAAGTATGTATTCGAACCAAATGCAGCAGTACTAAAAGCAGGTGCTTTTTATCAAGTAGCAGAACAATTAAACATTGATAAATTGCATCAAAATTCTCATTTATACACTTCAAATGAGTTGATAAAATTCCCTGGAAGAAGGTTTGAAATAAAACACTGTGTTCCATATGATAGAAAACAACTTAAAAAAATAATTCCTTCATTAAAAGCAAATATTACAACAAGAAACTTCCCTGAAACTGTTGCTCAAATTAGAAAAAAAACAAAAATTAAAGATGGAGGGAATCTGTATTTATTTTTTACAACTGATATTTATGAAAACCATATCGTTCTTATTTGCGAAAAAATTTAAATTACATTTTAATATTCTTTTACTTGCTAAAGTAGGATTTACACAATTTTTTGCAAACTAAAATTAATACTATATCTTTGTATTAATAAGGGCGTCCCTATAACTAAAATTCTTTACGGAGAAGAGTTTTGTTTGTTGATTTTTCATATAAAATTCCCCAATTTTATAATCCTAAAATCAAATTTTGCTTTTAAAATCTCCAAAATAGAAATTTTATTTAATAAAATTTTGAGTGATTTCAATATTGATATTTAAGCAGCAAACCCTTGAAAATCAAAATTTTAAAAACTCCTGATTCTCTTTATTTTTAAAAACACTTAAAAATAAAGCAGGATAACTTTTGCTTTTTATTAAGATTTAATTACATTTGATGTTCTTACTAATCATTTAATTCTTACTAAAGATGAAAAAATTAAAATTAATTTTCGGATTACTTATGGTATCTGCTTTTGTAGCAGTTACAGTTTACAGTTACACTTCTTCAGACAGCCAAGCTGTTAGAAAAGATAGAGTTATCATTCCAAGACAAGGTTAAATTAAACTCAACCTTTAAAATTAGATTTTAGTATCTAATTTTTCAAAAAACATACCACAATATAGTTTATATTGTGGTTTTTTTATTGGGTCATTTTTTTTAATTAGAATATTTTATTTATATTTATAGATTAGAACCCCGAAACACTGCTTAATGAAAAATCAAAAAAGAAGATCATTATTACTTGGTAGTCTAATTATAATTTTAATAGTTTCAACTCCATACCTATTATACATCTATAGAGCTATTCCTGATGATGTAGAAGTTTATAAAACTTTTTTCGGATTTGAAATAAAAGGAGGTTATTATAAATATGTTCAATCTTACGTTTATACTTTCTTTGGTAAATTTGTTCCTTTTTTTCTTTTAATTATTTGGTTTATTACAAACAAGCATTGGTGGGTACATGCCTTGATTATTCCTATCTCTATATACTTATTTCAAATTATTGCAGTAATTAATGATAGTGAATTATATTATGATGAAATAGAATTCATCTATACGGTACCAATCGGAGTAATTATAATGGTTATTCTTTATTTCTTAAGAAATAAAATGTCTGTTTATATCCAAGCGCTAGATTTAAAAAGAGAGATGGATGAAAACATGAAAGTTCCAAAAAACTTTAAATAAACTTTTTACTTTAACTTATTTCCAAATAACAATAATAAAATTATTGGGATTCCTAATAAAACAACGGTTACAGTACTTTGCATAAATATATTTGGCGACACTAGTAAAGTTAACCCATAACCTCCTATTGCACCTCCTAAATGCGCCGAATGACCAACATTACCCAATTTATTTTTCATACCATATATAGAATACAATAAGTAACCTACTCCAAATATATAAGCCGGAATTGGTATAGGTAACGGAAACATAATTAACCTCATATTAGGGTTGAGTAATATGGCTGCATAAATTACACCAGCCACAGCTCCAGAAGCTCCTACAGCACTATAATACAACTCATTCTTATGAAAACTTAATGTAAATAAACTCCCAGTAAATAAACTCCCTACATATATAATTAAAAATTTAATAACTCCTAAATTTTGAATTAATTGAGGTGCAAAAATATACAATACATACATGTTCAAAATTAAATGTAAGTAGTCAACATGTAAAAAAGCTGAAGAAACAATTCTTATTTTTTCACCACGCTTTATAGCTCCTATCTGAAACTTATATTTGTCAAAAAAAGAGCGATCACTAAAACCTTTTATAGAAATTAAAACATTTGTAATAATTATAAAAAGTACTGATGTATCAATATTCATTATTTACTTATTTTTAATGAAAAACGAAAGTATGAAAAAATGCTGATATTGAATTAAAGTCATATAAAGTATTCAAAAATAAATATTATTTTTGTGCTTGTTATGATGAATTTAATAATTTACATTCTAGTATATCCTATTATTTGGTTTATTTCTATTTTACCATTTCGATTATTATATATAATCTCCGATTTTTTTTACTTTATTGTTTTTCATCTAATTGGTTATCGAAAAAAAGTGGTTTTAAACAATTTACAATTGGTATTTCCTAATAAATCAACTGCCGAATTACTAATAATTCGGAAAAAGTTCTATCATCACTTTGTAGATATTTTTATGGAAATGATTAAAACATTTACCATCTCAAAAAAAGAATTAGACAAACGTTATACTTACAAAAATATTGAGCTGGTTCAAGAACTTAAAAAAGATGGAAAAAGTGTAATTCTAATAAGTGCTCACTATGCAAATTGGGAGTGGATAATTGGAATGAATGCCTTTATAAATTACAATGCTATTGCTGTTTACACTAGAGTTAGCAACCCTTATTTCAATAAAAAAGTGATTAAAACACGAGAAAAATTTGGAGTTAAACTAGCACAGTCTTCAAAAGTTATTCCATTGATGTTAAAAAATTATCAAAACAACATACAGTCTATTTACGGTATGTTAAGTGATCAATCTCCTCAATTAAGAAATAACACTTATTGGAGTCGTTTTTTAGGTATACAAGTTCCTATACATACAGGTGCTGAACTATTGGCAAAAAAATACAATATGAATATAGTATTTTTAGATACTCGTAAAATAAAACGAGGGTATTACGAAACAACATTGAGTACAATTACTAATGATGCTAGTAAGCATACTGACTTTGAATTGACTGAACTTTACTTAAAAAAAGTTGAACAACAAATAAAAGAACAACCCGAATACTATTTTTGGACACATAAACGATTTAAGCATAAAGATAAAGCGCCAAAATAATAGTTCAACAAATACACCTCATTTTCAAAAAAGATTTATAAATTGCACCTTGTAATTAAAATTGGTTTTAACTATATTAAGTAACCGTTTTAAAACATTAAATACATTTATTTACCAAAAATAAGAGTATATCCAAATTTAGCAGTGGATTAAACATCTTCAAATTAATTAACTGCTTTAAAATTTCACAATGAATCTTTTCGTTTATACTTTAGCATATCCTTTTATTTGGATACTTTCAATATTACCATTTAGAGTTTTATATATTATTTCTGACTTTATCTATTTAATACTTTATTATGTTATTGGGTATCGAAAAAAAGTAGTGTTAAATAATTTAAAATTAACCTTTCCCGAAAAATCAATTGAAGAATTACTAATAATTCGCAAAAAATTTTACAAACATTTTGTAGATGTTTTTATTGAAATGATTAAAACATTTACAGCATCAAAAGAATTAATTTACAAACATTACACCTTTACAAATATTGATTTTTTAAATGATTTATATAAGGATGGTAAAAGCATTATTCTTGTTGGTCCACATTATGCAAATTGGGAATGGATTATGAGTTTAGATTCATTTGTTAAATATAAAGGATATGCAGCGTACTCAAAAATTGGAAATAAATATTTCAATAATAAAATATTAAAATCTAGAGCCAAATTCGGCACCACTATGCTACCTACCTCAAATATTGTCTCTGAAATTATTTATAACTCTCAAAATAACATTCAGGCAGCTTATGGTTTGTTAAGTGATCAGTCTCCTCAATTAAATAAAACGCATTATTGGAGTACGTTTTTTAATGTAAAAGTACCTATTCATACTGGAGCTGAAATGTTAGTGAAAAAATACAACATGAACATGGTTTTTATTGAAACCAAAAAAGTAAAACGTGGTTATTACGAAACTTCATTTAGTTTGGTTCAAGAAAAATCAACAAAAAATTCGGCTTATGGACTCACTGACAACTTTTTAAAGAAGGTTGAAAATCATGTGTATAAACAACCCGAATATTATTTATGGACTCATAAACGCTTTAAACATAAAGATAAAGTCCCTTTATAAACTTTTAAAAACTAATCCCAAACAGGCAAAACACAATCTTTAGATAATTGCTGTAAAAGTGGCTGAATTCCTTCAACTAAACTTTGCTGCATGAGGCTTGAATTTTCTTTATGACATTGCAAACATGCGCCCACTAACAATAATTGTTGTTGTTCTTTTACCGAAAACGGTCTAAAATCGGTTCGTGTTGAATTTACAACAGCAACATCAACTTCTTTTAGAAATGGAATCCAAGCGTCTTCAGGCAAGCCATCATTTGGATTGTTAGCATATTCCGGTATAAATTGCCACTTTCCAACTTTATTTTCAATTACATATTTTAGAGTTCCATTTCCATAGCCTAAACTAGCCGAATTTGTATGACAGCTTTTACAATCTCTTGCTTTTGAGATTGTTGTATGTGGTGAATTTGGAGCATACAATCTGTGAAACGAAACATCCTTCCCTAATTCTTTCCCTGCATAACTTCCTTTATCAATTGTTAAAATCATTCCCGGAATAGCAGGTTCAATACGCTTTCCTTCTTTGGTTGAACGAACTCCCATTGCTGGTAACGACGAAGAAAATTCGGCCACAAACTCTTTCCACTGCCCTTTTCCATATTTTTTATCCAATAAATCAAAAGCTCTTGGTTCATTTGAATCAAATTCATTATGACAGCCAATACAACGAGAAGTCCACGAACTATGACAGGTGGAACAACTCACATTTTTATGTGCATTGTCTCTAGAACAAATTTCAGGTTGTGGGTTCAACGGATGTAATTCACCATCTTTTTTTCCAATTAAAAAAGCATTTCCAACAGAATCTATAAAAGTATTCACCAAAGGATGCCCTCCATTTTCAACTGCTATTATTTGCTTATCGGTGTGTTCATAATCTCTATGTAAAAAAACCAACAAACTTTCGGCATCTAATGAATCGTAAGGAATTGTATTTGGCTTTTCTTTAAAATGACAATCTGAACATTGCACTTTTACAGCCTGCTCTTCGTGCGTGTATTTTTTACCATCACCCATAACTTCATGTGATGAATGGCAATCTATACACAACAAGTCTTTTGTATGATGCACATCTTCTTCAATATATTTATAAACACGTTTGTCTTCAAAAACTTTAAAACCTTCTTTATTTACAACAGCACTTTCATCAAATAGCGTTTCTTGAAAACCTTCATAATTGGTTGAAATTCTACTTGAACGACTATGGCAACCAAAACAATGTTCATTCTTAACAAAAATATTAGTAGCAGGATGATGCATTGGTAACGTATTTTTTCCCGAAGAAATATACATTTCTAAATCTTGCTTAGCTTCATCCGAATAATTTAAATGACAGGCATTGCAACCTCCACCTCTACTTAACTGTGTAATAGCACCAAACTCTTTTTTTTCAGCTCCTAAATGGCAATTAGCACATAAATCTCTCAAATGTTTATCAGACGCTGAATTTTTAATCAACTGTATATGATATTGAGCGTTTGGCGAATCTGCTTCCCCAAAAATATATTTATCAACCGCAACTATACCACTGTTTGAAGTCATTAATGAATTTTCAATTTTATGCAGTTCATTAGGATGACATTTTCCGCAGGTTTTTGCTGCGTCAGAAAGGTTTCCTGGGATTAAAACCATTCCTTTATGAGCTATATCTTTTTCAATCGCAATAGTATTTCCTAAATGACAACTTGCACAACCAATTAAATCAGGATTATGATAATTAGAATATCCTTTGGTGTTTTTATGACAAGTTAAACAACTTTCAGTAGTAGTTGTTTCAATTTTAACATACTCATCTTCAATAGAATTAAAACTATGATATAATAGATTTTCTTTAAAGAAAAACAAAAGAAGTAATACAACTAAGAAAACTCCAAAAAACCAGCTAACAGTATTTTTTTTATTCATAATATATAATGACTGAACAAAGTTACAATAAAATAAATTTCACATAAAAAATTAAGAATACTGCAAGTCTCTGATTCCCAATAACAAAACCTTTTTATGTCACATTTGTTACTTTTATAATATTGATTATCAATCACTTAATGTAACCTATGTTACTATCTCGTTTGAGTTTTTATGACTTTTATCATACTCTACATTAGTCTCGGTAAATATCTTTACCCCTGAAATAAACAAATAAACTTATGACTACTTCAAGAAGAAAATTTATTAAAATTTCTGCTTTAGGTTTGGGAGGTGTAGCAGCTACAACAAGCGCTTTAAATATGTTTGGATCTAATTCATATATAGATGAGCTTGTTAAAGAAAATGTTGCTAAAAAATTTAAAAGAACCCCTACCTATTGCGAAGTTTGTTTTTGGAAGTGTGCTGCTTGGACTTATACAGATGAAAAAGGTGCCGTTAAAAAAATTATTGGTAATGATAACGATCCCCATTGTTTCGGTCGCTTGTGCCCAAGAGGAACAGGTGGCGTAGGAATGTACAATGATGAAGACCGTTTGAAAACACCATTAATTAGAACAACCGTTAATGGTGAAGAAACTTTTAGAGAAGCCAGCTGGGAAGAAGCACTTGATTTAATTGCCTCTAAATTTAATGGTATTAAAGAAAAGTATGGTGCAGAATCTTTAGGATTAATTAAACACGGTGCTCCTGGAGCACATTTAGAACACTTATACAAAGCTATTGGATCTGATACCATAGCTGAACCTGCTTATGCACAATGTAGAGGGCCTCGTGAAACAGGATTTGCATTAACTTTTGGTTCTTGGGTTGGGTCTCCTGAACCAACAGATATTAGAGATACCAAATGTTTGGTTTTAATTGGTTCGCATATTGGTGAAAACATGCACAATTCACAAGTGCAAGAAATGTCTGATGCTATAGATAACGGCGCAACTATTATTACTGTTGATCCAAGGTTTTCAACAGCAGCTAGTAAATCTACACATTGGTTAGCTATTAAACCTGCAACCGATATTGCTTTAATGTTAGCGTGGATGCATGTTTTAATTGAAGAAAATCTATATGATAAAGAATATGTTAAAAAATATGCTTTAGGATTTAAAGAATTGAAAGAGCATGTAAGTCAATACACTCCTGAGTGGGCTTACGGAATTACAACTATTGAGCCTGAAGAAATAAGAAAAACTGCACGAGCAATGGCACATGCAGCGCCTTCAGTAATAGTACATCCTGGTCGTCATGTAACTTGGTATGGTGATGATACGCAACGCGCAAGAGCTATGGCTAGTTTAAATGCTTTATTAGGCTCTTGGGGACGTAGAGGTGGATTTTATTTTAAAGAAAGTATAAAAGTACCAAAATACCCACATCCTGCATATCCGCATCCAAAATGGGGTTGGCATGAAATTGGCGCTCAATATCCTTTAGCGCAAATGGGAATTACTACTGAAGTTGTAAAAGCATCTATTCCAAACCCTGAAAACAAATATCCTGTAAAAGCTTGGTTAGTAGCGGGGACAAATATTACAAAATCAATTCCGAATCAAAAACTATTGAAAGAAGCTATAGATGCTTTAGAGTTTATGGTTGTAATAGATACCATGCCTATGGATGTTACTGGTTATGCCGATGTTGTATTGCCAGAATGCACGTACCTAGAGCGTTATGACGGAATTAGATCTGCCACAAACAGAGAACCTTCAATAGCAGTTAGAGTTCCTGCGGTGCCACCAAAATACGATTCTAAACCAACTTGGTGGATTGCCAAACAATTGGGTGAACGAATGGGTGTTGGAGAATTTTTTAATTATGATGATTTTGAAGAAGTTATTGAATGGCAACTTCAAAAAATGGGTACTTCATTAGATGAAATGAAGAAAATTGGAGTTAAAAATTACCCTCGTACTTCTGGTCCTTTATTCTTAAATGAAGATGAAACGTATAACTTTCCAACACAAAGTGGAAAAATTGAATTGTATTCTCAAGAATTGAAAGATTTAGGTTTTGACCCAATGCCTAAATACACTAAACATCCTGAACCTGAACAAGGTTTTTATAGATTAAACTACGGAAGAGCCCCTATGCATACGTTTAGCAGAACGGCTAATAATCCTAATTTAAACGATTTAAAAAGTGAAAATAACCTTTGGGTAAATCCTAAAGTTGCACGAATTATTGGTTTAAAAACGGGACAAGAAGTTTGGTTAAAAAATCAAGATGATATTATTTCTAGTTTCGGAATTAAAGTAAGAGTTACCGAACGCATTCGTTGGGATTCTGTATATATGGTGCACGGTTTTGGTCATAAAGAAAAACAATTAAGTCGTGCCTACGGAAAAGGTATTAATGATACAGAATTAATTTCAAAAATAGCCGTTGATCCAATTATGGGAGGAACAGGTATGAGAGGAAATTTTGTAACTATTTTAACTGAAAACCCACATAAAAATACTGAGATATGAGATATGCAATGGTTATAGACACGTTAAAATGTGTTGGTTGTAGCGACTGCGTTGTTGCTTGTCAAACTGAAAACGATGTACCAATTGGGTACTGTAGAGATTGGATTACCGAAACTGTGAATGGCGCATATCCAAGTATAGAATTAGAACTAAAATCTGAACGTTGCAATCATTGTGAAAATGCTCCTTGTGTACGTTGTTGCCCAACAGGTGCTAGTCATCAATTAAACAATGGTATTGTGTTGGTTACTGGAGACGAATGTATTGGTTGTGGTGCTTGTATAGAATCTTGTCCTTATGACGCTCGTTACCAGCACCCTGATGGTTATGTTGATAAATGTACCTTCTGTCACCACAGATTAGAAAAAGGTCAGCTTCCTGCTTGCGTATCGGTTTGTCCAACCAAATGTATGTATTTTGGAGATTTAGACAATCCAAATAGTGAGGTTTCAGAATTATTAAAAAAGCGAAAATATAAAACTTTAGCTCCAGAAGCCGGAACTAAACCTCATGTTTATTATTTAATTTAATTTTTAGATTATGCAAGAAGAATTATTTACAAGCGGAAGAAATATTCCGAATATAGATCCTTCATTACAAATTTGGCATTGGCCAATTTCAGTATATTTATTTTTAGGAGGTTTAGCTGCAGGATTGTTATTTTTTGCAGGATTGATTACTGTTCTAGGAAAAGATAAACAATACCCTACAAGTGTAAAATTTGCGTCTATTGTTTCGCCAATCGCTTTAACTTTAGGTTTATTAGCATTGTTTTACGATTTGACTCACAAATTGTATTTCTGGAGACTGTACACTACCATTAGAATTGAATCTCCTATGAGTTGGGGTGCTTGGGTATTACTAATTATTACACCTATATCATTTTTATGGGTACTTAGTTATTATTCTGAATTATTTCCGAAGTGGAAATTAAATTACAAATGGTTTATTAACCTTGAAGAATTCCTTCAAAAGAACAGAAAAAATATGGCATTAGTTTTAATTCCATTGTCTGTTGTTTTAGGAATATATACAGGAATTTTATTATCAGCCTTCAACGCAAGACCTTTATGGAATAATGCCATTTTAGGTCCATTATTTTTAACATCTGGACTTTCAACAGGAGCGGCAACTATAATTTTATTAGCCAAAAGCGCTAAAGAAAGACACCTGTTCAGCAAAATAGATTTAGTCTTAATTATTATTGAATTAGGATTAATAGTACACATGTTAATGGGAATGTACGCTGGTTCTGAAGTTCAATTAGAAGCAATGCAATTATTAGTGGGCGGTGAGTTTACTTTAATGTTCTTTGGCTTTGTAATTATACTTGGTTTAATTGTACCTGCCATTATGGAAACTATTGAAATTATGGGCTTTAAAGTACCCGTTGCTGTACCTGCAATATTAATACTTATTGGTGGGTTGGTATTTAGATTTGTAATGGTTGAAGCCGGACAAATAACACGTTACTTATATTAAAAATGTAAATTATGAATTTAGATAAAATTACAAACAAACACATTTATTGGAATCCTTATTTTGGAGGATTTTTACTTGGAATCTTAATGCTTTTTACATTTTTTATAACAGGAAGAGGTTTAGGTGCTAGTGGAGCAATGAAAAGTGGTGTGGTAACAATTGTAGACACAGTAGCTCCTACACATGCTGAAAACAACGCGTATTACAGCAAATTTATTTCTGAAGATAAATCTCCTATGAACAACTGGTTAGCATTGGAAGCTTTAGGTGTTTTATTAGGTGCTTTTATTTCTGGTGGATTGTCTGGTAGAATTGGATGGCGGGTACAACACTCTCCAAAAATCACTTCAAAAAGAAGATTAATCTTTGCTTTAGGTGGCGGTATCCTATTTGGTTTAGGAGCACAAATAGCTCGTGGGTGTACAAGTGGTGCAGCACTAAGTGGTATGGCGGTAATCTCATCTGGAGGTTTTTTAACTATGATAGGTATTTTTGGAACAGGCTATATCGCAGCTTATTTCTTTAGAAAAAATTGGATTTAACAACTAAAAATTAAAAAAATATATGGGACCTTTAATTCCTAACGGTATAATTCCTGAAGAGTGGAACAGTATTATTGCAATCATCATTGGTATCTTCTTTGGGTTTATTTTAGAATCATCAGGATTTTCATCATCAAGAAAATTAGCAGGTGTATTTTACGGCTATGATTTTGCTGTATTAAAAGTATTTTTTACAGCAGCATTGGTATCAATGATAGGTGTTTTATACATGGATTATTTAGGCTATGTTGATATGACCCAATTATATGTGCACCCAACTTATTTATGGGGAGCAATAATTGGAGGTGTTGTAATGGGTGTTGGGTTTGTAGCTGGTGGTTTTTGCCCAGGTACAAGTTTATGCGCAGTTGCCATTGGTAAAATTGATGCCATCGTTTATGTAATAGGTATTATGATTGGTGTATTTATTTTTTCTGAATTATTTGAACTATTTGAACCTCTTTACAACGGTTATTTTTATGGAAACATTACACTAATGGACACGTTTGGAGTAAATCCATATTGGTTTGTGTTTATATTTTCATTAATAGCTATTGTAGCTTTTCTGGTTTCTGATTTTGTAAGAAAAAGAACTAAAAAAATATTTTACTAATTAAACAACATTAAAAATGATAAACAGAAAATTAGCAAAAGCGTCGTCGTTTAGATACATGATTCTTGCCTGTATTTTAATTTTACTTGCTGGTGGATTAGTATTATTACCAAAATACCAACAACACGAAGGTATTAAACCTCAAGAATTGTTAGGTAGAGCTATTAGCCCTGAAAGATATATTTCAACTGATGAAGTAGCTTCACTAATTATAAATCAAGATCCTTCTTATTTATTTATTGATGTAAGAGACGAAGAAAGCTACAATAAATATAGCCTGCCAAATGCTATTAATATTCCACTTGATAAATTATTAGATGAAGATTTTGAAGCCTATTTAAATCAAGATGAATATGATGTGGTTTTATTTTCAAACGATCATTTTTACGCAAATGAAGCTTGGATTATTTGCAATAGATTAGATTATAAAAATCTACGTGTTTTAGAAGGCGGTTTAAATAATTGGTTTCATACCATCATAAATCCAACAAAACCTACAGAGAACATGGCTGCTACAGCATTTGAATTATATTCAACTAGAAAAGCAGCGAGTATGTATTTTGGAGTTGCTTATCCAGAACAAGTAAAAAAGGAAACTGTTCCGGCTAAAAAAGCAGTTGTTAAAAAAACAATTGTTCCTGTTAAAAAGAAAAAGAAAATGCCTACTGAAGGCGGATGTTAGTTTTTAAATAGTATAAAACCTTTTTTATGAAAGAATTAGAACAAACCAAAAGAATATCAATAGCTTCAGTACTATTTATACTAATAATACTTATTGGGTTATTAACATATAAACGACCAAAATACATTTATGAATTAACACCTCAACAAGCAGTTGAAAATGTTGTTTCAGATAATTTTTTAATTTCATTAAACAACATACCAACTACAGATGCAGCAATTATTGATATTAGAAGTCCGTTTGAATTTCAAAAAGGACATCTAGAAAATGCAATCAATATACAAGCTGCAGAAATTTTGAATGAGGAAAATAAAATCATTTTTGATAAACTTAAAAATGAAAATACAACTGTAGTTTTATACGGAGCTAACCCAAATGAAGCGCTTGCCCCTTATATGATTTTAAACCAGTTAGGTTATACAAACTTAAAAATTGCGACCATTAATTTAATTTATACTCAAAATAAATTAGTTACACAAAACGCAACCTTAGAGCTATCTGAAGCTGATGTAAATGCTTTTATTGCAGCATCGCTAAAAAAAGCCATGGTTAAAGAAAAACCAAAAGCTAAAACACCTTCGCCACCAAAAAAAGTAATTCCTATTAAAAAGAAGAAAAAAATGCCAACCGAAGGAGGTTGTTAACAAAAAAAGAAGGCTGTTTTTTAAAAAAAACAGCCTTCTTTTTTTTTGGAAAACAGTTGAATTTCTAAGTCAACCTTCTTTCTATTCGACATAAAAAATACGCTATAAAATTGAACTTTATAAAAGAATTGATTCACCATTAAAATTAGCCTCTTACAAAATAAAAAAATAACACACAACAACCTATATAACAAGCTTTTAGATATGTAACAAAAGTACCTAAAAAGAACAATTACATACTGTCGTTTTATGACTTTTATCAGGAATCTAAAACGTGTTGGTTTTTAAATTTAAAGTATAAACAAACATTTATACTTTAAATAAATATCCAATGAAAAAAGTAACACTATACCTCGTATTATTTTTCGGAGTTACAATCATATTAAGTAGCTTTAAAAATATTGAAAAACCAACAAACAATCCACCTTCAGAATTTGAACTTTTGGTTCAATATTTAGAATCAAATGGAAATTTTATCAACACCTTAGCTCCTGCACTAATTACAGCTGAAGAAGTTAAAGAAAATCTGAAAAACGAAAAATATTTAGTTTTAGATATTAGAAGCGGCGACTGGTTTGACTATGGTCATATTAAAAAATCTAAAAATGTAAAAGGCCCAGAGTTATTAGATTATTTTGAAAACAAAATTGATCCTACTGCTTACGACAAAATCACAATTATTTGCTATTCTGGTCAATCAGCATCTTACTACACAAGTTTATTACGCTTATACGGATTTAACAATGTGTATAGTTTAAAGTGGGGAATGAGCTCTTGGGCTGAAGAATTCGCAACAAATATTTGGATTAAAAATTCAAAAGATGAATATATAGATCAAGTTGAGAAAACTGCAAATTCAAAACTTGAAGCTGTAAGTACTCCTATGTTAAACACAGGAAAAACTGATGCCAAAGAAATTTTACAAACACGTATTAAAGAAGCATTTGCGAAACCTTATAAAGAATTTATTGTAAAATCTGCAGTAGCTTTTGAAAACCCTGCGGACTATTTTATTGTGAATTATACTTCCGAAGAAAGCTACAATGAAGGCCACCTAAAAGGAGCCGTTCAATACCAACCTAAACAATGCTTAGCTTCATCTACTAGTTTATACAAAATTCCTGCGAACAAAAAAATATTGGTGAATTGTGATACTGGACTATCAGCTGCCTATGCTGTTGCCTACTTAAATGTGATAGGCTATGATGTTTATAATTTAGCATACGGCTCAAACAGTTATATGAATTCAACCTTAGTTGAAAAAGGACTAAATGGATGGACTAAAAATGAAATTAAAAACTTCCCTATTGTAGAATAATTAAAATAATACAAACATAAACAACCAAACAAATCATGAGAAAATTATCTTTAATAGTAATCGGACTATTGTTAGTCCCAACATTTTTATTGACCTCCTGTGACCAAGGTGACGAACCTGAAGTTTTAACACCTGCTTTCACATTAATGAAAGATTATATGATTAACAACAATCTAGACATTGATAAAATTATTACCAATGCCGATGGAGAAAAATTTGTTGTAGGAGCTCCCGCTGAAGCCGATTTAGCATCGTTTTTAGCTAAGTACTATATTATTGATATTAGAAGTGGTACCGATTTTGCTAAAAATCATATTGAAGGTGCTAAAAATGTTACTTTCAAAGACATTTTAAACGAAGGTGCTGCTGCAGGGTCTAAACCTGTATTGGTAGTTTGTTATACGGGACAAACTGCTTGTTACGCAACTGCTTTAATGCGCTTATATGGTTATTCTCATACACGCGCTTTAAAATGGGGAATGTCGGGCTGGAACACAACTACGGCAGGTTCTTGGAACAACAATATAAAAGATGTAGCAAAAGGCACACCTAGTTGGAGTTACGACAAAGAAATTGCCCCGTTAGTACTAAGTGATCCAATTATTTCAAGTTTATCTCAAAATGGTGAAGCAATTTTAAAAAGTAGAGTTGAACAAGCAGTGCAAGATGGTTTTAAAACCGTTACAAATGCCGATGTTGTTGCAAACCCTAGCGGTTATTTTATAAACAACTTCTTTAGTGGTGCAGATTATATTGGGTTTGGGCATTTAACAAATGCGTACAGAATACTTCCGCTAACATTGGCTAGTAATTCTTATAAAGGGCTAGAGCCTACTCCTGGAGCAAAAGTAGTAACTTATTGTTATACAGGGCAAACATCAGCGGTTATAACTGCATGTTTAAGAGTTTTAGGTTATGATGCTTATAGTTTAACTTTTGGTATGAATGGTTTATACCATTCAAACAGTGCTTGGACATCAAACCAGTGGAGTGTTGGGTCAAGTGTTCCAAAGGAATTACCATTAGTAAATTAACACCTATCAACTTAAATAAATCATTAAAATCAAGCCTTAAAATAAATTTTTAAATAAATTCTTTTCAAAAAAAGAACCGTTTTAAGGCTTTTAAAATCTAACACAAATGAAAACAAAAATAATTTACCTATTCACCATCGTATTAGTTCTTAGTAGTACTTCAGTATTTTCTCAAGGATGTGAAGATGATTTACCTGCTACTTCAACAACAGGTGGAGCTCCAAAAACCAGTAGTTTAATATTTTTTGGATACATTCAGCCGCAATTTGTAGCGCATTTTACCGAACCTTCTACCAATACATTTAACTTTAAAAGAGCACGTTTTGGTGTTAGAGGTAGAGCTAATAGAAGCTTTTCTTATTATTTCTCTATCGAATCTAGTGATTTTATTTCTGCAGATGGAAACATGTATTTACTAGACGCCTTTGTTACTTATGATAAATACAAATGGGTAAAGGCTTCTTTAGGTTCTTTTAAACAACCTTTTAGTTTGGAAAACATCACTGCTTGTTATGGATTAATGACCATTGACCGATCAATTGTTGTAAACCAAATTGTAGCTCCTCAAAGAGATTATGGTCTAATGCTATTAGGTGGAGATAATACCACTAAAGTTAGATATAGAGTTGCTTTAATGAATGGTAGAGGACTTGGAGTTGTTGATAATAATACCAAAAAAGATTTTATTGGAAATGTTGTTTATACTCCTTTTGATTTTCTAAATATTGGTGCAAGCTTTAGATATGGTTACCCAAATAATAACACCCAAGAAAGATCTACTTACGGATTTGAGTTTGTGGCAGATTATGAAGGTTTTGCTTTACAAGGTGAATTTATTCATGACAATGGAGATTATAATAGAGCCGCTGGTGGTGGTTGTGGTTCAACTCCTTTAGAATTAGGAGACAACAGACAGGGAGCTTATTTAATGCTTTCATATATGTCGAAAATTAAATTACAACCTGTCTTAAAGTGGGAGTATTTTGATGCAGATACAGACATTAAATATTTAGGCTACCAAGAAATGCTTACAATAGGTGCTAATTATTTCTTTAACGATAAAACACGTTTACAAGTAAACTATCAGAGCATAAGCGAAACACCTTCTGTAAAAAACGATGCTTTACTTTTTCAAATGCAAATAAGATTCTAATCTAAATTATATTTTAAGTTTAAAAAACTTCTAACAAATGTTAGGAGTTTTTTTATGAATATTTGTAACTTTGTTAAGAGTGCACTATTCTCATAAAAATATGACTACAGATAAAGAAATTTTACGTGAAAAACTAGAAGATTATTATACTACTGTTTTTGAAAAGGAGCTAATTGACGAAATTATTAAGGTTGGTATTTTAAGAACCATCCATAGCAATGAGATTTTAATTGATATAGGTGATAAAATGACCCATGTTCCTTTAATTTTAAACGGTGCTGTTAAAATTATTAGAGAAGATGATAACGGAGAAGAAATTGCACTTTACTATATAGAAAAAGGTGATACTTGTGCAATCTCTTTTGTGAACTGTCTTCATAGAACCGAAAGTATGTTTAGAGGTATTACTGAAAAAGATACTGAAGGTATTTTTATTCCTGTTGATATGATTGATGCTTGGCTGGCTAAATATAAAACTTGGCGAGAATTTGTGATTGACACGTACCATATGCGATTAATTGAAATGGTAGAATCTATTGATAGTTTGGCTTTTATGAAATTAGACGACAGGCTTCACAAGTATTTGATAGACAAAGTTAAAGTGCTTGACACCAATATTTTAATCATTACACATCAAGAAATTGCAAATGACATCCACACATCAAGAGTTGTTGTTTCTAGATTGCTTAAAGTTTTAGAAAACGAAGGGAAAATTAAAATACGTAGAAACAGAATTATTATTGAAAATATTTAATTTTTTATTAAAGAAGAAATCAATAAAGCCGTTTAAAACGGCTTTATTATTTTTATAATTTAATTGTTTTCTAGCATAGCCATATAATCTAATTCTGAAATAATTGGAATCCCCAAACTTTCAGCTTTTGCCAATTTACTAGGTCCCATATTATCCCCTGCAATTACATAATTGGTTTTTTTAGAGATTGAACTCGCTACTTTACCTCCATTATCTTCTATAGATTTTTTTAAGTCGTTTCTATTAAATTCGGTAAAAACACCTGAAACCACAAATACTTGTCCGGTAAGTACTTCAGTTTTACCTTCAAGCGATTCTTCAGAAACTTCTAATTGTACACCATAAGACTTTAAGCGATCAATCAATTGAATATTAATTAAATTCGAAGAAAAATTAAGAACGCTTTCTGCAATTTTATCCCCAATTTCATCAACTGTAATCAGTTCCTCAAAACTTGCACTTAGCAACGCATCAATAGATTTAAAATATTTTGCCAGTTTTTTAGCTACAGTTTCACCAACAAATCGAATTCCCAAAGCAAACAAAACTTTTTCAAAGGGGATTTCTTTTGATTTTTGTATTCCTAAAATAATATTTTTAGCTGATTTCTCAGCCATTCGCTCTAATGGAATTATTTGCTCTTCTTTCAAATCATACAAATCTGCATAATTATGAATCAACCCTTCCTTAAACAATAACTCAATGGTTTCTGCTCCCAAGCCATCAATATTCATTGCTTTTCTGCTAATAAAATGTTGAATTCGACTTGTAATTTGTGTTGGGCAACCATATTCATTAGGGCAATAATGCTTGGCATCGCCTTCATTTCTCACCAATTGAGTATTACAATCAGGGCAATGAGTTATATAGTTAGTAGTTTCAGAATTTTGTGGTCTTTTATTGAAATCAACTCCAACAATCTTAGGTATAATCTCCCCTCCTTTTTCAACATAAACAGTATCTCCAACTCTAATATCAAGCTTTTCAATTTGGTCTGCATTATGTAATGATGCTCTTTTCACTATTGTTCCTGCCAATTCCACAGGTTCTAAATTTGCAACAGGAGTAATAGCACCTGTTCTTCCAACTTGATACGTAATCTCTTTTAAAATAGTACTTTCTTGCTCCGTTTCAAATTTATAAGCAATTGCCCATCTTGGGGCTTTTGCAGTGTACCCTAGTTCATCTTGCTGAGCTAATGAATTTACTTTCACAACAATTCCATCTGTGTCATAAGGCAAACTGTATCGTTTCTCATCCCATTTTTCAATAAAATTAAAAACAGCATCAATAGTTTTACAAACTTCTATCGCCTCGGGAACTTTAAAACCAATTTTTCTGGCCTCATTTAAAATATCAAAATGTGTTGATTTTGGATAACTATTTGCAACCACATGGTACAATAAACAATCCAATGGTCGCTTTGCAACTTCTCTACTATCCAAAAGTTTCAAACTACCACTTGCCGTATTTCTTGGGTTTTTATAGGGTTCCTCACCAATATCTATCCGTTCTTCATTCATTTTGTTAAACCCATCAAGAGGTAAAATAATTTCTCCTCTTATTTCAAATTCATCAACAAAATCATGCTGTAACACCAATGGAACAGATTTTATAGTTCTTACATTGGCTGTAACATCATCTCCTTCAACACCATCTCCCCTGGTAACTGCACTTAGTAGTTTTCCTTCTTTATAATATAAATTTATAGAAGCCCCATCATATTTTAATTCACAAGTATATTCAACATCATTGGTGCCTAATAATTTTACTGTTCTTTTCTCCCAATCTATTAAATCTTCTTTTGAGTAAGAATTAGCCAAAGAATACATTCGGTTTTTATGGGTTACTGTCTTGAACTTTTTTGTGATTTCACCTCCTACACGTTGCGTTGGAGAATTAGGATCAAAATATTGTGGATTTTCTAGTTCTAATTTTTCTAACTCTTTTAACATTAAATCAAACTCATAGTCAGAAATTGTAGGGTTATCAAGTACATAATAATTGTAATTATGAATTCTCAATTCCTCTCTAAGTTTTAATATTTTTTCTTCAATATTTTTAGGCATACTTCATAAATTATGGGTTAAAAGTAATCATATTTTTTTGAATTTTAGAGCAATATCATACACACTAAAAATTAATTGCACCCCTTTAGTGTGTAACCAAAGTAACATAGTTATGTGACATTTATCATCTTAAAAAATATGTAACCTAAGTAACTTTACTAAGTGTTTAAAAGCTATGATTAAAAGTTCATATTTTATAAACTAAAACTAAAATACTCAATATGAAAAACTTAGTAATATTAGGAGCAGGAACAGCTGGAACTATGATGGCCAATCATCTGCGACCAAAGTTGTATTCAAACGAATGGAATATCACAATTGTTGATCAATATAAAACACATTATTATCAACCTGGTTTTTTATTTCTTCCTTTTGATATTTACTCAAAAAAGCAAGTAAAAAAAGTTGGAAAGAAATTTATTCCAAAGTTTGTAAACTACATTCAGAAAAAAATTGAGAAAATTATTCCTGAAGAAAACAAAGTTGTATTAGAAGATGAAACGCTAAACTACGATGTACTAATAATTGCCACAGGTTCTAAAATAGCTCCAGAAGAAACTGAAGGGTTAATAGGCCCGCTTTGGAAAAAAGATATTTTTGATTTCTACACTTATGAGGGTGCTGTTGATTTAAGAAACAAACTAAGAAATTGGGAAGGTGGAAAATTAGTAGTTCACATTACTGAAATGCCAATAAAATGCCCTGTAGCGCCTTTAGAGTTTTCATTTTTAGCAGACACTTATTTTAGAAAAAAAGGGATTAGAGATAAAGTAGATATTACGTACGTTACTCCGTTATCTGGAGCTTTCACAAAACCAACGTGTACCAAAGCTTTAAACTATCTTTTAAATGAAAAAGATATAAAAATTGAGACTGATTTCGCTATTGAAAGTGTTGATAACGACCAAAAAGAAATTGTAGATTACGAAGGACGAAGAATTCCTTTTGATTTATTGGTAACTATTCCAACAAATATGGGAGATGAAGTGATTGAAAAATCTGGTTTGGGAGATGATTTAAATTTTATTCCTACAGATCATAACACACTTCAATCTTTAGCCCACGAAAATATTTTTGTGATTGGAGATGCAACCAATGTCCCAGCTTCAAAAGCAGGTTCAGTGGCACATTTTCAAGCAGAAACCTTGACTGATAATATTCTTTTATACATTGATGGATATCCATTGAAAAAAGAATTTGATGGTCACGCAAATTGTTTTATTGAAACAGGAAACAACAAAGCTTTACTAATTGATTTTAATTATAAAACCGAACCTGTACATGGTAATTTTCCATTCGCAAAAATTGGTCCTTTAAAATTATTGAAAGAAAGCGTATTAAACCATTGGGGAAAATTAGCCTTTAGATGGATTTATTGGAATATGTTGCTAAAAGGTATTGCTATTCCGTTTGTTTCAAGAAATATGAGTTTCAAGGGAAAAGTTTTTGATATTAAACCTGAAGAAAAATAAAATTATTAACTATAAATAAAATAAAATTATGTCATTAAAAACAATAGCAGGAGTTGAGTTAAATGTTTCTGAAGAAGGATACTTAGAAGATATGACTCAATGGAACGAAGAAGTAGCAAAAGAAATTGCAAGTGAAATTGGAATTGAATTAACACCAAAACACTTTGAAGTAATTAATTATTTACGTGAAAAAACAGCTGCAAAAGAAGCATTAACAATTAGAAATGTTGGTAAATCTGGGATTGTTACAATTAAAGAACTGTATGTTTTATTCCCTAAAGGACCGCTAAAATTCTCATCAAAAATAGCAGGAATACCAAAACCAACAAGTTGCATCTAATAAAAACCTAAAAAAATGGAAACAAAAGAAAAAAAACCTTTAGAAAAAGTGTGCTTAATATGCGCCAAAGGAAGCTTAGAAGATGTGTATGCTAGTTTAGTTATGGCAAATGGAGCCGTTATGGAAGGTATTGAAACCAAAGTGTTTTTTACGTTCTTCGGATTGGATGGTATTACCAAAAAATCAATGAATCATTTACACACTGCAACAACTGGAAACCCTGCAATGCGTATGCCTGGCGGACTTCCATTTCCAACTATGCTAGGTGGTTTACCAGGTGTAGAATCGGCAGTTTCAGGAATGATGCGTAAACAAATGGATGAACTTGGAATGCCTCCTGTTGATGAATTTTTAGAAATGATTACTGCTGGTGGTGGTGAAATTTACGCTTGTAAATTAGCTATTGACATGTTTAAATTAAAAAAAGAAGATTTATCTGAGGAAGTATCCGATATTATTACCATTGGTGAATTTTATGAAATGTGTGATGGAGATCGAACACAAATTATTTTCACTTAATAAGATACCTACTTATTTTGATAGTTTTAAATATCACAAATCCACAACTAAAAAAACTATTTTGGTTGTGGAATTTAATATTTATGCCATGATTATTTTTTTTAAAATAAATCTGTTTTTAAAACAGCTCCGTTACTAGCATTCGTTACCAATGCTCTGTACTGCTTCAACCATTTTGAATTTAACTCTTTTTTAATTGGAACAAATGCCGCTTTTCTTGCATCGATTTCTTCTTCACTTAAATTTACGGATAAAATATATTGATCTACATCAATATGAATTTCATCTCCATCTTTAAGTAATCCTATCATACCTCCTTCTGCAGCTTCTGGACTTACGTGCCCAATACTTGCGCCTCGGGTTGCGCCACTAAATCTACCATCTGTTATTAATGCTACTTTAGCACCTAAGCCCATTCCCATAATTAATGAAGTAGGCGCTAACATTTCTTGCATCCCTGGACCTCCTTTTGGACCTTCATACCTAATTACGACAACATTACCTGCTTTTACTTTCCCTCCTAGAATACCATCAATGCATTCTTGTTGGCCATCAAAACAAACAGCAGTACCTGTAAAAACTCTATCACCAGTAATTCCGGCAGTTTTAATAACAGCACCTTGTTCAGCTAAGTTTCCATATAAAATAGCCAAACCACCTACTTTTGAGTATGGGTTATCTATGGTATGAATAATGTTGGTGTCTTTTATAAAAGCGTCTTTTATTTTTTCTAAAACTGTTTCTCCTGTAATTGTAAGATTGTCAATTAACACATTATCTCCCCTTTTCGACATTTCTTTCATTACAGCATTTACACCACCTGCAGTATTGATATCTTCCATATGTACGGTTGATAAACTTGGTGAAATTTTAGCGATATGAGAAACTCTTTTTGAAATAATATTGATATCTTCCAAATTAAAATTCACATCAGCTTCTTTAGCGATTGCTAACATATGCAAAACAGTATTAGAACTTCCCCCCATTGCCATATCAACAGCAAATGCGTTTCTAACAGCATTTTCATTCAAAATATTTCTAAGTTTGAATTTTTCGGTTGCTGCGTTGTCTTTGGCAATCTCACAAATTCTTCGTGCAGCTTGCCTGTAAAGTTGCTCACGCTCTTTTGTTAAAGCTAAAATAGTTCCGTTTCCTGGCAATGCAATTCCCATTGCTTCCATTAATGTATTCATTGAGTTGGCCGTAAACATTCCTGAACAACTTCCTCCACTTGGGCAAGCATTGCACTCAATATCATTCAGCTCTTCATCAGTCATTTCACCAGCTTCGTGTTTACCAACAGCCTCAAAAGCTGTAGCCAAATCAATAGGTGTACCATCTTTTGTATAGCCTTTTTTCATTGGGCCACCACTTACAAATATTGTAGGTACATCAACACGTAAAGCCCCCATAATCATACCTGGCACAATTTTATCGCAGTTTGGAATAGCTATCATTGCATCTAATTTATGTGCATTCATAACTGTTTCAATAGAGTTTGCTATAATTTCTCTTGACGGTAATGAGTAAAGCATTCCATCATGCCCCATAGCGATACCATCATCAACACCAATAGTATTGAATTCAAAAGGCACACAACCATTGGCTTTAATTTCTTCTTTAATAACTCTAGATACCCGGTCTAAAAAAAAATGTCCTGGAATAATTTCAATATAGGAATTTGCAACCCCTATAAATGGTTTATCAAAATCTTCATCAACCAAACCAGTTGCTCTAAATAATGATCTATGTGGGGTTCTTTGATGCCCCTTTTTTACTTCATCACTTCTCATAATATATATACGCTAAATTTCTATGTTTTCTATTTAAGAACTTCAACAGTCCTAAATTTTCGATAAAATTAATCTATTTTTTCTAATCTATTTTTTTCAATGAAAATTAAACTTTTTTATGAAAAATGAACAAATTCTTAACAAAAACAGTCATAGACTAAAATATTTCAGTAATTTTACAAGAGAAAAATATAGGCGAACAGTTTAGTTAAATCATAAAATACAAGTACTATAATTTACTAAATTTATCGCTCTTTTGGTATAATATTAAACACTCTTTGTTAGTTGAATTTACGTTTATATGTATAATATTCATTCAAAAATCATTAGTATTCATTCAAAATTTTCAAAATGATAATTGAAAGTTATTTTGAATTAATTCTACTTATGGGAGGTGTTTTATCCTTTCTATTATCAATTTATCTTATTTTTTACCCTGGTAATTTTTTTCCGAATAGAATTTTAGGTGCTTTGGTATTTTCGTGGACCATTACTGTTTTTGTTTTTATTTTGTATTCAACAGATTTTTATACAAGGTATGTACACTTATATGCGGTTTTCGATGTTTTCACGTTGATGTTTTTTCCATTAATGTACCTGTATCTAAGAAATTACTTATACAGAGACATTAAAAACCCAAAACGTCAATTTTTTCATTTCATACCTGCAATTCTCTATTTATTTGTGTTGATGCCTTTCTTTCTTCAAACTGGAGATGCAAAACTAAAAATGCTTGAACAGGGTTTTCCCCTGTGGTATAGAATTTCACAATCCGTTTTTAACATTGTAATTATTCTTCAAGGTGTATTTTACAGTATTTTTTGTTTAAGAGAAATACACCGATTTCAATATTTTCGTAAAAAGCATCTTTCAAAATTTCAATTATCAACACTTCATTGGTTAAGATTATTTGTTTTAATAAATATAATTCTTTGGATGTTTGGTACTACCGGTACTATCTTAGATATATTAAGTATTAAGATATTTGTAGATCTTTTTAAAATATTTTATGCAGGTCTAAGCTTATTTACAATAATTTTAGCAATCTTCACTATTAACAGACCTGAGTTATTTTCTGAATCTGAAGATATTATAAACTTAGTTCGTATTAAAACACCTGGAAACAAAACAATTACTGACCAAAACAAAGATGATTTTGAAATATTATCTCAATTTATAGAACGTGAAAAACCTTATTTAAAAACAGATCTTAAAATGCAAGATCTTGTGGATTCAACAGGTATTGCCTATAAACGAATATCAGAAGTATTCAATAAAAATTATAATAAGACCTTTTATGAGGTAATGAATGAGTTCAGATTGGAAGAAGCAAAGGGTTTAATTGAAAAAGGGTTTCATCAAGATCACACCTTAAATTATTTAGCCGAAAAAGCTGGGTTCAATTCTAAAACAACCTTCAATAGAATTTTCAAAAAATACACTGACCAAACTCCTTCAGAATACATCAAAAATTTAGATAAATCTTCGATATAAAATAGTTACAACTACCCTTATTTTAAATATCACACCACTTCGTTAACTATTTAAAAATATTCATACCAATATCGCTTTTTCTATATAAAATTCACACTAAACATCAACTTCGCCTAGATTAAACCTAATTACAAAGCAATTACGCTCTTTTTTCACTTACTCTAAAAAAACAAGATAACAACCTGATTGTAAATAATTTAGCGAAAAGTCTCATTATGTAAATCCGTATCAACACATGCAATGACACCTATAAATACTTAGCGGTACTGTAATTTTCAAGTAAATATTTAATTATGCCAAAGCTGAATGTGAATTTTAACTAAATATTAAATATTAATTAACTTAAATTTTAACTTATGAAAATTAGAACTATTACTGCTTTAATGTTAGCAGGTATGTTATCGCTTAGTAGTTGTGTCAATAATGGAGATATTGACGAATTACAAGATCAAATTAACGATTTAAACTCAACCGTAGAAAATATTCAAAAAACGCAACAAGAAGCTTTATTAGCTGCAATTGCTAGTTTAGAAGCAGACCTAGTAACCTTGGAAAATGAGTTAGGATCTGATATAAATGAATTAGGGACTGATTATCATGCTTTATTAGCTGATTTAGGGGTTTTAGAAGAAGAAGTTGAAGGAAATGCAAATGCTGTTTTTTACGGAAACGTAATAACTGAAGCAGATTATACTGCTTTAACAACACAAGGCGCTACTATTATTACAGGTAAAGTTGTTATTACAGGTGATGCTCACGTGCTTGCTTTAGCTAATATAAAATTAATTGGAAAAAGCCTTGAAGTTAAAGGTGGTTCAACTATTACAATGGATGCTTTACAAAGTATTGGAGAAGACTTAATGGTTATGAGTGTTGGCGCTAATGCTAGCATAAACTTAGCTAAATTATCTTCAGTAGGTGGAGATGTTGAAATTATGAATAATACAGGTTTAACAAGTTTCATGGCTAACGAGCTTGCGTTAATTTCTGGTGGTTTGAGTTCAGAGAAAAACGTAGCTTTAACTACTATATCTTTAGCAAAATTGGATCAAGTTTACGAGGTTAATATTAATGAATATCTTGTTGACGATCCAGAATATTTAAATATAGGAGCGTTAGCTATGTTAGATCTGTCATCAGCCAATGTTACAAAAAGTGTTGAAATAAGTTATGTTGGTGCAGTTGAAAACCTAGCGCTAGGTAGTGTTGGTGGAAACTTGATCTGTGAATATTCAAAAGTAAAAAAAATAACTCTAGATGGAACTTCTTTAGGTGGAGATTTTGTTATAGAAAACAACCTTTCTATATCAAACATTGATGTTCCAAACCTTTCAAGAATAGAAGGGAAATTGAGAATTTATTACAATTATGATTGGAATACTGCAGGATCTGGATTAGTTACTATGCCTTCTTTTGCAGCTTTAACATATATTGGCGGTGATGTTTATATTTCAAATAATTCAAATTTAATTACTGCTGAAGCTTTTAATAATGTAACAGAAGTAAGAGGTGAAAATATTGAATTCTCTTATAACGGTAATTTAGAAAACGTAAGTATATTTAATGCGTTAGTAGACACTAATAATCCTGCTAGTCAATGGGGAGATAATTCACACGCAGATATAACTGTTCAAGCTAATACATTTTGGTTTGATGGTTTTAATTCTCTAGTAGAAATTACTAATTTAAATGTATCAGTATCAAAAACATCTGGGGTATTTGATGAGACTACCGGAATGTTTGAACCAGGTGGAGACACTGCTAAATTAGAAGGTTTCGATGCTTTAACGGATGTTTCCTCTTTAAACTTAACTGTTACTGAAGCTACTGATTTTAATGCATTTGCTTCATTAAACAACTTCAAAAACTACCAAACATACCTTACAGTTGCTATGCCTAGTGATACTAATGTAGGATTATGTACTATGGAGCCAATTTTCACAAGAATAAAAAATGGTGATTTTGAAAATTGGAACAATACTAGAATTCCAGTGTTTAAATATAATTGGTCTGAGATGGATAGAGATACTGCTATCGATCAGTTACTTGCTCCTTGTGGAGTTTAATTAAATACTATAAAAAAAGATTAATAAAAATCAATTTCCCTGCATCCTTAATTCGGGTGCTGGGAAAATTGATTAAACAAACACCTTCTATACTAGTAGGTAATTTAACATAATTATATCATTATATTAATTCAATAAAGAATGAAAAGACTAAAAGGCTACCTTATTTTATTGTTCCTTATGGGGGTAAATTACACATTTGCCCAATCAATAACAGTAGAAGGTAATGTAAATGATGAGAAGGGACTACCCTTACCCGGCGTAACAATTGTGGTAGCAGGTACTAGCCAGGGATCATTAACAGATTTTAATGGTTATTATGCAATAACTGCTCCTAGTGGAGATGCTAAGCTTGTCTTTTCGTATATCGGAATGCAAACATTAACAGCGCCCGTTAATAACAGATCGGTTATCAATGTTGTCCTAAAAGAAAATTTAGAAGCATTAGAAACCGTTATGATTGTAGCTTATGGTACTACAACAAAAGAAGCTTATACAGGAGCTGCTGCAGTTATAGATAATAAAATTATTGAAGACCGACCAGTAAGTTCTTTTGAAAAAGCGCTACAAGGTACTACGGCTGGTCTTATGGTATCAAACAGTTCTGGACAACCAGGAGCTGGATCTACTGTAAGAATAAGAGGTATTGGTTCTTTAAGTGCAGGTAGTGCACCTTTATATGTTCTTGACGGGGTTCCAATGTCAGGATCAATTTCAGATATCAATCCAAATGATATTGAAAGCGTAACAGTTCTTAAAGATGCGGCCGCATCATCACTATATGGTTCACGAGCAGCCAATGGTGTTATCCTTATTACTACAAAACAAGGAAAATCTGGCTTTACAAAAATTAGTTTTAGTAGCCAATTGGGAGTTTCCCAAAGAATTTCAGAAGGGTATAAATTAATGAATTCAACCCAATTTTACGAACAGTCATGGATGGGATTATACAATCAAGCAATCCTAGATGGACAAACAGTTGATCAAGCGCAAGATTATGCGCACAATGAAGTAGAACAAATTGTAGGTTACAATCCGTTTGGAGTTGAAAACCCGTTAGACAGTAATGGTAAATTAATTCCAGGAACACAAGTAGTTACCAATACAGACTGGAGAGATGAAATTTACAAAACAGGTATTATTCAAACCTACAATTTAAACGTATCAGGAGGTTCAGAACTAACTAAAATGTTTATGTCGTTAGGTTATTTTAACGACTCAGGAACGACTATAGGTTCTGATTTCTCTAGAATTACTAACAAAATTAATGTATCACATCAAATTAATAGCTTTCTAAAAGCAGGGATTAACTCTCATTTATCCTATTCCAAAACCAATGCACCTCCAAGTGGTTCAGGTGGCGCTAACCCAGTAAGATCTGCTGAAGTAATTAACGCTGCATCTCCAGTTTACGACGGTGCTGGAAATTACGATTGGGGTAACAAAGCTATTTTTGACTTTAACCCAGTTGGTTTAGCGGCTTTAGATAAATATATCTATAAAACTAAAAGAGCGGTTGTAAACATTTATTTAGATGTGAATATTTCTCCTTCTTTTAAATTCCGTACAACAGCTGGTGTAGATAACAGTATTTCAGATGGATTAAATTATTACAACCCAGAGCATGGGAATGGTGCTGGTGTTAATGGACGTAGTTCGGCTTCAAGATCTGATAACTTAGCTTGGAATATTTCAAATATTTTAACCTATTCTCGTTCAAAAGATATATCCTATTTTGAAGTATTACTTGGGCAAGAGGCTTTAGGTTCTGATTATTCTGTATTATCAGCTGGTGTAACAGATTTTGCTGTACCAGGAAAACCAGATTTAGTATGGGGAGCAAAACCTGAACAGCCAGGAAGCCTTACTTCTTCATGGAATATGGTATCTTATTTATCTCAAATAAAATACGATTATGATAGCCGTATTTATTTATCAACTAGTGCACGTGTAGATGGTAGCTCTAGATTTGGAAAAAACAACAAATATGGTCTATTTTATTCTTTTGGTGCTGGATGGCAATTATCAAAAGAAAGTTGGATGCCACAATGGACATGGTTAAACAATGCCAAACTAAGAGCTAGTTATGGTACATCAGGTAACAATAACATTGGTAATTATGCTTCTTTAGGTTTATATGGAAGTGGTGCAAATTATGGTGGCTACCCAGGATTAACACCAGTTCAATTAGCAAATGAAGACTTAAGTTGGGAAAAAATTCAAAGTTCAAACATTGGTTTAGATTTAGGTTTTTTCAATAAATTAACTGCTTCATTCGAATTTTACAACCGTAACTCTGATGGCTTATTATTTGCTAGACCTTTATCTGCAGGTACTGGTATTGGCTCAATTCTTTCTAACCTAGGAGCTATGAAAAATTCAGGTATTGAAGCTTCATTTAAATACAATTTAATTGACAGTGATAAATTTTATAGTTCAATAGGCTTTAATATTTCAACCAATACCAATAAAATTATTGATTTAACTACTGAAAAAATTGTATCTGGAACTAAATTATTAGAAGAAGGAAGTAGTATTTATCAATTTTATATGCGCGAATGGGCTGGTGTAAATCCTGATAACGGAAAACCAATGTGGTATGTAAATGCTGATTCTGATGATAAAGATGAAAATACCCTACCCGATTCTGCTTACGATGACCCTTTAGGTTCAGGTAAACAAGTAACTAGCGAATATACTGATGCTGAAAGAAAAAGGTTAGGAAATTCACTACCTAAAGTATATGGTGGACTTAACTATGATTTAAGTTATAAAAATTTCGACCTTAACTTTTACCTATACTACAGTTACGGAGGTAAAGCTTATAATAGTGATTATATTGCTAATATGCACGATGGTACACAATCTGGTAACAACCTTGCTTTAGATGCTGCAGATGCTTGGACACCAAATAACAGATATACAAATGTACCTAGATATGTGATAAATAATACGAACCAATCTGAACAAATGTCTTCTAGGTTTATTGAAGATGCTTCTTATGTTAGATTGAAAAATGTGAACATATCTTATAATTTACCTGTAAGTACCTGTGAGTCTTGGAAGTTAAAAAGTTTTAAGGCATATGTTTCTGCAGAAAACTTATTTACACTTACAAGTTTTAAAGGATTTGATCCGGAGGTTGCTATTAACGGTATTACAAATAATAACATTCCGGGTGTTAAAGTTGTAACAGTAGGGTTTAAAATAGAGTTATAGAAAAATGAAAATATTTATAATGAAGAAAAAAGTATTAAATCTAATAAAAACTGCATTTCTAACCTTAGTTTTAGTAAGCTGTAGCAATGATTTTTTAGAATTAGAACCAACAGATGCCATATCTGAAAAAGAAGTTTTTGATTCTTATGTGACTGCCAATTCAGCATTAATGGGAGCTTATGACCAATTAAGTGGTTTTAATTTTGGTGGTCTTTACAACCCTATTATGGCTGACATTATGGGTGAAGATGTGATGATTAATTCAGTAGATAACTGGAATTGGTTTATTCCCGTTTATCAAATGACGTTATTACCAAACTATGTATATATTGATTCGCCTTGGTGGGCTGGATTTAAATTAATTTATGATGCCAACAGCATTATTAATAATTCCATTTATATTCCAGATGCAACACCTGAACAAATAACAAATTTAGTAGGACAAGCTCAGGTATTACGTGCATATGCTATGTTAAAGTTAGCTCAAATGTACAGTCCTGCTTATGCTAAAAACCCTGAAGCTCCATCTATATTACTTAACACAGGTACAGATGATCTTTATTCAGGTTTTGAGCGCGCAACATTAAGTGAAGTTTATGCTCAAATTGAAAGCGATTTAATAGCTGCAGCAAGCCAGCTTGAAGAAAATAACGACAAAGGCTTTTTCGATGGCCGTGCAGCAAACGCTCTTTTAGCCAGATTGTATTTAGACATGGGTGAATGGGAAAAGTCAAGAGACCACGCAAAATTAGCTTCAGAAAGTTTAACATTAATGAGTTTAAACGATATGTTTGCTGGTTTTAGTACTAGAAATTCAGAAACTATTTACTCCATTGCTTTTACGCAAGAAGACAATAATACATACCTATCATTACCTTCATTTTATTGGCCTGTTGGTGGGTATAGCTCAATGCGTGCAAATAACAATTTTGTAAGTGAATTTTCTGCGGCAGATGCTAGAAAATCTTTCTTTCTAAAATACGATGAAATTGACCCAGACAGATACATTATTGTTAAGTTTGGACATAATAATTCTGTAGGAAATGCTGAAAGAATTTGTATTCGTGCTTCTGAAATGCTTTTAATAGAAGCTGAATGTGAAGCTGAATTAGGCAACTATTCTGAAGCTCAAAATGCTTTATACGAAATTCAAAGAAGATCAAATCCTGGAGTTTCAAAAAGTACTGCAACCGACCAAGCTTTAATTGACGAAGTTTTACTAGAAAGAAGAAAAGAATTATTTGGTGAAGGCTTTAGATGGCAAGATATTAAAAGAAGACAATTGCCTTTTATTAGAACTGGAGATCATTGGGTTACTTATTCATTTACAGCACAAGATCCTGATTATTTTAGATTAACATTTCCTATACCACAATCTGAAATTGATGCAAACCCTGCATTATCTAATTCAGATCAAAATATTGGGTACTAATACATATTAGAAGATGCTAAAAAATATAGTAATAAAATTTAAAAACACTAAAGAAATACTAAGTTGGAGTATATTACTTCTAACTATAGTATTTCTTATAAATGCCTGTTCTAAAGATGACGACGAGCCTTTGCAATTATTTCCAAATGCTGGCCCTAGCTTTATAGATATAGAGAATGATGGATATGTTGTACAGTTAAATGCTGTACCCGTTAAAGAGCCACTTACTGGTACTTGGCGTATTTATAATGGAGAAAATGGTTCTTTTGAAAATGTTAATGATCCAAAGTCTAAATTCTATGGTGAGCCTGGAGAATCTTACACTTTAGGTTGGGAAATTGGCAATGGGAATGATTATGGGGCAGCTAGTATCACGGTATCTTTTGTGCCTCTAAATCCGGTTATTATAGCACCTACCTCTACTATTGACACCCTAACAAATAATGTATCTGCATATCTAAAAGCAGAAGAACCAAAGTTTGGAGCAACAGGTAAATGGGAAATTGTGAACGGAACCAATGGTAGAATTGAAAATAGCGACAATTTTAAAGCCGAATTTATTGGTAAGGAAAAATCTGACTATAAATTACAATGGACATTAAGTTATGGTTCAAAAGCTGTTTCAACGGAAGTTTCTTTTGTTACTGATGTGTTAAATGCTGATGCAGGACCAGATCAGTTAGATGTAAAAAACCTAAAAGAAGAAACCGATAAATACTTTTCTCTAGAAGCTTATTTACCTGCAGGAGCAACTGCTGTATGGGAAATAGTTGAGAATAAATCTTCAGCAACTATTTACGATACAAACAACCCTAATTCATTAATAAAAGGAATTGAAGATACAACCTACACACTTAAATGGAAGGTTGAATTAGACGAATACACTTCAATAGATAGCGTAGCCATTAGATTTAGAGGCAAGTGGGGTGTTTGGAAAGACAGTAGAGACAATCAAACCTATAAATTTGCTGAAATAAATGGGTTGGAGTGGATGTCTGAAAACTACAATTATGCTGCAGATCCTGGTAATGGTTCTTGGTATTATGGACACGCTTATAGAGCTGTTATTGAAGAGGGTTATCCTTTAGAAACCCCTGATGATCGTAAAAAATATGGTCGTGTTTACACTTATTTAACAGCAGCAGATTATGCACCTGAAGGATGGAGATTACCTACAGGTGAAGAAATGTATAATTTAATTGTTTCACAAGGAGGAACATTATATGCTAAAGACAAATTAACAACTGGAGGAAAAACCGGGTTTGACCTCAATTACCCAGGGTATTTAGAGTTCTCTAGTTTTAGTGATCCAGCTTTTAGAAATGTATTTAGAGGACAAGACAAAACAGCATTATACTGGACAAACGATTACAACGAATTTAACGGTGCTGCTGTTGCTATTGCGACTTCAATTAATGGTGAATCTATAGATTCAACAGTGTTGTTTGAAAGTTATTATGCATTACCTGTACGTTATGTCAGAGAAATTCAAAATTAATGGTTCATATTGTGTGATTCTAAAATGAAAAAAATGAAAAAATTTAAAATATACATGCTTCTTATATTGGGTATTCTTCACTTTAGTGTTTCGAATGCACAAGTTGAAAGCAATCCTGAAGATGATATTGTAAAAGGTAAAATCAGGTTAAAATTTAAGCAAGAGTCGCTTAACCAAGCCAAAAGTGTAAAGGTTACAGAACTAAAAAAAGATACCAAAGAAGTTGGTCTACAAAATATAGATAAGGTTAGTAACCAAATTGGGATTACTAAAATAAAAAGAGTGTTTCCTTTCTCTCCTAAATTTGAGGCTAAGCATCGCAAATATGGACTTCATTTATGGTATGAAGTAGAGTTTGATACAAATAAGTCGGCGAAAGAAGTTATGCACCAATATGAAGGTTTAGCTGAAATAGAAATTATAAAACCTATTTATAAAAAAACCAGAATAGACGCTAACAAAAAACCCGTTGTTTATAAACCTGAATCAGTAAATAATTTAAATAGTATAGCAGCTTTTGAAGCAAATGATCCTTATATAACAGATCAATGGCATTACGAAAGTGATGGACGCTTTGGTGAATTTAGTTCAGACATCGATTTATTTGATGCTTGGGAAACAACTACAGGGAGCTCAGATATTATTATTGCAATTGTAGATCAAGGTGTTGACTTTAACCACGAAGATCTTAAAGATAATATGTGGGTAAATGAAGCTGAATTAAATGGTGAAGAAGGTGTTGATGATGATCAAAATGGGTATATAGACGATATTTACGGAACAAACTTTAACGTTCCTGGAGCTATTACTCCAGGAGATCACGGTACACACGTTGCCGGAACTGTAGGTGCCGTAGGAAATAATGGCATTGGTGTTGCTGGTGTTGCTGGAGGTGACGGCTCTGGAAATGGTGTTAAATTAATGTCAACACAAGTGTTTGATGCTCGTTCAAACGATGGTATTAATTTTGCAGAAGCTATTGTTTACGGGGCCGATAACGGTGCTGTAATTTCTCAAAACTCTTGGGGATACAATAGAGCAGATTATTACGAACCTGAAGTATTAGATGCTATTCGATATTTTATTGCAGAAGCAGGTCAATATCCTGGAAGCCCTATGAAAGGTGGAATACTTTTCTTTGCAACAGGAAACAACGGACTTGAAGTTACCAGATATCCAGGTGCGTTTGATGAAGTTGTAGCTGTTACTGCAACCGGACCAACGGGCTTACCTGCTCCTTATACAAATTTTGGTGACTGGGTAGATATTGCTGCTCCAGGTGGTGATTCAACAAATTTTGGTGAAGAAGGTGGTATTTTAAGTACCCTTACAGGAGACCAATATGGTTATATGGAAGGAACTTCAATGGCTTGCCCTCATGTATCAGGTGTTGCTGCATTGATAATTTCTAAAAGTGGAAATGAAAATCTTACTCCAGATGATTTAAGAAGAATCATTTTGAATTCTGCATCTCCATTAAGATTTCAACATAACAGTAAATACGGTAAAGGAATTTTAAATGCATCAAGAGCACTTGTTGATGATAATAGAATCCCTCCTAACCCTATAACAGATTTAATAGCTAGTGAAACTTTCCACAATGAAATACGTTTAGCATGGACTGTTCCAGATGATGAAGACGGTTTTAGCCCAAGTTACTATTATTTAGCTATAGGTGAAGAACCTATTACAGCAACTAACTTTGAAAACCAAGGTCTTTTCTTAGTTGAAAATAATATTGAATCAGGTAAAACTTTCAACTTAAATATTGGTGGACTCATTAAAGAAACCGAGTACTGGTTTGCTGTAAAAGCATTAGATCAGTTTGAAAACATCTCTGATACCTCTAACATTCTTGCTGTTACCACCTCTAGCGAGCCTCATTTTATGGCTTCTACAAGAAGTATTGATGTAACTATTGATATAAATAATGATGCATTGGCTAATATTCCAATCACATTTTCAAATATTTCAGAAGGTATTATTTATTGGGAAAGTTTAATTTCAAACGAGACCTACTTCAGAAGTATTGATGAAACTACAACTGCTTCAAAAATAAATTACAAATCGGCACTTTCAAATCCAAATACTGACAATACCGATTTAGGAACTCCCTTTGAAGCTGTAAGATATTTAACGGATGCTGAATTAGCAGGAAGTTCAATATTGGCAAATGAACATTGGGAAAATGATAGCCCAGAATTTATAGCTGGACTATCTTATGAAAATGGCACACCTCCAGCATTCTTAGCCGGTTCAGGTAATACCAATGCAGGATTAATCATGGGAACACGATTTGATATTCCTTATGATTATTCTTTTAATTTAACACATCTTGAAGTTGCATTGTTGCCTGAAACTAATGAGTTTCCTATAACTATAGAAATTAGAAAAGGGTCTAGAAATGATATGACTAAAGCGGTAACAGTCTACCAACAAGAATACTATCCTGATGTGGCTAATGAATTAAAGTATTATAGAATACCAATTTATAAGCCTCAAAAATTTCAAGATAACGAATCGTTTTGGGTAGTATTTAATTTCCCTAAAGAGATGCTTAATCCACAGCTTATGCAATTTGGTGGTGGCGAATATAATGAACGATTTATTGTATCTCGAGATAATGGTAGAACTTATATTCAGGCTAGAGATTTATTATTCAGACCTGCTTTTCCAATGCTTAGAGTATTTAGTACAGGTGAAAATGGTTCTTTTGTTTTTCTAGATCCTAATAATGGTGAAATTCAGGAAACCTCAGAACAAAATGTTGATATTACGGTTGATGCTAATAATTTAACAAATGGAAATCATTTGGCGTCTATTGGTATTTTAACCAATGATATTCATAAACCGGTTGTGAACATTGAATTAAAGCTTAAAGTAGAAGGACAGGTAGCTGTTGTTGATAATACAGCATTGCATGAGTATGAAGCTTTTACTAACGTTGAAAACAATCTAGAGTTCGAAGTACAAAATACCGGTTTAGCTGATTTTGAAGTATATGGATATACCATTCAAGCTGCCGGAAATACTGAGGTGTATGCAGATACCTTGGTTGTAAAACCATCAGATTTAGCTACAGTTCCTTTCAAATATACGCCAAGTGTAGAGGGTGTAATTAATGATAAAGTAACCCTAAATACAAACATTGGAAATTTACCATTTTCAATACGTATAATTAGTGAGCAAGGTCCAAGCATTGGATTAAGCTTGTCATCCTCAAATATCGAAGTAAATTATGATTCTAAAAGACAAGTATCGTTATCCATAACAAATAGTGGTCCCGGAGCAGCTTTAGATTACGACCTAAGTCATTATAGCATTGCAAATAAGAATTTAGGCTTAATGGATCAGAAGTTCAATTATGCGATGAGTTCTTCATTAGATATTGATGGTCCAGAGGCAAATTTATGGGATGATATTTCAGATTTTGGAACCGTAATTTATAGAGAAAATTTAAGAAATGCTATTCCTTTAGGAATGAAATTTCCGTTCTTTAATCAAATCATGGAATCATTAAATGTTGAATTATATGGAGCTATTCGATTGTTTGATTACAGAGCTTTAGTACCCTTAATTATCAAGGGAGAACCTTTAAATGTAACGCGATTTTATTATCATGCTTATGGCGATAGAACGGTTTTATCATTAGAGTGTAATTTAATGAAAAACGCTTCAAAGGGCTATGCTCATTATGGTCAAACAGTAGAATTTCAGATCGTATTGTTCAAGGATGGCGCTATCGAGTATCGTTACAAAGATGTAAATGATGTTACACCAGATAAAGATTATACCATTTATTTACAAGGTATATTAACGGAAGATAAACTGGTTTTTAGAGATTATGGGGATACCCTTGAATTATCAAACGGACTTGTTGTTAGGTTCACACCAGATCGTTCTGTTTCCATGATTGGCGAAACAAATAAATTAGACGGTACAATACTAAGTGGTAATACCGATAATGTAAATCTAAACATTGAGCCTAAGGCCTATGGAATAACAGCAGGGACTTATAATGATACTATTGTATTGTATAATAATACTGCCTCAAAGTTTAGTAAAATTCCGTTAGTTATAAATGTATTAGGGACACCAGAAGTAAAAGTTAATGATTCATTACATTTTAAAGAACCTGTATTTATTGGAACATCTAAAACTAAGTATTTAAAGGTTGAAAATACAGGAGGTGATGCCATTAATGTTACTTCGTTGTCAACTAATTTATCACAATTTTCGATAGATACATCGTTATTCCCAATTCGTTTGAAAGGGGCCGCAAATGTGATGTTACCAGTAACGTTTACTCCTGTAAATTCCAACGAATTAGTTGGGAATATAACAGTTGGTTTCGAAGATGGTTCTATTCAACAAGCAGTTTTAAGAGCTAAAGGTATTGAAGATGCCCAGTACACGCACAATTTGCCGCTTCCTATTACTGTTAACTTAGTTGGAGGAGAAACAACTTCTCTACCTTTTTATATTACGAATACCAGTAATTCTTTAGAACTTGACTATGTGTTTAGAAATAGCACTTTTACATCGGTAGCTAAT
Organism: Lutibacter agarilyticus; assembly: GCF_900188235.1. Classification (GTDB taxonomy): domain Bacteria; phylum Bacteroidota; class Bacteroidia; order Flavobacteriales; family Flavobacteriaceae; genus Lutibacter; species Lutibacter agarilyticus. The sequence goes on along the minus strand of NZ_FZNT01000010.1, from coordinate 33,219 downwards.
GAAACTACTGGAAAAGCCATTGGAGAGAACAGTCGTAAAGCAACCGAAGACTATGGTTATGCTTGGGAATTAAGCGATTCTTTAAAAGTTTTCCATAAATGGGACGCACTAGATATAAATGAGGGGAGATTAGAACTTGAAGTAAACAAATATACATCTATAGATTTACCATTTGAGTTTCCATTCTATGGGGAATATTATAATACTATTTGGATTTCTACCAATGGTTATATTTCTGTAAAAGAGCCAAAAAATCAACCTGTAGAGCCTGATTTTATTATTGGTGATGATTTTAATGGGATTATAGCTCCATTATGGACCAATTTAATTCTTCAAGAAACAGGGGATGGTTTAAATTACAGATTAGAAGACGATAAACTTATTGTACAATGGAATGATTTAGCGGCACAAAACGCTAGTTTAAACCCTGGTGCTTTAACGTTTCAGGTAGAAATTAATTCAAACGGATATATTAAATTTCATTACAAGAATATTGAAACTTTTGGTGGATTAATAAAGTATGGAATAAAAAGTCCAGACGGAACTGAATTTCTTGATGAAGCTAGGTCACTAATTATCAGTTGGGCTAATATAAAAGATAATACATCCTATATTATTGCACCGCCACAGGTTGGAAATATTGCTCTTCAACAATCAGAAGCTTTAAATTTAACTGTTTCTGCAGAAGATATTTATTATCCAGGTACATACCAAGATACTATCAGTATTGTATCGAATAGTGATAATCAAAAAACTTTAGATATTCCAGTTGAAATAAAAGTAACAGGTTCACCTAAAATGGCTGTTACCGATACTATAAAATGGGATGATGTAATTTTTAGAGAGAGCCTTACACTTCAAAATACCATTCAAATCACAAACGGAGGCTATAATATTTTAGAGTTAACACAAATAGCTTCTGAAGGCTTAGATGGATTTAACCTGTATGATGATGCGGGTAATAAAATTATAAGAAGCAGTTCGGGTATTTTACTTAATAGTTTACTTATTAAGCCTTGGGAAACGTTCACGTTAACTGCAGAAATGTCAGTTTTGACAAACCAAAATCAGGCTGGTAAAATAATTTATACTGGTAATACTGGAACAAATGAAACTATTGTTGAAGCAACCATTGTAGATTCGCCTGTGTTTAGTTGGGATGCCGAAGATCAGGAGTATACACTTCCGAGTATTCAAAAAGAGGTATATGCATTTAATGTTGAAAATAAGGGAGAATCAAAATTGTTCTATAAATTATCACCTGCAACAATGCCTGAGGTATCTCCAACCCCAACAGAGCCCTACATTTCAGAAATAGAGGGAACGTACGATTTTCAGAAACGGGTAACAATAGACTCATTAGCTATAGAAACAAAAGAGGTGGGTGATGGTGTATTAACGCCGTTTGCTATAGGAGCTAATCTAGCATTTGCCAATCGTTTTACGGCTCCAGCAGGAGGTTTCAGTTTAACGCATATCAGAGCATATACCTATTTAGATAAATTGGAAGAAATTGTTAATGTGATGGTTTATAAAGGTGGTGATTTACCTCAAGATGGGGAAAAACTTTATGAGCAACAATTTGTTATAAGTGAAAATGTAGATCAGGAATGGGTTTACTTTCCTTTAGAAAAACCATTTTTTATACCGGAAGGAGAAGTTTTTTATATCATCATGACGCATCCTGTTACTAATAAATATATGGGATTTGATAATTCTGAAGATGAATCAATTCTACAACACAGTTTTTCAGGTGTATATCAAGGTAAAGATAATTATTATTGGTGGGGTAATTATGTACAGAGTATGCGTGTAATATGGAAAATCAGACCTTTAACCGCATCAGGTAAAAACAAATGGTTAACCTTAGACAAGTATGAAGGTGAATTATTAGGGGGAGAATCTTTAGCCATTAATGCTTCCATAGACCCGGCAATTGCAGGAAAGGGACAACATATAGGTAAAATTATTGCAACCTCGAACGATATTAATAATCAGAAAGAGGAAATTACAATAACTTTAAATGTAAATGGTGGTCCAGAATTAAATTTCTACCCGAATATTTATAAAGATACTTTAAGTATTGTTGAAACAGAAACTAAAGTATTCAATTATTTATTCGAAGATCCTGAAGGTGAAGAAATAACTATTTCTATGGACGAAACTATAAAAGGTATTGAGTATGAATTGTCTCAAACAAGTTCAAGTACAGCACAAGTAACAGTAAATACCGATTATGAAAGTGAAGGTTATTATAAAATCCCTGTGGAATTAAAAGATGCTATAGGTAATGTAAAGAAGGATACCATATCAATTGAAGTACTTGAAAAAAACCGAGCTCCTGTATTTAATACAAAATACGAGATTATTACGCTTAATATGGCAGCTTCTAATAAAACGGTAACTATTGATCCGTTTGATATGTTTAAAGATCCAGATGGAGATCCAATACAAGTACTAGCAGGTAATTACAGTCCAGATATTGTAGATATGGCATTGGGTAGTAGCTTTATCAACTTAAACCCTCTAAAAGTAGGAACTGGCCAACTGGTATTTGGAGCAGATGATGGAAAAGAAGGTGGATTTGTAATATATTTAGTATACGTAAATGTAATAGATGATTCTGAGGCTGCAGATGGTGTTTTAGATGGAGTTTTTAACAGAATTGGGTTTGGCGAATTAGAAATCCCAGCAATTTTTGCTCCTAATCCAGTTGTAAATGATGTTGCTAAAATTTATTACAAGTTAGATGAGCCTGCAAATGTAAGTGTTAAACTATACAATTCGTATGGTCAATTGCAATATGCTACAAGTAAAGACAACGTTGCTGTTGGTGAACATGTTGAAACAATGTCTTTTGAAAAATTTGTACCAGGACTTTACATCTGTGTTTTAAATGCGAATGACAAAGCTTATAAAAGTTTTAAAATCATTATAAAATAATACCTTATAAAAAATGTCAGGGTAAATTAATCACCCTGACATTTTTTAAAAATTGAAAACTTAAATAACAAAATTACATTTCATTTATGTCTTGGGAGAATTTAAAAATAGTGAGAAATATGATGAATCATGATATAATTTCATCTGATGAATTGAACGAGGAAGAATTTGAAATTACTAGTGCCGAAGCCAAACATTGTGATGGTGTAAACAAGATTATAGGTGAATTAACAATTACCAATAAACGTATAATCTTCTCTGCAAAATCAAGAGAAGATATCTCTTTAGGCTTGGATGAAATTGAGTTGGTTAAATCTAATAAACCTATTTTTTCTATGAAGGATAAACTTACCATTGTAGGTAAAAAGAAAGAAAATATATTTAAATTAAACTATTCTGAAGATTGGGTTTCGTTAATTGAACAATTATTAAAAACTAATTCAAAAGACTTAGAATAAAACTGATTTTTAATAAAAAATTATCCTTAAATAATTCAATAATTTTCTTTTATAGATTCTTAACTAATAATAACCAAACTATATAAACCCTGTAAACAAATTTGTTTACAGGGTTTTATTTATTAAATAAATTTAGGCGTATCCTAGCTGTTATTCCGAAAATAGGACATCAAGTGTCGGCATTTTAAATCAAATCTATATTTATAGTATCTTTGGCATAATTCATGTAATACCATGTTGTAAATTAAAAAATTAAAAAATTATGAAGATCTTTTTTAAGAATATAAAAATCATTGGATTTTTGTTTTTTATGCTAACTACAATAGTAGTAAGTGCACAAGAAACAAATTCAACCTGGCCAAAAGACATTAAGTCTGGTGATTATATTATTACTCTTTACAATCCTGAAAATGAAAGCTATTTAGATAATAAATTGATTTCTAACATTGCTTTTGCAATAAAAAAAGACGGGAATGAGCCAATCTTTGGAATGCTTTGGACCACATCAATACTTGATGTTGACAGGACTACAAGAATAGCATCACTTGCTTCTGTAAAAATAGATGAAGTAAAACTTTCCGAAGAAATTTCAGAAAATGACAAGAAAGCGTTTGAAACTCTAATTAATAATGAAATCCCTAAATGGAACATTGAATTTCCATTGGATGAGTTTATAGAAAGTTTAAAGCAAGTAACGGTAAATACCTCTGAATTAAATAACGAAGCTCCTACAATTGTTTTTTCTAATGAACCAGCTGTTTTAATTTTAATTGATGGTGAACCTAAATTAAAAGCTGCCGAATCAGGTTACGAATTGGTTGAAAATAGCGATACTTTTATTATTAAAAAATTAAAATCAAATACCTTCTATTTAAAAGGTGGCCAATTTTGGTATACTGCTAAACAAGTAATTGGACCTTGGACCACTATTGATAAAGTACCTTCAAAAATTAAAAAAATTGCAAAAAAAGCCCAAACTAACGATAAAGATAGTGAGGATGAGTATACAGGAGAAGCCCCAAAAGTTATCGTTGCCAGTCCACCTACAGAATTGATTGTTTTTGAAGGAGAACCTAAATTTACTCCAATTCAAAAAACTAATTTGCTTTTTATTGAAAATACTGGTAGTAATATTTTCATGAATATTACCAACCAAACCTATTATATTTTATTATCTGGAAGATGGTTTACAACCAAAGATTTAAAAGCAAAATGGACTTATATTGCTTCCGAAAAACTTCCCGAAGATTTCAAAAATATAGGAAGTGATAGCACAAAAGCTGAAGTTTTAAGTAGTGTTGCAGGAACTAAAGAAGCTAAAAATGCGATCTATGATGCACAAATACCACAAACAGCTGCTGTAAAAAGAGATACAAAAGCATCAACAGTAACTTACAACGGTTCACCTGAATTTCAAAATATTGAAAATTTAGAATTACAATATGCCGTAAATACAGAAAGTGATGTTTTTAAAGATAATAACACTTATTATTTATGTGATAATGCTGTTTGGTTTAAATCTTCATCTCCTAATGGTCCTTGGCAAGTTGCCGATGAAAGACCTTCTGAAGTTGAAAAAATTCCTGCAGACAACCCTAAATACAATACCAAGTATGTTTATATTTATGAAACCTCTCCTACTGTAGTTTATGTTGGTTACACGCCAGGTTACTACGGCAGTTATGTGTATGGCCCAACAGTTGTATATGGAACAGGTTTTTATTACAACCCTTGGTATAGAGGATTTTACTATCCACGCCATTATACTTATGGTTTTTCAATAAGATATAGCCCTTGGTACGGTTGGAGTTTTGGATTTGGATTTGGATCTCCTTATGGTTGGTATGGTCATTCATATTGGGGATATCATCGTCACCATTGGGGACCACCTTATTACAGACCTCCTTATCATAGACCACCACATCACAGGCCTCCAAATCACAGACCTCCAAATCACGGTGAAAACAGGCCAAGACCAAGACCTTCTCAACCAATTTATAAAGATAGAGACGGCATAAAAGATTATACTAGACCTGCCCAACGTCCAAGTACACAACCTTCAACAAGGCCAAGCACTAGACCTAGTACGCAACCCTCAACAAGGCCAAGCACTAGACCTAGTACACAACCCTCAACAAGGCCAAGCACTAGACCTAGTACACAACCTTCAACAAGGCCAAGTACTAGACCTAGTACACAACCCTCAACAAGGCCAAGCACTAGACCTAGTACGCAACCCTCAACAAGGCCAAGCACTAGACCTAGTTATACACCAAACACAAGGCCTAGTACTAGACCAAGCACTCCTAGTTATCGTCCTGCTCCTAGGCCAACTTCAAGACCTACAGCTAGACCTTCAACTCCAAGTAGAAGCAGACCGGCTTCAACTGGTATGAGAAGAGGTTAAAAGCTATTTGCAACAATAAAAAAAGCTGTTTAAGAAGTAAATCAATTTACTACTTAAACAGCTTTTTTATGTATCTCAGTTTTAGATTTTCTAAAACTTTATTTATTTAAAATGTAATGGTATTGTTTTTAATAAAATCTTTCTTCAAAAACTGAGGTGTATATATAACAATTCCTAATTCAAAACCAGCACCTTTTTCACCATTTAATGCTGCACCATATGTTCCTGCAAGAGTAATCCAAGCATTTGGTTCCCAACGTAAACCTGCCTTATACTCAGGTTGTGAATACGCTTTACCCTCAGTTCCATAAATTTCGCCTACTATGGCTGTTTCAGGTATTACTTTATAAATAGCAACTCTGGAACTGTAAGTAAAACCCCAAGCCGTTGTTTTTTTAAGATTTTCTTCAAAACCAAAATCAACCAAGGCTCCAGGCATGATATCCCAAAAAATTGAATTGCCAATAGGTATAGTTACAGGAACTGCAGTCCAATAATTTTGGTGCATCTCAGAATATTCATTTTGGGTATAATACCCTGGAGATCTTCCCATACCTAAAAAAACAGCACCTCCTCCATTGTCTTTTTTATTTTTCCAAAAAGTATACTTTCCGTAAATATTTGTAGTAAAATGATTTGGAATAGCATTAGACACATTTTCTTTAAACAGGTTGGTTTGTATATTTAATTCAAAATTATTGAACAATGCAAAAACCATATAAAAAGAAGCGTCTCTTTCTCCATAATTAACAACAAACGTTCCTGTACCTTTAGGCATGGTCACATAATTATCAGAATTGAATTGTTGTGCTTTTGTAAATGTAACTGTAATAAGAAATAAAAAAATAATACCTATTTTTTTTCGTATCATAAATTTGGGTTTAAAATGTATCATATAGTGTACTAAACTTATGCTAAATATTTAACAAATATATAATTTACAAAACATCAAAAAAAACTTATTAAACTAATTTCAAAATACATATTGCTACATTATATAAATCAATATAAAATTACAGGTTGCTTTTAAGCAAAAAGAAGCTGTCTTTACAAACAACTTCTTAAAATATGTAATCTAACAATTATGTTAGCCTAATTAAATCGATATCTACAACCAAGCATCCAGTAAAAGGTTTCTTTTAAATCCTCTTTAACAATGGTATCATCAACAACAATAGTTGCTTCGTTAAAAGGAAAAACTAAGGAAGGCATAAATGAAACTGCAAATGATTTATGAATGTACCACATTGGCAAACTAACCTCAACAGCCATTAAATTAAATTTTTCACTTTCCTGAATTACTAGTTCTGAAATTACTTGTGAATCAGAGGTAGTTATAGTTCCAGAACCTGTTCCTGAACCATTGCTTGTGCCGCTGCCAGATCCACTTCCTGAACCACTTCCTGAGCCTGTACCTGAACCACTTCCTGAACCATTTGATTTTGGTCGTTCTCCATTTCCATAACGGTTATTTATGTAATAAGATTCATAAAAATTTTGAGAGCCAAAATAAATTCCTGCAGTTGGAGAAAATTGAAATTTTCGATCGTTTGTTACAAAGTCGTGGCTTATTTCTGAAGACAAAAAGAAATCTGTACCACTACTGCTTCCTCCAAAATAAGTACTTGCAGCAAGCATTAAATTAACAACTTTAAAATCATAACTACCCATTGCTGAAACAGTGACATCAACTTCAGAAAGCACATTATAACTCTCTTCATTAAAAAAATATTTTGTTACTGAAAAATCTCCTGAGAAATTTTGTGCCGTAAAATTATAACCCACGTCTAACAAAAATAAATCGACTCTACCTTCATCAGATTTTGTAAGATATGAAACAGATCCACTAGTATAAAAGCCCGATTTATGTTGGTATCTAGCTATAAAATACAAGTATGGAGCTGTAATTGAATCTTTTCGCCCCATAAAAACATAGTCATTACTATAATTCAAAAGTAATGAAAAGTACGATTTGGTATTGTTGGTTGATTTAGAGTTTGTTTCAATATTTTGACTGAATATATTACCACCTACTAAAATGAAAATCCAAATAATTACGAGTTTTATTTTTGTAGTTTCCATTTGATCCATTTTTAAATTATGATTAAAAGAGGTTGTCTAAAAAGTTCGCTTTTCGTAACCTAAATTTGATTCGCTACGCTGAATCTTCGATCTTAGTTTCTCATACTGATTTAAAAATTACAGAATGAGATGCTGACATCAAACTATGTTTCCCTTCAATGACCAATTCAGCATACCGATTTTTAGAACCTTTTAGGCACCCTCTTTGTTTTTGCTAACTGCCTTTTTTACCACTTTGCTTTTGAACGCTTTTTTTAGGCATATTTTTATTCATTTTCATGTTTTTTTGAACATTCATTTTTCGATAGGTATATGCATTTTTATACATTTCTCCATCCATATTTAAACATTCACCATCTTTAAGTCTAGTGCGTTCTCTATTACGCTCTTGGTAAGTACCATCAGGGTTTACAGTACTTCCGTTCCCTAACCTTAATTGATTTTGAAGTTTTTCTTGTGACTGATTTTTAATCTGATACATTTCACCATTGATCATTGTAACCATATAGCGATTTTGATTTCTGGCTTGAATTTGAGCTTGTGACAATCCTTTGTTTTCTTGTTGTACTTTATAGCGGTATTGATATTCGTTTCTATAATAAATACCATCATTATCTAAACAAGAACCATCTTTTAAACGCAACCGTATTTGGTCTTTTGTTACATAAGCACCATCTGGACTTAAAACTGTACCGTCATTCAACGTAATTTTATCATGCAATCTTATTTGATCTCGATCTCTTATTTGAAGAACATCTCCATCAACCAGCATGATACGATCTCTATCCTGATCTTGAATTTGATCTTTGTCTTGTGCTACTAATCCTAAAGTTCCCAGAACCATAAGAATTAAAAAAAATGATACTTTTTTCATATTATAAAATTTTAAATTATTAGTACTATTATTTTAATTATTTGAGTCGTTAAAAATAAGCCCATCTTTTATAAAGAAGCATGAGCTTATTTTTTTTAATTAATGATGTCCACTACCTGATCCGCCGCCAGAGCCACTTCCACCGCCAGAACCATTTCCACCGCCGCCATTACCTCCACCACCGTTACCGGTAGTTTTAGGCGTAATTAAAATATCCATATAGGTTAAGTTGTTGCTTACATCAATTATACCTTCTCCACCTCTATTACCTTCTCCTGAATCTCCAGAATCATCAGATAACGTTGTTATTTCTACCTCTTCTTCTGCCAATAATATTTCGGTAAACTGATCAAAGAACGTGTTTAATATAGGGCCACCAGTTTCATCAAAACTAAATGTAATTCGGTAATAACCATCCTCTTCATTATCTTTACGTACATTCCAAGTATATCCATAAATCACTTTACCTTTTACATTTACTTCTGCATTGTAAAAACCTGGACCGTCACTTGCTTCATTAATTACCATATTAAATAAAGGTTCATCATTTATTATTCCTGAATGTCCTTCCGATTCTGTCCAACCTTCTGCTGCATTCCATTTCAATTTCCCTTCAATCTCCTCTATATCATCAACTTCAAATTTTTGAATGGTTAACCTTGCATTAGGTGTGTACACAGTTGCTTGCATTCCTTGATTTTCCAATCCTTCAACTGGTACATTACCCATATCCGTTTGTAGTCCATGAACTTCATCTTCACCCCAACTAAAACAGTGTCTCATAGCATATTCGGTAACTTGTGTATCTAAGTCTTTATATAACACTGTTTCTACACGTACCTGCGATTTAAGATTCCAATCAATAGATTCTAAATTATCACCCCAATCAATTGAGCTAACGTATACTGGCTCATCTGCTACCCAATTAGAAGCTTGCCATTGATTAAGTTCATCTTTTTGAATATAGGCTTTAAATTCAGTCTCATTACAAGGATTTACATTCCCTATATAAGGTCCACAACTATACAATGGTGCTTGTGGATCAATTGGGTCTTCACCCCAAACACCCCACCAAGTACCCGTTAAAGAAACCTCTCCTTGGGTTCCTCTTAAATCTTTCGAAATTCCATCCGACCATATTACTGGGAATGATAAATTGTTTCCTGTAGTTTCATCAGTAGTTACTACTTTTTTTCCATTTTTTTCACTCAATTCAGAGTTTAGATCATCCGTTAGTATACCATCCTCACTACAGTTCGAAAAAATAAGAACAAGAGAAAGTATAACTAGCCTAAAAAATGTTTTTTTTGCTTTCATCATTGTTTGTTTTAATGTTTATACTCTATAAAAAAATAAGGGTGAAAAAAGGGCGAAAGTGGGTGAAGTTGTTTTAATTACATATCAAAGTAACTCATCTAAGTGCTAACAAAAAATGATATCTCTCAAAAAAGGAAATGAGAATTATCAAAATACAAATGAGGATTATCACTAAAAATTTAACACATCACACACAAACTAACAATATCCTTCATGATTATGTAATTTTTTTTTAAGATTTGTATAAACTTATGTCAATAAATATTAATTGTGCTTTAGGCTCAAAAAAGAACGAATGCATTTTTATAATATTGAATTACACCTTATGTTAAATTTCCATTTTAATCCGTAGAAGTATGAATATTTATTTTATACTTTAGCCAAAACTTTACAATACAGCTATAAAAACCTTTTTATTATATGAAAAAGATAAAAGTTATCTTACTTCTAAGTTTTCTAGTACTTACTACCAACACAATTTTGGCTCAGAAATTGACCGAAGAAAAAGATAGTACATACACAGCTTATGAACTACTCTCAAGCTATTACAATAACCACTTTAAACCTTTTAAAAAGAATAATATTTATATTGGTTTTGCGTTTGCTTTAGAGGATAAAAAATTACAAAATGTAGACTATCTTATAAAAGAGGTAATTGATGGTGAAAAAATCGATTATAATATTCATTTAAAAGGAGGCTATTATACCGGTGATTATGGTATGGTTGGCATCAATTTTAATTATTACCAAGATAAATTTATAGGAGAAACTTTTAGTGACCCAGACACTATACAATCAAATTCATTTACTAGAGGTTTTGGTATTACGCCAAATTTTAGATCTTCTATTCCTCTTACAGCTAATGAACGCTTAAGTTTCTTTTCAGAATTTGGGCTAACTTTTGGAAAAAGCACTACCATAACTAGAGATATTAAAAATATTGATGAAATTAATAAATCCTATGCTACAAATTACAATTTTAGAGTTGGAATAAGTCCTGGTATTACATTTTTTGCCATGGAAAACTTTGCATTTGAAGTACAATTAAATGTGTTAGGTTACGAACTAAATGTAACAGAAAAAACAACGAATGATATAGATGAATCAAGTAAAGTGCGGCAAAATGTAGATTTTAACATAAATATCTTGTCACTTGATTTAGGACTTGCCTATTATTTTGGAGCTAAAAAATAACAACCTATGAAAAAAATATCCGTTATATTGTTACTTGTATTCACCACGCTTTTTTCATGCGTAAAAGAAGATTATTTTGGTAAATCCATCTATGGAAATATAAAACAAATTGTAGTTAGTAATCAATCTGGAAATGCTAAAATTTCAACTGACAGCCTATTGGTTACTGTTGAAATACCTGCTGGTGTAGATTTAACTAGTATTAGCATACAAAACCTCGAAGTTTCATCATTTGCAATTGCTGATAAAGAGGTTGGAGCTACTCTTGATTTAAATGAAGATGCCATAATTCATGTTACTTCTGAAGACGGTACAGTTTACAATTGGATCATTAGAGCTTTTGTTGCATCAGCTAACCCTCAACTAGATAATGCCAATTTAAATTTATGGTACAAAACCGCTTCTGATTATTTTGAACCTGGAGAAAGTGCTTCAAACACTATTTGGGGTACTGGTAATCCAGGAACTCAAATTTTAAACAAACTAGCAACCATACCAAAAGATTTGGGTAATGGCAATTTAGCAGCGCATATGATTACCTTAGATAATGGTAAACTAGCAGGTACATTTGGCGCTCCAATTTCAGCCGGTTCCATTTTTACTGGTGTATTTAACCCTGATAAAATTGATCCAAGCAACCCACAAGCTGCAATAGAATTTGGCTCTCCATTTACTGGGCGTCCTGAAAAAATTCGATTAAAATACGCTTATAGCCCGGGAGAAGAAAATAAGGACAAAAAAGGTAACATACTTAGTTATAGCGATGCTTGTGATATTTATGCCCTTTTAGAAGTAAGATTGGGAGGTAAAATAGAACGTTTAGCTACAGCTTGGTTTAGAAGTGAAGATTTACAAGAAGACTTAACCTCGCTTGAATTCGAATTTACATATGGTGAATTAGACAATAGTTTTCCTGAATATATGAAACCTATAGATTATAATTTTGTAAGTGCAGATTCTGCAACTTTTATTTTACCAACACATATTACTTTTGTAGCATCTTCAAGTTTTGATGGTGCTAATTTTGCAGGTGCTGTTGATAGCGATTTAGTTATCGATGCTATTGAATTAATTTATGAAGAATAAATAAATTTCAAAACATTTTTATACCTTTAAAATATGTGGAATAATATTTTTATTGGATGCTTGCTAATTTTAATAACAACCTTTTTACATGGGTTAACAACACGTTACACAATGTATTTAGCTATTAAATATACTGAAAGCAGTAAAAAACGATTTAAAATAGCAAAAGAATATCTAGTAAGTATAACGGTGTTAATTATTTTTTTCACAATAATTATTGAGTCTATAGTTTGGGCGCTTGGTTATATGGTACTTGGAGCTATTGAAAAGTTTGAACCTGCCTTTTACTTTTCATTAGTAACCTTCACAACACTTGGTTATGGAGATATAACGTTAGGTGAAAATTACCGTTTGTTGGCTTCTTTTGAAGCTGCAAATGGAATTATAATTTTTGGATGGTCAACTGCCATTGTAATCGCAGTTGTTCAAAAAGTTTATCTTCAAAAGTATTCAAAAAAGGATTAATTTTTACTGTAATAATTTAATTAATATTCTAAATACACAATATGATTTGGGTTAGAGTGTGTTTCAGAAATTTTAAAATTGTAAGCGCCAACAATTTCAAATCCTATTTTTTTATAAAAATGAATAGCTCTAACATTTTCTACCCAAACAGCCAACCAAACACCTTTTTGATTACTTCTTTTTGATAATGCTATATTGAAATCAAGTAATTTTACACCTAAATTTTGACCATAAAAAGCCTTCAACAAATAAAGTCTATCCAACTTTGTTACATGTTGTTCCTGAATATTTTCATTAGGAACATCAAAAACTATTTTTGAATACCCAGCTAATTCATTATCAACATAAATAATATGATATTTATTTTCTGAATGCTGCAATTCATTGTTAAAAGCAGCTTTACTATAGTTTTTAGCTGTAAAAAACTCAATATCTTCTTTTGAAGCACTATTTCCGTGAGATTCTATAAAGCATTGTTTACTTATTTTGGATAATAAATCACAATCGTTAATTGTTGCTTTAACAATGTCAATCATATTTCAATTTTAATAGTTGTTGTATCTAGAATTTTGAAGGTTTAAATTTAGTGTATTTTAATTTTAATAGTTGTTGTTACTGGAATTTTGAAGATTTAAATTTAGTGTATTTCTTTGGAAAAAACTTTTATTGTACATTTATAAAATTCACATTACAACTAAAAAATTTAAACGTTACTATTATGTCTAAACTTTTATCGCCACTTACCATAAAAAATAGCACATTTAAAAACCGCATTGCAATTTCCCCAATGTGTATGTATTCCTCAGAAAATGGATTTGCTAACGATTTTCATTTGGTGCATTTGGGCAGTTTTGCTCTTGGAGGTGCTGGGTTAATTATACAAGAAGCAACGGCTGTTTCTCCTGAAGGAAGAATTTCTAACGGTGATCTTGGTATTTATAACGATGAACATATAGTAATGTTGAAAAAAATCAATGCATTTATTGATCAGCAAGGTTCGGTCGCTGCAATACAATTGGCACATGCGGGTCGTAAAGCTGGGTTTGCAACACCTTGGAATGGTGGAAAACTATTAAGGGAAAACCAAGGCGGTTGGGCAACGGTTGCTCCTTCCCCTGTTGCTTTTAGCACTTCAGATAAAACACCATTAGCACTAGATAAACAAGGAATTGAAAAAGTTATTTCCGATTTTAAAATAGCAGCCTTACGAGCATTACAAGCCGACTTTAAAGTGGTTGAAATTCACGCCGCTCATGGTTATTTAATTCATCAATTTTTATCACCTTTAAGCAACCTTAGAACTGATGATTATGGTGGCAGTTTTGAAAACAGAATACGTTTGTTACTTGAAATTATTGCAGCTGTAAAAACAGTTTGGCCAAAAGAATTGCCTTTATTTGTACGTATTTCAGCTACTGATTGGGTTGAAGGTGGTTGGAACATCGTGGAATCTGTTAAACTTTCATCTATTCTTAAAAATGAAGGAGTTGATTTAATTGATTGTTCTTCGGGTGGTGCTGTTGCCAATGCTAAAATTCCTGTAGCACCTGGTTATCAAGTGCCATTTTCAGAACGTATTAAAAAAGAGGCAAACATACAAACTGGGGCTGTTGGTTTGATAACTGAAGCGAAACAAGCAGAGGCTATTTTACAAAATGAACAAGCCGATCTTATTCTTATTGCAAGAGAAGCGCTAAGAAATCCTCGTTTTGCCTTAAATACAGCAAAAAAACTTGGAGATACAATTGAATGGCCTCAACAATACCGAAGAGCAATGTTATAAAACTAACTTTTTAAGTTAACTATGAAAAATTTTTTTATTTAATTTTATACGGACAAGCCGTGTCGTATTAAAACTTGAACATGTGGCATATCTTTGTGGTATAATAAAAGTTTTTCATAAATAAGTTTGGTTAATAAACTGCTCGGTCTGTTAAAAAGGTTGGGCAGTTTTTTTATCTTAATTTATTAAAACTATTATCGTGTTTTTATATGCTATTCAAATTCAATATTTTTATCATCTCTATAGCAATATTGGTACAATTCATTAAAATGAATCTTCAATCTTGCTTTTGTTTGTTTAGGATCTTGATTTTTAATTGCTTCAAAAATAGCTCTGTGTTCTTCTATTCCTAAATTTGCCTTATTAGTGTCACAAACATGGTATTTCTCAAAGTTGGTCATAATACCAGGTGTAATAATTAACATTAATTTATTTAAGGTGCTATTTCCACTAGCACTTGCGATACATAAGTGAAACAACAAATCTTCTTGAATTGCATCCTCTCCTTTCAAAACTTTTTCTTCATACGCTATAAATGCAGACTCCAATCTTACTAAATCTTCTTTTGTTCTTCTTGAAGCAGCTAAACCACCTGCTTTTAATTCTAATAAAATTCTTGTTTCAACTAACGATCTAAAATTAGGGTCTTCCATTCCTAAAATTTCATCAATCATTCCGTTAAGTGCTACAACCCCTATATTAGCAACAAATGTTCCACTTTGTGGAATAGATTTTAACAATCCGTAAAATTCTAGTTTTTGAATGGCCTCTCTAACATTAGTTCTAGACACTTCAAATCTATCTGAAAGCATTCTTTCAGAAGGTAATTTATCACCAGGTTCTAAGTTTTTAAAATTTATTAAATCTCTTATTCTTGAAATAATAGAATTTTGAATTTCGTGATTGTCATTTTTTGTTATAATATCTAAATTCATTTTGAATATTGGTTAAGAGATTTGCGCTTAATTCATAAAAGGGTAAAGATATTAAATAATACTCTTTACTCATAACATTTAAAATAAATGCTACTATTTTTAAGATTTAACGGGTCTTATAATTGAACTTATATCATCTGTAATATACTCAAACACAAGATACCATTAAAATAGATTTTTATAGTTTACACAACACCTTGCTTAATAAAATGGATTTTCAACTAAAAATTCACCCTTTTATTTTATGCAATAAAAAAGAAAATTATTTAGTTTTCTGGAAACTATTTTCAACTGGAATTAATGATATATAGCCAAACATTGATAACATAGCTCTCCTAATATTGTCAACTATTCTAAATCATTCTTAGCTTTCGTAACGTTCGTAAATGTAGGCGAATTCTCGGTAATTCTTCCTGCGCCTTTTTTATTTATCTTGAAAGTAACATCCTTTGCCGTAGTAAATAAAAGAACAGATGAAAAAGATGTTCTGAGATGCGTTTTCAAAAAAACAAAAGCCTCTTCTAGTGGAATTTCCATCTCCTCATCCTCAGTTTCTTTAGACCTGTAACGCAATTTCACTAAGACTTTAAAGTCATCTTCAGAATAGACAGGTCTAACAAATATATTTCTCAAATTTGGTTTACCTATGGTCTTTGCCATCGTTAATTTAGCGAAGTTACCTTCTTGAAAACTCTCTTTTACTTGCTCCCAGAAAAGAACAAAAACATCTTGGTATGGCATAAACTAATGATTAATAATTAACTATTTTGGTAATGTAAATTTAACATTAATAATTCAATTGATAAATTTGAACCTATCTTAATCAATTATTATAAAAATAAGAACGTAACAAAACTGTAAAGTAAACTTTTTATATTGAAAAATTAGCTTCAACAATTTAAATGTTCTATTTATTTACCTTACCAATAATATTCTCTACTGATATTATCTTCTGCGTTAAGCATTGACTTTTACCCTTACGAATATCAAACTTAAGTGATGCATAAACTCTATCACAATCTGGCTCCAACAAATCATAAGACTGTTGAACAATAGCTAAAGCTTCAGACATTGTTTCGGTCTCAATTATAGTGCCCATTGGTGTAAGTTGATATGTAGCTCCATTTTCGCGTATCATTTGTATAATCTTACTTACGTATGGACTTACGCTCTCCCCTTTATCGGTTGGAAACATGGCAAATTCTAATAGTACTGACATTAATTTAAAAGGTATTAATTATAGTTACAAAGGTAATGAACATCTAAATTCTATAATATACAATATTTAAAAAAAATGATGAATTTATAAAAGATGTAGCTTTGTCGGGTGATATGGGATATACCTATGGCAAATATGTTTATACAACAATAGACAGCGTTTGTCATAAAAATATAGTTGAGGGCGTGTTTCATACGGTGTGGAAAAGGCAAACAGATAGAACGTGGAAATTTGTTTGGGATTAATTAAACATTATGATACTTGTGTATATAATAACACAAATGACTTAAATCATACTTTACATGTTTAATAAAACCTATTTTAGGGATGAAATAAATTACCATCTAAATTATATTTTACAGTTGCATTTTAACCTGAAAAAAAACTACTGAAAATTGTTTTGTAATTGACACAATAAATTGGCATCAATGAATAGAAAGCCTACATACAAAGAGTTAGAACAACAATTAGAAGAATTCAAAAAGAGTAATGCTGATAAATTCAACCAACTCATTAAAAATTCATTTGATATATTAGTACTTTTAGATGCTAATGGAATTCAGCATTATGTTAGTGAATCATGTGAGCGAATTTTAGGTTTTAAGCCAGAAGAATTAATTCATATTTCTGTTATCGAAAAAATGATTCATCCGGAGGATCAGGAAAAAACATTGGCAGGGCTCAAAGCCATATTAGAAAATGATACAAACGGTGGTGTACATTACAGGCATTTACATAAAAATGGTAGTTGGGTTTATTTGGAAGCATTTGGAACCAATCAAATTAATAATCCGTTAATTAAATCTGTAGTACTTAATGTTCGTGATATTACCGAACGGAAAAAAACGGAAAAAGAATTGTTAGAAATTAGCACTCGTTTACGTGAAGCTAATCGCACTAAAGATCGTTTTTTTTCAATAATTGGACATGACCTAAGGAGTCCGTTTAATGGTATTGTTGGATTTAGCGAAATTCTTTTAAACCAAATACAAAAAAAGAACTATAATGCTATTGAAAATTATGCCAAAATAATTCGAGATTCTTCTGAACGTGCTATGAATTTACTTACAAATTTATTGGAATGGTCTAGAACACAAACTGGAAGTATTAAATTTAATCCAGAGAACTTTGAGTTTGTTGCTACGGTAAATGATGTTGTGGATTTATTGAATGATTCAGCGCAACAAAAATCTATATTTATTTCAAAAAAACTACCTCAAAAGATACATTTAATAGCTGATAAAGCTATGGTGAAAACCATTTTAAGAAACCTTATAACCAACGCAATAAAATTCACAAATCCTAGTGGTAAAATTACAATTAGCATTGAAATTAAAGCGGAAGAATTAATTGTTTCAGTAACTGACAATGGTATTGGAATTGAAAAAGAAGATCTCGCCAAGTTGTTTCGAATTGATTATAGCCACTCTACATTAGGTACTAATAAAGAAACAGGTACAGGTTTAGGCTTGTTACTTTGCAAAGAATTTATAGCAATGCACAATGGTTCTATTTGGGCTGAGAGCAATAAACTAGTTGGAAGTAAATTTAATTTCTCATTACCTCAAAAACACTAAAATGGGAATTTTAAAATAAAAACTAACACCTTGTAATACAATAAACGGTTGTGTTGCAAAATATGCATTCGTACATTAATAATTAACAGTTCTGA
The DNA here is from genome assembly GCF_900188235.1 of Lutibacter agarilyticus. Taxonomy (GTDB): domain Bacteria; phylum Bacteroidota; class Bacteroidia; order Flavobacteriales; family Flavobacteriaceae; genus Lutibacter; species Lutibacter agarilyticus. The sequence goes on along the minus strand of NZ_FZNT01000010.1, from coordinate 14,784 downwards.
TTCAAAAAATCAGGAGTTTAGTAACATTTTCTTATTCTTTTCTCTCATTATTTTTTCAATAATTTTAAAAATTTGCTTTTTATTGTTTTTAAAAAAATAAAAATATTTTTCAATTTTATTGTGCAAATTTCTATGCTTTTTCAAAAAAATCTTGTTTTCAGTTGCACTGTTTTTTGAAATTAAATCCGCTAATACTAATTCATGCTCTTTAATAAGTTTCAATAATGTTTTCCCATTTTTTTTCTGGGTGGTTAATTCATTTACAAAATATTCAATTTTTTTATATAAACCCACATGTAATAATTCTATATAATTGAAACTTAATAAATGTTCTAAAAAACGAATTTCATCTTCTATAAAATTAACTTCAGATTTCCAAAGCCTTGCATCGTTATGCATTTCTTCTATGGTTTTTTCTGCACCCTGCCAATCTTTTTTTAGTTTAGTTTTCATCATAAATAAATTTTTTATTTCACTAAGTACGTTAAAACAAAAGGGGTTTTAAATGATATCAATCAACCAAAAAACTTAAATTAAACACACACTTATTCTAAATTCTTTTAGTCTGCATACCATTGAGGAATATCATTTCAATTTAGCCCTTCTAGTTCTAATTTTAAGTATACCCCAAGTTAAGTATGAAAGCACCAAATCAATTTCCAGGCTTCTTGCTCTTTAATAATTGCTTTATTGAAAAAAAACAGAAACAGGATATCAAAAAATTTAAACACTTTACAATGGCACTAAATTTTGATCACTTTGCAACCGAAGCAGCTACTTTTATGAAAAAGTACGCTAAAAAATTACAACTGGAAGATGATATGAGTAAAGCGGGGAGAGTTTTATCTTCAGTTTTACACGGATTACGTGAAATAATATCTACTGAAGAATCACTACAATTATTAGCTCAACTGCCTATGTTTTTAAAAGCTGTATATGTTAATGGCTGGACCACACATATCAGAAGAAATAAAATAAAAAAAATGAGCGAATTTATTGAATTGATTCGAGATTTTAACGGTGTAACTGCTTGGCATGATTTTGAATCCGATGCGCAAGCAAAAATTTACATAAACAATACATTTAAATTATTACGTATGTATATTTCTTTAGGAGAATTGGAAGATATTAGAAGTGAATTGCCTAAAGATCTTAAATCTATCATTTATAAAAAAATGATTATTTAAATCTATTTTTTAACACAACAAGCTTTATAATTTAAAAATTAAAAACATGTTTAAAGACAGAGAAGAAGTTGGTGAATTACTAGCTAATAAGTTAATAGAATACAGCAATAATAAAAATGTTCTGGTTGTAGCAATACCAAGAGGAGCCGTTTCAATAGGAGCTATTATTGCTGAAAAATTAAATGCTCCGTTAGAAATTGTATTGTCTAAAAAAATTGGACATCCTTAAAATAAAGAATATGCTATTGACGCAGTAACATTAAAAAGTCAAACCTTGAATGATGGTTTGATTGGAATTTCAAACACCTATATTGAAGAGGAAACACAACGTATTAGAACTATTTTAAAAAAAGACTTCAATTGTATTATGGTCATAAAAAACCCTTGGATTTTAGAGGTAAAATTATATTGTTAGTTGACGATGGAGCAGCTACAGGAAGTACATTGCTATCAAGTATTAACTTGATACATCTAAAAAATCCAGTTGAAATTGTTGTAGCATTGCCTGTGGCCTCAAATTCCGCCTATAAAAAAATAAAACAAAGCCCTTATATTCATCGGGTAATTTGTTTATTAATTCCTAGTAATTTTAATACTGTTGGGCAATTTTACGAAAACTTTAATCAAGTAAAAGATGAAGAGGTTATTCAATGGTTGAAAAAAACAGCTGAAAATTTATCTATGAGTAACTTAAATACCTAACTAAACATAAATAGTTCAACTGTAATTTTATTTAATGATAAGAATTCTGTTTTGAATCGTATTTTTTTAAGAAAAAGAAACGAGCGATTAAAATCGCTCGTTTCTTTATGAAGTGCTAAAATTTGTATTCAATGTATTTATCCAATTTCTTATGTTGGTCTTATGTTTACCAAAACTAAAACTGGTTACTACTGAACTAAATTATAACCCTTATAGCTAAAACTAAATATGATAAGAAACAGGAAGCCTAAACCTCCTGTTTCCCTTATGAAAAGATTTTAGTAACTTTTTGACATTGAAATGATCTTTCAAAAAATTTTTACTGCTAAAAATTTAACATACTAAACCAAACCCATCAATTGTATCTAAACCTCTTCATTATACTTTTTCAACTTTAAATTCAAAGAACTATTAAACTATATTACAAATATATATGCTAATTCTGACCAAAAAAATGACGACCATCAATTATTAATATGATAGTTATCATTATAAATATTAATAAAAAATAATTCCATAACCTTTATTCAATAAAAATATTCCTATAAAAAACAGTAGTATATAAATTAATTGAATAAATTTAATATTGATATAACTTAAACATTTAACTGTTTGTTTTGGAAAAATAAACAGTGTTAATCCTATAAATAAAGCTAGCCAACCTATTAGTGTAATAATTATTCGATAATCACGCTCCCAAACATCGTGAAATAAAATATTTAAAAGGCCTATAATAATTGCTTGAAATGAAGCCAGGATTACAAATTTCTGATCTTTTAAATCGTCCATTATTTGCAATATGCGCTTAGGATTGAAGCTTAATATTAAGAAAAAAACAATTAAGTACCAACCCCAAAATTTCGCTAAAAAAAGTGATATATCTTCCATAATATTCGCTTTTATTCGTGTAACACTAAGAACGGTATTTTTGTATGGTAGCTTATATCTTCAACAGTTGGCTTAAACAAAATACGCTGAAAAAGATTGATGTTTTTTGCTATCATAACCATCATATCAATATCTCTACTTTCAATAAAACACTGAATTCCTAATGCTACTTTTTTATTGGTAACCAAATGAAAACTATGTTGCTCATTTGTAAAAATATTGTGTAGTAATTCTTTATTTTCTTTCTGAAAGGCTGTTAATTCTTCTCCTTTATTTGCCACATGCAATATTCTTATTGCTGATGTATGTTCTTTTGCTAAATCGATAATTTCAATTAAAATATCAGGATTGTAATAAATATTATAATCTGTTGGAAACGCAATTTCTTTTGGAGTGCTATATGTTGCGTTTTCTGGAACTATTAATACCGGACATTTTACTTGAGTAATTAAATCGGCGGTATTACTTCCTATAATCATTTCTGTAAGTCCGGAAGCACCTTTTGTACCCATTATTATAAGATCAATTTTTTTTTCTTTAACAAGTGTTTTTACAGCTTCAATAAAAAAATTATAACTTGAAATTGTGTGAAACGTATGCTTTTTATTAGGGTATAATGTATTTATTTTTTTTTCTGTCGTTTTCAATTCAGCTTTTGCCGCCTTTATTAGGGCTTCTTGAATTTCGAGTGATGCACTAATAGGCGCATCACCATTTACAGGTAATGTATATAAGCTTACATTCAACAGGTAAAAAGTGCAATTTGTATTTTTAAAATATTCTAGCCCATAAACAATGGCGTTCCAAGAATTTTCGGAAAAGTCGGTTGGAATTAAGATGTTTTTCATTTTAATTATATTTTAAGGTTACTTAAATTTAGTAACTTAAAATATCTTGTAAAATGATATATATCAAAACTAAGCTTATTGCGAAACTATTAATTCACCTTTTTTAATTTTTTAAGATCCAATATTTCAATATTATAACCATTTATTTTAATTAAACCTTCTTTTTTAAAGTCGGAAATTGTTCTAATAAAAGTTTCTGTGGCAATTCCTGCAATACTTGCCAAATCACTTCTAGAAATTTTTATAATATCGTCATGATTTTTCTTTATTTTTTCAGTAAATTTTAAAATAGTATTGGCTGTTTTTTTTCGTACAGAGCTATATGCCATTTGTAATAATTGTCCTTTAAAATCTGAAACACTGTCATTTAAAAGATCTATTAATTCAAATGTTACATTGTGGTTGTTTTTTAAAACTAACTGTAAATCCTTTTTAGATAAACGTTTTAATGTTGTTTTTTCAATGGTTTTTGCAGACTCTAGGTAAGGTAAATTTTGCGAGAATGTAGTAAAGCCAAAAAAATCGTTTTCTTTGTAAATTGCTGTTATTAATTCTTTTCCTTGCTCATCAGTATTAAATGTTTTTACAACACCTTCATTTATTAAATAAATATAATTTGAGTTTCCACCTTCGTGATAAATAATTTCATTTGGCATAAATGTATATTCATCAAGTTTTTTATAAAATATTTTTTTTAGATGTTCTAAGTCTTTTATAGGAGCTTCTAATTCTTCCGTTAATTCATTTGTTGGCTTTCCTCCTAAACTTTCTTTAATAATTGCAATCTTTGCAAGCCTACTTTCAATAGCTGTAAACAATTCAGATTCATCAAAAGGTTTGGTAATATAATCGTCTGCACCTAAGTTCATTCCTTTACGAATATCTTTTTGTTCTGTTTTTGCAGAAAGAAAAATAAAAGGAATATGCTTTACATTTTTGTCTCTTGAAAGTAATTGCAATAAGCCATAACCATTTAGCTCAGGCATCATAATATCACAAATAATAATATCTGGAATATGTTTTTTTGCTTGAACAAGTCCGCTTTTTCCTTCGGAAGCGCATATAACTTTGTAATTTGCTAATTCTAAAAGTTCTGCTGTATTTTCTCTTACAACTTTATCATCCTCAATTAATAAAATTTTTTTCATAATTCATAGGCAATTCAAATTTAAACATAGAGCCTTCATTTTCTTTACTTCTAAAGATAATGGAACCTCCTAAATTCTCTAAATGGGATTTTACAATATTTAATCCAATACCTGTGCCTTGGCTATTTAAAGCATTTTCGGCTCTAAAATATCGATTAAATATAAACTTCTGATCTTTTTTGGGGATTCCAATACCTTTGTCTGTAACTTTAAAAACAATGGCCTTTTTTTCTTTATAAAATTCTAAATTAATAGTTGTATCCTGAGGTGAGTATTTTATAGCGTTGTTTATAATATTTGTTAAAACCAATTCTAAAATTTTTTCATCTTGATACAATATATATGCATCTGAATTTTTAGAAGTATTTATTTGTTGCCCAGGTTTTAATAGTAAATTGGAGTTATAAACAACTTCATTAACTATTTTACTCAAGTTAAATTCAGAAAATTTATAAACTACCTTATTTGATTCTAATCGTTCAATAGACAAAAAATCATTTATAATATTATTTAAATAACGAACTTTATTTGTAATTATATCAATGTGTTTATCCCTGTTTTGTTGTTGGTCTTCAAGCTTATATTTTCCAAATAAAGTAGCCGAGGTTAAAATACCACTTAACGGGGTTTTAAACTCATGAGAAACCATCGAAAGAAACTTTGTTTTTAGTTCATTTAATTCTCTTTCTTTTTTTAAAGCATCTTTAATTTGTATCTCTGCTTCTATCCTCCTTTTTATTTCACTTTTATAATCTTTATTTAATTGTTTTAACTGGTTTATGGTATTCTCCAATTCTAACGTTCGCAGTTTTATTTTTTTTTCAAGTTTAGAGTTCAAAAACTTAATTTTTCGTTCATCATCCCTTCTCTTGGTAATATCAATAATTAAAGCTATAATGTAAGTACTTCCATTTACTTTAAATGGATTGAGGCCAATTTCTATAGGAAATTCTTTATTGTTTTTAGTTATTCCAACTAAATTTACATTATTAGAAATTTTTCTAATACTACTTTTTTTTAGGAATGCATCAAAATGCTTTGGATGTTCTAAATGATATTTTTTTGGAATTAATATTTCTATTGGTTGATGAATTAATTCCTCTTTTTTATAACAAAACATTCCCTCAATTGAAGCATTTGTAGCAGCTATCATTCGTTTTTCGTTAACAACAATAACTCCTTCAGGAATCGCTTCAAAAAGAATATCAAAAATATTTGGATTCTGATGAAACATAATACATTACGCTTTTTAACATAGTTATCTATAAATTTCGCAAAAAAAAAATTAAAATTCTAATTTTTAAGTGGTTAATTTGAAATTATTAAAAAACTTGTACATATTAAAACCGCTATATTTTTAGCACACAGGTAGCAAAAATTAAAAAAGATAATTTGATTTTTATGGAAGAAAAACTAACTAATAGCATCCTTTATTATAGTTTCGTATCACTTGCTTGGCCTAATTCTTTTAATCTTTTTATGTGAGATTTTAATGCAGCTAAAAAACTTGGTTTTAAATTATAATTGTAGCCAAAATTAATGGCTGTTTTTTCAATAATTGGCGCAATTTTACGGTAATGAACATGACATATATTTGGAAATAAATGATGCTCAATTTGAAAATTTAAGCCACCAACATACCAGTTTAAAAAAAGGTTATCTCTCGCAAAATCTGACGTAGTGTTTAATTGATGTACCATCCAAGTAGTATGTATAATTCCATCTTTATTTGGCAAAGGTTGTTTTGTTCCTTCAACTACATGAGCCATTTGAAAAACAGTACTTAAAATACAACCAGCCAACCAATGCATTATAAAAAAGCCAAAAATTACTTGCCACCAACTAAAGGGTGTTAATATAATAGGAAGCCCTATAAAAATAACTAAATACATGATTTTCACAAAAACCATTTTAAGAAACTCATACATTATATTTAAGCTAGATTTTACTAGTTTTACTTTATAAAAATATAATAATTGTGTAAAGTCTTTGGTTAATTTCACAATGGTCATTAGTCCATAAAAAAAGAATGCATGAATGTATTGGTACTTATGAATTTTATGCAATGGCGCATGTTCACATAAACGAATAGGACCTTTGGATGCTATGTCTTGATCATACCCATCTACATTGGTATAAGAATGATGTAAAAGGTTGTGTTGTATTTCCCAATTCAACACATTACTTCCTAATAAATACATGCTTGCTCCATAAAAAGTATTTACCCATTGTTTGTTTGAATATGAACCGTGTACAGCATCGTGCATTACACTCATTCCAATACCAGCTAAACCTACACCCATTAAAACAACCATTAATAATGCTACCCAATTATTTATAGACATTGTTAAAATAATTACAAAAGGAATCAAATAAAATGCTAACATTATAATCGATTGCATATACATGGCTAAATTTCCTTTCTTTGAAATTTTATTTTCTTTAAAATAGTCGTTTACATTTTTACGCAATGCTGTCGTAAATTTTTTTTGATGTAAATCGTTGCTTACAAATTTAATAGTTTTCATAATTATACCGCTAACCTACTCTAAATTAAGGTTTAAATATTTTTTTTGAAATGATTTTCATCAAAATTTAGTACCATATCGCATTAAAACAATGGCAAGCTATTTAAGGTAGCCAACCTTATCTTTTATAGGAGGCACCTCCCATTCAATCATTTTTTTTAAAAACTCATCAACCTTTTCTATAATTACCTTCTCGGTTATATTTTGAGGTGTATAAATTGCTAAATCAGCATCAGTTTCGTTCTCATTCATATTTGTTGGAATTGGAAATAACATAAATACATTTACATCTCCGCTGTACGATTGAGAAAAAACCAAGGCGCCTCCTTGAAGAAATTGATATGTTGGAATTAGATTGGTTTTATCAATTAAATCTACCGGAAAAGAGTCGAATGTAATATTTACAGCTTCATTGGTATTAATCCAACTAAGTGCCTGTACTCTCCAGCCAATATCATATTTTTTCACAATATCATTTAAGGTTTTAAGCAGTAGATCTCTTGTTTCTGTTTCCCAAAGAATTTTCTTTTCAACCACTGTTTTTATGGATACTTTATAATCTTTAACACGCTCTTCTAAATGTTCAACTTTCATAATTCAAAATTTTAATTACGCCTAAGCTTCTTTGCTTCTTTTGCTTTTTGTTTTTCTAATTTTTTAAAATAACCACGCGTTAAAAAATTATGTTTTAAGGCTTCTAAATTTTCATTTAGTTTAACACTACTTACTTCTAAATTTTTAACAATTGCATCTATACTTCTAACCAAAGTACTATCGTTTAGAATATAGTTTATAGTCCCAGAGCCGCTATTGGCACTTAATAAAACTTTATTTACATTTAACATTAAGCTATCAATTCCACGACTTGAGGTTTCTAAATTTGTAATAATTGATTTTAATTGCGTTGCCGAAATAGAATCACTAAGAAGAACGGCCGCAAAACTTTCATCGTAATTTACTGCAGTTATAATGTTTTTTATTTCAACCATGGTTTTATTGGCATTTAAACTCATACTTCTTAGATTTGAGGTGGTTTTTTTTAAATTAAAAGCCATTTCTTCATCGGTAATTAACAAGCCTAGCGTTCCTTTCCCTTCTGTTATTGCTGAAGTAATTTTCAGTAAATCAGACACTAACAATGCTGCGTTTTCATTGGTAGTATTTAGGGTTGAAAGCATATCGGTTGTTGTAATTCTACTGTAAGACACAATGGTATCTCCAGGTATAAGAGGAGTAGACGCTTCGCTATTAGGTGCAATATTTATAACCATACTACCTACCAAACCATCTGATCCAATAGCGGCAATGGCATTCTTTTTAATGTGTTTCAACATTTTATTTTCTAAAACCATATCAACGCAAATTGAGGTATCATTTATCATTGTAATGCCTTTTACAGTCCCTACATTAATACCTGAATACCGAACATTATTTCCTAACTGCAAACCGTTTACATTGTTAAAAATAGCGCTGATTTTAAATGTTTTACCAAAAATATTTTGCCTATTTCCTATAAAGTATAGTATAGAGATTAAGAGTAATGTTGATATAACAACAAATACTCCCAAACTAATTTTTTGTGAATTTGACTTTTTCATTTTCTTGTTATTTAAAAAATGCCTTAATTTTTTTATCCGTTGAGTTTGCTAATTCATTAAAAGTTCCTTCTGCATAATTAACTCCATCAATTAATAAAATCATCCTATTTGAAATTACCCTAGCACAATCAATATCGTGCGTAATTATTAATGAAGATGTATTGTATTTTTCTTGAATTGCTCTCATTAATTGAATAATCTCTTTGGCGGTTATTGGATCTAAACCTGTTGTTGGTTCATCATAAATTATAATTTTAGGTTTTAGTATTAAAGCTCTGGCTAATGCAACACGCCTTTTCATTCCTCCAGAAAGTTCCTCTGGCATTAAATCAATGGCTGAAAGCAATCCTACACTTTCTAAGGTTTCAACAACTAATTCGTCTTTTTTTTCATACATTTCTTTGTGTTTCCGCAATGGAAACTCCAAATTTTCACGAACTGTCATAGAATCATACAAAGCACTTCCTTGGAATAAAAAACCTATTTGCATTCGCAAAATATTCATATCAACCTGTTTTAAATCCGCAATATCATTCCCCATGATTTCAATTTTACCACTATCAGGAAACAACAAACCTACAAGGCATTTTATCATTACAGATTTTCCAGAACCTGATTTTCCCATAATCACTAAATTCTCTCCTTCATATAAATCCAAAGAAAAACCATTCAACACATGATTGTCTCCAAAACTTTTTCTCAGCTCCCTAATTTTTAAAACGGATTGTATGTTGTTGTATTTTTTCATTTTTAAATTTCAAAGAATATATCAGAAACAAAAACAGCTATAAAATCGATAATAAACAATAACATAGATGCATAAACTACTGCAGAATTTGAAGCCTCACCAACCCCCATAGTTCCTTTTTTACAGTAGTAACCTTTAAAACTGCCTACCAAGCCAATGGCAAATCCAAAGAAAAAAGATTTAGCTGTAGCGGGTAAAACATCAGAAAACTTTAACGCTTTTACTACTTTATTAAAATACAATAAAAACGAAACTTCCCCTTTTAAATACTCTATCAATGCCGATCCTATCAGCGCAATGGTATCTCCAAAAACAATTAATAAAGGCAACATAAGGGTTGCCGCAACAACGCGTGTTACCACTAAATATTTAAACGGATTTGTACCTGAAACTTCCATAGCATCAATTTGTTCAGTTACACGCATGGAACCCAGTTCGGCACCAATTCCTGAGCTAATTTTCCCAGCACAAATTAGTGCTATAATTACCGGACCTATTTCTCTAACTATTGAAATACTTACCATAGATGGCATCCAAGCAACAGCACCAAACTCCAATAAAGTTGGACGAGATTGTAACGTAAAAACCAAACCTAAAATAAATCCCGTAACACCAACTAGTAATATAGATCTGTTACCCATATTGTAGCATTGACGAAGTAATTCTTTAAACTCAAATGGTTTTGTAAAAGCTTCTTTAAAAAAACGAATAGCGAAAAATGATAGTTCACCTATTTCAAGAAAAAAAGACTTAATATTTTGTGATATTTTAAGTGAAATTGCCATAAATAAAAACTTTAGTCAAGATTCACTTATTGAAAGTAGGAAGAATCCTATTGTTTTGAAATGATATTCCTCAGCTTGAAGTGTTATTAAAAATAGAAATATTATAAAAAACAATAGCAGTGCTCAATACAATTTGTTATGAAATATTACCTGAACAGGTATTACGCTGTTTTTAAAGAATTAATTCCCAACTTAATTTAAGGGTAAAATACCTTCTTCTTCTAAAGAGCTTACTATAGCATCTACACAATCTTTAATGGTAGCTTTTATTTTTTTTGGATCAATAATATCATACGAAGCTACCCAAACTAAAGATTTTTCAGTTTTACTTTTTAAATCGTATAACGATATTTCTATATGGTAAACTTTGTATTCCTGATAAATTTCATCGTCAAAATATACATCTTGATGTAAATAGTAATAGGGACCAAACCTATTAAATCTTATATCATTTCTAAGCAATTCGCCTCGGTAAGTTATTCTGTTTTCATACCCTTTAACTGCTGATATTAAAATAGCATCGTAGCCTTTTTCCAACAAGGTATCAATTTGTTCTTCAATATCCTCTTCTGTTTGCTTTAAATTGGTGAAAGAACGCTTAAAAATAGTAGTTCCTTCATTGGCCATAACACCTTTGTGAATAAATGCCAATTTCAATTTTTCTTCATAAATTTTTCGAGCTGTTAGATTAGGAGTTATGCCTAATATCAGTACCTTACTGGGTTGATAATTCACATACTCAGGATTCCTCCAACTTTCATTAATTCTAGTTGAAGAACAACTTAAAAGTATAAAAAAAACGAATATAATTACCCAGTTTTTCATATATCAATTTATTTAATTAGATGATAATAAACACTTAACCCAAAGCGGTCTTAAAATTAATTTTAAGACCGCTTTGGTTATTTAATATCTATATAAAATTACCTTCAATATCGGTTTTTATTTTAATGCGTTTGTCTCCATTTTCTAAAGTAATTTTGTAACGTTTAGAAATTTTACCAAAATCGTAATAATTTACTAAATAGGTATCTTTAGCAAAGGTCCAATTTGGATATTGTTTAGCTACAGATTCAATAACTTCTCTTGGTAATTTCACATTATTAAATCGTTCAACAGTTCTTATAATATTTCCGTCACTATCATACGAAGCTAAAACTTTACCTTGTGGAATGAAAAAGGAAACTACGTACGAATCATTATCTTCACTATAGAAGTCAGCTGATTTTAAATCAAAATTAGCAACCTTTTCTTCTAATTCTGATACTAATACTGAAGCATTTTCAAGACCTACTTTTGTTAAATATTTGTAATTAGAAGCTGAGACAACTACTTCTGAAAGCTCCTCAACCTGAGCCTGTGCTTGGATGGCAAATCCAATAATAATTAAGCCAATAATTAATTTTCTCATGACTTTAAATCTTTTAAATAAATTTATAATTGAAAGTATTTTTAAAAATACTTCACTTTTCTTTGATGAAGGTATGATAGAAACCTTTAGTAAAAAATGAGTTGAATCAGTTCTATTTATGATGTTTATCAGCCTACATAAAAAAGTATTCTCAAAAAAACTATAAAATGCTACAATTATTTTAAGAATACTTCAAACCAAATTAACTATCTATTAAATGAATAAAATTAGATAACCATTGCCCATAAACTATGTGAAATTTATAAGACAACTCCTTAAAGTAAAAAGATTAAGAAATTTTAACCTCTTTTGGTTGTAGCTTTTTAAACTTTTCATTTTTTGATTTACTAAATTTAAGAACTCCAAGGTAATATTCTTCTAAAATTTACTAATAACATAATTCTGAGTTTTTAACTATCTAAAATTACCCTCATAATTATTCACTCAAAATGATATTCCTCAATTTGGTGTAAAACCACATTACATAAAAAAAAACAGCTAATTAACACATATCATTGCTACAACTTAAAAAATATTGTTATTTCACTATAAATAAACAAGTTATGGTTTTAACAGGTAGTATACTCGTATTTCTTTTAGTTGTATTATATGTATTATTAATGCCTATCATTTTATTTATTGACACAGATACCAATGAATATTATGTGCAGGTTAAAGGATTGGCAAAAGCAAGCTTAGAACCCATTAAGATTGAGTTGTTACGAGTAAAACTAAACGTGTTATTTATGACTTTTTATTTTTACCCTTTAAAATACAAATGGTCTAAAAGGAATAAAAAAGAGCAAAAATCTTTCAATAAACAACCTGTAAAATTTAAAAAAATAGTGCGCATTTTAAAATCTTTTAAGGTGAAGAAAATGCTCCTAAAAATTGATACGGGAGATCCTATTTTAAATGTAAAACTGTACGCTATATTTTCATTATTAAATTATTCCGCAGGAAACTTTAGTGTGAATTTTAAAAATAAAAATCAATTGGCACTGCATATAGAAAATAGGCCGATTGATATGATAAGATCATTTATTAATTAAAAAATAAAAATTATGGAAGTACATTTTGACGAATTATTAAAACAAATTACAGACTTCATAAAAACTGAAGTAAAAACAGAAACAGTTGTTGGACAGCCATTTGAATTGGGAGAATTTAAATGTGTACCGGTAATAAAAGTCGGATTTGGATTTGGATCTGGCGGAGGAGAAGGTTTTCAAAAAAAAGACCTTAAAGGTGAAGGAATGGGTGCTGGAGCAGGTGTAGGAATTGAACCTATTGGATTTTTAGTAACTAAAGGCGATGAAATTTCATTTCTTGAAACAGGTAAAAGTCATGGCTTAGCTGCTTTATTTGAAAAAGTTCCTGACCTTATTGAAAATTTAGCTAAAGTTAGAATGACAAAAGAAGCTGAACCCGCTTAATTTTTTAAAAAATTAGTTCAACTAAATTTAGTTAAAGTATTGACTTTGCTTATTTGATATTAATATAAAATAAGCAAAGTCATTTAATTTATTACATAGCTGCTTTGTAAATAGCGATGGCATCTTCTACAGTTACATCTCTTGGGTTACCTCCTGTACAAACATCAGCAATAGCGTTTTTAGCCATCGCTTCAAAATCTTCTTCTTTTACACCTAACTCTTTCAATCCTGAAGGAATTCCAACAGCTTTAGATAATTTTTTAATAGCTTCAATTGCCGCATTTGCTCCTTCTTCATCACTCATATCTAAAACTCCAACACCCATAGCTCTTGCGACTTTTTTCAATTTATTAGCACAAGCAGGAATATTAAATTTTTCAACGTGTGGCAATAAAACCGCATTTGCAACCCCATGAGGTAAATCATAAGTTCCACCTAATTGGTGCGCCATAGAATGTACAAATCCTAAACCTGCATTAGAAAATGCCTGACCAGCAATAAATTGCCCCCAAGCCATTTTACTTCTAGCTTCAAGATTTGAACCATTATGTACAGCTTCTTCTAAACTTTTTGAAATCAATTTAATAGATTCTAAAGCCAAAGCATCACTCCATCCAAAAGCACCTTTAGTAACATACGTCTCAATTGCATGTGTTAAAGCATCCATACCTGTTGCTGCAGTTAAAGCAGCTGGTTTACCTAACATTAAAACAGGGTCGTTTACAGCAATAGAAACCAAACAGTTTTTATCCACCATTACCATTTTTACCTGACGTGCTACATCTGTAATTACGTAATTAATGGTTACTTCACTAGCAGTACCAGCAGTTGTGTTGATTGCTATAATTGGTAATGATACTTTTTTTGACACATGAATTCCTTCATAATCTTTAATATCTCCACCATTTGTAGCTAAAATTCCAATAGCTTTTCCACAATCTTGAGGAGAACCTCCTCCTAATGTTAAAATAAAATCACAGTCATTTTCCTGTAACATTTTTAAACCATTAGTAACATTTTTAACCGTTGGGTTAGGTTGAACATTGTCAAAAATAACAGCCTCTACACCTGCTTCTTTTAAAACTTCTGATACTTTTTCTGCAACACCTAATTGTACCAAAATTTTGTCGGTTACAAAAAGACACTTTTCGTAAGGCAACCCTTTTAATTCTTCTCCAAGATCGTTTAAGGCTCCAGGACCAATTAAACTTAATGGTGGTAAATAGATTCTTCTACTCTCTAACATTTTTATATTTATTTTATTTTTATTTGTTAAATTAAAACGACTGTTAAACTCATAGCTCCTTGTGCACCAACCACTAAACACTGTTCAATATCTGCAGTTTTTGAAGGCCCTGCTATAAAAACGCCAAAAGTTCTTTCTCTTTTTGAAGTTAAAGCATACGCTTCGTGTAAATGTTGGCAAATAGCTGTTTTGTCTAAAACAATTACTAAATCATTGGCTATAAAAGGTAATACTCTTATTGGAAATTGAGTTTCTGAAA
>NZ_FZNT01000003.1 GCF_900188235.1 Lutibacter agarilyticus | reverse complement strand
GGTTCTGTGCAACAAAAGATTCATTATACAGTGTTAATATCCGTTACAGATAAGGCATTGTAAGAACCATTTTTCAACGGATACATTTCACCATTTACTTCTTGGTAAAACTCAATTCCCAACACCTGAATCACAGGTAAAGTAGAATTCGCAGTGATCGTTGCTGTTAAATCAATAGCAGCTCCTAGTGTACTGTCGTATGGTAAAACCGCAGTTTCATCACTTTCAAAAGTTGAAGTTTCCGCAGAAAAATCAATCTCAGCAGCACCCATGACCATTTTAAAGTGTGTAGTTCCTGTTGGTGCTGCAACACGAATACTTGGTGCAAAAGCAGCAATGCTCACAGAAGCATCTCCAGATACACGATCAAATGCATTCACAAAAGGGGTAAATAATGTAGCACCTAATTTTGCGTTAGTGTTAAATTCAAACCCAACTAACAGGTCTAAATTTCCATCTTCAACAGTTCTCAATCCACGCGCATTTGTGCTATCAGTTTTTACAATTTTCAACAAATCAGTAGTCAATCTACTCACCACTCTTTTATCTTTTGCATTTTGTAATAAAACACGAATTGCATTACGCAATACTTTTCCACCTTTTCCAGCAGCTCCAAATTCGGCTCCATTCTCACGCGTTCTTTGAAACGCAGGATCATTTGCAATTCTTGATGCTTCCACACCACCTTTTTCTCGGGCCAAATGCCCATCAGAAGTTTTGTAAAAGGAAATACCTCCAATAGTTCCTTTTAATTTAATAATACCAGTTTGTTTAGCCATAATGTTATAAAATTTTTAATTCTCAACAAAGCAACCTATCTTTATAAAAGAAATCAAAAACAGAAATCCATTCATTCCGAAAACACCCTTTTTGAGTCAAATTATGGTGTATAGACAAAGCATAGATAGTGGTAGGATAAAGTATGGATAGAGTATGAAAATGAAGATTGTAAGAGCTTGCATATACCCAAAAGACATTCAGTGCATCACTGGCAGAAGTGAACGCTATGGACGTAAACTTTTAAATAGAATTAAAGTTCATTTTGGCAAAGAACCACACCAGTTTGTAACTGTTAATGAATTTTCAGAATACTCTGGAATTGAGATAGATATCGTAAATGAATACATATCTAACTAAATAAAAAGGGGCAAATTCGGTGTCAGTAAAAATATTAGACCTCTGAAACCCTAGTAAAATAGGGGTAAATTAAAATAATTCGACTCCCATCTTCTCCACAATAAAATAATAAACCATAAACTAGCTGTTTATGGTTTGTTGTATTTAGAGGCTATATGTTTTTGTTGAACTAATGATGTAGAATCAGTTATAACTGTTATAAGATCTATTCTAAAAAAGATAAAAGTCTTAAAAACGTAGATTGAAATACTTGATGTTTAGGAGTTTTTAAGGAGTAAGTTTATTTTGATTGTTTAATTCTAAACGAATGTTTTCAGCTTCGTAAATAATAATATACTTTTTAATATTGTTTAACCCTTTTTTACTAATTTCTTTCATTAGCGAATCTATATTTGAAGTGTGAATTAATTTAACTCTGTATACAGTTAAATTTGGAGAAGCATCATTAATTTCTTCAGTTTCTTTATTTAATTCAATCACAACTGATCTTGAAAAATAGCTGTAAATAAGATATTCTTTTTTGTCTTCTTTAGAAGTGAAACTTATGAAATTTCCTTCATAATTTGTGTTGTCAATATTAATTTTTATTTCTTTTGAATTGAAGTTAATAAAATCGTTATTTTCAGATTGAAAAATTTGAGAATGTGATATTATATTCGTTAATAGAAGCATTAATAAAAATAATTTCTTTTTCATTATAATTTTTTTAGGGGTATGTTAAAATATATTTAATAAGCACCAAAATTAAGTTAGTTCTATTCATTTTACTTACGGAAAACCGTTTTTTATGTAAAATTTTCAACAAAAAAAATACTGAAACATGTAGAAAATTCTATATTTACTCAAAAATTAGAATTCTATATTTAATTTAAAACATCTAAAGTTATTTAGTTGAACATTTTGTCTGAATAATTATTGTTTGGGTGTTTTTTTAGTTTTGAATTCTCTAGGTAATTAAATTTTAATAAAATAAGTATGAATACAATTCCCCAAAACACACATTTAAAAGTATCCGAAAAATTGGTTGGATCCGTAGTCTCAATTGAGGGGGATACAGCGAAAGTTGCCCTTGAAATAATTGATGAAATGGTAGTTGATGAGTTTAATTTAACGCATGGTGGTTTTGTCTTTGGATTGGCAGATTATGCCGCAATGGTTGCTATAAATGAGCCAACGGTAGTTTTAGGGAAAGCTGAAGTAAAGTTTATTAAACCAGTTATCCTAAATGAAAAGTTAACAGCTATTGCCACCATTTCAGATAATTCTAACGGAAAAAAAATAACGGTTTCAGTAACAGTTGTTAATGCAGAAGAGCAACTTGTTTTTGAAGGTTCTTTTATATGTTTTGTTTTAGAAAAACATATTTTAGAGTAAGAATAGTTTAAAAACTAATTGAATTAATTTTCTGTTGAATTCATCTAAATTATGAGTTTTATGGGGTTAATTCTATAGTTTTTTAATATTTTTACAGTTATATTTAAATTATGTCTATGAACTTGTACCCATTAAAATTTCAACCAATATCAAAATACCGAATCTGGGGTGGTGAAAAAATAAAAACCATTTTAAATAAAGATTTTAATGAAAATAATATTGGTGAAACTTGGGAAATTTCGGGTGTAAATGGAGATGAGACGGTTGTTTCTGAAGGACCATTAAAAGGACAAACATTAAAAAATATTATTGAAACCTATAAAGAGCACTTTGTGGGCAATAATACATACAAACATTTTGGTAATGAATTTCCTTTATTAATTAAATTCATCGATGCAAAATTACCTTTATCTATTCAGGTACATCCAAATGATGTTCTTGCCAAGCAGCGCCATAATTCCTTCGGAAAAAACGAAATGTGGTATATTATGGAGGCTGATGAATCGGCAGAAATAATTGTTGGATTTAATAAAGAATGTTCTAAAAAAGAATTTCAACATAAATTAGAAAATGCTGAAGTTTTGGATATTATGAATGCTGTTAAAGTTTCAGAAGGAGATACTTTTTACATTCCTGCAGGAAGAATTCACGCCATTGGTTCCGGAGTTCTGTTGGCTGAAATTCAGCAAACATCAGATGTGACTTACCGTGTTTACGACTATAATAGGGTAGATGCTAAAACAGGTGAGAAAAGAGAGTTACATGTTGATTTAGCCTTAGATGTTATAGATTATGGTTTTCATAAGGAGTATAAAACTAGTTATAAGCAAATAAAAAATGAGTCAAATAAGTTGGTTCATTCCCCATATTTTAATACAAATTTTATTGAAATAACTACTGAAATTACAAAAGACTACACTTTATTAGATTCTTTTGTTATATATATATGTGTTGATGGTCATTTTGAAATTAGTTGCAATAACACAACGTATACAGTTTCTAAAGGCGAAACAATTTTACTCCCAGCAGCTATTCAGAAAGTTATTTTAAGTGCTGAATTTGCAAAGCTTTTAGAGGTTTACATCTAATTTTTAAAAGTATAGTTGAATAAATTTCAGTTATTACTTTAAAAATAGTTTAATATTGTACAAACAATATCTTTTAAGTTGAAATTAATTAAACACATATTTTGCTTCACAATTTTCTTAGGTTCCATTATTTCCGAAGCTCAAGAATTACCTCCAATAAAAAATTTTATTCCAAATATGTATGGGGCCGAAAATCAAAACTGGTCAATATCACAAGGAGAAGATAATTATATTTATGTAGCCAATAATATAGGCTTACTAGAGTATAATGGAGCTAAATGGCAACTATATACCTTGCCAAATGGGTCAGTGGTAAGATCTGTAAATGTTGTAAATTCTAAAATATATACTGGTGCTTATATGGAATTTGGCTATTGGGAAAAAAACCAATACGGCAAATTAATATATGAGTCTATAAGTAGTAAAATTAAAAACGATTTAATAGCGGAAGATTTTTGGAATATTTTACCGTTTGATTCTTTTATTTTATTTCAATCCTTACAGCGAATTTATATTTATGATACCATAAATGAATCCTTCAGTATAATTGATGCTAAAGTACCTTTAACAAATATTTTTAAGGTTAATGAAAGTTTATATTTTCAAAAAAAAGGTTTAGGGATTTTTAGAATTGAAAATGGTGAACCTGTTTTAATTTCAGAAGATCCTATTTTGAAAAACCATATCATTGTTAATATATACTTAATTAACGAATCATTATTTTTCCAAACGCAAGAATTGGGGATTTTTAAATTTAATAATGCCAAAATTTCTAAATGGGACATTCCTGCAAATGAAAGCATTCAAAATTTAAACGTTTATAGCAGTTTACAATTAAAAGATGGAAGCATTGTTTTAGGTACAATTTCAGATGGGATATACCATTTGAGTAAATCTGGATATTTAATTACTTCAATAAATCAAGAAAAAGGATTAAACAATAATACAGTACTTTCTTTATTTGAAGATAACGACCAAAATATTTGGTTAGGTTTAGATAACGGAATTAGTGTTATAAATTTTAATTCGCCTTTTAGTGTTTATAACGATTTGAAAGGGAAACTAGGTTCTGTTTACGCATCGGTTGTTTTTGAAGATAAATTGTATTTGGGTACAAACCAAGGATTATTTTTTAAAAAATTGAATTCAAACGAAAATTTTAAATTTATAAATGGAACTAAAGGTCAGGTTTGGTGCTTAAAAGTTATTGATAGCACCCTGTTTTGTGGACATAATTCAGGAACTTTTGTAGTGGGTAATAATAAAGCTACATTAATTTCTGATATTATGGGGACTTGGGATGTTAAGCCAATTTTTAAAACGGGTTTATTATTGCAAGGAAATTACAATGGGTTAAGTGTTCTTGAAAAGAAAGGAAATACTTGGAACTTAAGAAATACCTTAGATGGCTTTAATATATCTAGTAGGTTTTTTGAATTTAGTAAAGAAAATGAAATTTTTGTACATCATGAATCTAATGGAGTATTGAGACTTAAAATTGACACTAATTTTGAAGGTGTTTTAAATTACCAAAAAGAGCCTAGCGCACCAAAAAGTTTAAAATCTAGTTTGGTAACATATTACAACAAGCTAATTTATGCATCAAATTTAGGAGTCTTTGTGTATGTAAAAGAGCAGCAAAAATTTATAAGAGATACAATTTTAACCAATAATTTTATAAATAACGATAATTATATATCAGGAAAATTAATTGTAGAAGATAAAACAAATACGCTATGGGGATTCACAAAAAATAGCCTTGTTTATTTTTCACCTGGTAAATTAGACAGTTCGTTAAGATCTCATAATATTTCATTAACTGCCGATTTAAGAAACTTTTTACCCGGTTTTGAGAGTATGACCTATTTACAAGATGCCGTTTATTTATTTGGTACTTCTCGTGGTTATATAAAGCTCGATGTAAACAAATTTAATAACGATAGTTTTAATATTACTATAAATGCTATTCAGGAGAGTGTGTTAAATGAAACAAAAAATGATGTAGCTCTAAATACATCTACAAAATTTAAGGCCTTTGAAAATAATTTATTTTTTGAATTTAGTGTTCCTGAGTTTAATAATTATTTTGAAGTTCATTATCAGTATCAGTTAGAAGGTTTACACCATAATTGGAGTAACTGGTCAACGAATTCAAAAGTGTCATTTGAAAATTTACCTTATGGTGAATATAAGTTTAAAGTAAGAGCTCAAATTGGAAACCAACTATCCGAGAATATTGCATCGTATAAGTTCACCATAGATAGACCATGGTATATTTCAAATAAAATGATTGTAGTGTACAGTGTTTTATTTATTTTAATAATTGTGCTTGTTCATTTTATTTATAAACGAAATTTTAATAAGCAAAAACAAAAACTAATAGAAAAAAAACAACGCGAATTTGCTTTGTCGAAATTAGAAAGTGAAAAAGTAATCATGAAGTTGAAGAACGAACGATTACAAAATGAAATTGATAGTAAAACACGTGAACTTTCGGCATCTACAATGAGTATTGTAAAGAAAAATCAAATTTTAAATACGATAAAGGAAGAATTAGAAAGCGTAAAAGAGAGTGGTAAGGTAAAGCCTGTTATTAAAATAATTAATAAAAATCTTACTAATACAGGTGATTGGGAAATGTTTCAAAAAGCTTTTAATGATGCCGATAGTGATTTTTTAAAGAAGGTTAAAAATGTACACCCAACATTAACTCCAAATGATTTACGTTTATGTGCGTATTTAAGATTGAATTTATCGTCTAAAGAAATAGCTCCTTTGTTAAATATTTCAGTGCGTAGTGTTGAGATAAAACGATACCGTTTGCGTAAAAAAATGGAGTTACAACATGAAAAAAGCCTTGTTGAGTATATTTTACAGTTATAAAGCCTACAACAAAAGCTAAAACCACCTCAACATTACCACAACATTTCGTTAACTACAACGGAATAGTAATAATTTGAACAAGTTTTTTTTATAATTATTTTTTTGTTATTACAGTCGCTGTTTACGCTGTAAGCCCCTTTAAATTGAACATAATTACCCTTTAAGTGTACTCTATTGATTCTGATTTTTTTGGTTTGTATGTTTTTTGTATAGGTTTATTTTAAGAAACCTTTAACTTTTATATGTACTTTTATGTAAATCAAAATCAAATTAATATATGAAACCATTTTTATTATCAATTTTTCTATGTTTTATGGGTATATCATTATACGCACAAAATAATGAAATTAAAGGAACCGTTTTGGATCGAGACGGAAGCCCTTTACCGGGAGTATCTATTGTTGTGAAAAATTCAGCAAAAGGAGTGACTACAGACTTTGACGGTAACTTTGTTTTATCGGATGTTCAAAGCGGTGAAACACTAGTTTTCTCATATCTAGGTTTTAAAACCAAAGATGTTGTAGTAAGTAATTTTAATGCAATGACAGTTACTTTAGAAGAAGACACTGAAAGTCTAGAGGAAGTTGTTGTTGTTGGGTATGGTACTCAAAAGAAAGCTTTAGTAACTGGAGCAAGTGTTAACGTAAAAGGTGAAGATATTGCAGCCTTAAATACAGGTACTGCCATGGAAGCACTTCAAGGAACAACTGCAGGTGTATCTATTACAAGAAACAGTGGTCAGCCAGGAGCAGGTACTAGAGTAACTATTCGTGGTTTGGGTACTATAGGTAACTCAAATCCATTATATATTGTTGACGGTGTTGCTGTTGGTAATATAGATTACCTAAACTCATCTGATATTGCTTCTATTGACGTTTTAAAAGATGCGGCTTCAGCTGCAATCTATGGATCAAGAGCTGCAAATGGAGTTGTTTTAGTAACAACAGTAAAAGGGCGTGCAGGTACCCCAGCAAAAATAAGTTACGATACTTATTATGGTATGCAAAACATTTACAAAAACTTAGACCCATTAAATGCACAAGAATATATGTACATTATGGATGAAGGTAGAGTAAACGATGGTTTAGCTCCAAATGATTGGGAATCAATTCTTAAAAATAATAACTGGTTAGATACCAACTACCCAGGATTAGGAACTGAATTAGGTGAAGAAGTTTGGTCGAACTTAGAAGATGGTTGGAAAGGAACTAACTGGATTGACGAAATGTCAAAAAAGAATGCTCCTATGCAAAGTCACGCTATTAATATAGTTGGTGGTAGTGAAGATATTGTATATTCTATGGGTGCTTCTTACTTAAGTCAAGAAGGTATTTTAGGTGCAGATTTAGTAGATGCAG
This sequence comes from Lutibacter agarilyticus, assembly GCF_900188235.1. Classification (GTDB taxonomy): domain Bacteria; phylum Bacteroidota; class Bacteroidia; order Flavobacteriales; family Flavobacteriaceae; genus Lutibacter; species Lutibacter agarilyticus. The sequence continues at coordinate 544,492 of NZ_FZNT01000003.1, read as the reverse complement.
GTTATAAAAGATTTACAGCTCGTTTAAATACTGAAATGGTATTGAAAAAGAACGATGAACATGCAATTATAACAGTTGGTGAAAACTTTACTTATACAAATGAAGAGAACAGAAGTGTAGCTTCTGGTAACATTTATTATAATGACCTTCACAATGCATTAGTTCAAAATCCGTTACAACCAGCATATTGGCAACAATCTATTGATAACAATATCAATCAGTTTGGATTTACACCTACTTTAGATGGTTTAGCAAATGACCAAACAAATCCTTTAGCAGTTATGTATTACCGTCATAACTATAATTATGGTAAAGGAAACAAAATTATTGGAAATGTATTTTTAGAAATTGAGCCAATTAAAGATTTAAAATTCAGAACATCTTATGGTGTTGATTCTTGGTTTGGACATTCAAGATCTATGAATCCAACTTATAACTTAGGATTGTTATATACTGATGATAATGATGGAGCTGGTCAAAGTCAATATTTTGGAAACAATTGGACTTGGACTACTACAGCATCATACAATCGTATGTTTGGAGATCACAGTTTAGATGTATTAGTTGGTACTGAATTACTTCAAAACCAAATAAATACTGAAGTTGGTGGTTCAAGAAATAATTTATTATTCCCTGGAGACCCAAAATATGCATATATAAACAATACACAAAGCCCTGAATCTATTAATGAGATTAACACTTGGGGAGCTGATTGGGCTGCTGGAGGCGGCGGATTATTGTCTTACATGGCAAAAGCACAATACAACTACAAAGAAAAGTATTTGTTTACAGCGATTGTTCGTGCTGATGGATCTTCAAATTTTGCTGATGGAAATAGATGGGGAACATTCCCTTCTTTCTCAGCTGGTTGGATCCTGACCGAAGAAGACTTTATGGCTAATACTTCTAACGTGTTAGATTTTGCAAAACTAAGAGCAAGTTGGGGACAAAACGGTAATCAATCTATTGATAACTTTATTTACTCTTCTCAAATAGCTTATGTATTCCCTGGATATTTCTTTGGAGATACTAAGCCTGTATCAGGTGTAACTTCTTATCCTGCAAGAGTAACCAACCCAGATGTAACTTGGGAAACTTCAGAACAATTAAATATTGGTTTTGATGCTCGTTTATTCAACTCAAAATTAGGAGTAACTTTTGATTGGTATCAAAAAACAACTAAAGATTGGTTGTTAGAAGCGCCAATTTTAGGAACATCAGGAGCTGGAGCACCTTTTATTAATGGTGGAGATATTGAAAATAAAGGTATTGAATTAGTGTTGTCTTGGAATCAACAAGTGAACGATTTTAATTATGGTATTACTATTAGTGGTGCACATAATAAGAACACAGTAACAAGAATAGCAAATACTGATGGTATAATTCAAGGTCCAGGAAGTGTGTTATCACAAGGTACTGCTGCAATTTCTAGAGTTGAGGTTGGTCAGCCAATTGGTTTCTTCTACGGTTATAAGGCTGACGGAATTTTACAAAACCAAGATGAAGTTGATGCGTATGTAACGCCAAGTGGAGATCCTTACTTTAACGATCAACGTCCTGGAGATGTTCGTTTTGTAGACGTAAACCAAGATGGTGTAATTGATGAAGCAGATAAAGGGTTTTTAGGAGATCCTAATCCTGATTTTGAAATGGGTATTCAATTAAATTTTGAGTACAAAGGCATCTATGCAAATGCTACTTTATCAGGTAAATTTGGAATGCAAGTAATGCAATCTTACCGCTCGTTTGCTGACCGTTTTGACCAAAACTACACTACCAGTGTTTTTGACCGTTGGCATGGTGAAGGAACATCAAATACAATGCCTCGTTTAACATATGGTTCTAATAGAAATACAAACTTTATTTCTGATATTTTTATGCACGATGCTGATTATTTGAGAATTAATAATGTAACTCTAGGATATAATTTTGGTAATATGTTAGCTGATTTTGAAGCTATCTCTAACCTTAAACTATATGTAGCTGTAACTAACTTACATACATTTACTAATTATGATGGAATGGATCCTGAAGTTCGTTATAGTGGAAATGATGATTTAAGTTGGGCTTCTGGAGTAGATCTTGGATTGTACCCACAAGCAAGAACTGTAATGTTTGGATTAAGTGTTGACTTTTAATAAAAAAACTTAGATGATGAAAAAAATTAAATATTTAATAGCTATTTCAGCAATGATTTTTGCTACTAGTTGTGGAGATAAATACTTAGATACAGAAAATCTTTACGGAAAAAGTTTGGAGACTTATTACAGTACTCCAACCGATATTGATGAAGCTATGGCGGGTGTTTATAACGCAATTTATACAGCTAACGTACATAGTAATGAAGCTATGGCTGCTAACTTAATGTCAGATATGATGTTAGGTGGTGGTGGACCAGATGATATAACTGCTAAATGGGCAGATAATTTTGAAGACCCAGCTGAAGACACATATAAAGATATGTGGTCTCAATCATATAATGGTATAGCAAGAGCAAATGCAATTATAGAAAAAACAGCTGAAGCTGATTTTTCAAAATATTTTGGTTCTCCTGAAGAAGCTCAAAAATTTAAAGATCAATCTATTGGAGAAGCTTTATTTATGAGAGCATTCTTTTACTTTAGATTGGCTAAATTCTTTGGAGGTGTACCAATGATTGTTGCAATTGATGATCCTAAAGATGTAGGAAGATCAACTTATACTGAAACATTTGCTCAAATAGCATCTGACTTAAAATTAGCAATTGAAACATTACCGGAAGATTCGTTTTCAAGTATTCCAACTTCAAGTTATGGGCATGCTAATAAATGGATTGCACAAGCATACTTAGGTAGAGTATTTTTATTCTATACAGGGTATATGACAAATATGGAAGGTCAAGCAACAAGTACATTACCATTAGTTGATGGAGGTGCTTTAACTGGCGCTGATGTAGCAGCATATTTAGATGATTGTATTAGTAGAAGTGGATATGCTTTAGCTAGTGATTTTAGAAATTTATGGCCATATTCTTATGTAAATCAAAGCAATGGAGCTACCGTTTTACCTTGGGCTGAAACTGAAGGTTTATCTTGGGTAGGTCAAGATGGTCATTCTCCAACTTTTGGAACAGGGAATTTTGAAAGTATGTTTGTTCAGCGTTATTCTTTTGGAGACTGGGGATGGTCTAACGGAAATATTTATACAAATAGGTTCTGTTTATTTGCAGGAATGCGTGATAACTCTTTAGTTCCTTTCGGACAAGGATGGGGTTGGTGTACTGTTAATCCTAAACTTTGGAATAGCTGGGATATTGATGATCCAAGAAGAGAAGGTTCTATAATTGAAGTTGGAAATGCTGACCAAGGTACTGGTGGTTATGCTGGAGACAAAGGAGATCACGAAACAGGATTCTTCAATAAAAAATATACTGCTATTCAACATCCAGAAAACGGAGGAGAAACAAAGGGAATGTTTGTTCAACTGTATGGTTGGGGTAATGCAGATATGCAATTAATGCATGCGCAAGATTTTATTTTTATGCGTTTTGCAGATGTGTTATTAATGCACTCTGAAATTACTGAAACTGCAACAGGATTAAATGCTGTTCGTGATAGAGCAGGTTTAGACGCTGTTAGTTATTCATTAAATGCTATTAAAGAAGAGCGTTTACACGAATTTGCTTTTGAAGGTTTACGTTGGTTTGATTTGGTACGTTGGGGAGATGTAGAAACTGCATTTGATTACACTCTTAACGTTAGAAACTCAGGAGTTGATGCTACATACAAAGCTAATTATAGATCAGAAATAAAAGGATTGGTTCCAATCCCAGAAACTGAAATAAGATTAGCAAATGGAGTTTATGATCAAAACCCAGGTTGGTAGTAAATAGTTTAATTTTAAATTAGAAAAAATGAAAATATATAAAATAATAAATCTATTTATGGCTTCTTTAGTGCTACTATTAGTAGCCTGTGAGCCTATTGTAGATGAAAATCATTTGAAAAACAATACAGATGTTGCAGGAGTTGAACTAGTTGCGTCACAAAGTACTGCAGGAGGTAATAAAATCACTTTAGATATGGTTACACCTGGTGTAACTGGTTATTGGGATTATAATTTAGGTACAGCCTTAACAAATAAAATTACGTTTGTTTATCCTATACCAGGAACATCAACATTTACCTTCACAGGTACTTTAGGAGCTGAATTTTTCACAAAAACAATTGACGTACAAGTTGATCAGTTAGACAATGCTTTAGATCAAGATTGGTATGATTTGGTAAGTGAAGATACAGCAGCAGGTAAAACTTGGGTCTTTGATGGATCAGGAGGAGATAATGGCCTTTGGTGGTTTATGTCTGCACCTGGAAGTACGGATAACGCTTGGTCTGTATGGTGGAATGCTGGTGGAACTTGTTGTCCTCCAGGAGATGTAAATGGTAAAATGCATTTTGATTTAAATGGTGCTGCAAATTATACGCATTACCAAGATGCCTCTGGAGAAGGTGAAACAGGAGGTTTTGTTTTAGATGTTGCCAACCAAATGCTAATGGTGAGTGGAGCTAAAATGTTAGGAGCTGATGCAGGTAACGCTGATGGTGTTTATGAAATAGTTTCTTTAGAAGAAGATAAAATGGTTCTTTACCTAAGTAATAGTGAAACTTACGGAACAGGTTGGACATTTGTATTTGTACCTGAAGTAAAATAAATAGTGTAGTACTATTAGGTTAACTACTAATAGTTGAACTAAAGAGTGTTCTTAACTTTTTTAATATAAGAAGTTTATAAAGAAGAGGGCAAAATTTAGCCCTCTTCTTTCATAAATAACAACTTTTTATAGATTCTATAATTATGAAAAATTACATAAAATACTCTAAACCTTTTGTAATATTAGGGGTAGCTTTAATACTGTTATTTTCTTGCGGAGGTAGTAATGATGAAGGTGATTTTACACCAACTCAACCTGAAACAGAACAAATTATTCCAACGAATTTAACCTTAGATATTACTATTGTAGGTATAGATTCTGAGAATCCTGAAGGAGATGGAACTGGTGTTATAAAATGTGTTGCCAATGCAACAGATGCTGTTAAATATGAATTTAGATTTGGAAATGGCGTTGAAGTTTCAAGTACAACAGGAAGTGTAGAATATATCTATACAACAAGAGGTACAAATATTTATTCTGTGAGTGTTTATGCATATTCTAAAACCGGCGATTATATCAATACATTTCAGCAAATTAAAATATTGGTTACACGTCCGCCATTTGATAATTTGGTTTGGTCTGATGAATTTAATATAGACGGAAGTCCAGATGAAACAAAATGGGCTTATAATATTGGAACAGGAAGCAATGGCTGGGGAAATGGGGAAAAACAATATTATACTGATAGAAGTGAAAATGTAATTGTTGAAGGTGGATTTTTAAAAATTACAGCCAAAAAAGAAAATTATGAAGGTTCAGCATATACTTCTTCTCGTTTGTTAACACAGGGTAAATTCGAATTTACTTACGGAAAAGTTGAAGTACGTGCAAAATTACCGTTTGGAGAAGGTACTTGGCCAGCTATTTGGATGCTAGGTTCAAATATATCAACGGTAAGTTGGCCAGCTTGTGGTGAAATAGATATTATGGAACATTGGGGACACAATCAAAACGTGGTTCAAAGTGCTATGCACACACCATCAAGTTATGGTAACACAACTAATCATGGATCGCAAACAATTAATGATGTCTCAACTGCATTCCATGTATATACTGTTGAATGGGATGATCAAGAAATTGTTTTTGCTGTTGATGGTTTAGTTCATTACACCTATAATCCAGGTTCAAAAGATAGTAATACGTGGCCATATACTGATAATCAATTTATCATTTTAAATGTAGCCATGGGAAGTAGTTGGTTTGATATAGACCCAAATTTTGAAACATCATCTATGGAAATAGATTATGTAAGAGTATATCAACAGTAAGAGTTTTATAATAATTAATTTGGTGATTATTATTAGTTTGTTTACAGCCATTTTTTTCAAATCTAAAAATGGCTGTATTTCAAAACTGCTACACATAAATTAATTTAAAAATTAGTGATTTAGGACATTGAGTGTCGTGTAATTAAAAAAGGGACAGTATTATTTTTGAAAAGAAAGCAGAACCTTTTCAGTTTCATTTTACAAAACAAGTCATGTATAAAGAATCCTATTAAAATTAGTGTATTAATGACAAAATAGTACAATAATTTATTTAAGTGTTCAATTAATTTTGAGAAGACAGATAAATCCTTTCAATTTCATTTTACAAAAAAAACCATGTTAAAAAAATCATCCATTAAAATTAGTGTGTTTCTATTTATAGTAGCGTGTTTTGTTACTAGTTGTAATACAAATAGTAATACAAAAAAAGAAGAAGTTTCAACAAAGCCTATTCATGAAATTTCAAAATTAAACATATCAGAAAGTGCTGTTTATACAACTTCAGCATCAAAAGATGTAAAGCTGCAATTAACAAGTGCTAATATTGCGTTTTCAGATTTTAAACAACCTTTAGAAACTGAAGCATCAATATTTATAAATACTTCAAAATCGCATCAAACATTTGTAGGTATTGGAGCCGCATTAACAGATGCTTCCGCAGAAACTTTTTATAAATTAACCAAAGACCAACAAAAACTCTTTATGGAAGCTTACTATAGCATTGATAAAGGAATTGGATATTCGTTGGCAAGAACTATTATTCATAGTTGTGATTTTTCAACCAATAGTTATACCTATGTTGAAGAAGGTGATGCCGAATTAAAAACATTTAGCATTGAACATGATAAGCAATACAGACTTCCTTTTACAAAATTAGCAATTGCTGCAGCAGGTGGTGAGTTAACTATGTTTGCTAGTCCTTGGAGCCCGCCAGCATTTATGAAAACCAATAATAATATGTTACAAGGTGGGAAATTAAAACCAGAATTTTACCAACCTTGGGCTAATTATTATGCGAAGTTTATTAAAGCATACGAGAAAGAAGGAATTCCAATTTGGGGATTGTCAATTCAAAATGAACCAATGGCAGTTCAACGTTGGGAATCGTGTATTTATACGGCTGAAGAGGAGCGTGATTTCTTAAAAAACTACTTAGGGCCAACACTTGAAAAAGAAAGTTTAGGAGATAAAAATATTATTGTTTGGGATCACAACCGCGATCTATTATTTGAAAGAGCTAATGTGATTTTAAGCGATCCAGATGCCAATAAATATGTTTGGGGAACTGGTTTTCATTGGTATGAAGATTGGAAAGATGGAACACCAATGTATAAAAATGTAGATCAGGTGAACGATGCTTACCCTGATAAAAAATTAATTTTTACTGAAGGTTGTAATGAAAAATATGAGTTGAGTAGAATTGAAGATCCTGTTTTAGCTGAACGTTATGGAAAAGCAATGATCAACGATTTTAACAATGGAACAGTAGCTTGGACCGATTGGAATATTTTATTAGATGAAACTGGTGGGCCAAACCATGTTGGGAATTTATGTTTTGCTCCAGTTCACGGAGATACACAAACAGGTAAATTAACCTTTACAAATTCTTACTATTATATTGGGCATTTTTCAAAATTTATTCGTCCGGGAGCTAAACGTTTATCTACAGGTACAACTGCAAATCACATAAGCGCAACTTCTTTTAAAAATACTGATGGAAGCATAGTTGTAGTTGCTTTAAACGATAGCGATAATGATATAGATTATATGCTAACATTAGATACGCAAACTACTAGTTTACAAATGCCAGCAAGATCAATTCAAACAATTATTCTAAAATAATAAGCTAAGTATAGTATGTCTAAAAAATTAGTATTTATAGCATTTGTAGTATCATTAGGAGGTTTTCTCTTTGGATTTGATGCTGGGATTATTTCAGGTGTAATGTCTTACGCCGGACCAGAATTTAACTTAAGTGACGGACAAACAGGTTGGGTGGTAAGCTCTCCTTCATTTGCAGCTATGATTGCAATGCTTATTTCTGGTAGGTTAAGTGATTATATTGGTAGAAAAAAAATACTAATTTATGTGGCATTTGCTTATGCAATTTCAGCATTGCTTTCGGCTTATGCAACTTCTTATGAAATGTTGTATATCGCCAGAATGATTGGTGGTTTTGCTTTTGGAGCAGCACTTATTTTAGCGCCAACCTATATTGCAGAAATTTCTACTGCTGAAAATAGAGGTAAATTAGTTTCAATTCAACAGTTAAATATTGTTTTAGGATTTTTTGCAGCTTTTTTAAGTAACTATTATTTAAACCATTTAAATTCTCAAGGCTCCACTTTTTTTACTGATGAAAATGTATGGAGATATATGTTGGGTGTTGAGTTAGTTCCTGCTACATTTTATTTCATTTTTATGTTTTTTGTACCTAGAAGTCCACGTTGGTTATTTTCAAAAAACAGGTTAAAAGAAGCTAAAAATGTACTTAACAGTATTCACGGTGAACAACAAGGAGCTATTGAAATTAAATCTATTGAAGAGAATATTCAAGAAGGAAAACAAACTTCAAAAATTGCCTTTAAAGAGTTATTAAAACCATCACTACGTTTTATCATTATAGTTGGTTTGGTAATTGGAGTTTTACAACAAATAACAGGTATAAATGCCGTTTATTTTTATGCAACTTCTATTTTTAAACAAACAGGTATTGGAACCGATGCTGCTTTTTCTTCAGGTGTTTTATTAAGTTTTACATCGGTGGTTTTTACGGTGGTAGCTATTTTGTTAATTGACAGAATGGGGCGTAGACCCTTATTACTAGTTGGTATGGCAGGTATTGCTATTAGCTTGTTGTTATGTGCTTATGGCTTTCACCAAGCAACTTACAAGCTAACTTCCGAAGAAATTTCATCGTTTGAAAATTTCGATGGAAATAAGTTAGCATCTTATGAAGGTAAAGTGTACGATAATGATTTAGATTTTAAAAGAGATATGAAATCGGCACTAGGAAATCAGGTATATGCAAAAAATGAAGGCGCTATTTTAGAAGCCGCAACCGATATGAACCCTGTACTTGTGTTAGCTGGTATTTTAGGATTTATAGCTTGTTTTGCTTTTTCTTTAGGACCAGTTATGTGGGTGCTACTTTCAGAATTGTATCCAAATAAATACAGAGGATTGGCTATTGGTGTAATTGGTTTTGTAAACTCATTTGTAAGCTGGTTAATTCAACAAATTTTTCCTTGGGAATTATCAACATTAGGAAACGCATTAACGTTCTTAATTTTTGGTACAATTGCCACATTTGGATTTTTTATTTTATTGAAAATACTTCCAGAAACGAAAGGGAAATCATTAGAGCAAATAGAATCAGAATTAGTAACAGATTAAGGACCGAGATATGAAAAGTGTTTTTACAATTATAGTGTGTATTTCAATGTTTATTGGATGTAAGCAAACTCCTTCAAAAATGAAAGTAGATACAACTGTTGCTGGTCCCGTGAAAGTTGAACTTAAAAATGAAAAAGGACAATATCAGTTGTATGTTAATAAGGAACCTTTTTACATAAAAGGTGCAGGTTTAGAGTTTGGAAACATCCCTTCAGTAGCAAAACATAACGGAAATTCATTTAGAACTTGGAGAACTGATAACGGTAAACAAACGGGGAAAGAAGTTTTAGACGAAGCACAAAAATATGGTTTATTGGTTACTATGGGTATTGAAGTAGCGCGTGAAAGACATGGGTTTGATTATGATGATGAAGCCGTTGTAAAAGCTCAAAAAGAAAGAATTAAACAAGAAGTTTTGGCTTTAAAGGATCATCCTGCTTTATTAATTTGGGCCATAGGAAACGAGCTAAATTTAAGAGCTACCAATCCGAAAGTTTGGGATGCTGTAAATGATATTTCAAAAATGATTCATGAAATAGATCCGAATCATTTAACAACAACAACACTTGCAGGAATTTCACAGCAAGAAGTTAATGATATTGAAGAACGATGTTCAGATATTGATCTTTTATCGGTGCAATTGTATGGTAAAATTGAAGAATTACCTCAAATGCTAAAAGCATATAAGTTCAAGGGGCCATATATGGTAACTGAATGGGGAGCAACAGGACATTGGGAGGTTCCAAAAACAGCTTGGGGAACTCCAATTGAAGATAATAGTACCGTAAAAGCAGCCGATTATTTAAAAAGATATGAAACAATAATTAAAGCAGATTCGGCACAATGTGTTGGTTCTTATGTCTTTCTTTGGGGACAAAAACAAGAGCGTACGCCTACTTGGTATGGGATGTTTTTAGAAGATGGTAGCGAAACCGAATCGGTTGATGCAATGCATTATGCTTGGAATGGAAAGTGGCCAGAAAACAGAACACCTCAAGTTCAATCTTTCACCATAAATAGTAAAACAGCTTACGAAAATGTAGTGTTGAGTCCTAACAAAGCGTCAGTAGCAATTCTCAACTGTGTAGATTTTGAAAACGACCCGTTGACCTATCGTTGGGAAATTTTACCTGAAAGTACCGATTTACAAGATGGTGGCGATTTTGAAAAAAGACCAATTGCCATTGAAATAAAGGTGTTAAGTGAAAATGGGGGTGAGTTAAAATTTAATGCACCTGACGAAAAAGGAAATTATAGATTGTTTGGATATGCTACTGACGGATTTGGTCATGCAGCAACAGCAAACATTCCATTTAAAGTAAATTAAAGATAACATAATCATAAATAAATCTCACAAAAAGAGATTGTAAATTCAAATTTTACGAACAATTAATTAAAGAGAATAACATGTATATAGGAGATAAAGAAGCTTCTTTTGGAGAAAACGAAGTGACAGGGAAATTAGTGAGCATAGGCGATGAAAGTTATTACAAAATTTCGAATGTAAATGAAATGAGACCATTCTTCATGAGTGTAGTAAGTCATTCAAATCATTGGATGTTTATTTCTAGTAATGGAGGTCTTTCAGCAGGAAGAAAAAATAGTAATTATGCGTTATTTCCGTATTATACTGATGATAAAATAACCGAATCTGCTGAAATTACAGGAAGCAAAACACTGCTTCAAGTTCATATAAATAAGAAAACTTATTTATGGGAACCATTTTCAAATAAGTATACAGGTGTGTACAACATCAGTAGAAATTTGTACAAAAATAACTTTGGAAATAAATTAATTTTTGAAGAAATAAATCACGATTTAGGAGTTACCTATAAATACCAATGGAATTCTAGTGATCGTTTTGGTTTTGTAAAAATAGCCACGTTAATAAACAATACAGATAAACCTGTAAAATATTCCGTTTTAGACGGAATTCAAAATATCATTCCACACGGAATTTCATCTGATTTTCAGAACTCATCTAGTAACTTGGTAGATGCTTACAAAAAATGTGAATTAGAGGCTGAGGTAGGTTTAGGTATTTTTGCTTTAAGCGCCATTATTGTTGATAAAGCTGAACCAAGTGAAGCTTTAAAAGCCAATATTGTTTGGTCTGCAGGAATTGAAAATCCTACGTATTTATTGTCTTCAAAACAATTGGAAAACTTCAGAAAAGGAAAACAATTACAACAAGAAGTTGATATAAAGGCTGAAAAAGGAGCTTATTTTACTTGTGCTGAAATTACTTTAGAAGCCAATGCTGAAAAAGAATGGATCTTAGCTGCTGATGTAAATAAATCTATTGTTCATATTACTGAAATCACAGAAACTATAAAGAATGAAAAAGATTTAATTGCAGTTGTTAAAAATGATATTGAAGAAGGTACACAGCAATTAATTGAGCTTACCGGAAATGCTGATGGATTGCAGTTAACAGCTGATAAACTTCAAAATACACGTCATTTTTCAAATACACTTTTCAACATTATGCGAGGTGGTATTTTTGATGACAATTATAATATTGAAAAAGAAGATTTTGCAAAGTATATAGCAAATGCAAATAAAAAAGTTTGGAAGAAAAAAGAAGATTTAATTCAACAACTTCCAACGGTATTTTCGTTGAATTTTTTAAAGAAACTTGCAAGTGAAGATGACGATAAAAATTTCAAACGTTTGTGTTTTGAATATATGCCGCTAAAATTTAGTAGAAGGCACGGAGATCCAAGCCGACCTTGGAATAAATTTTCAATTAACACAAGAAGCGAAATTGATGGTTCAAAAATTTTGGATTATGAAGGAAACTGGAGAGATATTTTTCAAAACTGGGAAGCACTAGCGCACTCGTATCCTCAGTTTATAGAAAGTATGATATTTAAATTTTTGAATGCCACTACTTTTGAAGGCTACAATCCGTACCGTGTAACAAAAGGCGGTTTTGATTGGGAAACAATTGAGCCAGATGATCCTTGGTCGTATATTGGGTATTGGGGTGATCATCAAATCATTTATTTATTAAAGTTTTTAGAATTTATTGAAGACTATTACCCAACTAAATTAAGTGCATATTTCAACCAAGAAATGTTTGTATATGCCAATGTACCTTATAAAATTAAAAGCTATTCAGATACCTTAAAAAATCCAAAAGACACCATTGATTTTGATATAGAACTAGATCATCAAATAAATCAAAAGAAAAAAGAATTAGGAGCTGATGGTGCTTTGCTTAGAGATGAAAATTTCTTTATTCATAAAGTCAATTTTATCGAAAAAATAATGGCTACCGTATTGGCAAAGGTTTCTAATTTTATTCCTGAAGGCGGAATTTGGTTAAATACCCAACGTCCTGAATGGAACGATGCCAACAATGCGTTGGTTGGTAATGGAGTTTCTATGGTAACCTTGTATTATTTAAGACGCTTTTTAAAATTCTTTGAAGCACTTATTCAAAATAACGCAATGGAAGAAGTGTTGGTTTCAGAAGAAATCAAATTGTTTTTTGATGCAGTTGTAAAAACTTTTGAAGGAAATGAACACTTACTTTCAGGTAAAATTTCAGATGAAGAAAGAAAAACCATTTTAGACGGTTTAGGAAATGCAGGAAGCGAATACAGAGCAGCTATTTATTCAAATGGTTTTACAGGAGAAAAGACCGTTGTTAAAAAAAGTGAGTTGCAGCATTTTTGTGACTTAACTACAAACTTCTTAGAGCATACCATTAGAGCCAACAAAAGAACCGATGATTTGTATCATTCATACAATTTAATGACGGTTGAAAATGATAAAGAAATTTCAATTTCTTACTTGTCTGAAATGTTAGAAGGCCAGGTAGCAGTGTTAAGCTCAGGTTACCTTTCTTCAACAGAAAGTTTAGCGTTATTAGATGGATTAAAAAATAGTGCGTTGTACAGAGAAGATCAGTACAGCTACATTTTGTATCCGAATAAAAACTTGTCAAGATTTGTAGATAAAAACAATATTTCAGCTAAAAAAGTTGAAAAATTAGCCTTGATAAAACAATTATTGAAAGATGGAAATAAGCAAATTGTTGAAAAAGATATTTTAGGAAACTTCCATTTTAATGGAAACTTCAACAATGCAGATAGTTTGAAAAATGCCTTAGCTGAATTGCCTGAAGAACAATACAAATCTCTTGTTGAAGAAGATGAGAAAGCATTATTAAACATATTTGAAGAAATATTTGACCATAAGTCATTTACTGGTAGATCAGGAACCTTCTTTGGTTACGAAGGATTGGGGTCTATTTATTGGCATATGGTTTCAAAATTGGTAGTGGCAGTTCAAGAAAATTGTTTAAAAGCTATTGAAGCCAATGAAAGTGCTGAGGTAGTTGGACGATTATTAGAGCATTATTATGAAATAAACGAAGGTATTGGTGTGCATAAATCTCCTGAATTATATGGTGCAATTCCTACAGATCCGTATTCACATACACCTGGAGGAAAAGGAGCGCAGCAACCAGGAATGACTGGACAAGTAAAAGAAGATGTATTAAGCCGATTTAAAGAGTTAGGAGTTCAGGTTAAAAACGGAGAATTACAGTTTAAACCTACTTTATTGCGAAAAGACGAATTTTTAAAGACTCCTAAAAAGTTCAAATACACCACAATAGATAAACAAGTAAAAGAAATTGAATTGGATAAAGATTCACTTTGTTTTACTTATTGTCAAATACCTGTTGTTTATAAATTAGGAACGGAGAATGCCATTCAGCTAATTCATAAAAATGGAAATAAATTAAAAATTAAAGGACAAGTAATTGACGGTATTACAAGTGAGCAAATATTTTCAAGAAGTGGAGAAATTGAACGTATAGAAGTAGTACTTAAATAAGTAAAATTAATAACTAAAAACAATTCATATTATGAAAGAAAAAAATTATCCAAGATCGTTTTCACATATAGGAATCACGGTTCCAGATATTAAAAAAGCAGTACAATTTTATCAAAAAGTAATGGGTTGGTATGTTATTATGGAACCTTCAACAGTTACTGAAGAAAGTGATACTGCAATTGGTCAAATGTGTATTGATGTATTTGGTGAAAATTGGGGAACATTTGAAATTGCTCACATGTCAACATCAGATGGGGTTGGGGTAGAGTTGTTTTCTTTCCCAAATATGAGCAATGAAAAACCTGAATTCAATCCGTTTAAAACAGGGTTGTTTCACTTTTGTGTACAAGACCCAGATATTGAAGGTTTGGTAGATAAAATTGTTGCACACGGAGGAAAACAACGTATGCCAATTAGAGAGTATTATCCAAATGAAAAGCCTTTTAAAATGGTATATGTTGAAGATCCATTCGGAATCATATTTGAAATTTACACCCATAGTTACGAGTTAACATATTCATCAGGAGCTTATCAAGATTCATAAATTTAGATAAAAAACACCTTAATATTTATTCAATATGAATTTGAAAAAAGCCCAATTAATTATAGTTACAATTTTTGTAATGAGCTGTAATGATACACCCGTAATTACCGAAAAAGTTGAAAGTAATCAAGAAATTGAACAAAAAATTCAACGTTTATTAGGTGAAATGACCTTAAAAGAAAAAGCAAGCCAAATGTTAAACATTGGCTTGCCATCTTTGTTGAAAGGAGATTATTGGGATGTGCGTGATACAGCAGTTTTTGATAAAGAAAAGTTTCAAAAGTTTATAATTGATTACGGAATAGGTTCAATTCATAACACACCTCAATTTTTAGCAGATGTTAATGATTGGCATCAAATAGTAAAAGAAATTCAAGATAGCATCATGAAAAACACCCGTTTGGGTATTCCAGTTTTGTACGGAATTGATAATATTCATGGAGCCAATTATGTGAAAAATTCGGTGCTTTTTCCACATCAAATAGCTTTAGCAGCTACGTGGAATAGAGAGCTGTCTAAATTAAATGGTAAAATAACGTCTTACGAGTCTAGAGCGGCATCGTTACCGTGGAATTTCAACCCAAATATTGATGTAGCTATGAACCCTTTATGGGGAAGAATTTCTGAAAGTTTTGGAGAAGATCCTTATTTAATTGCTGAAATGGGAGCTGCTTATACGCAAGGTTCTCAAGGTGAAAACCTAAGCAATTCTGAAAGTACAGCCGTTTGTTTAAAGCATTTTATTGGTTATGGCGCAGGTGCAAATGGTAAAGACCGTGCCAATGCTATCATTCCAGAGAATAGTTTACGGCAGTATTTTTTACCTCCGTTTAAAAAAGCAATAGATGCAGGTGCTATGGGCGTTATGATTAGTTCTAATGCCGTAAATGGTATTCCTTGTCATATCAATAGCCATTATATTACCGATATTTTAAAAGGTGAATTTGGGTTTAAAGGTGTTGTAATTTCTGATTTTAGCGATGTGGAATTTTTAATTGAAGCGCACGAAGTTACCAATAGTAAACGCGAAGCTACCAAAATGGCTGTAAATGCTGGACTAGATATGTTGATGAATCCGTATGATGTTGATGTTGTAGATTACATTATTGATTTGGTTGAAAGCAACGAAATACCAATGGCTAGAATTGACGATGCTGTTACCAGAATTTTAAGGCTGAAATTTCAACTAAATTTATTTGAAACACCTTATAACAATCCTGCTGATTTTCCTAATGTTGGAAGTGAAAAACACATTGCCGAAAATTATAAAACAGCAGCTGAAGCCATTACCTTATTAAAGAATGATAAATCTGTGCTACCTTTAAAAAAAGGAAAAAAAATAATGGTAACTGGCTACGCAGCCAATTCTATGAATGTACTTAATGGCGCTTGGTCTAGAACTTTTTTAGGGCAAGATCCAACATACAACGATCCTAGTAAACTCACTATTTTAAAAGCTATTGAAAAGGAAGTTGGTGCTGAAAACGTAACGTATGTTGAGGGAACCAATTATACCGAAGATATCAATACTTCTCTGGCTGTTTCTAAAGCAAAAAATGCAGATTATATTGTGGTTTGTGTTGGAGAATTACCAGCTACAGAAAAACCTTCAGACATCAATGAATTAGCGTTGCCAAAAGTACAACGAGAGTTAATTCAAAAATTACAAGTTTATAAAAAACCAATTATTTTGGTAATGGTGCAAGGGCGACCAAGAATTATTCGTGAAGTTGAACCGCTTACAAATGCAATTGTAATGGGGTATTTACCTGGTCAAGAAGGTGGAAGAGCAATTTCAGATGTGTTATTTGGAAACATTAATCCAAGTGGGAAATTGCCTTATACGTATCCAAAATATTCAGGAAATGCGTTGCCATATTATCATAAAAAAGCCGATATAAGAGATGCCAATTGGGGGTATGATGGTTTTTATACGCAGTTTGAATTTGGTTACGGACTTTCGTATACATCTTTTGAATATTCAAATGTGAAATTAGATAAAGAAACCATTTCAAAAGATGGTGAGCTAACAATTTCTGTGACTGTTAAAAATACAGGAAACATGGAAGGTAAAGAAGTGGTGCAATTATATTTAAAAGATATAGTAGCTTCTGTAGCTCCCGACTCTAAAAGGCTCATTCGATTTCAAAAAATAAACCTTCTACCTAATGAAACAAAAACAGTTGCTTTTTCAATTCAACCAAACGATTTACAATTCATAGGAATGGATCATAATTGGGTTGTTGAAGAAGGCGAGTTTGAACTTCAAATTGGTGGAAATCCAAAAGAATTACTGAAAAAACAAATGTTTTACAAAAACCAAAAATAGCTGTTAAAGCTACTATTAAATTATGTTAGAAATTATTAAAAAATCAATTTATTTAGGAATTATGATCATACTATTTTCTTGTGCTGAAACGCCTAAAGAAATTAAAAACAATACAGCCGCTGAAATTTTAGGAAACCCTGAATATTTGGCCATTTCTTATGGAGGATATAGAGAAAATACACGTGATGCACAACCTACAGTTGAAGAATTAAAAGAAGATATGAAAATTTTGGCAGCAATGAATGTCAAAATTGTTAGAACTTACAATGTTCATTTAGCGCAAGCGTCAAACTTATTAGAAGCCATAAAACAGTTAAAAGCAGCCGATTCAAATTTTGAGATGTATGTGATGTTAGGTGCGTGGATAGATTGTAAAAATGCGTGGACAGAATTAGAACCAGATCACAATGCTGAAAGCGAGCGCAATGCTGTTGAAATAGAAACAGCTGTAGCCTTAGCAAAAGCATATCCAGACATTGTAAAAATAATTGCTGTTGGAAACGAAGCTATGGTAACATGGGCAACAAGTTATTACGTTCAGCCAAGTGTTATTTTAAAATGGGTAAATCATTTACAAGAATTAAAAAAATCAGGTGAACTTCCTGCGGATTTATGGGTAACAAGTTCTGATGATTTTGCTTCTTGGGGTGGAGGAGATCCAAGCTATCATACACCAGATTTAGAAGCCTTAATTAAAGCCGTAGATTATGTTTCTATGCATTCGTATGCAATGCATAACACCTATTACAACCCAGGTTTTTGGGAAGTTCCAGGCGAAGAAAATAACCTTTCAGATATTGAAAAAATTGATTTGGCAATGGAAAGAGCTTTGAACTTTGCTAAAACCAATTATCAAAACGTTTCTAATTATGTAAAAAGTATTGACTCTACCAAAACAATCCATATTGGAGAATCTGGTTGGGCTACAGTTTCAAACGGACATTATGGAGCTAATAGTTCTAAAGCAGCCGATGAATACAAAGCAGGAGTCTATTACCAAAAATTACGTAAATGGACCAATGCATCTGGGATTTCTTGTTTCTATTTTGAAGCCTTTGACGAGCAATGGAAAGATGCTGCAAATGCGTTGGGTTCTGAAAATCATTTCGGCTTAATTAATTTAAAAGGTGAAGCAAAATTTGCTTTATGGGAAATGGTTGATAATGGAACTTTTGAAGGATTAACCAGAAATGGCATGCCAATTACAAAAACATACAATGGAGATAAAAATGCATTGATGAAAGATGTATTAGTACCCCCATCAGCAACCGAATAAAAAAGCAAAAATCTATTTATAAAAATCAATCATACGCTATGAAATTTTAAAGTAGAATAGTTAAATAAACCAAATCAAAACTTAAAACCAAACCACATGAAACATCACAAAACAGCACCGCAGGATATTGTTCCTTTAGGGCAAAAATTAGCATTTGGATCAGGACATTTAGCCAATCAATTATTTCCTGCCGCTCTAGGTGTTTTTATGGTTGTATTGGTCATGTCTCTAGGAATGAACCCTGTTTTAGCAGGTTTGTTAGGTGCATTGCCTAGATTATTAGATGCACTTACCGATCCAATAATGGGCTTTATTTCAGATAACACAAAATCAAAATGGGGACGAAGAAAACCTTATATACTTATAGGTAGTGTTATTTCTGGAGTTGCATATATGATTATGTGGCAGTTAAATCCTGAAGATTCTGAAATGTATAATTTCTTTTATTTTTTAATTGTTTCATTATTCTTTTATATTGGTTATACCGTTTTTGCAACACCATTAATTGGATTGGGATATGAAATGACACCCGATTATAATGAACGTACGCGTTTAATGGCGGTTTCGCAATTTATGGGACAAATGGCTTGGGTAATTGCTCCTTGGTTTTGGGTTCTTATTTACGACCAATCGTTATTTGAAAGTGCACCAGAAGGAGCTAAAATAATGGCTATCTGGGTTGGAGGATTGTGTATGGTTTTAGGAATATTACCTGCACTATTCAACAAAGAAATGGAAGTTGATAAAAGTAAATTGAAAAACCTTTCAAGGAGTGAATTGGCAGCAAATACCAAAGAATTTATAAGAGGAATTATATTAACTGTAAAAAACAAGCAGTTTATGAAATTATGTGGAGCCACGTTCTTTATTTTTAACGGGTTTCAAACAATTGCACAGTTTTCGTTTTTTATAATTGTTTATTATTTATTTCAAGGAGACACCGTTGCCGCAGGTACTTGGCCTGCTTGGTTTGGAACTGTAAGTGCATTAGCTACTATGTTTTTAGTAATTCCTGTTGTTACCAAAATTTCTGTAAAAATTGGGAAGCGTAGAGCTTTTATAGTTGCTACCTTGCTTTCAATTGTTGGGTATATTTTAAAATGGTGGGGATTTGACCCAGGGAATCCTTGGTTAATGTTTATGCCTATTCCTTTCCTTTCTTTCGGAATTGGAGGTTTATTTACGCTAATGATGTCTATGACCGCAGACGTTTGTGATTTAGATGAATTGAATAATGGAGAGCGCCGTGAAGGGATGTTTGGAGCAGTTTACTGGTGGATGGTAAAATTAGGAACAGCTCTTGCAATGCTAACTAGTGGTGTTGTTTTACAACTTGTTGGTTTTGATGAAAGTATTACAGTTCAATCAGCTGATACGCTAACTAATTTACGTTTAGCAGATATTATTATACCTATAGTTGCAGCCTTAATTGCCATTATTTTAGTTTGGAGATACAATATAACGGAGGAAAGAGCACATGAAATTAAAGAAGCTTTAGTTACGCGTCGTGCGGAAATTGCAATTGAAGATGAAAATAACCGAAAGCAAGCTTCTTAAGCTTTTTTAAGGTAGTTTTTATCGATTGTTATAAAAAATTGAATCCACATTTTTTTCGAATAAATGTTTAATGAATAACCCATGAAAAAAACAGTATTATTTTCATTCTTAGTTTTAATTACTATGAATTTAAAAGCGCAAACGCAACAAGAAATTGAAGTTCAGAAAAAAATAACGCAATTGATTTCTGAATTAACTATTGAAGAAAAAGTAGCACTTTGTTCTGGTCGTGATGATTGGAGTACCATGCCTATTGAACGATTAGACATTCCTTGGATTTGGTTAGCCGACGGACCTCATGGCTTGCGTCGTGCACCTGCAACCAATAAACCAGGTTATGGTGATCAGTTACCTGCAACTTGTTTTCCTACTGCATCAGCACTTGCTGCAACTTGGGATGTAGATTTAGTTTATAAAGTAGGCCAAACTTTGGGAGATGAAGCTCAGGCGCAAGGTGTAAGTGTACTTTTAGGTCCGGGTGTAAATATCAAACGTTCTGTGTTGGGAGGAAGAAATTTTGAATATTTTTCTGAAGATCCTATTTTATCTGGTGAAATGGGCGCTGCTTATATCAACGGAGTTCAAAGTCAGGGAGTTGGTACTTCATTAAAACATTTTACAGCAAATAATGTAGAAACTATGCGTATGTTCAACAACTCTAATGTTGATACACGTACCTTACACGAATTGTATTTAACGCCTTTTGAAATTGCAGTAAAAAAAGCACAACCGTGGACAGTAATGGCTTGTTACAATAGAGTTCAAGGTGAATACGGAACTCAAAGTGAATTTTTATTAACCGATATCTTAAAAAAAGATTGGGGTTTTAAAGGAATTGTAGTCTCAGATTGGTTTGCGATTGTTGACCGTGTTGCTGCAATGAAAGCAGGAATGCATTTAGAAATGCCAAACGTAAGTCCTGTTAATAATGCCATAGCAGTTGAAGCCATTAAAAATGGTGAATTGGATATTGCAGTTGTTGATGCATTAGTAAAAGAAATTTTAACGGTTGTTTTTAAGGCGAAAGCACTTCAAAAAGAAGGTTTAGAATTGAATGTAGAAAAAGACCATGCTTTTGCCAGAAAAGTAGCTTCTGAAGCTGCAACTTTATTGAAAAATGAGCAAAATGTATTGCCAATTTCAAAAGATACATATAAAAAAGTAGCTATTATTGGTGAGTTTGCAGCAGCACCACGTTACCAAGGAAACGGAAGTTCGCAGGTAAGACCAACCAAATTGGATAGTGCTTTAGAAATTATAAAAAACGAATACGGGAAAGATATTGAAATAACCTATGCACAAGGTTACAATTTAGCAGATGATAACGATACGTCACTAATTTCAGAAGCTAAAAAAGTGGCTGCTGAGGCAGATGTTGTGTTGGTGTTTTCAGGTTTACCATTACAATACGAATCGGAAGGAATTGATAGAACGCATATAAATATGCCGCCATCTCACAATAAATTAATTAGTGAAATTAGTGCTGTTCAAAAAAACACCGTAGTGGTGCTTACTAATGGAAGTGCAGTTACAATGCCTTGGTTAAACAATGTTTCAGGTGTGTTAGAAACTTGGTTGGGCGGTCAGGCTGGTGCTGGTGGAATTGCAGATGTATTGTTCGGAAAAGTAAATCCTTCAGGAAAATTAGCAGAAACATTTCCAATGCGTTTAGAAGATACTCCGGCATTTTTTAATTTCCCAGGAGAACAAGGAGATGTGTTGTATGGAGAACGTATTTTTGTTGGCTATCGTTATTACGATGGTAGAAAAATTGAGCCATTATTTCCTTTTGGCTATGGATTGTCTTATACTAGTTTTGAATACAGCGATTTAAAAGTGTCTTCAAAAAACACCACAGATAAAGAAGGTTTAACAGTGAGTGTTACCATTAAAAATACAGGAAAAGTAACCGGAAAAGAAATTGTTCAATTGTATGTTTCAGACACAAAAAGTACCTTACAACGTCCTGAAAAAGAATTGAAGAAATTTGTGAAAATTGAATTAGTACCGGGAGAATCAAAAGAGGTTTCGTTTAAATTGAATAGCCGTGATTTTTCTTATTTCGATGCTAAAAGAAATATGTGGATTGCTGAAAGTGGTGAGTATGTAATTGCTGCAGCAGCTTCTTCAAGAGACATTAAATTGTCTGAAACTATCAATTTACAATCAACACAACAAGTACCTTTAATGTTTGATGAATACACCTTTTTCTTAGAATATTGGAACAACAAACAAACACGTGAAATTTTATTGGAATACATGCCAAATTGGATTAGAGGCATTGTAACCGAAGGCGATGAAGCTGAAATTAGAGAATATCAAGGTTTTATGGTTGAACATCCAATGATTAAATATCCATACATCACACACGGCGAAATTACGCATGAACAAGTGATTGAACTAGTTGAAAAGTGTAAAGAACTTACCTATAAGCCATAAATAGTTTATGAACTAAATAAACATTCGAACAATGCATAAATTCAAACTAAAAATAGCTGTAAGTATTTTAATACTAATAGTTGGGTTATTTTATTCGTGTAAAACAGTAGTTAAAACGGAAGGGATTGCTGTTTCTGGACGACAATTATTGTTGAATAATGAGCCTTATTTAATTAAAGGAATTTGTTACCATCCTGTTTCAAAAGGAAGTGATCAAAGAAGTTTTGATAATTTAACTCAAGATTTAGCCTTAATGGTTGAAGCAGGTATAAATACCATACGTGTGTATACGCCAATTGATGATGAAGTTGTTTTAGATCAAATTGATAAGGCAGGTTTAAAAGTAATTATAGGTTTTGGCTACAATCAAAATGGAAATTTTGATGTTTTATCGGGTACTTTTATCAATTATGTAAACAAATATAAAAGTCATAATGCCATTTTAATGTGGGAATTGGGAAACGAGTATAACTACCACCCAGAATGGTTTGAGGGAGACATCAAAAATTGGTACAACGCTATGAATAATGCCGCTCAATTAATTCATAAGAATGACTCTTCGCATCCAGTTACAACAGCTCATGGCGAATTGCCTGATGCATTGGCACTTTCTTTAAGTCCTAATATTGATGTTTGGGGAATGAATGTGTACCGATGGGATAATCCTACAACAATTTTTTCAGAGTGGAGCGCAGTTAGTTCAAAACCAATGTATTTATCTGAAGCTGGAGCAGACAGTTATATGACTATTTCAAAAGATGGTTACGAACAAGGAATCAATGAAAAAGTACAAGCAGATGCCAATAAAAATATTTTAGAAGCCGTTTTTAAAGCTTCTGATATTTGTTCAGGAGTAACATTATTTTCATTTACCGATGGTTGGTGGAAAGCAGGAAATCTAGATACGCAAGATCCAGGTGGTTGGGCGCCAAATAGCAGTGGAGTTCCTTACGATGGAACGCCAAATGAAGAATATTGGGGAGTTGTTGATATAGATAGAAATAAGAAAGAAACGTACCAAATAGTAAAAGAAATTTACAAAAGTGTTTCTGATAAAAAGTAGAAAAATAAGAGATTTAAAACCATAAAAAATGTCAGTTAGAAAAGAGAAGATATTATCCTTAGCGGGAATCAATCACGAAAATAAAACGAAAGAAGAAATACAAGACTATTTTTCAAGGGCTTTAAACAGCGGAATGCACGGATTATGCTTTAGTCCGTATGAAGAAGGCCAGCAACCTGGTGATATTATTTCCGAAGAACAAATTAGAAGAAGAATGGAAATTATCAAACCTTATACAAAATGGATTCGCTCTTTTTCTTGTACTGATGGAAATGAATTGATTCCGAAAATAGCTCACGAATATGGTATAAAAACCTTAGTAGGGGCTTGGTTAGGAGATAATGATGAAATCAATAAAAAGGAAGTTGCCAATCTTATAAAAATAGCAAAAGAAGGTTATGTTGATATTGCCGCTGTAGGAAATGAAGTCATGTACCGAGGCGATTTAACAGAAGATGAATTGTTGGCTTTTATACAGGAAGTGAAGGAAGCTATTCCAGAAATTCCAGTAGGATATGTTGATGCTTATTACGAGTTTGAAGATCACCCAAAAATCACAGAAGCTTGTGACCTAGTGCTTGCCAATTGTTATCCATACTGGGAAGGCTGTAAATTAGAATATTCATTATTGTATATGAAAGATATGTACCAAAGAGCCTTGCGTGCAGCTAACGGAAAAAAAGTAATTATCACGGAAACAGGTTGGACAAATAAAGGACAGGTTTTTCATGGTGCAGTACCATCTTTTGAAAATGCCATGAAATATTTTATCAATACACAACAATGGTCTGAAGCTGAAGATATTGATCTTTTCTACTTTTCTTCGTTTGATGAATCTTGGAAAACAGGTGCAGAAGGTGATGTAGGAGCTTATTGGGGAATTTGGGATAAAGATGAAAATCTTAAATATTAATTAGATGAATCTTTGTGATTATTCACTGTAAATGGAAAACCTAAATTATTAATGAAACAACTATTTTCAGAGTTATTATAATTTTAAGTAATAGGAATTACAAGTTCAAAAAAGTATATATAATAAATTAAAACGTAAAACAATGCGTAAAACAAAAATCTTAGTAGCCTTTTTAGTATTAATAATTAGTGCCCAATTAACAGCTCAAGAAAACCTGTTGATAAATGTGTATAACAGACCCGTAACAAGTTTAAACGGAACGTGGAATTATATTGTAGATCCTTATGAAAATGGCTTTTACAATTACCGATTAGAGCCTTTTGAAAATCAGGAAAACCCAGGTAATGGCGCTTTCTTTATCAATGCAAAGCCAGCAGATAAATCAGATTTGGTTGAATATGATTTTGATACTTCTGAAGAAATAACAGTTCCTGGAGATTGGAATACACAAAAGGAAAACTTGTTTTATTATGAAGGAACTGTTTGGTATAAAAAATCATTCAATTATAAAAAAACAACCAGCGAAAATAAAGTTTTTGTTTATTTTGAAGCTGTTAATTATCGCTCAGATGTTTATTTAAATGGTAAAAAGTTAGGGACTCACATTGGAGGTTTTACCCCTTTTAATTTTGAAATTACCGATTTGTTAAAAGAAGAAGACAACTTTTTAGTTATTAAAGTTGATAATAAAAGAACTAAAGATGGTGTGCCAACACTAAATACCGATTGGTGGAATTATGGTGGAATTACGCGTGATGTAAAATTAGTAGAGGTTTCAAATAACTTTATTCAAGATTATGTAGTTCAATTAAATCCTGAAAATAACCAACAAATTAAAGGTTTTGTGCAGTTAGAAGGAGAAGATATTTCAGATAAAGAGATTGAAATAATAATTCCTGAACTAAAAATTAAAAAACAATTGCAAACCAATGAAAATGGAAGAGCTGTTTTTGAAATAAAAAATACTAAAATTGACTATTGGGATACTAAAAATCCAAATTTATACGAGGTAAGTATTAAAAGTGGTACTGATGAAGTGAAAGACCAAGTTGGATTTAGAAGTATTAAAACAAAAGGTCAAGAGATTTTATTAAACGATGAAAAAATATTTTTAAAAGGAATATCTATTCATGAAGAAAGTCCGTTCCGTGGAGGTAGAGGTTATTCAATAGAAGATGCGCAACAATTACTTACTTGGGCACAAGAGTTAGGTTGTAACTACGTACGTTTGGCTCATTATCCACACAACGAACACATGGTACGTCTTGCTGACAAAATGGGAATTTTAGTTTGGGAAGAGAATCCTGTTTATTGGACTATTTCTTGGGAAAACGAGGAAACTTATGCGAATGCTAAAAATCAATTAACAGAGGTAATTAATAGAGATAAAAACAGAGCATCAGTTATTATTTGGTCTATGGCAAATGAAACACCTACAAGTGATGCGCGAAATACATTTCTTGGAAATTTAGCTAAACACACTAGAGAAATAGATGGAACACGATTAATAAGTGCAGCTTTAGAACAAACCGATTACAACGGAAATCCTACAATTAGAACTATAGATGATGATTTTGCGGATGTTGTAGATATACTTAGTTTCAATCAATATGTTGGTTGGTATGATGGTTTACCTGAAAAATGTAGTAAAATAAGTTGGAAAATTACACAAGATAAGCCTGTATTAATTTCTGAATTTGGTGCTGGTGCAAAATATGGTAATCACGGGGATAAATCAGTAAGATGGACCGAAGAATTTCAAGCAGATTTATATACTGAAACCCTAAAAATGATCGACGGAATTGAACAATTACAAGGTTTCTCTCCTTGGGTTTTAGTCGATTTTAAATCACCAAGAAGAGTGTTGCCTAAAATTCAAGATGGGTTTAATAGAAAAGGACTAATCTCAGAAGAAGGTGAGAAAAAAGCAGCGTTTAAAATTTTAAGCGATTATTACAACGCTAAAGGTACTTCAAACTAATTTTTTTAGGCACCTGAATAAACTTCAGGTGCCTTTTATTTTAATATAACTGAATGTAATTTGATGATATGATTAAAAAATTAACAATCTTTATAACTGTGATTAGTTGCTTGTACGCTTGTAATCAAGATTCAAAAACAGTTCTAAAAGATACAACGTTTAATTACAAATCATATACTCCAAAAACTACCGATCAAATTATTTCAAGATCGGATTATTCCAATAAATTATACGGTTTTTGGTTAGGGCAGTGCATTGCAAATTGGACAGGCTTAGTAACCGAAATGGATAAAATAGGTACTATTGGCGATATAAAAACAGGTGACTTTTATACGAGAGACGATTGGGGAAAACCCGATCAGCCAAGTATTTGGGGACAAGGAATTCCTAGCGATTTATCTTCAACTATTGATTTTGTTTTTGAAGATGAAAATGGTGTTTGGGGATCTGATGATGATACAGATATTGAGTTTATGTATCAGCATTTGTTGTACACCAATAAAACTAGTGTTTTAACGGGTAAGCAAATTAGAGATGGTTGGTTAAAACACATCAAACAAGAAGAAGAAAACTTTTTATGGGTTTCAAATCAGAAAGCATTAGATTTAATGGTTCAAGGTTTTTTACCACCAGAAACTAGTAATCCTAAAATTACTTCCGACAGTATTTATAGCAATTATTATGAAATGATAGACGCGCAATTAACTACTGAAATTTTTGGTTTTTTTGCGCCTTCTCGTCCAGATATTGCTTTAAAAATGGCAAAATTACCTATTCAAACCACTGCACGTGAAAATGCTCAGTGGATTTCTGAATTTTATGTGATTATGTATTCGTTAGCGTCTTTTGTTGATGAAGATTTAACAATGAAAGAAAAAACCAATTGGATGGCAAATGAAGCACGTAAAACCTTACCAAATAATTCGTATTCTGCTAAAATGTACGATTTTGTAAAAACAAACTACGATAAACATATCCCTTGGGAAGCAACAAGAGATAAACTTTATCAAAGATATCAAGTTGAACAAGCTGATGGTTATAATATAACTTCAAAAGAACTGTATTGTAATGGTTGTTTTGCTGCTGGTATAAATTTTGGATCGAGTATTATTAGTTTATTGTATGGTGAAGGAGATATTAAGGAAACTATAAAAATAGGTGCTTTAGCAGGTTGGGATTCCGATAATCCGACTGCAACTTGGGGTGGTTTATTAGGTTTTATGATTGGAAAAGAAGGTGTTGAGGAAGCCTTTGGAAGGAAATTTTCAAATAAATTTAATATCCATAGAACCAGAATTAATTTTCCAAATAACGGCTTATACACTTTTGAAGAAATGGCAGAAACAGGTATTTATATTATTGATAGAGTTGTGCAGGAAGAAATGAATGGTGGTATAGATTTGCAAAAAGACATATGGTACATACCTGCTGTTGAATTTAAATATTTAGAAGAATGAAACGTATTCTATTAATTTTAGTTTTTATTACAGTTTGTTTGAAGAGTTTTTCACAACAAATAGAGTATCAATTAGAACAAAATATTCATTACTATGCTGATTCAATAAATCAGTCCGATGTTTATATAAATGAGCGCTGTGTATTGGATATTTATTATCCTAAAAACATCAAGAATTTTGCAACTATTGTTTGGATTCATGGAGGAGGTTTAACAAGTTGGCAAAAAGAGATTCCTGAAGACTTAAAAAATAAAGGTGTTGCAATTATTGGTATCAATTACAGGTTATATCCAAAAGTAAAAGCGCCAGTATATATTGAAGATGCTGCAGCTGCGGTTGCCTGGGTTTTTAACAATATTCATAAATATGGAGGAAATAATCAGTTGATTTTTGTTTCTGGTCATTCAGCGGGTGGTTATTTAGCAAGTATGATTGGTTTGGATAAAAAATGGTTAGCTATTCATCATATTGATGCAAATGCTATTGCGGGTTTAATACCTTTTAGCGGTCATACAATTACACATTTTACAGTTCGTGAAGAACGCGGAATTTCCGGAACTCAACCTATTATTGACGATTTAGCTCCGTTGTATCATGTACGTGCTGATGCACCACCACTACTATTAATAACTGGAGATCGTGAGTTGGAATTATTAGGGAGATATGAAGAAAACGCTTATTTAATGCGAATGATGAAAGTTGTTGGTCATACCAAAACGGTGCTTTATGAATTAGATGGCTACGGACATAATATGACACAGCCCGGATTTCCACTTTTATTAAATGAAGTTACTAGAATTACTAAAGAAAAAAACTATTAAAAATGAAACACTATTTAATAACACTTTCAGCAATCCTATTCATTTCAATAAGTTATTCATGTAAGGAAAATGTAGTTAAACCTGTTGAAGAAAAAGCTCCAAATACACTTAGTTTTTTGAAGACTAAAGGAAGTCAATTTGTAGATGATAAAGGAAATGCATTAATTTTAAAAGGAACTAATTTAGGAAATTGGTTAGTGCCTGAAGGCTATATGTTTAAAATGGAACAGGTAAACTCACCTCGTAAAATTGATGAATTATTGTACGAACTGGTTGGACCTGATAGTTTACAGGTATTTTGGAATGGCTTTTTGAAAAATTATATAACTCATGAAGATATAAAATATTTAAAAAGCATAGGTTGTAACCACATTCGTTTACCGTTTCATTATAAAATGTTTACAGACGATTTATATATGGGTGAAAGAAATTCAGGCTTTAAATATATTGATAAATTGATTGATTGGTGCCGTGAAGAACAATTGTATGTTTTATTGGATATGCATTGTGCTCCTGGCGGACAAACTGGCGATAATATTGATGATAGTTATGGGTATCCTTATTTGTTAAAAAGTAAATCATCACAAGATTTAATGACCAAAATTTGGGTGGATATTGCAAAAAAATACAAGGATGAACCTGTAGTAGTTGGTTACGATATTGTAAATGAGCCGATAGCGCATTATTTTAATGATGAAATAGATGTTTTAAACAATCAGTTAAGTTTGTTATATGAAAGAATTGTAAAAGAAGTAAGAGCAGTGGATCAAGAGCATATTATCTTTTTAAGTGGCTCAAATTGGGGTGGAAATTTTGATGTTTTTAAAGAATTGATTGATGACAATATTGTTTATGAATTTCATAAATATTGGTTTGATGTAAATCAGGAAGCTATTCAAAAATTTCTGGATTTTAGAGATCAGCAAAATGCGCCAATTTATATTGGTGAAACGGGTGAAAATACAGATGAGTGGGTAAACGATTTTAGATTATTACTTGATGAAAACTCGGTTAGTTGGTGTTTTTGGCCTTATAAAAAAATGAATAATCCACGCGGAATTATGAATTTTGATGAGCCTGAAGATTACTATTTAATTACTGATTATGCTAAAAGCGACCGATCTTCTTATAAAAATATGAGAGAAAATAGACCAGATATTATAAAAGTTCAAAAGGCATTAAATTCATTTTTAGAAAATAGTTTATATAAAAATAATTATCCAAATGTTGGCTATTGTAAAGGTTTGGGTTTTAAAGTGGATTAAAAATTAGTGAAGCAAATTAATTTATGAAAAAATACATCTTAATTATTTTAGTAGCATTGTTTCATGTAAATTCTTTTAGTCAGAATTTAAAGTTAATGACTTATAATATTCGTTTAGATGTTGCTTCTGATGGTGAAAATGCTTGGGTAAATAGAAAAGAAATATTGGTTTCTCAACTAAAATTTTATGCACCTGATATATTTGGCGTTCAAGAAGCATTGCATAATCAGGTGAATTTTATAAATACAAAATTAGCAAATTATAGTTTTGTAGGTGAAGGAAGAGATGGAGGAAATACTGGAGAATATTCTGCGTTGTATTTTAATAAAAACAAAATAACATTGCTTAAAAGCGGAACATTTTGGTTGTCTGAAACTCCAAATATTGTTTCAAAAGGTTGGGATTCGGCTTTTCCAAGACTTTGTACTTATGGTTTGTTTAAAAATAACGAATCAGGAAAAAAGTTTTGGGTTTTTAATACACATCTTGATCATATGGGGGTAATAGCTCGAAAAAAAGGGTTGGAGCTTATTTTAAAGCAGATGGAAATTTTAAACACAACTAATTTACCAACAATTTTAATGGGCGACTTTAATTTACAGCCTAATAGTGATGCTATTTCTTTTTTAAAAACAAAGATGAAGGATAGTTATGAAACTTCAATTGAAATACCATTTGGACCTGCAGAAACATTTAATGCATTCAATTATGAAAGTAATTCAACCAAAAGAATTGATTATATTTTTGTATCTAATACCGAAGAAATTATAGTTCAAAAATATGCGGTTTTAAACAATTCATATCAATTAAAATTCCCTTCAGACCATTTTCCAGTTTTTGTTCAATTAACCTTTGAAAAATAGAAATAATATTTTTTTACGAGTTGTGATATCTTTTTGCTGAATGAAAATCATCCGCATCAAAATAAGGAATACCAGTTTATTGGGATAATAATTTGGCATTAGTAGTTTTTTTAAAACTACCAACGCCTATAATTATGATAACCATTATTTTTTTAGATAAAATGAAGTTTTTAAACCATTTGCTGAATTTGGACCAATCCAAATATTAAAATCTCCTTCTTCAAAATCGTTTATCAGTTTATGATTTACAAATTT
The DNA here is from genome assembly GCF_900188235.1 of Lutibacter agarilyticus. Lineage (GTDB taxonomy): Bacteria > Bacteroidota > Bacteroidia > Flavobacteriales > Flavobacteriaceae > Lutibacter > Lutibacter agarilyticus. Next base: position 513,524 of record NZ_FZNT01000003.1, on the reverse strand, counting down.
TAAATCGTTGGTAGTTATGGTAAAAGTTACTTCTTTTTGCTCACCACTTTTTAATTGTATATGTTCAAAACCTTTCAATTCTTTAACGGGTCTAGTAATGCTTCCAAAAATATCTTGAACGTATAATTGTACCGTTTCATGACCTTCATTTTTACCTGTATTTGTAATTTTAGCTGTTATAGTTAGTTGCTCATTAAAACTAATGGTATCTTTTGAAATTTGAATGTTTTCGTATTTAAAAGAGGTATAACCTAAACCATATCCAAACGGAAAATGAGGTGTAAAACCAGCATCTAAATAATGTGAAGTATTTCCTAAAGAACTTTGCCAAGCTTCAATAGGAATGTCGTTAAGATGTACAAAATTTTTGCTATCAGCTGGTCTTCCAGTGTTTTTATGATTGTAAAAATAAGGTAATTGACCAGCAGTTTTAGGCCAAGAAATTGGTAGCCTTCCTTTAGGTTCGTTAATGCCAAACAACATTTCGTAAATTGCGGGTCCACCCATAGTTCCAGGGTGCCAAGCCATTAAAACAGCATCAATAGCATCAATTATATTGGTGATTGTAATTGCTCTACCTGCCATTATTATTAAAATAATTGGTTTGCCTGTTTTAGCTAATTCTTTTAGTAATTGTTCTTGAGCTCCAGGTAAATTTATATGGGCTCTGCTATGTGCTTCGCCCGATAAAATAGCTTCTTCGCCACCAAAAAATAGAATAACATCCGATGCTTTGGCAGTGTTAATAGCTTTGTTAAAACCTTCGGTTGATTGATCTCTGCTATAGGTTAAACCTTCGGCAAATTTGTAATTGACTTTGTGTTGGTTAAAAGCATCAATAGGAGTAACGGTGTGCTCTTTTTCAGCATCAAAACACCATGTACCTAATTGTTCTCGTTTTGCATTTGCCAACGGACCAATTACAGCAATTGTTGTATTTTTTTGTAATGGTAAAATACTGTTTTCATTTTTTAAAAGTACGCTACTTTTAATAGCTGCTTTTTTAGCTGCTGTTAAATGTGCTTCAGCATAAAAATTACCTGTGTGATTTTTATCTCTATATGGATTTTCAAATAAATCCATTTTAAATTTAATGCGAAGAATGTTTTTTACAAATTCATTTAATTGTTGCTCGGTTACTTTACCTTCTTTAATTAATTGTTTTAAATGAAGTTCGTATGCTTGGCTTGTCATTTCCATATCCATACCTGCATTTGCAGCTAGTTCGGCTACATGTTTTTCATTTTTGGCAAATCCGTGCGTAATCATTTCGGTTGCTGAATTCCAGTCGCTCACAACAAAACCATTAAATTTTAACTGATCTCTTAAAATTGTTTTCAAAACAAATTCATTTCCAGTTGCGGGTATGCCATTCACTTCATTAAAAGCGGTCATTACTGTTGCAGCATCAGCATCTATGGCAGCTTCAAAAGGCGGTAAATAAACGTTTCTGAGTAGTTGTTCAGACATGTCGACTGTGTTGTAATCTCTTCCGCCAATGGCAGCTCCATATCCAATAAAATGTTTAGCGCAGGCAGCCATGGTAGTTGGACTTTTTAAATCTCCCTGAAAACCTTCTACATAGGCTTTTCCCAGTACCGATGCTAAATAAGGATCTTCACCTGGAGATTCTGAAATACGTCCCCAACGACTATCGCGAGCAATGTCTAACATAGGAGCAAACGTCCAACGAATTCCTACAGCCGAAGCTTCAAAAGCTGCAATTTTAGAGGAGGTTTTAGCAGTTTCCGTATCCCAAGAAGCAGCTAGTCCAAGAGGAATAGGAAAAATTGTTTTAAATCCGTGAATAACATCTCTTCCAAAAATCAACGGAATTCCGTTCGGACTTTCTTCAATAGCGATTCTTTGTAATTCATCCACATACTCGGTATTCATTACATTTAAAAAAGCGCCAATTTCACCTTTTCTTACACCTTCTTTTAATGCTTCAGGAAGTGATCCTTTTACCCTGCTTGAAGTTCCTCTTAAATTTGTTTGACCAATTTTTTCTTCTAAGGTCATTTTTGAAACAAGATTTTCAATTTTTTCTTCTAAGTCATTGTTTTTTATTGAAGAACTTTCATTCTTAGTACAACTAAATACTAGAAAAGTAAAAAGTATGATTAGTGATTTTTTCATTTTAATTGATAGTTTAGTTAGTTTTAGTTTTTGAAAATAGCTAAGGAATACCTGTAAGGTAAATTTAATTTATTTATTGAATTATAACTGTTTTTCACCAACATGCGATCTATTTTATTGAGAGAAATATTGTTGATGCCGTTTTTATTGTTTAAATTACAACTTATTATGAATAAGAATGTTAAGAAGGTGTATTTAAATAAATGAGTTGACATTTTCGGCTTTCTTTTGGGTAAAAATATAGTTTAGGGTTTGTAGTTTTTAATACAATAATTACAAATTAGGAATCAATTTTATCATTGGGTGAAATCAAAGAAAAGATTTATTTGGAAAATGACAATATAGTATCAAATTAAATCTAAAGGCTTATATACTTTTGAATAATAAAAATAAATCAACTTATTGATTTTTGAACTAAAGTTTTAAAGGAGCTTTTAACCAGAGCTCTAAACTTTAATTTTTTTCAAAAATCTTAAATAAAATTTTACACATGAAATACGGATATTTCGACGATGACAACAGGGAATATGTGATTACAAATCCTAAAACACCATACCCTTGGATTAATTACTTAGGAAATGAAGATTTTTTCTCTTTAACTTCTAATACAGGAGGAGGATACACTTTTTATAAAGATGCCAAATTTAGAAGATTAACACGTTACAGATACAATAATGTGCCGGTTGATGATGGCGGAAAGTATTTTTATATAAAAGACGGTGATACTGTTTGGTCACCGGGATGGAAACCAATGAAAACAGAGCTAGACACGTATGAATGTCGTCATGGTATGAGTTATACCAAGTTTAAAGGCGCTAAAAACGGTGTTGAAACAGAAGTTCTTCAATTTATACCTCTTGGTTTTTGGGGTGAAATTCAAAAAGTAAGTGTAAAGAATACTTCTTCCGAAGTAAAAAAAATAAAATTATTTTCTTTTATTGAATTCGCACTTTGGAATGCTGAAGATGATATGACGAACTTTCAACGTAACTTTAATACAGGAGAAGTTGAGGTAGAAGATTCGGTAATTTATCATAAAACAGAATTTAAAGAACGACGAAATCATTATTCATTTTATTCAGTGAATCAAGCTATAAATGGTTTTGATACCGATAGAGAATCATTTATTGGTTTGTATAATGGATTTGACAATCCAGATGTAGTAAATGAAGGGAAATCAAAAAACACCATAGCACACGGATGGTCTCCTATAGCTTCACATTATATTGAAATTGAATTGCAGCCTGGAGAACAAAAAGATTATGTTTTTATGTTGGGTTATGTGGAGGTTGATGAAGCTGACAAGTGGGAAAGTAAATTGGTGATTAATAAAAAGCCTGCAAAGGAAATGATTGCCAAGTTTGACACTGTTGAAAAAGTAGATGCTGCTTATAACGAATTAAGAACGTATTGGGATAACTTATTAGGAAAAATAACCATTGATTCGGGTGAAGAAAAGCTAGATAGAATGGTAAATATTTGGAACCAATACCAATGTATGGTTACCTTTAATATGTCTCGTTCTGCTTCATTTTTTGAATCAGGAATTGGTCGTGGAATGGGATTCCGTGATTCAAATCAAGATTTAATTGGTTTTGTGCATCAAATTCCTGAAAGAGCTCGTGAGCGTATCGTAGATATTGCTTCTACACAGTTTGAAGATGGTTCTTGTTACCATCAATACCAACCATTAACCAAAAAAGGAAATGCTGCTATTGGAGGAGATTTTAATGATGATCCGCTTTGGTTAATTTTATCAACTTCAGAATATATTAAAGAAACAGGTGATTTTTCATTATTAGATGAAATGGTTCCTTTTGATAATGATGCGTCTAGAGCAAAACCTCATTTTGATCACTTAAAAGCATCATTTTACCATGTTGTAAATAATTTAGGTCCACATAAATTACCGTTAATTGGACGTGCCGATTGGAATGATTGTTTAAATTTAAACTGTTTTTCAAATGATCCAAATGAGTCTTTCCAAACTACAGGGAATAAAAAAGGAGATACTGCCGAGTCTTTAATGATTGCTGGTTTATTTGTAATGTACGGAAAAGAATACGTTAAATTATGTAAGCGAATAGGAAAGAATGATGAAGCTGTTGAAGCAGAAGTTCATGTAAGTAATATGATTGAAGCCGTTAAAAAACACGGCTGGGATGGTGATTGGTATTTAAGAGCTTATGATTATTACGGTAAAAAAATAGGATCTAACGAAAATGAAGAAGGGAAGATTTTTATAGAATCTCAAGGTTGGTGTTCAATGGCTGAAATAGGGAAAGAAGAAGGCTTGGTTGAAAAATCGTTAAATTCGGTTAAAGAACATTTAGATTGTGAGTATGGAATTGTGTTAAACAGCCCAGCTTTTACAAAATACCATATTGAATACGGTGAGATTTCTACCTATCCAGCAGGTTATAAGGAAAATGGAGGAATATTTTGTCATAACAATCCTTGGATTATGATTGGTGAAACTATGATTGGTCGTGGAGACGAAGCTTATGATTATTACACCAAAATTGCGCCAAGCTTTTTAGAAGACATTTCTGAATTGCATAAAGTAGAGCCTTATGTGTATTGTCAAATGATTGCAGGTAAAGAGGCCTTTAAGCCTGGAGAAGCTAAAAATTCGTGGTTATCAGGAACTGCATCTTGGAATTTCTATGCAATTACACAATATATTTTAGGTGTAAAACCAGATTATGATGGACTTTCAATTAATCCATGTATTCCATCAAAATGGGATGGTTTTAAAATGACGCGTGAATTTAGAGGAGCAACTTATAATATTGAAGTTTTTAATCCAAAACATATTAGCAAAGGTGTATTGCAATTAATTGTGAATGGAGAGGAAATTGAAGGTGTTATAGTTCCAATTTTAGAAAAAGGAAAAAAACATTCCATTCAAGTTATAATGGGATAAATAATTAGTTACGTTTTAAGTTTTGATTGTTAATAACTCCTGTGGGAAATTTCTACAGGAGTTATTACATTTTTTATAACACTCTCTTAGTACCAACAAATTCATTTCTAAACTCTTTTGGAGTACATTTTTTTTCCTTTTTAAAAAGACGGTTAAAGTTTGCGATATTGTTAAACCCACACATAAAACTTATTTCACCAATACTTAAATCGGTTTCTAATAACCAACGTGCAGCAAAGCTTATACGTGTATGGTTAATATAGGTGATAAATGTTTTTCCAGTTCGTTTTTTTATAAATCGGTTAAATGAAACCGGACTCATATTTACCAATTCAGAAATTTCATTTAAAGTAATTGTTTTGTTGAAATTTTCCTGAATATAATCATATACTTTTTTAATCTTGTCGCTATTTTGAAAATCAATTTTTTCAACACAAGAGTTTGAAAGTAACATTTGATCTTCTGATTTTGCTAAATCGTCTAAAATTGCGATAAACTCTAGGTAATATTCAATACCACTTATTCTTTGAAGCGCCATTAATCTTGGCATCATTTTCATTGTAGTTTCTTTTGAAAATAATACACCATGTTTAGCTCTATTAAACATGTCCTTTATAGGTTTAAAAATTCTACGAGACAATGTTTTTTCATTCAATAAATCATCATGAATATGAACTGTAATTTCGTAGATTTCTTTACAAGTGCAATTGTGTAATTCCCAACCATGTACAACACTTGGCCCAACAAGTACCAATTCAAGATCATCAATTTCTTTAGTATGGTCACCAATAATTCGTCTTGCTCCTTTGCCCTTGTATATAAAGTTCAATTCATATTCTGGATGAAAATGGATAGGAAAGTCAAAATCATCTTTAATTCTTTCTTCAATTAAAAAGCTATCTTCAGGTATTAAACGTGTAATTTCTCTGTGAGCGTTATCAATCATATGGTTTATATGGAATATTTGCCTATTAATGTAGAATGTTGTCGTAAATATATAAAAATTTGACAAAATACGATTAACATTTTTTTAACATCTTATCTAGTTTTGTTACTGTATTCGTTCCTTTTATAGGGATAATACAAAAACAAACGAATAATTAAACCAAATATTTATGAAAATTCAAATGTTAAAAAAAATCCTAATTCTTGGGAGTCTCTTGCTAGGTGTGTTTGCACATGCGCAGAGTATTTCTGGAACAGTGTCTGATGCGAATGGCCCATTGCCAGGAGCTAGTATAGTTGTAAAGGGCACCAGCAATGGAACAACTACAGATTTTGATGGTAATTACATGTTAGAGAATGTAACTACAGATGCAGTACTAGAAATTTCCTTTGTGGGATATGGTACAAAAGATGTAAGTGTAAATGGAGAAACCGTTATTAATGTTGTTCTGATTGAAGAATCAGACGTATTAGAGCAAGTAATTGTTGTTGGGTATGGTGTTAAAAAGAAGAGTTTAGTAACTGGAGCAATTTCTAGTTTAGATTCTAAAGAAATTGAAAATGCTTCATCTCCTCGAGTAGAGCAAGTATTACAAGGTCGTGTATCTGGTGTTACTGTTGTATCTTCTTCTGGTTCCCCAGGAGCAGGAGCTAAAGTAAGAATTAGAGGTGCTGGTTCTAATGGTAATTCAGACCCTTTATACATTGTAGATGGTATGAAAGTAAGTTCAATGGATAATATTGCGCCAAGTGATATTGCAAATATTGAAGTTTTAAAAGATGCTGCTTCTTCAGCTATTTATGGTACCGAGGGTGCGAATGGTGTAGTAATTATTACTACAAAACAAGGAAAAATTGGAGAACAAGTTGTAAGTTTTAGTACAAGCTTAGGTTCTCAATCTGTTAATACCAAAATGGAATTAATGGACGCAAGTCAATTTGTAACCTACATGAATGAAGCTGGTGAAGCCACAGTTGTTGATAATGGAGTTAATACTGATTGGATTGACGAAACCTTTAATGATGCATTTGTACAACGATATAATATTAGTTTCTCTGGAGCTACTGAAAAAATGTCATATTATTTATCAGGTTCTTATATAGATCAAGATGGTACAGTTGGAGATGATAACAACTACAAAAGATATACAACACGTTTAAACTTAAAAAGTGATGTGAAAGAGTGGTTAGAAGTAGGTGCAAATGTTACGTACACTAACATTGGGAACTCCCCAATTTCTGAAGATGATTCTTACAGAAGTCCAATTAACAGTATGTTATTAATTGACCCATTAACTCCAGTTATTTATACAGGAGCTTTACCTCCTAGAGCAGCTGAAGGTGTTGCAAATGGAACTGCAATGACAGATGCAAATGGAAATGTATATGGTTATCCAACTTATTCAACGGGAGAAGTAATTAACCCAGTTGCGTCATCTAATTACCTTTACAGAGGAGGTGTTGATACAGATAAAATATTAATATCGGTATTTGCTAAATTTAAATTATACGAAGGATTAAACTTTACATCTAGATTAGGATATGAAAGATCTAATACATTTGATGCTAGATGGACTCCAATTTATTACGTAACTTCTGAAGAACAAAATTCACAAGTAACATTAAGAGATAATATTAGTAGAAACTCTAGATGGTTATGGGAAAACTTTGCTGATTACACAAAACAAATAGGAGAACATAATATTACAGCCTTATTAGGTTATTCTGCTGAAAAAATAAAAAGTCCTTACTATTCTTTACAAGGAAGTGAAGTAGCTCAAGAATCAGAAGAATTTGCATACTTTGATTTTACAAATAGAGATAATGATAGAATAGGAGGAAGTATTTACCAAAAAAATATGAACTCTGTTTATGGAAGAATTTCTTATGACTATGCAGGAAAATATATGTTTGAAGGTTCTTTAAGGTATGACTCTTCAAGTGTTTTTCCTAAAAATGAAAAAGGTGGTTATTTCCCAGCAGTTTCAGCTGGTTGGGTGCTTTCAAAAGAAGATTTTTGGAGTGAAGATGGAGCAGTTGATTATTTTAAATTACGTGCAAGTTGGGGACAAAATGGTTCTGATGCTAACTTAGCTGGAAACGGAGATATTCAAGTGTTTAGAACAGTTGATGGTTCTACTCCAGTTGTTTATGAAGGTATTACAGGTGTAACACCAGGAGATTTAGCAAACCCTAGTTTAACTTGGGAGCGTTCTGAACAAACCAATATAGGTGTTGATTTAAGAGCTTTTAATGGTAGATTAAATTTTGGAGCTGATTGGTACAATAAAACAACTAGAGATTTAATTATTCCAAACGGAAATATTATTGCTCCACCTTCATTAGGGCAAACAGTAGGAGCTATTAATGGTGGAACTATTAAAAATACAGGTCTTGAATTTGAAATTGGTTGGGGAGATACAACAGACAGTGGTTTCTCTTATGACATTAACTTCAATATGGCTACTTTGAAGAATGAAGTTACTGAAGTTATTGTTCCTGCACCATTAGTTGGGGCTGGAGCACCTTCAAACGGTGATGGTATTACACGATTTGAAGAAGGGTATCCTTTATGGTACTTTTATGGATATAAAACAAATGGTATAGATCCTGCAACAGGAGCTCCTATTTATGTTGAAACTGATGGTAGTGATGGAATTACAGCTAACGATAAAACATATATTGGCTCACCACAACCAGACTTGATTTACGGGGCTAATATAGCTTTAGGTTATAAAAATTTCGACCTTAACGTAATGTTACAAGGTGTTTCTGGAAATCAAATTATTGCTGGTTACCACCAACCTTCTCGTCCGTTTACAAACAAACCTGTAAATTGGTATACTGATAGATGGACTCAAGCGGGAGATAATGCTTCTATGCCAGGTGCTGCAAATGCAATTGATGCATATCAATCAGATTTAGTAGTTGAAGACGGAGCTTATATGAGAATTAAACAATTACAATTAGGCTATACTTTTGCTGAAGAACTAATTGAAAAAGCACATTTAAAAAGATTGAGATTGTATATTTCTATGGATAACTACTTTACATTTACTAAATACTCTGGGCTTGATCCTGAGGCAGGTAGTTTCTCAGATAATAGTATAGGTGTAGATAGAGGTTTTTATCCAATTCCTAGAGAAATTATGTTTGGATTGTCAGTAGATTTTTAATAAAAAAACATTTATATAAATATGAAAAAATTAATTTATAGTACTATAGTAATACTTTTAATAAGTGTTTCGTGTAGTAAAGATTTTGTAGAAATTCCACCTGTAGGAGTTTTAGATGCCGCTACTTTCTTCAATAGTGAAGATAACGCGGAACAGGCCCTAGTTGGTTTGTATGACTTAATGCAATACAATTATGCCAAAGATTGGTCAAGTGCTTATTTTGTGAAAATGTTACCTGGTGATGATGTTAACTGTGGAGGTGGTTCTGCTACTGATCAAGTACCATTAGTTGAAATTAGTGATTACACCAACTTATCAGTTTCTAATCCAGCTGTTACAAGTGTATGGAATTTACATTACCGTACAATTGCGTTGGCAAATACCATTATTGAAAATGTTGAAACAAGCGAATTATCAAACAAAGCTTTTGTTTTGGCTGAAGCTAAATTTATGAGAGCTTGGTGTTATTTTGAATTAACTACCATGTGGGGAGATGTTCCATTGCGTTTGGTAAACCCAAGCCAATTAAGTTCTGAAGCATTTGCAATTCCAAAAAGTTCAAGAGCAGATGTTTATATACAAGTTGAAGCAGATTTAAAAGAGGCAATAGCTGGTTTACCTGCAAGAGCAGGAATAGCTCAAAACTTTAGAGTTTCTAAGGCTACTGCACAGTCTTTAATGGGTAAAGTATTGGTGTTTCAAGGTAAGCATAGTGAGGCGCTTACTTATTTAGAGCCAGTAATTACTAATCCAAATTATGATTTAGCAACTACAAGTGCTGATGTTTGGTCTGTTGATGGTGAATTTGGAGTAGAATCTTTATTTGAAATTGGATATATTTCTACAAACGGATATGACTGGGGAAATGTTGCCTGGGGAGGAAGAATGGAAAGTAACCTACACGTACAATTAATGGGGCCTCGTGGTGAGTTTGATATGGAGCCAGTTGGATTATTAAACGGTTGGGGATTCAACTATCCTTCTGCAAAATCTATAGCTGCTTTTGAAGCTTCTGGAGAAAATGCTCGTAGAACAGCAACAATAATGACTGAACAAGAATTGGTTGACGCAGGTGGATCTGTAAAAAGTACTGATGATGATGGAAATCCAATAGCTATTTATGGTTATGATGGAGCAATTAGAATTAAATATGCTACAAGAGCTTCTGACACTAGTGAAGGTGGAGTAAGAGAATTAAATTACTCTGTTAACTGGAGATTGTTAAGATATGCTGAAGTACTGTTTTTAGCTGCTGAAGCTTATAATGAAACAGGTGCTGATGATAAAGCTATTATTGAATTAAATAAAGTTAGAAAAAGAGCTGGTTTAGCTGATTTAGACGCCAATTTAACAGGAACAGATGTATTTGACGCTTTAATGGTTGATAAATTTTTAGAATTTGCACATGAAGGTCAACGTTTTTGGGATTTAGTTCGTTGGGGAAAAGCTTCTTCAGAATTAGTAGGAACAGGATATACTTCAAAAAATGATTTATTTCCAATTCCTATTACAGAGTTAGATTTAAATGCAGCATTAACACAAGCTGATCAAAATCCTGGGTATTAAAAATTGAGTGATTTCATTTTACAATAGGATAAAAAGCAACGTGCTAAAACACGTTGCTTTTTTAGTGTTAAATTTATAACGCTTTAAGCAAAATAATAAATTCAATAGAATGTTAAAAAAAAGTATCCTTCCCTTATTCTTTTTACTAGTTTTAGTAAGTTGTAAAAAAGAACAACAGCTAAAAAGCACAAAAATTTTTAAAGAATTAAATGCTTCTTTAACAGGAATTAATTTCAGCAATACCTTGGTTGAAAATGATTCCTTAAATTATTTCAATTATACCTCTATGTATTCTGGTGGAGGTATTTCCGTAGGAGATATTAACAATGATGGTTTAATTGATGTTTTTTTTACAGGAAACCAAACTTCAAATAAATTGTATTTAAACAAAGGAGACTTACAATTTGAAGATATTACAGAAAAAGCAGCTGTTGGTGGTGATAACCGGTGGTATACAGGAACTACAATGGCCGATGTAAATGGCGATGGATATTTAGATATTTATTGTGCTGTTTCCGGATTATTTGGTTCAAAAGAAAATCAACTTTTTATAAATAACGGTAACAGTACTTTTACCGAAAAGGCACAAGAATACGGTGTGGCTGATAGTGCAAATTCTACACAAGGAACTTTTGTTGATTATGATAAAGATGGCGATTTAGATTTATATGTGGCTAATTACCCAATAGCAAACATAAATTCTTCAAACTTTGAATATAAAAACAAAATGCAACGTGTAACCGATAAAGAATCGGATAAACTATACAGAAATGATGGAGGTATTTTCACCAATGTTTCTGAAGAAGCTGGTGTAAAAACCTATGGATTTTCTTATGGAGTTACAGCAAGTGATGTAAATAATGATGGCTGGCCAGATTTATATATTTCAAGTGATTATAGCATTCCAGATTATTTTTACATAAACAATGGAGATGGCACTTTTAAAGAAGTAATAAAAGAAGCTGTTTCTCATAGTGCATTTTACGGAATGGGTGTTGATATTGCCGATTTTAATAACGATGGAAATTTAGATGTTTTTCAGGCTGATATGGATGCCAATAACAATCGTCGTCAAAAAGCAAATATGGCAAGTATGAATCCTCAATTGTTTTGGGAAACCGTTTTCTCAGGTTTTCATTATCAGTATATGCACAATTGCATGCAATTAAATACAGGTATTCTTGTAAATAATGTACCTCAATTTTCAAACATTTCTAGATTAACAGGAACTTCTTCAACAGATTGGAGTTGGGGACCACTTTTTGCCGATTTTGACAACGATGGAAATAAAGATTTATTTATTTCAAACGGAATTAGAAGAGAAATAAACAACAGAGATTTTTTTAATACCTATTCTAAAAATGATAAAACTGGTTATTCAGATTTAGAGAAAAGTTTAATGATTCCTTCTGAAAAAATAGATAATTTCATCTTTAAAAATACAGGAGATCTCAATTTTGAAAAAGCAAATACTGAGTGGGGAATTCAACATAAAGGATTTTCAAATGGAGTTGTGTATGCCGATTTAGATAACGACGGCGATTTAGAAATAATAACCAATAATATTGATGAACCGGCTTCTTTTTTTGAAAATACAAGTTCAGAATTTAACAATTTTATCACAATTAAATTTGAAGGAAGTTCAACTAATAAATTTGGTTTAGGAAACAGAGTGTATGTTACTACTGGCAATCAAACACAATTACAAGAACTTACGTTAACAAGAGGTTTTCAATCTTCAGTAGCACCAAAATTACATTTCGGATTGCATAAATCAGATATAATTGATGAATTAAAAGTTGTTTGGACAGATGGAAAAATAGAAACACTAAAAAATGTAAACGCAAATCAACACTTAGCTTTTAAACATTCAAACGCAGTTGCTGAGGTTACTTCAAATACAAATAAACAACTTCTTTTTGAAACCATTCAAAATAATGAATTACCTACTCATAAACATGTTGAAAACACCTACGATGATTTTTTAAAACAGGTATTATTGCCGCATAAAATGTCGCAATTTGGACCCGCTATTGCTGTGGCTGATGTAAATAGTGATGGACTTGATGATTTTTTTATTGGTGGTGCTTTTGACAATGTTGCAAGTATGTATTTACAAACCCAAACAGGATTTGAACAACATCAATCCAATTTTGAAAAAGAGAAGTTAAATGAAGATGTTGGCGCATTATTTTTTGATGCAGATAATGATGGAGATAAGGATTTATATGTAGTAAGTGGAGGTTATGAATTTGCTCCAGAATCTGAAATGTTGCAGGACAGATTATATATAAACAACGGAAAAGGTGATTTTATAAAAGCTGAAAATACATTGCCTGAGATGAGAACAAGTGGTTCAAAAGTGTATCCAATAGATTTTAATAAAGATGGAAAACAAGATTTATTGGTGCTTGGTCGTCAAGTACCCGGAAAATATCCAATACCTACAAATTCCTATTTGTTATTAAATAAAAGTACCGAACAAAAAGTGATTTTTGAAGATGTTACGCAACAATTTGCCAAAGATTTTATAAACCTTGGAATGGCTACAAGTGCTGTAATTACCGATGTTGATAATGATGATTGGTTAGATATTATTATAGTTGGAGAATGGATGCCAATTAAGGTTTTTAAAAATATGAAAACTGAATTTAAAGACATTTCAAAAAGTACAGGTTTAACTGAAGATACTGCTGGTTGGTGGTGGAGTATTCAACAAGGCGATTTTGATAAAGATGGCGATATAGATTATATTGTTGGAAACAATGGCTTAAATTACAAGTACCAAGCAAATTCAACCGAGACTTTTGATATTTATGTGAACGATTTTGATAAAAACAATCAAAATGATATTGTGTTAAGCTATTATAATGAAGGAAAACAATTCCCAGTTAGAGGGCGTTCTTGTTCATCGCAACAAATTCCAAGTATTAAATCGAAGTTTAAAAATTACAATACTTTTTCTGAAGCAACTTTGGTTGATGTGTACACAAAAGAAAAATTAGAAAATGCCTTACATTATCAAGTAAAATCCTTTGCAAGTATTTATTTAGAAAATAAAAATGGTAAATTTACAATTCATAAATTACCTGTTGAAGCACAAATTTCAAGTATCAATCAAATTTTGGTTGAAGACTATAATAAAGATGGAAATTTAGACTTTTTAATAGCAGGGAATTTATTTGTTTCTGAAATTGAAACCCCAAGAAATGATGCAGGTTTTGGGTATTATTTTGAAGGTAACGGTAACGGAACTTTTAAAGCTATACCACCAACTGAAAGTGGCTTTTTTACTTCAGGAGACGTGAAAGATTTAGTTCAAATTAAAATTAAAAATCAAGAATATATTATTTCAGTAAAAAACAACAATTATTTACAATTTATAAAGTTTAGTAATTAATAAATTTATTATGTGAAGCCTATTTAGGCTTAAAATTAGATATTATGAAAAAATCAATTTTACCTTTAATACTAGTCCTAGTTATGTCTTGCTCAAAAGAAATACCAGTTCACAAAGATGTTAGTAAAAGTTTTGAAGAAAGAGCAACACACTTAGTTTCTTTAATGACTTTGGAAGAAAAAATATCGCAAATGAGTTATGAATCACCAGCGATTACACATTTAGAAATACCTGAATATAACTGGTGGAACGAATGTTTACACGGAGTTGCAAGAGCAGGAATTGCTACGGTTTTTCCGCAGGCAATTGGTATGGGAGCTATGTGGGATAAAGAACAAATGTTTAAAATAGCCACTGCAGTTTCAGATGAAGCAAGAGCAAAGCATCATGAATTTGCATCTAGAGGTAAAAGAGGTATTTACCAAGGTTTAACCTATTGGACACCAAATATTAATATTTTTAGAGACCCACGCTGGGGAAGAGGAATGGAAACTTATGGTGAAGATCCATATTTAACCGGCGAATTAGGGGTGCGATACATTAAAGGCTTGCAAGGTGATGATCCAAATTATTTCAAACTAATTGCTACAGCTAAGCATTTTGTGGTACATAGCGGTCCTGAAATTGACAGACACAGATTTAATGCTACACCTACACCTTATGATATGTTGAACACGTACAGTCCTCATTTTGAAAAAGTGATAAAAGAAGCTGGCGTATATTCTGTAATGTGTGCATATAATAGTTACAATGGTTTGCCTTGTTGCGGAAATACCGAGTTAAACGATTTGTTAAGAAACGATTGGGGTTTTAATGGTTATATTGTTTCCGATTGTTGGGCGATTAGAGATTTTTATGAAAAAGATGCCCATGCAGTTACAGAAACGCAACAAGAAGCAGCTGCGATGGCTGTACAAGCAGGTACCGATTTAAATTGTGGAAATACGTATCCTGCATTAATTGAAGCGGTAAAAAATGGTCATATTACCGAAGGTGAATTAAATGTTTCCTTAGAAAGATTGATAGTTGCCCGTTTAAGATTGGGCCTATTTGCCCCTGAAGGAGCTGTGAAGTATGAAAGTATTTCTTATGATGTGGTTGATTCTGAAACTCATAGATTATTGGCGTTGGAAACCGCACGTAAATCGTTGGTGTTACTTAAAAACGAAAATAGCTTATTGCCTTTAAATAAAAATGTAAAAAAAGTAGCAGTTATTGGTCCAAATGCAAACGATTTGGAAGTGTTATTAGGAAATTATAACGGCTACCCTTCAAATCCTGTAACTCCATTAAATGGAATTATTCAAAAATTACCAAACGCTGAAGTTAAGTATGCTGTAGGTTGTAAAACAGCCGAAGGATTACCAATTTTTGAGGCTGTACCTTCTGCAGTTTTATTTACAGATGAGTCTCTAAAAGAAAATGGCTTAAATGCTGAATATTTTTCAAATTTAGAATGTGAAGGAACTGCTTTACATACACAAATTGATGGTAATGTTGATTTTACTTGGAGAACAACTTCACCTTTTGAAGATATAAATTACGATCAATTTTCAGCACGATGGACAGGTTATATTTCGGTTCCTAAAACTGGGAAATATGCCTTAGGAGGAGAAGCCTTTTCAGGTATGAAATTGTATTTAAATGATAGCTTGCTGGCGAAAAGAGAAGATGTACATCATCCTAAAAAAATATATGAATATGTTACCTTAGAAGCCAATAAACCCTACAAAATTAAGCTAGAATACAAGCAAAATAATACAGACCATGCAGTGATGCAGTTTTTATGGGAAGCTCCAAATGATAGTTTAGAAAATGAAGCTATTCAATTGGCTAAAAATTCCGATGTAATTATTTTATGTATGGGACTAAGTCCGCTTTTAGAAGGTGAAGAAATGAAAGTGAAAGTTGATGGTTTTTCAGGAGGAGACAGGTTAGATGTAAAGTTACCTGCTACTCAAACTCAATTAATGAAGCAGTTAAAAAAACTTGGTAAACCTATGGTGTTGGTGTTATTAAATGGTAGTGCCGTAGCTATTAATTGGGAAAATGAAAATATTCCTGCAATTATCGAAGCTTGGTATCCAGGTCAGGCTGGTGGTACTGCAATTGCCGATGTTATATTTGGAGATTACAATCCTGCAGGTAGATTACCGTTAACTTTTTACAAAGATATTAATGATATTCCGGAGTTTTCAGATTATAATATGAAGGGTAAAACCTACCGTTATTTTGAAGGGGATCCTTTGTATGAATTTGGTTTTGGTTTAAGTTTTACAACATTCAACTATACGAATTTTAATGTTCCTAATTCCAATGAAACAAATAAAGATTTAACAGTATCAGTTGATGTTACAAATACTGGAGCCATAGCTGGTGAAGAAGTAGTGCAATTGTATACTACAAAATTAATTGATGACGGATTTAATCCAACACGTAACTTGGTTGGTTTTAAAAGAATATTTTTAAAAGTAGGTGAAACCAAAACCATTAATTTTAAAGTTACTCCAAAACAATTGGCAAGTGTTGATGCAAACTATGCTCAAGTAGTAAATAATGAACAATTACTACTATCTGTTGGTGGTTCTCAACCAAATAAAGAATTAGAAACAGCGCAAAAAGTAATAACAAAAAAAGTTCATTTAATTGGTGATACTTATTTAATAAACAAATAAAAAATGAAGATTTTAAAAACGTATTTAAAGCTATTTATAATTGTAAGTTTATTTATAGTAAGTAAAAATATTCAAGCTCAACAAATTTCTAATGAAGAAATAAATGCTAAAATTGACAGTATTTTACCACTATTAACTTTGGAGGAAAAAGTGGCCATGTGCCACGCGCAATCTAAGTTTTCTACGCCTGGCGTAGGAAGGTTAGGTATTCCAGAAGTATGGATGTCTGATGGTCCTCACGGAGTTCGTGGTGAAATTAATTGGGATGATTGGGGATATGCTGGTTGGACAAATGATTACATCACTGCGTTTCCTGCATTAACCTGTTTAGCATCTACTTTTAATCCTGATTTGGCAAAAGCCTACGGAATTAGTGTTGGCGAAGAGGCTAGGTACAGAAAAAAAGATATTTTATTAGGTCCAGGTGTAAATATTTACCGTACACCTTTAAACGGTCGAAACTTTGAGTACATGGGTGAAGATCCTTTTTTGGCTTCAACAATGGTAGTTCCATACATTCATGGTGTTCAACAAAATGGTGTTGCGGCTTGTGTAAAACATTATGCACTTAACAATCAGGAATTATGGAGAGGTCATATCAATGTTGAAGTAAGTGACCGTGCGTTATATGAAATTTATTTACCAGCTTTTAAAGCGGCTGTTGAAGAAGGTAACGTTTGGTCAATTATGGGAGCTTACAATCAGTTTAGAGGGCAGCATACAACTCACAATGAAATGCTGATGAACAAAATTTTAAAAGAAGATTGGGCTTTTGACGGTGTTGTTGTTTCAGATTGGGGTTCAACGCATAATACAAAAGAAGCAGCACTTTATGGTTTAGATATGGAAATGGGTACAGGAACTGATGGTTTAACTACTTCAACCCAAAATGCTTACGATTACTATTATTTAGCAAATCCGTTTTTAAAAATGTTGAAAGAAGGCGAAATTGAAGAAGCTGTTTTAGATGATAAAGTGAGTAGGATTTTACGTTTAATGTATCGCACAAATATGAGTGTAAATCGTCCGTTAGGTCGAATAAATAATCAAGAACATCTAGATGTGGCTCGAAAAATAGCTTCGGAAGGAATTGTTTTGTTGAAAAATGAAAATTCATTTTTCCCAATAAACCCTAATAAAGAAATAACAATTGCTGTGATTGGAGAAAATGCAACAAAATCGCTAACAATTGGTGGAGGTTCTTCTGAATTAAAGGCAAAAAATGAAATTTCTCCTTTGGAAGGATTGAAAAATAGATATAAAAAAGCCACAATTATTCATGCAAAAGGATACGCATCAGGTCCATCACAATACGCTAGAGTAGTTGAGCCAACCGATGATTTAGAACAATTAAAAAAGGAAGCCATAGAAGCAGCTTCAAAAGCTGATGTGGTATTGTTTTTTGGTGGGTTAAATAAAAACCATCTTCAAGATTGTGAAGGTGGAGATAGACAATCGTTTGGCTTGCCATTTGGACAAGACGAATTGATTGATGAGATATTAAAAGTAAACGCAAATACAGGTGTGATTTTAGTAAGTGGAAATGCGGTGGAAATGCCTTGGATTCACAATGTAAACGCCTTAATGCAAACTTGGTATTTAGGTAGTGAAGCCGGAAATGCGATGGCTGATGTTATTAGCGGAGATGTAAATCCTTCAGGGAAATTACCTTTTTCTTTTCCGAAGAAATTAACAGACAATGCTGCACATTCATTTGGCGAAAATTCATATCCTGGAGACAGTATTACACAATATTATAAAGAAGATATTTTAGTTGGTTACCGTTGGCATGATACCAAAAAAATAAAACCTTTATTCGCTTTTGGTGAAGGTTTATCTTATACTAATTTTGAAATTTCAAAAGTTGCTACAGCAAAAAAAGCGTATACTGAAAATGAGCAAATTACTATTTCAGCAACTGTATCAAATACAGGAGATTTTAATGGTTCAGAAGTTGTGCAAGTGTATGTTGGTAAATCAAAATCAAAAGTAGAAAGAGCGGTAAAAGAATTGAAAGGTTTTCAAAAAGTAATGGTTAAAAAGGGTGAATCTGAAACTGTAGAAATTTCATTCAATGTAAAAAATTTAGCTTTTTATGATGAAACTATTTCTGATTGGAATTTAGAAAAAGGTGGGTATGTTATTTATGTTGGAAATGCATCTAATCATATTTCAAAAGAAATTAAAATCTCAATTCAATAACATAATGAATGCTAAAATAGCAAGATTGTTATTTGTATTGTTTCTTGCTTGTTTTGTAGGTTGTAAGAAGAAGCAAAATAAAGTCTTAAATGCCATAAAGGCTGAAAGTAAATTGTTTTATTACCAAGGAAGAACAGATGTTTTAAATGATAGTACTGTAGCTTTAATTTCACCTGGTGCTTATGTAGTAAGTACTTTTTTAGGGAACTCCTGCGAGGTTTTTTTAAAAGGAGAATTTGAACCTTATAATTATGTTTCGCTAGAGTTAGATGGAAAATATTTGGGTAGAATTAAAATTGAAAGCGATTCCATAAGGCCTTATTTAATAAATGTTTCAACTACAAATAAAGAGCATACACTTAAAATTTTTAAAGAAACAGAGGCTTCTAACGGAACAGTTTTGTTTAGTGGTTTAAAGGCTGAAAAAGTAGTGCCTTATAAATTAACAACCACTAACTATATTGAGTTTATTGGAAATTCTATTACATGTGGTGCAGCTTCAGACGGGAGTGTTATTCCTTGTGAATCAGCAGCTTATTTTGACCATCAAAACGTTTATTATGCCTACGGACCAACTGTTTCAAGAGCTCTGAATATTGATTTTAAGTTAAGTTCAGTGTCTGGTTATGGAATTTATAGAAACTGGAATGACGAGAATATTGAAGAACCAAACTTACCACAGGTATATGAAAATTTGTATTTAAATACTGATAATTCAAAAAAAAATAATTTTGACCATATTCCGGATGTTGTTAGTATTTGTTTAGGAACCAATGATTTATCGGTGGGTGATGGTGTTAAGCCACGCTTGCCTTTTAACAAAGAAAAGTTTATAAGCAATTATATAAAGTTTGTTAAAACAGTGTATATTTATTACCCAAAAACACAAATTGTTTTATTAAATAGCCCTATGGTTGGTGGAGAAATGAATGAATTGTTAGCTACTTGTTTAGAAGAAGTTCAGTTTTATTTTAGTGAAAATATGAAGAAACAAATTTTATTATTTATATTTGATGCTGTATATAATGGAGGTTGTTTAGGACACCCAAGTGTTTCTGAACATCAAAAAATTGCTGAAAAATTGACTCCTTTTCTTAAAAATATCAAAAATAATTAATGATGAAATTCTTAACTTCTAGTCTGTTTTTAGGATTACTGCTTGTTTGTTTTATAACTACAAATATGAATGCTCAAATAGCCTATGATCAGGTAAGTAATAAAAATATTTCAGTTGGGTCGTATGGAAGAGTTGGCGTAGATTGGTCTTTTGCTGATGGAAGAACTATTGGTAGGAGATTAAATTTGAACAATATGGGGAGTATTGGAGGTAGATTGGAAGAACAAGACTACTTAGAATTAGCTCCGTCATTTCATTTCAATCCAAAAAAAGGAGATAGTACGGTTATCCATGCGCAGGTAAGATTGTCTGCATATTCAAATAGCTTAACATCATTTGCAAATAGTTCAACCTCTTCATTAGGAGGTTTAACCTTTGCGCTCCCTGAAATGTTTGTTCAAGCTAGAAATATTGGAGGGAAAGAATTAAATATATGGGTAGGAGCCAGATTGTATAGAGGAGCAGATTTACATATTGCCGATCATTTTTATTTTAACGATCATTCAGGTCAAGGTTTTGGAGTTGAATATAAGAAAACGCGTTTTGCATCGATATTTGTATCTTCAACAGATACTACCGCTACAGTGCCTCCTTATTTTTATTTAAACATTAAAACAGGTACGCCAAGTACAGGACTTAGACAAAGGAATGTATTAACGTTGGAACAAGATGTAGATTTTGGGAAATCAAGTACGGTTACATTTTTAGGTGAATATCACCGTATGCCTGATGGTGATAGTGAGGTGGAAATTGATTCAGTTGAAACGATTGTGAATTTTCCTTCAGACCATGGTTTTGTGATAGGAGCAAGACATCATGTTAATTTTACAAAAATGAAGGAAGGTTCTTTTAATGATTTTAGTATTAGATATGGAACACGAATTGCAAATGGTGGTGATGGAGGGTTATCAAAAACTTGGTTGACTTTTGGTGCGCCAGATTTAAATTCGTTGAACTTTAAAGGAGCATATTCTTTGTCGGTAGTAGATCAGGCGGTTTTTAATTTTTCAGATAAACACACCTTAAATCCATATATAGTTTTTACCTTAAGTAAAGGAGGTGCAGCTACAAATGGTTTGTCCGAAACGTATTTTGGAAAAGAAGTTTATAACAAGAAAATTGATTTTACTGTTGGAGCAAGAGATGAATACTATATATCGGACTTTTTTCATTTAATTACAGAATTGCATTTTTCTCAACGGAAAGATGGTTACAATCCTTATGCAAATGTTGTTAAATTTAGTGTGGCTCCAGTTTATGTTCCTACAGGAAAACGTGATACTTGGGCAAGACCACATATACGATTTGTAGCTACGGTAGCAAAGTATAATAATTTTGCAAAAGAAACACTTTATTCACCTTATCTTCAGTTTGCAGGGGCAAAAAGTTGGGGAACTTATTTTGGTTTTAAAACCGAGTGGTGGGTTTGGAATTAATAGAAATTACTTATTTAATTTTAGGCTTGCTTTTTTTATGAGTTCTAACGTTGAAACGTCAGAGGCGAATACAGAATTTAATCCTTGTGGTTCTTGCGGCGGATCTGCTGTAAAATCATCGCTAGGTTGCCATTTTCCGTTTTCAGGATTTGTTTTGGCATAACCAGCAAATCCCCAAAAATTAAGTCCGGCCAAATTACCTTGTTCTTTTTTGCTTTCAGAAATTCTTTCAAAAATAGCTTTGTAAAAAGTATTTCTATTTTGAATAGAAGCTGTTGGAGATAAACTTTCTTTTTCACGAGGAAATCCAAATTCAGACATTACTATAGGTTTATTTAATTGCTGTGCTATAAGAATGTGCTCATTCATATAGTTATTGGCCTTTTCAATAGATTCTAGCGTTGTTAAGGCTTCGTTGTTAATATCATACCAACCCCAGTTTTTAGGCCACATATGCATTGTTAAATAGTCTATGTTTTTGTTTGAATGTAATCGTTTGTACATTTCAATATCTTGTAAATAACTAGCTTTTCCTTCTGCACCTGTTGAAATTAAATGAATAGCGTCTAGAGATTCAATTAAATCAACAGTTTCATTTAGCCAATTGGAAAAAGCGGCTTCGTGTTCAGGCGTCATTAAAACTCTTGGTTCGTTAGCAACTTGCCAAGACATAATAACATTGTCGGTTGTGTATTTTAATCCTGTGTAAGAATTTGTTCTGCCCATAATAAATTTCACGTGTTTGTAAAAAGCTTCTTTACATGGCTCACAACTATGAAATTGTTTGGTGTAATTCATGTATTCATCCCATGTATATTGCTCTAAAAACGGATTAGGAACGGTTCCATAACCATTCCACTCTAAATATTGAGACATTCCTCCAGACCAAATCCAATTATTGTTTAAATAAAGTACGGCATACATATTTCTTTTGCGCATTTCAGTCAATAAAAAATCTAAGCCATCTAATAAATCTTCGTTGTATTTTCCTTGTTCGTATTGCAAAGCAGGATGTACACGAGAATCGCCACCATCACCTTCAGCACCAACTAAAATCCTAAGGTTATCAATACCTATACTTTTCATTAAATCTAATTCCTTTATTAATCGTTCCCTATCACCACCATTTTTTGCGGCAATTAATGGCCCGTACCAATAATTGGCTCCTATAAAATAATAAGGGTTTTCGCCTTTGTAGAACTGTCCGTTTTTTACGGTAATTAGTTTGACTTTAGTATTAGCTTCATTTTTTGAAGCTTCTTTACAGGAAATAAAAATGACTAAAAATAGAAGGATAAGGGGGTGAAATAGTTTCATTAAATACAATTTTGAATTTATTTACTGAGTAGCATACACGCTCTTGAATTATGGTAAGGAGCTTTCCACATTCCCATTTTATAATCGGTTGTGTATAATTCTTGGTTTTTATCAACGCGCCAAAACCATTCACCATTTGTGTGGTCTATAATGTGGTGTTGAAGAAAATTTAAGATGCTTTTTGAAACATTTAAAAAAGCCTCGTTTTTTGAAATTTTATAAGCGTAATTTAAACCAACCAATGCTTCTGCTTGTGGCCACCAATGTTTGTCTCCATCTAATTTATTTGTTGTTGGATTGTATTCATTGTAAACACCTCCGTCTACATCAACACCTTCTTTTATAAAAGTTTCAGCAATTAAAACCGCCGTGTTGTTAGTTTTTAACAATAATTCGTTGTTATTAATAACTTTGGCAGCTTCAATTAGGAGCCAAGCAGTTTCAATATCATGGCCATATGAAACAATATTGCTCTTTAAATTCCATTTTTCATCAAAAAATAAATTGAGATGATTTTTATTGGTTAAAAATTTATCTAAAAAAAGATGGATTAAATCATCTAATTTCTTTTTTAAAGATTCGTTTTTATATACTTTATATAAGTTTGTATACGCTTCTAAAATATGTAAATGCGTATTCATAGTTTTTGCTTCATTAGCATCTTTATCACTCAAACGCATATCTTTAATTACCGACCAATCTTCATTAAAAGCTTCAATATAGCCTTTGTAATTTTGATCGTTTGCATGTATTTCAATTAAATTATAAATTTCAATAGCCCAATCAAGGGCATCATTATTTTTTGAAAACTGATAATATTCAGACAAGGCATAAATCATAAATGCTTGTGCATACACTTGTTTTCGTTTGTTAATTGGGGTTCCTTCCGAAGTTAATTCCCAATAAACGCCGCCATATAGTTCATCTTTAAAAAAAGTTTCTAAATAATTATAAGAACGTTTACAAATAGTGGTGTATTTGTCGGTTTTATAGTGGTTTGATGCTGCAGAAAAAGACCATAAAATTCTGGAATTTAAAATAATTCCTTTTGTTGCATTTGGAACTATTTTATTGAAATGATCTCGTTCTCCAATAAAACCATCATTTATTTCGTCTATTGAATTTTTGCTCCAGTAGTTTAAAATATTTTCAAGTTCTGTAGTTAATACAACCGATATTTTTTCAGCTATTGCATGCATTATTTACAATTTTGGTTTCTTTCAACTAAATCTATAATTGTTTGAACGGACCCTTGTGAAGTAAACGTATCTTCAGGACTATGCATTACATAATCAACTAATTTTTCTACAGAAGAAACAGCAACGTGCATTCTGGTATCAGAAGAAGCATAATATATATAAATAGTTCCATCAGCATCTTCAATCCAACCATTTGAAAACAACACATTAGAAACATCTCCCAATGTTTCTTTGTAGTTAGGAGCCATAAAATACCCTGCAGGTTGATGAATTACTTTGGTTAGATCTTCTAAATCGGTCATAAACATATATAAAACATAGCGCAATCCAGCAGCTGTGTTTCTAACACCGTGCGCTAAATGTAACCAACCTTCTTTTGTTTTAATTGGCGCTGGCCCTAAACCGTTTTTTAGTTCATATACGGTGTGGTATACTTTATTATTAATAATAGTTTCTTCTTTTACAATGGGATTTTGCATGTCAGTCACATACCCAAATCCAATGCCTCCACCATTACCAATGTCAATAAATCCATCCTGCGGACGTGTATATAACGCATATTTTCCGTTTACAAATTCAGGATGTAAAACAACATTTCTCTGTTGCCCAGAATTAGAAACTAAATCGGGTAAACGTTCCCAATTTATCAAATCTTTTGTGCGTACGATTCCTGCATTTGCAGTAGCCGAACTTGTATCAGTTTTTGGTGCATTTGTATCTTTTCGTTCGGTACAAAATATACCGTAAATCCAACCGTCTTCATGCTGAATTAAACGCATGTCGTACACATTTGTATCTGGATTTCCTTCGATTTGAGGGATTACACAAGGTTTATCCCAAAATTTAAAGTTGTCTATTCCGTTAGAGCTTTCGGCAATTGCAAAAAATGATTTACGATCGGCACCTTCAACCCGAACACATAAAATATATTTGTTATTCCATTTTAAAGCACCAGCGTTAAAAGTAGCATTCATGCCAATTCGCTCTAGTAAGTGTGGATTTGTTTCAGGGTTCAAATCGTACCTCCACTCAATAGGTGTATGTTCAGCAGTTAAAATAGGATTTTTATAGCGTGTGTAAATTCCATTAGAACACTTCGATTTTTTATTTTTTTTACTGATTAATTTTGCAAAACGTTTTTGTATGTTTTTAATAGAATGTTTTTTCATAATGCCTAATCTAATTTTTTATCTAGAGTATTCCACCAGAATTTTTTCAATAATACAAGACAAACAACTAGTATAGCTAGTGATATATATATTGGCGTGGTTTGTCTAAAAATAATGTACATAGGAATAATAACCAACACAGTTTGCGCTACAATACCAATAAACACATTAAACATATCAATTCCAAAATCGTTGTTTGGTTTAATTGTAGGATCTTCAGTAATTAATTTATCGCTAATTGGTTTCCAAAAGCCCCAAGGACGTACGTTTTTATAAAAATCTTTTAAAACAGCTTCTTCAGTAGGTGGAGCACTGTAGGTTCCAACAATACTTCCAATTAATGAAATAACTAAAATAACCGGAAATAAGTAAAGTCCTAAAACGTCAGGAAATAGTTCAGGAACAATACCTGCGGAAACTAAACCAGCAGCCATTCCCCAGAAAAATCCTTCGCCATTAAACCTCCACCAGTACCATTTTAAGATATTGGCACCTACGTAACTTCCGTATAATACAGAAACAATCCATTGTAAAACAGAGTTTACATCTTTAGCAAAAATACCTAATACAATACTTACTAGTACAACAACAATACCTGTAAGGTAATTCATGTTCTTAATTTGAATGTTACTAGCGTTTGGGTTTTTATATTTTAAATAAATATCATTTACTAAATAGGCTTGAGCAGCGTTTAAAGTTCCTGCAAAAGTTGACATAAATGCGGCAATTAAACCAGCTAATAATAAACCTAACAATCCAACCGGAACAAATTCTTTAATAGCTGTTGGTAATATCAATTCAAAATCAATATTTCCTGTTGAATTTAAAAGGTCTAGTTTTTCGTAATAAATTAAAGCTAAGGCCGCAAAACCAGCAATCATTAAATAACGTATTGGCATTAAAACTACCGATACAAATCCACTCATTTTTGAAGCGTCAGCAGCAGTTTTTGTAGACAATATTTTTTGCATATCATACGTTGGCGCAGGTCCTGCCAAACTCACTAAAACACCTTTAAAAACCATCATCATAAAGAAAATTGTAAATAGTCCAAAGCCATCTTCTCTAATTTTATCGTTTACTTCAGGAATAATAGTACCCCAATCTAAATCTAACTTCCATCCAAATGTTGGGCTCATCCACCCTTCAGGAACATCTAATAGGTGAGTTCCTACAGCTTGAAAGCCTAAATAGCCAATAATTAAAGCAGCTATAGTCATAATTGCAAACTGAACAACATCAGCCCAAACAATACCTGACATTCCTCCTAGTAAAGAATAAAATACAGCAAAACAAGTGAAAATAATTCCATAAAAATGAGGAACATATTCTGGAGTAACAGTAAAAGGAATATAGTTGCTTACTACTTCCCAAGGAATAAATATTTCAACAAATTTACCTAAGCCAATAAACCCGTAAGCTAAATATCCAAGACACATAATTAAAGCAAAAACTACTACTACAATGTGTGAAAGTTTGGCACCTTTTTTAAAACCAAAACGAGTGCCAATCCATTCAGCTCCTGTTGTTGCGTTTGATCTACGAAGCCATTTTGATAAATAGACCATTAAAAACACTTGGTTAAATACGGGCCACAGCCAAGGTATCCAAGCACTTTTAATTCCGTATACAAACATTAATGTTACTAGCCAAATAGTACCAGAAATATCAAACATTCCTGAGGCGTTAGAAAGGCCTAACATATACCAAGGAATTGATTTCCCTCCTAATAAATAATCATCTTTACTTTTTTGTGCTCTTTTTCTAAGTACTAGTCCAATTACAATAATGGTAACTAAATACATTAAAATAATTAAAATATCTGCAGTGTGTAATAATTTCATTTGGTTAATTTATTGTCTAGTTGATTAATGTCTTCTAAAAATAGTGTTTTTGGAAGGTTTTTAAATTGAATAAAATCTTGTTCGTTTAATTGTCCTTTGTAAGGCATGTAATGATGTTTTGTATCGTAATTTCGCCAAGTTAACACCCAGCTTATTCCGGTATTTTCAATAGCAGGGTATAATACTTTAGTAAACCAATTTTCAGTTTGAAGAGATTCTAATCCGGTTTCAGTGAAAGCAAATAATTTATTTTTTTTAATAGCTACTTCTTTAACAATTGCTAAATCATGAACTACAGCATTCATGTATTCTTCAGAATTATTAAAGTCATAAATATCCATCCCTAAAATATCTACATAGTCATCACCGGGATAATAGTCTAAATATTTATCACCAGGATTTAATTTATTTGGAGAGTATGCGTATAGTAAATTATGAAGTTTATGTTTATCTCTTAATAATTCAACAGTTTCTTTCCAAAGTATGCTATAATCTTTAGGGGTACAATTTTCACCTCCCCACCAAAACCAAGAACCATTCATTTCGTGAAATGGTCTAAATATTACAGGGATATCTTCACCGTTGTATTTTAGAGTACTTAAAAAATCAGCAGTTCTAGCAACCCATAGTTCATATTTTTCTCTTTCACTTCCTCCTTTTAAAATTGCAGGTACTGCAGGTGTTTTATCCCAAGAGCTTCCACCAGTAACAGGGTTGTTTAAATGCCAGCTTATGGTAATAATTCCTCCTCTTTTATGCGCGTCAATAATTAAATCTTTCATTGAATTAAAAGGAACGGTATCTAAGTTATAAGATTTGTTAATTTCAATCCAACCTAAATCAAAACCAAAAACAGCCGGAAAGTCACCGGTAACAATTTCAACATCACTTTTTATGTTTGAAGGATTATCTTTATGATTCCAACCAAGTCCGTAAGAAGTGTCGTCTTGATGTCCAACAGCAAATCCTTTTTCAGTAATTGCTTCAAGTTTGTTATATAATATTTTTACACTTTCAGAAGCGTTTTTGTCTACAAAATTAGTAGTTGTATTTTCTTTTTTTTGAATAGTATTACAAGATTGAAGGGTAATAACTAAAACTAAGAAAACTATTTTTAGGTGATTTTGTAATGAATTACTCATTTTTGAACAAATTTGTTTTTCAAATTTAGCTATAACTATTCGTTGGAGGTAGTATTATTTTGTCAAAATATTAAAATATAATTACATTATTTAAATGTATTAATATTGAATACTTTATATGTATTCCCTTAAAAAATTAAAGTACAACTGATTTTAGTCATACAAATAGTGATTACTTTTTTCGAACTTTAGAATAATTATAAAAGCATGATTATGAAGCGTCTGGAACCCATATCTAAAATTATGACCAGAGAGCTTATTACCTTAAGCTTGTCTGATGATTTGTATAAAGCCGAAAAGCTATTTAAAAAACACCATATTCGGCATATTCCAATTGTTGAAGAAGAGCATATTATTGGAATACTAAGTTATTCGGATTTAAAAAGAATAAGTTTTTTAGATTCGTATGATTCACACGAAGTGGAAGTTGATAATGCTATATATAATATGTTAAGCATTCAACAATTAATGGTGAAGAATATTGTGAAAGTAAATTCGAGTATTACTGTAAAATCAGTTGTTGAAATTTTGGCTAAAAATGAATTTCATGCCTTGCCCGTTGTTGAAAACGATATACTTGTAGGTATAGTAACAACAACTGATTTGTTGAAATATTTATTAGATCAATATGAGTTAGACGAATTAGCGACTTAAAAAGAAACTAAGTTTTTAAGTTCTTTAATTGTTTCTGTAGGGTTTTCGCTTTTAAATACAAAACTACCTGCAACAAAAGCATCAACTCCCGCTTCTAATAATTGTTCTATGTTTTGGTTGGTAACACCACCATCAACTTCAATAAGCGTCTCAGCTTCTGAAAATTCAATAAGTGCTTTTAATTGTTGTACTTTTTTATAAGTGTTTTCAATAAAACTTTGTCCGCCAAAACCAGGGTTTACACTCATAATTAAAACAACATCAATGTCTTTAATTACGTCTTCTAAAACAGCTGCAGGTGTGTGTGGGTTTAAGGAAACTCCGGCTTTCATTCCGGCAGCTTTTATAGCCTGAAGCGTTCTGTGTAAATGTGTACAAGCTTCATAATGTACTGTTAA
Organism: Lutibacter agarilyticus; assembly: GCF_900188235.1. Taxonomy (GTDB): domain Bacteria; phylum Bacteroidota; class Bacteroidia; order Flavobacteriales; family Flavobacteriaceae; genus Lutibacter; species Lutibacter agarilyticus. Next base: position 484,219 of record NZ_FZNT01000003.1, on the reverse strand, counting down.
AATATCTGCACCTACTTTTTTGAAATCTTCAATATATCTGTCTGGATCAACAATCATTAAATGAACATCCATTGTTTTAGTAGCATGCTTTTTAATGGCGCTAATTACGGGCATTCCATAAGAAATGTTTGGAACAAAAACACCGTCCATTACATCAATATGAAACCAGTCAGCTTCACTGTTGTTAACCATTTCAATATCACGTTGTAAATTGCCAAAATCGGCAGCTAACATAGAAGGAGCTATATATTTAGTCATTTTTGTTTTTTTTAGTTTAGTTTTTGCAAAAATACATTTAAAAAAGAAAAACGCTCGAATTTTCGAGCGTTTTTTATTCAGTATCAAAAAAGTAAGCTAAATCTTAACCTAAATAAGTTTTTAATATTTTACTTCTCGATGTATGTTTTAACCTTCTAATTGCTTTTTCTTTAATTTGACGAACACGTTCACGTGTTAAATCAAATGTTTCACCAATTTCTTCTAGAGTCATTGGGTGCGTATCACCTAAGCCAAAGTATAGTTGAACAACATCAGCTTCTCTAGGTGTTAAAGTTTCTAAAGCACGTTCAATTTCAACTTTTAATGATTCATGTAATAAAGCTCTATCTGGATTTGGAGATTCTCCTGTGTTTAATACATCATATAAGTTAGAATCTTCACCTTCAATTAAAGGAGCATCCATAGATACGTGACGACCAGAGTTTTTCATAGACTCTTTTACATCATTCACAGTCATATCTAATTTTTTTGCAATTTCTTCAGCAGAAGGAGGTCTTTCATTCTCTTGCTCTAAAAATGCATACATTTTATTGATTTTGTTGATAGAACCAATTTTGTTTAAAGGCAAACGTACAATACGAGATTGTTCAGCTAATGCTTGTAAAATTGATTGACGAATCCACCATACAGCGTAAGAGATAAATTTGAAACCACGAGTTTCATCAAAACGTTTTGCAGCTTTAATTAAACCTAAATTTCCTTCATTAATTAAATCGGGTAATGTTAATCCTTGATTTTGATATTGTTTAGCAACAGAAACAACAAAACGTAAATTAGCTTTTGTTAAACGTTCTAAAGCAACTTGATCACCTGCTTTAATTCGTTGTGCTAATTCAACTTCCATTTCGGCAGTAATTAAATCTACCTTTCCTATTTCTTGTAAGTATTTATCTAATGATGCAGTTTCTCTATTTGTAACCTGCTTGGTAATTTTAAGTTGTCTCATGTAAAATTAAAATATTTTTGATTTTTATATGTGCTACATTATATATACGTTGTATTTCTAAAAATGTTACAAAAAAAATAACTTATTGTAATTTATTAACGTCTTTTAACAAAAAAGCTCCTCAAATTGAGGAGCTTTTTAAAAATATGTATCAAGAATTAATCTCTTGATCTTGGTTTTCTATCTCTATCACCACCACGGTTATCTCTTCCACGGTTGTCACGTCCTCTATTATTATCTCTTGGAGGTCTTTCAACAAAACCTTCAGGCTTTGGTAATAAAGCTTTTCTAGATACTTTGTCTTTACGAGTTTTTGGATCTTTTCCGAAGTATTTTACATCAAAAACATCACCCATATTAACAACGTCAGTTACGTTCTCAGTACGTGCCCAAGCTAATTCAGAAATGTGTAATAAAACTTCGTTACCAGGAGCTTCAGTATACTCAACTACAGCACCAAAATCTAACATTTTAATTACTTTCACTTCATAAACACTTCCAACTTGAGGTTTGAATAATAAAGAATCAATTTTAGCTAATACAGCATCAATACCATTTTGATCAGTTCCTAAAATTTCAACAATACCTTCTTCAGTTATTGGATCTTCATTGATAACAATTGTACAACCAGTTTCTTTCTGCATTTCCTGAATAACTTTTCCTCCAGGTCCAATTAATGCACCAATAAATTCATTAGGAATTCTTCTTGAAACCATTTTTGGAGCATGTGCTTTTACATCTGCACCAGGTTGTGCTATTGTATCAGTTATTTTTCCTAAAATGTGTAAACGACCATCACGAGCTTGTTTTAATGCATTCACTAAAATTTCGTATGATAATCCTTTTACTTTAATATCCATTTGACAAGCAGTAATACCGTCAGCAGTTCCTGTAACTTTAAAGTCCATATCGCCTAAATGATCTTCATCACCTAAAATATCACTTAATACAGCATAACGATCACCATCAGAAATTAATCCCATAGCAATACCTGAAACAGGTTTTTTCATTTGAACACCAGCATCCATTAATGCCATTGTACCAGCACAAACAGTTGCCATTGAAGATGATCCATTAGATTCTAATACTTCAGATACAACTCTTACAGTATAAGGACAATTGTCAGGAATCATTCCTTTTAACGCACGTTGCGCTAAATTTCCGTGTCCAACTTCTCTACGTGAAGTACCTCTTAAAGGTCTTGCTTCACCTGTACAGAAAGGAGGGAAATTATAATGTAAATAGAATGTTTCCTCACCTTGGTAAGTTGGCATATCTATTTGGTTTGCTTCTCTAGATGTTCCTAAAGTAACTGTTGCTAATGCTTGAGTTTCTCCACGAGTAAATATTGATGAACCGTGCGTTGATGGTAAGTAATCTACTTCACACCAAATAGGTCTAATATCTGTAGTTTTTCTTCCGTCTAAACGTAAACCTTCGCTTAATGTTAATTCACGAACTGCTGTTTTTTGTGCTTTATTGAAATATTTTCCAATCATGCCTCCAAATTCAGCAACTTCTTCTTCAGTAAATGAAGCTTTTATTTCTTCTTTTACTTCTTCAAAAGCAGTACTTCTTTCTTGTTTAGAAGTCCCTTTTTTAGCGATGTCGTAACATTTTTGGTATGCTGCATCGTGAATTCTTGTAGCTAATTCTTCATTTTCTTCTTCAGGCTCATAAGTACGCGTTTCTTTTTTACCAAAAGATGCTGCTAATGCAACTTGTGCAGCACATTGTACTTTGATAGCTTCATGTGCAAATTTAATAGCTTCAGCCATTTCTTCTTCGCTACATTCATCCATTTCACCTTCAACCATCATTACAGAATCTGCAGATGCACCAATAGTCATATCAATGTCAGCTTGTTCTAATAATTCTCTACTTGGATTGATGATAAATTCACCATTTACTCTTGCAACTCTAACTTCAGAAATTGGAGTTTCAAAAGGAATATCACTTAATTGAATAGCAGTTGAAGCTGCTAAACCAGCTAAAGCATCTGGCATTACATCTTCATCAGAACTCATTAACTGAATCATTACCTGTGTTTCAGCGTGGTAATCTTTTGGGAATAATGGACGTAAAACTCTATCCACTAAACGCATTGTTAACACCTCAGCATCCGTAGGTCTTGCTTCTCTTTTAAAGAAACCACCTGGATAACGACCTGCAGCAGCAAATTTTTCTCTGTAGTCAACTGTTAATGGTAAAAAATCAACATCACTTTGTTTGTAGTTAGAAACTACTGTACAAAGCAACATAGCTTTCCCCATTTGTACAACCACGGAACCGTGCGCTTGTTTTGCTAATTTTCCTGTTTCAATTGAAATGGTTCTTCCATCTCCTAATTCAATAGTTTGTGTATGTACCTTAGGTATCATAAATAATTTTTTAAATTTTAATTAAACAATTGGTTGTTGTTGTGTTGTGTGTTTTCCAATGAAAAGTTTAATTTAAGCTTTCTTTATAATAAGAATTTTCAAAAAAAAAGAGGCAAAATTTGCCTCTTTTTCTGAATGAAATTATTTTCTTATTCCTAATTCTTTAATTATCTCACGGTATCTTACAATGTCCGTTTTAATTAGATAATCTAGTAAGTTTCTCCTTTTACCAACTAATTTTACTAAAGAACGCTCAGTATTGTAATCTTTACGATTTCTTTTTAAGTGCTCTGTTAAGTGGTTAATTCTGAAAGTAAATAAGGCAATTTGTCCTTCTGAAGATCCAGTGTTTGTTGCTGATTCTCCGTGTTTAGCAAAAATTTCTGCTTTTTTTTCTTTTGTTAAGTACATGCTAACATTAATTTATTTAATAATTTTTATGTATGGTTAGTGCAGTTGCAGCTACCGGTCGGCAAATATACTATTTATTATTTTGATTGACAATTAATTATAAAGAGAACTTTTTTGCTTTCTAAATTAAACTTTAACAAAAGTTTAAGGTCTAAGACAATATAACAACATATTCAATGTTAACTATTTAATTAATTAAAACCCACAACCAAAATGAAAAATTCAGGATTAAAATTATTAATGATTTTTGTTGCAATTACATTTATTTTTACAAGCTGTGAAAATAGTGAAGCTATTAATGATGTAGAGCCAATTTCAGAAGAAGATACCATTACCACAGTAGAAGCTGATGATGTATTAAATGATGTTGATAGTTTAGTTGATGACCTATGGGGGTCAATTGATGCTTCTGTTGCTGGAAAGTCTGAGGGAGATAAAAATCCTTATTTAAGTTGTATGATTAAAACTAGAGTAACTGAAGGAGAAACAACAATTGTAACTTTAGATTTTGGAAGTGATTGTACATTACCTTTTCAAAATGTAGTTTTAAGTGGTAAAATTATGATGGAATATATAAAAGATATTGAAGCTAAAACAATAACTATTATATATTCATATGATGATTTTTACTATAACGATTTAAAAATTGAAGGAACTAATGAGGTTTCAAAAATAAAAGAAAACGAAAACGGACTAAGAGAACACACCCGTATGTTTGATATTAAAGTTATTTGGCCTGACGGAGAATTTATTACTAGAAAAGGAGAAAAAGTTAGAACACTTATAGGAGGTTATGAAACCAAAAGTAATTGGGGCGATAATGTTTTTTCGATTACAGGAAGTTGGAATACAACTTTTAAAAATGGAAATGTTATGTCTGCTACAATTATTGAGCCTTTAATTCGTAAAACGGCTTGTAGGTTTATTGTTAGTGGTACTATTGAAAAACAAAAAAATAATAGATCGGGTGTATTAAATTTTGGTGACGGTACTTGTGATAATGTTGCTATATTTACAACAGATACTGGTAAAGAAATTGAAATTGTTTTAAGAAAAAGAAAAAGGTAATAATGGCCTAAGTTTAATACATAAAAAAGCGAGCATTTAGCTCGCTTTTTTTATGTTAGATAATTATTTTAACTTCTAATTGGAAGGTTCTGAATTAAATCTATATATAAATTAATTTCTTGTTTTAAGTTTTTACGCTCAATAATTCTATCTAAAAAACCGTGTTCTAGCACAAATTCTGAACGTTGAAATCCTTCAGGTAAATCTTTTCCTGTAGTATCTTTTACAACTCTAGGCCCTGCAAAAGCAACCAACGCGTTAGGTTCAGCAAAATTTACATCACCAAGCATAGCATAAGAAGCAGTTGTACCTCCAGTTGTTGGGTCTGTACATAAAGAAATATAAGGTAGTTTTGTTTCAGCTAATTGCGCTAGTTTTACCGATGTTTTTACCAATTGCATTAATGATAATGAAGCCTCCATCATTCTTGCTCCACCTGATTTTGAAATCATTACAAAAGGTAATTTGTTTTTCATTGCATAATCAATGGCACGACAAATTTTTTCACCAACAACACTACCCATAGAGCCACCAATAAATGCAAAATCCATAGCAGCAACCACTAGGTCTTTTCCTAGAGATTTTCCTACTGCTGTTCGTACAGCATCATTTAAGTTTGTTTTAGCATAGGCTTGTTTTAACCTGTCAGTGTATTTTTTTGTGTCTGTGAATTTTAAAGGATCTTTAGATACCATGTCTTTATCAAATTCTTCAAATATGTTATCATCAAAAAGAATTTCAAAATACTCGGCACTTCCTATTTTTACGTGGTAACCATCTTCTGGACTCACATAATAGTTTTCTTTTAATTCGTCAGTATCAACAATTTTTCCACTAGGTGTTTTATACCATAAACCTTTTGGAACATCTTTTTTATCCTCTGTGGGAGTTTGAATTCCTTTATCTTTCCTTTTAAACCAAGATGACATAATATTTTATTTTAGTTGAAAATTGTGGTGCAAATTACTAAAAAAAATAAAGAGAACATATAAAATTATGTTCTCTTTATTTTTTTTGATATATAAGTGTATGATTTATAGTACGTCTACACAATTTAAATCTTTAAAAGCTTCAGTTAAACGAGCTTTAAAAGTTTCTTCACCTTTACGTAACCATCCACGAGGATCGTAGTATTTTTTGTTTGGTGAATCTGCTCCTTCAGGATTTCCAATTTGAGTTCTTAAGTACTCAATTTTGTCATTCATATAATCTCTAATTCCTTCAGTAAAAGCAAATTGTAAATCAGTATCAATGTTCATTTTAATAACACCGTAACCAATAGCTTCTCTAATTTCTTCTAAAGAAGAACCTGAACCACCGTGGAATACAAAATCTACAGGGTTTGCTTCAGTTCCGTTTTCTTTTTCAATATATTTTTGAGAATTGTCTAAGATTTTTGGAGTTAATTTCACATTTCCTGGTTTATAAACACCATGTACATTTCCAAATGAAGCAGCAATTGTAAAGTTGTCACTTACTTTCTTCAATTCATTGTATGCGTAAGCTACTTCTTCAGGTTGTGTGTATAATTTAGATACATCAACATCAGAATTGTCAACACCATCTTCTTCACCACCTGTAATACCTAACTCTATTTCTAAAGTCATACCCATTTTAGCCATACGAGCTAAATAAGTTTTACAAATTTCAATGTTTTCTTCTAAAGGCTCTTCAGATAAATCAATCATATGAGAGCTAAATAATGGAGAACCAGTTTCAGTAAAGTGTTTTTCACTTGCATCTAATAAACCGTCAATCCAAGGTAATAATTTTTTTGCTGCGTGGTCAGTATGTAAAATAACTGGCACACCATAAGCATCAGCTAATGTGTGAATGTGTTTTGCTCCTGCAACACCTCCTGCTATGGCAGCTTTTTGACCTTCGTTTGATAATCCTTTTCCTGCATTAAATTGTGCTCCACCATTTGAAAATTGGATAATTACTGGAGAATTCAATTCTTTAGCTGTTTCTAAAACAGTATTAATTGTGTTTGAGCCGATAACATTTACAGCTGGTAAAGCGAAATTTTTAGCTTTTGCTAATTTGAAAATTTCTTGAACCTGGCTTCCTGTTGCTACTCCTGGCTTAATAGTATGATTCATAATATTTTAAGTATTATTATTATTGATAGGTTTTGAGCAAAATTAATCAAATATTTAAGATTAACGTAGTTTTAGATGGCAAAAAAAGCGAAATCGTAATAGTTTTTAGACATTTAATTTAAAAAGGATAACTAATACCAAAATTATAAACAGCACTGCTAAAGTTATAGTTTTGTAACCATTTACTGCCTTCTTCAATATAAGGTTCGTACGTTTTAAAGCCAAAATCTAAGCGTATTAATATAAAACTTAAATCGTATCTAATTCCAAATCCTGAGCCAACACCAATATCTTTAAAGGATTCAAACCCGGTGAATTTTGCTTCTGGTGGATTTAAATCAGAGTTGGTAATATCCCAAATATTTCCCGCATCTATAAATAGCGCTCCTTTTATACTGTTTAAAATTTCAAATCGATATTCTAAACTTGTTAATAATTTTAGGTTTCCTACATTGTATTCTAGGCCAGTACTGCTTTTTCCTGGACCTAAATCATATACTTTCCAGGCACGTAAATCATTTGCACCACCTATAAAATAACTTCTGCTAAACGGAATGGTTTCTGAGTTTCCATAAGGTATGGCAACACCTGCAAAGGCTCTAAAGGCTAAAACATTTTCAACATTTAACTCCCAGAATTTTTTATACTCTAAATCGGCTCTAATGTATTGAGAAATAGGGGTGTTAATAAGGTTTTTTACATTGTTTGAATCTTTTTTCTGAATTATGGCAGTTGTAAGAAGACCCGCAGAAGCAATTCTAGCTCTAAAAAATGAAAAGTTATTGTCCTTGAAGTTTTCTCTATTGTTGTATGTAAAGGTATACGCTATTGATGGTACAAATGCATTTTCAGTAATTATATAATACCTCGACTCAATATTTATAGCTGTTTCGTAGGCGTCAGGATCAATTTCTTCAAATTCAGGAGTTATGTTTTCATCAATAAATTCTAATGCATTGTCTTCAGTTAAAATATAATCTGGAAAATATTGCTCTTGAATGTCCTGTAATTGACCATATTCATAAGAATATACATAGAAGTATTGGTCTGGATTTAAGTTTTTAATGTATTGCGCATTTAATATTTGTAAACTGTGTTTAATTTTTTTTGAAGCTTCCCAATTATAATCAACAATACCTGTAAAACGTTGTTTATCTAGACCAATATTTTTTTGCAAACTTGTACCTAAAGTAAATGTTGTTTTGGGCGATTTTCCTTTTGCTAAAAGCTTATTGTATTTAAATGGTGATAAAAATCTAGGAAATTCTAATAAAATATCAGCACCTATTTCCCAAGCGTTTAGCAACCTATCGTTTTCTGCAGCATCTTTAGAATCAATAAACGACCCTTGTATCGAAAATTTTAAAGTTTCTGCACCTTTAAAAATATTTCTATTTGAAAATGAAACTTTAGCTAGCATACCTAGTTGTCTAACATTTGAGTGTGTTAGTTCAGTATTTAATCCAATTCCGTATTTTTTTAGAGGTGTTAAATAAATAGATGCTTCTAAGTCATCATTTTCTAATTCGGTATATTTTATATCAACCGATCTAAAGTTATTTAGGCTTCGTAAACTTTTTCTCGACAATTCTCTTGCATCATCATTGTAAAAGTCAGTTGGTTCAATAAAAATGGCATTTAATAAATGCTTGGGTTTGTAGCGTAATTTATTTTTTGATAAAAATTGATAACCGTTAGCGTTGATAGTATCAGTTATTGGCTCATCTTTTGCTTGAAAAGAATAATCAGCATAAATTTTTACGTTTTTAATTTTCTGAATTTTGAAAGGAATATTAGCAATACTGTCACTAATTAATAATTCTATACTTGCTTTATAATTTGAAGAATCAGCTTCAAAGTTAATGGCGTTCTTATTAAAACGATATACTCCAGAATTTCTGAAAAGGTTTGTTAATCTATTTTGCTCAGCAACAAACGATGATAATTTAAATTGATTTCCTTTTTTTATTAATGAAGCTTCTTTTGAAGTATTGTAAATAGAATCGAGAACGGTTGATGTAATATCGGTTCTAACACTGTCTAATAAATAGGGTTTCCCTGTTTCAATTTCATAGTTAACTTTAATTCTTTTGTTTTTAATTTCAGTTTCAACGGGTTTAACAGTTGCTTTAAAATAACCTTCATTATTGTAATGCTGTATTAAGTTATCAATCGTTTGCTTCGTTTTTTTCTTATCTAAAATTACAGGTTCTTCGCCACTTTTTAGTAACCATTGATTTCCGTCGTATTTAAATTTACGAAGCCCCCTTGCTTGCTTGTCTGAAAATAGGGTAGAAGTGAAATTGTATCTTTTAGGATATTCAGACTTCCAATTTTCAAAATCAGTATCAAAATCTTTATTACCTAAGTTGTGAATATGAAGCTGAAGCGGAAAACCAAGAACAGGTTGATTAGGTCGTTGAACAATATAATCAGATATTTCGCTGTCAACATTTTTTTTATTGTTTACAGTTACCGAATTTTTAACCAATAAATGTTCATTTTCAGGAACATACTTTACGGCGTTACAAGCTGAAAAACTAAAAGTTATACTTAATATGATTATTAATATTATAAAATTGTTTTTCAATAAATAAGAGTTTAAATTTGTTTCAAATGTAAAACTTTTCAAGGTATTACCCAATTACAATTATTTATAAATAAATTTATGAGTTTAAGCAAAAGTCAACTAAAATTAATAACGAGTTTACAGCAAAAAAAGTACCGAACAAAACATGGTTTATTTGTGGCTGAAGGGACAAAGGTTGTAAGTGAGTTTTTAAACGCTAATTTTAAGTTGAATTCTTTGTTTTGTGTAGATTTTTCGAGCTATAGCGCTCTTGAAAACGTTACTGAAATTTCCGAGTTAGCATTAAAAAAAATAAGCACATTAAAGTCGCCTAACAATGTGTTAGCTTTATTTAAAATTCCTGTGGAAGCTACTTTGCAAAATGAAGGCTTTTTTGTGGCGCTTGATGAGATTAACGATCCCGGGAATTTAGGTGCAATTATTAGGCTTTGTGATTGGTTTGGCGTCACCCAGTTAATTTGTTCAAAAAATACGGTTGATTGCTACAATGCTAAAGTGGTAATGGCTTCAATGGGGTCTTTAACTAGGGTTTCAATTGTTTATACCGATTTGTTAACCTATTTAAAAGCATCTCAGCTTCCTAAATATGCAGCTTTAATGGATGGTGAAAATGTGTATAAAAGTAATTTGCCAGCAAACGCTATTTTAGTAATGGGTAATGAAGCAAACGGAATTAGCAAACCAATTTTAGAAGTGATAGATTCATCAATTTCAATACCAAGATTTGGAGCAATGCAATTAACTGAAAGTTTAAATGTTGCAACTGCAACGGCAATTTTATTAAGCGAGTTTAAACGACAATTTTAATGAAAAGCCATTTTTAAGAAAATACCTCTTGTTCCAAAATAATCAACATTTCCAGTCCAAGGACTGTTGGTGTTTTTGTCTCTTACCAATTCATCATTTATCGCAAAAATACCTCTTACAGAAGGTGAAAAGATAAAGTATGGCAAATAAATGTCGATACCTAATCCCATCTCATAGGTAAAGTTATTTTTTTTCATTCTAAATTCTCCATCGTAATTGTCATCAGGGTTATCCTCATTACTTGAGAAATTATAGTCGTATGAAACACCACCTATAATATAAGGTCTAATGTTGTTGTATCTGTCCGTATTCAATTTGATTAATAAAGGAACACGTAAATAGGTAGAATTAACTTTACGTATGCTATCTCTTGGGCCTCCGGGAATATGAGTAAAGGCTAATTCCTTCGTGTTACTTGAAAGTCCTGGTTCTAATCGTAAATTAATATTTTTATGCAATCTGTAATCCCCAATTAAGCCAACATTAAACCCAACAGCAGGTGTAACATTCACAAAAGTATTTACATCAGTTAAATAAGATATTTTATAACTTTTCATATTTAACCCTAAATAATAACCCCAAAAAACTTTTTGTTTGTCCCAATTTTGTTGGTATTCAACAACATCTCTTTTTTGAGCAATACTGTAATTAACAGAAAGTATAATTAGTGTAAGAGCTATAAATATTTTTTTCATAAGTTATTTTTTTGCTATATAAATTGTAGCAACACCAAAAGTTTGTGGTTTGTTTTCTATAGCTATAAACCCCGTTTTTTGTAAAATATTGTTGAAAGCTTCTCCATAAGGAAAAGAAGCAGCAGAATCTGATAAATATTTGTAAGCAACTTTGTCTTTTGAAAAAACACGGCCAATGGTTGGTAATATTTTTGTTGAATAAAAACGATATCCTTGTTTGTAAGGTGTTTTTGTTGGCACAGAAGTTTCTAAAACAACAAAAGTACCACCAGGTTTTAATACTCTATAAATTTCACCTAATCCTTTTTCTAAATTTTCAAAATTACGAACCCCAAAAGCAACTGTAATAGCATCAAAAGAATTAGCTTCTAAAGGTAGTTCTTCAGAATCGGCAAGTACCATTTCAATTTTATTGTTCAACTGAAGTTTATTTATTTTAGTACGTCCAACTTCTAACATTCCGTCAGAAATGTCTAATCCTACAATTTTTTTTGCTGAAGTTTTAGTTAAACTTATGGCTAAATCTCCTGTTCCTGTAGCAATATCTAATACTGTTTCAGGTGCTGTATTACCTACAATTTCAACAACTTTATTGCGCCATTTTATATCAATTCCAAAAGAAATAACACGATTTAAATTGTCGTATTCTTTAGAAATTGTATCAAACATTTTGGTAACCTGTTCTTTTTTTCCTTCTTCAGAATTTTTATAAGGAGTTACTTTTTTGCTCATAAATAATTTAGTAATTAACGGCTACAACTCCTTCAATTTTACCAGGAATTAGTTGTTTTAGCATATTTTCAATTCCATTTTTTAATGTAACGGTTGATGAAGGACAGCCACTACAAGCACCTTGTAAAACAACATTTACAATCTTTGTTTCAACATTGTACGAGTTAAATAAAATATTTCCACCATCAGCAGCAACTGCAGGTTTAATATATTCATCTAAAATACTAATAATTTGTTGTGAAACTTCATCTAAATCTTCAGGGTTATAAGTTTCATTTGTTGGTTGAATATTGTTTTCAGAGGCTACGGCAATGGTTTTTCCGTTGGCAATAAATTCTTTGATAAAACTTCTAATTTCAACAGTTATATCTCCCCACTCAACAATATCAGATTTTGTAATTGAAACATAGTTTTCAGAAATAAATATTTCTTTTACAAATGGGAAATTGTATAATTCAATAGCTAAAGGTGCATCTTTTGCTTCGTCAACACTTTTGAATTCAAAATCTACATCAACTAATTTTTTATTGGCAACAAATTTTAAAACTGAAGGATTTGGTGTTACTTCAGCATAAACTTCAACCGGTACCTTTTTTTGAATATGATCTTCAATTACTATAGGGTCTCCACTGTTTAAATAATTTTCTAACTGCTCTTTTACTTCTTCCTGAACATCATTCCATTCAACTATTGAAAAACGTTCTAAAGCAATAAAGTTAGCAGAAAACAACACTCTTTTTACAAACGGTAAATGAAAAAGTTGTTGTGCTAAAGGTGAGTTTTTTGCTTCATCTATATTATTGTACTGATGACTACCACTTGTTAAAACATTGTTAGCAGTAAATTTCAGAATTGTATCAGTTCTTGTTGTTTCTATTTTTAAAGAAATTCTGTCCATTTTTTTATTTTATTTGTGCAAAAGTACTAAAACATATTAAGGTATGTTTAGTGTAAATTCAAAAACGCCTCAAATTTGAGGCGTTTTTCATTATATTTTAAAGAAAAATTAAATTCCTATTACCATTGATGCGGTAAACTTAGAAATTTTGAAATCTAAATTTACAGGGTCAATTTCGTTGTATTGAGGGTAATAATCATAAGCGCCGGTTTGAGAATCTTGTTGGTAAGACAGATCTATTTTTACAGCTCCAAAATTATAGCCTATACCAAATGAATAACCATCTTTATTGTCTGATGAAATGGCATTTTTATAAGGGTTTTGTTCAAAATGATAACCACCTCTTAATGAGAAATTATCTAATCTCCACTCTGTTCCCAAGCGAACTTCATTGGTACCTCTTAAATCTCTGTTGAAATTTTGGTTTTCTTCATTAAAAGGACCGTTTGTTAATGTTATGTTTGAATAGTCTCGATATACATAATCAATACTAAATAACCCGTATTTATCAAAAATATACGCAAAACTTCCTGTGTATTTGCTTGGTGTTCTTAAGTTGTAATAAAACCTGCTTACGCCAGAGTTGTATGTGTATAACTCATCAACATTACTTACGTAAATTTCTTCGTCATAATCTAAATAATCTTCCCCTAAATTATACCAAACAGGAGATTGGTAAGCTAAACCTAAACGTACATTTTTTGAGGGCTTACCTATAATACCAAAATTAAAGGAATATCCATTTCCAAAAGTGCTCAGTTTTTGAAATAATGAAGCGTCTAAATAATCATTATTATCAGCATAATTATATTCTTCTAATAAAACACGTTGATTAAAGTTGATATTGTATGTTGTAAAAGAAGCTCCTAAATACAGTTTGTTGTTATATTCTGCAGCCACAGTAAAATTGTATTTATTATTTTCTCCACTTGTAGCGTTTTCAAAATATTGCCCATCTGAATTTAGATATAAGAAGTTTTCATCATTTGGATCGTAAATGTAAGTTGGATAATTACTATTTCCTTCTACAAACCAAAAATTATTAAAATCTTTAATTTTTGTGTAATCAAAGGCAAAAGCAACACGTCCCCAGCCACCGTTGTTTCCATAATTATTTCTAAATACAAAAACCCCACCTGCTTGAGAAAAGTTTACATTGTCATACGAGCTATAGGTATTGGCTCCGTAATAGTTGGCTTCAGTATCAATATTATCAAAATCAATAGAAAATGCAATTTGGCTTTTTAAAAAAACAGCTGCACCAGCAGGGTTTATACTAATCGCCGAAAGATCACCTCCTAAACTACCAAATGCACCACTCATAGCATTAAAACGTGCAGTTCCAGTTTTACTTTCGTTAGCAAATAACACTCCAATATCGTTATAACCTACTGTTTGCGCTTTTGCAATAAGCCCAGAAAATAATACAATAGCAATAAATATTTTTTTCATAATAATTAAATTGAGTTAATAGTTAGTTTCTTCTTGATGATGATCTTGATGAACTTGACGAAGATGAAGATCTGCTAGAGGAACTTGAGGCTGATGAAGATCTACTAGACGAACTTGAAGCTGATGAGGATCTGTTTGGTGTACTAGTAGATTTACGACTATAAGATGCTGAACTAGCTGATGATTTTGGTTTATAAGAAGAATTTCTTGATGAACTATTTCTGTTAGCGTTTGAATTTCTAGTTGAAGAGCTATTATAAACAGGTCTACTCGTTTTAACTGAAGAATTATTTCTGTTAATATTTGTGTTTGAATTATTAGAACGTCTTATTGTTGAAGCTCCACTAGTGTTTTTAACTCTAGAGTTTGTATACCTTGTATTTACCGCATATTGTTTTTGAGGCGATCTTGTGCTTGAATAGTTTCCAGTTCTTGAGTTTGACGATCTTGTAGATGGTGTTGTGCTATAAGAGATGTTTCTTCGTGATGAAGAACTTCGTCCCATTGACGAGCTTCTACCTGTATTTGATGAGCTTCTTTGTGTTGAAGAACTAGGTGTTCTAGTTGAAGATTGTCTAGTACTATTAGTTGTTCTAGTTGAAGAGTTGCTTCTATTTGTAGCTGTGTTACTAGAACCATTTGTAGATCTTCTAGTGTTTGCACTTCGATTTCTAGTTGAAGTACTAGTGTTTTTAGTTCCGGTATTAGCAATTCTATCTATTGTATTACTTCTGTCAGAAGATGTAACTCTTCTATTGGTTCCTGAGGCTACAGTATTGTTACTTCTTCGTCCAATAGTGCTATATGAATCTCTTTTTCCATAATGGTCTATGTAAGGAGGTCTGTAATAACCACCGCCACCATAATAAGGAGGTCTATAATATCCACCACCATAGTATGGAGGGTAATAACCGCCATACCATCCTCCACCATAGTATGGAGGGTAAAATCCACCATACCATCCGCCGTAGTAAGGAGGGAAATAAGGTCTATAAAATGGCGTATAAAAAGGATCATACCACCCACCAAATCCACCATAGCCATTAAAACCAGTGTTAAATGTTATGGTTACATCATTAGTATATTCCCAAGGAGCATTATTGTCATTACTGTAATATTCACCATTATTAGTGTCGTCGGTGTAGTAGTATTGATCTATATCTGTAAAAACCTCACCTTCTTCATTATCATAATTTTCGTCTTCTAGTTGACGAGAAAAGTAATTGCTTTCATAACTTCCAGTATTGTCAACAATTGCGGCAGTTTCAACAATAGCAGTGTTTTGTTGAGTATACGTATCATAAATACCATCAGTATTATAGGCACTTTGGTAAGTACCACAAGAATATAAACCCACAAAAGTCACCAAAAGTAAACTTATTTTTGAAAGTTTTATTTGTACTTTATTTGAAACTTGCATAATCAATTGATATTTTTATTGTTGAACAATTAAAAAAAACTAATTTTGTCGAAAATTAACATTTTTTTATTGTAAAAGATACAATATTTGTGCCAAACTTTTGATTATGGGTAAGAATTTAACAAAGAGAGAAGTAGACTATTCTAAATGGTATAACGAATTGGTTGTAAAGGCCGATTTAGCTGAGAATTCGGCAGTTAGAGGTTGTATGGTAATTAAACCATACGGTTATGCTATTTGGGAGAAAATGCAAGCAGAATTAGATAGAATGTTTAAAGAAACAGGACATGAAAATGCCTATTTTCCTTTATTTGTACCTAAAAGTTTATTCGAAGCAGAAGAGAAAAATGCTGAAGGTTTTGCAAAAGAATGTGCTGTTGTAACACATTATAGATTACAAAATGACCCTGATAATCCTGGTAAACTTCGTGTAGATCCTACAGCCAAATTAGAAGAAGAATTGGTGGTTAGGCCAACTTCGGAAGCAATTATTTGGAATACTTACAAAGGTTGGATTCAATCATACAGAGATTTACCACTTTTAATTAATCAATGGGCCAATGTGGTGCGTTGGGAAATGCGTACGCGCTTATTTTTAAGAACCGCTGAATTTTTATGGCAAGAAGGGCATACTGCACATGCAACTAAAAAAGAAGCGTTGGCAGAGGCATTACAAATGCAAAAGGTGTATGCTGAGTTTGCTGAAAACTTTATGGCAATGCCAGTTGTTAAAGGTGCAAAATCTGAAAGTGAACGTTTTGCAGGTGCTGATGAAACCTATACTATTGAAGCATTAATGCAAGATGGAAAAGCATTGCAAGCAGGTACATCTCACTTTTTGGGTCAAAACTTTGCAAAAGCTTTTGATGTAAAATACACTTCAAAAGAAGGAAAACAAGAATATGTTTGGGCAACTTCATGGGGAGTTTCAACTAGGTTAATAGGAGGGCTTATTATGACGCATTCAGATGATTTAGGTTTGGTGCTGCCTCCAAAGCTAGCTCCAATACAAGTTGTGATTGTGCCAATTTATAAAGGAGATGATCAATTAGAAGCTATTTCAGAAAAGGTAAACGTATTTGTAAAAGAATTTAGAAAACGAGGAGTCTCGGTTAAATTTGATACGAGAGATACTTTTAGACCTGGTGCTAAATTTGCAGAATACGAATTAAAAGGTGTACCAGTAAGAATTGCATTTGGAAATAGAGATTTAGAAAACAATACCGTTGAAGTAGCCAGAAGAGATACTTTAGAGAAGCAAACAGTGTCTCAAGACGATGTAGTTGAGTTTGTCGCTAATTTATTAGAAGAAATACAAGATAACTTATTTAATAGAGCTATTTCTTATAGAGAAGCACATACAACAGTAGTAGATACTTTTGAAGAATTTAAAGATGCTATTGAAAATAAGGGAGGATTTGTGTCAGCCCATTGGGATGGAACTACAGAAACGGAAGATAAAATCAAGGAATTGACAAAAGCAACCATAAGATGTATACCTTTAGATAATAAAATTGAAGGCGGAAAGTGTGTGTTTACAGGGGCTGAGTCAACCCAAAGAGTATTATTTGCAAAATCTTATTAAATTTTTTTGAAAAAAGTTTTGAGAAGTGAAAATAAGTTGTATTTTTGCATCCGCAATGACGAAATAATGTCATCGCAAAACAATAACGGTCCGTTCGTCTAGGGGTTAGGACGCATGGTTTTCATCCATGTAACAGGGGTTCGATTCCCCTACGGACTACAAAAAATTTAATAAAAAATTTATAATGGCAAATCACAAGTCAGCATTAAAAAGAATTAGAAGCAATCGCGTTAAGCAATTAAGAAATAAATATCAGCATAAAACTACTCGTAATGCTGTTAGAGATTTACGTGCTGCAACAGAGAAGAAGGACGCTGCGGATTTATATCCAAAAGTTGTTGCGATGCTTGATAAATTAGCTAAGAATAATGTTATTCACAAAAACAAAGCGAATAATTTAAAATCTAAATTAGCTAAACACGTAGCTGCATTATAGTTCTTTTATTAAAGAAATTATTTAAAAGCATCCAAATTGGATGCTTTTTTTGTACCTAATTTTTTGTAGCACAGGATTAATTGATCAATCCCAAAAGTTGAGTGTTTATTTAAATAATAGTTAGATTTTACAGGAAAAAAACTTTAGACAATTACTTAGAATTCTTAATCTCAATAAAAGTTTATAGAAACGATAATAAAGTTATATGAATATTTAAAACCAGACTATATTACTTACCACTCGTAAGACTTATTAGCGTCTAAACGAATAAAGATAAAGAGAAGTACTGTAAAGCCCCATAATGCAGAGCCTCCATAGCTAAAGAAGGGTAGAGGAATACCTATGGTAGGTAGCAATCCTATTGCCATTCCAATATTAATTGTAAAATGAGTGAATAGTATGGCAGCAATACTGTAGCCATAAACCCTACTAAATTTTGATTTTTGTTTTTCGGCAGTTCGAATGATTCTTAAAAAGAAAAGCATAAATAAAATAATAACAAAAACACTTCCTAAAAAGCCCCATTCTTCACCTATAATAGTGAAAATATAATCGGTTTGATGTTCAGGTACAAAGTTACCTTGAGTTCGTTCTCCTTGTAAAAAACCTCTTCCTGAAAATCCTCCAGAAGCTATTGTAGTAACCGATTGATTCGTGTTATATCCAATGTTCTTTATATCGGTTGTTTTTCCTAATAAAATATTAAAACGGTCTCTGTGACGTTGTTCAAAAACCTTATTAAAAACTACATCAACACTAAAAATAAATAAGGCAGCTGTTATAAAAAGACCAATTATTTTAATCCATCCTTTTTTTAAAGCTTTTTTTCGATAAAAATAAAAATAGAATAAGATTAGGATAGACACTAATAAGAGGCTGATTAAAGTATACAAATAACCGAAATATAGTGTTATTACAAATAGTGAAGCTGCAATAAATCCGATAGTAATATAATAAAAAGGCAATCCTTCGCGATACAATACAAAAATAAAAGCTGAATAAACCAATGCTGAACCAGGGTCAGGTTGTAACGTAATTAAAAAAGCAGGTAAAAGAAGGATTATAAATGATTGTAGTTGTGTGTTGATTTTTTTTAAATTGAATTGTTTGTCACTCACTAATTTCGCGACAGCTAAAGCAACTGCTGCTTTTGCAAATTCAGAAGGTTGTAAACTAAATATTCCTAAATTATACCAGGAAGTGGCTCCGTTTATATTTTTTCCAAAAACAAAAAGCCCTGCTAATGAAATTAAACTTATTAAATAAATAATAGAAGCGTATTTTTCATAAAACTTAGTTTCAAACAATAAAATTAATAATATAAGTGGTATGCTAAGTCCAATCCAAATCAATTGTTTACCATATTCAGTTGAAAAATTCATTAAATCGAGGTTGCCTTCAGTATTTGTAGCTGAATAAATATTTATCCATCCTATAAAAACCAATACAAAATAAAAGAGTACTAACACCCAATCTATTCCATGAAATATATTTGTTTTTCTACTTCTCAATTTCTTCGATTAATTGTTTTGCATATTCTTCTTCTAAACTACCATTTAACATGCGTTCTTCTTCTCTTGGTCTTATAGTTCCACCGTTTAAATATTTTTCAATCATTAAGGTTGCAATCGGTCCGGCCCATCTAGATCCCCAATAACCATTTTCAACAAAAACTGCAAGGGCAATTTTCGGGTCGTCTTTTGGAGCAAAAGCAATAAAAATAGAGTGATCTTGTCCATGTGGATTCTCAGCGGTTCCAGTTTTTCCACAAATTTCTATTCCTTTTACACGAGACCAAGTAGCAGTTCCTCTTGGGTTTTCAAACACATCAAATAAACCTTCAATTACGGGGTCAAAATATTTTTTGTCGATACTAGTTTGTTTTGGTGATGTAAATTTTTTATCCAATTTAACTCCCGCTATATTTTTTACAATGTGTGGTGTAAAATAGTACCCTCTATTCGCAACCGTAGCCGTCATATTAGCCAATTGAATGGGAGTTGTTAATATTTCACCTTGACCAATAGAGTTTGAAATGGTATAAGTAGCACCCCATCTAGAATCTGGGTACCATTTGTTATAAAAAGCACCATCAGGAACTAATCCTTTTTGACCTACAGATAAATCATTGTTTAAATAACTACCTAAACCAAAACTTTTTACGTGCTTGCTCCAAACATTCATGCCTTCAGGGGCGTTAGGGTATTTTTCTATAGTTTTTCTATAGGCGTTTGCAAAATAACTATTACACGATCGGTAAATAGCCTTATTTAATTCAACAGGACTTCCATGGGTTCCACAGTGACATTCCATAAAAGCGCCTTTACCTGTGCCATATTTATAGCCTCCAAAACATTTAATAGTTGTTGAGGTGCTTAGTACATTTTCTTGAAGGGCAACTAGTGCAGTAATAACTTTAAAAGGTGATCCCGGTGGGTATTCCCCTTGTAATCCTCTATCTAGTAGTGGTTTGCTAATTGTATCAAGATACATTTTTGAAAAATTTTTAGAGCGTTCTCTTCCAATCATTAAATTAGGATCATATGTTGGTGCAGAAACCAAAGCTAAAATTTCTCCTGAAGAAGGTTCAATAGCTACAATTCCACCTCTTTTGTTAACCATTAGAGATTCACCGTATTGTTGTAAAACACCATCAATTGTTAATGTAATATCGTTTCCAGGTATAGGTAGTGTGTCGTAAATTCCGTTTTTGTAAGGCCCAATCTCCCTATTAAAACGGTCTCTTTGAATACGCTTAACACCCTTTCTTCCTCTTAAATTTGTTTCATAGGTTTTTTCAACACCAGCTGTACCAATTAATTCACCTAATTGATAGTAGGCGTTTTTTTTAATAATTGCTTCATTTACTTCGCTAATATAGCCTAAAACATTGGGAGCCGATTTTACGGGATATTCTCTTAATGATCTTTTCTGAATGTAAAAGCCTTTGTATTTGTACATTTTCTCTTGTAAGAAGGCGTAGTCAGTTTTTGAAAGTTGGGCTACAAATGTTGAAGGAATTCTTGTAGAATATGTTTTAGCTCTATTGAATTTGTTTATAAAATCTTCTTTTGAAATTTTTAAGAGTGAACAAAATTCGAGAGTGTCTAAAGGTTTTACCTCCCTTGGAATAATCATAATATCATATGATAGTTGATTGGCAACTAATAACAATCCGTTTCTATCATAAACATAACCTCTTTCAGGATAATCGTAAGTTACTTTTATGGTAGAATTGTTTAAGGGATTTAATTGATAGGGATTATTTAAAATTTGAAGGTAAAATAAGCGCCCAATAAAAATGACCCCCACAAGGATAATTAAGACTGATAACAAACCTATTCGTTTCATTTATTTCTTTTTTGTAAATAATGCAATTCCTAAAAATATGATCAATATGCTAAAAACACTTGTAACTAAAGTATTAGAAATAATGCTCATAAAATCATTTAAGCTAAAGTACGCTAAACTAAAAACGATTAAATGGTGAATTATTGTTAAAGTTGAAATAAAAATGAACGCTTTACTAAAAGCGATAGTTCTTAAATTAAATAATAAGTAATCGAAATCAGATTTTCGTAAAATTGTTTTTAGAAGCGGTAATCTTATAAAAGCAATAAATAAGGTTGCTGCAGCATTTATTCCACCAGAATCTGAGAAAAAATCGACTGATAACCCCAATAAAAAACTGTAAATTAATAATGCATTTATGTTTTTACGAATTGGAAAAAGAAATACCCCTGCTATATATATCATAGGGTTTAGGTAACCAAATAAATTTAGATGGTTAAAAACAAGTACTTGTAAAAGTAACAAGCCAAGGAAGCGAAAACTATTTAATAAAATAATATTATTCATTTAAAATGTTTTGTTCTAATTTTAGTTGTTCTTCTTTTTCAAGATTTTTAATAACTTCAACATAACCAATAGCACTCATATCATTAAATAATTGAACATTAATTTGTTGATATTGGTTGTTTTCAAAAATAAAATCTTTGATACTTCCAACTAAAATTCCTTCAGGAAAAATAATGGATTTCCCTCCAGTAATAATTGTATCTCCAACTTTCAGTTGTGCTTGTCTTGGTATGTCTGTAACTTGAACAATATTGTAATCAACTCCGTTCCAAATAAGTGTTCCAAAATGATTGCTATTTTTTAAGCTAACATTAATTTTAGAACTTTTATTTAAAATTGAAAGTACCGTTGCAAAATTATTAGAAGTGCTATTTATAACACCAATAATTCCTTTGCCATTTATAACGCCCATGTCAGCTAATAAACCTTGATTCTCCCCTTTATTCAGTGTTAAAAAGTTATTTCGTTGCGTGTAATCGTTTTTAATAATTTTTGCTGAAGTGTATTCGTATCTTGAAGTAAACTTTGAAGAATCATTAACCAAAAAAGTGGTTGAATTGTATTCAATATCTTTTTTAGCTAACAAATTTCTTAAGCGAGCGTTCTCTTCAATAAGAATTTTGTTTTCAGTACTTAAATAAAAATAGTCACTTAACGCAGTTGTTTTTTTGTAAAAACCTCCTGTTACAGCATTGGCGGAATTCACAAATTTACTTTTGTGATAAGAATGGTGTTGTATGGTAAAATAAAACGCTAAAATTTCTAGTACCAAAAACAGCAGAAAGTATCTGAATTTTTTAATAAAATAAATAATTTGCTGCATATGTCAATTGTAGAAAAGTGTACTATTTCATTAATACATTTTTATATTTTTCAAGATCTTTTAAGGCAATTCCTGTGCCTCTTACTACTGCTCTTAAAGGGTCTTCAGCAACATAAACAGGTAAATCTGTTTTTCTAGATAAACGTTTATCTAATCCACGAAGCATTGAACCACCACCTGCTAAATAAATACCAGTGTTGTATATATCTGCAGCAAGTTCGGGCGGAGTTCTTGAAAGTGTTTCCATTACTGCATCTTCAATTCTTAAAATAGATTTGTCTAATGCTTTTGAAATTTCTCTAAAAGAAACTTGTACTTGTTTTGGTTTTCCACTTAATAAATCACGTCCTTGAACTAACATATCTTCTGGCGGAGTTTCTAAATCTTCAGTAGCTGCACCAATTTGAATTTTAATTTTTTCAGCAGTACGTTCACCTATATATAAGTTGTGTTGTGTTCTCATATAATATGCAATATCTGCGGTAAAAACATCACCAGCAACTTTTACAGATTTATCGCACACAATACCACCTAAAGCTATTACAGCAATTTCAGTAGTACCACCACCTATATCAATAATCATATTTCCTTTAGGTTCCATAATATCAATACCAATACCAATAGCTGCTGCCATTGGTTCATGAATTAAATAAATTTCTTTGGCATTCATGTGTTCGGCAGAATCTATTACGGCACGTTTTTCAACTTCTGTAATTCCTGAAGGAATACAAATAACCATTCGTAAAGATGGTGTAAAAAATTTCTTTTTAATGCTTGGAATGTTTTTGATAAATTCTTTTATCATTTGTTCCGAAGCTTCAAAATCGGCAATTACACCATCTTTTAAAGGTCGAATAGTTTTAATATTCTCATGAGTTTTTCCTTGCATTAAACTAGCTTTTTGACCAGTCGCAATTATTTTCCCCGTACTTCTATCACGAGCAACTATTGATGGAGCATCAACAATTACCTTTCCATCATGAATAATTAACGTGTTTGCCGTACCTAAGTCAATGGCAATGTCTTCGGTCATAAAGTCGAAAAAACCCATATTTTTTTTATTGTTTTTTTAATTTTTAAATCTAACCTCTCAAAGTTACTAAAATTAATGCTTGAAATGACGTGTACCTGTAAATACCATGCCAATATTATGTTCATTACAATAATCAATAGATAATTGATCTTTAATTGAACCTCCTGGTTGAATTACAGCTTCAATTCCTGCATTACCCGCAATTTCTACACAATCAGGAAATGGGAAAAACGCATCACTTGCCATAACAGCTCCTTTTAAGTCGAAGTTAAATGTTTTTGCTTTTGTAATGGCTTGTTCTAAAGCATCAACTCTAGATGTTTGACCGGTACCACCAGCACATAACTGTTTGTTTTTAACTAAAATAATAGTATTTGATTTTGTGTGCTTACATATTTTTGAAGCAAATAATAAATCTTCAATTTCTGAATCAGATACAATTCTAGTTGTAACGTTTTTTAAACCCTCTTTAGTATCTGTTACGTTATTAGGGTCTTGGGCTAAAACTCCGTTAAGTGCAGTTCTGTAGCTAATATTAGGGAATTCAACTTCTTTTTGAACCAAAAGAATTCTATTTTTCTTTCCCTTTAATATTTCTAAAGCAGCTTCTGAGTATGATGGCGCTATTACAACCTCACAAAATAAACTGTGAATTTCTTTTGCTGTAGCTTCATCAATTTCTTTGTTAGCAATTAAAACACCTCCAAAAGCTGAAGTTGGGTCACCTGCTAAAGCATCAACATAAGCTTGTACTAATGTTTCTCTTTGTGCAAAACCACACGCATTGTTGTGTTTTAAAATGGCAAATGTAGGTGCTTCACCTTTAAACTCTTTAATTAAGTTTACAGCAGCATCAACATCTAGTAAATTGTTGAATGATAATTCTTTACCGTGTAATTTTTCGAATAATTCATCTAAATTACCGTAAAAGAACCCTTTTTGATGTGGGTTTTCTCCATATCGTAATTGTTTTGAAACATCAAAACTTTGTCTAAACACAGGTTCATCATCATTTAAGTAATTGAAAATAGCAGTGTCGTAATGACTTGAAACAGCAAAAGATTTGGCTGCAAAGTTTTTACGGTCAGCAATAGTTGTTGATCCGTTATTCTCAGTCATTATTTGTAAAAACTCATCGTATTGATTCATAGATGATACACAAATAACGTCTTTAAAGTTTTTAGCTGCAGCTCTAATTAATGAAATTCCACCGATATCAATTTTTTCAATAATATCTTGTTCAGGAGCTTTACTTGCTACAGTTTTTTCAAAAGGGTATAAATCAACAATAACAATGTCAATTTCTGGAATTTCAAATTCACCTAATTGAGATAAATCGTTTTCATTTTCGCGTCTTGCTAAAATACCTCCAAATACTTTTGGGTGTAATGTTTTAACTCTTCCTCCTAATATTGAAGGGTACGATGTTAAATCTTCAACAGGTACTACGCTAATACCTAAATCGTTAATAAACTTTTCGGTTCCACCTGTTGAATAAATGGTGATTCCAAGTTCATCTAATTTTTTAATAATTGGTTCTAAACCGTCTTTGTGAAAGACTGAAATTAAAGCGCTTTTGGCTTTTTTAGTTGTGTTCATGTGGTGTGTTGTTGCTTTTGCGCAAAGCTAATAATTATCAGCTACTTAAACAATACAAATTGTAGCTTAATTTTTGTGAATTTTTATAATTTTTCAACATTCAAAAATCTTTAAATTTTTGCGTGTATTTATTCTTTTTTTCTTCTGAAGCAAGATTTTAATATGTTGTTTTTTAGAAGAGTTTAGCTACTTTTTTGCATACATATTCTAGCAATAATTCATCATCTTTTGTAAACGGATTTACAGTGTGCGAGTCAATATCAATTTGACCTATGTTTTTGTTATTTACAAATATTGGAATTACAATTTCACTTTTCACTTTCCATCCGCATGAAATATAATTGTCTTGAGCACTTACATCAGGAACAACAAAATTTTCATTACTCACAGCAACTTGCCCACAAATTCCTTTTCCAAAAGGTATAATTGTATGGTCGGTTGGTTCACCTGCAAATTCGGCCAGTTTTAACTCGTTTTTATCTCCATTTTTAAAATAGAACCCAACCCAATCATAGTAAGTGATTTCTTTTTTTAAATAATCACATATTTGTTGAAGTTTTTCATTTTTAGAAGTTTCTTGCTTAAGAATATCTTTTACCGAGTTTTTTAATAATGTAAGTTTCATTTTTAATTTGTAATTTTATGCAAAATTAAAATTCTTTTTTGGTGCAAAGCAATAAATTAGTTGTAATCTTTTTAATTAAATTTTTTGGTACTTATGCGCTGCTGTCATTTTTATATAGTTTGTATTTAAATGACACCCAAAATACCACCAATTTTTTTTCGTGTGCCCCAATAACTAAAGCTGTTGCTAGTCAAACCAGTTACATTTTGAATAGCGTTGGTTACGATACCGTAATTGAACAACACCCCGAGGAACTTTCAATAAAATTAATAATTAAAGGCAATTACGTTTCAAGGATTATTGAAGGTTGTAATGCTGTAAGCATTATTATTTTATTTATTTCATTTATTGTGTCGTTTTCTTCCAAAATTTTACCCACCACACTGTACATTATTTTTGGAAGTTTTTTAATCTATAGTATAAATGTTGTTCGAATTGCTATTATTTGTATTGCAATGTTTGAGTACCCAGAATATCAAGATATTTTGCACGACATTGTATTTCCTTCAATTATTTATGGAACCACTTTTTTATTGTGGTTTATTTGGATACAAAAATTTTCAAAGTTGAAGAAATGAAAAAAATTGTAAGTATTATTTTAATAATTGTTTTACTGCTTGTTTTAGTTGGAATTAGAGCAGTAGTAGCTCCTTTATTTTATGATCCGCTAAAAGATTATTTTAAGAATGATTATTTATATACTTCAATACCAACTATTGAATTTGGTGTTTATTTTTTACACCTGTTTTTTAGGTATGTTTTAAATACATTGGTTTCATTGGCTATTATTTATGTAGCTTTTAGAAACTTAAAATTAATTCATTTTGCTATTCAGTTTTATTTAATCGTTTTTGTGTTTTTAGTTGTAGTGCTTTTTTTACTTTTGAAGTTTCAATTTATAGATGGTTATCTATTATTGTTTTATGTTCGCAGATTCTTAATTCACCCATTATTTGTATTTATACTATTGCCTGCGTTTTACTATCAAAAAATTCGCTTGAAGAATTAATTTTTATTTTCAGGTTTAAAGATGTATAATTTTCATAATTTAGGCGACCAATGTTAATTAAGTTACATTAGGATAAAATCAAAATTAAAACAATCAAATAAAATGAAAAAATCAATCTTATTAGTAGCAGCTATCTTTTCTATGGCTGTAATGTTTACATCATGTAAAGAAACAAAAAAAGAAGAAGTTAAAGCTGAAAGCCATGAGGGGCATGACCATAGTGCAGACGAGAAATTAGCTGATGCTAATTTTCAATGTCCAATGGATTGTGAAAAGGGAAAAACGTATGCTGAAGCAGGTCCTTGTCCTGTTTGTAAAATGGATTTAAAAGAGCAATCTGTAGCTACACCAATTCATGCGGAAGGTTGTACTTGTAATGATGGCGGTGAGTGTACTTGTGAGTCTGGAAAATGCAAATGTATGGCTGAAAATACATCAACTGCTAAAGAATGTGCTAAGTGTGAACCAGGTGAATGTAGCTGTAAAGCTAAAGAAGTAGCAAAATCTGAAAAAGAATGTTCACATTGTGAGCCGGGATCTTGCGAGTGTAAAGCTTAAGAGTTACGATTTAGATAAATAAAAAACCAGATTAATATGAATTAATCTGGTTTTTTTATGATATGTTTTTAAAGTTAAAACTCTAAAAGCGCTTTTATTTTATGATTTGGAACATATTTTTGAAGTTCTTTTCTTCCTGGTAAAAAGGTTAAATCCATAATAAAATTAAAACCAGCTATTTGAGCTCCACATTTTAATATAATTTCTGCAGCGGCTCCTGCAGTTCCACCAGTTGCTAATAAATCGTCATGTATCAATACTTTGTCTCCGGGTTTTATTAAGCCTTCTTGTACTTGAATTTCATCGGTACCATATTCCTTTTGAAATGTTTGTGTAATTAATTCTCCTGGAAGTTTTCCTGGTTTTCTAGCTAAAATCATTGGTGCATTTGCAATTTTAGCTAAGTCAAAACCAAATAAAAAGCCTCTAGCATCAAAACATAATATTTTATTGAATTCATACTCATTTTTTTTATTCTTCGGAAGTAATTCTTTTAAATAATGAGACGTTATTGAAGCCAATTCAGGATTGAATAAAATACTTTGAACATCTTTAAAATTCACCCCTTTTTCAGGCCAATCTGGGAATGTTTTTATTTCAGAAGTTAAAACTTTTCGGCATTCTTCAATTGTTGTAATAGCATCAATAGTCATAATTGAGTTGAATTATTTATATGTAGTTTTCAAAATTACTTAAAAAAAAGCAATAATAGTTTTAAAAGAAAGAGACTGTCTAAAAAGTATCAAAATCCGTCATTCTGAATTTATTTACTCACATCCTTTCTTGTTTTTTAAATAGGAATTCGTGAATCTACGATTTCAGAATCTCATCATACTGATAATTAATCATTATGAGAACCTGAATCAACTTCAGGTTGACGAAAAGTTTACTTTTTAGACAGTCTCTTTACACTGTTTTTATAAAATGATTACATCATTCCTGGCATTCCACCACCCATTGGAGGCATTCCAGCAGCAGGAGCATCTTCTTTAATATCAACTAAGGTACAAGCTGTAGTTAAAATCATACCCGCAACTGAGGCAGCATTTTCTAATGCAACTCTAGTAACTTTAGTAGGGTCAATAATACCTGCAGTTAACATATTTGTGTACTCTTCAGTTTTTGCGTTGTATCCAAAATCACCTGCTCCTTCAATAACTTTTGCTACTACAACAGAACCTTCACCACCTGCATTTTCAACAATTTGGCGTAATGGCTCTTCAATAGCTCTTGCTAAAATTTTAATTCCAGTTACCTCATCTAAACTATCAGTAGTGATTGATTTTAATACTTCAATAGTTCTAACTAAAGCAACACCACCACCAGCAACAATTCCTTCTTCAACAGCAGCACGTGTTGCATGTAATGCATCATCAACTCTGTCTTTTTTCTCTTTCATTTCTACTTCACTTGGAGCACCAACATATAAAACTGCAACACCACCAGCTAATTTAGCTAAACGCTCTTGTAATTTTTCTTTGTCGTAATCAGAAGTTGTAGTTTCAATTTGAGCTTTAATTTGAGCAACTCTAGCTTTAATTAAATCTGCATCTCCAGCACCATTTACAATAGTAGTATTGTCTTTGTCAATAGTTACTCTTTCAGCAGAACCTAACATTTCTAAAGTAGTGTTTTCTAAACTTAAACCTCTTTCTTCAGAAATTACTGTTCCACCAGTTAAAATGGCAACATCTTCTAACATTGCTTTTCTGCGATCACCAAAACCTGGAGCTTTTACAGCTGCAATTTTTAAAGCACCACGTAATTTATTCATTACTAAAGTAGCTAAAGCTTCACCTTCAACATCTTCGGCAATAATTAATAATGGTTTTCCGCTTTGAGCAACTGGCTCTAAAATTGGTAATAAATCTTTAAGATTTGTAATTTTCTTTTCGAATAATAGAATGTAAGGATTTTCTAAGTCAGTTAACATTTTATCAGCATTAGTCACAAAATATGGAGATAAATAACCTCTATCAAATTGCATACCTTCAACAATATCAACATACGTTGTAGTTCCTTTAGCTTCTTCAACAGTAATTACACCTTCTTTACCAACTTTTTCAAAAGCCTTAGCAATTAAATCACCAATAGTTTCATCGTTATTTGCTGAAATAGATGCTACTTGCTTTATTTTGTCTGATTTGTTTCCAACCTCTTGAGATTGTTCTTGTAAATTCTTAACAATTGCTTCAACAGCTTTGTCAATTCCTCTTTTTAAATCTAAAGGATTTGCACCAGCAGCAACATTTTTTAAACCTTCTTTTACAATTGCTTGTGCTAAAACAGTTGCAGTTGTAGTACCATCACCAGCTAAATCGTTGGTTTTAGAGGCTACTTCTTTCACCATTTGTGCGCCCATGTTTTCTAAAGCATCTTCTAATTCAATCTCCTTAGCAACGGTTACACCATCTTTTGTAATTACAGGACCTCCAAAAGCTTTTCCAATTACAACATTTCTTCCTTTAGGACCTAATGTTACTTTAACTGCATTTGCTAAAGCATCAACACCACGCTTTAATCCGTCACGTGCTTCAATATCAAAAATTATATTTTTTGCCATTTTAATTATATTTTTTGCAAAAATGCTTTTGGCTTTGAGCCTTTAGCTTTTTGCGGGTTTGTTTTCTAATTATTTTTAAAGCTAATTGTAAAAAAGCAAATAGCTAGTTGTTAAAATTTAAACAATTGCTAAAATATCGCTTTCTCTCATGATTAAATATTCAGTACCTTCTAAAACAAGTTCAGTACCAGCGTATTTACCATATAAAACGGTATCACCAACTTTAACAGTCATTGGTTCGTCTTTTGTACCATTACCTACTGCTAAAACTGTTCCTTTTTGTTGTTTTTCTTTTGCTGAATCTGGTATAATAAGTCCAGAAGCTGTAGTTGTTTCTGCTTCAACAGGTTGAACTAAAACTCTGTCGGCAAGTGGTTTAATGTTAATTTTACTCATGTTATAATTAGTTTAAGAATTATTTTTTTTATAGAACAAAAACGTTCCAAAAGTGTGCCAAGTTTATAAAACTGACAAATGTACTTTTATTGAAATTTAATCAATAAAAAAATGCCAACGTGTCATTTCACATTGGCATTTTCTAGGTATGTTTTTCAATAGTTATTGAACTGAATCTTGTGATGCTGGTTGAGTTGCTGGTAAAGTTTGCAAATCTTGAACTTCTCTATTTTCAATAGTATTTTCAATTTCTGAACTTGTATCAACAACATTTATTTTTGGTGCAGCAAAGTTTGATAACAAAATAAGTGCTAATAACACTATTGAAAGTGTCCAAGTACTTTTGTCTAAAAAATTTGTTGTGTTTTGAACACCACCTAATGATTGAGTTCCGCCACCACCAAATGATGAAGATAATCCGCCACCTTTAGGGTTTTGAACCATAATAATTAGGATTAGCAAAAATGCTACGATCATAATCAGAACTAAGAATAATGTATATGTCATGATTTATTTTTTTGTAAATTTTTTATTGCTTTAATTCGGTCTGCAAAGAAACCACTTTTTTCTGGATATTTCAAACTTAAAATGCGGTATGCTTTTATAGCACTTTCATATTTTTTTTGTTCTAAATAAACTTTCGCTAAAGTTTCCGTCATTAAACTTTCACTTTCAGTAGATTGTTCAGTTATAACATCTTGAAACATAGCGTTTTTATCAATAGGTTTTATTTTTGGATTCAATTCAATAAACTGATCAATAAGATTGAATTTGTCTTCATTTTTTGTGATTTTTTCTATTGAATTGTTAGAAATTTCTTCTCTTATAATAGGTTTTGTTGAAATTAATTGCATCCATTCGTTAAAAGAATGAGGCTCAGTACTGTTAAATTGAAGTGGTTTTCCTATTTCTAAAATAGTTTCATTTGTAGCTGTTTCAATTTGAGAGTCTTCAACTTTTATTTCTTTAGGTACCGGTTCTACTTCGCTTTTAAAAGTATTATCAATTGCATTATCTGGTGCTTGAACTATTTCAGGATCAATAATTTCAATTTCTTCCAAAACAGGATTTTCCTTATAATTGTTTTTTGTGAAATTTTGAGAAGTTATAAACTCAAATAAAACTTGACGGTCAATAGTATAGGCTGCAGTTTTTTTTAATGATTGATTGTATTTTACGCTATTAGTCGATTTTAATGCTTTTAATTGAATTACTCTAGCAGCTTGAAAATAGGGGTACATTTCAACAACTTCATTTAAAAGTGCTGTTTTTGAAGTATCTATACTTGTTGGGTTTTGCAATAAAAAAGTAATGTCTTCTCTATTCATTAGTTTACCATTTTGCAACTGAAGCATTAAAAATATCTTGTGTAATACGTTCTAAAATTTCATCATAAGCATCTGTAAGTAGGCTTCCGGTAAGCGATTGCTCAGCAGGAAAGTCATAGTAGAATGAGAAAGAACGTTCAAAATTATCTTCTTCTAATTTGTTGTTATAAAAACGAACATTTACCGTTATTGTAATTCTGTTTTGTGCAGCAGTTTGTTCGGCTGTTGCAGTCATAGGGTTTATTTTATAACCCGTAATTTCTCCTTCAAATTGTAAATCTCCGTTCGATTTTACCAAATCTAAATTGGTTTGTGTTAAAAATATATCTTGAAGCGCTAAAGTAAAAAGTGTACTTAATGTAGGTTCAACTAATACTGCATTGTTAGGGAAATAATCAACCTGTACTGTTTTTACATCAGGATGTAAATTTGTACCTGTAAAGGAATAAACACCACAACTTTGAATGGCGAATGTTAGTAGAAATAGGATTAAATAGCTAAGTTTTTTCATTTATAATGTTTGATACGTTGTAAAAGTAATCAATTTTAGGAATAGTTAATTTTAAGAATTATAAATCGTATTGTTTTATTTTTCGATATAAGGTTCTTTCAGAAATCCCTAATTCTTTAGCGGCGAGTTTTCGTTTACCACTATTTCTTTCTAATGATTTTTTAATTAATTCAATTTCTTTATCTTGAATTGATAAACTTTCATCAGCATCAATAGTTTCAGCAAATTCATAATCGTCATCGTCATCATCATTTTCATAAGTGTCGTTGTAACGAACAACTTCAACTTTGTTTTCTGAAGGTTGTTCACTTGGTTTATCGCTGTAAATTTTCTGGATTAATTGTTTGTTATCTTCTCTTACTTTTACAGTATCGTCGCCCTTCATTAAATCAAGCGTTAATTTTTTTAAATCGTTAATGTCATTACGCATATCAAATAATATTTTATACATAATTTCTCTTTCCGAAGAAAAATCACTTGCAGATTTTTTAGCATCAATAACTGATGGTAAGTTGGTTCCTTTGCTTGGTAAATATTGCATTAAACTTTTTCCGTCAATTAATCTAGTTTCTTCAATAACTGAAACTTGTTCAGCAATATTTTTTAACTGACGAATATTTCCAGGGAAGCCGTAGTTTTCTAATATTTTTACAGCATCATCAGTCAATCTTATGGTTGGCATTTTATATTTTTGAGCAAAATCAGCTGCAAATTTTCGAAACAATAAATGAATATCGTTTTTTCTTTCTCGTAATGGGGGTAAAGAAATTTCAATGGTACTTAATCGGTAATATAAGTCTTCCCTAAATTTACCTTTGCTGATGCCTTCGTGCATGTTTAAATTAGTAGCAGCAACAATTCGAACGTTTGTTTTTTGAACTTGTGATGAACCTACTTTTATAAATTCTCCGTTTTCTAAAACACGCAATAACCTAACTTGCGTTGTAAGTGGTAATTCGCCAACTTCATCTAAAAAAATAGTACCGCCATCGGCAACTTCGAAATATCCTTTACGTGTTGCAGTAGCACCTGTAAATGCACCTTTTTCATGACCAAAAAGTTCACTGTCTATGGTTCCTTCAGGAATTGCGCCACAGTTTACAGCAATGTATTTTGCATGTTTTCTGTGCGATAAATGATGAATTATTTTAGGAATACTTTCTTTACCAACACCACTTTCACCAGTAACTAATACCGAAATATCAGTTGGTGCTACGCGAATGGCTTTTTCAAGTGCGCGATTTAAAAGTAAATCGTTTCCAATAATTTCAAAACGTTGTTTTATTACTTGTAATGATTCCATAGTTTTAAACTCTTTTTCCTAATAGTGTGGCTGAGGTGCAATTTTCTACATATATATTTACAAAATCACCAATTTGCTCATCTCCTTTAGGGAAAATAACCATGGCATTTTGAGAATTTCTACCTTTCCAATGAGTTTCCGATTTTTTTGAGGTTCCTTCAATTAAAATTTCAACAGTTTTCCCAACATATTGTTCTAAACGAAATAATCCATGTGCTCTTTGTAATTGAATAATTTCATTTAAACGCCTTTTTTTATCTTCTAAACTAACATCATCTTCCATTTTTTTAGCAGCTGGTGTTCCTGGCCTTTCTGAATAAGCAAACATAAAGCCGAAGTCATATTTTACATATTCTAATAGGCTTAACGTATCTTTATGCTCTTCTTCGGTTTCTCCACAAAAACCAGTAATCATATCTTGTGAAATGGCACAATCGGGTAGTATTTCTTTAATATTATCAATTAATTCTATGTATTCTTCTCGCGTATGCTGGCGATTCATTCTTTCTAAAACAGTGGTGCTACCAGATTGCACAGGTAAATGAATGTACTTACAAATATTTTCATGTTTTGCCATTGTTCTAATTACATCTAAGCTCATATCTTGCGGATTAGATGTAGAAAAACGAAAACGTGTTTTTGGAAATTCAGTAGCCGCTAGGTCTAATAACTGTGAGAAGTCTACAGCGGTAGCTTTTGCAATTTCAGAAGCATTTTTGAAATCTTTTTTCAAACCGCCGCCATACCAAAGGTAACTATCTACATTTTGACCTAATAAAGTAATTTCCTTATAATTATCGTTAACCAGCTGTTTAATCTCTTCTAAAATACTTTTAGGATCTCTACTTCTTTCTCTACCACGCGTAAAAGGAACTACACAAAAAGTACACATATTATCACAACCTCTTGTAATTGAAACAAATGCCGAAACCCCATTGCTGTTTAAACGTACAGGAGAAACATCTCCATACGTTTCTTCTTTTGATAAAATAACATTTACAGCATCTCTTCCTTCGCTTACTTCTGCTAATAAATTAGGTAAATCTCTATAAGCATCTGGCCCTACTACTAAATCAACTATTTTTTCTTCTTCTAGAAATTTTGTTTTAAGACGTTCAGCCATACAACCTAAAACACCAACTTTCATAGTTGGATTTATTTTTTTTACGGCAGTGTATTTTTCTAAACGCTTACGAACTGTTTGCTCTGCTTTTTCTCTAATAGAACAGGTGTTTACCAATACTAAATCGGCTTCTTCCATTAAATGTGTGGTATTGTATCCTTGTTCTGAAAGTATGGATGCTACAATTTCACTGTCATTCAAATTCATTTGACAGCCATAACTTTCTATATATAATTTTTTAGAATTACCTTCTTTGTTAGCAGTTAAAAGCGCTTGCCCTTGCTTTTTTTCTTCTATAACTTTTTCGCTACCCATATTCTTTTTTTAGTGAGAGCAAAGATACAATTAATTCTTAAAAATATGACAAATTGGCAGAAAATTCGGCGCTAAAACTATGTTAAAAAAGAGGGTTTTTGAAACTTAAAATTTGTTTTTAAAAAAAAGAATCTACTTTTGCAGTCCAAAAACTCAACAAATTTTTCAGAAATTTCTGTTAAAAGGCAATTGTTAAGAGTTGAAAAAATCTAAAGAATAAGATATATGGCGAAGAATTTAGTAATAGTTGAGTCACCTGCAAAAGCAAAAACAATTGAAAAATTTTTAGGTAAAGATTTTCAAGTTGAATCTAGTTTTGGGCACATTGCAGACTTACCTTCTAAAGAGATAGGGATTAATGTTGACGGTGATTTTATGCCGAAATATGCAGTGCCATCAGATAAAAAGGCTTTGGTTAAAAAATTAAAAGCTTTAGCAAAAAAGGCAGAAACTGTTTGGTTAGCATCTGATGAGGATCGCGAGGGTGAAGCTATTGCTTGGCATTTATATGAGCAATTAAAATTAAAAGATACTGCTACTAAGCGAATTGTTTTTCATGAAATTACGAAGAAAGCTATTTTAAAAGCTGTTGAAAATCCTAGAAGTATAGATTATAATTTAGTAAACGCACAGCAAGCAAGAAGAGTTTTAGATAGATTGGTGGGGTATGAGCTTTCTCCTGTTTTATGGAGAAAAGTAAAAGGAGGTCTATCGGCGGGTAGAGTACAGTCTGTTTCAGTTCGATTAATTGTTGAACGTGAACGCGAAATTGAAAATTTTATTCCAGTAGCATCATATAAAGTTGTTGCTGAATTTACGACTTCCGAAGGGAAAAAGTTTAAGGCTACGTTGCCAAAAAGTTTTGATACTAAAAAGGAAGCTGAATCTTTTTTGAATTCATGTTTAGGTGCTGATTTTAAAGTGAAGGATTTACAGAAAAAACCTGCTAAAAAAACACCAGCAGCACCATTTACAACGTCAACATTACAACAAGAAGCGGCTCGTAAATTGTATTTTCCTGTTGCCAAAACAATGATGATAGCACAGCGATTGTACGAATCGGGGTTTATTACATATATGAGAACTGATAGTGTTAATTTATCAGATGATTGTAAAAACGATGCACAGCAAGAAATTACTTCATCGTATGGCGAAAGTTATAGTTTTCCAAGAAATTTTAGTAACAAATCTAAAGGAGCGCAAGAGGCGCATGAAGCAATTAGACCTACTAATATGAGTCAGCAGTCAGTTTCTGTTGATTATGACCAAGATAGATTGTACGATTTAATTTGGAAAAGAACCATTGCTTCTCAAATGAGTGATGCTCAATTAGAGCGTACCAATGTAAAAATATCAAATTCAAACAATAAAAACATTTTTACTGCAAATGGTGAAATGATAAAGTTTGATGGTTTTTTAAAAGTGTATTTAGAAGGTACAGATAATGAAGATGAAGAGCAAGATGGTATGTTGCCTACATTAACTTTAGGAGATTATTTAAATAACGAATATATTACAGCTACTGAACGCTATTCAAAAGCACCGTACAGATATACGGAAGCTTCATTGGTGAAGAAATTAGAAGAATTAGGTATTGGACGACCATCAACCTATGCCCCAACCATTTCAACCATACAAAGAAGAGAGTATGTAGTAAAAGGGACTGTTGAAGGAGTTGAAAGAAATTATACCCAGTTAAAATTAGAAAACAATAGTGTTTATACAAATGTTTTAACTGAAAAAGTAGGCTCTGATAAAGGAAAATTGGTTCCAACTGATATTGGAAATATTGTAAATGATTTTTTGGTTGAAAATTTTGCGAATATTTTAGATTTTGGTTTTACGGCAAAGGTAGAATCTGAATTTGATGATATTGCTGAAGGAAAAGAAGACTGGATTTCAATGATTAAGGAATTTTACACAAATTTTCACCCAATTGTTGAAGATGTTGCTGCAAATGCAGAAAGAGCAAAAGGAGAACGTTTGTTGGGAATTGACCCAGATAGCGGTAAAAATGTGTATGCACGTTTAGGTCGTTTTGGAGCAATGGTTCAAATTGGAGAAGCTACTGATGAAGAAAAACCAAAGTTTGCCAGTTTACAGGGAGATCAAACCCTAAATTCTATCACGTATGAAGAGGCTATGGATTTGTTTAAACTTCCTAAAACAATAGGAGACTATGAAAAAGAGGAGGTTATTGTAGCTAACGGACGTTTTGGACCGTATATAAAATACGATACAATGTTTGTTTCTATTCCAAAGGATGAAAACCCAATGTCTATTGATTTAGAGAGAGCTATAGAGTTAATTCAAGAAAAACAAAAGGCTGATGCGCCAATTGCAGAACACGATGGTTTACCCGTGCAAAAAGGAGTAGGACGTTTTGGACCTTTTTTAAAGTGGAATGGTATTTATATTAATGTGAATAAAAAATACGATTTTGATAATTTATCAGCAACTGATATTGTTGAATTAATTGAAGATAAGAAGCGTAAAGACATTGAAAAAGTACTTCATAACTGGGAAGATGAAGGAATTAGAGTTGAAAAAGCTCGTTGGGGAAGATCTAATATTTTAAAAGGAAAGTTAAAAATAGAACTCCCAAAAACGGTTGATGCAACTAAATTAACTTTAGAAGAAGTAAAAGATATTATTGAAAAAAAGACACCTAAAAAGAAAACAACCAAACGCAAAACTAAAAAGAAATAATATTTTTAGCTATATTGCGTCCGAAAAAATAAAAATTAGCCCCCTGTATATGAATTTGGATTACTTGAAACCTGTTAATGACGATTTGTTAGCTCAAGCAAAAATGCAACCGAATCAAAGTTTAGGGCAAAGTATTCAAATTTATACTTCGAAAAATGAAATTCCAGACTTAGATAAAACTAAAATAGCCATTATTGGGGTTTTAGAAGGCCGTGCTTCAGAAGGTAATTATGGCGTTGGAAGCGGTATTGATGCTATTAGAACAGAATTGTATAAACTGTATCCAGGAAACTGGCCCGTTTATGTTGCCGATTTGGGTGATATTCAACAAGGCAATACCATTGAAGATACTTATTTTGCTCTTAAAGAAACAGTAACTTACCTTCTTAAAAAAAGTATAATACCTGTAATTATTGGTGGAGGTCAAGATTTAACATACTCTAATTACAGAGCATACGATGAATTAGAGCAAACCGTAAATTTAGTTGCTGTAGATAGTAAGTTTGACCTAGGTTCAATAGATGATGAGTTAACCTCTCAAACATATCTTAGCAAAATTGTAATGAATCAACCTGCCAATCTGTTTAATTTTTGCAATATTGGTTATCAAACCTATTTCAATTCTCAAGATGAAATTGATTTATTAGATAGCTTGTTTTTTGAAACACATCGCTTAGGAGAGGTGTTAAATTCAATGCAAATTGTGGAGCCTGTTTTACGAGATGCAGATATTGTGAGTATTGATATGTCTGCCGCTAAAAATTCAGAAGCACCTGCAAATAAAAACGCATCTCCAAATGGTTTTACTGGGGCTGAAATGTGTGCTGTTTCAAGATATGCTGGAATTAGTGATAAAGTAACATCCTTTGGTATTTATGAGTATAATGCCATATACGATGATAAAAATCAAACAGCTCAATTAATATCACAAATGATTTGGTATTTTATTGAAGGTGTAAACTACCGTGCAAATGATTATCCTTTTGGGGTGAAAGATAGGTATCACAAATATATTGTTCCAATAGACGATCAGGTATTGAATTTTCATAAAAGTAATAAAAGTGGAAGATGGTGGATGGAAATTGCTTTAAATGAGAATAATAAAAATAAAAGACATACGTTAATACCTTGTACATACGAAGATTATATTAGTGCCACCAATCAAGAAATACCTGATAGGTGGATTAGAACGTTAAAAAAAATTGTTTAATTTTTAAAAAAGATATACTAAAACACTTTTTTAAATGTTTAAGAGGTTAAATAAACTATTGTTTTTTAAAATAATTAGTAATAGGTTTGCGTAAATAGATTAAGAAGAAAATTATTATGAAGAAAATATCATTGTATATTTTATTATCCTTATTAATATATAGCTGTGGTTCAAGTGATCAGGGAGAGCTTACAGGAGTAAGATCAAAGAGCGAGTGGCATTCAAAAAAGCCACTAGGAATGGTGTTGATACCTGGAGGTTCTTTTACAATGGGGCGTCAAGATGAAGATGTTGCAGGGTCACTCAATTCTCCAACTCGTACTGTTACAGTTCGACCATATTATATGGATGAAACAGAAATAACCAATGCTGAATATAAGCAATTTGTGTTTTGGGTAAGAGATTCAATTATTAGAACTGAGCTAGCAATGTTATCAGAATTAATGTCTGATGATACAAATATTGTGTTAGAAGAGTATCAGTTTAAAAACATTGATACTACTGATATGACACCTTATGAAAAATACATGATGAATAATTATGGAAGCCTTGGAGATATTAATTCTCCTTTACAAGGGCGTTCATTGAGTTGGGAGGAAGATTTAATTTGGAGTTCAAGTGATTTCCCTGATGAATATTATTCTGAAGTCATGGATACCATGTATATTCCTTTAGAAAATAGTTTTGATGGAAAAAGAATTTTAGATACAAAAAAACTGAAATACAAATATGCATGGTTTGATAGTGAATCTGCTGCAAGAGGTAAAGGAGCTAGAAAAGATTATATCAAATCCGATATTGTTGAAGTATATCCTGATACAACTGTATGGGTAAAAGACTTTAACTATTCATACAATGATCCAATGCACCAAGATTATTTTTATCATCAAGCATACGATGATTATCCTGTTGTTGGTGTAAGATGGATTCAAGCAAAGGCTTTTTGTAGTTGGAGAACAAAAAAGAAAAATGATTTCTTAGGCTCAAAAAAGAATGCAACAACGGTTCCTTATTTTAGATTAGCTACAGAAGCAGAATGGGAGTATGCAGCCAGAGGTGGACTAAATTTTTCAAAATATCCTTGGGGTGGTCCTTACACTACAAGTGATAGAGGGTGTTTTTTAGCGAACTTTAAACCTAGTAGAGGAGATTATGCAGTTGATGGAGCCTTGTATACTATGGAAGCAAAATCATACAACCCTAACGACTATGGATTGTACAATATGGCGGGTAATGTTTCAGAATGGACCAATACCGCTTACAACGAAGCATCATATAAAATAGGTTCAACAATGAATCCTAATGTAGAAATTGAAAATAACCATCGCAAAGTAATTAGAGGAGGGTCTTGGAAAGATGTTGCTTACTATTTAGAAGTAAGTACTCGTGATTACGAATATAAAGATTCAGCGAGAAGTTATATTGGATTTAGAACTGTACAAGATTTTCTAGGTACAACCTCAAATTAATATTAATTAAAACTAACCCCAAAACTTACAAAAAAAATTTATTATGGCACAGTCGAAAAACAAGAAAAAATTTTTTAATTACGCATACGGTATTGGAGCAGCAGTTGTTATTGTAGGAGCTCTTTTTAAAATTCAACACTGGCCTTTTGGAAGTGAAATGCTAACATTAGGTATGGCAGTTGAAGCCATCGTATTTTTCTTATCAGCTTTTGAATCTGTTGAAGAAGATTTAGACTGGAGTTTAGTTTACCCTGAACTAGCATCAGGTCAAGATAGAGATAAAGATAGAAAAGATGCAAGAGAATCTCAAAGCTTATTGTCTCAAAAGTTAGATGATATGTTAAAAGAAGCTAAACTAGATGCAGGATTAATGCAAAGTTTAGGAGAAAGTCTACAAAATTTTAAAGGTGCAGCTGATAATATTGCTCCTGCTGTAGATTCAATTGCAGCAACAAACAAATACAGTGAGCAACTTTCATTAGCAGCTGCTCAAATGGAATCTTTAAATAGTTTGTATAAAGTTCAATTAGAAAGTGCAAACAGACAAGCCGAAATAAACCAAGAGGTTACTGAACATGCAGGTAAATTAAAAGAACAAATGGAATCAATGGCTACCAATTTATCGTCTTTAAATGGAGTTTATGGCGGTATGTTATCTGCAATGTCTCCAAAAAAATAAGAATTAGTTGATTGTTTAACTAAATTATTAACACAAAAAACTAATAAAAATGGCTTCAGGTAAATTATCACCAAGGCAGAAAATGATTAACTTAATGTACTTAGTTTTCATTGCTATGATTGCAATGCAAATGTCTAAGCAAGTTCTTTCTGCATTTGGTTACATGAATGAAAAATTAACAGATAATAATGTTTTGTTTCAAGAGAGCAATCTGGCAAAATATGAAAATCTAAAAACAAAAGCGGCAGAACAACCCGATAAGTATGCAGATAAATTTGCAAAGGTTGAAAAGATTAAAAACTTATCCGAGACTTTTAATGCATATATTGATTCGCTTAGTGCAAAATTTTTAGATGGCGTTAAGGATGTAAAAGATTATGAATCTATGGATAAGACAAGTACTGTAGATGAATACTTTTTTGTTGGAGATGGCTTAACAAAAAAAGGACAAGAATTTATAAATCACATTAGAGATTATAGAGAAGGCGTTATTCAAATTATAGGTGAAAATAGCCCATTAGTAGCGAACATAAATAAAAGATTCAATACAGATACTCAAAAAAATAGAGATGGAAAAGATCAGGCTTGGTTAAATAACAGGTATGAAGGTTTTCCTTTAATTTCGACTGTTACTAATTTAACATCCATGAAAACGGATATTAAGATTACAAATGCTGAAATTTTCAATACTATTTTAGGGGGGCAGTTAGAATCTGATGCAGGTATTTCAGGAAATACATATAAAACAATATTAACAACTGAAAAATCTGCTTTTTTCCAAGGAGAGAACTTTAAAGGTAAACTTGTTTTAGGGCGTTATGATGCTACTTTAAAACCATCAGAAGTTATTGTAAATGGAAAAAAAATAGATAAAAAATACTTTAAAGATGGTGGTGTTGAATTAGAATTTCCTGCTGGAGCTGTGGGTGAAGTCCCTGTGAAAGGTGAATTTATTTTTACTCAGGATGGAAAAGATGTAGTAATTCCTATCGAAACAAGCTATGCAGTAATACCAAAACCAAACAATGCAGTTATTTCAGCAGACAAAATGAACGTGGTTTATATGGGTGTTGATAACCCAATGACGATTTCTATCCCTGGAATTTCAGATAATAAAGTTACAGCTACTGGTAATGGTTTAAGTAAAGCTAGTGGAGGAGGTAAATATATTATGAAACCAGTTTCAGGTAAAGAAGTAACTATCAATGTTTCAGGTAAATTACCTGATGGAACAACGGTAAGTACATCTCAAAAATTTAGAATAAAAGGGATACCTTCACCAAGTGGAACTGTTAGAAAAGAAGTAGGTTATCTAAAAATGCAAAAACAGAGTCTAGAAAAAGCTACCATTGGATCTACATTACCTGATTTTGATTTTGATTTAACTTTAAGAACTACAGGTTTTACAATTAAAGTTCCTGGGCAATCAGCAGTGGTTGTAAGCGGAAATAAAATGAATGCGCAAGCTAAAAAAGCAATTGCAAAAGCAAGAAGAGGAGATGTAGTCACAATTTTTGATATCAAATCTTCGTTGGTAGGTAATAGTACATATAAAATTAAACCTGCTTCAGCAGTAAGCGTAGAAATACAGTAATTACAAAATTTTATGATGAATAAGAAACATGTTGGAATATTTGTATTGGCTTTAGTATTGTTTCAAAATACTTTTGCACAATCAAATTTACTAAATGCAAAAGTACCTTCTGATATTGGTAAAAAAACAGCTCAGCAATTAGCAGTTGATAATGATAAACCATTAGAATACGGCTACCTAGACGATAGAGATATTGTTTGGTCTAAAGTAGTATGGGAATATATTGACTTAAATGAGCGTATTAATTTGCCACTTTACTACCCAGTTGATACTGTAAATGTTTCAATCAATAGACGTTCATTATTTGATACGTTGTTAAGGGGTATTAAGTCTGGTGAAATTACTGAAATTTACGACGATTCTTATTTTACAGCTAAAATGACCAAAGCTGAAATAGCTGGGAAATTATCTAGAGTTGATACAACAGATGCTGGTTTTGATGAATTAAATTTAGGAAATACTAATATTGAAGAATATATAGATAGAATTAATTTAACATCTCATGATATTGAAGGTTTTAAAATTAAAGGGCTTTGGTATTTTGACAAGCGTCAGGGAGAATTAAAATATAGATTGCTAGCAATAGCACCTGTAGCTCCAGATGTTCAAGTAATGGGAAATGATGAGGTTGCTGATAATACTGAACAATTAGCGTTATTTTGGGTTTGGTACCCAGATTCTCGTGAAGTTTTACATGATATGAAAGTGTTTAATCATAAAAATTCAGCACATCCAATTTCATTTGACCATCTTTTAAATGCAAGAAGATTCAGTGCTATTATTTACCGTACCGAAAATATTTATGGTAACAGGGATGTTTCAGAATATGTAAAAGGAAATGCTTTATTTCAAGTGTTAGAATCTAACAAAATAAAGGGTGAGATACGTGATAAAGAAATTGATATGTGGAATTATTAAGTAACTCCATTTAATATACATTTAAAAACTCTTGCATATTTGCAAGAGTTTTTTTTTAATTCGTACGTTTAAAATATGCAAGTAGATTATATTGTTGTAGGTTTAGGTTTGGCAGGTTTGGCTTTCACTAAAGAGTTAGAAGATAAAGGTAAGTCTTTTATTGTTTTTGAAGATGAATCTCAAAACTCATCCTTAGTTGCAGGTGGAATGTACAATCCTGTAATTTTAAAAAGATTTACTCCTGTTTGGAATGCAACGGAGCAATTAGCTATTGCATTGCCTTTTTATGAAGAATTAGAGCAGAAATTAAAAGCTACATACCATTATTCAGTTGATATTTATAGAATATTTAAATCTGTTGAAGAACAAAATAATTGGTTTATAGCTTCTGATAAACCTAAGCTTTCAAATTACATGACTTCGGAAATTGTACACGAAAACCATGAAGGAGTTGTTGCCGATTATGGTTATGGTAAATTAATTAAAACAGGTAGAATTGACACTAAACAACTATTGAAAAACTATCGGAATTATTTAATTTTGAATCACAAAGTAAGAAAAGAGAGTTTTCAATATGACGAATTAGTGATTAATGA
Source organism: Lutibacter agarilyticus (assembly GCF_900188235.1). GTDB lineage: Bacteria > Bacteroidota > Bacteroidia > Flavobacteriales > Flavobacteriaceae > Lutibacter > Lutibacter agarilyticus. The sequence continues at coordinate 440,198 of NZ_FZNT01000003.1, read as the reverse complement.
AAACTTTGTTCAATATAAAGATGTTGTAGCTTCAAAAATTATATTTTGTGAAGGCTTCGGACTTCAAAAGAATCCATTTTTCAACTATTTACCAATGCAAGAAGCAAAAGGTGAATTGTTAATTATTCATGCGCCAAATTTAACTATCGATTTTTTAATAAAAGCAGCCGTTTTTGTGCTTCCTTTAGGTAACAATTTGTACAAAGTTGGTGCAACATTTAACTGGAAAGATAAAACGCAAGCACCTTCCGAAGAAGGGAAAATCGAGTTGATCGAAAAATTAGAATCATTTATAAAAACACCTTACACCATTGTTGAGCATATTGCAGGGATTAGACCAACGGTTAAAGACAGAAGGCCTTTAGTTGGTACACATCCAAAATACCCAAATTTGGCTATTTTAAATGGCTTAGGAATAAGAGGAGTTATGATTGCACCTGTTTCGGCTAAAATGTTGTACAATCATATAGAAAATGGCGTTGAGATTGATGAAGAGTATACTATTGATCGGTTTTAGCATTCTTTTTTGAATTAGCATTGTACTTTACAAAAATATTAATCCAAACAATTCTTGAAAGTCGTATAGTAATAGGAGCCGTTAAAATTAATAGTACTACAATTGGAATAAAGCTTTCAAGTAAACTTAACTTAAAAAGTAAGGTAGCTATTGCAAAAGTAAGAATACCTACACCAACGGTAAGCCCATAATTTACATACATAGCACCATAGAAAAACGAAGGCTCCATCATATATTTTAAACCACAAGAGGAACAGTTTTCATGCATTTGAAAGGCCTTATGTAATTTAAAAATATTTTTTTCTTTCATAAAATCTCCTTCATGGCATCTTGGACATTTATTAAAAAATATACTATACAGTTTTGCTCCTTTTTTAAACATTTTTGTTGAGTTTAGCTTTCTTCACCTAATTAAAATTTTACTTTAATTGAGAACCAATTTAATTTATAGTAAATTTGCAAGAATTTTGGAAAAATCCAAAAATACATAATTTTAAAATAAGTAAATGCTTAACGTACATAATTTAACGGTTTCTTTTGCCGGTTCTGATTTGTTTTCGGGAATAACTTTTAAATTGAATAAAGGAGATAGAATTGGATTAATTGGTAAAAATGGAGCGGGGAAATCAACTTTATTAAAAGTAATTTCAAAAGATATTGAAAGCTCTGGAGGAACCATGGCTTTTGATAAAGACATACGTATAGGTTTTTTACGTCAGGATATTGATTTTGTTGAAGGAAGAACTATTTTAGAAGAAGCTTATGAAGCTTTTGAAGAAATTAAACAACTAGAAGCAAAACTCGATAAAATTAACGAAGAATTAGCTGAAAGAACCGATTATGAAAGTGAATACTATCATGATTTAATGGTGAATTTAAATGATTTTTCACATCGTTACGAATTACTAGGAGGTTATAATTATAAAGGAAATACCGAAAAAATATTACAAGGTTTAGGTTTTCAAAGAGAAGATTTTGACAAACTTACCGATACCTTTTCTGGAGGTTGGCGTATGCGTATTGAATTGGCTAAATTATTATTGCAAAACAATGATATTTTACTACTGGATGAGCCAACAAACCACTTAGATATTGAATCTATTATTTGGTTAGAGAATTTCTTAAAAAACTATTCAGGCGCTATTGTATTGGTTTCGCATGATAAAATGTTTTTAGACAATGTTACCAATCGTACCATTGAAATTTCATTGGGTCAAATTTACGACTACAAAAAGCCATACTCACAATTTTTATTGTTACGTGGTGAAATAAAGGAAAAACAATTACAGGCTCAGAAAAATCAAGAAAAAGAAATTAAAGCTACTCAGCTATTAATTGATAAGTTTAGAGCAAAAGCTAACAAAGCTTCAATGGCGCAGTCTTTAATTAAAAAATTGGATAAAGTTGAGCGAATTGAAGTTGATAATGATGACAATGCAGTAATGAATGTTCGTTTTAATATTTCTAAAGAGCCGGGTAAAATAGTTGTTGAGGCTGAAGATTTATCAAAAAGTTATGGCGATAAACATGTGTTAGAGAATGTTGACTTACTGATTGAACGTAACAGTAAGATTGCTTTTGTTGGTCAAAACGGACAAGGGAAATCTACTTTGGCAAAAATCATGGTGGGCGAAATTGCACACGGAGGACACTTAAAGTTGGGGCATAATGTTGAAATTGGGTATTTTGCTCAAAATCAATCAGAACATTTAGAGCCTGAGCAAACAGTGTTAGAAATTATGGAAAATGCAGCTACCGATACTAACCGAATGCGAGTTAGAGATATGTTAGGTGCATTTTTGTTTGGAGGTGAAGCAGTTGATAAAAAAGCCAAAATGTTGTCTGGAGGTGAACGAAATAGGTTGGCACTGTGTAAGCTTTTATTATCTCCGTTTAATGTGTTGATAATGGATGAGCCAACAAACCATTTAGATATTGCATCAAAAAATGTATTAAAAGAGGCATTAAAACAGTTTGACGGAACCTTAATTGTAGTGTCTCATGATAGAGATTTTTTACAAGGATTAACAACTACAGTGTATGGTTTTAAAGATAAAGTAATTAAAGAGTATTTAGGTGATATAGACTTTTTCTTAGAGCAACATCAAATTGAAAATTTACGAGAAGCAGAGAAAAGAACGGTAGTAGAAAAGAAACCCGACACTGTTAAAAAGGCAAAACAACAACTTTCTAGAGAGGAAGAGAAAGAACTAAAAAAGTTGAAGAATAAATTATCAAAAATTGAAACCCAAATTGATGATTTGGAAAAAGAAATTTCAGAGATTGATACAGCATTAGAAGAAAATTATGAAGTAGTTTCGGCAAAACCTGATTTTTTTGAAACATATAAATTAAAAAAGGCTGAAGTTGAAAAGTTAATGGAAGAATGGTCTGAAATTGAAGAAAAAATAGAAAATTGTTCTTAGAAAATAAAAATAGTAGGGTTCAAGAAGTTCTTTTAAAGGAAATTTCAACAAAAGAAGTTTCGTTATTTATAAAACGTGAAGATGAATTACATCCATTTATTTCGGGGAATAAATATAGAAAGCTAAACTATAATTTAGCAGAAGCTTTAAAACAAAATCAACAGACCTTACTTACTTTTGGTGGCGCATATTCAAACCATATTGCCGCCGCCGCCGCCGCTGGTTTTGAACATAATTTTAAAACCATTGGTGTTATTAGAGGTGATGAATTGGCGAATGATTTAGAGCATGTCTTAAAATACAATCCTACTTTAAAATTTGCGAGTGAACACGGTATGAAATTTCATTTTGTTTCACGAAGTGCTTATAGAAATAAAACTTCGGAAGCATTTATTTCAACATTAAAAGAGCAATTTGGAGATTTTTATTTAGTACCTGAAGGTGGTACAAATAAGTTTGCGGTAAAAGGTTGTGAAGAAATTTTGACAGAAGAAGATACTCAATTCAATATAATTTGTACTGCAATTGGAACAGGAGGCACTATTTCAGGAATAATTAATTCAACAAAAAAACACCAAAGTGTTATTGGTTTTCCTGCGCTAAAAGGTGATTTTTTACAGCATGAAATTGAGAAATATGTATTAAAAAATAAAAACTGGAGTTTAAATACCAATTACAATTTTGGAGGTTATGCTAAAATTTCTGAAGATTTAGTTACATTTATCAATAATTTTAAAAACGAAACAGGAATTCCTTTAGACCCGGTTTATACGGGAAAAATGTTATTTGGAATTGTTGATTTAATTAAAAAAGATTATTTTAAAAAAGGAACCAAAATTTTGGCAATTCATACAGGTGGTTTACAAGGAATTGATGGCATGAATTTAATATTGAAAAAGAAAAATTTACCTCAAATAGTTTAATAATGAAGTTTAAATATATATTAATTTGTTTGTTTATTGTAAGCTTACTGGCTAGTTGTAAGTCAAAAAAGAGTGCTGTAAAAAAACAATCAAAACCCGTTGTGAAAGAGATTGTTCAACCTAAAGTTGAAACTATTGAACCGGTAAAAAAAACAGAAGAGGTAAAATCTGTTATAACAAATTCTACAGAAGAGTATATAAAACAGTACAGCGATATTTCAGTGAAAGAAATGCGCGATTATAAAATTCCGGCAAGTATAACTTTAGCACAAGGAATCTTAGAATCTTCAAGTGGTAGAAGTTTATTAACATTGCGTTCAAATAACCATTTCGGAATTAAATGTCATAAAGGCTGGAAAGGTAAAAAAACCTATCACGATGATGATGAGAAAGGAGAATGTTTTAGAGTTTATAAAGATCCAAGAACGTCATTTAAAGATCATTCAGAATTTTTAACTACAAGAAGTAGGTATAGCAGTTTATTTGAATTAGAACCTGGAGATTATGTGGGCTGGGCTAAGGGGTTAAGTGCTGCAGGTTATGCTACTGACAGAAGATATCCTGCAAAATTAATTGGGTTAATTGAAAAGTACAATTTGCATAAATTTGATATGGAAGTTTTAGGTAAAAATTATAATAAACCTAAATTGTCAAAAACATCAAATCATGAAGTTGTTAAAGGTGATACTTTATATTCAATCTCACGAAAATATGGATTGTCTGTTGATAAACTCAAAAAAATAAACGGCTTAAATTCAAACAACATTAGCATAGGTCAAACGTTACTAATAAAATAAAAAAAGCACCGTAAAAACGATGCTTTTTAAACAATCCAAGATTGCCAATTAATCAAACTAAACTTAAATTCTGTTATTGTCTGGGCGTTTTTTTTGTTGACCACCTTTCATACCTTTTTGGTTGTTTTTAGCCATGTTTTTTTTGCCTGACCTTTTTTGGTGTTTCATTTTTTTCTCCCATTTTTCGTACTGATCTTTAGATAATATATTTTTCATTGCAGTTTTATGCGCAATCATTTTATCTAAACGATTATTTTGTATTGCAAATTTTTGGTCACTTGTCAGTTCAACACCACTCTGTTTGTTTTCTTTTCTTTCGGTCATAGCGTTTTTACGCTCTTCAGTACTTTTTTTCATTAATTCAAAAACCTCTTTTTGCTGAGAAGCGTTTAAATCTAAATCTAAAGTCATTTGCTTCATTTTTAATGTAGCCATTTGTTCAGTTGTAAAATCTGAGCCTTTTCGTTGTTTTTGCTGCTTTTGTTGTGCATTTATACTGAATGATATCAATAAAACTAATACTGTAATTCCTGCTAATTTTCTCATAATTGTAACTTTTAAATTTTGTGTTATATCTCTTTGACCCTCAAAATATTTAAAGGTTTAATACGTTAACACTCATTAACATTCGTTAACAAAAAGCCTTATTTTAAATTTTATATAGAATTGTTTTAAATAGTGTATTTTTGCAAAATTATGATGCATAAACTTTCAGATTGGTTACCTACAACAAATAAAGAGGTAAAGCTTAGAGGATGGGAAGAATTAGATGTAATTCTTTTTAGTGGAGATGCGTATGTTGATCATCCGGCATTTGGGCCTGCTGTAATTGGAAGGATTTTAGAAAGTTATGGTTTAAGAGTTGCCATTGTTCCGCAACCTAGTGTACATGATAATTTACAGGATTTTACAAAACTAGGAACTCCAAAATTATTTTTTGGGGTTACAGGTGGTTGTATGGATCCGATGGTAAGCAATTATACGGCAAGCAAAAGAAGAAGAGATACGGATGCTTATACACCAAACGGTGATAAAGGTTTTAGACCCGATTATGCAACTACAGTTTATAGCAAAATTTTAAAAGAAAAGTTTCCTGATGTACCAGTTTTAATTGGTGGTATTGAAGCTTCTTTAAGAAGGGTTACGCATTATGATTATTGGAGTGATACGCTAAAACCAACCATTTTAGAAGATTCAAAAGCTGATTTATTGGTGTATGGAATGGGTGAACAGCCATTGCGAGAAATTGTTAGTTTATTACAAAAAGGAGTGCCTTTTGTTAGTTTAACAACAGTAAAACAAACCGCATTTTTATTGAAGAAAGGAGTCGAGATTCCTAAAAATAAAAATTGGAAAGATGTTTCTATAAATTCACATGAGATTTGTTTGAAGGATAAAAAGAAGTTTGCCGCGAATTTTAAAGTAATTGAGCAAGAATCAAATAAATTATTTGCAGACCGTGTTTTTCAAGATGTTGGAAATTCAACATTGGTGATTAATCCACCTTATGAAACAATGACTGAAAGTGAGATTGATGCGTCATTTGATTTGCCTTTTACACGTTTACCACATCCAAAATACAACAAGCGAGGACCAATTCCTGCGTTTGAAATGATTAAATTCTCAATAAATATTCATAGAGGTTGTTTTGGAGGATGTAGTTTTTGTACCATTTCAGCTCATCAAGGTAAATTTATAGCTAGTAGAAGTCAGGAATCAATTTTAAAAGAAGTTGATAAGGTTACCAAAATGGAAGACTTTAAAGGGTATCTATCTGATATTGGCGGACCTTCAGCAAACATGTATAAAATGAAAGGGAAGGTGCAGGAGATTTGTGATAAATGTGTATCGCCTTCTTGTATTTCACCTGTAATTTGCCATAATTTAGATACTTCACATAAACCGTTAACAGATTTATATAAAGCTGTTGATAAGCATCCAAAAGTGAAAAAATCATTTATTGGTAGTGGAATTCGGCATGATATGTTGGTGCCTGAATTTAATAAAAAAGCAGATCCAAAAGAATTAGATGCATATACGGAAGAAGTTATGACGAACCACGTTTCTGGTAGATTAAAAGTTGCGCCAGAACATACATCTGATCCTGTATTAAAGTTAATGCGTAAACCATCTTTCACCTATTTTCATAAGTTTAAAGAGCGTTTTGATAAAATTAACTTCAGAAAAAAATTAAACCTTCAGTTAATTCCTTATTTTATTTCAAACCACCCAGCTTGTGAGGTTGAAGATATGGCTAACTTAGCTGCTGAAACTAAAGATATGGGCTTTCAGTTAGAGCAAGTGCAAGGTTTTACGCCAACGCCTATGACGGTTGCTACGGTTATTTATTATAGCGGTTACCATCCATATACTTTAAAACCTACACGAACACCAAAATCTAAAAAAGAAAAAGATGAACAACATCGATTTTTCTTTTGGTACAAAAAGGAAAATCAACAATGGATTAGAAACACCTTATCAAAAGTAGGTAGGAACGATTTATTGCAAAAGTTGTTGCCTGAAAATAATTCTTGGCGAAAAAATAAGGGTGAAAAAGCGAAAGATACTTTTAATGATACCATTACAACTACTTCAAGAAGAAAGAATAAGTACAAGAAACGTAGAAAAAGATAATTATTTATAGCACATTCTATAATTGATAATTTAAAGTCTTAAATTTGAGGTTACTTTATAAAACAATTTTAGAATGAAAAAGATACTGATATTTTTCTTAGTTTTTTCAACTTCACTTATAGCTCAAAAAAAGGTTGAAGTAGATTTAAGTAATCCAAATTCGGCAATATATACACACTTATATTTTTTACAGCCAGAGTCTTATGAACCTGAAAAAGCTGCCACAACTATATACGGGTTTGAAGGTGAAGAAGCTGAAGATATAGCTATAAAACTAAAACAAATTTTAGACGGAAAAGGCTTAAAGGTTGATTTTAGTAAAGTGCCATCTGACACTATGTTTTCAGATACTACAGGTTATAAAATAGGAAATAGGTATGTGTTATTTCCTTATCAAATGCCTGAGGTTTATGTGGAAAGAATAGGGGGGAAATGGTATTATTCACCTGAAACAACCAAAAGTGTAAATGAAATTTACGACAGTGTTTTTCCGTGGTATACAGAAAAATTACATCAAATAATACCAGAAATAGGTCATAAAAAGTTTTTAAAAATTGAATTATGGCAATATTTAGGACTCTTAATATTAATAGTGTTTTGTTTTATTTTATTTTATTTCTTGCATAAAATTATATTCTACTTATTACGAAAAATTCAGTTTTGGATTGTTCATATTTCAAACGATAAAATAAATTCCTCGCTTAAAAAATTATCGAGACCCTTGGTGTTGTTAGTTTTAATGTGGTTTATTCAATTGGTTTTACCTTCGTTATTTTTAGATTTAGATGTAAACACCTTTTTGTTTTTGGGAATAAATATTATGACTACGGTTTTTTGGATTTATGTGTTCTTAAAATTAGTACAAGTTGTAATGAGTATTTATTCTGATTATGCTGAAGGAACAGATTCTAAATTAGACGATCAACTAGTACCTATTTTAAATAATTTTTTAACTGGAATTGTTGTTTTTGTTGGGTTATTAAAGCTCTTAACGCTTTTTGGTATAGAGCCAGGAGCTGTTATTGCAGGTGCTTCTATTGGAGGTTTAGCCGTTGCTTTAGCTTCTCAAGATACCGTGAAAAATTTAATTGGTACCGTAATGATATTTTTGGACAAACCATTTCATATTGGAGATTGGATTGAAGCCGGAACTGTTGTAGGAACTGTTGAAAAAGTAGGTTTTAGATCAACAAGAGTAAGAGCTGCTGATACTTCAGTTTACCAAATTCCAAACAGTTCTTTGTCTGAAATGGTGGTAAATAATAAAGGGTTGAGAGCTTTCCGAAGATACACTACAAACTTAGGTATTAGATACGATACACCTCCAGAACTTATTGAAGCATTTGTAAATGGGGTGCGTAAAATTATTGAAATACACCCAAATACACGCGATGAAGCTTTTAATGTTGAGTTTACAGGGTTCGGTGATTCTGGCTTATTAATTTTAGTGAATGTGTATTTTAAAGCACTGGATTGGACTACCGAACAATCATCAAAACATAGTTTACATATGTCTATTTTAAAATTAGCAGCTGACCTAGGAGTAGAATTTGCTTTCCCATCTACTACCGTTATGATTGAGCAGTTTCCAGAGAAAAAAGGTCCTATGCCAAATTATGCTATAGAAGAGAAAAGAATTCAACAAATAATGAATAATATCACTAAAAAATAAATAAGAATGAAAATAATAATAATAACTCTATTTACTTTATTAGTTATAGTTTCTTGTGAAAATACAAAGGAAGCTCGTAAGCCTGTAAAGCAAAGTACAGTAGAAGAAAATCAACAAACAATGGCCGATAATATTAATAAATATGTTTCTTTTAAGTTAACAGCTGATTTAAGTGGTTTAACTGAAAATGAACTAAAAATGTTGCCAATTTTAATAAAAGCAGCTGATAAAATGAACGAACTTTTTTGGCACGAAGCTTACGGTGATAAAAATGAACTACTCGCTAAAATTTCTGATGAAGACATTAAAAAGTATGTTGACATAAATTACGGTCCTTGGGATAGATTGAACGGAAATGTATCATTTGTTGAAGGAATCGAAGAAAAACCTTTAGGTGCAAATTACTATCCTTCAGATATGTCCAAAGAGGAATTTGAAAAATTTGATGATGTATCAAAAACGAGTTTGTATACTTTTTTAAGAAGAAATGATGATGGAAGTTTAAAAACAATTCCTTTTCATATACAGTTTGAAAGTCAAGTAAAAGAAGTTTCAAATTTACTGTTACAAGCTTCTGCGTTGGCCGAAGATGCTGGATTAAAAAAGTATTTAGAATTACGTGCTGCTGCTTTTTTAAATGATAAGTATCAAGAAAGCGATTTTGCTTGGATGGATATGAAAACAAATACACTTGATATTGTAATTGGTCCAATTGAAACGTACGAAGATCAATTGTTCGGAATTAAAGCAACACATGAAGCGTATGTGTTAATTAAAGACCAAAAATGGAGTGAAAAACTGGCGCATTTTGCAAACTTTTTACCTGAGTTACAAAAAGGATTGCCTGTTGATGAAGCTTATAAAACCGAGGTTCCAGGGACCGATTCAGATTTAAATGCGTATGATGTGGTTTATTATGCAGGTGATTGCAATGCAGGTGGAAAAACCATAGCTATTAATTTGCCAAATGATGAAGAAGTGCAATTGCAAAAAGGAACGCGAAGGTTGCAATTAAAAAATGCTATGCGCGCTAAATTCGATAAAATATTAGTACCAATTTCAGAAGTTTTAATTGATGAAAGTCAAAGAGCATATGTGAAATTTGATGCCTTTTTTGCCAATACCATGTTTCACGAAGTTGCACACGGTTTAGGAATTAAGAACACCATTAATAATAAAGGAACTGTGAGAAGTTCTTTAAAAGAATTGGCTTCAGCTTTGGAAGAAGGTAAAGCTGATATTTTAGGGTTGTATATGGTGCAGCAATTACATAAAAAAGGAGAGATTGAAGGTGATATGAAAGATTATATGACCACTTTTATGGCGGGTATTTTTAGATCGGTTCGTTTTGGAGCTTCAAGTGCACACGGAAAAGCAAATATGATTCGATTTAATTTCTTTAAAGAAAAAGGTGCTTTCACCAAAAATGAAGATGGAACATACAAAGTAAACTACGATAAAATGGAAACTGCTATGGCAGATTTATCAAATTTAATTTTAACGCTTCAAGGAAACGGAGATTATGACGGTGTTGCCCAATTAGTAAAAGAAAAAGGAATTATTCCTGCAGATTTACAAAACGATTTAAATAAATTAAGCAAAGCTAATATTCCTGTTGATATAGTTTTTGAACAAGGAGTGAAGACTTTAGGTTTATAAAAAATAACATATAGAATTAAAAAGCTTTCAATTTGAAGGCTTTTTTTTATGTTTTTTGTTAAATTAGCGTATGGCAGAATCTAATAATAAAACAGAAAAAAAGAAAAAGTTAAACTACGAAGCTGAACTTGAGACCTTACATAAAGAATTAGTACATCTTCAAGAATGGGTGAAAAACGAAGGGTTAAAAGTTGTTATTATTTTTGAAGGTAGAGATGCTTCAGGAAAAGGTGGAACTATAAAGCGATTTACAGAGCCTTTAAATCCGAGAGTTTGTAAAGTAGTAGCATTGGGCGTTCCTACTGAGAAAGAAAAATCACAATGGTATTTTCAGCGTTATGTACCTTATTTACCTGCAGCTGGTGAAATTGTTGTTTTTGATAGAAGTTGGTACAATAGAGCTGGTGTTGAAAAGGTCATGGGTTTTTGTACCGAAAGTGAATATAATGAGTTTTTACGTTCGTGTCCTGAGTTCGAAAGAATGTTAGTACGATCAGGAATAATTGTATTAAAATATTGGTTCTCTGTAAGTGATGAAGAACAAGAGAAACGATTTAAAAGTAGAATTGAAAGTCCTTTAAAAAGATGGAAGTTTAGTCCAATGGATTTAGAATCTCGTTCAAGATGGATGGAATATTCAAAAGCAAAAGATGTTATGTTTGCACATACCGATACAAAACAAGTGCCTTGGTATGTAGTGGATGCCGATAACAAGAAAAAAGCACGATTAAATTGTATCAGTCATATTTTGAGTAAAATTCCTTATGAAAAAATGAATTTAGAACCAATAGAGTTGCCTTCGCTACCTGAACATGTTGGCTATGTGAGACCTCCAATGGATTATCAAACATTTGTGCCAGATAAATATTAAAAGTATAAAAAAACGTCCATCAAAATATTTTGATGGACGTTTTTTTAAATTATGTAGAATTTATTCAAAAATTGTAGTGGTTAAATCTTCATGATATTGCACTAAAAATAAACCGTAATTTTCAAAACTCCCCAACGTATTTTTCGAATAGTTAAATTTAGAAAATACACGGGTAGATTCTCCTGAAGTAAAACCTTCATTAATATTTTCACTACTTGCAAGCCTCACTAGAGCATCATAAGTAACTTCAAATCCTCTAATGGCATATTTTGATGGATATGCAGCATTTTGTCGTTTGAAAGAATTATAAAATTTTGATATTTCAGGGTCCTCAATATTTAAAAATTCAGAAGTAGGATACGTAAAATTTAACTTTCCTAAAAATGAATTATCAATATTATTGAAATTTTTCCCTTTATTTAAGGCAAATAAATTAATGTCAATTCTATCAGCAAACCCCTTTAAATTATTAATGGTAGTTGAAGTAGTCACATTTTCATCACTAATTAAAACAATCCAATTACTTGATAATGAATCTAATTTGGTTAAAAACTTATTGCGGTTAATGTAACCTTCTTCAGGTTTTATAACGCTTACATTTTGAATAGAATCAAAGCTTTTAATTTTATTAACCATTTGCCACAATTGCGTTTGAGTTGTAGCTTTTCCGTCATTTATAATTAGTACATTTTGACCTTTATAAGTAGTCTCCATGTGTTCCAATAATCGCTCTTGATGTGAAGCTCTATTAGGAGCTGTTTTAATTAAATTGGCAGTATTTAATTCATCTTGTTTTTTAGATGGAAGCGGTGCAATTACTTGTGCCTTTGTTCTTTTTGAAACCCAATGCGCTTTGTCAAAAAATAAAGGTCCAATAATTACATCGGTAGTATTAAAATTTTGATTTCTACTTAATAATAACTGTAATTTCTGATTAGAATTTTCAGTATCAAAATAAGAAACATTAATTTTCAACCCTTTTCTTTTTAAAGAATCAATAGCCATTTTTGCACCTAAATGAAAATCTGTTGCTATGTTTACTAACGAATTGCTTTTTGCAAAACTTTCTTCAACAATAGAATCGTTTAGTTTGTTTAATTGGTAAGGTAATAATAGCGCAACTTTAATTTCTTTTGAAAGAATTAATTTTTCTTCAAAAACCACTAAAGAATCACTAGGTATTTCCTCAATTTCTTCAACTTCAATAGGTTTTATTTTTAATAACATTCCTAAATTTAAACCGTTTTTTAATGTTGGGTTTAAAAGGTATAAAGCTTCTTTAGAAACATGATATCGTTTTGTTAAGTTAAAAACAGTATCATCTTTAATTACTTTGTGAAGCACATAATTAATAGTGTCTTTTAATTGTGTTGCCGCAGGTTTAGGAATAATTAAATTCATGCCAATTTTAAGACCATCACTTAAAGTTGGGTTGGCAGCTTTTAATTCTTCAATGGTAATTCCATGTTTTTTTGAAATACCAAATAAAGTTTCTTTAGGCTGAACTTTGTATAAGTTTTCTTCCTGTTTTACAACTGTTGTTACTTTTCCATAGTTTTTATTTGGAACAATTATAACAGTACCAAGCACAGGTTTTCTACTAACTCCAGGATTTAATCTTGCTAAATCTCTAGTTGATAAATTGTAATTTTTGGCAATACTTTTTAGGGTCTCCCCTTTTTTTATTTCATACGAAATGTACTTTTTTTCTTGCGCAAAAGTAATTACGGTAGAAAAGAGGAGTATGAATGTGAAAATCTTAATTATCTTCATAAATTAAAATTGATTTTATTAAAAGTTTATTCCCACTCAATAGTCGCAGGTGGTTTAGAGCTAATGTCATATACTACTCTATTAACGCCCTTTACACCATTTATTATTTTGTTTGATGTTTTTTGTAGAAACTCATACGGTAAATTAACCCAATCGGCAGTCATACCATCGGTAGATTCTACAGCGCGTAAAACAACTGCTTTTTCGTAAGTACGCTCATCTCCCATTACACCCACAGAGTTTACAGGTAATAACATAGCACCAGCTTGCCAAACTTTGTTGTATAAGCCTTCGTCTTTTAAACCTTGAATAAAAATATGATCAACTTCTTGTAGCATTCTTACTTTTTCGGCAGTAATATCTCCTAAAATACGAATTCCAAACCCAGGGCCTGGAAAAGGGTGACGACCTAATAATTCAGCGTCAATTCCCATTGAAGCCCCTACTCTTCGCACTTCATCTTTAAATAAAGTATTTAAAGGTTCTACTATTTTTAACTTCATAAAGTCAGGTAATCCACCTACATTATGATGTGATTTTATAGTTGCTGAAGGTCCGCCAGTTGCCGAAACAGATTCTATCACATCAGGATAAATTGTTCCTTGAGCCAACCATTTTACATCTTGAATTTCATGTGCTTCATCATCAAAAACTTCAATAAAAACACGACCAATAATTTTACGTTTTCCTTCAGGGTCAGATTCTCCTTCCAATTCTTTCAAAAAACGTGCCGAAGCGTCAACGCCTTTTACGTTTAAGCCCATATGTTTGTATTGATCTAATACGTTTTCAAATTCATTTTTTCGTAATAAACCATTGTTTACAAAAATACAATACAAGTTTTCACCTATTGCTTTACTAATTAAAGTAGCCGCAACTGTAGAGTCTACACCACCTGATAAACCTAAAACAACTTTATCGTTTCCTAATTTTTCTTTTAATTCAGCAACAGTAGTTTCAACAAAAGAATCTGGAGTCCAAGTTTGTTCAACCCCTGCAATGTTTACTAAAAAGTTTTTTAAAATAGTTAAACCATCTTTTGAATGATATACTTCAGGGTGAAATTGTATGCCATATGTACTTTCATCTTTAATTTTAAACGCAGCATTTTTAACGTCGTGGGTGCTACCAATTAATTCAAAAGTTTCTGGTAAATCCAATATGGTGTCACTGTGACTCATCCAAACTTGGCTACCTTCATTTACTCCTTCAAAAAACAATTCGTTTTCTTTGATAAATGAAAGGTTTGCTCTTCCATACTCACGTGTGTTTGAAGCACCTACTTCTCCTCCAAAATTATGAGCCATATATTGAGCGCCATAACAAACTCCTAAAAGTGGAATTTTTCCTTTAATTTCTGATAAATCGGGATGTGGAGCGTCTTCAGCTCTTACAGAAAAAGGACTTCCTGAAAGAATTACAGCTTTGTAATCTTTAATATCAAAAGTTTTACTATTGTAAGGAAAAATTTCACAAAATATGTTTAATTCTCTAACTCTTCGAGCAATCAACTGAGTGTATTGCGAACCGAAATCTAATATAAGTACCTGATGTTGCATCCGCAAAAATAATATTATTATATAGAGTATAAATACTTTATTTCATTTTTTCTTAACAATGTAAATTTAGTGTGGTTATTTTCAGTTTTTAACAGTGTTTCATGGTGAAAACGACTTTATATGTATCGAAATTGAAGTTTAGGTCCGTTTTTTGTTTGTAAAATGACTTAAAATAAAGCGAAATAAGCCATTATTAAAGAATTTAATATTTTAGTTGAAGTTAAAAATTCAAAAAACTAGTTTTTAGAGGTTTTTATAGTTTCTAAGCGTAGTTTTAGTAATTTACAAATTGTTAATAACTTCAAATTAGGAGCTCTTAGCAGGTTTTAAAACTATAAATTGAAGCCTTATATTTGTATTTAGTTAATACATAAAAAAACTTAAATTTTATGAGCGAAGAAGCAAAAAAGCACAGTTATGACGCTTCCAGTATTCAAGCGTTGGAAGGGATGGAGCACGTACGTATGCGTCCATCTATGTATATTGGAGATGTTGGTATTAGAGGATTACACCATTTGGTATATGAAGTGGTAGATAACTCTATTGATGAGGCAATGGCTGGCCACTGTGATACAATTGATGTTACAATTAATGAAGATAACTCAGTATCTGTAAGAGATAATGGTCGTGGTATTCCAGTTGGAATGCACAAAAAAGAAGGGGTTTCAGCCTTAGAGGTTGTAATGACTAAAATTGGAGCAGGTGGTAAATTTGATAAAGATTCTTATAAAGTATCTGGAGGTTTACATGGTGTAGGTGTATCTTGTGTAAATGCACTATCTGACCATTTAAAAGCTACAGTTTACTCTGGTGATGGTAAAATTTGGGAGCAAGAATATGAGAAAGGTAAACCTATGTATCCTGCAAAACCAATTGGGGAAACAACAGAGAAAGGTACCTTGGTTACCTTTACTCCAGATAAATCTATCTTTACACAAACTACAGAGTACAACTACGAAACTTTAGCTACGCGTTTAAGAGAACTTTCTTTCTTGAATAAAGGACTTAAAATTTCACTTACTGATAAAAGAGTAACTGACGAAGAAGGAAATCATCCTACAGAACATTTTTTCAGTGAAATTGGTTTGCCTGAGTTTGTAAACTATTTAGATGCAACTCGTGAACAATTAACTGCAGGAGTTATTGCAATGGAAGGTGAAAAAAATGGTGTACCTGTTGAAGTTGCAATGGTGTATAATACATCATATACTGAAAATTTACATTCGTATGTTAATAATATTAATACCCATGAAGGTGGTACACATTTATCTGGTTTTAGACGTGGTTTAACAGCAACATTAAAAAAGTATGCAGATGAATCAGGGATGCTTAAAAATCTTAAATTTGAAATTGCTGGAGATGATTTCCGTGAGGGATTAACAGCCATTGTTTCAGTTAAGGTTGCAGAACCTCAATTTGAGGGGCAAACAAAAACTAAATTAGGAAACCGTGAAGTTACTTCAGCTGTAAGTCAGGCAGTTTCTGAAATGTTACAAGATTATTTGGAAGAAAATCCAAATGATGCTAAAATAATTGTTCAAAAAGTGATTTTAGCTGCAACTGCACGTCACGCTGCTCGTAAAGCACGTGAAATGGTACAGCGTAAAACGGTAATGAGCATTGGTGGCTTACCTGGTAAATTAAGTGACTGTTCTGAAACTGATCCAGAGAAATGTGAGATTTTCCTAGTTGAGGGAGATTCGGCAGGTGGAACAGCAAAACAAGGACGTGATAGAGCTTTTCAAGCTATTTTACCATTAAGAGGTAAAATATTAAATGTTGAAAAAGCAATGCAGCACAAGGTTTTTGAAAACGAAGAGATTAAAAATATGTTTACAGCATTGGGTGTCTCTATAGGAACAGAAGAAGATCCGAGAGCGTTAAACTTGTCAAAACTTCGATATAACAAAGTAGTTATTATGTGTGATGCCGATGTGGATGGTAGCCATATTGCAACGTTAATTCTTACGTTCTTCTTTAGGTATATGAAAGAGTTAATTGAAAACGGACATATATTTATTGCAACACCTCCACTTTATTTGGTGAAGAAAGGTCAGAAAAGAGAATATGCTTGGGATGACGATCAGCGTGATTTAATTGCGCTTAATATGGGAGGAAGTGTGAATATTCAACGTTATAAAGGTCTTGGGGAGATGAATGCTGAACAACTTTGGGACACTACAATGAATCCTGAATTTAGAACATTACGTCAAGTAACTATAGATAGTTTAACAGAAGCAGATAGAGTATTCTCAATGTTAATGGGTGATGAGGTTCCGCCTCGTAGAGAATTTATTGAGAAAAATGCAAAATATGCAAATATTGATGCGTAAGGTGTTTCTTTTGTAAAAATGTAAAAAGCAGCTGTAAAAAGCTGCTTTTTTTATATTTATCGTAAAATAAACGTGATAAAAATCATCAATATCGATTTCGTAAATTACCTTAAATGTTCATTTTATTTATATAAAAAGTAGTACTTTTATACCTCGAAAAATAATAATATTAAAATAAAATTAAAAATATGAAAGTTACAGTTGTAGGAGCAGGTGCTGTTGGTGCAAGTTGCGCTGAGTACGTTGCAATTAAAGATTTTGCTGACGAAGTAGTGTTAATTGACATTAAAGAAGGTTTTGCTGAAGGTAAAGCTATGGATTTAATGCAGTGTGCTTCTTTAAATGGTTTTGATACTCAAATTACAGGAATAACAAACGATTATTCAAAAACAGCAGGAAGTGATGTGGCTGTAATTACAAGTGGTATTCCAAGAAAACCGGGAATGACGCGTGAAGAATTAATTGGAATTAACGCTGGAATTGTAAAAACAGTTGCTGAAAACTTAATTAAGTTTTCTCCTGAAGTAATTATTGTTGTTGTTAGTAACCCAATGGATACGATGGCTTATTTAGCTCATAAAGCAACAGGATTACCAAAAAATAGAATTATAGGTATGGGTGGAGCTTTAGATAGCGCTCGTTTTAAATTCCGTTTAGCTGAAGCTATTGGATGTCCTGCATCTGATGTTGATGGTATGGTAATTGGTGGTCACAGTGATGTGGGTATGGTTCCATTAATTGGAAAAGCAGCTCGTAACAGTGTAAAAGTTTCTGAATTTTTATCAGAAGAAAAAATGCAACAAGTTGTTGAAGATACTAAAGTTGGAGGTGCTACTTTAACTAAATTATTAGGAACTAGTGCTTGGTATGCTCCAGGTGCTGCAGTATCTGAAATGGTGAAAGCTATTGCTTTAGATTCTAAAAAAATGTTCCCTTGTTCAGCTTTATTGGATGGTGAATACGGATTAAGTGATATTTCAATAGGTGTACCTTGTATTATTGGTAAAAATGGAATTGAGCAAATTGTTGAAGTTGAATTGACTGAAGCAGAATCTGCTAAAATTAAAGAAAGTGCTGCTGGTGTTAAAGCTACAAACGCATTATTAGGTTAGTATTATCTAAGTTTTATATAAAAAAAGCTCCAAAATTTTAATTTTGGAGCTTTTTTGGTTTGTGACGCTTTACTAAATTTTAAGAAAGCCCAAAAATAATCCCATCTTTATCAATAGTCATGTTTTCTGATGCAGGGTTTGAAGGAAGTCCTGGCATACGCATCATTTGACCTAAAATAGGAATAATAAACTCAGCTCCTGCCGCAATTTCAATTTCACGAACGGTGACAACAAAATTTCGAGGTCTTCCTCTTAAAAACTCATTATCTGAAAATGATTTTTGTGTTTTCGCCATACAAATAGCAAAATCATTAAACCCTAAACTATCAATACGTTTTAAGTTTAATTTAGCTTTTTTATCAAAATCAACACTATCAGCACCATAAATTTCTTTTGCAATAGTTTCAATTTTTTCTTTTACAGGTGAATCCCAGCTATAAAGAGGTTTAAAAGTAGACTTACTAGATTCAACAATATTAACAACTGCTTGCGCTAACTTTTTGGTGCCTTCACCACCTTTTGACCAACAGTCGCAAACTACAGCGTTCACATTTAATTTCTCGCATTCACGAATTATAAAATCTATCTCTTCATAAGAATCGCTTTTAAAAGTATTGATTGCAACAACAGGTTCAATATTAAATTTTCTAATATTTTCAATGTGTTTTTCTAAATTACAGAAACCGTCTTTTACAAAATCCAAATTAGGTATTTCAAGTTTGTCTTTTTGCGCACCACCATGATGACGAAGCGCTTTAATGGTAGCAACTAAAACCACAGCTTTAGGATTTAAATTAGCAGCCTGGCACTTTATGTTTAAGAACTTTTCAGCACCAAGGTCTGCTCCAAAACCACCTTCAGTAACCACATAATTAGATAATGATAAGCCCATTTTTGTGGCAATAATGGTGTTTGTGCCTTGTGCAATATTGGCAAAAGGACCTCCGTGAATAATTGCCGGATTTTCTTCTAATGTTTGCACTAAATTAGGTCGAATAGCCTGCTTTAATAAAATAGCCATAGCATTTTCAGCCTTTAAATCTCTTGCGAAAATTGGGTCTTTATCAAATGTAAACCCAATTAAAATATTCCCCAAGCGTTTTTTTAAATCTTCAAAATCTGTAGCCATGCATAAAATAGCCATTACTTCTGAGGCTGGTGTAATGTTAAAACCGTCTTCACGAGGAATACCATTTGCAGTTCCGCCTAAACCTATAGTAATGTTGCGCAGAGAACGATCATTCATGTCAATTACGCGTTTCCAAAGAATAGTTCGAGGGTCTAAATTTAAAGTGCAGCATCGACTTTGTAAATTATTATCAATCAATGCTGAAAGTAAATTGTTTGCTTTTTCAACCGCATTAAAATCTCCTGTAAAATGTAAATTAATGTCCTCCATAGGAACTACTTGAGAGTAGCCACCACCAGCAGCTCCGCCCTTTATTCCAAAAACTGGGCCTAAAGAGGGTTCTCTTAATACCACAGTAGCCTGTTTACCTATTTTGTTTAAACCTTCAGTTAAACCAATTGAAACCGTTGTTTTTCCTTCCCCAGCAGGGGTTGGGGTTATTGCGGTAACTAAAATTAAATTATTTCTCTTAATTTTTTCTTCATCAATTAAATTTAATGGTAGTTTGGCTTTGTACTTGCCATACATTTCAAGGTCATCTTCTTCAACCCCTAATTTTTCAGCCACTTTTTTTATATGAATAAGTTCTTTTTCCTGAGCAATTTCTATGTCTGATAAATATTTCATTTTAGTAAAAATTTGGTATCAAATATAGCAAAATCATAATTGAGTACGCTGTAAATTAAGTTACCTTTAATTTACACGTAAATAAAGGAAAAAAGAATTGTTAGTTCTTAATTGAAATTATATATTTGCACGTTTATTAAAAATGAATTTTATATTAAATAAATTTTAACATGCAGAATAAAGGATTAATAAAGTTATTCGCTATTTTATTTGGATTAGTAAGTATATATCAATTATCATTTACTTGGTTTACAAAAAATGTAGAAAGTAAAGCAAATGAATATGCTATATCAAGAACTGATGATGGTAGAGAAATAGCAAATTTAGAAAGAGTTTATTTAGACTCTGTTGCAAACAAACCTGTAATTGATTTAGGTTTTGCACAATTTAGTTATAGTGATATTAAGGATAAAGAAATTAATTTAGGATTAGACCTTAAAGGAGGTATCAATGCTATTTTACAAGTTTCGGTTAAAGATATCTTAGTAGGACTGTCTAACGAGTCTAAGAATCCTATTTTTAATGAAGCTTTAGCAAATGCTGCAGAAGCTCAAAAAAGAAGTGATGATACTTTCTTAAACCTATTTTTTGATGAGTTTGAAAAATTAAGCAAAGGAACCATTAAGTTAAGTGATCCAAGTATTTTTGGTAACAAATCTTTACGTGAAAAAATTAACTTTAAGTTGACGGATGCGGAAGTAATGCCAATTATTGAAGAAGAGGTTACAGGTTCTGTAAATACAGCTTTTGAAGTATTACGTAGTCGTATTGATAAGTTTGGTGTTACACAACCAAATATTCAACGTATTGGAAAATCAGGTCGTATTTTAATTGAGTTACCTGGGGCCAAAGATATTGATCGTGTTAAAAAATTATTACAAAGTACTGCCGAATTACAATTTTGGGAAGTATATACAAACCAAGAAACAGCAAATTTCTTTTTCCAAGCAAATTCAGTTATTGAAGGTTTAGTAAAACAACAAGAAGTTACTACTGAAGAAGAAGCAACTTCAACCAAAGATGAATTGAATGATTTGTTAGGGGAGGTTTCAGATTCTTTAGCTACAAAACAAGTGAATAACTTATTTACAGTTTTAACGCCAAGTGTACCACAATCACAAAATCAAGTATCATCTGTAATTGCAACTGCAAAAGTAGCCGATACTGCAAAAGTAAATTCATACTTAGCTTTAAAAGAGGTAAGAGCTTTATTGTCTAACGACATGAAATATGCGAAGTTCTTATGGGATTCAAAATCATTTGTATCGCAATTAATTACAACAGGAGAAGATACTGAGCTAATTTATTTATACGGTATTAAATCTAACCGTGAAGATATTGCTCCTATTGAAGGGGATGTAATTGACGATGCAAGTCAGGAATACGGTCAAACAGGAAAGCCTGAAGTTAGTATGACAATGAATGCAACAGGTTCAAGATTATGGGGTAAAATGACTACTGAAAATGTAGGTAAGTTTGTTGCTGTTGTTTTAGATGACAATGTACACACTGCACCTTCAGTAAATACACCAATTACTACAGGTAGAACTTCTATTTCAGGTGGAAGTATGAGTGTAAGTGAAGCGCAAGATATTGCAAACGTATTAAAAGCAGGTAAATTACCAGCTGCAGCACATATTATTCAATCAGAAGTTGTTGGTCCATCTTTAGGACAAAAAGCAATTAATAGCAGTATGCTATCATTTGGATTGGCATTAATATTAGTGTTGTTATGGATGATATTTTATTATGGTAAAGCAGGAGCATTTGCTGATGTAGCTTTAGCAGTAAACATTTTATTTATCTTCGGAATTTTAACAGCATTTGGAGCCGTATTAACGTTGCCAGGTATTGCAGGTATTATTTTAACAATAGGTATGTCGGTTGATGCCAACGTAATTATTTTTGAAAGAATTAAAGAAGAGTTAAACAAAGGTAAAGGTTTAAAAGCTTCAATTGAGCACGGATTTAGTTTTAAAGGAGCTTTATCTGCAATTATTGATGCCAATATTACTACCATGCTTACTGGTATTATTTTATATGTATTTGGAACAGGACCAGTAAAAGGTTTTGCTTATACATTAATGGTAGGTATTGTAACTTCATTATTTACAGCAGTATTTATAACACGTTTATTAATTGACTGGTATGCTGCAAAAGGAAAATTATTTACATTCAACACAAGCATTACTAAAAACTTATTTGCAAATATTAATGTTGATTTCTTGAAAAAACGTAAAATTGCTTACATTATTTCAGGAGGTTTAATTATTGCAGGTTTAGCATCTTTAGTAACAAACGGATTGAATTACGGAGTTGATTTTGTTGGAGGTAGATCTTATGTAATTAAATTTGATAAAGCTACAAGCCCTGCTGATGTTAGAACAACCTTAGAAGGTGCTTTTGGAAGTGCTCCTGAAGTAAAAACTTACGGTGAGGCTAGTCAATTAAAAGTAACTACAAAATACAAAATTGAAGAAGAAGGAAACCATATTGATGATGAAGTTCAAGATTTATTATTCGAAAACTTGAAATCATTCCTTCCTGAAGGGTTAACAATGGATCAATTTAAGCCTGGTTATGATGGTGAGAAAATTGCCGGAATTGTGGCTTCTATTAAAGTTGAACCAACAATTGCTTCGGATATTAAGATTGCAGCTGGATGGTCTATTTTTGGATCACTATTAGTGGTATTCTTATATATTTTATTCCGATTCAGAAAATGGCAATACAGTTTAGGAGCTGTTGCTGCGGTTTTCCATGATGTTTTAATTGTATTGGCAATTTTTTCAATTTTCTATAAAATATTACCATTTGACATGGAAATTGGACAATCATTTATTGCGGCCATTTTAACAGTAGTTGGTTACTCGTTGAATGATACGGTGGTAATCTTCGATAGAATTCGTGAGTTTACAGGAATACATACTTCTTGGAAATTCTCAAAAATTGTAAACGTAGCCTTAAGTTCTACATTAGGACGAACAATTAATACATCATTAACAACGTTAGTGGTATTAATGTCCATCTTCTTATTTGGTGGAGATTCAATTAAAGGATTTATGTTCGCGTTAATTGTTGGGGTAGTTGTAGGTACGTATTCGTCATTGTTTATTGCATCTCCAATTATGTATGATACTACTAAGAAATTAGAGCAAAAGAAAAAATAATTAGGTGTTAACCTAATACAACAAAAACCGTTTTGAAATTTCAAAACGGTTTTTGTATTTCAAACTAGTAAATATTAAAAATAAAATTTAAGTTTAAGGATTGATTCTTAAATTTGCAACAAAGTAACACTATGAGTATTATTAAATTACACGACAAGTACTTTAAATCGTACATTTCAGCAGAGAAAATTAATGAAGCAGTTCAATCACTTGTTAATCAAGTTTCAAATGACTTGCAAGGTGAGAAACCGTTGTTTATCGGAATTTTAAATGGTTCCTTTATGTTTGTGGCTGATTTTGTAAGAAAATACAATTCAGATTGTGAAGTTTCGTTTGTAAAGTTAGCTTCTTACGAAGGAACAAGTTCAACAGGGAACATAAAACAATTGGTTGGTGTTAATGAAGATTTAGAAGGACGCACAGTTGTTATTTTGGAAGATATTATTGATACGGGTAATACGCTTCAAGAAATTTATGAAATTTTTAAAGATAAAAAAGTAAAGCAATTAAAAATTGCAACCTTATTTTTTAAACCAGATGTTTTCAAAAAGGAATTACCAATTGATTATATCGGACTTTCAATTCCAGATAAGTTTATTGTTGGTTATGGTTTAGATTATGATGGATTTGGAAGAAACCTAGAAAGTATATATCAACTAACTAAAGAACCAACAATGAAGAATATCGTTTTATTTGGCCCTCCTGGAGCAGGAAAAGGAACCCAAGCAGATGTATTAAAAGATAAGTATAATTTAATTCACATTTCAACAGGAGATGTTTTTAGATACAATATCAAAAATGAAACTGAACTTGGAATGTTAGCTAAAACATTTATGGATGGTGGAAATTTAGTACCAGATGAAGTAACCATTGATATGTTAAAAGCTGAAGTTGAAAAAAATGCCGATGCTAACGGATTTATTTTTGATGGTTTTCCTCGTACGGAATCTCAAGCAGCAGCTTTAGATGCTTTCTTAGAAGAAAAAGGACAAGGAATTAGCGGTATGGTTGCTTTAGAAGTTCCAGAAGATTTACTAGTAGAACGTTTATTAGAACGTGGAAAAACGAGTGGAAGATCTGATGACCAAGACGAAAGTAAAATCCGTAATCGTTTTAATGAATACAATACCAAAACAGCGATTTTAAAAGATTATTTTGCAGCTCAAAATAAATATTTTGGAATTAATGGGGTAGGTGAAATAAGCGAAATTACAGAGCGTTTAAGTAACGTTTTCGATAGGCTTTAAAAATTAATATTACGCATAATGCGTAGCTTTTTATTCAACAAATTAGGTTAAACATTGATATCATGACTGAAGGAAATTTTGTAGACTATATTAAAATCCACGCTGAATCGGGAAAAGGTGGTAGAGGATCAATGCATTTACATAGAGAAAAATACATTGACAAAGGTGGACCTGATGGTGGTGATGGTGGTCGTGGTGGTCATGTAATTATCCGTGCAAACACGAATATGTGGACACTATATCCATTAAAATTTAAAAAGCACTTTAGAGCCGAACATGGTGGAGACGGATCTAAACAACGTAGTACAGGTAGCGACGGAAAAGATGTTTACATTGATGTGCCTTTAGGAACTATTATTCGTGATGGTGAAACTCAAGAAATTTTATTTGAAATAACTAAAGAAAATACAGAACAAAAATTACTTCCTGGAGGAATGGGAGGTAGAGGTAACTGGCATTTTAAGAGTTCAACAAATCAAACTCCGCGTTATGCGCAACCAGGTGTTGAAGGGCAAGAAGGTTGGTTTCAATTAGAATTAAAAGTATTGGCTGATGTTGGCTTAGTTGGTTTCCCAAATGCTGGAAAATCTACTTTGTTGTCAGTATTAACTTCTGCAAAACCAAAAATTGCAGATTATGCTTTTACTACCTTAAAACCTAATTTAGGAATTGTAGAATACCGAGATTTTCAAACTTTTGTAATGGCTGATATTCCGGGTATTATTGAAGGAGCTGCTGAAGGCAAAGGTTTAGGGCATCGTTTTTTACGTCATATTGAACGAAATTCAACCTTGTTATTTTTAATACCTGCTGATTCAGATGATATTAAAAAAGAATACAATGTTCTATTAAATGAGTTGAAACAACATAATCCTGAATTGTTAGATAAAGACCGTTTGTTGGCTATTTCAAAATCAGATATGTTAGACGATGAGTTGAAAGCAGAAATTAAGCAGGAACTTCCTGAAGGTATTCAAACCTTGTTTATTTCATCGGTTGCACAGCAAGGACTTACAGAGTTAAAGGATACTTTGTGGGAAATGTTGAATGATTAAACTTATTTAAAATTATAACAAATAAAAAAGGAGCTTTTAACTCTCCTTTTTTATTAAATCAGCGCTAAAAAAACCGCCTTTATTTTCTTTTCTATTTTTTGAAAATTGTGTAATTAAATAAGCTGTTGTTATTAAATTTCTTAGTTCACATAAATCTGTAGAAAGTTCAGAATGATCGTACAAACGTTTATTGTCTTCGTATAAAACGCGTAGTTTCCGTTCAGCACGTAATAAGCGTTCATTAGACCGAACAATACCTACATAATTACTCATAATGGTTTTTACTTCATTTCTATCATGCGTAATCAGTATTTTTTCCATGTTTTTTACAACACCACTATCATTCCATACAGGAATATTTTTTGGAGTTTTTATTTTATGAAAACGTCTGGTCAAATTTTTAAAAGCATTGTAAGAATATACAAGTCCTTCTAATAATGAATTTGAAGCCAATCTGTTGGCGCCATGCAAACCAGAGCGTGTTACTTCACCACTTGCATATAAGTTTTTAATAGATGTTTTTGCTTTTTTATTTACAGTAACGCCTCCACAAATATAGTGTTGTGCTGGACAAACAGGAATGTAATCTTTGCGTACATCAATTCCTAAAGTCAAGCATTTTTCGGTTATATTTGGGAAATGTTTTTTAAAAGCTTCAAAGTCAATATGCGTGCAATCTAAATAAACATTTGTTGTTCCACTTTTTTTCAATTCTGTGTCAATGGCTCTGGCTACAATATCACGCGATGCTAATTCTTCACGAGGATCGTATTTATGCATAAATCGTTTGCCATTATAATCACGTAAAATGGCACCTTCTCCTCTTACAGCTTCAGAAATTAAAAAAGCAGGATATTCCCCTGGATTGTACAATGCTGTTGGGTGAAATTGAATAAATTCAACATCTGAAATTTCAGCTTTGGCTCTATAAGCCATTGCAATTCCGTCTCCGGTTGCTATTACAGGATTGGTAGTTGTATTATAAACCTGACCATTTCCACCAGTAGCAAGCATGGTAACTTTTGCTGAAAATGTTTTTACAATGTTTTTTTTCTGATCTAAGACATAAGCACCGTAACAAGTAATTTTTTCAGCTCGCTTAGTTTTTTTCTTTTTTAACTGATGTTCTGTAATTAAATCAATAGCATAATGATAGGTTAAAAAAGTAATGTTTTTTGTTTTATCAACCTGCTCTATTAAAGCGCGTTCTATTTCTGCTCCTGTAATGTCTTTGTGGTGTAAAATACGGTCTTGAGAATGACCTCCTTCACGTCCTAAAGTATAGTTGCCATCTTTAGTTTTATCAAACTGTGTGCCCCATTCAATTAAATCTTGTAAACGGTCAGGAGCGCTTTTAACTACCATTTTTACCACATCTTCATCACAAACACCATCACCTGCAATTAAAGTATCTTTAATATGTTGTTCAAATGAATCGACTGTTTTATCCCAAACTGTTGAAATTCCACCTTGAGCATATTTTGTATTACACTCATTTTTTTCATCTTTAGTAATAATTGTAATGGAAGCATCTTTAAAATGGTTTGCAGTTTTCAAAGCAAATGATAAACCTGCAATTCCTGATCCAATAACTAAAAAATCAGTATTGTGTATCTTCTTTTCAGCGTTCATTTAAATGGTTGTTTATTTTGAAAGCTCTAACATACGTTCTATTGAAACTAGTGCTTTTTTGCTTAACTCAGCATCAACTTCAACATCAGGTAATTCGTGTTTTAAGCATAAATACAATTTTTTCATCGTATTCATTTTCATGTAAAAACACTCGCTACAGTTACAGTTATCGTCTTCAACAGGTGCTGGAATTAATATTTTATCAGGAGATTCTTGTCTCATTTTATGTAAAATACCAACTTCAGTAGCCACAATAAATGTTTTAGCCGGACTATTTTTTACATAATTTAACAAGCCTGAAGTTGAACCAACATATTTGGCTACTTTTAATAAATGTGCTTCAGATTCAGGATGTGCAATAATTTCAGATTCCGGATTTTCAGCATATAAATTCAATATTTTTTCTATAGAAAAAGCTTCGTGAACCATACAAGCACCATCCCAAAGTACCATATCTCTTCCTGTTTTTTTAATCAACCAAGCACCTAAATTTCTATCAGGAGCAAATATAATTGGTTGATCTTTTGGAATAGAATTAATGATTTTTTCAGCGTTTGAAGAAGTACAAACAATATCAGTCAATGCTTTAATTTCTGCGGAAGTATTTACATAAGAAACAACCAAGTGATTTGGATGTAATTTTTTGAAAGCTTCAAATTCAGCTGGCGGACAAGAATCAGCCAATGAACAGCCTGCTTTTAAATCAGGTAATACTACTTTTTTTTCTGGATTTAAAATTTTAGCAGTTTCGGCCATAAAGTGTACTCCGGCAAAAACTATAATATCAGCATCTGTATTTGCTGCTTTTTGTGCCAATGCTAAACTGTCACCAACAAAATCAGCAATATCTTGAATGGCATCTTCTTGGTAATAATGAGCTAAAATAACGGCATTTTTCTCTTTTCTTAGTTTGTTAATTTCCTCAACATAATTTATGTTTTTTGGAGTTTCAATAGCTAGAAACCCTTTTTCTTGTAAGTTTTTTTTAGCTTCGTTTAATGTATTCATAGGTTGGTTTTTAATTTGACCTAGGTCAAAATATACGCCAAACAATCGGAAGTTACTCCGATTGTTTTAGCAGTTGTAATATATAAAATTTAAAGGTGTTTCGCAAAACGCCCTATTTTTTGATTTATTGTACTTTTACTCTCCATCCAAATTTATCTTCAGATAAGTTACGTTGAATATCTGTCATTTTCTTTTTAAGCAATGCTGCGTAGCTGTTTTCCAATTTAGGAAGATCAAAATTCTCACCTTTATTTGAAAATGCTGAAATAGGACTAATAACCACGGCTGTACCAGTTCCAAACATTTCTAATAATTCACCTTTTTTAGCAGCTTCAACAATTTCTTTTACACTAATTTTTCTTACTTCAACATTGATGTCTTCGCTTTTGGCTAATTCAATAATACTTTTTCGGGTAACGCCATCTAAAATACGATCGCTAGTTGGTGCAGTATATAACGTGTCATTTATTCTAAAAAACACATTCATTGTACCCGCTTCTTCTAAATACTCATGGGTTGAAGCATCTGTCCAAACAATTTGTTGGTAACCATCATTTGCTGCTAATTTTGCAGGGTAAAATGATGCTGCATAATTACCTGCTGCTTTTGCAAATCCTACACCGCCATTTGCTGCTCTACTGTATTTGTCAGCAAAAACTACTTTTACTTCACCTGCATAATACCCTTGAACAGGAGAGCAAATAATCATAAATTTATAGTTGGTTGATGAGGATGCAGAAACGCAATTTTCTGTAGCTATTACAAACGGACGAATATACAAAGCATTATTTTCTCCTTTTTTAACCCACTCGCTATCCATTTTTAGCAAGGTATTTAAGCCTTCCATAAAATATTCTTTTGGAAAAGCAGGCATATCTAAACGCTCAGCTGACTTGTTGATACGTTCTTGGTTTTGTTCTGGTCTAAACAACCAAATTTCGTCATTATCGTCTTTATAAGCTTTCATGCCTTCAAAAACTGCTTGCCCATAATGGAAAACTTTTGCAGAAGGATCAATGCTTAGAGCTTGGTATGGTCTAATTTTTGGCGTTTGCCATGCTCCATTTTCAAAATCACATTCAAACATATGATCTGTAAAAACTTGTCCAAATTTTAAGTTGCTAAAATCAACTTCTGAAATTTTAGAGGTCGCTATTTTTTCTATATGTAAAGCCATTGTTAATCGTATTTTAAGTTAAAACAAAATTACTATATTTTTTTCATTAGTAATTCAATTTTTTAAAAAGGTAAATATCTTATTTTTAAATTAATACCCCAAAAGTATATGAATAAGTAATTAGCTAAAAAAAAAAATGCACAATTAACACAATAACTTAGATATGTTTTATTTTTTTATAAAAATTAAACTATTACTTTTTTGTTTATGGCGTTGATAAAATTGTGATATTTGTGTATTGAAATTTTAATTTAAAAAGCAAACTTTTGAAGCGAGAAATTATTGTAACAGCTGATGGTTCTTCAACCATACATTTACCAGAATGGAATGAACAATACCACTCTAAATACGGCGCTATTCAAGAGGCTTATCACGTTTTTATTAAAAGTGGTTTACAATTGTTTGCAAATAGCGAGTTAAGTATTCTTGAAATTGGTTATGGAACAGGCTTAAATAGTTTTATTACGTTTTTAGAAGCTCAGAAATTAAAGTTGAAAATTGATTATGTTGGGGTAGAAGCGTATCCTGTGGCTTTAGAAGAAGTTGAGAAATTAAATTATGTTTCAGAGTTAGGTGCTGAAAATACGATTGAAATTTTCAAAAAAATGCATCAGCAAAATTGGGATGAAAAACAAGCGGTTTCTTCTGAATTTTCTTTAACAAAAAGAAAACAGTTTTTTAATGAAATTGATGATGAAAATACCTTCGATTTAATTTATTTTGATGCTTTTGGGGCACGGGTTCAACCAGAATTATGGACCGAAGAAATTTTTGAAGCAATGTTTAATTCGTTAAAAAAAGAAGGAGTTTTAGTAACTTATAGTGCAAAAGGAAGCGTACGAAGAGCTTTACAAACTGTTGGTTTTACGGTAGAAAGATTGCCTGGTCCTCCAGGGAAAAGAGAAATGTTACGCGCTAAAAAAGAATAATTTTAAAAATATTATTATGGGAGATCAACGGTTTAAAAAAAGAAAACAACCTAATAAAAAAAGACTGTTTTTGTTATTACTATTATTAGTGGTTATAGCTTATTTGTGGCTAAATTCTGAAGGAATTATTTCAAGTTTATTTGAAATAAAAGAGTAATTATTGCTTAAATATGCGTCCTTTCCATTCGTACTTTTTAAGTAATGAAGCACTTGCTATAAACACAATATAAAGTGGGTATGCAATGCTTATTAAAGGGTAATACAGTAGGGAATCTTTTGCGTTTAAGAATTGTGTTGTTTTTTCAATTAAAAGTACATCAATAAACATTTTGTGTACAAGTATAGCAATAAAAAACATCCAATTATGGGGGGTGAAGCAAAGTGAAACCCCAACAATTACAATGGCTAAATTTGTTGTAAAAACAGCCAAACCTACCATTTTTGAAAACCAATTTTTATAAGCATTTGTTTTTGAAGCCCAACGGATTTGTTGGTTAAAAAATAATTTCCAAGAGTTCTCAGCTTTTGTGCTAACTACAGCTTCGCTAGATTTTAAAAACAGTGTTTTAGTTGGGTAATTTTGGAACATTTTTTCTAACAAAAAAATATCATCTCCACTTGCAATAGAGTTATTTCCCTCAAAACCGTTTATTTTTTTAAAAATATCTTTTCTGTAACACAAATTAGCTCCGTTGCATAAAAATGGTTTTTTTATACCGAAGCCTCCAATGGTACTCCCTATTAAACTTATAAAATTTAAATTTTGAAAATGAAATAGCAACGATTTTTCCTTTTGAAACTTTACAGGAGCACTTATAAAAACAGGTTGTTTTTCTTCAATAAAAGTATTGAAACTGTTGAGCCAATTTTTAGGAACTTCACAATCGGCATCCGTAGTTATAAGCCAATTAAATTGTGCATTTTCAATAGCAGTGTTTATGGCGTCTTTTTTGGGAGAACCTGTTTTCCGATTATTTTGAATTAAAGTTATATGGAGTTGTGAGTTTTTGTGCTGAAAGGTTTCAATAATAGCAAAAGAATCATCGTAAGAGTCATCATTTACCAATAAAATTTCAAATAATTGAGTAGGATAATTAAGTTCTAAAATTGATTGTAAAAGCGCTTTCAAATTAGCAGCTTCATTTCTAAAAGGAATGATGATAGAAAAATGGTTGTTTGGTTTTTCAAAAGTTGTTGTAGTCAATTTAATTTTATCAAAACCTACCATAAATGATAAAACCAAAAGAGTGTAAACAATGAAAATTAGTATTGTAAAAACAATCATTTTAAATGAGAAGTTTTAAAGTTCAATACAAATATACTTCCAATTAAAGCAGGTATTGCAAAGTTTAAAATCCACATAAAAGTGGTGATTGTAATTACGGTTAACTCGTTAATTTCAATTAGCTGAAACAACCAAACTGCAACCGAACCTTTGATTGCCCAATCAAAAATGGATAAGCTAGGAATAAATGAAGCAAAAAAATACATACAAAAAATGAGACTTATAACTGTAATATAATCGACTTCAACCCCAAATAATAGCAATAAAAAATAAAATTGATGTGAAAATACCAAATAACGAGCGATGGATAATCCCAATGTTTTTAGGTAGATTGTTGTAGAAACGGATTTAAAAAACCGTAAAAATTGATGTAAATAGGTTTCAATTTTTAAGAACCCAAATTGTTTTCTGAATACTATTAAAATGCCTAAAATAATTGTTATTATGAAAACAGTTTTAAAATTAAATGAGGGTAAATTTAACTTGAATTTTGAAAGCACAACAAACAAACCTACACAACCAAATAATACAGTTGCGGTTAACTGACATAGATTGCCAATAAAATTTAATCCTATAATTTTTTTTTGATTTTCTTTTTCAAAATATAGGGCTTTTGCCCCGTATTCTCCAATTCTGTTTGGTGTAATTAACGCAGCAGTATGCGATCCAAAACTTTGTTCATAGGCTTCAACAAAAGTGATTTTTTTAAATGAAGTAACCAATGTTTTCCACTTAAATATTTCTAAAAACCAATTGGCATCTGTAAATAATAGGATGCCTATTAATGCCCAACTATTGTTTGAAAAAACTAAGGTGAATTGTTCTCTAAGCTTGGTAAACGATAAAAGTTCATTGTCAGCTAGTTTATGATACATAAAGTAACAGGCTGCAAAAACAATAACAAGTTTAACTATTAAAAATAGTATGCGTTTATATTTGTGTGAGATATTGTACATTTGGTTTTACAAATAAACAAATAATTGAGTTCAGAAAAAATCATATTAGGCATAGATCCAGGAACAACCATTATGGGGTTTGGATTGATTAAAGTTGTAAATAAAAAAATGGAGTTAATTCGGTTAGATGAATTGATGCTGAAAAAGTATTCCGACCATTATGTAAAACTGAAATTAATTTTTGAACGCACCATTCATTTAATTGAGACTTATCATCCTGATGAGATTGCAATTGAAGCGCCTTTTTTTGGGAAAAATGTACAATCTATGTTAAAATTAGGGAGAGCTCAAGGTGTAGCAATGGCTGCTGGTTTATCGCGTGAAGTTCCTATTACCGAATATTCCCCCAAAAAAATTAAAATGGCCATTACGGGTAACGGAAATGCAAGTAAAGAACAGGTTGCCAAAATGTTACAAAGTTTATTGAAAATTAAAGAATTACCAACAAACCTAGATTCTACCGATGGTTTAGCAGCTGCTGTTTGTCATTTTTACAATAGCGGAAAAGCCACAGTCGATAAAAATTACACAGGCTGGGCTTCATTTGTAAAGCAAAACGAAAAAAGAGTAAAAAAGTAAATTAGATAATTACATCACACTCATACGTTTCATATTTTTTCTCAACTACGAGTTTTCTATGCTCACGAAACAACTGGTACTCTTTTGAAGCTTCCATTTTTAAACGATCTTCTTTTGAGGCCCAATATTCAACTAAAAAAAAGCGATTTTCTTCATTTTGGTCTTTAAAAATATGAAAATGATCCAAACCAGCTGGTTTAGCTTCAGTTAATTCTTCAAATTTTTGCAGTTCAACAAAGGATATACCTTCGCCTTCTTTTACTTTAAAAGATACAATATAGGTGTACATAACAGTTCGGTTTTCTCAAATTTACAATACTGTTTTTACAAAATAGGTAACTTAAATCACGTTTCTAGTTTTTTTAAATAAAAGTGTACATTTGATTTATCTAAAAAACAACCCATTGGCCGGAATTTACATTCATATACCTTTCTGTAAACAAGCATGTTACTATTGCGATTTTCACTTTTCTACTTCATTAAAAAAGAAAAATGAGTTGCTACTTGCAATAAAAAAAGAACTTGTACTAAGAAAACATGAATTTGGTAACGAAGCAATAAAAACCATTTATTTTGGAGGAGGAACTCCAAGTATTTTGAATTCAAAGGAATTACATGAGATTTTTGAGGTTATTTATTCAAATTATACGGTAATTGAAAATGCTGAAATTACACTAGAAGCTAACCCAGACGATTTAACTTCTGAAAAAATACTTGAACTATCAAAATTACAGATTAACCGTCTAAGTATAGGAATTCAATCTTTCTTTGAAGACGATTTAAAGTTTATGAATAGGGCGCATACAGCTGAAGAATCTAAAAAGTGCTTAAAAGAAGCCCTAAAATATTTCGACAATATTACCATCGATTTAATTTACGGAGTGCCAAATATGAGCGCAAAAAAATGGCTCGAAAATTTAAAAATAGCTTTTGAATTTGGAGTGCCACACATTTCAAGTTATGCCTTAACGGTTGAAGAAAAAACAGCATTAGCAAGTTTTATTAAAAAAGGAAAAGTTGCCCCTGTTGATGAAAATTTAGCCTTGGAACATTTTAATCTGTTGGTTTCCCAAACCCAAAAACAGGGATTTGTACATTATGAAATTTCAAATTTTGGTAAACCTGCTTATTTTTCAAAGCACAATACTTCTTATTGGTTGGGCGAAAACTATTTAGGTATTGGTCCGTCAGCGCATTCTTTTAATGGAACCGAGCGCGCTTGGAATATTTCAAACAATGCAAAATATATAAAGTCTTTAGAAGCTAATATTTTACCAATAACTGTTGAAGAACTTTCAGTAGAAAATAGGTATAACGAGTATATTATGACAGGCTTAAGAACCATTTGGGGTGTTTCATTTACTAAAATAGAAACAGACTTTGGTTCAGAATTTCTTCAAAAGTTAAAAATAAATGCAGCGCCTTTTATTAAAAATGGTTTGTTGCAAATTAAAAATAACCCTGATTTAGTTAGCGTTTTATTAACTACCAAAAAAGGTAAGTTTTTAGCCGATGGTATTGCAAGTGATTTGTTTATAATCTAATACATTTGTTATCTTTGATTACTATGGATATATTTTTAGGGTCTTTATTAGGTGCCGTTTTAGCATATTTAGGTATTACTTATTTTAAATGGAAGGTAAGTGAAAAGCAAACTGTAAAACAATCTGAAATATTAATTCAGAAAATTAAAAGTGTTTGTAATTTGATTTCTGTGGAAGGAGAATTTGCCGAAATTTATCAATATGAAGATAAAAAGAAGCATTTTCTTAAATTTTTTATCTCCAAAAAAAAGGCAATTTTATTAATTAAGGCCAAAGTGCATATTGGGTACGATTTATCTCAAATTAAATTAGAATCAAAAAATCAATCTAAAGAAATTTTATTGACTCAATTTCCTGAACCAAAAATATTATCGGTTGAAACAGATGTAAAATACTTTGATAAAAAAGACGGTTTTTTTAATAAGTTTAAGGCTGATGATTTAACAGAATTAAATAAAGAAGCTAAAGATTTTATTATTGATAAAATTCCAGAAAGTGGGTTGCTTATTTCGGCAAAAAAAGAAGCACTAGATTCAATTGAAATGATTGAAAAATTATTAGAAACTGCTGGTTGGAAATTTGTGTACACACATTTGGTTTTACCTGAAAATAAAAAGGATTTAAATAATTAACTAAATTATGAATATAGAAGAATTTAGAGACTATTGCTTGTCAAAAAAATATGTAACAGAGTGTTTTCCTTTTGATGAAACAACCTTGGTTTTTAAAGTTGCTGAAAAAATGTTTGCACTAACCGGATTAGAACATCAACCAACTAAAGTTAATTTAAAATGCGATCCTGAAAAAGCAATTCAATTAAGAGAAGCTCACGAAGATGTAATTGCAGGTTTCCATATGAGTAAAAAACATTGGAATACTGTTACTATTGAAGGCTATATTTCTAATGAATTAATTATTGAACTAATAGACCATTCGTACGATTTGGTTGTAAAAGGAATGACAAAGAAAAAACAAAAAGAGTTAGGCTTTCTTTAATGTTTTTTACGGTATTCTGAAGGCGTAATCCCTTTAATCGCTTTAAACTTTCGATTAAAATTAGCCAAATTATTAAACCCAGATTTGTAGGAAATTTCGGTAATACTTAAATCATTTTTTTTAGTCAACAACTTACAAGCGTTCCCAATTCTAATATCAATTAAAAAGTTTACAAAAGTTTTGTTGGTTCGTTGTTTAAAGTAACGGCAAAATGCATTTGGTGTCATATTCGCAATATTAGCAACATCATGTAAACTTACCTCTTTATGAAAATTATCCATAGAGTATTGAAAAATATCACTCATACGCTTTCCTTCATCACCTGCATATTTTTTCAAATTAATCAAAGATGATAGTTTTCGTTTTTTTGCTTTTGCTATTAAATTTAAAATTTCTAAAAATGAAGTAAACTGACGGTATTTGCTTTCGTACTGTATATCAGTTAATAGTTTTGTTAATTTAGCTTTTTTAGAATTCACTTTATACCCCAACTCTAAATTATTAAAAAAGTCGGTAAAATGTTCGAATTCAGGAAGTTCGAAAAAGTTTTCTCCGTAAGAATCCTTCGTAAAAAATATAGAAACCATAGAAGTATTATGCTCAAAGGCTTCATCTCTTTTAAATACATGCGGCAAGTTTTCACCTACAACAAAAATATCATGTTGTTTAAAATCACCAACACAATCACCAATAATATACGTTCCTTCACCGTGTAAAACAAGGCTAATTTGTATCTCCTTGTGTTGGTGTAATTTTTCATAAAACGACTCATCTTTATACTCTTTAATAAATAAAGTAATATTGTCAGGCTTCGGTATTTTAAATGGTAAAACTTTCATAACATAAAATGCTAAATCAAAACTAATCTATTTTTTTAAAAAAACTAATTTTATAAGGTAAAATAATATTAATAAATGATAACTTATTAGAAGTTTAACTGTGTATTTAAATAACTATTTGGGTGTTTCCGCAAGCGGTCGCGCTATTCGTTAAATCTTATTTGTAATGTGAAGCTTCACAAAGCTTCACATTACAAATAAGGATACCACTGCTATCGCTAACACAAAAGAATTATTAATATATTTGATATAACAAATAACACACTTTCAAGTAAGGCAGGTAACTTTATAACGCATTTCAACAATGATTACAGGTAAAAATTATATTGGAAACTTATTATCTTCAGTAGGTAATAAAACATTTAAAACTTTTAACCCGATAGCTAATAAAGAAAATGATACTTTATTCGTTGAAGCCTCCGAAGTAGAAATTCTACAAGCAACCGAATTAGCAGCTGAGGCATATAAATTATTTCAAAAAGTTTCAGGACATAAAAAAAGTGAATTTTTGAACGAAATAGCAAATCAAATTGAGAATTTGGGAGATACATTACTAAAAACCTATTGTTTAGAATCAGGTTTTCCAGAAAGTAGAGCCATTACTGAAAGAGGAAGAACAATTTTTCAACTGTATTCATTTGCAAATTTGGTAAAAGAAGGCTCTTGGGTTGAAGCTGTTATAGAAACGGCAAATCCAAACCGTACTCCAATTCCAAAAGTTGATCTTCGTAAAATGTTAGTGGCTTTAGGTCCTGTGGTTGTTTTTGGTGCAAGTAACTTTCCGTTGGCTTATTCAACTGCAGGAGGAGATACTGCGGCAGCTTTTGCGGCTGGTTGTCCGGTAATTGTAAAATCACATCCAATGCACGCTGGAACGGGTGAATTAGTAGCTTCAGCAATTATAAAAGCTGCAGAAATAACAGGAATGCCAAACGGCGTATTTTCAAATTTAAATAGTAGCGGTATTCAAGTAGGCATTTCGTTGGTTAAAAACCCAAAAGTAAAAGCGGTAGGTTTTACAGGTAGTATTCAAGGAGGTAGGGCTTTGTATAATCTGGCTACACAACGAGATGAGCCAATTCCTGTATTTGCAGAAATGGGAAGCATAAATCCTGTAATACTTTTACCAAAGGCGGCTAAACTAAAAGGGGCTGATTGGGCAAAAACTTATGCCAGTTCAATTACTTTAGGCTCAGGACAATTTTGTACCAATCCGGGTTTAATTTTAGGAATTAAAGGCAACGATTTATCTAATTTCATACAAGTTTTATCTGAAGAGATTGTGCAGCATGAACCAAATTGTATGTTGCATCCAACTATTATTGGCGCTTATGAAAGTAACAAAGCAACAATGCTTGTGCAGAAAGGATTGAAAATTAGCTCAGAATTCACCGGTGAAGTTGCACCCAATTATGGAAGGCAATTAATTACAACTGTTGAAGGAGCTACTTTTTTAGAAAACACCAAGTTACATCAAGAAGTTTTTGGACCGTTTTCAATGGTTGTTCAATGCAAAAATAAAGAAGAGCTAGCAATGATTATTTCAAATTTAGAAGGACAATTAACTGGAACAATTTTGGCTGAAAATGAAATTGAAGATTATACCTCAATTGTGAATGCACTTAAAAATAGAGTGGGAAGAATAATTTTTAACGGAGTTCCTACAGGTGTTGAAGTGTGTCCAGCAATGGTACACGGCGGTCCTTATCCTGCTTCAACCGATAGCAGATTTACAGCAGTTGGTACTGAATCTATCAAACGTTGGGTACGACCGTTTAGTTATCAAAATTGGCCCAATGAATTATTGCCAAACGAATTAAAAAATGAAAACTCGTTAGGGATTTCTCGCTTGGTAAATGGAGTAAGCACTAAAAGTAAATTGTAAAATGCAATTCATTGTTAGGAATACTGAAGTCTCAATCAGAAAAACTTAATATTTTCATAAATGTAATCACAAATATAACCAATGTATTATTTATCATTATTTTTGTTGATATCTCATAAGACGAAGTTAATAAAGTTGGTTGTTTCTTATCAGTTGTCTTAAATTAAAGTTTTTAAAAATAATATATGAAATTGTATAAGTCCATTCTGTTATTTGTAGCTATAAGTGTTAGTATTATAAGTTGTAGAACTATAAAATTAGATCCTGTAGAAATTTTAACCTTTCAACAGGAATTAGAAAAATTATTTCCAGACGCTGAAATTACAAAAATGGAAGCAAAAGACCATTTTAGCAAAGCCTATCAATTGGTGTTAAATCAACCGTTAGATCATAAAAATCTGGAAGCAGGTACTTTTAAACATTATGTTTATATTTCACATATTGATGAAGATGCTCCTGTGGTGTTAGTAACCGAAGGTTATAATGCGCGACCTAGAACGTATGAAATGAGTAAAATTTTAAAAGGAAATCAGGTGCAGGTTGAATATCGTTTTTATGGAAAATCACGACCAGATACCATTCCTTGGGAATATTTAACAAATGATCAGGCGGTTGAAGATTATCATAAATTAGTGACCAAATTAAGATATTTGTATACAGGGAAATGGGTTTCAACAGGGATAAGTAAAGGCGGTGAAACGGTTTTAATTTATAAAGCAAAATATCCTTGGGATGTAAGAGTTGCAGTTCCGTATGTAGCGCCATTAATAAACACTCAAGAAGATCCTAGAACTCAAGAATTAATTAACACTGTTGGTAGTGATGCTTGTAGAACCAAAATTATAGAATATCAACGACAAGTTTTAGAAAATAGAGATTCAGTTTTACAGGAAATCACAAGTTATGCAACCTTAAAAAATATGAGTTTTACGCAACTTTCTAGAGAAGAAGCGTTGGAATATGCGGTGTTAGAATTTCCGTTTTCATTTTGGCAATGGAGAGGCGAATGTGATAATATTCCAAACGGTAATGCAACTGCAAAAGAATTGTTTGATTATATTAATAGTGTTGTTGGGATCAACTTTTACAATGATAAAACGTATGAAGATTTATTGCCTTCTTACTACCAGCATATGATTGAATTGGGGTATTATGGTTTTGATACAGCACCTGTAAAAGATTTATTGAAAGTAGTTCATAACCCAACTAATAAACGATTTGCACCTAAAGATACAGATTTAACTTACAATCCAAATTATATAAAAGAAGTGCGCGATTTTGCTGAAAATAAAGGGAAGCAAATTTTATATATTTACGGTGAATATGATCCTTGGGGTGCTTGTGCTCCTAATCCAAAACCACATGTAGATGCTTTAAAAATGGTATTAAAAGCAGGTTCGCATAAAACACGAATTAAAGATTTTTCAAAAGAAGATCAGCAGTTAATTTATGATAAATTGCAAAAATGGATGGGCTACAGTACTACTATTTATCCTTTAGAAGATTAGTTTCAGATGAATGAGGAAATGAAACAAAAAATAATAACGGTTTGTAACGATAAAATTGCAAAGAAAGGAACCAATGTAGGATTATCATTCTACGCTTTTTTTGCAAATAAAAATGACAATCCAGAGTTGTTAATGGAAGTTGCAACTTGGTGGATACAAACCCACAAACTCAATCATTTTGAAAAAGCTTTGAAAATAAAAGAGCTAGTTTCTAGTATTCATTAATTTTAGCTTATTATATTTTTCTGACTTTTGTAAAAAGCATCGGCTTGTAATTGTAATATTTCACGTGCTTTTTGTTTTTTATAAGCATACAGTTCAGTCTCATCAGCAAGTTCATTGTAAATAGTTTCATTCAGTAAATTGTCGGTTTTTAAAACGAGGCTACGTTGTTTCTCTTTTTGTGTTAGCCATGTTTTAACGGCACTTTCAATATCTTGTAATTTAAAATCGTATTCACCTTTTGGAGCAATTAATTTTGCAATTATAGGGGAAGTTTCAATGGATAAAAACAATAAAAAGATAAAGAATGAAGGTAGCCAAGGAAGTTTATCTAAGGCATTGATACGCGCCATTAATCCGTCAAAACCTTCAATTATTGGTTGTGTAGTTGTTTCTTGTTGTTTTTGAAGTGCTGTTAAGTTTGAAATTTGAGTTTCTTTGTCTAAAATCGTTGTTTTATTGTCTGTTTTTAATTGTTGTAATTCAGCTAAAGCAGCATCGTGTTTTTCTCGTTTTTCTTTATAAACAGGTCCTTTGCCTAATAATTTTGTTCCTGCAGTACCTTCGGCTTCTGAAATATAAGTATCGTATAAGGAATTTGTTGCTAGTTCTTTCGTAACAATTTCTTGTTTAAGTACATTTATTTCAGTTTGAAGTTTTTCAATTTCGGGTGTAAATTGCTCGGCTATTTGAGTTTTATTCGCTAAAGTTAATTCGTTTTTTTGTGTCAATAAAACTTGATTGATTTCCTTTTCGAAAATTTTTAATTCTAACGGTTTTGAAATAACAATAGCTATAATTACTGCCAAAATAAGACGAGGTGTTGCTTGTAACACTTCACTCCACTTATTTTCACTTTTTTTTATGGTTGAAACAATAAAACGATCTAAATTAAAGATTAATAATCCCCACACCAATCCAAAAAAGATTGCGGAATAATAATTATCAAAAATGGTATATAAGGCATAGCTAGCAGCAATAAAAGCCATAACAGCGGTAAAAAATACGGTTCCGCCAATGCCAATAAATTTATGTTGTTCGGCTTTTGAGCAATTTTTTAATAGGTCGGTATCTGCACCAGCGCACATCCAAAAGAAATTTTTAATCATAACATAGTAGTTGGTTATACAAATAACGTAATGTGCGATAAATTATTATCTTATAGATATGTTAAAATATTAATATTGTGCTTTTAACTTATTTTAAAGCGCGTAAAAACAAACCTAACAGGTTTTGAAAACCTGTTAGGTTTAAAGGTTACAACTTTTTGCGTTAGGGATGGCAGTGAAAAGCCCACAGCGATAGCGAGGACTTGCAACGTACAGCCCGACCTGAAAGGGAACGCCCAAATAATTGTGATTGCTATTTAATAAGTGTATTTTTGTAATTCTAAAAATAAATGAATGAGTATTTTAAATAAATTACAAGAACGTAGTGGGTCTAAATGTGAATTGTGTACTTCTGATGAAAATTTAAGTATCTATAAATTGCCTCCAATGCCTGTTGGAACTGTAGATGATAGTATTTTGGCTTGTGGAACATGTATTGACCAAATTGAAAATCCTGACAATGTTGATGCAAATCATTGGCGTTGTTTAAACGATAGTATGTGGAGTGAAGTGCCAGCTGTTCAGGTTGTTGCTTGGCGTATGTTAACACGATTGCGTGCTGAAGGTTGGCCTCAAGATTTACTGGATATGTTGTATTTAGATGAGGAGAATTTAAAATGGGCAAAGGCAACAGGTGAAGGTGAAGAAGCAGAAGATACTGTGATTCATAGAGATGTGAACGGTGTGATTTTGCAAGCAGGAGATTCTGTAGTTTTGATTAAAGATTTGAAAGTAAAAGGGTCAAGTATGGTGGCAAAACAGGGAACGGCTGTGCGTAGAATTAGCTTAGATCGTGAAAATGAAAAATATATTGAAGGTAAAGTTGGGCCTACGCAAATTGTAATTATTACAGATTACGTGAAGAAACTATAAGTAACAAGTCTTAAGGTTTTGAAAGTTAGAAAGCTAAAAAGTAAAAAGCTCCAATTTTAAATTGGAGCTTTTTTATTATTTAGACATTTCTACAAAATACTTGTAAAATAATGGAATGGTTTCAATTCCTTTTAAATAATTGAAAATTCCAAAATGTTCGTTTGGAGAGTGAATGGCATCACTGTCTAATCCAAATCCCATTAAAATAGTTTTACTTTTTAGTTCTTTCTCAAACAACGCTACAATTGGAATACTACCTCCAGAACGTTGTGGTATTGCAGGAACTCCAAATGTTTCAGTATACGCTTTGTTGGCTGCTTTGTATCCAATATTGTCAATTGGTGTTACATAACCTTCACCTCCGTGGTGTGGCGTT
This sequence comes from Lutibacter agarilyticus, assembly GCF_900188235.1. Taxonomy (GTDB): domain Bacteria; phylum Bacteroidota; class Bacteroidia; order Flavobacteriales; family Flavobacteriaceae; genus Lutibacter; species Lutibacter agarilyticus. The sequence continues at coordinate 397,776 of NZ_FZNT01000003.1, read as the reverse complement.
ACTTTTACTTTTACAGATTTTGGCGCAATACTTTCAAAATGCTTGGTAAATAATGCGGTTATTTTTTCTGATTCTTGGTGAGGAACCAATCGCATTGAAATTTTAGCATAAGCTTTACTTGCAATTACAGTTTTTGCACCTTCACCGGTATAACCTCCCCAAATTCCGTTAACATCTAATGTTGGACGAATAGAGTTACGCTCGTTAGTTGTATACCCTTTTTCACCATATTCTTCGTCTATATCTAAGGCATTTTTATAAGCCTCTAGAGAAAATGGAGCTTTTGCCATCTCAGCTCTTTCTTCAAGTGACAATTCTTCAACAGCATCGTAAAAACCAGGAATTGTGATATGATTGTTTTCATCGTGTAGAGAAGCAATCATTTTAGATAAAATATTTATTGGGTTGGCTACTGCACCTCCATACAAACCTGAATGTAAATCTCTGTTAGGACCGGTAACTTCAACTTCAACATAACTTAAACCACGTAAACCTGTAGTTATAGATGGTTGTGTGTTTGAAATCATTCCTGTATCTGAAATTAAAATTACATTGTTGCTTAATTTTTCTTGGTTGCGCTCTACAAACCAAGCCAAGCTAGAAGATCCAATTTCTTCTTCACCTTCAACCATAAATTTAACATTACAAGGTAATTCACCTTGTGATGTCATATATTCTAAGGCTTTTACGTGCATATACATTTGACCTTTATCGTCACAAGCTCCACGAGCAAAAATAGCACCGTCAGGATGTTTATCGGTAGTTTTTATAACAGGGTCAAAAGGTGGTGAATCCCAAAGTTCAATAGGATCGGCGGGTTGCACATCATAATGTCCGTATACCAACACTGTTGGTAAATTTGGATCTATCATTTTTTCTCCATAAACAATAGGGTATCCAGGAGTTTCACAAATTTCTACAACCTCGCAACCAGCTTTTGAAAGAGCATCTTTAACAGCATCGGCTGTGTTTAATACATCTTGGCTAAAAGCAGAGTCTGCGCTTACAGATGGTATTTTTAATAATTCAATAAGTTCATTGATAAATCGGTCTTTATGTTGACTAACGTATGATTTTATGTTTTCCATTAAATTGATTTTCTTTTATTCAAAAATACATAATTTTATTCGAATTTAAATTCCTTAAAAATTATTCAATAACTGCTTTGCAATTTTAAACTATTGTGTATATTTGCACCCACAATTAAATCACGCGGGCGTGGTGGAATTGGTAGACACGCCAGACTTAGGATCTGGTGCCGCAAGGTGTGAGAGTTCGAGTCTCTCCGCCCGCACTTAAAAAAAGCCTATAAACAATTGTTTATAGGCTTTTTGATTTTTTATTCTGAAATATGTTCCAAATCTAGTAAGAAAGCATAATTTAAGGCGGTACGTTTATGACGTTTAAATCGACCAGAAGCACCTCCGTGACCAGTATCCATATTACAATCCATAATTAAAAGATGATCGTCAGTTTTAAGCGCTCTTAATTTTGCAATCCATTTTGCAGGTTCCCAATATTGTACCTGACTGTCCCAATATCCGGTTGTAATTAGCATATTTGGATATGCTTTAGCTTCAACATTATCATAAGGAGAATATGATTTTATATACTCGTAATATTCTTTATTTTTTGGATTTCCCCACTCGTCAAATTCAAAAGTAGTTAGCGGAATAGTTTCGTCTAACATAGTTGAAATCACATCAACAAAAGGTACGGCAGCAATAACACCATTCCATAAATGAGGTTGCATATTTACAATAGCTCCCATTAATAAACCACCAGCACTTCCACCGTAAGCGTATAAATGATAATTACTTGTAAAACCTTCATCAATTAAAAACTCTCCAACATCAATAAAATCGGTAAAGGTGTTTTTCTTTTTCAATAGTTTTCCATTTTCGTACCAATTTCTACCCATTTCTTGTCCGCCACGTACGTGTGCTATTGCATATATAAAACCACGATCTAATAAACTTAATCTGCTCGAATTAAATGTTGGTTCAGTTGAATTTCCATAAGAACCATAAGCATATAATAAAACTGGCGTACTACTGCTTTTTTCAGTTCCATTTTTATACACTAATGAAACAGGTATTTTTGTGCCATCTTCAGCAGTGGCGTATAAGCGTTCTGATGTATAATTTTCTGGAGAGAAATCAGGATCAAGTATTTCTTGTTGTTTTAACAGCACTTGCTCCTTTGTACGCATATTAATTTCATAAGTACTACTAGGTGTTGTAAGTGAAGAGTAGCTGTAACGTAAAATATCGGTATCAAAATCTAAGTTTGAAGTAGGGGAAGCCATATATGCTGGGTCGTTAAATTCAATATAACTATCATCTCCATTCCATTCTTTAATTCTAATAGTGCTCAATCCATTTAACCGTTCGCTAATCACTAAAAAGTTTTTAAATACATCAAATCCTTGTAATAATACATCTGCTCTATGCGGAATTACATCTTTCCAATTTTCTTTTGAAGTAGCACTAATGGGTGTTTTTACCAAACGGAAATTTTTAGCATCTAAATTTGTTAAAATATAAAATGAATCTCCATAATGATCGGCTTGATATTCTAAATTTGCTGCTCTTGGTTGCATAACTTTCCAATTACCGTTAGGGGTATTTGCATCTAAATAATGAGTTTCTGTAGATAGTGTTTGTGAACTATAAATCATCAAATAGTCTTTAGATTTTGATTTATATACACCGCAACTAAACGTAACATCGGTTTCTTCAAATACTAATTCATCTTCAGATTGACTAGTGCCTAAAGTGTGTTTGTAAATTTTATTTTGTCGAAGTGTTTCAGGATCTTTTGTAGTATAAAAAATGGTTTTATTATCATTAGCCCAAGTAGCGCTACCACCAGTATTACTTAATTGGTCGTCTAAAACTTCACCAGTTTCTAAATTTTTAAAATAAATGGTATAGCTACGTCTTGAAACGGTGTCAATTCCATACGATATTAATGTATTGTTAGGACTTACAGATCTACCACCAATTCCATAATATGAAAATCCTTTAGCCATTTCTGGTCCGTCTAGCATAATTTCTTCCGTGGCATCTTCCTCAATTTTTTTTCTACAATACAAAGCATAATCGTCGCCTTCTTCGTAACGGGTATAATAAGAGTAACCGTTATCATTCACAGGAACAGATTGATCGTCTTTTTTTATGCGTCCAACAATCTCATTGTATAACTTTTCTTGAAGATCTTCAGTGTGTTTCATTACTTTAGTTAAATACTCATTTTCAGCATTTAAATAATCCAATACATCTTGGGTTTGCGCATCTGGAGTTTCGGCATTTTTTTGTGCATCGCTTAAACGCATCCAAAAATAATCATCAATTCGTGTATCGTCATGAATTACAAGTTCTTTAGGTAATTTTTTTGCGATTGGTGCTTCAGCAATAATTTTTTTTGATGTTGTTTCTTTATTATTACACGCAGAAAATAGTAACAATGTAAAAAGAAACATATAAATAATAGGTTTCATAAGTTGTTAATTTAAATGATTGATTAGTGAAAACGAGCTAATTTAACAAATAATATTATATAAAGTGAATATTGATAGTTGTTTTAAATGAATTGTTGTTGCTCAATTTCCTATAAATCTTCGTTTACTTTTCAAAACTGAAAGCATAAAATAGAAGTTTAATTTTGGGAGGTTTTTTGTTTTTGTATATCTTTATTTTTTAACAAATTTCTAAATGGTGATTTCGAGAAAAATCTTTTTTATGTTGTTTTTAACTATGAGTTATCATACGGTTTTTTCACAAGAAAAAAATCTTACAGATGTTACTATTTATGAAGCGTTTCAGTTGTTTTTTAATAATGAAATTAAATACCAAGGTGTAAAAGGCGATTGGATTTTTGGCTTGAATGAAATAACAGCCTATCACAAATTTGATTATGATAATGACGGGGTGAATAATATGTTGATTGAATTTAATGCTGCTCCAGTTGATGAAGGGAATTACACTAATTATTATGCAGTACTGTTTAAAAATGAAAACAACCAATCGTATCATTTTATTGATTTTGTTGAAGCGACTGATTTACAGTTTTTAGAGGCTGAAAATCAGTTGATTGTTTTTGAAAACACCAAAAATTCTAAGAAGGTTATTTACACGTTAATCGATTCAAAATTTGTTGAATATACAAAATAAGGAGATAAAATTTTTTGTTTAAATTGAATTCATTTTCTTATATTTGAGATGGTTTAATCTTTATATTTAATGTCAAGAAATAAGAACATCACAAGCCTTACAAAAACATACAGACAGCTGTTTGAATGTTTAATGTTCTTTGCCTCAGTTTCATAATTCCACATTACTACATTTTAAATTATTTGATCAGAATTTTTCTGATGATTAACGTATTTATTTAATTATGAAAACAGTACATACAGCAATAAATCCAGAAAGACCAGCTTCTGCTGAAGGAAATTTTTATCAACCAATAACAAGCGCTATTGGTCCAGGAATGAATGAACGCATTCAAAAGCTTCGAAAATTAAGTTTTGAAACCCAGCCATCATTGTCCATTGAAAGAGCATTAATTCAAACCAAATTTTACAAGAAAAACTTCGGAAAATATGCCATTCCAGTGTTAAGAGGTTTAAATTTTTTAGAAATATGTAAACAAAAAACTATTTATTTAGGTGAAGGTGAGTTAATTGTTGGCGAACGTGGACCAAAGCCAAAATCTGTTCCAACTTTTCCAGAATTGACCTGTCATAGTGTTGAAGATTTTCACGTATTAAACACACGCGAAATGCAACGTTATACCATTTCACAAGAAGATATTGACACCTATGAACAAGAAGTAATTCCGTATTGGGCAGGTAAAACAATGCGCGAACGTATTTTTAATCATGTACCTAAGGAATGGAGCAGAGCCTATGAAGCAGGTTTATTTACCGAGTTTATGGAGCAACGCGCACCAGGGCATACAGCCTTAGATGGAGCTATTTATAAAACAGGAATGCTGAATTATAAAGAAAAAATTCAGAAGGAATTGGATAAACTCGATTTCCTAAACGATCCTGAAGCTACAGATAAAAAAGAGCAGTTAGAAGGAATGAAAATTTCTTGTGATGCCGTAATTGTATTTGCTCAACGTCATGCTGAGTTGGCTGAAGAGCAGGCAAAAAAAGAGTTAAATCCACAAAGAAAAGCTGAACTGTTAAAAATAGCTGAGGTTTGCTGTTGGGTTCCTGCAAATGCACCAAGAAATTTTCACGAAGCCATTCAAATGTATTGGTTTGTGCACTTAGGAACTATTACCGAATTAAATGGTTGGGACGCTATGAATCCTGGTCATTTTGATCAACATTTAACGCCTTTTTACGAGAAAGAAATTGCAGAAGGTACGTTAACAAGAGAAGAAGCAAAGGAATTATTAAGCTGTTTTTGGATTAAAGTAAACAATCATCCAGCGCCTCCAAAAGTGGGAATTACCGCAAAAGAAAGTGGTACTTACAACGATTTTACCAATATAAATATTGGAGGAGTAGAACGTGATGGTTCAGATGGTGTAAGTGAAGTTTCATACATCATGTTAGAAATTGTTGAAGAATTACATGTGTTACAACCAGGGAATTCGGTACATATAAGTTCAAGAACTCCCAATCGGTTTTTAACAGCAGCTTGTAAAGTTATCCGCCAAGGACACGGATATCCATCTATTTTCAATCCTGATATTTATATTCCTGAAATGTTACGACAAGGAAAATCGTTAGAAGATGCCCGTGAAGGCGGTTGTAGTGGTTGTATTGAAGTGGGGGCTTTTGGTAAAGAAGCTTATATTTTAACGGGTTATTTGAATGTTCCAAAAATTATTGAAATCACGTTAAATAACGGAATTAACCCGTTAACAGGAAAAAGAGCAAGTATTGAAACTGGAGATCCTAGAAATTTTAAAACGTATGAAGAGTTGTACAATGCTTTTAAAAAGCAATTGAATTATATTGTAAATCAAAAGATTTTAGTGAGTAATTATATTGATAGCATGTTCGCAAAATACAGCCCGGCTACATTTTTATCGGTGGTTATTGAAGATTGTATTTCAAAAGGAAAAGATTATTACAACGGTGGGCCACGTTACAATACAAATTACATTCAATGTACCGGTTTAGGTACGGTTACCGACAGTTTATCAACCTTAAAAAAACATGTGTTTGAAGAGCAAAACTTTTCTATGGAAACCATTTTAAATGCCGTTTCAAAGAATTTTGAAGGCGAAGAAATTTTGCGTCAAACTATTTTAAATAAAACACCTTTTTATGGAAATGATGATTATTATGCCGATGCTATAGCCTTACAAGTGTATAACGATTTGTTTGAAGCAATTGATGGAAAACCAAATACAAAAGGCGAAACATTTCATTTAAATATGTTGTCTACCACCTGCCACGTATATTTTGGTAAAGTGTTGGAAGCAACTCCAAATGGTCGATTGGCACATAAATCTATTTCAGACGGAACTTCACCTTCGCACGGTGCCGATACCAATGGACCGTCGGCTGTTATTAAATCATTAACAAAGTTAGATCAAACCAAATCGGGTGGTACTTTATTAAACCAACGGTTTTTGCCAAGCTTGTTAAAGCGAGATGAAGATATTCTAAAATTAGGAAGTTTGGTGCGCAGTTATTTTGCATTGGGCGGACATCATATTCAGTTCAATATTGTAGATACCGCAACATTATACGCAGCACAAGAAAATCCAGAAGATTACAAAGATTTGTTAGTGAGAATAGCAGGTTATAGCGATTATTTTAACGATATGAATGCCGATTTGCAACAAGAAGTAATTGATAGAACTGAAAATGATTCGTTTTAAATGGCTACAGGTTTAATTTTTGATATAAAAAAATACGCCATAAATGATGGTCCGGGAATACGTTTAACCGTTTTTTTTAAAGGCTGTAATTTATCGTGTAAATGGTGTCACAATCCTGAAAGTATGTCGCCAAAAGTGCAAAAAATGTACAATGCGTCTAAATGTATAGGCGCATTGAGTTGCATTTCGAATTGTCCAAATGATGCATTGATAATGACTTCAGAAGGAATAGTAACAGATTTCAATACATGTAATTTGTGCGGAAAATGCGCTGAGGTTTGTCCAACAAAAGCATTTGAAATGCTTGGCTCCTCTATTTTAATTTCAGATTTAATGAAAGAGATTGACAATGAAGCAGTTTTTTTTGATCAGTCGGGTGGCGGCGTTACATTTTCTGGAGGAGAACCTTTAATGCATGCTAATTATTTATTAGAAGCATTAAAAGCTTGTGGGGAAAGAATGTATCATAGAGTGGTTGATACTACCGCTTTTTCATCACAAGAAACACTATTAGAAGTAGCCAAACATACTGAGTTATTTTTGATAGATTTAAAAGTAATGAATTCTGAAAAACATAAAGAGTTTACAGGAGTTAGTAACGAAAAAATCTTATCCAATATTACCGAACTAGCGAAAACAAATTGTGAAATTATTTTTAGAATTCCTTTAATTGAAGGTGTAAATACTTCAGAAGAAAATATTTTAAAAACCGCTGATTTTATGAATTCTTTGGAAGGGAATAGAACCGTTGTTAATTTACTCCCTTATCATAATATTGCTGAAAATAAGCATCTAAAATTAGGACACTCAACTCATTTTGAGGTTTTTGAAACACCTTCGGAAGCTAAGATTAAAGAAATTATTAAACTGTTTAAAAACAAAGGTATAACAGCTACAGTTGGTGGTTAGTTTACCTAAAATTCCATTTGGTGTAACTCATAGAACTTTCTAATTTAGTTTCTAAAGAATCTTCCAATTCAGGGAAAAAATCGATGCCCGTTTTTTGTTCTATTTCATCAATAGAAACCACAAATTGGTGCAATCCTTTTTCTGATTTTTTATGTGGCATCAAAAAAGCAACGGCTTTAATTTCAGGTTCTTGGTAATCTAAAACTATTTTATAAAAGTACTTTGGAACTGCAACTTTTTCGTTTCCAATACGTTTTAAATTTTGAGTTAATATTCCGCCAGTAACCACATATAATTTTCTATGCTTTTTTGCCCAATAGCGTACTTTTTGCTCTAGTCGGTTCCAAACGCCACTATTAAATTCATAGGTTTGAGGCGTAACATTGCTCATTAAAAAAGTTTCATCAAAGGCTTCTTTAGAAAATTTTCGATCACCTGCAGGGCACAAATGACCTTTATTGTAACCCGAGTTTTTGTAATTTCTGTACGAAGCACTTTTGGTGCTTATTTTAGGGTCTTCAACAAAATAAGGGCGTTTAAAATTAGCACTTTTTATATGTGAATTTTCTAATTCATAAGCAACCCATTCAGCTTGTTCAAAAGCTTCATTGTAAGATACTGAATAAAAATTGTGATGCGCTATTTCACCCGTTGTTGAAGTTGGTAAAAAGTTGGTTACTGAGGTGTTTTTAGTGTTGTTACTAACTGAAATTTCTTCAGTATCATAATTGTCGTACACATAAAAACCTACAGCAAATAAAATTGAGATTAAAGTGTAAATAAACTTCCTATTTCTCACTTTTTAAAGGTATTTCTATGAAGTTTTCAGTTTTAGGTAGTTCTTCAAATATTTTTAAAAATTCTGGTGGAGGTGCCGTTAATTTTCGTTTTACTAAATCTATCCAGGCACCATATACTTTAATTTCAGCAGAAAGAATACCGTCTTTATTAAAAATTTGGTGACTAAATCTCCAACGTTCAATGCCTTTTGAAACACCTTCTAACTCCATATAAACGGTGATATTTTCTCCAATATGAATTTCCTTTAAAAAAGTAGTTTCTTCTTTAAATAAAATAGGGCCAATATTTAGTTTGGCAAATTCATTGATTGATAAACCGTGTTCTTGAAAAAAACGCACGCGTACTTCTGCAGCATAATCGTTGTATGCAGTGTGACGCATATGCCTGTTTGGGTCAAAATCTGACCATTTTGTATTAAAGGTAACTTGAAATTTCATATTAAATTTTTAAGCTGCTAATTTAACTAATTGTTTTATTTTGAATAAGAAGTTAACAGTTAAAATAACTCCTAATTTTTAACATCTAATGCATCACGAAGTGCATTTCCAATTAGCATAAAAGCCATTACTAAACTCATAATTGCTAACCCAGGAATAATTGCTAAATAGGCTTTTCCTAAAATAATATAACTGTAGTGATCTTTAATCATTGCACCCCAAGATGGAGTAGGTGGTTGTGCACCAATTCCTAAAAAACTTAAACCACTTTCAATTAAAATAGCTCCTGCAAAATTGGCTGCTGAAATTACAATTACAGGTGCCATAATGTTGGGCAATATATGTTTAAAAATAATTCGGAAATTTGAATAACCTAAGGCTTTAGTAGCTTCAACATATTGCATCTCTTTGGTGCTCATAATTTGTCCGCGCACCACTCTTGCAACTTCAACCCACATAGTTAAACCTACAGCAATAAATACTTGCCAAAAACCTTTACCTAAAGCTAATGTAATTGCAATTACCAATAATAACGTTGGAATTGACCATGTAATATTGATAAGCCACATGATAAATGTATCAACTTTACCGCCAAAATAACCAGCAATTGCACCTATTGAAATACCTATAACTAATGAAATAAATACGGCTATAAATCCTATAAAGAATGAAATTCGTGTGCCTATGAGCATTCGGCTTAATAGATCTCTTCCGTATTTATCAGTTCCTAAATAAAAGGTTTTTAATGTAATGTATTCTGAAATATCTTTATCTTCAAAAAGAGCTATAGGGAATGATTTTGTTAAACTTGGAATGTTGTTTTCAGAATAAGTTTCAATGGTTAATTCATCTTTAGAAAGGAAATAATTAGCGATTGGAATTACTGTTTTCTGATTTTTTATGCCGTTTAAAAGTTTATTATATGTGGTTTGTGTTGTCTTTTCTTTGGAAGGAATCGTAAGTGTAAGTACTTGAAATCCTGGTTTTTTTGAATGGATTTCTAAATGCATTTGGTTTGCATTACTGCTATTGTCTGGCGCTAGTGCGTAAGCAAAAATAGCGACTAAGCCACAAATAACTATGAACCAAAAACTAAGCACTCCAGTAGTGTTTTTTTTAAACTTCTGGAGTGCTAATGCGCTTAATGAGTTATGTGTAGTTTTCAATAGTTCAACTTAAAAAAGTAAAGTTACAACTTTAACTAATATTTTTTCACTAAAAGGTAATTAGGTTTTAATTTTAATTCGCTTACAACGTTTAAAGCTTCTTCTAGATAAATATCTTTATTCAAATTTTTATGCCAAACTTCTCTTTTTTCGGCTAAATTTTCGTCGGAAGCAGCTAGCGTTTGTTCGTATAAAGGCGAAGTAAACGTGTAGGTACTCGTATAGTCACTAATTGATTTGTATTTTTTAGAAGCTGTTTCATGACTTTCAATGTCTTCTTTATAAGCATTCAGGTTTAGATAAATCAAGGTTTCATCTTGAGATTTTTTGATCCATTTTGCATTTTCATCAATTAATTTAAAGGTTGAATTTGAAGCAATACGTTTTTTACTGTTATTCACAACTTCATTAAAATTATCGTAATTATTCCAAAGCGTATACGTTGCCGCAGGAACCTTGTCGTATTTTAAAGCGTTTTCTAAATCGCGTTCTCCAATTTCTAAATAAGTATATCTGCTTGGCAGCATAATGTCAGAATGTACACCTTCTAACTGATTAGAGTCTCCATTAATTCTATAAAATTTTTGGATTGTCATTTTTAAAGCTCCAATATCTTCATTTAAATTATGGTACCTGTTTAGGTCTAATACACTTTGAACAGTTCCTTTACCGTAAGTTTGTTTTCCTCCAATAATTACAGCTCTACCATAATCTTGCATAGCTGCAGCAAAAATTTCAGAAGCTGAAGCAGACAGTTCATTTACCAACACAACTAACGGTCCGTCCCATTGAATTTGATTGTTTTTATCTTTACGAACTTCGGCTTCAGTATTGCGGTATTTTACTTGAACAACAGGTCCGTTTTTAATAAATAAGCCAGAAATATCAATGGCAGTTTGTAATGATCCACCGCCGTTATTTCTTAAATCTAGCACTAAACCTTCAACATTTTCTTCTTTCAAGCGTTCAATTTCTTGTGCCATATCTGTAGCAGAATTTCTACTGTTTTTTTCGCTAAAATCAATATAGAAACTAGGCAAATGGATTACTCCAAATTTTCGGTTGTCTTTTTCAATAACGCTCGATTTTACAAAAGTTTCTTCAAGTTCAACAACATCTCTAATAATGGTTATTATTTTTGTTGAGCCGTCAATTTTTTTAACTGTTAAATTAACTTCAGAACCTTTTTCACCTTTAATAAATTCAATGGCTTTGTCTAAACGCATTCCAACAATATCAAGAGGTTCGCCATCAGCCTGTGCAACTTTAATAATAAGATCTCCTACTTCTAAATCTCCTTGTTTCCAAGCCGGTCCACCATATACCAATTCAATTACTTTAGTATAATCATTTTGTTGTTGAAGTCTAGCACCAATACCTTCAAGTTTTCCAGACATTCTTTGGTCGAATCCTTTTTTTACTTTAGGATCAAAATAGTTTGTGTGTGGGTCAAATTGTTCAGAAATGCAATTGATATAAGTTGAAAACCAATCTTCATGAGTAAGTTCATCAAAACGCTCAAAAAACTCTTTCATATTTTCTGAAATTTTAGTTCTTGCTTCTTTCTCTAATGCATCAATAGGTTTAATTGTATAAGAAGCATCTTCTTTTTTAGTATCTTCTTCTTCCTTAACTTTTGCGTAAAGCCTTGATAAGGTACTTGTTTTTAATTGTTGATGCCATTTGTTTTTTAACTCGTCTTTGTTTAATGCATACGAAGTATTTTCATAGTCAATATCTAATGTTTCATCTTTAGAAAAATCAAACGCATGTTCAAGAATTTCAGGGTAAAATTGTTCAGCTTCAGCAGTTCTTTCTTTAAAACGGTTATAAGCTAAATAGAAGAATGATAAATCTTCACTTTTAATTTGATCATCAATCAATGTTTCATAGGCTGAAAACTCATCAATATCTGATTGTAAAAAATAACGTTTTGAAGGATCTAAGTTTTTTAAAAAGTTAGCATATACTTTTTTAGAAAATTCATCATTAATTTCTTGAGGATGATAATGTCCTTCTGTTAAAACATATCTTAATATTGTTAATAATACTTTATCTTTTGGATCTGAATTTGCTACAGAATTAAAGCTTGTAAATAAGCTAAAAACAAAAATTACGGGTAACAAAAATTTAAATTTTCTAATCATCATCTTTCGGTGCTAGTTTTTATGTTATAAATGTTTTACTACTAAAACAGTGCCATTTATTTTGAACATGTCTAAATTAACGTTTTTTTATAAATTGATTTAAAATCTTATTTACAATTTAGGTTATTTTTACTTTTGGTATCAAAAACTTGTATAAGTAGGCAACTGTACTAAATATCTAGTAAATTTAAGAGCGCTTTTAACAATCATTTTATGGTACTATATATTCACAATATTACTGAAATATTTGTGCAATATAGTTTACAAAATGTTAAAGTTTAACCTTATGAAACCAAATAAAATATAGTAGTTTTGTTTTCTAAATTAATATGTATGCGTAAAAGACCTTTAATTTTAGTTACAAATGATGATGGTATAACTGCCCCAGGAATTAGAACATTAATTTCTGTAATGAATGAAATTGGAGATGTTGTAGTTGTTGCGCCTGACAGTCCACAAAGTGGAATGGGACATGCAGTGACCATTGATGACACGCTGTATTGTAAGAAAATAACCATAGATAAAGGGCCTCAGGAAGAGTATCAGTCGTCTGGAACTCCAGCAGATTGTGTGAAATTAGCCGTCAGTGAAATTTTAGGTAGAAGACCTGATTTATGTGTTTCAGGAATTAACCACGGATCAAATTCATCCATCAATGTTATTTATTCAGGAACTATGAGCGCAGCTGTTGAAGCAGGTGTTGAAGGAATTCCGGCGATAGGTTTTTCATTGTTAGATTATTCTTGGAATGCTGATTTTGAACCTTTAAAAGAATATATTGAAAAAATTACCCGTAATGTATTAGAAAACGGATTGCCTGATGGTGTAGTTTTAAATGTTAATTTCCCAAAAAGCACAACTTTTGAAGGAATTAAAGTTTGCAGGCAAGCACGTGCCAATTGGGTTGAAGAGTTTGATAAAAGAACAAATCCGCAAGGAAAAGTGTACTATTGGTTAACAGGAGAATTTACAAATATGGATAAAGGTGAAGATACTGATGAGTGGGCGTTGGCTCATAATTATATATCTTTGGTCCCAGTTCAATTCGATTTAACAGCGCACTACTTTATTCAAAAATTAAATAATTGGAACTTATAAAAGTTGAATGAATACAACTAAATTAAATATAAAAAAGGAAATTATAATTGGCTTTGTAGTAGCCTTAATAGCAACGGCATTTGGTTGCTTTTTGTTTATTGAATTTTTTTCTAAATATAGTTTTTCTAGAAGTTTAGAATTGATAAAAGAAGGAAATTTAGAAGGAAAAATATTGGTGTTAGGAGCCATTGCTAACTTTTTTGTTTTTTTTGTTTTTTTAAAAAAGAAACAACTATACAGAGCTAGAGGTGTTTTAATGGAAACCTTTTTTATTGCTTTTTTGGTATTGTTATTAACGTTTTTTTCAGGGTAAATTTATATGAAATACTATATTATTGCAGGAGAAGCTTCAGGAGATTTACACGGATCCAATTTAATGAAGGCTATATTTGAAAAAGACAAAGAAGCTGATATTCGATTTTGGGGAGGAGATTTAATGGAAGCAGTTGGAGGAACTTTAGTAAAGCATTTTAAAGAAAGGGCTTTTATGGGTTTTGCGGAAGTTATCACCAATCTTTCAACTATTTTAGGTTTTATAAAGTTTTGTAAAGAAGATATTTTAAGTTTTAATCCTGATAAAATTATTTTTATAGACAATTCAGGGTTTAATCTGCGTATTGCAAAATGGGCTAAAACTAATAATTTTAGAACTGTTTATTATATTTCTCCTCAGGTTTGGGCAAGTAGATCTGGTAGGGTAAAAGATATTAAACGTGATATTGATGAAATGTATGTAATTCTTCCCTTTGTTGAAGATTTTTACAAAAAATACGATTACAAGGTTACTTTTGTCGGGCACCCTTTGTTAGATGCTATTTCAAACCGAACAAAAATTAATGCTGCCGATTTCAGAAAAAAACATCAATTATCAAACAAGCCAATTATAGCATTATTACCAGGAAGTAGAAAGCAGGAAATTAAAAAGATACTTTCAGTAATGCTAAGAATGACCGATAAATTTAAAGAATACCAGTTTGTAATAGCAGGTGCTCCTAGTCAAGATTTTGAATTTTACCAGCAATTTATCAATAAAGAAAATGTTACGTTCGTTACCAATAAAACCTACGATTTACTGTCCGTTTCTTATGCTGCATTGGTAACTTCAGGTACCGCAACATTAGAAGCCGCTTTGTTTAAAGTGCCAGAAATTGTGTGTTATAAAACAAGTTATATTTCGTACCATATTGGTAAACGATTGATTAATTTGAAATTTATTTCATTGGTGAATTTAATTATGAACAAAGAAGTTGTAAAAGAATTAATTCAGGACGATTTTAATGAAGTGAAGCTTGAAGAAGAACTTCACAAAATTTTAGAAGGCAAACAACGTGAAAAGTTATTACAGGAGTATGCTGAATTGGAACAAAAATTAGGAGGCGTAGGTGCTTCTGAAAAGGTGGCAGCACTTATTGTAAAATAAAAAAAGGCTATCTAAAAAGTACACTTTTCGTCAACCTAAACTTGATTCAGGTTCTCATAATGATTAATTATTGGTATAATGAGATTCTGAAATAAATTCAGAATGACGGGTTTCTATTTATTTTTAGATAACCTCTTTAAAAAGAACAGTTGTTTTTAAATTAAGTTTATTTACACACTTCTTCAAGTGTATCTTCAATATCTCCAGGGGTACTCATAATTTTCATAAAAGTTCCCATAGTTAATTCTGGCCAGTGTAAAGCAATTCTATATTTTCCGTGTAACATAGTAACTTGAGTTCCTTGTAAAATAATTTCATAAGGCATTGCAGCTACGTGATCTTCTCCAATAATTGGTAAAAAAGCAGCTTCGCCATCTTCTTTATTTAACAAGCCAATTCCAAAAACTGCTACTTTTTTATCAGGATATACAATTCTATAAACTTCAACAGTTTCACCTTTTTTAGCTTTTAAATTCGCATCAATAATTTTTAAACCTTCTTCAAAAGAAGTATATTCATTTAATTCTTCAGGGTCTGAAAAATAAGGCATCATCATTTTGTAATGATATTTTTTTAATCCTTCAGCATCTTCACTACCGCCAAAAGGTGTAAATTCATTCCCAATACTTGCAAAAGTAGTTTTTACATCTTTGTTGAATTTTTCAAAAACGGCTTTAAAAGAATTGTAATTATCTCTTAAATAAGCTCTTAAAATGTAATCAGGATTGGTGTACGAAATGGTTATTTTTCCATCTTTTTCAACCAAACCAACTTTAAATGCTGCAGCTAAAGCACCGCGGTCTGAAACTTTTACAACAGTATTTTTTAACGCTTCATTTGTAAACACAATCACTTTTAATTTTGCGTTATTTCCCGGACTGTAATTTCCTAAAACACTAAATGCATTGCTTTTAAGTGTGCTTATAATTTCATCAGTTATAGCTTGCATGCTTTTAGTAGTTTCCCCAACTTTTATATAAGGCGAAAGGTCTTGCGCTACGGTATTTAAGTGAATAATAAGTATTGTTATAATGCTGAATATCAGTTTTTTCATAATGGTTGGTTTAAGGTTTTACCAAATTTAGCTCTTAAAAATAACCGCTTTAGTGATATTAATCATTCTGTAACTATTGTTACCAATTATAGCGTTAAGAAGTGAATCTAACGATTTAAAAAGCAAACTATATTGAAGTTGAAATGATTAAGGTTGAAGCGTAAGTAAAACTTTTTTTGTAATTTTATACTGCTATGAGAAAATTTTGGAAATTTATTCCATTTCAATTGACGTTGTTTTTGTTGATTGGAATTTTACTAGGAAACTATTACTTACTAAAACCTGAGGTAGTTATTTACTGTCTTGTATTTTTGGTGTTTCTTTTTTTTGGCGCATATTTTTATACCAACAAACCATTTAAAAACACTCTAGTTTTTTCTGTTTTTTTTTACCTACTTACTATAAATGTAGGTATTGCTACCGTTACTTTAAATAAACATGTAAACAAACCATTGTATTTTGAAAATCAGTCTGAATTTTCTACTTCTGAAGTTCAAAAAATAGTGCTTTCCGTAACAAAAGTATTAAAACCAACTACCTATCTTAATAAGCATGAAGCAGTTGTAGTGCAACTAAATTCAAAAAGGGTTGTTGGTAAAGTCTTGGTGAATATTCAAAAAGACAGTTTGTCAAAAGTATTAGATGTAGATTACAAATTTTTAACAACTACAGTTTTTAAAGCGATTTCTGAACCTAAAAACCCTTATGAATTTAATTATAAAAATTACTTAAAAAATCAACAAATTGAATATCAAATTTATTTGAAAAGCAATGAAATTTTATTGGTTGATACAACTACACGTACTTTAAAAGGTGTTGCATCAAATATTCGTAAAGTTATAAATGAATCGTTACAAAGAGATGGTTTTAAAGGAAATCAGTTGGCGGTTATAAATGCATTGCTTTTAGGACAACGGCAGCAAATTTCATACGATTTAATGCAAAGTTATACCGGTGCAGGTGCCATACATATTTTAGCGGTTTCGGGCTTACACGTTGGGATTATTTTATTAATTCTTACTTTTTTACTAAAACCATTGCATCAAATAAAACAAGGAAAATTGGTGGCTTCTATACTTATAGTTGTTGCTCTCTGGATATTTGCATTAATAGCTGGTTTGTCTGCTTCTGTGGTACGTGCCGTAACTATGTTTACAGCAATTACTATAGGAATGTATTCAAACAGACCTACAAATATGTACAATACGTTGTTAATTTCTATGTTCTTTTTATTGATTTTTCACCCAAATTATATTTTTGATGTTGGTTTTCAATTGAGTTATTTAGCCGTTTTTTCCATCGTTTGGATACAACCAAAATTGTATCAATTAATTGAAATTGATAATTGGCTATTCAATAAGTTGTGGCAGTTATTTACCGTTTCTATGGCGGCTCAAATTGGCGTGTTACCGTTGAGTTTGTATTATTTTCATCAATTTCCAGGCTTGTTTTTAGTATCGAATCTTGTAATTATTCCTTTTTTAGGAATTATTCTAATAACTGGTGTGTTGATAATTGTATTGAGTGTTTTAGGGATTTTACCTTCATTTTTAATGAAGATTTATACGTTTATTATTCAATCCTTAAATGCTTTTGTGGAATGGATTTCAAATCAGGAGTTCTTCATTATTCAACATATTACATTTTCAATTTTAGTAATGTTAACTTTTTATGCTTTTATTTTATTCACATTTAAGTGGTTCGAGAAAAATAATTTTTACAGACTGTTATTAGTTGTTTCTTCAATAATTGCCATACAAACAGTAATTATTTTTGAAAAATACAAACTTGAATCCGCACATAGTTTTATTGTTTTTAATAAAAGCAAGGAAAGTATTGTTGGTGTTAGAAACGGAAATAAACTTGAAATACAAAGTTCTTCGAAAGTTATTTCAACCTTTAAAAACCCACTCAAATCCTTTTTGGTAGGAACAGGAATTGACAGTATTGTTCTTCAGAAGAAAAAAATCAATTTTATTGAATTTAACGGTGAACGTATTTTTATAGTTGATAGTTTAGGCTTGTATCAACTAAATTCAATTCAGCCAACAATGGTGGTTTTAAGGCAATCTCCAAAGGTGAATTTAAATAGATTGATTTTGTTTTTAAAACCGAACATTATTATTGCAGATGGTTCAAATTATAAAAGTTATGTGGAGCAGTGGAAACAAACTTGTGTACAAACAAAAACTCCGTTTTACAGTACTATGCAAAACGGAGCTTATAAATTTAGTGATTAAAATTATTCAGCAAATTCAAATTTGAAATTTGCATAATATGTTTCCCAAGTTTTTTTATCAGTTAATGTTTTGTATACATCTGTTTTAAATGCTTTTAAAAACAATTCCAATTGTTGTGGTGTTTTATACCCAGGAATCGGACTAATTAAATTGGCTTCTTCATCTAAATAAACAATTGTTGGGAATGAACGAATGCTAAAATATTGTGATAATTGGTGGCTGCTATTTCTTCCTTTACTTTTATTAGGGTCGTAATTTGGATTTGTAAATTCATTGCCTTTAAATGTAATTTTATCATTTCCTTCTGCATCAAATTTTACAGCATAAAAATGTTCATTAATGTAATTTATAACGTCTTTATTTTTAAATGTTTCTTTATCCATTTTTTTACACCAACCACACCAAGACGTATATGCATCCATAATTATTTTTTTTGGATTGTTTTTTTGAGCTTCAACAGCTTCCTCAAAACTTAACCAATTAATTTCTTGCGCGTTTATTGCTGTGCCAATAAATAGTAAAGCTATAAGTGTTATTTTTTTCATTTTGAAGTATGTATTTTTATGTTTTTGACGAAAAAAACATTCAATAATTACAAATTATTTTACACCGTGCATTAATTTTTTTAGCACTGGGTTTATTAAAATTGCAATCACTCCAATAATCATTGGTACAAAGGTAAATATTAAAAAGAATGTTGAAATGTCATATTTTGTTGTAATATCATCAATCATAGCACCCATTTGCCCTGATGTTTTGTTACCAATTGCCAAGGCCAAATACCAAACTCCAAACATAAAAGCAATCATTCGAGCCGGTACTAATTTACTTACATAAGAAAGTCCTACAGGTGAAACGCATAATTCACCCAAGGTGTGAAATAAGTAAGCCAATATTAACCACACAATACTTACGGAGGCTGTTTTTGCTCCCTGCGGAATTCCTGCCGCTCCATAGGCTAAAAATGCAAAACCAATACCTAAAAAGAACAATCCAATTGCGTATTTATTAGCCGGTTTCGGGTTGTATTTACTTTCCCACCATTTTGAAAATAACGGAGCAAAAGCAATAATAAATAAAGAGTTTAAAATTAAAAACCAAGTTGCAGGAATTTCAATTTCATTGTCCTTTTTCTGAACAATTGTAGCTGATATATTTGTGTCAATTAATTCAGCTTTTTCAGGAGCTAAATATTTATAATTCACTCCTTTTTTATCTATATCAATAATCGAAATTTCATCGTTGTTTACAAAATCATTTGCCGATCTTATCACTGTTGAATGTTCAACTAAAGAAGCATTCTCAGGAACGATTGTTTTTGAAGTTATCGCGTATTCTTTTAATGCATCTCCTTCTTGAATTTGATACGTTTGATAAGAGATTTCATACGAATAAGTGTTGAAATTGTTATAGATTTTCCAAATTACAATTCCCCAAATCAATATAAAACTAAACGCTAAAATTAAATTCGATAAAAAGTATTTTTTGAAGGTTTGTTTGAATAATAAAAATAACACCCAAGTAATAATTGCAATAGGAACAACGGTAATTATAATATCAATAATATTAAAAATTAAAGCCGAATTTCCCGATAAAATTCGACTGGTATAATCTTTGGCGAAAATACTCATAGATCCACCTGCTTGCTCAAATGAAGCCCAAAAGAAAATAATAAAGAACGCAAAAATTACCACAGCAAGCATTTTGTCTCTGGTAATTGGACTGTATCTTAAAATTCTAGAACCCAACAAGTAAATAAATAAGATAAGGGTTACAATAATGGTATGACTAGAATAATCGGTTCCTCCAAATTCTAAAAAGTTAACCGTTCCAATTTTAGATAAAGGATCGTTGATTACCCAAGTTAAACCTGCAACTGAAATAATTACAATCAATAGTTTATCAAGCAGCGTAAACGGGTTTAATTTATCTTCAATTTCGGTATGATCGTCCGTTTCAATTTTTTTATCTTCTTTATTAGGTTTGCTACCCACATCTCCAAAAATTCCTTGTGCAAACGTAAATTGTAACAAGCCAAGCAACATAAAAATACCAGCCAATCCAAATCCCCAGCCCCAGCCTAAAATTTCACCTAAATAACCGCACAACATAATTCCTAAAAAGGCACCTGCATTTACGCCCATATAAAAAATGGTGTAAGCACCATCTTTTTTCTCAGGAAAATCTTTGTATAAAATGGAGATAAATGAGCTCATATTTGGTTTGAAAAAACCAGTTCCAACAACCAACAAACCTAGTCCTAAATACAAGAAAAACGGATTAGATTCAATAGCCATACTTGCGTGACCTAAGGTCATAATAATGGCTCCAATAATAATGGCACGTCTGTTTCCTAAATATTTATCGGCGAGTGTTCCGCCAATAATAGGTGTTAAATAAAGCAATGCTAAATAAGTTCCGTACAAGGCCAAGGCATTTTCTCGAGGCCAATCCCAGCCGCCAATTCCTAAGGCACTTACTAAAAATAAGACCAATAAGGCACGCATTCCGTAGAACGAAAAACGCTCCCACATTTCAGTGAAAAATAATACAAATAAACCTGATGGGTGTCCTAATACTTGTGTTTCAAAAAATTCGTTATTCGTCTTGCTCATAGTTTAAAAGTTATGCTTTTGAAGTTTCTCCAATAATAAACTTGTCGTATAAATACAAACAAATAACGGTTCCAATACCTATAGCGCTAAACAATATCCAAATTTTAGAAGGGTTGTAATTTGTCCATAAAAAATCGGTTAATTGTTGGCTATTCATACCCATTAATTCTTCAGCTTTTGCAGTGTAATCATTTTGTGAAAATCCTTCTCCAATTTCTTGAATTTCAAGTCCTCTTTTAGCAACTTCTAACTGTAAAAGGCTTATTTTATCTGACCAGGCTTGGTATACATCACCCGATAAAAAACCAGTAATATAATTTCCTACAGCAACAGGTAAAAATGAAGTTCCCATATACAAGGCTTCTTTTCCTTTAGGAGCAATTTTACCCACATATTCTGTGAATTTTGGAGAACTAGCCATTTCACCTATAGCAAAAATGAAAATACCTAAAATAACAAAGAATCCGTTTCCTGTACTAAATGCAATCCCAATACCAATCGCGTTTACAATAATTCCAGAGATAATTCCATTTAAAGGTTTCAGTTTCATTACTAAAGTTGAAATAATTATTTGGAATAAAATAATTGCTCCAGCATCTAAGTTTACCATCATTTCAGGAGCAATAGTCCCTTCCTTAGTTCCAATAGCTGCAGCTAATTTGGGTGAGATATTTGCAATTGAATCATAAATCATACTTGTGTTTACCCACTGATCTATAAAGTTAGGAAGTGTATAAAATAACTGGTTAAACATCGTCCAGAAACCAACCATTATTAATAAAAACATGGTTAACTTTTTATCAGATAAGGCTGTCCATATATTTTTTAATGAGTTAATGATAGTTCTCCCTAAATTTTCAGAAGACTTTTCTCTTTCAGGTTCTTTGTAAAAGAATGTTACCAAAATTAAATTTACAGCAATAGCAGACGCTGCCATTATAAAAACTATTTTCCACCCGTAAGTTTCTCTTAATTTTGAAGAAAAAATTGGACCAATAAATCCACCAACGTTCACAATCATATAAAAAATACCAAAACCTATAGACGAAGTTTCATCATCTGTAGTTTTAGTAATGGTTGCAGAAATTACAGGTTTGAATAAAGCAGCACCTATTGCAACCCAAATAAAAGCAAAGTATACTAAGCCGTAAGAGGTTACTTCACCCATAAAATAATACCCAGAACCTAATATAAGATAGGCAATAATTAAGATTTTTTTGTAGCCAACTCTATCAGCAATAGCTCCTGTAATTAAAGGAAGTAAATATAATATAAATGTGACATTACCCATAATACTACCTTTTTGACTTTGGGTAAATCCTAAAGCGCCATCATCAGTAGAGTTTGTTAGGTATAATGCTAAAACGGCAAATAACCCATACCAAGCCCAACGCTCAAATAATTCCATTACATTGGCTACCCAAAATGCTTTTGGAAACTTTTTAAAAACTTGTGTAAATTTCATAATGTGAAGTGTATTTATATTAAAAACTCAAGTATACTATACTCGAGCCTTTAATTGTATTTTAAATTTATTTATAGTCATTAGCAGATTGAAATTACTCAACTCCGTGCATTAATTTTTGTAATGGTTTGTTTAACAAGATAATTAGAACGGCAATTCCTAACAATACAAAACCAATGGTTGAGAATGTATAAATGTATTTATCTAGTCCTTCTGCAGCAGTCATTGCTTCACCACTATCGCTATGTCCACCAGTTAGAGCTGCAATTTGACCTCCAACATAATTTGCTATGGCAAAACTTAAGAACCAAGCTCCCATTGCTGTTCCTGCCATACTTTTTGGAGATAATTTAGTTACCATTGAAAGTCCGATAGGAGATAAGAATAATTCACCTGTTGTGTGTAATAAGTATAAAACAACTAAAGTTAATAATGGTACTTGATAAGCTTCATTAACAAATTGTAAACCTACTTTAGTAACTAAGAATCCTAATGCCAATTGAATAATACCAAAAGCAAACTTTAAAGGAATACTTGGGTTTTTACCAATTTTAGAAAGTTTAACCCACATTATAGAGAAAATTGATCCGAAGACAATGATAAAAAATGGATTGAAAAACTGAGTCATTGAGGCTGGCATTTCCCATCCAAAAATACTTCTATCTACATTTCTATCCGCAAATAAAGTTAAAGATGTTCCTGCTTGTTCAAAACAAGCCCAGAAAGTAATATTAATTAACATGAAAATGATTAAAGCAATCATTCGATCTTTCCAAATTTTAACTTTTCCTTCTGCATCAGCTTTAATACCTGCTTGAATCAAAGAATAAGCTATAAATACAAACAGACCTAAAAGAATATAATCTAACCAGCTGTTTTGCATGATTAAAAAGTAACACAATGGAATTAATAGAAATGAGAGAATTCCAACCAAATGTGCTTTATTAATAGGTCCGGCTATTTTTTTCTTTCCTTCTTCAGTAAACCCTAAACCTTCGGCAGCAGCATAATTATGTCTTCCTCCATAAAAAATGATTAATCCTAAAAGCATACCGAAACCAGCAAGTCCAAAACCATATTTAAATCCATAGGTTTCACCTACGTAGGCAATTACGGTGGTTGCTAACAGTGCACCAATATTTATTCCAATATAAAATATTGTAAAACCAGAATCTCTACGGGGATCATTATCTGTATATAATTTACCAACAATTGTAGAGATATTTGCTTTAAAATATCCATTACCTACAATTAGAGCTCCCATACCAATCATTAAAAAATGTTCGGAACCACCTAAAATTAAAAATTCACCAATAGCCATTAAAATTGCTCCAAAAATTACAGCATTTCTATAGCCCATATATTTATCAGCCATTTTTCCACCTAAAATAGGGGCGGCATAAACAAGTGCAGTATAGGCTCCATAAATTAACGCAGCATCAGCATCACCTTTCATTAAGGATTTTACTAAATAAAGTGTTAAAAGAACTCTCATTCCGTAGTAGCAAACTCTTTCCCACATTTCAGAGAAAAATAAGGTCATAAGTCCACTTGGATGTCCTTCTTGTATCGTTTTGTCAGTCATAATTTTAAGTTGAAATTAATTGGGTTAATTTATTTAATTTTTTTATAATTCAAGTTGATTTTTTGCTGTTTTACCTAAATTTTCCTCGATAAAGGTCGTCATTTTATTGTAAAGATGAAGTCTAGTGTTTTTTCCTCTGTAAATTCCGTGCGTTCTGTCAGGGTAAATAGCCAAATCAAAAGGCTTATTAGCTTCAATTAAAGCATTTGTTAATCGCATCGTATTTTGAACATGTACATTGTCGTCACCACTTCCGTGCACCAATAAAAACTTGCCTTGCAGTTTGTCAGCATAATTTATTGGAGAATTATTATCGTAACCTTCTTGATTTTCTTGAGGTGTACGCATAAAACGTTCCGTGTAAATCGAATCGTAAAAACGCCAGCTTGTAACGGGTGCGACAGCAATGGCCATTTTAAAAGTATCACTTCCTTTCAATAAACAGTTTGTACTCATATGACCACCAAAACTCCATCCCCAAATTCCTATTTCATAGTTATTAATGTAAGGTCTCTTTGCTAATTCTTTAGCAGCGTTAATTTGATCAATGGTTTCATATTTTACCAAGTTTAAATACGTTGCTTTTTTAAATTCAGCACCTTTAAAACCTGTTCCTCTTCCGTCAATACACACAATTATATATCCTTTTTCAGCTAAATGTTGAAACCAATAATCGTTGGCACTATTCCAACTGTTACTAACAGATTGTGATCCAGGTCCAGAATATTGAGTCATAAATAATGGATATGTTTTTGTCTCATCAAAGTATGAAGGTTTTAACATCCAGGCATTGAATTCTCCAGTTTCAGTTTTTAACATAAAAAACTCCTTTTTTGAAAGTTTGTACGACTTTAATGCTTCAGTAAGCTTATTATTGTTTAATACTTCTTTTAATTGAGTTCCTTTGGAATTATGAAGCGTATAAACAGGAGGCGTATTTGCATCAGAAAACGTATTGATAAAGTAGTTTTTATTTTTACTAAACGAGGCACTGTTTGTACCTGAAGCATTGGTTAATCGTTTTTTATTTTTACCATTAAAGCTAACAGAATAAATTGTTCTGTTGATAGATCCATCTTCTACCGATTGGTAATAAGCAGTTTTAGTTTTTTCGTTTACGCCGTAAAAATTAGTAACTTCCCAATTTCCAGAAGTTAATTGTTTTACTAATTTACCTTCTTTTGAATAATGGTAAATATGGTTAAAACCATCTTTTTCACTGGTCCAAATAAAACTATTATCGCTTAAAAAAGTTAAATTATCATGAATATCAACATAAGCAGCGTCTGTTTCATTCAATACAACTTCCGTAGAAAAATCAGTTACATTCACAAAATACAATTTTAGGTCGTTTTGATGACGATTTAAAGTAGTTGCACATAAAACATTAGCATTGTTTGTCCATTTTATTCTTGGAATATACTCATATTCTCCAATATCAATTTTTGAAGTTTTATTAAGCTCGAAATTAAAAATATGGAGTGTAACCACTGCATTTTTTTCACCAGCTTTTGGATATTTAAAAACTTGTTGAGTTGGGTATAAACCAGTACCTGTAATATCCATTGAAAATGTAGGGACTTCTGTTTCGTCAAAACGTAAAAAAGCTAAATTTTTACTATCGTTACTCCATTCAAAAGCCTTTACAAAAGCAAATTCTTCTTCGTACACCCAATCACAAATACCGTTTATAATGCTATTTTTTAATCCATCAGCAGTAACCTGAGTTACCGTGTTGGTTTCTAAATTTTTAATGTAAATATTGTTATTTTTTGCGTAAGCTACTTTTTTACTGTCTGGTGAAAAAGTAGGTTCTTGAATTTTATCAGCGTCAATTAATTGCAATGTTTTTGAAGAAAGGTCATAAACGTAAAAAACACCCAAGCTTGAGTGTCTGTATATAGGTTCAGAATTTACACCTAAAATTAATTTAGTTTCATTGTTGTTGAATTCGTAACTTTCAAAATAGTTTAATTCAGTTAAATTTTTGCTGTCAACAACTGTTTCAATTTTCTCTAAAGTCGCATAATTGTATTTATCAACAGAGGTGCTTTGTGTTTTATTATTAAAGTTTAATAAGGTATAAAAATCACCATTCATTGAATTTAAAGCGTTCATTTGTTCGGTACTAAAGGTCCCGTTCCAAATTTCATCAAGTGAAATGTCTTTTTTTTGAGCTGTTGCTAAGGAAGTTATAGCTATAAAAAGTAGCAGTAGTTTCTTCATTAATTGTTAATTCTTTAAATAATTGCCAAGTTTAAGAAAAATTTAGCAAATTTAACCTGAAATATATCATAAAATTGCGCATCTGATTTAGATAATTATTTTTGGTTTTATTAAATTATCTTTGCCGAAATATAAAATTTGCAACACAATGTCAAAAACCGTTAGTGGATTTTCGAAACTTAATAAAATAGAAAAAATAGATTGGTTGATTTCTAATTTTTTCAATAATGATGAAAAGGTAGCTAAATGTTTAGCACAATATTGGAATTCAAACAAAATCCTTCAAGATTTACATGACGATTTTATTGAAAACACCATTTCAAACTTTTATATGCCTTTTGCCATTGCGCCTAATTTTGTAATTAATGGAAAGGATTACACCATTCCAATGACTATTGAAGAAAGTTCTGTGGTTGCAGCAGCTTCATTGGTTGCTAAATTTTGGAGTACCCGTGGCGGATTTAAAGCAACAGTAATTTCAACTGTGAAAATTGGCCAAGTTCATTTTATGTTTGAAGGTAATAAAATAGCACTTCAAAATTATTTTTCTTCAAAAAAAGAAGGATTGTTTAAAGTCACCGAAGAAATTACCAAAAACATGAAAAAGCGTGGCGGTGGAATTTTAGATATCGAGTTGAGAGATAAAACTGCCGAATTAAATAATTACTACCAGTTGCACGTTACTTTTGAAACGGCTGATAGTATGGGTGCTAATTTTATAAATTCTTGTTTGGAAGCAATTGCCAACGAATTTGAAAATGAAGGTATTCAAATTGTCATGAGCATTTTATCAAATTATGTACCTGATTGTTTAGTGCGTGCTGAGGTTAGTTGTAAGGTAAATGAATTATATGCTGAAAATTCAGCGTTGTTTGCACAAAAGTTTGTGCAAGCAGTACAAATAGCAAATGCTGAACCTCATAGAGCTGTAACCCATAATAAAGGAATTATGAATGGTGTTGACGCTGTTGTTTTAGCTACAGGAAATGATTTTAGAGCTATTGAAGCTGGTGCTCATGCATATGCAGCTAAAGATGGACAATATAAAAGTTTAACCAATGCAACTATTGAAAATGGGATTTTTAAATTTTGGATTGAAGTTCCGTTGGCTTTGGGTACTGTTGGCGGATTAACAAAATTACATCCTTTATCCAAACTGTCTTTACAGTTGTTAGGGAACCCTTCAGCAAAAGAATTAATGGAAATTATTGCTGTTGCAGGTTTAGCGCAGAATTTTGCAGCTTTACGTGCTTTAACAACTACAGGAATTCAGAAAGGACATATGAAAATGCACTTGACAAATATTATAAAGCAATTGGGTGCAACTGAGAGTGAAAAACAGTTTTTAATCAATTATTTTGAGAATAAAACAGTGACACATAATGCAGTGGTTGAAGCGTATAATAAGTTAGTTGGGGATAAATAACATGAAAAACATTAAAGTAATTGCATTTGATGCAGACGATACACTTTGGGTAAATGAACCTTATTTTAGAGCAACTGAAGAAGCTTTTTCTAAGTTGTTAAAAGCATATTTGCCAGAAGAGGAAGTGAATACGATATTGTTTTCAATTCAAATGAGAAATTTAGAATTGTATGGCTACGGGATTAAGGGTTTTGTGCTTTCAATGGTAGAAACAATTTTAAAAATAACAGAAGGAAAAGGCGATTTAGAATTAGTGTCTAAAGCTATTTCCTTTGGAAAAGAGATGCTGAATAAGCCAGTTGAATTGTTAGAAGGTGTTGGTGAGGTATTAAAAAGTTTAAATGGCGATTATCGGGTTGTATTGGCTACTAAAGGAGATTTGTTAGATCAAGAGCGAAAATTAATTAAATCGGGTTTAGAAAAACATTTTCATCATATTGAAATAATGAGCGATAAAAAACCATCGGATTATCAAAAACTGTTGAAACATTTAGATTGTAAGCCTGAAAACTTTTTAATGGTAGGAAATTCTGTAAAGTCAGATATATTGCCAGTACTAGAAATTGGAAGTTACGCAGTGCATGTTCCTTTTCATACAACTTGGGCTCATGAAGAAGTAAAAAAAGATGAGCGTCAAACATTTCCAGTTGTTGAGAATATTTCTGAAGTGGCTAACCTATTGAAATAAAGATGAAAGAATTTTATAGCAACGGAAAATTATTATTAACTGGTGAATATTTTGTGTTAGATGGAGCAACATCTTTAGCAGTGCCAACTACTTGCGGACAAGATTTAACCATTCAAAAAATAAAAGAGCCTCAACTAATTTGGAAGAGTTTTACAAATGAAGGTTCTTGTTGGTTAGAAGTTGTTTTTGATTTGCCAAAATTACGCTTATTTAGTGCAGATTTTGAGGCTGATGAAGATGGTGGAAATGATACATTGGCTGAAAACCTACTAAAAATTTTAAAGGAAGTAAGGAACTTAAATCCAGATTTTTTAAATTCCAATCAAGGATTTTTAGTTGAAACTCATTTAACTTTTCCTAAAAATTGGGGTTTGGGAACCTCTTCAACCTTAATTAATAATTTAGCAAATTGGGTACGAGTAAATCCGTATATTTTATTAGAAAACACCTTTGGTGGAAGTGGTTATGATTTAGCTTGTGCGGCGCATAATTCACCTATTTTATATACCAGAAATGGAACACATCCTATTGTTGAAAAAGTTGATTTCAATCCTTCTTTTAAAGAACAATTGTATTTTGTGTATTTAAATAAAAAGCAAAATAGTAGAGAAGGTATTCAACGATTTAAAGAATTAAAAGGAAGTTTAACTTCAGAAATAAAAGATGTTTCAGAATTAGCAACTGCATTTTTAAAATGTACAAGTTTAGTTGATTTTGAAAAAATACTAAAACAGCACGAACAAAT
Source organism: Lutibacter agarilyticus (assembly GCF_900188235.1). Lineage (GTDB taxonomy): Bacteria > Bacteroidota > Bacteroidia > Flavobacteriales > Flavobacteriaceae > Lutibacter > Lutibacter agarilyticus. The sequence continues at coordinate 368,902 of NZ_FZNT01000003.1, read as the reverse complement.
AGTTTCAAAAACAATTCAACTAAAAACAGTTCAAGAACACTATTTTTCCGATTATTTTGGGCAAACAAAAAGTTTAGGTGCTTGGGGTGGCGATTTTATATTGGCCACAGGTAATAAGGATACTCCTAATTATTTTAACAATAAAGGTTTTCAAACCGTAATTCGGTATCAAGATTTAATTTTATAATAAATTTAGAGTCGTCATTCTGAACTTGATTCAAAATCTCATAATGCTTAACAAGTCAATAAAATGATACCCTGATTCAAGTTCAGGGAGACGTAACAGCTAAATTGTAACAAAACATAATGAAGAAAAAATTTGTAATAGTAGGAGGTGGAGCAGCAGGATTTTTTGCAGCCATAAATGCAGCTGAATTAAATCCTGAAATGATAGTTGTTATTTTAGAAGGAAGTAATAAAGTACTTCAAAAGGTAAAAGTAAGTGGAGGTGGAAGATGTAATGTAACACACGCTTGTTTTATTCCAAATGAATTGGTTGAGTTTTATCCTAGAGGGAAAAAAGAATTATTAGGCCCTTTTCATAAATTTATGACGGGCGATACTATGGAATGGTTTGAAAATAGAGGTGTTCCGTTAAAAATAGAAGATGATAATCGTATTTTTCCAGCATCTAACTCATCACAAACAATTATTGATTGTTTTTTAAACAGTGCTCATAATGCAGGTGTTGAGGTTAAAATGAGTTCGAGAGTAGATTCAATTCAGAAAATTGAAGATCGTTTTTTAATTCAAACAAATAAAGAAACAATTGAAGCAGATTACGTTTTAATTGCTGCAGGAAGTAATGCTAAAGTTTGGGAAATTACAAGCGGCTTAGAACATACGATTGTTCCGCCAGTACCGTCTTTATTTACCTTTAATATTGAAAATGAAATTTTAAAGGATATTCCAGGGCTTTCAGTTCCTTGGGGTTCGGTAAAAGTGTTGAATTCAAAATTGGCTGAAAGCGGCCCGTTGTTAATTACGCATTGGGGATTGAGTGGTCCGGGTGTTTTAAAACTATCGGCTTGGGGAGCTTTGGAAATGTATCAAAAGCATTATTGTTTTGAAATTGAGGTAAATTGGTTGTCTAAAAAATATGACTTTGTACTAGATTTCTTAAAAAGTACCAAAAATAAAAACTCAAAAAAACAAGTTGTTAATTATTCTATTTTTGAAGATATTCCAAAGCGTTTATGGGTCAAATTGGTATTGTCTGCTGAAATTGAGAACGATTGGCAATGGGCACAATTAAGCAATAAACAACTAGAAGATTTAGCAATCCAATTAACAAGATGTAAGTTTAAAGTAACAGGTAAAAGTACGTTTAAAGATGAATTTGTTACTGCAGGAGGTGTTGATTTAAAAGAAATTAATTTCAAAACATTTGAAAGTAAACTCCATAAAAATTTATTTTTTGCAGGTGAAGTGTTAAATATTGATGCCGTTACAGGCGGATTTAACTTTCAAAATGCATGGACGAGTGCTTGGATTGTAGCAAATTCGGTAAATAACTAAGCTAATTGACCGCGATGAGGTTTTAATGCATCGCGGTAAATTTTCATATCACTTTCATTAACAGTTATAAAAGCAATGGTATGCATTTCAGAAATAGTTAAAAAATCTATTTCGTAAAAATGTAACTTTTCAATCAGTGCAAATTCTTTTAAATGAATGCAGTGATGTTCGGCAGTTTTTAGAGATGCCGGACCTTTAAAATCCCAAATAAGTTTTAATTTCCGATTCAAAAAAGTAGCTTTTAAGTATGGCTGATGTATACTAACAAATCGCCGTCATCATAGGTTATTTGTATGTCGTTTTCATTCGCTTTATTTCTAGTTCCAAGACGTTCACCAAAAGTTAACGTTTCATTATTTAAAGGGTATAATAGGCCTTTTGTAATAATACCATTTGCAACTGGCATTGGAATTAAAGAAACATTTCGGTCTTTTAAATTTGTGCCGTAATAAAAATCATTGATGAAAAAATATTTACCAAAATCATCAAAAAAAGTAATGTTTAAACCTATTTTCCATTGTTTAGCAGTGCTAATATTTCCCAAAAAATGATCGTGCTCTTTTCCACTTCCACCGTAAACATCAATATCGTAATAACCGCGATGTTTTAAAATTTGCAACGCTTTTTCAAAATCTGTAAAATCTTGATTAGGCGTGTTAATTACTTCAGTTGATGTAGGTATTGTGTTGATTGAGTCGAAGTCACCAGTTACTAAATCAGGTTCAATATTATTATTTTTGAAATAGTTATATGCACCATCAATAGCGCAAACAATATTGTATTCAGTTAAGTCAGGGAAACTATTTGGCTCTGAGCCATTAAGTAAAATAAATGCCTTTTTCGTTTTCATAGACTGCAAAAATAACAAAAAAGAAATATAATTTATAATGTATTGATAAATTAGATATTACATGTTTATTTTTCTAAAATATTTAAGCTAATAATTCCTAAACGAGCAATTAGAAATACAACCATTCCAAATAATGGAGAAAGTATTGCGATTTTTAAACCTCCAGCTAATATGGAAGGAGCTACATCTCCTGCAGCTTCAATAGCGTCAAAAGCTCCAATTAGCCCAATCATTTGACCTAAAAATCCCCAAACCAATACAAATAAACTTACGGAACTTACTAGTGTAATTGTTTTTTTTCGAGTTGCTGGTTTTACATATCCTCTTATTAAAAGTGCAATAATCACAATTAGTAAAGTTAGTGTAGTGTACATAAATAAAGGTCCGCCTTCATTTAAACGTGCAATAAAAGGATTTCCCATAAGAGGTTTAATTACTTGTAGATTTAATAACATAATATATTTTTTAAAATTTATACGTCAAAAGTATATTCTAAATTAAACAATTATTTTTAATTGCGATAATTAACAAGAAAGTTACGATAATCAACGGATTAAAAGCGAATTTTGTAGCATGAAGCTGAAAATTGGTAAAATGAAGTTTAATTTGCTATTTCTGTCGCTAAAATAATAGTAGCTTTAACATTATTTGCATATTGCACTTTATGAATTTAAAAAGTAATATTATAAAACAGCTATTTACCATTGGTAGTCATCTACTTTTTTGGGTAGTTATCTATTATTTTTACGCATATTTTTTAGGTTATGGAAGTTCAAACACCAAGTATGTAAATTTGTTTTCGGGTTTTTTATTACCTCCCACAATTTTAGTTAGCTACTTTTTAATTTACTATCTAATACCTAATTATTTACTGACAAAAAAGTATAAATACTTTATATTATATAGTGCGTACACATTTATAATTTCAGTGTATGTTATTATTTTATCTATTCTTTATGGATTAATTTTTTCTGAAGGGTATAAAGAGGTTGATACAGCGCCATTAACCAAAACACTGCCATTTATAATTTTAGGAGTTTATTTTGTAGTATTAATTATTGTGTCTTTTAGTTTAATAATGCACAATTACAAATCAATAGTAAATAATGAAAATTTAAAAAATAAAATATTACAAACACAGTTGCAAATAAAAGATCAGGAATTACGATTTTTAAAAATGCAAATTCACCCTCATTTCTTATTCAATTCGTTAAATACTATTTATGGTTTTGCTTTAAAAAAGAAAGATGAAGCGCCTGAAATGATTTTAAAATTATCTAATTTATTAGATTATATTTTATATCAAATAGAAAAGCCACAGGTTTTATTATTGGATGAAATTAACCACTTGCTAGATTATGTGTCGCTTGAAAGAATGCGTTTTCACGATACGTTGGAAGTTGAGACAACTATTGAAGTGGCTAACAATACCATTCAAATTGCACCAATGTTGTTAATTCCTTTTGTTGAAAATGCCTTTAAACATGGAGATATAATTAACGGTAGTTTAAATGTGACCATTCATATAAAAACTGAAAATGACACCCTGTTTTTTGAAATTGAAAACACATCAATCCAAGAAAATAAAACCAATACAGGAATAGGATTAGAGAATATTACGAAGCGTTTGGAAATGTTGTATACAGAATCTTATACATTAGAAACCAATCAAACAGCTAAACATTTTAAAGTGAAATTGACTATTAGTAATTTAAAACAATTAAAAAATGAGTAAAGTAAATTGTCTTATAGTTGATGATGAACCCGTTGCTCGTGATATTTTAGAAAATCACTTGCAAAAAGTAGCTACTGTTAATGTTGTTGCTACCTGTAAAAATGCTATTGAAGCTTTTAATGAAATTAATTCAAATAAGGTAGATTTAATTTTTTTAGATATCAATATGCCAGAAATTTCTGGACTCTCTTTTGCGAAATCAATCAATAAAAATATAAAGGTAATTTTTACAACCGCTTACCGAGAATATGCTATTGACGGATTTAATTTACAGGCAGTAGATTATTTGTTGAAACCAATTTCGTTTGAACGTTTATTGCAAGCGGTTCATAAATTTTTAGGTGAAAACACGGTGGTTGAAACGAATATTAAAACCGAAATAGTTCAAGAAAAAAACGATTTTATTTTTGTGCGTTCCGATCGTAAAATGGTGAAAATTAATTTTTCTGAAATAAATTATATTGAAAGTTATAGCGATTATATTAAGTTTCATTTAACTGATAAATTAATTATTACACGCGAAACTATTTCGAGTATTGAAGCCAAACTACCTAAAGCTGATTTTTTAAGAATTCACCGTTCATTTATTGTATCTATCTCAAAAATTGAATCCTTTACCAACGAGTTTATTGAGATTCATAAAAAAGCGTTGCCAATAAGCAGAAGCTACAAAAAAGATGTGCTCCAAAGATTAGAAAGAATTTAGTTTATTTAAGAGGAATAGTAAGAAAAGTCTATGCTCTTTGCTCTTTTTTCTAATCTCTAAAATTGTATCTTTGTACAAAATTTTTGTTTTGACTGAAATCGACTTCATTTTATCTAATTATAATACAGCAACTACTTCAGAAGGAAATGTAACCTGGAAAACACCAAGTAATATTGCTTTGGTGAAATATTGGGGTAAACAAGAGCCTCAAATTCCAGAAAACACCTCTATAAGTTTTACGCTTGATGCTTGTTTTACACTAACAACTTTAAAATATAAATTGAAGGAAAACCGTCATTCTGAACTTGTTTCAGAATCTGATGAAGAGAACCTGAAACAAGTTCAGGTTGACGAAAACGGTTACAATTTTGAAATTTATTTTGAAGGTGAAAAGAAAAACGATTTTAAACCTAAAATTGCTACTTTTTTTAAACGAATAGAAAAATATGTTCCGTTTTTAAAAGACTTTGATTTTACCATAGAATCTCGAAATTCATTTCCACATAGTAGCGGAATTGCTTCTTCAGCAAGTGGTATGAGTGCTTTAGCATTGTGTATTATGAGTGTTGAACGGTCATTGAGCGGAGTCGAAATGACTGACGAATATTTCAATAAAAAAGCATCTTTTTTGGCGCGTTTGGGCTCAGGAAGTGCTTGTAGAAGTATTGAAGGTGAATTAATTGTTTGGGGAAAACATACAGATATTGAAGGGAGTTCTAATTTATTTGGGGTGAAATATCCAAATAAAGTACATCAAAATTTTAGAAATTACCACGATACCATTTTATTGGTTGATGAAGGTAAAAAACAGGTTTCTAGTACTGTTGGTCATAAATTAATGTTCAATCATCCGTTTGCACAACAACGTTTTCAACAGGCCAATAACAATATTTCCAACATATCAGAAGTACTTCAAAATGGAGATTTAAAAGCGTTTATTGCTATTGTTGAAAGTGAGGCATTGAGTTTACACGCTATGATGATGACCAGCAATCCGTATTTTATTTTAATGAAACCTAACACCTTAAAAATTATTCATAAAATATGGGCATTTAGAGAACAAACAAATTCTAATATTTGTTTTACATTAGATGCAGGTGCAAATGTTCATGTGTTGTTTCCAGAGAATGAAAAAAAGCGAGTTAACAATTTTATAATTAATGAGTTAATTCAGTATTGTCAAGAAAATCATTATATTTGCGACAGAGTTGGAATTGGGGCAAAACAATTATCCAATAATTAACACCTATGAAAGGACCACTTTTTTACGCAAAAATTTTACTTTTTGGAGAGTATGGAATTATAAAAGATTCCAAAGGTTTAGCGATTCCGTATAACAGTTACCAAGGAGCTTTAATAAAGTCAGATAAAATTTCAGAAATAGCTAAAGACTCGAACCTTAAATTAGATAAATACTATGCGTATTTGTCTAATTTAAAAACAGATTTGGTTGTTTTTAATTTGCAAGAATTTAGAAAAGATTTAGATGAAGGCATGTATTTTGATTCAAGTATTCCTCAAGGATACGGCGTTGGAAGTTCAGGAGCTTTGGTTGCATCTATTTACGATAAATATGCCAGTAATAAAATAACTGTATTAGAAAATTTAACAAGAGCCAAACTGTTGAAACTAAAAGAGGTTTTTTCATTAATGGAATCTTTTTTTCACGGTAAAAGTTCAGGTTTAGATCCGTTAAATTCGTATTTAAGTTTGCCCATACTTATTAATTCGAAAGATAATTTAGAACCAACAGGAATTCCATCTCAAAAGGAAGGAAAAGGAGCTGTGTTTTTATTAGATTCTGAAATAATTGGTGAAACAGAACCAATGGTTTCTCTTTTTATGAATAAAATGAAAAACGAAGGTTTTAGAAAAATGTTGAATGAAGATTTTGCAAAACATACTGATGCTTGTATTGAAGATTTCTTACACGGAAATGTAAAGTCGTTGTTTGGAAATGTAAAGCAATTATCAAAAGTAGTTTTAGAAAATTTTAAACCAATGATTCCTTCAGCATTTCATAAAGTTTGGCAACATGGAATTGAGACGAATGATTATTACTTGAAGCTTTGCGGCTCGGGTGGTGGTGGTTACATTTTAGGTTTTACAAAAGATTTTAATAAAACAAAAACTATTTTAAAAGATTATAAACTAGAATTAGTTTATAGGTTTTAACTTACTAAAATAGAAGGTTCATTTTCTTTAGAACTTTCACTCTTTTAAATGGATTTATTAGAAATTTCCAAAAAAAACTCAAAGAAACCAAAACCTCTTTATATAAAAATATTGAGCTTGTTTTCTGTGGTACGTGGTTATAATATTTTGTTGATTGTTATTGCGCAATATTTAGCGGCTGTTTTTATTTTTTCGCCTGAACAAACGTTAAAACAGGTGTTGTTTGATCCTAACTTGTATTTTATTGTATTGGCAACTATTTGTGTAATAGCTTCGGGCTATATTATCAATAATTTTTATGATGCGGAAACCGATAGTATAAATAAGCCTATTAAATCTAAAATAGATAATATTGTAGATCAAAAAACGAAGTTAAAAATTTATTTTTTACTGAATTTTATAGGAGTACTTATTGCTTTTTTAGTTTCTTGGAGAGCAGCACTTTTTTTTGCAATTTACATTTTTCTAATTTGGTTGTATTCACACAAACTAAAAAGATACCCTTTAGCCGGACTATTATCTGCAGCTGTTTTAGCTATTTTACCATTTTTTGCCATATTTGTGTATTATAAAAACTTTTCTGAAATTATTTTTACACATGCGGCCTTTTTATTCTTCATTTTATTAATTAGAGAGTTGGTAAAAGATTTGGTGAATTTAAAAGGGAATTTTGCACAAAATTACCAAACAATAGCAGTAAAATATGGAGAACATTTTACAAAAATATTAATATCAGTATTGGTAGTTTTAACCTTAAATCCAATTTACTTTTTAATGCAGTATCCTGAAATTGGCGATATGAAATATTACTTTTATACCGTATTTGTTGTGTTGCTTATTTTTTTAGGATTGCTGTGGTTTTATAAAAACAAACGAAATTATGGAATGCTTCACATACTGCTAAAATTATTAATTGTTGCAGGGGTATTTAGCTTAGCGTTAATAGATTATTCAATTATAATAAATAGAATTTTGTTAAAATAAGGTCTTAATTATCAATTGTTAAAAGAATTAGAATTACTTTTGCAAAAAATTAAGAATAATGAATTCAAATAGAAACTCGTCGGGAGGACGACAACCAGGAAAAAAGAAACCTCAAACTACTTTTAAAAGAAAGTTTGATAATAAAAAGAAATTCTCAAGCGATACGCGTGAAAAACCTTCACCAAAACCACAAAAAACTTCTGATCCAGAAGTAGATGGAATCCGTTTAAACAAATACATTTCAAATTCAGGAATATGTTCACGTCGCGAAGCTGATGTATACATTGCTGCTGGTAGTGCTGCCGTAAATGGTAAAATTATAACTGAAATGGGTTATAAAGTAAAAGTAACTGATGAGGTTAGATTTGATGGTTCGCTGATTAGTCCTGAAAAAAAACGATACGTATTGTTGAATAAACCAAAGAATTTTATTACAACAATGGATGATGATCGTGGACGTAAAACAGTCATGGAACTTGTTGGTGCTGCTTCAAAAGAACGTATTTACCCAGTAGGAAGGTTAGATAGAAATACAACAGGTTTATTGTTGTTTACCAATGATGGTGAAATGGCAAAAAAATTAACCCATCCAAAACATAACATTCAAAAATTATATCATGCTAGTTTAGATAAAAAATTAGCGATGAGCGATTTAAATAAAATTGCTGAAGGATTTATGTTAGATGATAAACGTGTGTTGGTAGATGAGATTTCTTATATTGTTAATCAGCCTAAAAGCGAAGTTGGAGTAAAAATTCATTCAGGAAGAAATAGAATTGTTCGTAGAATTTTTGAACACTTTAATTATAGTGTTGTAAAGTTAGATCGTGTAGTTTTTGCAGGTTTAACTAAAAAAGACTTGCCAAGAGGTCACTGGAGGCATTTAACTGAAATGGAAGTAAACAATTTAAAAATGTTATAATATTTTTTAAAATATTTTATTTAAAGCCAAGAGAAATCTTGGCTTTAAATTTTTAAACAACTGTTGTTTAGGTGGTTAAAAAAAAGTTATTTATAATCAACAATTTATTTTTTGGTAAAATTATTTTTATATATTTGAAAAAATCATTTCTAGTAAATTGAGATGAAATTAAAGATAATTGTATAATTTATAACTGTTTTATTTTGAAGCGAGTAATAGTTGATTATAAAAAGCTAACACCAGAAATATTAAATTTATTGGTTGAAAAATTCCCTGACGGGTACGGGATACGGGATGTTATTCACTTTACAAACCCAAAAGGGCAGTATGTTGATGCAGTAGAGGTTAAAACAGAGGATACCATATATTTGGTTAAAATTAGTGATGAATTGGTTGATAGTATGGAAAGTCATGACGAAGACTCAATTGTACCTGATATTGTTGAAGAAATTGATTTAGGTGAAGTAGATTTAGATGATGATGATAAATAATTCTATCATCTAAATTAAAAAAGCTGCAAGTATTTTTACTTGCAGCTTTTTTAATTTAATGAAATTACTACATGAAATTCTCGGTTGTTTTAAGAAGGTTTATTTGAAGAATAAACGTTCATTCCTTTCAAAATAAAGTTTAATCATAAAATAAATATGAAAGATGTTACCTTTTATAAGATTATTTAACTAAATTTAAGTTGTTTATTTTCCTAATATGAAAGATTTCTTTAATTATGCTACCCCTGTTGTATATTGGGTTTTAATAATTGTTTGGGCGGCTGTATTTATATTTTATATAGTTAAAATTAGAGCCTTAAAAGAGTATGGTAAATTGTTTAAATTACTGTTAGTGATTTTAGCTATTGACGCTTTTAGATCCTTTTTTGAGAGTGTGTATTTTGGTGCTTGGTATACTTCATATTCAGGTCTTCTTCCAATAAGTGTTTTTAATTTTCTAGGTGATCCAAAAATTGTTTTTATCCCAAAAATTATTAATTTAATAGTTGTCTTGTTGATATTATTTTTAATTGTAAAAAAATGGTTTGTTTATGAAATTGATGAGATTAATAAAATAAAGGGAAGAGTAGATTCTCAGGAGCTTGAAATTAATAAATTAAAAGTAGCAGTTGAGCAAAGTGGTAACTCCATTGTTATTACTGATACTGATGGTAATATAGAATATACTAACCCTAAATTTAGTGAAATAACAGGCTATTCTGCACAAGAAGCGTTGGGTGTTAACCCAAGAATTTTGAATTCCGGTAGACAAGATGCATCATTTTATAAAGAAATGTGGGAAACCATTTCTAATGGTGGAGTATGGTCTGGTGAGCTAATAAATAAAAGTAAAGAAGGGAAAATATTTTGGGAGCAAGCCACAATTTCACCTGTAAAAAATGAAGAATGTAAAATTATAAGTTATTTAGCAATTAAAGAGGATATTTCATCAAAAAAAATGAATGAAGAAATGCTGAGTGAGCAAAAGCTATTGTTTGAAGTAATGTTTAACTCACTAACAGATGCTATAGTGATAACCGATAAGAATCGCAATATAGTTTTAGCAAATAAGGGTGTTGAAAATACATTTGGTTATTTGCCAAGTGAAGTAATGGGGGAAAACACCTCTATATTTTATGCGAGCATTGAGGATTATAAATCGAAAGGAGAAAAGGTTTTTTCTGAAGCTCTTAAGGCTAATAATGAGTTTTATATAGTTAATTACAAAAATAAAAACAATCAAATATTTGCTGGTGAAACTTTTGGAACCAAACTTTTAAATACAAGAGGAGAGTGGATTGGGAATCTTGGTATTATGAGAAATGTTAATGAGCGTTTAAATTTTATTGAAGAAATTAAAAAAGCAAAAGAACAAGCGGAATATAGTAACTTATTGAAAACAGAGTTTTTAAATAATATGTCACATGAAATTCGAACCCCAATGAATGGTATTTTAGGGTTTTCAGATATGTTAAGTGACCCCAATTTAAGTAGTGAAAAAAGAAATAGTTTTGTAAATATAATACAAAATAGTGGTAAGCAATTATTGCACATTATTGATGATATTCTTGAAATATCTAGTTTAGATACACGTCAAGTAAAAGTGTTTAAAGAAGAAGTTTGTTTAAATGACTTATTAATGGAAATCTTTTCAATTTTTGAATTGAAAGCAAAAGAAAACAAAATACCTATTTATTTAAAGAAAGGACTTTCTGATAGAAAAAGTACAGTGCATACAGATACTTCAAAACTGAATAAAATAATAACAAATCTGGTTGAAAACGCCTTAAAATATACAAACGAAGGTTTTGTAGAATTTGGTTACGAAGTTAATGATGGTAAAATTGAAATGTATATAAAAGATACTGGAATTGGGATTGAAGAATGTAACCATGAATCTATTTTTGAGCGTTTCTCTCAGGTTGAAAAAGATTTAACTAAAAAAACAGGAGGATTAGGTCTTGGATTGTCAATAGTAAAAGAGAATGTAGAATTATTAGGAGGTCAAATAAAATTAAATTCAAGCAAAGAAAGTGGCTCTACTTTTTTTGTGGTTCTTCCATATAATCCTGTATATATTAATGATGTAGAAGTTGATGCAAAGAATATACCAATGTTTTTAATGGTAGAAGATGAAGAGGTTAATGCATTGTATTTAGAAGCTTTATTAGAGCAAAAGTATAGTTTAGGGTGTGTTATACAGCATGCGAAAAATGGAGAAGAAGCTGTTCAGTTATTTAAAAATAACTCAGATTTTGATATGGTGTTAATGGATTTAAAAATGCCAATAATGGATGGTTATGAAGCTACAAAGCTAATAAAAGAGTTAAATTCAGAGATTCCAGTTCTAGCTTTAACAGCTTACTCTACGAATGAGCAAAAAGATAATGCAAAATTAGTTGGGTGTGATGATTTTATTTCAAAACCAATAAGCAGTGAGCGTTTAAATACGGTGTTAGATGGTTATTTGAAAATGAAATACCCAAATTCCTAAAATAAAGTTAAGCCTAAAATGATTAAGCCCGTAGATTTTTCTTTGGGTTATAGTTTTTGATCTTTAAAAAAAGAAGCATTACTTCTTCTTTTAAAGCACTTAACTAAATCGAAGGGGTTAATTAACAATTTTGGAAGGTTAACTATATTAGTTTTAAATAATTATTATTAAAGGTTCTTTATTCTAAAAAATCTAAATATTATTTCAATTAACTCTCTAAATCAGCTTTTTAGCTATATGTTTTAAGATAAAAAAACCCTATAAAAATTACGTTTATAGGGTTTTTAAGTGGTACCTCCAGGAATCGAACCAGGGACACAAGGATTTTCAGTCCTTTGCTCTACCAACTGAGCTAAGGTACCATTGCCTTAGCGGTTGCAAATATACATTCATTTTTTAGATTAATCCAAACAATTTTAAAAAAATCTGTTGTATTTTTATAGCTTGAAAAAAAAAGGAAATGAACTTAATTATTGATGTTGGGAATACGAGAGTTAAAATGGCTGTTTATAAAAATAGTGAATTAATTCATAATGAAATATTTACACACGTAAACATTGCTGGTAATGCACTAAGTATTGCTGAAAAATTTAACTGCGTTGCTGCAATAATTTCTTTTGTAGGTGCAGTAAAAAAAAGTGAAATTATTGAGTTGAAATCTAAAATTAAGCTAATAATCTTGAATTCTAACACAAAAATCCCTTTCAAAAACGAATATGCTAGTCCAAAAACGTTAGGTGTAGACAGAATTGCATTGGTTTCATCTGCTGTAAAAAACTATCCAAATAAAAACGTTTTAATTATTGATGCAGGTACTTGTATTACGTATGATTATGTAAATGCTAAAACTGAATATTTTGGAGGTGGAATTTCTCCTGGAATTCGTATGCGTTATAAGGCTTTGAATGTTTTTACTGAAAAATTACCTATACTAGAACCTCAATTTCCAGTTAAATTGATAGGAGATTCAACAGTTAACAGTATACATTCGGGTGTAATAAACGGTGTTATAAGTGAAATTGATGGAACAATAAATCAGTATAAAGAAAAAAATCAAGATTTAACAGTAGTTTTAACAGGTGGAGACGTTAAATTCTTGGCAAATAGATTAAAAAATAGCATATTTGCCAATCCAAATTTTTTATTGGATGGATTGAACAGGATTTTGACCTATAATTTATAATAAATGATTAAAAAAATAATAGTTGTAATTATAACGCTATTTATATCTGCAAGTAGTTTTTCTCAAATAAATAACACTTCAGTTTACTCTTTTTTTGGTATTGGCGATAAAAATAATTCGGCAACCTCAGAGCAATTAAGTATGGCAGGAGTAGGTGTTGCTTTAGGAGAATCACATCGAATAAATTTATCAAATCCAGCTGCAAATGCAGCTTTACAATTCACAAACTACACTTTAGGTTTGGTAAGTAAAAATTCGTGGGCTAAGCAAAATGGAGAAACTCAAAGTGCTGCAGCAACCTATCTTTCATATATGGCTATGGGATTTAATGTAGGAGAAAAAGGAGGTGTTTCATTTGGATTACTTCCAAATACTTCAGTTGGTTATAATTTATTGTCTATAAACTATGATGATGATGGAAATATACTTGATGTAAGTTCTTTTAAAGGTGAAGGAGGAACAAGTAGAGTGTTTTTAGGTTTTGGTTACTCACCTGTAAAAGGATTAAATTTAGGCTTGCAAGGAGATTATGTTTTTGGGAAAATAACAAATAGTATAGTAAATAAAGTAGTAGATGCTACACTTGCTACTAAATATGAAACCATTTCTAATATTTCGGGGTTTAAATTAAATGCAGGTTTTCAATATACAACTAAAATAAGCGATTTTACGCAAGTATACGCTGGGGGTAGTTTTATTTTAGGAAACGATATTGAAGCTAAAGAAAAGGAATACTTATACACTGTAAATCCATTATCTACCAGTATAGCTAAAGACACTATTTTAAATAATACGAATTTCAGTAATTTTAAAAATCCATTAAAATCTACAGTTGGTGTTGGTGTAGGAAGAGATAATAAGTGGTATGCAGGTGTAGATTATTCATTTCAAAAAGCAGCTGAATTTAGAGGAAGTATATATAATAGTCCAAATGTGCAGTTCTCAGATTATAGCAAATTTGCTGTAGGAGGATTTTATACGCCAAAATACAATTCAATATTAAGTTACTGGAATAGAGTTACATATAGGGCTGGTTTTTATATGGAAAACTCAGGTTTAATGATTGATGGTGAAAAGAATGGAAATAATTTTGAGGAAGTAAACAATATTGGCATATCTTTTGGTGTAGGCTTACCAGTAGGTAAACAACAACTATCAAATTTGAATTTTGGATTTGAATTTGGAAAAAGAGGAAAAACAGAAAGTAACTTAGTACAAGAGAATTTTATAAATTTTAGAATGAGTTTATCTCTTAATGATAAATGGTTTCAAAAAAGACAAATTAATTAATCTAACAAAATAGGACGATGAAAAACATGAAGCAAATTTTTACTTTTTTATTTTTTATTGCAACAGCTCCAATTGTTTTTTCACAAGCGGCTGATGAATGTAATATTAAATACAATTTATTTAAAGGAGAATACAAAGCAAAGAAGTACGATCAAGCATTCGATAATTGGATGTGGTGTATGGACAACTGCCCAAAACTTTCTGTAAATATTTACAAATATGGAGCAGTTATTGCTAAAAATAAATTTAGTAAAGCATCACCTGCAGAAAAAGAACTAGGAAAGCAACTTGTAAAAAGGGTGTATATGCAGCGTTTAGATCATTTCCCTTCAGATAAAGCGAAAGTATTTAGTGATTTAGCTACTTTTATGGCAAGTAATGGTGCGCCTGAGGAAGAAATATTTAATTTATTACAACAAGCTTTTGAAATAAATCCTACAGATATGTCTGGAAAAAACATTCTAAGATATTTTGATGGAGTTATGGATAGAAATAAAGAAACAAATCCTCAATTAGTTTTTGATACTTATGATGAAGTAATTGAAGGTGTTGAATTAAAAAGAACATCATATTTCAAAAGAATTGATGGTATTAATGCTAAAGATTCTTTAACATTAAGTGCTAAAGACAAGAAGAACAGAGGTATATATCAACAAAACTTAACGGCTTTAGAGCAAATTGAATCTGGTTTAGATAGTAGATTATCTGCAATTTCAACTTGTGAAAACTTAATTCCTTTAAACAAAAAGAATTTTGATAGTAACAAAAATGATCCTGTTTGGTTAAGAAGAGCAGTATCAAGAATGTTTAATAAAGAATGTACAGATGATCCTTTTTACGATACTTTGGTTGAAGCTTATGTAAAAGCTGATCCATCACCTCAAGCATCAGTTTTCTATGCAGGTATTTTAATGAAAAATGGCGAAACGACTAAAGCTACAGAGTACTTTAAGCAAGCTGTTGAGCAAGAACAAGATCCTTATAAAAAATCGGGTTATTTATTAAAGGTGGCTCAAAATAGAATGAAAAAAGGAGCAAAATCTGAAGCAAGATCATTATGCTATGAAGCGTTAAAGTACGCTCCAAGTAACGGTAAAGCATATTTATTAATAGCAAGTATGTATGCATCAAGTGCAAACTCTTGTGGAACTGATGTGGTTTCAAAAAGAATGGTTTATGTTGCTGCAGTTAATAAAGCAAAAAGAGCCAAAGCTGTTGATCCTAGTATTTCAAGTATGGCTAATAAATATATAAAAGCTTATGCTGATAATGTGCCAACTAAAAAAGATTTATTTGTAGCAGGGATTGCTTGAGGTTCTAAACATAAAATTGGATGTTGGATTAATGAAACAGTTACTGTTCCTTAAATTAGAATTAAAATATTATAATTGATATATTTGTTGAATGACAAAATCAGTTGTTAATAAAATAAAAAACATTGTTGTTGTATTGTCAATAGCAATGTTTTTTTCATGTACAAATAGTGCTAAAGAAGTGAGAGATTTTTTGGCAGATAAAAATTTGCCTATAGGTGAGTCTTTCAATGTTGTGCATAAACATACCGACTCAGGAAGAATAGATGTTAAAATGAAGGCGCCATTAATGCTCGATTTTAGCAATCGTGAAAATCATCCTTATACAGAATTTCCTAACGGAATTAAAATTACTACCATTGAAGTAAATGGTGATTCTACCACAATTCAAGGTGATTATGCAAAAAGTTATAAGAAAACAGAAGTTTCAGAAATAAAAAATAATGTAGTAATTATAAATCATTCACAAAAAAATAAATTACTTACCAATCAAATTTATTGGGATCAAAAAACACATTATTTTTTCACAGAAGAAAAATTTGCATTTTATACAGCTAGCGATACTATTTACGGAACAGGTTTTGAAGCCTCAGAAGATTTAGATAAATGGTGGGTTAAAAACCAAACAGGAGTTATAACTATAAAAGAATAAGAATGAATAGAGCATCAAAAATATTTGAATTTGGATACTTAATAGTAGCAGTAATATTTTTAGTAGAAACCTTTTTAAATTGGAGTGAAAAAAGAGAGTCTGCGTATATGATGCTTCTTTTTGCAGTTTTGGCAATTTTTATGTATTTTTTCAGAAAGCGTTTTAGGAAAAAAATGGAAAACAAAAATTAGTAAATGGAAATTCAAATTGTAGTTATATTCGTTTCAATACTATTGTCAGCCTTTTTTTCAGGGATGGAAATTGCATATGTATCTGCAAATAAATTTCAAATTGAATTAGAGAAAAAAAAAGAAGGGTTTATAGCTAGAATTCTTACCAAATTAACTTCCAAATCATCTAAGTTTATTACAACAATGCTGGTTGGTAATAATATTGCATTGGTGGTTTATAGTTTTTTTATGGGTAAATTAATAATTGATTTTTTACCTACTGAAACATTAAATGAATTTACTGTTTTATTCATTCAAACTATTATTTCAACCCTATTAATTTTAGTCACTGCAGAGTTTCTCCCAAAAGCATTATTTAGAGTTTATGCAAATGAAACCTTAGTGATTTTTGCACCTTTCGCCTATTTTTTTTATATTATTTTCCACTTCATTTCCGACTTTATTACTGGAATATCAGACTTTTTCTTAAAGCGTTTTTTTAATTCAGCAACTGATGTGGTGCAAACCGAGTTTAGTAAAGCAGAGTTAGGGAATTATATTATTCAACAGCTTGAAAATGCAAAAGATAGTGAAGAGGTAGACAGTGAAATCCAAATTTTTCAAAATGCATTAGAGTTTGATAATTTGAAATCTAGAGAAATTATGATTCCTAGAACTGAGGTTGTTGCGGTTGAAATTAACGAACGAATTTATAATTTAAAAAAATTATTTATTGACACTGGCTATTCAAAAATTTTGGTATATCGAGGTTCTTTAGATGATGTTGTGGGGTATGCACACGCTTTTGAAATGTTTAAAAGGCCTAAAAATATTAAATCTATGTTATTGCCGGTTGAATATGTGCCTGAAAGTATGCTAATTAATAATGTGCTTAATATTTTAATTAAGAAAAAAAGAAGCATCAGTGTTGTGTTAGACGAGTTTGGAGGAACTTCTGGAATTATTACAATTGAAGATATTGTAGAGGAACTTTTTGGTGAAATTATTGATGAACATGATACGGTTGAGTTATTAGAAAAATCTATAAATGAAAGAGAATTTGAACTCTCAGCTCGTTTAGAAGTAGATTATTTAAACGAAACCTATGATCTAAATTTAGAAGAAAATGAAGCTTACGAAACCTTAGGCGGATTTATAGTATATCACAATGAAGACATTCCAAAAGAAGATGAAATTATAGAAATTAACAATCTTTATTTTAAAATGTTAAAGGTTGATTCTTCAAAAATAATGGAAGTGTATTTAAAAGTTTTAGATACCGAAGATTAATACTTTTCATTCCATAAAAATCTCACTAATATTACAGTTAATATTAATCAATTCACTTTTATAATTGAATACTAAATTGTATTTTCGCACACTGTAATTAAACTAAATATAATAATGGCAATTTTATCAAAAATTAGAGATCGTTCAATGTTCTTAATCCTAATTGTAGGTTTAGCGCTTTTTGCGTTTGTATTGGATCCAAGCTCTATTCAAAATTTTTTTAGTGCTAGTAAAGTAAATTCAATTGGAGCCGTAAATGGTGAAGAAATTGATCGTGAAGAATTTGCTCGTCAGGTTGAAGCTTATAGAGCCCAAAGTGGTGGTAGAGCAACTCAAATTCAGGCGGTAAATACGGTATGGAATACATTTATTGGTGAAAAAATATTTAAAACTCAGCTTGAAGAAGCTGGAATTGTTGTAGGTGAAAAAGATATTTGGGATGCTATGGTAGCATTGCCAGAAATTCAAAATTCGCCTATGTTCAAAAATCAAGCAAACCTGTTTGATGAAGAAAAATTGAAAGAATATATAGCAAATTTAAAAGACGAAGCTGAAGCAGGTAATCCTGAAGCTTGGTACAATTGGTTAAATACTGAAAAAAGTATCAAACAAAATCTAGAGCGCCAAGCATATACTTCTTTGGTAACAGCTGGTCTTGGAGCTTCATTAGAAGAAGGTAAAGAAAATTACTTATTCAACAATACAAGCATAACAGGTCAGTTTGTGTATGTACCTTATGTTTCAATTCCTGATAGTATTGCAGAAGTTACTATTGGTGATATTAAAAAATATGTAGCTAGCAACACAAAAAAATACAAACCTGAAGCTACACGTTCTTTAGAGTATGTGAAATTTGATATTGTACCTTCATTAGCAGATGATCAGGCTGTAAAAGCTGTTGTTGAAAGCTATATTAACGATAGAGAAGAATATAGTAATGCAGCAAAAGCTACCGTAAAAATTGCAGGTTTAAAAAATGCAACTAACTACGAAGAGTTTTTAAATGATAACAAATCTGATTTAGCCATTGATAACGGTTACAAATACAGAAGTCAAGTTCCATCAAATATTTCTGAAGCTGTTTTTAACGCTGAAATAGGAGATGTTATTGGTGCTTATAAAGAAAATGGTTATTATAAAATTTCAAAATTAGTTGAAGTTTTACAATTACCTGATTCTGTAAAATCAAGTCATATTATTGTTCCTTATGCTGGTTCTACAAGATCTACTTCATTAAAAACAAAAGAAGAAGCTAAGAAAACAGCCGATAGTATTTTTAACTTAGTTAAAAATAACAAAGCTAAGTTTATTGAAGTTGCTGACGAAATTAATTCTGACGGAACAAAAGGTAAAGGTGGAGATATTGGTTGGATTCGTAAAGACCAAGCTTTCAGCCCTGGTTTCGATAAAGATTTTGCTGATTTTATTTATAAAAATAGAGTAGGAAGCATTCAAGTTGTTGAAACGGCTTTTGGATTTCATATTATTAAAATTGAAGAGCAAACTAAAGCTGAAAAGGCGGTTAAATTAGCAACGTATGCACGTTTAATTGAAGCTTCAGAAGAAACAGAAAATAATATTTTTGAACAAGCTGAAACTTTAGCTGCTGCTATTGCTGAAGGAAAATCCTTAGAAGATGTTGCTGCTGAAAAGGGTTACAACTTAAAATCTGCTTTAAATTTAAAAGCTTTAGATGAGGAAGTTCCAGGATTAACTAGCCAACGTCAAATTGTAACTTGGGCATTTAATGCTGAAAGAAATGTAGGAGACTACAAGCGTTTTGATATTGATGTTAACGGAAATAGAGGGTATGCAGTTGTATATCTTTCTGAAAAAACGAGTAAAGATGAAGTTGCTATTAGCCCAGAAATTATTGCTGAAGTTCGTCCGTTATTAATGAACGAGAAAAAAGCCGAACTTATTCAAGATAAATTATCAGGTTCTACTTTAGAAGAAATTGCTGCTAGCGGAAATACTTCTGTTAGAAATGCTTCATCTATTAATTTAGGAAGTCCAATTATTACAGGTGTAGGTAACGAGCCTGCTGTTGTTGGAGCAATGTCTACAATTGAATTAGAAAAAATTTCTGAAATGATTAACGGTGTTAAAGGTATCTTCTTTGTGAAAGTTACAAAGCGTGATCTTCCTGTTGATATTGAAAATTATGAAACCTTTAGAAATACCATTGAAACTGGTGTAAAAGGACGAACTTATCAATTGTATCAAGTATTACAAGAAACTGCTGATATTGATGATAATAGAGCCACTTTCTTTTAAGAATCTTACGATATAAATTATAAAAAAATCCGAACATTTATGTTCGGATTTTTTTGTGCTTAGTTTTAAAAGCCAAAAGCCAAAAGCCAAAAGCCAAAAGCCAAAAGCCAAAAGCCAAAAGCCAAAAGCCAAAAGCCAAAAGCCAAAAGCCAAAAGCCAAAAAACCCAGCTCAATTTAATTGAGCTGGGTTTTTGTTTATAACTTATTTGAAAGGATTATTATCCGTTCATAGAGATTAAAAACTCTTCGTTTGAAGTGGTGTATTGAATTTTATCTTTAATAAACTCCATAGCTTCTACAGGGTTCATATCAGCTAAATACTTTCTTAATACCCATAAACGTTGTACGGTTTTAGGATCTAATAATAAATCGTCTCTACGAGTACTTGATTTTACTAAATCAATAGCAGGATAAATTCTACGATTGGCTATGTTTCTTTCTAATTGAAGTTCCATATTACCTGTTCCTTTGAACTCTTCAAAAATAACTTCATCCATTTTTGAACCAGTTTCAGTTAAAGCTGTAGCAATAATAGATAAAGACCCACCATTTTCAATGTTACGAGCCGCTCCAAAAAATCTTTTTGGCTTATGTAAAGCGTTTGCATCAATACCACCCGATAATATTTTACCTGATGCAGGTGCAACAGTGTTATAAGCTCTCGCCAAACGTGTAATAGAATCTAATAAAATTACTACATCGTGTCCACATTCAACCAAACGTTTCGCTTTTTCTAATACAATATTAGCTACTCTAACGTGCTTATCTGCAGGTTCATCAAATGTTGAAGCTACAACTTCACCTCTTACATTACGTTGCATATCAGTAACCTCTTCAGGTCTTTCATCAATTAACAAAATAATTTGATACACCTCAGGGTGGTTAGAAGCTATTGAATTCGCAATGTCTTTTAATAACATTGTTTTACCTGTTTTTGGCTGAGATACAATCATACCTCTTTGTCCTTTTCCAATAGGGCTAAATAAATCAATTATTCTTGTAGAAAGGGTGCTTGATTTACCTGCCAAATTGAATTTTTCCTGCGGAAATAAAGGTGTTAAATGTTCAAAAGAAACACGGTCTCTAACAACATTTGGATTCAATCCGTTAATTTTTGAAACACGTATTAAAGGAAAATATTTTTCACCCTCTTTAGGTGGTCTTATAACACCTTTAACAGTGTCTCCTGTTTTTAATCCAAATAATTTAATTTGTGATTGTGATAAGTAAATATCATCAGGAGAAGAAAGGTAGTTGTAATCAGATGAACGTAAAAAACCATATCCATCAGGCATCATTTCTAATACACCTTCACTTTCAATAATTCCATCAAATTCATAATCAGGATCTCTATAACGGTTGCCGCTATTAGTACGTTGTCCTTTATTATCTCTTTGTTGGTTACGTTGTTTATTTTGTTGGTTTTGTTTATTCTGTTGTGGTTGCTGCTTATTATTGTTTTCAGGCCTCTTTGGTTGAGGTTTCTTCGGTGTATTTTCAGTAGCAGTTTTGTCTTCACTACCTTTAGAGGTAACTTCAACAGTAGCTTTATCAGGTGTGCTGATATTTAATTTTGTTTGAACAGGCTTTTTTTCAACCGGCTGTACTGGCTTTTTTTGAACGGGCTGTACAGATTTTTTTTGAACTGGCTGTTTTGGCTGTGGTTTTTTTTCTTCAGGAGCTGCTGTAGTTGTTTGTTGTGGATCGGGAGTGTTTTCGGCTACTTTTGGCTTTGATACACGTTTGCGCTTTGGTTTAGGTTTTTGCTCACCTGTGGAAGGTGAAGGTTTTGTAACCTTTGAAGGAGCTGTTGCTTGGATATCTAAAATTAAATAAACTAAATCTAATTTTTTTAATTGACTGTATTTTTTTGCGCCAATATTTTTTGCAATTTCTTGCAATTCAACAAGAGTCTTCTCCTTTAATTGGGAAATTTCAAACATTATGTTATTGTGTAAAATTTGTTAATGTATATTATATATTTTCTTACGACTATACTAAGTTTTTTAGTGTAAATTAATCTAAGGGTGATTAAGTTGAAATGTTGTAGTATATGTATACCACTCTATTGTAGTACATTGCAAATATATAAAATTATTTTAGATAAGTTCTCTTTATATCTTTAAAAATAAAATGTATTTTTGCGATTCATTACAATAATTATATGATTCAAAGAATACAAACACTTTACCTATTAATTGCCACATTACTTTCGTCAGCGTTGGTTTTTGTGTTGAATTTATGGGTTGATGATGCCGGAGTTGAATTTTTTGCAATGGATGCTTTTGTTACAGATAATGTTTTACTAAAAACAATGTCTGTATTATTTTTTGTCTCGGCTGCTTGGACATTGATTGCTATTTTTAAATATAAAAATAGAAAATTACAATTTGTGTTGGGACGCTTATCAGTTTTGATCAATTTTATTTTATTAGGTATACTCGTATATTTTACGCAAAATTTATCTGGAGAAATTAACGTTTCTGAGAAAGGTATTGGGTTGCTTATTCCTGTTTTTACAATTGTTTTGGTAGTATTAGCTAACAAAGCAATTAAAAAGGATGAGGAACTTGTAAAATCTGTGGATAGATTACGATAGACCTAACATCTTAGTATATTTAGTGCAAGGAAAACCATTTTATTAATTTAAAATGGTTTTTTGCATTTCAAAGGTTATCTTTTTGCTAGTTCTATAATTTCTAAGTTTGAAATTTTGTCTTCATTTATTTCAAAACGCAACATAGTTCTTACTTTGTGAAAACCGTGTTTTCCTGCAGCTCCAGGATTCATATGAAGTAAATTTAATTTTTTATCAAATTGAACTTTTAAAATATGTGAATGGCCACTGATAAAAAGTAGTGGAGGTTTTTTTTGTATTTCTTCTTTAATTCTTGGATCATACTTGTTAGGATAACCACCAATATGAGTAATCCAAACCGAAACTTTTTCAATAGTAAATTTATTATTTAAAGGAAATTCACTTCTTACAATAGTATCGTCAATATTTCCAAATACAGCTCTAACAGGCTTCAGTTCTTTAATAGCATCAATAACTTCAATATTACCTATATCTCCTGCATGCCAAACTTCATCGGCTTGTTTTACAAATTTTAAAATTTGTGCATCAATATAGTTGTGCGTGTCTGATAATAATAAAATTTTTTTCATAGAAAAGTAAAATTCTTAACTCACAAATATGCTGTATATTTGCATCTGTACAAAAATAACATTTCAATTGAGATATTTTTTAGAAATAGCATATAAAGGCACAAGTTATCATGGTTGGCAGTGGCAACCAAATGCTATTTCAGTACAAGAATGTGTGAATAAGGCTATTTCAATAATATTGCGAACGCCAATAGATATTGTTGGAGCTGGTAGGACAGACACAGGTGTTCACGCTGCTCAAATTTTCGCCCATTTTAATGTTGAAGAGTCAATTAATGTTAACGAAGTTATTTATAAGGTAAATTCACTTTTACCAAATGATATTGTTGTGTTGAATATTTTTAATGTAGTTGATGATGCACACGCGCGTTTTACAGCCACAAGCAGAAGTTATGAATATAGAATTTATTTAGGAAGAAATCCTTTTAAATTAGAAACAACATGGCAGTTAAATAATAAAACGTTAAATATTGCTAAAATGAATGAAGCAGCTGAAATATTGCTACCTTACACTAATTTTAAATGTTTTTCACGTTCTAATACCAATGTTAAAACGTACAACTGTGATATAACGAAAGCTATTTGGAAGCAAGAAGGGAAGTCTTTAGTTTTTTATATTACCGCTGATCGTTTTTTAAGAAATATGGTGCGTGCTATAGTTGGAACATCAATAGATATTGGTTTAGGGA
The DNA here is from genome assembly GCF_900188235.1 of Lutibacter agarilyticus. Classification (GTDB taxonomy): domain Bacteria; phylum Bacteroidota; class Bacteroidia; order Flavobacteriales; family Flavobacteriaceae; genus Lutibacter; species Lutibacter agarilyticus. Next base: position 344,994 of record NZ_FZNT01000003.1, on the reverse strand, counting down.
AGACTTCAATCAATGAGTTTAAACAAATAATAGAAAGTGAAAATAGGTGTAATGCAGGAACATCTGCGCCACCACAAGGGTTATTTTTAACGCAAGTAACTTATCCAAAAACAATTTTTATACATGAGTAAAAAAGTGACAGGAAAGGCTTTTGATGCAAAAATATTTAAACGACTAATGGGGTTTGCTAAGAACTACCGTTGGCAATTTTTTGTAGGTACGTTGTCAGCTATATTATTGTCGTTAGTTTCTGTAGCCAAGCCAATATTATTACAAGAAATTGTAAATAATTATTTTGAAAATAAAGATAAAGATGGGTTGTTGTATTTCTCGTTGTTGATGTGTGGTTTTTTGTTAGCTGAAGTTTTTTTACAATTCATATTTATATACAAAGTAAATTGGTTAGGCCAACATATTATTAAAGACATCCGTGTGAAATTGCAAAAACATATGTTGCAATTTAAAATGGCTTATTTTGATCAATCTTCAGTAGGTAAATTAGTGACTAGGTTGGTAAGTGATACGGAAACTATTGCGCAGTTTTTTGGAGGTGGTTTGTTTATGATTATCAGCGATTTTCTAAAAATGTTTGTGGTTGCTTTGGTAATGTTATGGATGAATTGGAAATTAGCTTTAATTGCTTTTATAATCCTTCCAATTTTAGTGTATGCTACAAAAGTTTTTCAAATTGCTATAAAGTCTGCTTTTCAAGATGTTCGGTCTCAGGTAGCAAATTTAAACGGCTTTGTTCAAGAGCGGGTTACAGGAATGAACATTGTACAGCTTTTTAATCGTGAAAAAATTGAATACGAGAATTTTGTAAAAATTAATGAGAAGCATAAAAAAGCGCATGTAAGAACAGTTTGGTATTATTCTATTTTCTTTCCAATTGCTGAAATATTGTCATCTATTGCTGTTGGATTGTTAGTTTGGTTTGGAGGTTTAGATGTGGTTAATAATGGAGGTACAAATGCTGGTGAAATTATTGCTTTTATTATGATGTCTCAAATGTTGTTTAGACCTTTAAGGCAAATTGCAGATAAATTCAATACACTTCAAATGGGAATGGTGGCAGGAGATCGTGTTTTTGAAATACTAGATACTGAAAGTCAGATAGCCAAAACAGGAAATGTTGAAGCAACGCATTTTGCCGGAGATATAAAGTTTAAAAAAGTGCATTTCAGCTATATTAAAGGTGAAGAAGTGTTGAAGGGAATTTCATTTAACGTAAAGGCTGGTGAAACTGTGGCCATTGTTGGTGCTACTGGAGCAGGGAAATCTACCATTATAAATTTGGTGAATCGTTTTTATGAAATTGATTCAGGAGAAATTTGTATAGACAATCATAATATTGAACAATATACATTGCCTTCATTAAGGAAAGAAATTGCGGTTGTACTACAAGATGTTTTCTTGTTCTCTGATTCAATATATAACAATATTGTATTGAGCAACAATGAAATTACTTTGGAGGAAGTTAAAAAAGCTGCTAAAGAAATAGGAATTCATGATTTTATTATGAGTTTACCTAATAACTATTTATATAATGTAAAAGAGCGTGGTGTTATGTTGTCTTCGGGTCAGCGACAGTTAATTGCTTTTTTACGTGCCTATGTTAGTAAGCCAAGTGTACTAATTTTAGATGAAGCAACATCATCTATTGATTCGTATTCAGAAAAATTAATTCAAAAAGCAACTGATAAAATAACTAAACATCAAACCTCAATTATTATCGCACATAGGTTAACAACGGTTAAAAAAGCGGATAAAATAATAGTCATGGATCAAGGTGGAATTGTTGAGCAAGGTTCGCATTTAGAGCTGTTGAAAAAAGATGGCTACTATAAAAACCTATACAATATGCAGTTTGCTAATGAAATTGCTTAAACGGTTTTAATTTAAGTCGTATCTGATTGTTTCAATCAATTCATTGTTATTTTTAAAAAACACAAATTCACCATCTTTTATATAAGACATTTTACCTGTTTCTTCAGAAACCACTAAGCAAAGTGCATCCGTTTTTTCTGTAATTCCAATGGCAGCTCTGTGTCTTAAACCAAATCTAGAAGGAAGGTGTTTGTTTGAAAGTGGTAACACAATTCGAGTTGCAATGATGAAATTTTCTTTAATAATCATAGCGCCATCATGTAGCGGACTATTTTTGTAAAAGATGCTCTCTAAAATAGGCTGGTTAATTTCGGCATTCATTTGGTCGCCAGTAGATTTTACAAAATCTAAGTTGTGTGTACGTTCCAATACAATTAATGCACCTGTTTTTGTTTTTGCCATAGCATCGCAAGCTTTTACCACAGCTTCAACATTCATTGTGGTGTGAATTTCTGTTTTCAAAAACTTTAGCTGTTTTAAAAAGTTGCGTCTGTTGGAAAAATTTGTAGAACCTAGCATTAATAAAAACTTCCGAACTTCAGGTTGAAATACAATAAGTACCGCTATAGCGCCTAATCCTAATAAAGTTCCAAGCAAGCCACTTAGCATTTTCATTTGCAAGGCTTCGGTAATTTTCCAAATTAAAACAATTAAGGTGATTCCAATAAAGATATTAATAGCAACTGTTCCTTTTAATAATTTGTACACATAATATAATAGTACAGCTACTAAAACAATGTCTAAGGCATCTAAAATAGAAAAGTCTAAAAAGTCGAGCATTCAAAAGGTTTTTGTAAAAGTATGAAAAAGATCACACACAAAGTAGTTATTCGCAATCGCAATCAGGAACTTTTGTTGGGTTAAAAATAAACTCTAAATTATTAATTAATAGGTGTGGTGCTTTTAAAGATGAAATCATTGTACTGTAATATAAATAATCTTGATACAGTAAATCTTCATTAAAATTTAAATGCAACATTGTTTGTTTTCCTTCCGAAGAAAAATCTATAAAATCAAGTAGTGTGTCTTTTAATTCACCTTTTTCCATTTTAGCATCATTAATCAAAGTGTTGTTTGGGTTGAAGGTAATGCTGATATTGTTGAATTTGTTATAAGTATCACTATTCGTTTTTAAATAGTATTTTGATAAAATACTGTCTGTTTTATATTCCGTAGCATCAAATTCAAAAAAAGTTAATTTTTTTGAAATCGTATCAGAGTAGCTAAAGTAGTTGTGCATACCTTCTTTTGAATGTACTCCGTTAGCATGTTTGTATTTTAATTTGGTTAAGGTTGGAATAATCGTTTTTAAAGATAGGCGTTTGTCAATATTATAAATCCAATGCGTGGTGCTTATGGTATTTTTTCGATTTACTTTTGCAATGGTGTCATTTCCTTTAACTTCAAAAAATAACCAAACCTGTGAGTGATTGTGAAGTTCTTGTAATCCTGAAATATTTAACGTAGGAATTTTTAATTCTTGTTTAGAACAACTTATTAAAAATAGTAAAGTTAAAAGTGGAAGTAATTTTTTCATTCAATTAATTATTTAATAGTTCAACTATTTTAATGGCTTGTGTTGCTTCTTTTACATCGTGTACACGTAAAATGTTTGTGCCATTTAGCAATGCAATTGTATTTGCCGAAGTTGTTGCGTTTAATGCTTCTTCTGCTGAAATGTTTAAAGGTTTGTTCAGCATTGATTTTCTTGAAATACCAACAAGCATTGGGACTTCTAAATTTTTAAATAATGGTAGGTTTTTTAAAAGTTCATAATTATGGTCTATGGTTTTTCCAAAGCCAAAGCCTACATCAATAATAATGTCATTTACGCCTAAAGCACGTAATTCTGAAATTTTAGTTGAAAAATAGTATAATACCTCTTGCGTTATATTTGTGTAAGTAGGATTGTTCTGCATATTTTGAGGTGAACCTTGCATATGCATAATAATATAAGGTACTTGTAATTTTGCGATGGTTGAAAACATTTCGGTATCCAAACTTCCTGCGGAAATGTCATTAATTATACAAGCGCCGTGTTTAATGCACTGTTCAGCAACAATACTTCGGAAGGTGTCTATTGAAATAATTATGTTAGGAAATTCTTTAACTAATAATTGAATTACGGGAACAATTCGGTTTAATTCTTCTTCTTCTGAAATGTGTTTAGCGCCTGGTCTTGATGAGTAAGCTCCAATATCAATAAAAGTAGCGCCATCAGTTAGCATTTTTTCAACCTGTGAAATAATAGCTTCTTCATTTGAATATTTGCCACCATCAAAAAAAGAATCGGGCGTAATATTTAAAATACCCATAACTTTTGGCGAAGAAAGATCAATTAATGTTCCGTTACAATTAATAGTGCTCATTATCTTACTACCTTATTAATTACCTTTGTCATTTCTGGTGCTTTATAGTTCATCATTTTTAAAACCAAGTCGTTAACACAATCGCTAACAATTAACATGTCTTTGTTTGATTGTTTTAAGTAACCTTCAATTACCATTACATCTAGTTGTTTTAACATATAGTTAAAAAATCCGTTGGTGTTTAATACTCCTACAGGTTTTTTTTCAATACCTAATTGGTTTAATGTTAGTGCTTCAAAAATTTCATCTAAGGTGCCAAATCCGCCGGGTAATGCGATGTAGCCATGTACCAATTTGCTTATTTTCACCTTGCGTTTGCTCATTGTTTTGGTAACAATCATTTGGGTAATGTTTTCGTGAGCAACTTCTTCTTTTCGTAACAAACCCGGAATTACACCAATAACTTCTCCTTTGTTTTCCAAAATAGTATCGGCAATTACGCCCATCATACCAATTTTTCCACCTCCATAAACCATTCCAATGTTATTTTTGGCAAAATGAAGCCCTAATTTTACCGCATCATTTTTATAAACTTCATTAAAACCTAAACTCGACCCGCAAAAAACAGCAATATTTTTCATTAATAGATAATTGATTTTTTAATTCGTTAAATTTGTTCGAAATTTACGGAAATAATTAATAGTTACATGCAACAAACTTCAAAACAATACAACGCGGTTATTCAAAAATGCCGCTCCTTATATATTAATAAGTTACAAGATTACGGAAGTGCTTGGAGAATTTTACGTTTACCATCGTTAACCGATCAAATTTTTATAAAAGCGCAACGCATTCGTCAGTTGCAACAGAATGATACTCGAAAAGTTGATGAAGGTGAAGTTTCTGAATTTATAGGAATTATTAATTATGCTGTAATGGCACTAATTCAGTTAGAAAAAGGCGTTGTAGAACAGCCAGATATTGAAACAGAAGAAGCAGTTGCTTTATACGACAAGCATATTGCAATTACAAAGCAGTTAATGGAAGATAAAAATCATGATTATGGCGAAGCTTGGCGCGATATGCGTGTAAGTTCTTTAACCGATTTAATTCTTCAAAAACTATTACGTGTAAAACAAATTGAAGATAACAAAGGGAAAACAATTGTTTCCGAAGGAATTGATGCAAATTATCAGGATATGATAAATTATGCTGTTTTTGCTTTAATTCATTTAAACGAAAATTAGTAGTATATGAAAGCCATTGTATTTATAGTTAGATTATTTGTTGCCATAACATTTATTTTTTCTGGATTTGTAAAACTAGTAGATCCGTTAGGTTCTGCATACAAGTTTCAAGAATACTTTGGTGCTGATGTATTGAATTTGGAATTTTTAATTCCGTATGCACTGCCATTCTCAATTTTATTAATCTTGGCTGAAATTATGTTGGGAGTTATGCTGTTAGTTGGTTATTTTCCAAAATTTACTGCTTGGAGTTTGCTAGGTATTATGTTGGTGTTTTTATTTTTAACTTGGTATTCTGCTTATTATGATAAGGTGACAGATTGTGGTTGCTTTGGAGATGCTGTTAAATTAACCGCTTGGGGTACGTTTTATAAAAACATTATTTTAATAGCTTTTGTGTTGTTATTGGTTTTGAAAGTAAAGCTTATTCATCCTGTTTTTGGACTGAGCGCAGGTAAATGGATTACTTTTTTATCATTTTCCACCTTTTTATATATTACATACCATGTATTGGTGCATTTACCAATAATTGATTTTAGGCCTTATGCTATTGGTAAAAGTATTCCTGAAGGGATGGAGTATATAGGTGAAGAAGAACCTCCAATTCATGATTTTTATCTAGAATCTGTTGATGGTGAAGATTTGACAGATGCTGTTCTTGCTAATGATAAAATAATGTTGGTAGTTGCTTACAATTTATCTAAAAGTGATTTGCAAGGATTTACAGGTGTTAAAACAGTTTCTGATGTTGCAATTAATAATGGGTATACCGTTTATTTATTGTCTTCTTCTATGGATGAAGATTATCAAAAGATTAAAACAGACTACGATTTAAATTTTGAGATGCTTTTTGGAGATGAAACAATGCTTAAAACAATTATTAGATCAAATCCTGGAGTTCTTATCTTAAATAAAGGGACCGTAACAGGCAAATGGAGTTGGTCTGATGCTGCTAAAATTACATTCTAAATCCAATTAAGCGATTACTATTATTCTGTTTCGCTTTATTTTTTTCTAAATTTTTCAGGTTTTAGATGTTTCTTGTTATAAAATCTAAACTATTTTTTATTTTTCCTTATACTATCCTACGATTCTTTTATACTATTTAGTTTAATTTTTTAATATTTTCATTGTTCAATCTTAAAAAAAGAGTGAATAATTGTCGTTTTTTATTCACTAGATTAACCATCATCGCTTTTTTAGTTGCTTGAAGGTTAAAATTGATGTTGATTTATGTTAAAATAGCATAGTAATTTTTTTACTGAACTTATTCTTTTTCATTTTCTTGGAAAACATTCTTATTTATTAATTTGTTAATAATATAAAAATTAACATAATTTTATTATACCTATAAAAAAACAGGGGTAAAAATCTATAAAACATAAAAATAATATTTTACCCCCTAAAAAATTAGGGGGTAAAATAAAATAAATATATTTTTGACTCGAAATCAATTATAAAAATCATTTTTATTATGAAGAAAATCGAAGCTATTATTCGAAAATCAAAATTTGATGAAGTTAAGGATGCTTTACATCAAATAGAAGTTAATTTTTTTAGTTACTGGGATGTAACTGGAGTAGGAAATGAAAAACAAGGTCATGTTTATAGAGGTGTTAGTTATAGTACTACTGATATACAGCGCAGGTATTTATCAATAGTAGTTTCAGACCCATTTTTAGAGATAGCTGTAGATGCAGTTTTAAAGTCTGCTTTTACAGGTTCAGTAGGTGATGGTAAAATATTCGTTTCAAATATTGAGGAGACTTATAGAATAAGAACGAAAGAAAAGGGCATCGAAGCTGTAAAATAAATTTAGATAAAACGAACAAACAATTTAAACAAGAATATTATGGAAGCTAACGCTGTTTTAGATTTAATGTGGATAGTAATCTGCGGGATTTTAGTGTTTTTTATGCAAGCAGGATTTACGCTTGTTGAGACTGGTTTTACCAGATCAAAAAATGCGGGGAATATTATTATGAAAAATATTATGGACCTTTGTATCGGTACTATTGGTTTTTGGGCCATTGGTTACACGGTAATGTATGGAGAAACAATAGGGTCTTTTATAGGTTCTCCAACTTTATTTTATAGCAATTCGGAAGATATGCACAATTTGTTCTTTCAAACCGTTTTTGCAGCAACAGCAGCAACAATTGTTTCTGGAGCTGTAGCGGGGAGAACAAAATTTTCAACATATATCATTTTCTCATTTATTATGACTGTAGTTATTTATCCAATTTCTGGTCACTGGGTGTGGCAAGGTGAAGGTTGGTTAACTGAACTAGGTTTTATTGATTTTGCAGGTTCAACTGTAGTGCACTCTGTTGGTGGATGGGCTGCTTTAGTTGGTGCAATTTTAGTAGGTCCAAGAATTGGAAAATATACAAACGGAAAATCAAATGCAATCCCAGGTCACAACTTATTAATTGGAGCTTTAGGGGTGTTAATCCTATGGTTAGGTTGGTTTGGTTTTAACGCTGGTTCTGAATTGGCAATTTCTGGAGATAGTGCAAATGCTGTTGCAGGAATCGTAATTACTACCAATTTAGCTGCTGCTGCGGGTGCAGTAACGGCAATGATTGTGTCTTGGATTTCTTATGGTAAGCCTGATATTTCAATGACATTGAACGGTGCTTTAGCAGGTTTAGTAGCAATTACAGCTGGTTGTGCTGCTGTTAGTCCGGTAGGTGCTTTAATTATTGGAATTATAGGAGGTGCTGTTGTAGTATTCTCAATTGACTTTATTGATAAAAAATTAAATATTGACGATCCAGTAGGTGCTGTTTCAGTTCACGGTGTTTGTGGTGCTTTAGGTACATTATTGGTTGGTGTATTTGCAACTGATGGAGGTTTACTTTATGGTGGTGGATTTGCTCAATTAGGAGTGCAGGCAATTGGTGTGTTAGCAATTGGTGCTTGGGCGGTTGTTACAGCATTTATAGTGTTGTTTGTTTTGAAGAAAACAATTGGTCTTAGAGTTTCTAAAGAAGAAGAAGTAGACGGATTAGATATACACGAGCATAAATCAAACGTATACAACTAATCAAAATTTTCAAGAACATTAAATTAAATAAAAACAAGAACAGGAATTATGAAAACAATTAAAAAAATAGTACTAGTATTAATTGCGGTATTTTCAGTAGGAATAATGAATGCGCAAGAAGAAAAAGAAGAAAAGAAATTTACAATAAGTGGTTCTGTAGATGCGTATTATCAAGCGTATTTATCAGCTCCAGATAATGATGGTCAATCATTTGGAACTGCTTTTGCAGAAAATTCAGGATTTGCAGTTGGTATGGGGAACGTAGTTTTTGCTTATGAAGGTGAAAAAGTAGGAGCAGTACTTGATCTAGTTACTGGGCCAAGAGGTGCAAGCGCAACTTTTAATTCTGATATTGTTGATGGTATTGTTAATCAAGCATATGTGTACTACAATGTTTCTGATAAGACAACGCTTACAATGGGTAGATTTAATACGTTCTTAGGGTATGAGGTTATTTCTCCTGTAGCAAATTTCAACTACAGTACATCATATTTATTCTCTAGCGGTCCTTTTTCTCACGTTGGTATAAAAGCTGATTTTGCTTTGTCTGAAGATTTTAGCTTAATGTTGGCTGTTACTAATCCTTGGGATACAAATGATACTTCTATGTCGGGTGAATATGCACTTGGTGCTCAATTAGGTTTCAAAGGTCAATATCTTAACTTATATTATGACAGTGGTAATAGCGGTGGTTTAGGTTTTGAAATTGATTATACTGGTGGATTTGATGTTACAGATTCTTTCTTCTTCGGAATTAATGCAGCTTATAATGATAATGATGGGTCTGGATTCTACGGAGTTGCTTTATACCCTCAATTAGCTACTTCTGATGCTTTCTCGGTTGGTTTAAGAGGTGAGTATTTTGGTTTGCATGGGGATGCAAATCCTGCAGAAGAAAGTGTTTTAGGTCTTACTTTAACGGGGAGTTATAGTGTTGAGAACTTGACAATTAAGCCAGAAATTAGATTAGATTCTTGGAGTGATTCTATGCCTTATATGGATGCGGATGGAATGCCATCTGATAATTTATCTTCTTTCTTAGTTGCTGCAATATATGCGTTCTAGGATAACACAATTTTAAAAATAAGAATATGCTATTTTGTATGACATTTTAATTTAATAAGTGAAATAGGTTAAAATTCATATTAATAGTTATTAATTCTAATATTAGGTTTGGTTTAACACCCAATGAATTTATTCATTGGGTGTTTTTTATTTATATGTAAATTATTGCTTTAATTTAAATATTATTTAACAAATAGGGGTGAAAATAAAAATATGTATAAAAATTAGGATTGACCCCTATAAAAATTAGGGGGTAACAAATAAAAAATATATTTTTGGGTTCGATTAACTAAATATTTAAGTAATTATGAAGAAAATTGAGGCGATTATTCGCAAATCTAAATTCAATGAAGTTAAAGAAGCGCTGCATGAAATTGAAGTTAATTTTTTTAGCTACTGGGATGTGACCGGAGTAGGGAATGAAAAACAAGGTCATGTATATAGAGGTGTTAGTTATAGTACTTCTGATATCCAAAGAAGATATTTATCAATTGTAGTTTCAGATCCGTTTTTAGAAAGAACTATTGATGCGTTGTTGAATTCTGCTTACACGGGTATTGTTGGTGATGGTAAGATATTTGTTTCTGATGTTGAAGAAACTTATAGAATAAGGACAAAAGAGCGTGGATCAGATTCACTTAAATAAGATTTAAATAAAAATATAGTTATATTATGGAGAATACATTATTTACAGTAAATAACGTATGGATGATGATTTGTACCTCATTGGTATTTTTAATGCATTTAGGATTTTCATTGTTAGAGATTGGCTTAACACGTCAAAAAAATACAATTAACATTCTATTTAAAAACGTATTTATTATTTCAATGGGTTTAGTGTTATACACGCTAATAGGTTTTAATTTAATGTACCCAGGTTCTTTTATTGCTGGGGTTGTGCCTGATTATTTTTTCGATTTATTTGGGTTAAACTTACCAGAAAACGGTTTAACAGCAGCTTATGCTGACGGGGGTTATACCTATTGGACAGATTTCCTTTTTCAAGCTATGTTTGCTGCTACTGCTGCTACTATAGTTTCAGGTGCTGTTGCTGAAAGAATGAAATTAGGTGCTTTTATGATTTTTACCATTATTTACGTTGGTTTAATTTATCCAATTGTGGGTTCTTGGCAATGGGGAGGCGGATGGCTTTCAACACTTGGAAACGAAGTAAACGCTGCTGGTGAACTAATTTCAGAAGCTGGTTTTTATGATTTCGCGGGTTCAACCTTAGTGCATTCAGTAGGAGGATGGGCTGCTTTGATTGCAGTTTGGTTATTAGGTGCTAGAATTGGTAAGTTTAAGAAAGATGGTTCTGTTGGAGCAATACCAGGGCATAATATGCCTTTTGCAACTGCAGGTGTGTTTTTATTATGGTTAGGGTGGTTTGGTTTTAATGGAGGTTCTGTACTTTCAGCTGATCCAGGAAAAACTTCCTTGGTATTGGTAACAACTTGTATAGCAGCTGCATCAGGTGGATTGTCTGCATTTTTAGTCTCATTGTTTAAATACAAACAATATGATTTGTCGATGTTTTTAAATGGTGTGCTTGGAGGTTTAGTGGGAATTACTGCAGGAGCTGATATTATGAGTGTTACAGATGCTATGGTAATTGGGTTTATTGCTGGTGGATTAATTGTGTTAGGTGTAGCTTTAGTTGATAAATTGAAATTAGATGATCCAGTTGGAGCTATAGCAGTTCATTTAATTTGTGGTGTATGGGGAACTTTAGCTGTAGGTGTTTTTGGTGAGCTTGCTGGTTGGAAACAATTCGGTTATCAACTAGTAGGTGTGTTCGCGGTTAGTGCTTTTTGTTTAATTAGTGCGTATGCAATTATTAAAACGTTGAAAAGTACCTCGGGAATACGTGTGAGTAAAGAGGAAGAGCAAGATGGTTTAGATATTCACGAACATGGAATGGATGCTTATCCTGATTTTCGTTTAAATCAACATTAATAATATTTTATTCTTATTAGAAAAGCCTTCGTTGATTTGTTAATGAAGGCTTTTTTAATGGTGTTTTTTATAATCTTTTACACCAGCTGTAATTGCAATTGGTAAATTGTTTTCTGAAGGTGGAACGGGGCAAGAGTATTTATGATTGTAAGCACAGTAAGGATTGTACGCTTTGTTAAAATCAATAATTATTGTGTTGTTCTCTGCTGAAGATGTTTCTAAGTCAATAAAGCGTCCGCCGCTATAACTTGATATTCCATTTGTTAGATCGTTAAAAGGTAAAAACAATAAATTTTGATGATTAATTGTGTTTGAATAATCTTGACTTTGATATAAATTCAAGGTGCATTTTTCACCATTCAGCGTAAAATATGCAATTCCATAAATTTTAAACAATGGCAATCTATCTGTAGTAGTTTGCATTTCAAAAATGGGTGAATTAGGAGTTAATTCTAATTTAGCTTCAATTTGATAGTTTTTATCAATAGTAAAAAAATCTAACCCTCTAAAAGTGGGTAAATCTTCTTTAGTTAAAGGTGATTCAGAGGCATCTGCATATTGCGTATTTAATTCATATTGAAATTGCTTAATAGTATCTTCGTATGTTTGTTTTGGAGTGTGGCAGCTGTTGAATAGGATGATGCATAATATGAAGAAATAAATGTGTTTCATTTTTTGAAATTTTAATAAACTAAAATACGAATTATTTTAATGAGGTTGATTAAAGTTTTTTGTTTCATTTTTTTTCGTAGTTTTGAACTTTAATAAATTGAAGTAATGAATAATTGTAAATTATATAGTACCGTAAAGAAAGTGGTTTGTAAAAACTGCAGGGTTGTATATGTGTTATAGTTATTTAAAAATAAATAATAAAAAATCATTTTAAACCCAGCCAAGCGCTGGGTTTTTTAATTTTATAGAAATGGTAAAAAAAATATTAATATCATACCAAGATTCGTTTAGTGGGTTGTCTAAAGAGGTTTGGTGGTTGGCACTAATTACTTTTATAAATAGGGCAGGAACTATGGTGCTGCCATTTCTGTCGCTCTATTTAACAGAAGATTTAAATTTAGAATTTGGGCAAGTGGGGTGGATTATGACCAGTTTTGGTTTAGGTTCTTTGTTGGGTTCTTATTTAGGTGGAAAGTTAACAGATCAATTTGGTTTTTACAGAGTAATGATTTGGAGTTTATTGTTAACCGGATTTTTGTTTATTGGCTTGCAATACATAAATTCATTTGAAGGATTTGCTATTGGTATTTTTATGACTATGACAGTTGCAGATACCTTTAGACCCGCTATGTTTGTATCTTTAAAAGCATATAGTAAGCCTAAAAATCAAACGCGATCATTAACGCTAATACGGTTGGCAATTAATTTAGGCTTTTCATTTGGACCTTTTTTAGGAGGTCTAATTATTGCGTCTCTTAATTATTTAGGTCTTTTTTGGGTTGATGGAATTACTTGTGTTTCGGCTGTTGTATTGATGCTTTTTGTGCTGAAGCAAAAAGAATTTCATGCTAAAACGGTTGAGGAGGTGGAAGTTAAAAGTGGTAGTTTTACTTCTGTTTATCAAGACAAACCGTATTGGATATTTTTGGCTGTAGTTTTTTTAATGGGTTTTATATTTTTACAATTATTTACCACCATGCCTTTGTATTATAAGGAGATACATTCGTTAACCGAAGTGCAAATAGGTTTGATAATGTCGCTAAATGGATTTTTAATATTTTTATTAGAAATGCCTTTAATCCATTATATTGAACAAAAACTATTGAATAAAATGAAAATTATAACCTGGAGTTTGATGTTATTTTCATTTAGTTTTTTAATATTAAATATTTCACTTTGGACAGGGGTTTTAATAATAGGAATGTTATTTATAACTGTAGGGGAAATGTTAGCGTTTCCTTTTACTAATAATTTTGCAATGAATAGAGCTCCTAGTGGTAAAGAAGGGCGATATTTAGCGTTATATTCTATGGCTTTTTCTTTTGCGCATATTTTTAGTGCAAAAATAGGTATGGAAATTATTGATAGGTTTGGCTATGCAGCCAATTGGTATTTAATGGGTGGTTTAGGATTGGTGGCGGTTTTATTAATGATTTTGTTGCGTAAATCTTTAAGGATTACTTAAAGGAAATTTATCCTATAAATAAGTTTATACACTTTATAGGATAGTGTCTCTTTTTATACAATGGTAACGTCAATACCCAATTCAAAAAGTTTATTTTTTGTTTTAGTCTCAATGCCGCTATCTGTAATAATTTGGTCTACATCGTCAAGACCACAAATTCTTCCAAATCCTTTTCTTCCAAATTTACTGGAGTCTGCAAGAACAATTATTTTTTGGGCTGCCTTTATCATTTCTTTGTTTAAAGAAGCTTCCATGGAGCTGGTTGTTGTTAGTCCGTAGTCTAAATCTATACCGTCAACACCTAAAAATAGTTTGGTAAAAGTAAATTCGGCGAGCATTTTCTCTCCAATGGGGCCAACAACTGAAGATGAGCTAGCCCTTACAATACCTCCAAGTTGCATAACATCAATATTTGGGTTTTCAGACAAAATTAAAGAGGTGTTTAGAGAAGCTGATAAAACCGTAAGTCCTTCAACGGGTTTAATATTTCTTGCAAATTCAATAACCGAAGTTCCTGATGCTATAATAATACTATCAAAAGGCTCTAAAGTGAGTCCGGCTGCAATTGCAATCAAATTTTTTTCTTTTGTCTGTAGCTTTTCTTTTACATTAACATGGTGTTCTGTAATATATGGATCAGCGGGAATGGCTTTTCCGTGTGTGCGAAATAATAAGTTTCTTTCTTCTAATAGTTTTAAATCCTTTCGTATTGTTACTAACGAAACACTAAATTCTTGACTTAAATCATTTACTGTTACAAATCCATTCGTTTTTAGTTTGTCTAGGATTAATTTATGTCGTTCTGCAATATTTAAGACCATTTTCTCAATTTTTTATAAGACAAATATACATTATAAATGAAACATACCGAAGATATAATGTGTACTGTTTTGTTTATTTGAGTTGATAATCACTAGATATATTTGTTTAATTCATTGATATGTAGTTAGTTTTAGGTTAGTTTGGTTTTTTTTGAAGTTAACTTTCGTTTCGTTTTTATGATAAATATCATTATTCTTGTAAAAAAACAAAAAATAACTTTCGTATTGTTTCGTTTTGTTTTATGTTTACAGTGTAAAAAACAATTTAGTACCAAAAAAAAGATAAAAGATAGTGTCATGGAGAGAAATGAAATGATCGATAGAGTTAGTAGTGAAAATAAGATGTATGATTTTATAATTATTGGAGGTGGAGCTACAGGAATTGGTATTGCTCTAGAAGCTTCAGCTAGGGGATATTCAGTAGTTTTACTTGAAAAATCAGACTTTACGAAATCGACTTCGAGTAAAAGTACAAAATTAGTTCATGGTGGTGTTCGTTATTTAGCGCAAGGTGATGTTGGTTTAGTAAGAGAGGCTGTTGTTGAAAGAGGTTTGTTGACTCAAAACGCACCTCATTTAGTTAAAAGTCAGTCTTTTATAATTCCAACTCACGGGTTGTTTGATGAACTTCAATATACGGTAGGGTTAACATTGTATGATTTATTGGCAGGAAAATATAGCTTGGGCAGATCTAGAAGAATTTCAAAATCTAAAACTCTTAAACGTATTTCAACAATTAATTCAAAAAAAATATCAGCGGGTGTAGTTTATTTTGATGGTCAATTTGATGATACAAGGTTGGCAATTAACACATTACAAACTGCTGTTGGAAATGGAGCTATTGTAATTAATTATTGTGATGTAAACGGGTTAATAAAAGATGATAATGGGATTGTTTCTGGTGTGAAATTTACAGATCAAGAAGCTGGAAAAGATTACGAAATAAAAGGAAAGCAAGTTGTGAACGCAACAGGTGTATTTGCTGATGATGTTTTAATGATGGATTCACCCAATGCTGAAAAAACAATTGCTCCAAGTCAAGGGGTTCATTTGGTATTAGATAAATCATTTTTGCCAGATAATGACGCAATTATGATTCCAAAGACAGATGATGGTAGGGTTCTATTTTTAGTACCTTGGCATAATAGAGTTGTGGTGGGTACAACAGATACTCCTATTGAAAAAGAATCATTAGAGCCTATAGCTTTAGAGGAAGAAATTGAATTTATTTTAAAAACAGCTGCTCGTTATCTAACAAAGGCGCCTAAGAGAACTGATGTTTTAAGTGTTTTTGCAGGATTGAGACCTTTGGCAGCTTCAAAAGGAAAAGGAAACAAAACGAAAGAAATTTCAAGAAGTCATAAAATTTTCGAATCTAAATCGGGGTTGCTTACAATGGTTGGTGGTAAGTGGACAACTTACAGGAAGATGGGGGAAGATTTGGTAGACAAAACTGAGAAAAGAAATGGCTGGTCGCATATTGAAACAAAGACTAAACATATGAGAATTAAGGGGTATAAAGAAGATGTAGATTATAATAACCCTTTGTATTTCTACGGAAGTGATGAAGATGCAATTTTGAAATTGTCGAAAGAAAAAGGAATGAGTGAATCGATTAGTACTTCTCTTGATGTTATTAATGCTCAAGTAGTGTGGGCTGTAAAACACGAAATGGCGCGTACTGTTGAAGATTTTCTAGCTCGTAGAACTCGCTGTCAATTGTTAGATGCTATAGAGAGTATTAAAATGGCTCCGCAAGTTGCAAAAATAATGGCAGCAGAATTAAAGCAAGATGAGGCTTGGGAAAAAAAGCAAGTAGGTGACTACATAGAGGTAACCTCTAATTATATTTTATAAATATAAATTCAAATTTAATAACCATAATAACCAAACATAAAAATGAAAAATAAATTAATTTTATCCTTAGACCAAGGAACGACCTCTTCCAGAGCGATTTTATTTAATCATAACGGAGAAATTGTAAGAGTATCTCAAAAACCTTTTGAGCAAATTTTCCCAAAACCAGGATGGGTAGAGCATAATCCAAATGATATATGGTCTTCACAAATATCAGTTGCTGCAGAAGTTACAGCTCAAGAAGGTATTTCTGGTGAAGGAATCGCTGCAATAGGAATCACTAATCAAAGAGAAACTACAATTGTATGGGATCGCGAAACTAGTGAGCCAATATATAATGCAATTGTATGGCAAGATAGAAGAACTGCTAAATATTGCGATGAGTTAAAAGATGCTGGTCATATTGATATGATTAAAAAGAAAACAGGTTTAGTTTTAGATGCTTACTTTTCTGCTACAAAATTAAAATGGATTCTTGATAATGTAGAAGGGGCAAGAGAAAAAGCTGAAGCAGGTAAATTATGCTTTGGAACAGTTGATACTTGGCTGGTATGGAAATTAACAAGAGGTAATATGTTTATTACTGATGTTTCAAATGCAAGTAGAACTATGTTGTTAAACATTCACACTTTAGAGTGGGATGCAGAATTATTAGAATTGTTTAACATTCCAAAGGCTATTTTGCCAACAGTAAAACAGAGTAGTGAAATTTATGGGGAAACAGCAACAACGTTGTTCTCAACTAAAATTCCTATTGCTGGTATAGCTGGTGATCAACAAGCTGCATTGTTTGGTCAAATGTGTACAAAACCTGGAATGGTTAAAAATACCTACGGAACAGGTTGTTTCTTGTTAATGAATACCGGTGAAAAGGCTGTTTATTCTGAAAATAATTTATTAACCACTGTTGGTTGGAAAATTAAAGGGAAAACCACTTATGCTTTAGAAGGAAGTGTGTTTGTTGGAGGTGCTGCAATCCAATGGTTAAGAGATGGTGCAAAGTTAGTAAAAACAGCTCCTGGTATAAATCATTTAGCAGAAACTGTAGAAGATAATGGTGGTGTGTATTTTGTGCCAGCTTTAACGGGAATGGGAGCTCCTTATTGGGATCAATATGCTCGTGGAACTATGATGGGAATTACAAGAGGAACAACAGATGCTCATATTGCTCGTGCAACGTTAGAAGGAATTGCTTTTCAAGTGTACGATATTGTAAAAGCTATGGAAGCTGATGCTGGTGAAGAAAGTATTGAATTGAGAGTTGATGGTGGTGCGGCAGCAAGTAATTTGTTAATGCAAATTCAATCAGATTTATTTGGATTTAAAATTATAAGACCAAAAACATTAGAAACAACTGCTTTAGGAGCGGCTTATTTAGCTGGTTTAGCAGTGGGTTATTGGGATAGTGTTGATGATATTCAATCTCAGTGGGTTGTAGATGAAGAGTTTCTTCCGCAATTAGCAGAAGACAAAGTCGAAAAGATGTTGCATTACTGGCATAAAGCAGTAAAATGTGCTCAAAATTGGATCGAAGAGTAAAATCAACCATTAATCAAACAAATTAAAATTATGTCAATTCTAGTAGCAGAAATATTAGGGACTATGTTGCTTATTTTATTAGGGAACGGAGTTGTAGCTAATGTTGTATTAAACGGAACAAAAGGAAACAATTCAGGGTGGATTGTAATAACTACAGGTTGGGCCTTAGCCGTATTTGTAGGTGTAATAGTGGCGGGTCCTTATAGTGGAGCGCATTTAAATCCAGCAGTAACGGTTGCTTTGGCAACAGCAGGGAAACTTTCTTGGGATTTAGTTCCTGAATATATTGCAGGAGAAATGATTGGGGCAATGTTAGGAGCTTTATTAGTGTGGATTTTTTATAAAGATCACTTTAAGTCAACTGAAGATGAAGGTGGTAAATTAGCTTGTTTTAGTACAGGGCCAGCAATTAAAAATACTTTTTCAAACTTAATAAGTGAAATTATAGGAACTTTTGTTTTAGTATTTGTAATATTTTATTTAGCGGGTCCAAGTCTAGATATTCTTGGAGATGTAGATGCAAGAGCAATAATAGGTTTAGGTTCTATTGGAGCGGTACCTGTTGCGTTTCTTGTGTGGGTGATCGGTTTGTCTTTAGGAGGGACAACAGGATATGCTATCAATCCAGCTAGAGATCTAGGGCCAAGAATTATGCATGCAATTTTACCGGTAAAAGGTGGGAGCGACTGGGGTTATGCTTGGATTCCTGTTGTAGGTCCAATTATTGGAGCTGTAATAGCTGCTCTATTGTACGTTACATTAGTCTAAAAATGGATTTATAGAATATTAAAATTAAAATAATGAAAAAAATAATATTAGTAGTATTAGTCGCGGTTTTATCTGTTCAAATTAGCGTCGCTCAAGAAACTGAATTGAAGGATAGTCCTGTTGATTTTACGGTAAGTTTAAAATCAAATCATTTATGGAGAGGTTTGGTAATTACAGATAAACCTATGTTTTCTGTTCAAACAATTTTTACACTGAATGAATCTAAAACCTTTACAGCTGGTTTTTGGGGTGGTATGGCTATCTCAAATGAAAGTGATGGAACTCATTATAAAGAAATAGATTATTATGTGCAGTTTGCTAAGAATGGATTTTCTATTGGGTTATGGGATTTATTTAATACAAGAGGTTTAGTAAATCCTGATATTTGGGATTACGATAAAGAAACTTCTAGACACTTATTGGATTTAAGAACGTCGTATAATTTTGGAGAGAAATTCCCTTTAACTTTAGAAGCTGATGTTTTGTTATTTGGAAGTGTAGATTCTCAAAATACTAATGGAGATTTTGAGCAACGTTATTCAACTTATGTACAAGTGGCATATCCTTTAGTTCAAGATTCGAAAGTAGATTTAAATGCCTTTGTTGGTGCAGGTTTTTCTTTTAATGGTGACACACACCTTTATGGTGATGGAGAACAAAACTTTGATATTGTAAATGTAGGTATAACAGCTTCAAAAATATTAAAAGTTTCAACTTTAAGAATACCTGTAGAGGCGACTACGATGTGGAATCCTTCTACTAAAATAGCAAGAATTCAGTTTGCAATAAAACTGTTTTAAAAACGAGAATAAAATTTAATTACATTAAATATTTTACGTTCGAAGAGCCCATAATTCAGATTTTAACAATCGATTGTGGGCTTTTTTTTATTGAACAATGGTTGTGAATTTGTTTGGCCTATGAAATCTAATCTTCTGTAGCCTTATATCTTCAATTCATAATAAAACATAAAAGAGGTTAACTGAAATTTTAGTTAACCTCTTTTTAATAAGAAATAGGAAAAGCCTTATTTATTTAGGAATTCCGTAATTTTCAACAACATAATCTAAATCTTTATCGCCTCTACCGCTTAAATTAACCAAAATAGATTGTTTAGGATTTTCTTTTGCTAATTTTAAGGCATAAGCAACCGCATGGGCACTTTCAAGCGCAGGAATAATACCTTCCATTCTGCTTAATTCAAAAAAGGCATCTATACATTCTTTGTCAGAAATACAGTCGTAAGTAACCTTTTCTAAGTCTTTTAACATGCTATGTTCAGGGCCTACACCAGGATAATCTAATCCACTTGCAATTGAATGTACAGGAGCAGGCTCGCCGTTTTCATCTTGCAGTGTATAACATTTAAATCCGTGAATAATTCCAGGGGAGCCTAAAGTCATAGTAGCGGCATGTTCACCAATAGTTTCTAGCGATTTTCCTCCCGGTTCAATACCGTATAATTTACATTCTTCATCTTCTAAAAAAGCTGAAAAAATTCCCATTGCATTACTTCCTCCACCAACACAAGCAACAACATTGTCTGGAAGTTCTCCAGTCATATCAAAAAATTGATCTTTAGCTTCAATGCCTACAACACGCTGAAAATCGCGAACCATCATAGGGAATGGGTGTGGACCAACTACAGATCCAATACAGTAAATTGTATTTATAGGGTCCTGTAAATATGCGCCAAAAGCACTATCAACAGCTTCTTTTAAAGTTTTTAGACCGTGTGTTACTGGTACAACTGTAGCGCCCAAAATCTTCATTCTTAAAACGTTTGGATACTCTTTAGCAATATCAACTTCACCCATATGAATTTCACATTCCAATCCAAAATAAGCGGCAGCTGTAGCTAAAGCAACTCCGTGTTGTCCTGCTCCGGTTTCAGCAATTAATTTCTTTTTTCCCAAATGCTTTGCAAGTAAAGCTTCGCCCATACAATGGTTTAACTTATGAGCTCCGGTATGATTTAAATCTTCTCTTTTTAAATAAATTTGACCTCCATATTTTTGAGATAACCTGTGGCAGTGATACACAGGGGTTGGTCTTCCTTGAAAGTGTTTACGAATATCTCGAAGTTCAGAAATAAATTTATGAGATTTGCTTATTGAAAAATAAGCATCATTAATTTTTTTCATTTCTTCTTCTAATTGTGGGGGTATAAATGCGCCACCATATTCATTAAAAAAACCTTCTTTGTTTGGGTACTTTTTGAAATAATTTTCTGACATTTTTCTATTATTTTATAACTGTATTTTTGGAATTAGTTTCTGTAAAAATTATTTACAGGCGGTTTAAAAACAGTTTCTAAGATAAGATTTTTTTTGAACTAAATTTAAAATAATTAGATCATATTAATAGCGGGGTTGCAGTTTGTTAGTTTTGAGTTATTGTTATCGGATATTTTAAATATTTTGGTTATTTATTTTTTAGCCCTTCAAATAACAGCCAAGCTTTAGATGTAATTTCAGCGGTTTTTTGCTCCATATAATTAGAACCAGCCCAAGGGTCAACCGTTTTTGTAATGCCTGTTTCTTCAAGCGCAACTAATTGCTCAGTTTCAAAAGAAGTTGCACTTTGATAACCTCCAAAAATAGCAGGTAAAATAGTTGTTGCGTTTTCAATTGTTGCGTGTAATTTTAAAGCGTAAGATGCTTGTTTTTTAGGGTTGAATAAATGTATTATTTTTGCCCAAAGCATTCTTGCGGATCTTGCTTTTGCTATTTCAATAAAATGCTTGTTGCCGAGTTTTAAGTTGAATGAAATCTTGTTAGCGATGCTGTCAATTGTGTTGCCTTTGGAAACATGATGCTGAATACATACATAAGAAGTAAATAATAAATCTGCCAAATCAGCTTCAGGAGTTTTATTTTCTATTGAACGTGTGTTTGAAATCTCTATACTTTTAATGTTATGTTGAATAAAATACTCAAAAACATCAATAATATTTGCTGAAGTATTTAATTGAATATTGAAGTTTAAATTTTCAAGAGATGTTTGTAATTCCCTTAATCCTAAGTTAAGTAGTTTAATTACGTTAAGAGTATTATTCTCTGTGTAAATGGTGATTTCTAAATTTTGTAATTTAATTTCGTTGAATAATGTTTTTACATCTTCTGTGTTGGATATGAGTATGCCTCCAGTTTCCTTTTCATCAATTGGATTGGTGTTGTTGGAATTAATGTGAAAAGTAAAATATTTATAGCCTTTTGTAATATGTTCTTTTATAAAAGTATTGCATTTTTGAGGTGAAGAAAATTCAACAAGTATTTTGGTTTCTAAAGGTTTTTCAAGGTACATAGTTGGGTAAATACCTCTTAAAAAAGGAGCTGTCCCCGCAATAAACTCTTCATGTTCAAAGTACACGTCTTTTTCATTCTGAGTTTCAATTTTTAAGTCTGAAAAATCTTTACGCTTCATTTTTCAATTTTTTTAGTTCCAATTTTTCAGATAATCGTTTTGTTGTTATTGGGATGATTAATGTTTTACGAGCTTTCTTTTTTTGAAGTAGATTTTTATCTACATCTTCTTTTAGTGAGGTAATTTTATTTTGAAACTTATTAGCGCCGACCAAAACTAAAGTTCTAGACTCAAATTGAGTTTGTTCTTTTTGAGCGTTTTCCTTTATTTTTCGTTGAATAGTACCTTCTTTTAATTGTGATAAAAATCCACCACTTTTTTCAATTTCCTTAAAAATGGTCAAGGCTTTTTCCGTAATTTGTTTTGTAATAGCTTCAATATAATAAGTACCTTTAACTATATGTTGCGTGTTTTTTAGCAAGTTGTTTTGTAGTAGTTCTTCGGAAGAAAATTCATTAGAAATAGTATTTGAACCTCCCAAAACAGCGCTCTCAATTTCCGTATTGCTTCGAAACGTATTTGTAATTTTATGAAATAGTGTTTTATTTCGCAGGCTTGGTTCTGAATATATTTGAGCGTTTGCTGAAGTGTTGTACTTTGATAGAATTAAATTGTATAAATATCTGAATGCTCTAATTTTAGAAATTTCAAAGAAATAATTACTACCTGTAGCAAAATTGAATTGAATTTTAGAGGCAATATTGGCATCAAATTTTGTGAAGTATTCATTTACATGCGCCAATGCGTAAGCAACTTGCTGAACGGTATTTGCACCAGCATTTTGATAAATGTTGGCATTTACGCTTAAAATAAATTTTGAATTATTTTTTTGAAGTAAGTTTTCAATAGTTTTAAAATCGGTGTTTAGATTTTTATACCAGTTACCTGTTTTGGCAAGATTCCCAATAATATCTATGTTTAAATAGCTCATTTCATTGCTTAGGAATTCGATTAGTTTCAGTAAAAATTCTTCAGAAAGGAAGTTAAGTTGAAAGTGAAACTCAATATTCTTGTTTAATAAATTTCGAAATACTTCATCAATATTAAAAATAGTATCTGCAACAAATTTTAAAGAATTTACCCCATTTCTAAATGCTTTTATTGCTTCTAAATTTGCTTGTTTTTCATTTGAAATTACAACTTTTTTACAAATTTTAGGATTTATCTCTGCGGAAGGGATTGTAATTTTTTCAAAATCATCTAAATGGTAAAATGGTTTTATGGTGATTCCTTCGTTAGTTTTAGTTAACAATGTTTTGTTATAATCGGCACCTTGTAACTCAAACTGTATTTTTTGTTTCCAAGCAGCGGCTGAGCTTGGTTCAAAATCATTCATAATAAAATCACACATATGCTATTTTGTATTAACTACACCTCAAAAATAATAAAATGAATTTTGAAAGTAGACTTAAACTGAAGCTAATCTTTTGGCAGCGTGTCGTACTCAATTAAGTAGACTTCTTCATTGTCTTTTTTCATATGGTATTTTTCTCTTGCAAATTTTTCTAATTCTTTTTTATCTTCTAGTTTTTTTACAAGTAAACTGTCTTTGTGAATTTCAGATTTATAGTGCTCTTTTTCGCTTTTTAATTTGTTAATATCTTCATCAAACTCTCTGTGATTAAGCCAAGAGTTTTCATCAAAAAATAACATCCATACAATGAAAATAGTTAAAATAATAAAGTATCTATTGGTTAAGACTTTAAAAACGGGCTTATTTTTTAACTGCTTTAACGTCATAAATTAAAGTTTCTGACTAATTACAGTTCTAACAATATCAATAGCTACGGTGTTATATCGATCGTTCGGGATAATAATATCTGCGTAATTTTTTGTAGGCTCAATAAATTGTTGATGCATTGGTTTTAATGTGTTTTGGTAACGTGTTAAAACTTCATTTACATCTCTTCCTCGTTCTTCAATATCTCTACGAACCCTTCTTATCAATCGTTCATCAGCATCGGCATGAACAAATATTTTAATATCGCATAAATCGCGTAGCTCTCTACTGTTAAAAATTAAAATACCTTCAACAATCACCACTTTTCTAGGGTGTGTAATTAGGGTGTCTTTTACCCTGTCATGCGTTACAAATGAATAAACAGGTTGCTCAATAATTTCTCCTTTTCTTAAATCGGAAATATGATTTACAAGTAAATCAAAATCGATAGCTTTTGGGTGGTCAAAGTTTATTTTTGTACGCTCTTGGTAAGTTAAATGATGGGTTTCTTTATAGTAAGAATCTTGTGAAATTACACAAACTTCATCAGCGGGTAGTTCATTTAAAATTTGATTCACAACTGTTGTTTTACCACTCCCTGTTCCTCCGGCAATTCCAATTATAAGCATGTAATTTCTTGTTTAATTTGTGCAAATTTAATCAAATATAATAGGATATAGATGATTGATGTGAAATTTAGATTTTTTTTAAATAAACATAATTAACGGGGTTTATAAAATTTCTTTAGGGAGTATTTTTCGAGTCCAGGTTTTTAGGCGTTTTAATTTAGTTACCTCTGAATCTGGATTGAAATCCAATGTTGTTTCCCAAGAATTTGTAGGTTTAAATTCTTCTTCCATGCCTTCTAAAACTCCTTTTGCTATTTCAGTAGAATTAACTATTACAATGCATTCTGTATTTAAATTTGCACTTCTAGGGTCTAGGTTAAAAGTGCCAATAACTGTTGTTTTATTATCAATTACCATAGATTTTGCATGAAGCCCAAATATTGGTTTGTGATCTAGTTTTTCTTGTAATTCTCCAGTCATTATTTTAATTCGCTCTGCAGCATCAGGCCTAAATTCAAATATTCGGACTCCGGTTTTTAATAATTTAGTTCTATCTGTTTGGTAGCTACTAAAGGCTTCTATATTATCTGTTGAAGCCAAGCTATTTGTTAAGATTCTAACTTTTACTCCACGGTCAACAGCTTCTTTAAGTAGGTTTTTACCTAAATCAGTAGTAATTAAATAGGGAGTTTGAATATTAATGGAAGATTTAGCGTTTTTAATTAAATCAATCAGTGCGCTAGTTGAATTACCTCCGCCACCTAAACCGCTTTGTCCGTCATTTTTACCTGGGATATCTGAAATAAACGTTATATCATCTAGCCAAACTAATTTCCCTGAATTTTTAATGTTATTAAATGTTGCTGGTAAATCTGCTATTCTTTTTCTTATTTGTGGCCAAAAATTTTCTGGATTACATGCGTACTCATGTAGTTTGTCAAATCTATTTTTTAAATAAGTAGTTTCTAAATCTTGTTTAAGTATGCTTGTTACATTTTGACTTAAAGAGCTATTCCAAAAATCTTCAAATGATTTATGTACTTCACTTGATTCATTACCTAATATTAAAACATCTCTATCTCTAAAATTATATTCGTGGTCGTAATCAAAATATTCATCGGCAATATTTCTTCCGCCAGTAATGACCACTTTGCCATCAACAATAAATGTTTTGTTATGCATACGTTGGTTTGCATTTCTAAAATCTGTTGTAAATTTTTGAATTTTATTAAAAATATTCTTACCTAAATTAACACCGGGATTGTATATTTTTACGGTAATATTTTCATGAGAGCTAAACGTTAGTAAATCTTCAATATCGGCATTTACCATAATATCATCAACAATAATTCTCACCTTAATACCTCGATCTGCAGCTCTTATTAAATAATCACAAGCTATGAGTCCAATATTATCTGTTGAAAATATGAAGTATTGAATGTCAATGCTCTTTTCAGCATATTCACATAGCCAAGCTCTGGCAACCATAGAGCCACTTCCGTCTTCTAAAACATATACGCCTGTTTTTGTTTTCATCAATTCGGCGACATCTTCAAGTTCAGTTGAAAGAGTTATATCTTCATTTCTATGAATTTGTGAGCAAAAATCGGTTGCTGTTTCTTTTTTTTCTGAACAGGCTAATAATCCAATAAAAAGAATCCATAAAATATTTTTAATTTTAAAACTTGTCTTCATTTGTAATATCATATAAATAATTATTAGTTGAAGGTTTATCTTATAAAAGGCTTATAATAAATCATTAATATATTCTAGACTTGTTTTGTAAACTTCCGATTTATTTATTTTAGCCTTCAGCCAGGCATAAAAGCTAATTGTAAAAATATCTTCTTCTATTGTTTTAACTTTTAACAAAAGGGCTACTTTTTCCTTGAATTTTTCTGAATGAATATCTTCTGTTTTGTAAAAGTAAATTGAAATTAGTTTAATGAAATTTAAAATTATTGATTCTTTGTGATTTATTAGATGTGCTCTGTGTTTTTTTCTAAAACTATTCAATCTAGATGTTACAAGCTCAACATAATCCAATTCTATAAGTAATAAGATTTCAATCAAGTTTTTTTGAATTACCCAAATATATCCAACTTTTGAGATATACCATTGATCGCTGTGGTAAAAACCTTTGTAAATATTAAAAGCTTCTTTGTAGTTTTTATTTAAAAATAATGAAACTACCAATGTTAATTTTAAATCAAGAGAATACTCAGGTGTGGTTTTGTGCTTTTCAAAATTAAACTCTTGTAAATTTCTAATTGCAGTTTTATTATTTCCAGTGTAAATTAACAATAAATTTTCTAATAGTATATATTGTGGATAAAATATGGTATAATACTTACTCTTTTCCAAAAGCATATTGGTATGCATTTCTTTTAGAAAGTTAGTCGCTTCCTTAAAGTTTTTAATCCTGAAATAAGTATTTGCCAAATAATATAATACCTGTAAATGATCATATAAATGTTTTTCTGAATACCTTTCAGAAGCGTCTATTGCCTTGCAAGTGTTTTTAATAAATGGTAAAATAGCATGATAATTTCTTGTAACATGAGCAATTTGATTGCTTATTTGCAATATTTTAAACAGAGATTGATAGCTTAAGTTTTTAGTTATTGAAATATTAAATAATTGTAAATTTCTATTGATAATGTTGGGAACTTCAGGGTTACTTTGATTCAATTCAGCTTGAATAGTTGCATAAAATAGGTTTAAATTTTCTTCTTGCTGAATATTTAACTTATTTGCTTGGTATTTACTAATTACGTGCTGTAGCTTTAACGTTTTATTTAAATGTGCATGGTGCATTTGGGTGTGATAGATTTCATTTAAAATACTAAATAATGAATATTTAACAGCAATTAACTCAGCTTTACCTAATGTTTTAAACGCTATGTTGATTTTGTTTTGTTGAAAAAAAAATTGACTAGCCAATATTAATTTTAAGGCATTCATTTCTTCTGAAGATTCTTTTTTAAAGCTCTTGGTAGCAATAAAATCGATCAGCGAATCGTGTAGTCGCTTGCACAATGCATGGTAAGCTCCTTTTGAAGGTTTGCTATATATAATTTCGTCGAGTTTAGTTCGCTCAATTGGAGCGTCTAAAAGTGTAAACAACTCAATGTTTTTAGTGTCGTTTCTTTTATTCTTTCTTTTTAAATTTCTTAGAAAATCCTTCTTGTCCTCTTGGGGTAAGGTAGAAATTATGGTGTGCAATACGCTCATTTATATCGTAAGTTATTTTAATCAAATATATCTTAATTATTGTTTATTTGGGTATAATGTATCTTTTTAATCGTAAGTTTTGTTAAATTTTAGGTTTTAGTAGTAATATAATTTTATTGAATTTTGACCCATAGATAAAAATAATAAACAATTAAACTAAATATTATGGATTACAATTTTAAAAGTGATACAACTCAAGAAAAAGAGTCGAAATCAGCGTCAAAAACTATGAAAAAAAAAGAAATCAAAAAATTTGATCAAAAACCTACCCCTGCTTTTATTGGAGCGTCTTGGGTAGCCCTTTTTGTGGGTATTTTGGCTTACTGCATTGGTTTATGGAATTCAGATATGCAATTAAATGAAAGAGGTTATTATTTTACCATTTTGCTTTTTGGGTTATTTTCGGCAATATCTGTTCAAAAAAGTGTTAGAGATAGGTTGGAAGGATTACAAGTTACTGATTTGTATTATGGAATAAGCTGGTTTTCGGCAATAAGTGCTATTTTATTGTTGCTAATTGGTTTG
This sequence comes from Lutibacter agarilyticus, assembly GCF_900188235.1. Classification (GTDB taxonomy): domain Bacteria; phylum Bacteroidota; class Bacteroidia; order Flavobacteriales; family Flavobacteriaceae; genus Lutibacter; species Lutibacter agarilyticus. The sequence goes on along the minus strand of NZ_FZNT01000003.1, from coordinate 316,945 downwards.
TGGAATGCCGATTTATTACTTAGTGAAAAAGGTTTTTATGGAATGGCTTATACCTTAAGCTTGTACGCTTCTATAGCTGTTCAAAAAAACACACGAGATAAAAGTTATATTGATAATAAAGAGTTAGTTATTAATTAAATTATCTATAAACTATAAAATTTAGATAAGACTTATTTTGTAAAAGTCTTATCTAAATTCTATACTTACTTTTATTTAAGTATCTTAATCGACTAGAAAACTAAAAATTACCATCTAAAATCTTTCTTATGTTGGAAAAAAACAATAAAAAATTGATAAATGCATGGGCTTCATTTGACTGGGCAAATTCGGTTTACAACCTTATAGTAACTACAGCAATATTTCCTATTTACTATTTAGGTACCACACAAGATTTTTTTGGAGGAGAAATGATTCAGTTTTTTAATTTAACGATTAAAAACTCTGTACTGTATTCATTTGCAATATCATTTTCATTTTTAATTATTGTTTTTATTTCTCCGGTGTTATCTGGTGTTGCTGATTATGGAGGTTTAAAAAAGCGATTTATGCAATTTTTCACCTATTTGGGATCCTTATCGTGTATTGGTCTTTATTTTTTTACGGGTGAAAATGTTGAATATGGAATTGCTTGTTCTGTGTTAGCAAGTGTTGGTTACGCAGGGTCGTTGGTTTTTTACAATGGTTTTTTACCTGAAATTACTTCAAATAAATATATGGATAAAGTAAGTGCCAAAGGCTTTTCAATGGGGTATGTTGGAAGTGTTATTTTGTTAATTGTAAATTTAATTTTATTTCAAAAATATGAATTTTTTGGTTTTGAAAGTGGAAGCTCAGCAACTCGATTTGGATTTATTTTAGTTGGAGTTTGGTGGATGGGATTTTCTCAAATTTCATTTTACTATTTAAAAGATAGGGGGCAGCGTAAAAAAATATCTTGGAGTATTTTAGGAAATGGAACAAAAGAATTGCGAAAAGTATTTAAAATGGTGAAATCAAAATTCGTTATGAATCGTTTTTTAACATCATTTTTCTTGTTTAGCATGGGCGTTCAAACGGTTATGTTATTAGCTCCGTTGTTTGCTGATAAGGAGATTGGTTTGGGTGCTGATGAAATGATACTTGTTGTACTTATTATACAAATAATTGCAATTGCAGGGGCTTATTTCTTTGCGTATTTATCTAATTTAAAAGGGAATGGTTTTGCTATTAGTACTACTTTAATTTTCTGGATTTGTATTTGTATTGCTGGATATTTTTTAAGAGATAAAGTTTCTTTTTACGGGTTGGCAGCCTTTTTAGGATTTGTAATGGGTGGAATTCAATCCATTTCCAGATCAACCTATTCAAAACTTATTCCAGCTGAAACTAAAGATACTGCTTCTTATTTTAGTTTTTATGACATCACAGAAAAATTGGCAATTGTAATTGGATCATTATCTTATGGATTAATTGATCAATTAACAGGGAGTATGCGAAACAGCATGCTTTTTATGTCTATCTTTTTTATTAGTGGTTTTGTAATGCTTCAATTAGCAAATCTTAAAAAAAATATGCAATGATCTATCACTTGCTAAAGCAACTTGTAAGGTTGTCCTTATTTTTCTTTTTCAAGAAAATAGTTGTTTCAGGAAAACAACATATGCTTCATGATGGCCCCCTAATTATTGTAGCGAATCATCCAAATACATTAACGGATCCTTTAATTATTGCTTCATTAATGAAACAACAAATTGGGTTTTTAGGTAACGCAGGGCTTTTTACAAATTCCTTTTTTGGGAAATTTTTAGAGTATTTTAATGTAATTCCAATTTTCAGAAAAAAAGATGTAAATCCCGGAGTGACACCAAATAATAATTATTCCTTTTCAAAATGTTATGAGTATTTGGATAAAAAGGGAACTATTTTAATATTCCCTGAAGGAAGTAGTTATTATGAACTCAAATTACGTGAAATTAAAACGGGTACTGCTAGAATTGCTTTGAGTTATAATTTATTAAAAGATAATGATACAAATTTAAAAATATTACCAATTTCATTGGACTATTCTGATGCTATTCAATTTAGAAGTATGGTTTCGGTAACTATTGGTGAGCCTATTCCTGTGTCGACTTACAAACAAGATTATTTGAAAAATGAACGTAAATCTGTTTTAGAACTTACTGGTCGTATCCAAACATTATTAGAAAGAAACATACCAAACACATCTAATGAAGAACAAGAACAATTTTTATTGAAAAGTCATAAGTTTTACACAACATTTAATAATCCTAAGTCTGATTTACAACTAAATCCAAAACAATCGTTAGATGTACGGGCGCAAATTTCAAAATCCTTACGGCTGCTTAGTAAAACAAATTCAGAACTCTATAAAAGTACCGAGTCAAAAGTGCATCTTTTTTTTAATGAAATTGCTAGTGAAAAGCTAACACCTAAATTTTTCACCGATAAATTTCTTTATAAAAACAAAAATGTAGTTTGTGTTAGTTATTTTTTGAAATTTCTATTGTTAGCACCAATTTACATTTTTGGCTTACTAACTAATTACATTCCCTATATTCTTCCTTCTGTGCTGTTTAATACTTCAAAGCTTGATATAGAATACAAAGCTTCTGTACAAATGATAGTTGGTCTTTTTACGTTTCCTTTATTTTATTGGTTACAACTTAAATTAATTGGATACTATTTTAATGTTGAATTCTGGGAGATATTATTTCTAATAATTGTTTTTTTAATAGCTGGATATATTGCTATGTATTATTGGGTTGAAGTTAAAGGGTTTAAGCGTGTATTTCACTTTTACTTTTTTGTGAAAAAAGATAAAAAAAGAAGTATTTTAAAATTAAGAGATGAAATTTTAACCAATATAGAAATTGCAAAAGCTAGTTTGAAAAATTAAACCGTATGTTTTATCGCGTGTGAAAGGTTTTGATGTATTCAGTGAACTATTAGGAAATAAAAAATCATCTTCAAATGAAGATGATTTTTTGAGCCGATGGAGGGACTCGAACCCACGACCTGCTGATTACAAATCAGCTGCTCTAGCCAGCTGAGCTACATCGGCTTTTTAATTTTGTGCAAATTAAATTAATTTGGAATTAACTTGCAAGACTTTTTTGTCTTTTTGTCGGGGTGGCAGGATTCGAACCTGCGGCCTCCACGTCCCAAACGTGGCGCGATAACCGGGCTACGCTACACCCCGAATGATTTTCGGTTTGCAAATATAAAACTAAAAAAACATTTTACAAGTAATTATTCAAAAATTAATTTGTAAGGTCTCTCAATTGCTTTCTCTAATTCAAAAATACTGATATTTCTACTTTTTCTAACAGTCTCTTTTCCGTCGTAAAACACTAAAATAGTGGGTTCTACAAAAGCGCTGTAATGTGCTGAAATTTCAGGAGAAAAATTGAGATCAACAGTTAAAAATGTTATTTTCGGAAAATATTTTTGTATTATTTTTTCAACTTTGGGTAAAAATGCTTCGCCAACACTACAAGTTTGTGTGTTGAAATATACTAAAACTGCTAATTCTGAAGCTATTATTTTTTGAATAGACGCTAAGTTTGTAATTTCTTTGATAGACATTTATTGTATATTGAAGTTGGTAAAAGTAGACTAATATTTAAGGGTAAATGTAGTTAAAATTGCAGAAATGTATGTATTGTTCTTTCTTATAATTGTATTGTGAAAAATTATAAACAATCGTGTTAATTTCTTATTATTTCCCATAAATTTGTTTCTTATTAAAAATAAAAAGAAATTATCATGTCTGATACTATAGAGAGAATAAAATGTTTAATTATTGGTTCGGGGCCTGCAGGATATACAGCAGCAATTTATGCCGCAAGAGCAGATTTAAAACCGGTAATGTATACAGGAATGCAAATGGGTGGTCAATTAACAACAACTACAGAAGTTGATAATTTTCCAGGTTATCCAAATGGAACCGATGGAACAGCGATGATGGAAGATTTAAAAAATCAAGCGGAACGTTTTGGTACTGAAGTAAGATTTGGAATGGCGACTAAAATAGACTTTAGTTCTGAAGTAGGAGGTATTCATAAAGTTACTATTGATGAAACGATTCAAATTGAAGCGGAAACTTTAATTATTTCAACAGGAGCAACAGCTAAATATTTAGGATTAGAAAGTGAACAACGTTTAATTGGTGGAGGTGTATCTGCTTGTGCTACTTGTGACGGTTTCTTTTATAAAGGACAAGATGTAGTTGTAGTTGGAGCTGGAGATACTGCAGCAGAGGAAGCTACGTATTTATCAAATATTTGTAATAAAGTTACATTGTTGGTGCGTAAAGACTATATGAGAGCTTCAAAAGCGATGCAACATAGAGTTGCTAAAACTAATAATATTGAAGTAAAATACAATACTGAAATTGATGAGGTTTTGGGTTCTAATGTTGTTGAAGGTGTAAGAGCTGTAAATAATCAAACAGGTGAAAAAGAAGTAATTGATGTAACTGGTGTGTTTATAGCCATTGGTCATAAACCAAATACCGATATTTTTAAAGGTGCTTTAGATATGGATGAAACAGGTTATTTAATTACTAAAGGGAAATCTACAAAAACTAATATACCAGGAGTTTTTGCTGCTGGAGATGTGCAAGATAAAGAATATAGACAAGCTGTTACCGCTGCCGGCACAGGTTGTATGGCTGCTTTAGACGCTGAACGTTATTTAGGTTCCTTAGAATAATAATTATAAATAATATTGAAAAGCCCAAGTTTACTTGGGCTTTTTTTATGAATAAATGAAGGTTTTATGCTGCTTATTTTTAATGATTATATTTGTCTGAAACCATTTTTTGTTATTCTGTAAAATGTAATCGTTTTCGTTAATTCAAAAAATAAAAGGTTGTTAACTTGAATAACTAATTAATTTTGTTATTAAAAATTTAAAAGAATGAATTTATTATCGAATAGTTATTTTGTGCTATTTTTAATTATTGCAATAGGGTTTATTATTGGTAGAATTAAAATTAAAGGAATTTCATTAGATATTTCGGCAGTAATATTTGTCGCATTAGTTTTTGGCCATTACGGGTATCAAATACCAAAAGATTTTCAATATTTAGGCTTGGTGCTTTTTATTTTTACGATAGGAATTCAGGCAGGACCAAGTTTTTTTGAATCTTTTAAGCAAAATGGGAGGCATTTAGCATTGTTAGCAGCGGTTTTAATTATTAGTGCAGGTGCAATTACTTTTTGTGTGTCTTATTTTGGAGGTATTGATAAAAGTTTGAGTATAGGATTATTAAATGGGTCGTTAACCAGTACGCCAGGTTTGGCAGCAGCCATTGATACAACAGGTTCTCCAATGGCATCTATAGGTTATGGTATTGGTTATCCGTTTGGAGTAATTGGTGTAATTCTTTTTGTTAATTTAATGCCGAAATTGATACGAGTTAAAATTGCTTCCGAAGAAAAAAAGTACAAAGAAGAGTTGGCATTGGATTATCCTGAAATTTTACGAAAATATTATGTTGTTGAAAATGAAAATGTAATTGGGAAAAGTTTGGGTGAAATAAATATTCGTTTTATGACAAAAGCGGTTATTTCAAGGGTCATGCATGAAAATAATGTAATTGCTCCTTCTCGAGAATTAGTATTGCAAAAAGGAGATATTATAAAGGCTGTGGGTACACTAGACGCTTTAGAAAGAGTTACAATTTTAGTAGGTCCTGAAACAGATGAGGAAATCCCATCTGATAAAAATTATGAAGTGCGTTCAGTGTTGGTAACAAATAAAGAAGTGGTTAAAAAAACATTAGGTCAGTTAAATATATTAAACACCTACAATGCCACTGTTACGCGTATCAGAAGATCTGGGATTAATATTTCTCCAAGTCCTTCTTCAACCTTGCAATTTGGTGATAAATTAATAGTGGTGTGTAATCAAGGAAATATGAAAAATGTAAGTCGTATTTTTGGGGATGATGATCGTAAACTGTCAAGTACTGACTTTTTTCCAATTGCTGCCGGAATTTTAATTGGAATTTTAGTAGGTAAATTAAGTCTTAATTTTGGTAATTTTTCATTTAGTTTAGGGTTAACAGGTGGTATTTTAATGGTTGGGTTAATATTAGGTCGTACTGGTAAAACAGGACCAATTATGTGGACAATGACTGGAGGTGCTAACCAATTATTGAGACAATTTGGGTTGCTATTCTTTTTGGCGGCTGTTGGTACAAGCGCAGGTTCTAGTTTAGTGACTACTTTTCAAGAGTATGGTGTGGAACTATTTGGTTATGGTATATTAATAACTTTAGTACCTATGATTCTAGTTACTATTGTTGGGCGCTATGTTATGAAAATGAATTTATTAACTTTATTAGGAACACTAACAGGAAGTATGACAAGTACTCCTGGTTTAGCTGCTGTTGATAATTTGGTTGATACAGATGCTCCTGCTGTAGCGTATGCAACAGTATATCCTATTGCAATGGTACTTTTAATAATAGTGGTTCAAATATTAAGCGTATTATAAAACGTGTATAGAAACTAATTTAGTCTAACTCTCTTTTTTTAATTAGCGCTTTGTCATAAAAACCATGAAGTGCTATTGCTGGATTTGCATACAAATGCACCTCAGATGAATTATTAGCAAGCAGGTTTAATTCTTTGGTTACGTGTACATATAATTTAGCATTGTTATTAGATTTAACAATAGCGTTAGCCGCTATAAAATCTTTTCCTTTATAAGAAGAGTCTCCAGAAAATTCTATTTCTAAAGAATTAGAGGTTCCTTTTAGTGTTGTAATCGCATTGTCTAAACCAACCATACTGGTTTCTTTAGCATCAATTATAGCAGTTAAATTACAAGAATTTTCAATTCTAACAGCAACCACTTCGCTTAAAATTTCAAGATTTAACCTTGATTTTTCTGTGCCATGGATTTCAATATTTTTTAAATTTAATTTCAAATTAAATACGGCATCATCATAAGAGTTAATGGTTAAATCATTAATAGCTAAGGTGTTTTTCGAGTTAACTTTAGCATTGTTATAAGCATTAATTTCTTGTATATTTTTATTTACTTTTAAGTGAATATTTAAAGCTTTGTTACGCCCAATAATTGCACTAGTTCTAATCGTAAGTATTCCATTATTTAATTCAGTTAAAATACTATTTTGAAGATTAGAATCGGCTTCAACTTCAACAGACTGCTTTTCATTATAAACTAAAAAAACGTTTAGATTGTCAATAACCTCTATAGTAGTAAACTCAGAAATGTTTCTATCTTCAGTAGTCACAATTTTATCCCCTTTTAGTTTTACTTGTGCAGAAGAAATAAGGGTTGATAATAATATAATGAATACGGTTGTTTTATGTGAATTTGTCATTTTGTAGTTTTTATCAAATTTAATAAATTAATTTTTCAAAGAATAGTTTGCATAATCAAAAATCTATGTTAAATTTGTCGAACAGATGAAAAAAAACAGTTTAAATACAAATTGGTGGTGGAACTCTCTTATTTAATAAGCGAGGGAATTTGTATTTAATAAATAATATTAAACAAAAGACTTATCTCGCGGTAAGTCTTTTTTTATGCCAAAAAAATGAAGAAACTAAAATTTAAAACTATTTCAAAACATCAGTTAGCAGATACGGTTACGCCCGTAGGTTTATACTCAAAAATTAGAGATAAATATGCTAATAGCTTGTTGTTAGAAAGCTCAGATTATCATAGTAAAGAAGAGAGCTATACATTTTTATGTGCAGATCCAATTATTACGTTAAAGGCCGATCAAAATAACTTTACCTATAGTTATAAAGGAAAGGAGTTGGATACTAAAGAAATTAACCGCGATTTTTATTCAATTTTTGAAGACTATAAAAGTACTGTAGATGTTGATTGTGATGAAGAGCTAAAATCATACAACGGGTTTTACGGATACATTTCTTACAACTCAATTCAATATTTTGAAACCATAAAGTTAAAGGCTGAAAAAGCACCCTCTGAAATTCCAGATTTACAGTTTAGTTTTTTCCGTTTTATTATTGCTATCAATCATTTTAATGATGAATTAACTTTGATTGAAAATATTGAAGAAGGCGAAGAATCACGAATTCATGAAATGGAGGCTTTGATAAATTCGCGTACGTACGGTTTGTATAAATTTGAAATTGCAGGAGAAGAATCATCAAATATCACCGATGAATATTTCAAAAATAATGTAGCGAAAGCAAAAATGCATTGTAAACGTGGCGATGTATTTCAGTTAGTATTATCACGTCAGTTTCAACAATCATTTTCGGGAGATGATTTCAATGTGTATAGAGCGTTACGTTCCATAAATCCTTCACCTTATTTATTTTATTTTGACTACGGAAGTTTTAAATTAATGGGGTCTTCACCAGAAGCACAAATTAAAATTGATGCTGAAAAAGCCATCATCAACCCAATAGCTGGTACTTTTAGAAGAACGGGAGATATGGCGAAAGATATTTTGTTAGGTGAGAAATTATCAAACGACCAAAAGGAAACTGCAGAACACGTAATGTTGGTAGATTTAGCGCGAAACGATTTAAGTAAACACGCTAGCAATGTAAATGTGGAGGTTTTTAAAGAAGTACAGTATTTTAGTCACGTAATTCATTTGGTTTCAACCGTACAGGGGAAGCCAAAAGGAAAAGCAATTGAAATTGTAGGAGATACATTCCCAGCCGGAACATTAAGTGGAGCACCAAAATTTAAGGCAATGGAATTAATTGACACCTATGAAAATCAAACGCGTGGTTTTTATGGTGGTGCTGTTGGTTTTATAGGTTTAGATAATAGCGTAAATTTGGCAATTGCTATTCGTTCATTTGTAAGTAAAAGCAACACGTTGTATTATCAGGCAGGTGCAGGAATTGTAATGAAATCTACCGAAGAAGGAGAATTACAAGAAGTAAATAACAAATTAGCTGCTTTGAAAAAAGCATTAATTCTAGCAGAAAAAATTTAACATAAAAATCCGTCATTCTGAACTTGTTTCAGAATCTACTTATCAATGATGAGACCCTGAAATAAATTCAGGGTGACGAAAATAGAAATAGAAACAATGAAGATTTTAATATTAGATAATTACGATTCATTTACATACAACCTGGTTCATATGGTTGAAGATATTACTGGCGAATATCCGGCTGTATTTAGAAATGATGAAATTGAAATTTCAGCGATTGCTGCATACGATTTAATTATTTTATCTCCGGGACCTGGGATACCTGATGAAGCGGGAATCTTAAAGGAAACCATAAAAACCTACGCAGGTAAAAAACCAATTTTTGGAGTTTGTTTAGGTTTACAAGCAATTACTGAAGTTTTTGGTGGTAGCTTAGAAAATATGGATGAAGTGTTTCACGGAGTTGCAACAACTATGAATATTACTAAAAAAGATGCTGTAATTTATAAGGATTTTCCTGCAGAATTTGAAGCGGCTCGTTACCATTCTTGGATGGCTTCAAAAAAAGATTTTCCTGCGGAATTAGAAATAACGGCTGAAGATGAGTTTGGCGATATTATGAGTCTTCAACATGAAAAATATAATATTAGCGCGGTACAATTTCATCCAGAATCAATTTTAACGCCTACAGGTGAACAAATGGTTCGTAATTTTATAGAAGCAAATAAATAATTGGGTCACTGCGCGGAGTAGAAGTGGCAGTTGAAATAGAAAAAATGTGATTTCAACTCTGTTCAATCACCGAAAATAAGTCATAGCGAAATAAGAATACTTATACTAATATCTTCTTTTAAAAGATAAAAGAATTATAATGAAAAATACATTAAACAAATTATTTGAACAACAGTGCTTAACAAAAGAAGAGGCAAAATCAATATTAATTGAGATTGCTGCTGAAAAGTTTAACAATGCTCAAATAGCTTCTTTTTTAACCGTGTTTTTAATGCGTCCTATAACAGTTGATGAATTAGCAGGATTTAGAGAGGCATTATTAGAATTAGCTGTAAAAGTTGACTTGTCAGAATTTAATACTATTGATTTATGTGGTACTGGTGGAGATGGAAAAGATACGTTTAACATTTCAACATTAACCTCATTTATAGTTGCGGGTACTGGAAATAAAGTAGCAAAACACGGAAATTATAGTGCATCATCAGTAAGTGGCTCATCAAATATGTTAGAGTATTTGGGGTATAAATTCACCAATAATGAAGTTGTTTTAAAAAGTCAGATTGATAAAGCAAACATTTGTTTTTTACACGCACCATTATTTCACCCTGCAATGAAAGCGGTTGGTCCTGTTCGTAGAGAATTGGGAATGAAAACATTTTTTAATATGTTGGGGCCTTTGGTAAACCCAAGTAGTCCGCAAAACCAAATGGTAGGTGTTTTTAATTTAGAAGTTGCCCGAATTTACAATTATTTATTACAAGGAACTGCTAAAAATTATGGGATTGTTCATAGTTTAGATGGTTACGATGAAATTTCGTTAACAAGTGGTTTTAAGTTGTTTACAAGAAATGATGAGCAAATTATAACACCAGAAAGTTTAGGGTTACAAAGATTAGAACAATCAGAAATTTTTGGAGGAACTACTGTTGAAGAGTCGGCAATTATTTTTATTGCAATTATTAATGGCGAAGGTACCGAAGCTCAAAATAATGCAGTATTGGCAAATGCAGCATTTGCTTTAAAAATATTAGATCCTTTAAAATCTTTTGAAGCCGCTTTTGAAGAAGCAAAAGATTCATTATTTGGTTTAAAAGCAAAAGCGTGTTTAACTAAATTGATAGAGAACTAAAAAATTACGAATTACGAATTATGAAAAATGATAATGTTGTTCAAGTAAAAAGTTACAGTTTTGCAATTCGTATTGTTGAAGTTTATAAATATTTAATTTCAGAAAAAAAAGAATTTGTTTTAAGTAAACAGTTGTTACGTTCAGGAACTTCAATAGGAGCAAATGTTGAAGAAGCGATTGGAGGACAAAGTAGAAAAGATTTTTTTGCAAAATTAACAATCGCATATAAAGAGGCTAGAGAATCACATTATTGGATTAGATTGTTAAAGGATACAAATTATTTAACAGAAGAGCAATTCAATTCGTTAATTATAGATATTGAAGAGTTATTAAAAATAATAGCAAGCATTCAAAAAACAATTCGAAATTCATAATTGGGAAAGAAATAATAATTAGTAATTCATAATTGAAAATTCATAATTATAAAAATGAATATTTTAGATAAAATAATAGCACATAAAAAGCAAGAAGTTGCACAATTAAGAAAAGAAGTTCAAATTGAAAAACTGGTTAAAAGTCCTAATTTTCAACGCACACCTTTATCTTTAAAAAAGAGTTTATTAAGTGTTGGTTCAACAGGAATTATAGCTGAATTTAAACGTCAGTCTCCTTCAAAAGGGATTATAAACGACAAAGCAACTATTGAAGAAGTTACTAATGGATATTTAGATGCCAATGTAGCTGCACAATCTATTTTAACTGATATGCAGTTTTTTGGTGGAAATATTATGGACGTAATGAAAGCACGTTCGGTACAAGATACAACTCCAATTTTAAGAAAAGATTTTATTGTTGATGGATTTCAAATTGTGGAAGCTAAAGCAATTGGCGCCGATGTAATATTATTAATTGCAGCTTGTTTAACCAAAGAAGAATTGAAGAATTACGGGAAGTTAGCAGAAGATTTAGGATTAGATGTGCTGTATGAAGTTCACAATCAAGAAGAGTTAGATAAGTTAGAATTAGACAATAAAATTATTGGAATTAACAATAGAAATTTAAAAACGTTTAAGGTTGATTTGGAACATTCAATTGAATTGGCAAGTCAAATACCTGATAGTTGTATTAAGGTTTCTGAGAGTGGATTAAGTGATCCAAGAGTTATAACAGGATTAAAAGAATACGGTTTTCAAGGGTTTTTAATTGGTGAAAACTTTATGAAAACTGAAAATCCAGGTCAGGCTTGTAAAGAATTTATTGATCAGATTGGGTAATTAGAAAGTCAAAAGTCTGAAGCTAAAATAAAAGAGAATAATAAAATGAAAGTTAAAGTTTGTGGAATGCGTGATGCCGAAAATATTTCGGAGCTAGTAAAATTAAAGCCAGATTATTTGGGGTTTATATTTTACGATAAATCGAAGCGTTTTGTAACGGATTTTCCTAAAGTTGAAATTCCTTCTGAAATAAAAAAAGTAGGGGTTTTTGTAAATGAGACAATTGAAAATGTACTAGATATTGTTGAAGAACATAAATTAGATGCGGTGCAATTACACGGAAATGAATCACCTGAATATTGTGATAAATTAAGAGAATGTCATCTTGAGCGAAGTCGAAAGATCTCTTCAGAATCTTATCCAATTAAAATATTGAAAGCCTTTTCAGTAGACGATAATTTTGATTTTTCTAAAACAGAAGCTTATCAAAATGTATGTAATTTTTTATTATTCGACACCAAAGGAAAAGAATACGGAGGTAATGGTGTTAAGTTTAATTGGGAGGTTTTAGATAATTATAAGGGAGCATTGCCTTATATGTTAAGTGGCGGAATTACTAAAAATGATGCACAAGCAATAGTGTCATTTCTGCATAGGCAGGAATCAAAAAAATGCATAGGAGTTGATATAAATAGTGGTTTTGAAATGGAGCCAGCATTAAAAAATATAGCAAATATTAAAGAATTTAAACAAAACTTATGATGAGTTATTTTGTAGATGAAAACGGATATTACGGACAGTTTGGAGGCGCTTATATTCCTGAAATGTTATATCCAAATGTAGAAGAATTACGTCAGAATTATTTAAAAATAATGCAAGAGGATTCTTTTAAAAAAGAGTTTGACGAATTGTTAAAAGAGTATGTTGGACGACCAACACCTTTGTATTTTGCAAAGCGTTTATCTGATAAATACAATACAAAAATTTATTTAAAACGAGAAGATTTATGTCATACAGGTGCTCATAAAGTTAACAATACTATTGGGCAAATTTTAATGGCAAAGCGTTTAGGTAAACATAGAATTATTGCCGAAACTGGTGCAGGGCAACACGGCGTTGCAACCGCTACGGTTTGTGCTTTAATGGGTATTGAATGTATTGTGTATATGGGAGAAATAGACATTGCACGTCAGGAGCCAAATGTAGCGCGTATGAAAATGTTAGGAGCAACGGTAGTACCTGCGTTGTCAGGAAGTAGAACGTTAAAAGATGCAACAAATGAGGCTATTAGAGATTGGATTAACAACCCGGTAGATACACATTACATTATTGGTTCTGTGGTTGGGCCGCACCCATATCCAGATATGGTGGCGCGTTTTCAATCTGTTATTTCCGAAGAAATGAAATGGCAATTAAAAGAAAAAGAAGGAAAAGAAAATCCGGATTATGTTATTGCTTGTGTTGGTGGTGGTAGTAATGCTGCAGGTGCTTTTTATCATTATTTAGATGAAAAAGAAGTGGGTTTAATAGCTGTTGAAGCTGCTGGTTTAGGAGTAGATTCAGGTGAAAGTGCTGCAACTAGTGTTTTAGGAAATGAAGGTGTTATTCACGGAAGTAAAACCTTATTAATGCAAACTAAAGATGGTCAAATTACTGAGCCGTATTCTATTTCAGCAGGTTTAGATTATCCAGGAGTTGGACCTTTACACGCGCATTTGTGTGAAAGTAAACGTGCCGATTTTATTTCAGTAACCGATGATGAAGCAATGAATGCAGGATTGGAATTATGTGAATTAGAAGGAATTATTCCTGCAATTGAAAGTTCTCATGCCTTGGCTGTTTTCAAGAAGAAAGCGTTTAAAAAAGACGACATTGTGGTGTTGAATTTATCGGGTAGAGGAGATAAGGATTTAGATACGTATATTAAATATTTTAAGTTTTAAAGCATCTCGTCATGCTGAACTTGATTTAGCATCGCATCAAATGCATTTTGAGTCATCAACTATGATGAGACCCTGAAATAAATTCAGGGTGACGAAACATAATAAGAGATAAAAATGAACAGGATTAATCAAAAATTACAAGAAGATAAAAAATTATTATCCATTTATTTTACAGCCGGATATCCCAATTTAAATGACACAGTTACTGTAATTGAAAATTTAGAAAAAAGCGGTGTAGATATGATTGAAATTGGGTTGCCTTTTAGTGATCCTTTAGCCGATGGGCCTACAATTCAGGCAAGTTCTACAGCTTCCTTAGATAACGGAATGACTTCCGAAGTGTTATTTAATCAATTAAAAGATATTCGTAAAACGGTTTCAATTCCTTTGATTATTATGGGGTATTTTAACCCAATGATGCAATACGGAGTAGAAGCTTTTTGTAAAAAATGTGCTGAAATTGGTATTGACGGATTGATTATTCCAGATTTACCCGTACAAGATTATAATGAAAATTATAAGGCTATTTTTGAAAAATACGGTTTAATCAATGTATTTTTAATTACGCCTCAAACTTCTGAGGAGCGTATTCGTTTTATTGATAGTATTTCTAACGGATTTATTTATATGGTAAGTTCAGCGAGTGTAACAGGAGCTCAAAATTCCTTCGGAAGTACACAAAGTGATTATTTTAATAGAATTGCTGCTATGAATTTAAAAGCACCGCAAATTGTTGGTTTTGGAATTTCAAATGCTGAAACATTTCAACAAGCGACTGTTAGTGCAAAAGGAGCTATTATTGGATCGGCTTTTGTGAAACACCTAACGGAACATGGCGTTGATAAAATAGATAAGTTTATTTCATTGATAAAATAAAAAAAGCCTCATTTTAAATGAGGCTTTTTTTATGATTAATTATCTAGTGATTTCACATCAACTTCAAATATTAATACGGCACTTCTAGGAACAGTTGCAGAACCTTCATCTCCATAAGCTAATTCAGGAGGAAGCAATAAAGTTCCTTTACCACCTTCTTTAAAATAAGTTAATCCTTCTTTAAAGCCTGAAATAAGATTTTGAAGGCTAAATTGCACACCAGAATTACTACTTGCATCAAATTCTACACCGTCTAAAAAATAGCCTGTATAAGCAACTGTAACAATTGAAGATTCTGTAATTGGATCTCCAGTTCCCGGTTCTTCAATAATATAATATAATCCAGTGTCGCTTCTTTCAGCTTCTAAATTATTAGTTTCAAGGTAATCAATAATGTCAACTTCAGTTTGTGGATTTGTAATTTTCACCACTTCTACATCGAAAATTAATACAGCTCCTCCAGGTATAAATCCATTAACACCTGATGCTCCATATCCTAAACTTGGAGGGATAAACATTGTTCCTGAACTTCCGTTGTTAAAATTAACAATACCTTCAGAAAATCCTGGTATTACGGCTAAAAGGTCAAACATAGCACCATTAGTTCCACTAGCATCAAACTCTTTACCATCTAAAAAGTAGCCAGTATATTTTACGGTTACATAGGCGTCTTCAAAAGGAAAGGATCCTTCACCTTCTTCGTCAATTACGTAATAAACTCCATTTTTAGTTCTTGTGGCATCTAAATTATTGTCTTCGATATATTGAATAATGTCATCTTCAGTTTGTCCAAGGTATTCATTTTCTTCGTCTTTATTGCAAGAAATAAAAGACACTAAAAGTAGTAGGGATATAAAATACTTCATATTAAATAGTTAAAATTATTAAGCTGCAAATATAACTTAAATGGTAGTTTTTTATTTTATTTTCAGGATATTATTATTTATAAAATAAGGCTTTTAACATTGTATTAAGAATTTAGTTTAAAGGAAGATTTGCACGGGAGCTTTTAGAGTGATATATTTAATAAATAATCTAAAACAAATTAATATGGATTTACCTAAAAGAGGAGGAGATAATCCTTTGGCAGTTGAATTAGAAGCTGGTAAAAAATATGCTTGGTGTACTTGTGGATTATCTGAAAGTCAGCCGTTTTGTGATGGAAAACACAAAGGATCTGGAATGGCTCCTAATGTATTTACTGCTGAAAAAACTGAAACGAAATATTTATGTACTTGTAAGCAAACTAAAAAAGGTCCTTTTTGCGACGGATCACATAAATAGTTAAAAGTATTTTTTATACTGGATTACTCTAAAGTTAAACGTGTTGAATTTAGGGTTTAGTTGTTTTAGTAATTTATATTCAGGATTGCTACCAACAGCTCGGTTTGCAGCTCCTGATGGGGCTGTTAGTGAAACTACTTTAACTGTACGTTTATTTATATTGAATTGATGTATTTTTGGAGTTTCAGTTGAAATTGATTCGAAAATAATTTTTTCTTTTTTAAGAAGTCTTCTTAAATGGTATTCGGGACCATTTTTACTATTTCCTCTGGTTAAAAGTAAAGTGTTTATTTTTGGAAACTCTTTTAAATAGAAAAGCATATCTCTAAGTTCAATATTTTCCATACCTAAATCTGAAGCGTCTATTTTTTTACGCTCGCAATTTGCAACAATATCACAAATACCAATGTTATTTTTTATTAGGAAATTTTTTCGTTGCTGAATGGCATTTTCGCTATTTTCAAATAAGAGATTTAAGTTAAAAATTTCATTTAAAATTTTCCATAATTGTCCATCAATACTTCCGTAGCAAAAATCTACATCACCCGGTTTTAATATTCCTTTATAAAAACGTGGAGGCGGTAAAGTACCAACAATTAGTTTTGTAGCATTTTTAGGTATAAAGGGTTTGTAAGGATGTTTGTGAAGAAACATTGTTAAATATTTTACATTATATTAATAGTATAAATCTACGGAATAAAAAATACTATGTAAATTTGTGGATTAATTCAACTAAATGCTTACTACTTTAAATCGATTTTTTAAAAGTTTAAACTTTATGAAAGCTATTGTTATGGCAATAGCTATAATACTACCCATTTTTTTGAGTTTTTATTATTTAAATGATATTAATTTAGGAGTTAGTGTTGCTTTAGGTGTTTTATTTTGTTCTCCGGCTGATATTCCCGGGAGTGTTAAGCATAATTTTTATGGAATTTTGTTAGCTGTTTTGTTATCAGTTCTTGTTACTTTATTGTTCGGTTCTTTAATAAATTATTTTTGGCTATTACTTCCGTTATTGGGTGTTATAGTTTTTTTTATTTCTTATCTCTCTGTTTTTGGGTTTAGAGCTTCATTAATTGCTTTTGGAGGATTGTTTGCCATTGTTTTAAGTTTTTCACATGATTATAATGAAACGAGTGTAGTAACACATGCATTGTTAGTTGGTTTAGGTGGTTTGTGGTATGTGTCGCTTTCAATGGTACGATTGTTTTTGTTTCCAAGGGCACAAACCGATTTTTTATTTGGTGAAGTAACAGAAAAAACAGCAGAATTTTTAAGAGTACGAGGTGAATTATTGATGCGCACTTCTAACAGAACTGAATTGTATAAAAAACTATTTCAACTTCAAACTGAAATAACAGATTTATTAGAAATTTTAAGAACTATTATTTTACAAAGTCGTAAAGAGTCGGAGTTTTCAAATAGAATTAGAAGGCAGCAATTATTCTTTTCAGAATTGGTTGATATTTTGGAGTTGGCAATTTCTAATCCAGTTGATTATGAAAATTTTGATGTGGTTTTTGAAAAGCACCAAGATAAAGTAGCGATTTTTAAAGATCTTATTTTTGAAATGGCCAATGAGCTAGATCATATTTCAAAAGTTATACGAAAAGAAGAGAAACTAACAATTTCTGAAAAGTTAGATCAACAGTTAAGTGACATTGGAAGAGAAATTGATTATTACCGAATTTTAGTAGGTTTACCTAAGTCTAGAATAGGTACTTTAATGCTTTCAAATTTAAAAAAATATCAAGAAAAACAGGTTCAAAATATAACAGGTCTTAAACGAATTTTAGGAAATTATTCATATAATAATAAAATTACAATTAGCCGTGATTCAGATAAATTTATAACACCACAAGATTACGATTTAAAAAAATTACAAGAAAATTTCAGTTTTAAATCGCCTATTTTTAAGCATTCATTGCGTTTGGCAATTGTTTTTTTAATTGGGTTTTTAATAGGTAAGATTTTTGAAATGCAAAATCCGTACTGGATTATGTTAACAATTATTGTCATTATGAGACCAAGTTACGGTCTTACAAAACAGCGTTCAATAAACAGAGTTATAGGTACTTTAATAGGTGCTGCAATTGCAATAGCCATTATTTTAGTAACACAAAACACCATAATTTATGCTGTAATTTCAATAATTTCATTGCCTATAGCGCTTTCAATTATGCAGAAAAATTACCGAAACGCGGCCATTTTTATAACCTTAAATGTAATTTTTGTTTTTGCCTTGTTAGAGCCAAATATTTTATCTGTTATTAAGTTTAGAATTTTTGATACGCTTATAGGTGCGTTTTTATCATTTGCTTCCATCTATTTTTTGTGGCCTTCTTGGGAATTTCAAAATGTAGGTGAATATATTACTGATGCGTTAAAAAATAATAAGAAGTTTTTAGAGCAAATTTCGATTTTTTATCATGAAAAGGGAGATGTTACAACAACATATAAATTATCTAGAAAAGCAGCTTTTTTAGCAATTGGGAATTTAAATGCGGCTTTTGAACGAATGAATCAAGATCCGAAGTCTAAACAAAAGGATGTTGGAACTATTTATAAATTAGTTGTTGTAAACAACACTTTTTTGTCATCATTATCATCCTTAGGAACTTTTATAAGACATAATAAAACTTCTGAAGTTCCTGTGTATTTTGAGGTGTTTATTGAAAATATAAAACTGAATTTACAACTTTCAATAGAACTCTTAGAAGAAAATGAAAGTGAAAAAGTTAAAAGTTCAAATATTAAAAAAGCACATCTTTTATATGAAAACTCTTTTGAAAAATTATCGAATAAAAGAGATGAAGAGATAGCTCAAGGTATTGAAGTGTCTACTGAAATGGCAGAGCAGTTAAAAGAAACTCACCTAGTTTCTGAGCAGGTAAAATGGCTGTATAACTTGTCTGAGAAAATGCTAGCAGCCATTAGGGTGGTAAAATTTTAGCAATATCAAGAGTAAAAATGAAAATTTAAAAGTTCATAAATAAAAGGGCTTAAATTATAAATCGAATTTATAAGTAACACCTGCAAGCAATTGAATGGATTGCACAGGATAATTTACAAAACGTTCGTAACTTTTACTAACAGCGTTGTTAATTTTTCCAAATACTGAAAGTCTGTCTGAAAAAATATAACCTCCGTTAAAATTCAAATCTACATAAGATTCGTTTTTTACGATGCTTCCGTTTACAGGTAAATCGCCATAAGAAATTACAAAATCTTTAGTAGTTCCCCTAAAAAATAATAGAGTGCCAACATGCCATTTTTCAGTTTTATAAGCTGCAGAAAGCCTAGCTGTAAATTCAGGTAAATTCCATGCCTCTAATTCATTTGTAATTGTATAGTTTGAATAATTTAGTCCAACATTAAGTTGAAATTCTTTAGAAACTTCCACGTTTACTTCTGCGGAAGCGTTAATGGTGCTTACATCGTCATAAACTACTTTAAAAGAGTTTCCAGCTTCATAAGCGTTGATTGCTAAAATAGTTCCATCTGTTAAAGTTTGGTTTTGAGTAAACAAGGCTTTGTCTTTTTCGTTCATATAATTAACGTTTACATTGTACCCAATATTTGAAGCTAATTTTCCTTTTGCTCCTATAAAAGCGTTGTATTGTTGATCGGTTTGTTGTATGTTTAATGTTGGTGAAACAAACGGATTTTCCTGCGTGAAATTACGATAAGAATTCTGAATTAAATCTCCAGTAACACCTGCTGTAAGAATAAAAATATCATTTACCACTTTGTATGAAGCAGTAACATTTGGATAAGCTTTAAATTGATTGCTGCTATTTTCTAAATCGAATGTGTAATATAGTTTTACACCTAAATTGATGCTTAAATCGTCTTTTAAAATTTCAAAATTAGGAGTAACTCCCAAGTTCAAAAAACTATAAGTAAGTTCATTAGAAGACGCATAACTTTGATCAAATTTTCCATTGATGTAATCTACTAAAACTTCAGCATGGATAGCTTCAGTTGAAAGAGGGAATTCAAAAGTAGGTTTTGCTAAAAATCGTAATTCATTAGAGTTGTATGCGTCAAAAAAGTTGATAATTTCAATAGTTCCACTATTAAAAATAGCATCCTCAAAATTAATTGAACCTCCTAAATAAATACTGTTGTATACTTGTTTTTCATCTATATTATCAAGTACGTTGTCATCAAAAGTAATAGAAGTTGGTAAGCCATAATAATTATAAAGTTCGCGGTTGTAACCAGCGTTAATTTTCCAATCAAAATCGCGTTCAAACTGTTTGTAAAATAAATCTACTTGTATATCTGAATAATTGTCGTCTAATAAAACATCTTTAATTCCTCCTTGTGAAGATTGGTATTTTAAAAATACTCCATAATCATTGTAACGTTTATCTCCTGAATGTAAAAAAGCTTCAAACAAAGGTGTTGTGTAATTTCCAAATCCGGCAGAAACATAATTTTCGTACAAACGCTCTTTTGGAGCTCTTTTTAACCCTTGTGCTTTTCCTTTTGAAGGTGTAAATGTACTAGCGACAGGAACAGAGAAAATACTGTAATTCACGGTTTCTTTTTGAAAATTCTGATCGTTAATAGTGGGGTTTGATTTTACTTTAAACGCTTCTGAAATAGTTGGAGTGTATGGTTTTACCACCGTTATTTCCTCTGTTTTTAAGGTGTCTTTTTTTGTTTTCTGAGCAATTGAAACAATTGTGAATAAAAGTAATATTGAAGTTATAAATAGCTTTCGCATGTGGTGTTTTTTTAGAATTTGAATAATTAAAAGGTATAAACTTGTATTCATTTTAATTTTTAATTGATTCGTTTGTTTTTGCTTGTTCAGTTTTTACTCGGTTCAATTCAGTAGTAGCTTCTTCAACAACATCGTTAAATTGTTCAAAGTTTTTTATAACACTTTCTAAAATATAAGAGGCTTGGTAGGCATCATTTAATTCATAATAGTTTTTAGCCATTACAATTAAACCTTTGGCAGCCCAATATTTATAAGCAGCATAATCGGCAGCTATTTTTTGAACTATTTCATTTGAAACGCGATAGCTTCCGTCTAAATTTTCAAAATACGCACTATAAAAAAGAGCTTCCGCCATAAGTTCTCCTGAAGCAATTGTTTCAACTTTTTTGTACGCATCACGGGCTTTGTTTTCACTGCCATTTTTTATGGCTGAACGTGCAATAATAGTATAAGCATCAGATTTTATGCGATCTTCAAGTTTGTTGTTTTTTAAAACATTTTCGGCATATTCAACCGCTTTCGTGTATTTTTTTTCAGCATAATAACCTTTCATTAAGTTGGTTTGCGCAAACGTAATGTTTTGCGGTAAATTTACTTCAGTTTCTAACCTTTCCAAGGTTTTAACTGCTTCGTTCCATTGAGTTGCTTCTAAATAAACCAATGCTAATTTAGACAATGCATCTTCTGTAAATTCAGTTTGTTCTTGATCAATTACAAATTTATAATGCGGAATTGTTTTAGTGTGTTTGTTTTCAGAAAACAAGGATTGTGCTAAATAAAAGTGAGCAGCTATTGTGTGTAGTCCTTTAGGAAACCGCAGCAAGTATTTTTCAAAACTTTGAATTGCTTTTTTATGATTGTTTTGTAGGTATTGCTTTTCAGCAGATTCATACATATCATTGTCTAATTCAGCATCTGATACATTTACAAAATCAATAGTTTTTACCCAGTTTGCATATTCATCTACACGCCCTAAATCAACATAAATTTGACGAATATTTTTTACAGCTTGCATTGCTTCTGCAGTATTTGGAAAACGAGTAACCACATTTTTATAGGTTGCTAAGGCTTGTTCGTTTTTGTCGGAATTGTAATAAATAATCCCTTTTTTAAGCAGTGCTTTTGAAATAAGCGGACTTCTTTTTAATTTTGAAATTAGGTGGTCGTAATTTTCTATGGCTAATTTATTGTTGCCTTTTTTTAAGTAAGAATTTCCTAAAACATAATACGCATCGTCGGTGTAAATAGATTTTTGTTGTTTTCTTAAAAAGATGTTTAGTTCATTAAT
Organism: Lutibacter agarilyticus; assembly: GCF_900188235.1. Taxonomy (GTDB): domain Bacteria; phylum Bacteroidota; class Bacteroidia; order Flavobacteriales; family Flavobacteriaceae; genus Lutibacter; species Lutibacter agarilyticus. The sequence goes on along the minus strand of NZ_FZNT01000003.1, from coordinate 294,893 downwards.
TTTAGCATCTTCATCTCCAGTTAATCCAAAACTAATGGCTTTTTGAAATTGTGCATAATCACTTTCAACTTCACCCGTTTTTAAAGCTTTTGAATAGTAATCAATTGCTTTAGCATAGTTTGAAGTAACAAAATAGCCGTCACCTAAGCGTAAATAACTATCATTTCTTTTTAAATCGTTGTCAGTATTTTTATCAATGAATTTTAAAAACTCCTTAGTAGCATTTGAGTAGTCTTTTTGTTTGAAATAAGCATAAGCTTTATGGTAATTTAGATTTTCAAATTCAGCAGTTTGTGAAGCTTCAGGCATTGCAGTAAATTTGTTGAAATCTTCTATGGCAGCGGCAAAATTATTTAATCGGTAATTTGTTTCACCTTTCCAAAATGTTGCTTGTGCTTTAATTTTTTTATCGGCTGAAACTGTTAAGGATTTTTCAAGATTTTCCTTGGCTTGTTCGTAGGAATTGTTGTTGAAAAGTTCTGTTCCATAATAAAATGCCACTTTTTGGTAAGTTGCCTGTTCTTTAGTAGTTTTTTTACTGGTTAAATGATCCAAAGCCCCTGTGTAATCTTTAGAAGAAACATAGGCGCTAATAATTAAATCGTTTATTTCTGCAACAGGTTTAGAACTTGGATACAATGCTAAATATTCTTTTAAAACTTCGGGAACGCTCTTATACGGATTTCCAATGTCATAACTTAATTTAGCATAATTTAACCAAGCATCCTTTTTTATTTCTGGGCTAAATTCCATTTCTGAAGCATTTTTAAAAGCATTTAGTGCAGCTTGTTTTTCATCTAATTTTAAGTAACATTCGGCTAAATGGTAAAAGGCATTTTGCGAAACAGCGTTTTTTCCATCAATAATTTTATTGAAATTGTTAATGGCGCTTTCAAAATCATGCTGTTTAAAAAAAGCATACCCTAATAAGTAATAATCGGTATTATTCCATTTACTGTTTTTACCTTTGTAATTCTGTAAATGAGGTATTGCTTCTTCATATTTTTGTTGGTTGAAATAACTCTCACCAACAATTTTTGAAATTTCAGAATGCTCCAATTTTTTTGCTTTTTCTAACAAAGGCAGTCCGTAATCAATTGCTTTTTGAAAATTACCCAGCTTAAAGTTCATATCGGCCAAGTAATAAGAAACATTAGTTTTAAAAGCTGTGTTGTTTTCAACTTCACCTAGATATTTTCCTGCAGTATCAAAATCATCTTGATTGTAAGCTATAAAGCCGTAATAATATTTTGCTTGCGCTCCATATTTTTGAGAGTCTAAAAGTGTTAAAAAATATTCTTTAGCAGTTGCATAACTCTTTGAAGCAAATAATGAATAGCCGTAATTAAAATTGAATTCTTCTTCTTTATTTAAACTTAAATTGGTGGTAGTTACTTTTGAATACCATTTTGCTGCATAAGAGTATTTTCCTACTTTAAAATAATAATCTGCAACATCAATAAAAGCGCTATTTCTTTTGGTGCTTGTTGGAAAATTATCAACAAATTGTTGCATCAATTTATCAGAATTAGGTTGACCTAACTTAACAGCACAGTTTGCTGCATAATACTCACAGTTAGCTTTTAATTCAGAAGTATCTTCAAATTGAATTTTAACGGTATTGAATTTTTCTTGAGCTGCTACAAAAGAGTTATTTTGATACAATTCAAGTGCGTGATTGTAATCTTTAAGGTTGTTGGTGTAAATTGCTGTTTTTTGTGCTGATATAGAAAGGGTTATCAAAAACAAAAAAATAAGTAAAACAATTTTTTTATACTGCATATTTTTTAAAATTGTAAGTTTAATTGTATAATCTAATAACGTGATATTTTTTTGAAATTGCCTTCATAATGTACTTTTTTTATGAAAGGATTTCAACAATTTTTGTTGAAAAAATGAGTTTCCGGTATCAGATTCTATTATAAACTATGTTTATGTTGAAATTTTACTTTTAAATATTTAGATTTGTTGAAAATCAAGGTGTCAATGTCAAAAACGGTTCTATCATTACAAAATGCAGAAATATTTCAGCGTGAAAATTTAGTATTGTCTCAAGTAGACTTATCTTTAAATGAAGGTGATTTTGTGTATTTAATTGGTAAAACGGGGAGTGGTAAAAGTAGTTTAATGAAAACTTTGTATGGCGATTTACCGCTAGAAAAAGGAACGGGAAGTATTGTAGGCTTTAATTTAAATACACTAAAAGAAAAAGAAATTCCTTTTTTAAGACGAAAATTAGGAATTGTATTTCAGGATTTTAAACTGTTGAATGATCGCAATGTTTTTGAAAATTTAAAATTTGTATTGAAAGCAACTGGTTGGAAAGATGAGCAGCAAATTAAAACTAAAATAATGGAGGTTTTAACAAAGGTTGAAATGCAAACCAAAGATTTTAAAATGCCTTTTCAACTTTCAGGTGGTGAGCAGCAACGTGTTGCCATAGCGCGAGCGTTGTTAAACGACCCCGATTTAATATTAGCTGATGAGCCAACTGGAAACCTTGACCCTGCAACTTCAGTTGATGTTATGAAAGTGCTTCAAGATATTCATAATAGTGGAAAAACCATATTAATGGCTACACATGATTACGCTTTAATTTTAAAATTCCCCTATAAAACAATAAAGTGTGAAGGCGGAGAATTATTTGAGGTTGTACAGCAGAAAAGTTAATCTAAATAAGTTTTAAAATTTCTAATGCACTTGTATTTGTATTGAGATTTTTAAGAATTTTTTCGCGTTTAATAATATCTTCTTTTTTGAAATTTATGAGAGAATATTCTTTAATTTTTTCTTGAAATTCTTTTTTTGTATTTGCAATAATACACAAATCCTCTAATCCTGTTTTAAGAATCATTTCATTGTTTACAATGCAAAATCTACCACTGTATAATGCATTTAATAATTTTAACTTAATTCCAGTATTTTGAAATGTTGGAAGTACATTAATATGGGCGTTGTTAAGTAACTCTTCTAGTTGATTGTTATTAGTAATATCTATAAAGTTAATGTTTGTATGCTTTTTAATACGTGTTGACATTTTTTTGTTAATAGTGCTACTAGCAATAATCAAAGGGTAATCAATTTCAGAAAAAACATCAATTAAAAAGGAACAGGATTTTAAGTTATCAGCAATACGTAAATCACCATGGTACAGGGCATAATCACCAATGCCTTCTGATGATTTGATGAAATTATGTTGGTGAAAAGCAGGAATGTATTTTGTTTTTGAAGGGAATTTAGTTGAAAAATAAAGATGTTCTAATGGAGATATAGAAAGAATATAATTAGCTTTATCTAAAATACTTTCATAATTTTTAAGTTTAGCAGCTTCAAAAGTGAAATATATTTTTTTGAAACTGTTTTCTTCACTTTTAGATAGTCCTTTGTAATAATTATGCTCAATATTATGCATTCTTATTAGTTTAGTTCGGTCTTTAAATTCAGAAATAACTAAAGGGTATGTGGTGTGTAAGCCTTCAAATAAAATTGTGAAATCATTCAATTTCAGGTTTTCAATTAAACTTTTATTAGCTCTGGTTTTAACAATAAAAGGAATTTTAGATATTGAACTTTTAATTTTAGAGTTTCTTTTGTAATAATAAATTTTATCACAATATTTATTTAGCTCTTTGTTTTCGCCTCTTCCATATTCAAAAGTGTGTAAAATAATTTTAACACCTAATTTGTGTAATGCTTTTAGCTTATAAAAAACATCAATTACTCCACCGTAATTTGGTGGGTAAGGCACATCAAAAGAAATAATATTTAAATATTTATTCAAGATTATTTATAATTTCAATTAGTTTTTTAGATTCTTTCTCCCAAATTAACTCATTACTGGCTTTTATAAGTTGTTTACTATATAAACTTTTACCTTTTTGTAGCATTGCTGTAATTTGGTTGGCCAATGCTGTTGGACTTCTGTCTAAAATAATTTCACCAACATTGTATTGTTCTACAATTTGTTTCATTTCAATCAAATCTGAAACTAAAATAGGAACTTGAGCTTGTATATAATCAAACACTTTATTTGGAAGTGCAAACCTGTAGTTTAAACCTAAATCTTCTTCAATGCTTAACCCTAAATCAGCCAATGGGGTTAGTTTTTGTAATGCTTTAGGTGTAATTTTTGAAATGAATTTTACTTTCTCTTGAAGGTTTAACTTTTTTACTTGTAGAACTAATTGTTTTTCAACATCTCCACTTCCAATAATAACAAAAATAGCGTTATCTATGCGCTTCATTGTTTCAATCATTAATTCTAGCCCTCTTCCTTTATTTAAAGCTCCTTGGTATAAAATTATTTTTTGATTGTTAGTGTTAAAAGGAAATGTGCCATTTAAATTATTAGTTGTTTTAAAAGGTAAATTTCTAAGCGTTTTAAAGTTTGTATTATATTTAGAATTGTAATAATTAGCAATAGAATTACAAACGGTGTAATTGTGTTTTAGTTTTGGTACAATAAATTTTTCAATTCGCAGCCAAGTATTTTTAACAAAAGTTCTATCAATTAGTTCTGGAACTTCTGTAAACAGTTCGTGACTATCATATACTAATTTAGTTTTAAATATTTTGCTTGCAAAATAATTTGGCAATAAAGTATCTAAATCATTGGCTAATAAAATATCTTTTTTAGTAAAAAGTAGTTTTAAAAATAACCTCAAATTATATTCCGCATAAAATAAAACACCTTTGTTAAAAAGCAATTTGAATCTTAAAGTGCTATACTTTCTATTTATAGGAATGCTGTTTTTTAGCTTTCGACCAATAACAGTAACATTAAAATTCATTTCAGTTAAACTAGTGCATACTTTGTGTACCCGTTGATCGGTAGTAATGTCGTTAGTAACTGAAACTATTACTTGTTTCAAAAGAAATTATTTTTTTAGACTACTAAAATACTATTATTTATTTTTCCTAATGGTTAAATAATAAATGTTTACTAACAATATAAAAACATTAGTAATAATTATGGGTAAAGATGTTGCTAGCATTACTCCATAAATAATAAACAAAATAGCTCCAACCGAGTTTATAATTCTTAAAGTATTTACATTTTTCATCATAAATGAAATAATGAGCGCAACGGAAGCTAAGTAGCCAACCCATTCGGTAATTTCTATTCCTAAAAACATATAGTTAAAATTTGGGAGGCAAATATAGGTATAAAAGAATGAAGTAAGGTCTATAAAAAAGAAACCTCACTCTTTCGAGTGAGGAAAATTGCTATGAAAAAGATTGATAAACATAAAGATATGCTTATCAGGTACAAAGATATGAAGTTTTATAAAGTGAAAATGATATTTAATGTTAAATTTTTCTAAAAACAGATTTTTAGTGATGTTTTTTTGTTAATTATTCAAAAATAGATAGTCTAATTACTTTTACTTAAGTTCTAAATAGTTTTTTAAAAGTAGTATTATAAAGTTAAATAGTTAAAATTTACCTAACCTTGATTATTTTTTTTGCTAATTGATAATTATCATAGAATAAATAGTTTTTTCACTTTAAATTTGACCGTTGGTAAAACCTAACCTCAATAATGGTTTTATTAACATTCTTTTTCATAGCAATTTTCCCATCTCCTAGAGGTGGGTTTTTTTATGCTTTAAAATCAATAAGTTAGTTTTAATATATTTTTAGAACTAGTTATTATTTGTTGGTAAATGATATTTAATTAGAAAATGAAATCTGTTAGATAGAACTATAAAATAGCTATTTTTAATTCGAAAAGTGGAATAGGATGATTTCAAAAGATAAAGTTTAAAAATACCTTCATCTTTAGATGAAGAGAAATTGTAATAGTTCAAATAAAAATAGTGGAGACGCCGGCTCCATAAACATAAGACGTAATCACTTGACAATTAAGTAGATGATTGTTTTTAAATTTAAATGGGTACTAATTTGGTATTCAAAATTAATAGATTAATAAAAAATGGGTATTAACAAACGATACCAGTCGTTGTAGATAGTTTGTTAATTATGATTTACCCCTTTAAAAAAGCGTACTTCAAGTCCTGTGTAGACCAATTTTTGAATCCTTAATAGTTTTTTAGTGATAAAGTTTAGGTTTTTTGATTTTATATAGGGTATGCATTTTAATTTTTCACCTCTTTTTAGGGGTGGTTTTTTGTTTCAAAATATCTAAATTTTAATAATTTATAAATGCACTACGGATTTCCGTAACATATAATTAGTTATTAATCCTACATTTGGTTTTATTAAATAAATCATTATTTTTTTTAATTAAAACAAAAATTTAACCTTAAATAAAAAAAGATTCAAAATCTATAATAAGAGGTTAGCTGATAATTATCACTAAATTATTGATAATAAGTACCTAAGTTTGTTATATTCTGAATATAAAATTGTTTAAAGTTGATTGAAATAATAAACTTTAACAATGGATTTGGAATATAAAAAGCTATGTATTTTAACACCTATTTTAGGTTGTAAAAAATTGTTATGAAACCATTCCTAATATTTACGTTCGCTCAAAACTTACGCACGTTAACTCATTTTATAAATATTTACTTTAAATTAAAATTACCTTTATTGATTGAAATATAGTTACATCCCCCAAAAATCGCTTTATGAAAAAAAAACTACTCGAATTAACCCTATTGTTTCAATTTATTTATTTCAGTAATTGGGATAGACTATCTTTTAAGTTCAATTCTGAACCATTTAAAATCATTTTAAAACGAAACAATAATTTTATACTCAAATTACGATGTGTAAATAATTGTATTTCTGCTATGCCTTATCATTTCTTAAAATAATTAATTATGAAAAAATTATTACTTTTTTTAGTATTCTCAATTTTCACATTTCCTTCTTCAGTTTTTGCCCAAAATGAAGTACCAACAGCAATTACTTTATCTGCATTAACAGTTGATGAAAATTTAGCCATTGACACAGAAGTAGGCGTTTTAACTACAACGGACGCTGATGTATCCGACACTTTTACGTATGCCTTAATTTCAGGAACAGGAGATACAGACAATGCTAGTTTCACAATATCAGGTGACCAATTATTGACTGCTGAATCTTTTGATTTTGAAACCAAGACATCTTATGAAATAAGAATAGAAACGAATGATGGTAATGGAGGAATATTTAGTAACACCTTTACCATTTCTGTAAACGATATTTTTGAAAACCAAACACCCACAGCGATTGCATTATCAGCTTCAACAGTTGATGAAAATTCAATAGTTGGAACAGAAGTAGCAACACTTACTTCAGCGCCAGTTGATGGGTCAGATACTTTTACATATGAATTGGTTGTAGGTGATGGAAGTACAGACAATGCCAGTTTTACAATCTCAGGAGACAAACTATTAACAGCTGAATCTTTTGATTTTGAAACCAAAGCAACTTATGACATTAGGATAGAAACGGATGACAGTAACGGCGGAACATTTAGTGACACCTTTACGATTACAGTTAATGATATTAACGATTCACCAACAGCAATTGCTTTATCGGCATTAACAGTTGATGAAAATTTAGATATTGGAACAGAAGTAGGAGCCTTTACCACTACCGATGCTGATGTTTCAGATACTTTTACTTATACGTTAGTAGTTGGAACAGGAGATGCCGACAATGCCAGTTTCACTATTTCAGGAGACAAACTATTAACAGCTGAATCTTTTGATTTTGAAACTAAGGATTCTTACGAGATTCGAGTAGAAACCAATGATGGAACAGCTACTTTTAGTGACACCTTTACTATTACAGTAAATGATGTTTTTGAAAACCAGTTACCAGCAGTAATCGTTCTGTCAGTTGAAAAGGTTGACGAAAATTTAGCCATTGGAACAGCGGTAGCAACACTTACTTCATTTCCAGTTGATGGATCAGATACCTTTACTTATACCTTAGTAGCAGGAGCAGGAGATACTGATAATACAAGTTTCACTATTTCAGAAGATCAATTGTTAACCAAAGAAGTTTTTGATTTTGAAACCAAGGATTCTTACGAGATAAGAATAGAAACTAATGATGGGAATGGTGGAATATTTAGTGACACCTTTACTATTACAGTTAATGATGTTTTTGAAAACCAAGCCCCAACAGCAATTGCTTTATCTGTATTAACGATAGATGAAAATTTAGCCATTGACACAGAAGTAGGAACCTTTACAACTACCGATGCTGATGTAGCAGATACTTTTACTTATACATTAGTAACAGGGACAGGAGATACCGACAATACAAGTTTTACTATCTCTGGAGATAAACTATTAACCGCAGCATCTTTTGATTTTGAAACCAAAGTATCTTACAAGATACGAGTAGAAACCAGTGATGGAACAGATGTTTTTAGTGATACTTTCACGATTACAGTTAATGATATTAACGATACACCAACAGCTATTGCTTTATCCTCATTAACAATTGATGAAGATTTAAATATTGGAACAGAAATAGGAAGCCTTACTTCAACAGATGTTGACTCATCTAATTTTACCTATTCATTAGTAGCTGGAGACGGAGATACAGACAATACTAGTTTTACCATTTCAGGAGATAAATTATTAACCAATGAAGTTTTTGATTTTGAAACCAAGGATTCCTATGAGATAAGAGTAGAAACCAATGATGGTACTGATGTTTTTAGTGATACTTTCACTATTACCATTAACGACATTGTTGAAATTCGTGATATCTCGGGAGTAATCTCTACAAATACAACTTGGAGAGCAGTAAACAATCCTTACACGATTGTAGGGCACACCCAAATTAGTGCAGGAGCTACCTTAACTATAGAACCTGATGTAGAAGTTAATTTTATGGGTGATCGTAAGATCGTAGTGAATGGTAATATTAACATCAACGGTACGGATTTAAGTCATGTAACGTTTAATGGGAATAGTACTGTTGGTTCAACAAGTATGATTTTATTTCAAAGTGCTAATTTAAATAATAGTTCTATAAATTATGTTGACTTTACTGGTCCTCAACGAGCTATACAATTGGCGGATGAATCTTCTAATATTCAAGACGAAATAAAAAACACCAATTCTTTAAATGTAAACAATTGTACATTTACCAATACAGGAGTTGCTACAAAAGGGATTTGGAATTCAGCTGAATTAAATATTGAAAATTCTATTTTCAACTCTTGTTCATTACAAGGTTATAACTATTCAGATTTTATTACTTTAAGAAGTTGTGTAATAAACAGTTCAATAATTGATTTTCCATACTCTCGTGGAGTTAAAATATATAATTCTCATTTTGCTTCATCAAGTTTTAAAATTTATGGTGAATGGTACCAGTCTAGTTTTTTAATTGATGGGTCTAAAATTTACAATTCGAATTTTTCAGGATATGAAGGTGATATCTCTATTAATAAAACAATTTTAGTTGATTCACCTTTAAACCTTCCTCAAAATGATGTTGAAATATCAAACTCAGTAATTTCTTTTGATGGTACGGAAACATATCAAGGAATGGAAGGTCAGGAAATGGATATTCAAGGAGTATATTCTAGGAAAGCGACCATCACAAATACGTTGATAACTGGAAGAGGAGCAGGAACGGGAGTTGAAATATATGATTACAATAATTATCAAAGTACAATTTCAAACTCTATTATTACTAATAACACAACAGGTATAAAAGTAACAGGAACCTATGGTGTTTTTGATTTTCAAAATAACAATTTCACTAAAAATAAAGAATATGCATTAAACAATCAAAATAATAATAACATAACAGCGACCAATAATTATTGGGGAACAATTGATGAATTGGAAGTTGAAGACTTAATTTATCATAGTCCAGATGATGTTTTTTCAAATATAGGAATTGTAACATTTACTCCAATTCTTAGTATTCCAAACACCACAACTTCTACCGTAATTTCTCCACCATTAAATATAGCGAAAGTACCATCAGGAAGTGATGTTGTTTTAACTTGGACACCAAATAGTGAAACAAGTGTTATAGGTTATAAATTATATTATGGAGATCCTACTGGTTTGTCATATTCAAATGTAATTGATTTAGGAAATGTGAACACCTATACTTTAGTCGGAGGATTAATTGACACAGAATATGCTTTAACAGCGTATACAACAACTGCGGATGGTGTAGACGACCAAATAGAAGGTTTTGAAAGTTGGTTTTCTTTAGCTAAAGAACCAAAAGTATCCTTAAGTGTAGCAGAAGAATTAGTAAACGAAGAAGTTGGTGTAATTATAATTACGGCAGCTATGGAAACAGTGTTGCCTTATGACACCACTGTGAATTTAACTACAACAGGTACTGCAACTTTAGACACAGATTATACAATTTCTTCAAATACAATAACAATTCCTGCAGGCTCTTTAAGCAGTACAGCTGAAGTTACAGTACTTACTGATGCCTTAGTAGAATTTGACGAAACTATTGTTGTAGCTATTGAAAGTGTGGTGAATGCTTCTGAAGATGGTGAACAGCAAATTACACTAAATATTGAAAATGTAAACGACCCAATTATTACATTGGCTATTTCTGCAACAACTATTGGAGAAAATGAAAGTTTTACAATTACAGCAACCATAGATGCACCAATCTCTAAAGATGTTGTTATAGATTTAGAATCTGTAGGTGAAGCAAAGTACGATACAGATTTTACAAGTAATTCAGTAATTAGAATTAGTACAGTAGCTGGTGGTAACGGAAGAGGAAGTGCTAATAATCAGTTATATAACCCCAGAGGTGTTTTTGTAGATGCGACAGGAAATATGTATATTACAGAAGCTGGTTATAGTAGGATTAAAAAATGGAATAAAGGAGCAACTCAAGGAGAAGTAATTATAAATGGAGTTAGTGATCCAATAGATGTTTATGTGGATGAAGAAGGGGCAATTTATGTGTTAGAGAGAGGTCTTCATCAAGTTCGTAAATTTGTTTTAGGTGATACCACTGGTATTGTTGTGGCAGGAGGGAATGATTATGGCTCAGATTCCAACCAATTGAGAAATCCTACAGGCTTCTTCGTGGATGAAGTTGGAAATATTTATATAGCAGATTCTGATAACCAACGAATACAAAAATGGGAGCCTGGTGCTGCAGAAGGAATAACGGTAGCTGGAGGAAATGGGCAAGGTAATGCTGCAAATCAGTTAAGTTATCCAAATGCAGTTTCTATAGATTCTGAAGGAAATATATACATTGCAGATTCAGAAAATAATCGAGTACAGAAATGGGGTAATAACTCAACAAAAGGAGAAACCATTATAAGTAATTTTAATTATCCAACAGATATTTATGTAAATGACAATGGCGCTATTTATATAGTAAGCCCTAATAACAGTCTTATCAAAAAATTTGAGTTAGGAATGGATACGGGTGTTGTGGTTGCTGGAGGAAATGGTTCTGGTTCGGCAGAGAATCAATTAGCATATCCATATAATTTTATTGTTGATACAACCGGTAATATTTATGTGTCAGATTCAGAGAATTCACGTATTCAAAAATATGATATTTCACCACAAATAATAATTAAATCGGGTGAAACAACTGCAGAATTAACTGTTTCAGGAATAGAAGATACTCGAGATGAATTGGATGAAACAATTATTTTAAATACCACTGCTAGTAATGCTGTTTTAGGAAGTGCAGATCCAATAGCTGTTACATTAACAGATATAAACGAACCACCAACAGTGGCATTTACGTTTAGTGAAGAAAAAATTACTGAAAATTCTGATACAGATGTCACACTTACGGCTACAGTATCAAGTGTTTCAGCTAAAGATGTAGCTGTCACATTTACACTAGAAGGGAGTGCTATAGAAACTACAGATTATGTGGTGAGTAGTACAACAATCGCTATTCCTGCAAATAGTTCTAAAGGAACATTAACAATTTCAACAAAAGATTTAGATGATGTCCTAGTGGAGGTTTTAGACAGTATTGTCTTTAAAGTAAATACAATTACCAATGCAACAGCTTTAGTAGATAAAGCAACTTTATTACTAGAAAGTGATGATGATCCTAATGTGGTAATTACTACATCTACAGATGTTATTGCAGAACATGAAACCTTCAATATTATTGCAACCTTAGATTATGCAAGCTCAAAAGATGTTATGGTTAGCTTGGAATCTATTGGAACAGCAATTTATGATGGCGATTTTAAAAGAAATACACCTGTAGAAATAAGCACAGTGGCCGGTGGAAATAGTTATGGAAATGCAGCAAATCAATTATACAATCCAAGAGGTGTTTTTGTTGATGCTATGGGTAATGTATATATTGCAGATCATTCTAATGGAAATATTAAAAAATGGATACCTGGGGCTACAGAAGGTGAAATAGTAATTACTAGTGGTAATCCAATTGATGTTTTTGTAGATGTAAATGGAAATATATACGCATTAGAAATATATGAAAATCGCGTTACCAAGTGGATTCCGGGAGCTTCATCTGGAGAAGTGGTTGCGGGTGGAAATTCACATGGAACTGCCGATAATCAATTAGCTTACCCACAAGGTTTTTATATAGACGAGATGGGTAATATATTTGTTGCTGATACAAATAATCACCGTATACAAAAATGGGAGCCTGGAGCAATTGAAGGAATTACAGTTGCAGGTGGAAATGAGGCTGGTAATGGAAACAATCAATTATCTAGTCCTCAAGCAGTTTTTGTAGATGGCGATGGAAATATTTATGTAGCAGATACGAATAATAATCGAATCCAAAAATGGGCCCCAAATGCTATAGAAGGAGAAACGGTAATCGCTGGCATTAACTATCCTACTGATATACATATTGATTTAAATGAAAACATTTATGTGTTAGATCAAAATAGTCAAAGTGTTCTAAAATACCCAGCAAGTATAACTTCAGGTATTGTTGTGGCAGGAGGAAATGGATATGGTTCTGAAGCAAACCAATTTAATAATGCCTATAATTTTACGGTTGATGCAATAGGTAATATTTATGTATCAGATTATAGTAATCATCGTGTCCAAAAATATGAAGCAAGTTTACAAGTAATTGTGAAAGCTGGTGATACTGAAGGTTCACTTACCTTGTCGGGTATTGAAGATGAGTTAAATGAGGAAGGTGATGAATATATTGTTATAAAGAAAACAGGAACACAAAATGCTATTTTAACGGAGGTTGAAGATTTATCTGTAACTTTATTAGATAACACAAAAACATTAGCGCTTAAAAGTAGTCCTTTTATGGGCTTGTCTGAAGGAGCTGTTTCCTGGGGAGATTATGACCGAGATGGCGATAAAGATGTTGCCATAATGGGGCAAAGTAATATATTAGGAGCTGTTACTTTATTATATGAAAATGTAGATGGAGAATTTGTAGATACCAATCAAAATTTCGCGAAACTATATGGTGGTGATATCACTTGGGTAGATTTAAATAAAGATGGTTGGATAGATTTGGTAGTTTCTGGTTTTGATGGTTCAGCACCTCAAACAAAAGTTTATATGAATAATGGAGGTACCTATTTTGAACCTACTAATGGTTATGGATTACCAAAATTATTCTCTACTAAAATGGCTTGGGGTGATTTAGATAATGATGGTGATATTGATTTGGCTATTGCTGGTCAAGATGCAGCAAATAATTATGTGTTTGATGTATATTACAAAGAAGACACTTCAAATAATTTCGAAAAAGAGTTGCTATTTAATCATGAAGGGTTTATCAATGGAGATCTTAAAATAGTAGATTTAGATTTAGATGGGGATAATGACATTATTTACAATGGACAAAATAGTTCAGGAAACCCAAGCGGTGGTTACATCTTAAATTCGTATATAAGAACAACAAATACAAATAGTAATTGGCAGTTATATGAAGAATTAAGATTGAAAAATTCATCTATTGAAGTTGCAAAAATAAATGATGCTCAAAATGAGCTTGTAATTATTTCAAGTGGAGAAGATAGTAATGGGAGTACACAGCTTTATACGAATACTCTAAATTCAGATTATTATTACTCAAACATAGAAAGTTTATTTCCAAAATTGAAAAATGGAGATATTTCAATAGCAGATTATAATAATGACGGGAATTATGATGTTGTTTTAACTGGTGAAAGTCAGGAAGGAGTACCAGTTACAAAATTATTTAAGCAAAATTCTAATGGTTTTGTTGATTCTGAAATTGAATTAAAAGGACTGAGAGAGTCTACTGCGACATGGGTAGATTATGATATGGATGGCGATTTAGATTTATTTTTAACAGGAATTGGGTCTAGTGGAGCAGAAACCTTATTGTATGAAACTGAAATTGCAAATAAGAAAAATGCAGCACCAGCCCAAATATCAGGTTTAGTAGCTGAAGATTTAGGGAATGGAAAAATACGTTTTAAATGGGATTTACCATCAGATGATTATGCTACCAATTTAGGATATGTAATTAGAGTTGGTACAACCCCAGGAGGAACAGAGTTATCGAATACAGAGAGTGATTTAACAACAGGTATTAGGCTTATTTCAAAAGCGCCACCTATTTATACAAATTTTTATGATATGCAGTTAGACCCTGGAAATTATTATTGGTCAGTTCAAGCAGTAGATCCAGGATTAAAAGGCAGTGAGTTTTCAGATGAAGATTCATTTACCTTAGTCTATGAGTGGAAAATTTTAAATCAGGGAGGTATTGTTGATAGAAGTGTTCAAGGAGTTGCTGACCCTGTTTTAAAATTGGGAGATGTTGATAATGATAACGATTTAGATGTAATTTATGGTTCAGAAACGGGTTCTGAGACTCAATTACTAAAATTTGATGGAAAGCAATTAATAAAAGAAAATTCAAATCCATTTGGCTATATTAATAGTATTACAAATAGTGAAGTAGGTGATATTAATGGGGATGGAGTTGCTGATATTTTAATCAATCATTGGGTTAATTCCAATTATCAATTAAAAATATATTTAAGTAATGGTTCTGGATACTCTCCAAGGAATGTTGGAAATGGTTTGTACAAGGCAAAGGCTAAGATAATTGATTTAAATAATGATGGGCAAGCCGAAATATTTTTAGTTGGAATGTCTAGTAGTTCCATTTCAGGGGTTCCTAAACTTTATTTATATGAGTACAATCCTGTAACAAGTACATTTAATTTAGATGATGTTTCTAGTCAAATAGACCCATTACAATATGCCTCTTATGATTTGGGGGATATCGATAATGACCAGGATATTGATTTCATCATAAGTGGTTTTAACGCTTCAACTGGTATACAAAGTTTTATTTACGAAAATGTAACGGAATTGGGCGGTGAATTTACCTTACAAAAAACCACTAATAATTTAGTTGCTGTTAAAAATGGGACAACTGATTTAATTGATTTTGATGGAGATGGCGATTTAGATGCCGTATTCACTGGAGAAAGTAAAGTAAGTGATGTTTTTGAAATTTACATGAACAAATTAAATGAAGGTATCTCGGAATGGCCAAGGCTAGCAAATGGTCTGTCGCCAATGAGAGATGGGAAAATTGATTTAGGAGATTTTGATGGAGATGGATATACTGATTTGTTGTATTCAGGAACTTTTGAAGGAATTGGAGATATCACTAAGCTAAGTGAATATGATGCTGCTACAAAAACATATGTTGAAAGTGCATTTGACGTAAGCGATATTATAAAAGCTGAAGTAGAATTTGGTGATTTGGATGGAGATGGTGATTTAGATTTTGTAATTGCAGGTAAAAGTGCAGAAACAAATGGAGGCAATATTTTTAGAACCTATATAAATGTTAGAAATCAATCTGCGGAAGTATTAGGTAAACCAGCTGGGAAAAGACCTAAATACGCAGGGAAAAGTTCTGCTAAGAGTTCAGCTACAATAACTGAATTTGTTGTTAATAATGCTCCGTCTGTTCCAGTAGTAAATGATATAGTATTTTTAGAGGGAACTGATGGCTCAGTTGATATTCCATTAGAATTTTCTTGGAACCCGGCAACTGATGATCATACACCTAGTGTTGGATTAACATATGCTATTAAAATTGGAACTACACCAGGAGGTGAAGATGTAATGTCTTCAAATTCAAATTCAAATGGCGTTAAAAAAGATGCTGAAAAAGGAAATGTAGAACACAATTTAAAATGGAAATTAAGTTTACCTGAAGGAACTTATTACTGGTCGGTTCAGGCAGTTGATGCATCTTATTCAGGTTCAGAATTTACAACTCCTGTTCAATTTAAGGTTACAGCAACAGGTATAGACTCTGATAGTGATGGAGATGGTATTGAAAATAGTTTGGATATATGTCCAAACACTCCAAAAGGAGATGCTGTTGATCAAAATGGTTGCTCGGTGAATGCATTATTAGGAGATAGTAATGGAGATGAAAAGGTGACTGTGACTGATCTAGTGCTAAATGTAAATTATATTTTAGGTCTTAATCCAATTCCATTTGTATTTAAAGCCGCCGATGTTAATAATGATGAAGTAGTGGATATATTAGATATCGTTGGAACGGTTGATATTATTTTATCTCCAGCTAGTAAAAATAATAATTCAAAAGACGAATGGAATTACTATTCTAATATTCCAATAGATGATGCTTTATTTTATTGGGAAGGAAATGATTTGTATGTTTCTTCAAACGAAGCCATAGCAGGAATGCAGTTGGTATTTGATACTGATTTTGATTATGATCTTTCTCAAGAATTATCCAATTTTGATCGATTAAACTTCAGTAAAGAAGCAGATCAAACAATAATGATATATAGTTTTTCAGGAATATCAATTGAACCTGGAATAACAAAATTATTGACCAAATTTGATAATAATGAGGTTAGTTTAGATGTTGAAAAATCTGCAGCAGGTACACCAAAAGGAATGAAATTGGCGGTTAAGTTTGACTTTAATGAGCTAATTACACCAACAGAATCTTTTAAATTAGGTCCTAATCCTTCAAATGGATTTATGACTTTATATCATTATTTACCTGAAGAAAGAGATTTATTACTTATAAGAGCATACAATTTAAATGGAGTTATGGTTTGGTCGAGTGACAAAATTAAAAGTTCATTGGGTCAGGGAGTAAATCCTATTAATTTGGAGTTTTTAAATGATGGTGTTTATTTTCTAGTTATAGAAGCATTTAAGCAGGGAGAAATAAAAGAAAAAGAAGTTAAACAAATAATAATAAGAAAGTAATTGTGAAAATAAAGATATTTCTAATTACGGTACTTTTTCTTGGTTTTTCAAATAGTATTCTGTCTCAGAATGTGCTTTCTGTTGAAACTAAAGGAGTAACTACCGCTACGGAATTTGAATTGGCTATTTCATTGGAAAACACCGATGGAATAGCTGCAATTCAATTTGATATAAATTACAATGCGAATGAATTTGAACTATTAACTGGGCATAGTTTAACCAGTAGAGGTGCAAATCATTCATTAGGTTTAAATTCAATATCAGAAGGAGTTGTTAGAGTCCTTATTTATAATTTTACCACATTAAATATTATAGGGAACTCGGGAGGTTTAATGTTATTAAAGTTAAAATCTAAAAACAATTCGGGAGATTATCCTTTTACACTTTCAAATGTTGATTTTTCATCTTCATCAGCAGGTTCTATTTCTTCAACTATTCAAAATGGAGTGATAACCGTTTTGGGGCCAAAAATGGAGGTGTTAGAAAGTCAGGTTTATTTTGGAAGCGTTTTATTAGGGTCGAATCAGACAAGGAGTTTACCTATACGAAATTCTGGGAATCAGCCTTTAGAAATTACAGGTATAAATGATGTTTTTCCTTTTAGTATTCAAGGAGGTTTTCCCATTGATATCCCAGCCCATTCAACAACTTATTTAGCTGTCTCGATTGATACTTCAACAAAATTTAATGGGTCTAAAGAATTAAGTTTTGTAAATAATGATCCTGATTTAGTTCGAGGCGCTCAAAAAGTTATTTTAAATGCAGTTGTTTATGCCGTAAACACTATAAGAATTGGAGGTGGTTCTGCAGAAATAAATTCGGAAATTGAAATACCTGTCAGTGTTGACAATATGGAAGATTTTACGGGATTTCAATTTGATATTACACTTCCAGAGGGAATTGAATACGTACCTAATTCAATTATAGAAACAAGTAGATTTGATGATCATTTAATAGGTGTAAATTTAATTGATGGAAATACACTTCGTTTTATAGGGTATTCACCTTCAAACAAAAATTTCACAGGAAATTCGGGAGAATTATTTAGCTTTAAATTAAAACCAACTGTTAGCTCTGGATATTTTGGATTGAATGTGTCAAATGCTATTTTAACGAATATTGCTCAAGAAAATATTCTTTCAAATTCATATAGTGGATCTATTCAAATAAATTCACCTAATCTATCAATAACCCCTTTAAATATTAATTTTGGGAGTGTGCCAATTACAAAAACACAGCAAACTTCTTTGAGATTGACTAATACAGGAAATGCATCATTATTAATTGATGAAGTAGTTTATGATAATTCAGAGTTGAGTTTGGATATTCAGTTACCTTTAACTATTCCAGTTGGATCTTATCAGGATGTGAATTTGGATTATACCCCTTTGGAGGTTGGTGATTTTGAGGAAGCCATTTCATTTAAAAACAATGGACTAACTGAACAGAATACCCTTTCGGTACAGGCATCTGCATTTTCACCAAACTATGTGATGGTCAAAAATCAGGAAGTGTATCGTAATGAAACCAATATGTGTCAAATTTTACTAAAGAATAAGGATCTTGCTAGAGGGGTTCAGTTTGATGTTGAATTACCAATTGATTTTACTTTGGATATTGCAAATGTTAGTGCTGTTGGAAGAGCTGAAGGGTTTGATGTTGCAGCTTCAAGTATTGGAGGAACAAGTTATAGGGTTATTTTGTACACACTAAGTAGTTCATCAATAAGTGTAGGAGGAGAGTCAATAATTCAACTTCCTATTAGCATTGCTGGTAATGTGGGATTAGGTAATTATAAATTTAATTTTTCTAATGTAATTATAAGTGATACAAGCAACGCCGATATTAATAGTTCAGCATTAGAAATAGGGGAATTGACACTTGTGGATAAAGTGAGTTTAGGATTAAAAATGTTTTTACAAGGGCCATTTTCAAATCCGTCTATACCAGATTTAATGAATGATGATTTACGTCTTAGTAATTTACCAACAACGAGTCCATATAGTGATGCTGTGGTTGTAAATCCAAATGTATTTAATACAGGCGGAATCTCTGGATTAGGATTAGTTAAAGATGATATTGTAGATTGGGTATGGATAGAACTTCGTGATGCTTTGAATAACGAAACTGTTATTTCGGGTAAATCTGGATTGATACAGCGGGATGGTGATATTGTTGCTGTTGATGGAGTTTCAGTCTTGTCATATAATGTTAATGCTGATGATTATTACGTAGCGATTAATCATAGAAACCATTTAGGAATACTTTCATCTACATCACTTTTTCTTTCATCTACTCCATTAAGTGTTGATTTTACAACAGATGTATCCTTAATTCAAGGAGGAAGTAATGCTGTATTGAATGTATCCAATAATCTAACATTGATTGGAGGAGATTACGATAGTAATGGACAAGTTCAAAATACGGATATATCTAACATCGTTTTACAATTGGGTGGATCGGGGTATTCCAATGCTGATTTAGATATGAATGGTCAAATTCAAAACACAGATATCAATAATATTATTAACGCAAACCTAGGAAGAGGGCAACAGTTTTAAAAAAAAAATATGAAACAATTTTACACAAAAAGAGCAAAAAAATTACTTACTTTATTAATTGTAGTTATCATAACAACGTTAAATGTAAATGCTCAGCAGATATATTTTAGTTTTGAAAATGCACAAAACACGAACGATGGAACCAATGATTATTATGAAGTAGATGTAATGATAAGTACAGATACAGATTTTAAATTAGGTTCAGGGCAATTATATTTAAATTATAATACGGAGGCTTTTGGAGAAAATGTCTCAGCCAATTCAAAAATTGAATATACTCAGCCAGCTGGTTATATTTTAGGAGCTGTAAATTTATTGCCAATATATAAGGATTTCATACAAAATGATAATACAACTTCGAGGGTGTCATTAAGTTTTCAGCAGAGTTTGAGTTCAGGGAGCATGGATACTAATAATGTGACAGTAACACTAAGTAAGTTATTTCATATAAAAATACAATATTTAGATTATGCAAAACCTTCTCAAGTTACGTTTGAAACGGACGCTACATTTTTAGATCAAACCTTTACAGCTTGTGGATCATCAGCTTTTGCAACAGCAGACTGTACCAATGAACCAGGTACACAAATTTTTGATGATAATTTTGATAATTCAGGTGCTACCTTAGGTTTGGGAAATTTTGAATTATTGGAAGGGGTGAATCTTTATCCTAATCCTTCAATTGATGCAGTTTTTGTTGAAGGATTAAAAGAGAAGTCTCAAGTTTTATTTTATAACATTCAAGGTAGTCTTGTCTTATCTAAAACAAATTATGAAAGAGGGAAGATTGAATTAGGGCATCTGAGAGCAGGAGTCTATTTGGTAAAAATAATTAATGAAGAAGGTGTTAGTTTTCAAAAAATGTTTAAACAATAACCTCCAAAGTAAAATTTAACTCTAAAATTTTATCTAAGAGTTTGCGGAACAAAACACGGTACAAAAAAGAATTATTAAACACTAAAGTACTGGAATAGAGTAAAATAAAAATATAAAAAAAGTCCCGTCCAAACTGAAATTATTATTTGGGGTGAGTTTGGTGATGATTTTCTAAAAAATACAAAAATGTTAATTTCTAGTGATTCCTTTTCTATTGAAATTTGGTTTTGAAATAAATCAGAAATGAGTATTACTGTTGACGGTAATAGATATGGTTTAAGTTTAAGAGAATAATATTACTTCAAATCAGTCACTTTCGTTTTGTATTTAAAAAAATAAAAAACAGTAAATCAATTGATCCAGGGTTTTTAGCGGAGAAAGAGGCTTGGTAAGAATGAAAGTGCTGCTTTCTGGATGTCTGTTTTAACAGATTTAAAGACCAGAGGTGTTCAGGACATTTTAATTACCGTTACCGATAATTTGAACGGATTTACCGATACAATTACGCAGGTTTTCCCCAATTCAACCAAACAAATCTGTGTTGTACATCAAATCAGAAACTCTGCAAGATATGTAGTTTGGAAAGATAAAAAGGAGTTTACCAAAGACTTGAAATATATCTATACTGCTCCAAACCAACAAGCAACAAGAGCTGCATTGGAAGACTTTAAATTAAAATGGAATAGTAAATACTCTTACGCTGTAGATTCTTGGTTCAAAAATTGGGATGAACTTACAGCTTTTCTGGATTTTCCTGTGGAAATAAGACGCATTATTTACACTACAAATCTTATTGAAAACTTAAATGGAAAGATTAGAAAATATACCAAAAATAAACTGTCATTTCCAACGGATGAAGCTGTGAAAAAATCAGTGTATTTGGCGCTTGGTGAAGTTACAAAAAAATGGACTATGCCAATTCATAACTGGGGAATCATTTTAAACCAATTTATGACTTTATTTGAAAATAGGGTTCAACTTTGATAAATTGAACCCTATAAATAAGTTTACACACTTTACGGGATAGTGTCACAAACTAATTGTATTACACTATTGTCGATAATTGTATTACGTTGTATTACACTTTTGTGATACATTTCATTTTCATTGTAGTACAATTGTGATACAAGTCGTTCAATTTTTTTTTTAGATCATTCCAAGTATATTCATTGCTTTTTTCATCTTTATATAGGCGAGGAGAACGTGAAGTTTTTCCACACGAATGGCAGAAACCATATCTGTCAGGGAAGTGATTATAATTTAAAAATTCACCGTCCTTATTCGGCTTATTACAGCAAGGTGTAATTAAAGAAACATTCCTTTTATGTTTATACTCAAAATTTTGTTCAACTTTATTATATGTTTCTTCATAACTGGCAACTTTTGTTATTAACTTAAAGATTACTAAATATCTTGTTTTAGAGGCTGTTAAGTTGGGTTTTCAACTGTTGTTGAAGTTGCCAGTTGCTCTTACTATTATTCCTTGCTTTTGAAACAGTTCCTTTATTAAACCATGTAATACCTGTTACATCTTTTTGTTGTGCTTTGTTTTTTATAGCAATTTTTTTACCCACCTTTATCTTTTTTTTAAAAAGAGAGGTGGGTTTTTGTTTTAACCTAAGCAAGATTTAAAAAGTTCTAAAAACATCTTCCAAATCACAATTATACCAGCCTTCTTCTTTTAATTGCCTATCGGTTTTACCATTTGTCATGTCCCATATATTTACATCTATGCCTAACTGAGTTAAGGATGAGATTTTTTTATTCATTATTTCAACTGCATTTTTACTCATATCTGGAATGATAAGAATTTTACGACCAATTAAAACATTTAATTTTTCTTTAGTTAAGCCATTTATTCCTCCATAAGAGAGCCAGATATATTTAGGTAAATGAATAGCGCCAATAATTGCTGTTTTTTCGCTTTCAACTAAAATGATGACTTTTTGTTTGTTTTCAAGAAGATCAATTAAATGTGCTCCAAACAAACAACTGTAATACCCATCTTCATTTTTGTAAGGAACTCTAAATTGATTACATCTTTTGCCTTTTAAATTGTAATACGAAACTTTAGCTTTTTGTGTTTTACCTTGATTGTTTATATTCCAAAATACGGTGCCTCCATCTTTATTTGTACCTATGTAATACAGTTCTTTTATTCTGTTTGCATTTGTATTACCATATGTATTACGTATGTAATACATCAAATTGTTTTCTGGAGTTTGATTAAAACACCGTAATACAATGCTTTTTGGTACATATTTTATAGTTTTCTCTTTATTATCGACAGCTGTATTACATTGTATCACGCTATTTTTGATTATTGTATCACGTTGTATCACACTGTTGTGATACACTTGTAATACATCTTTGTAATACATGTGTGATACAATAGGTTCAAAACACTTTTTTACATCATTCCATATATATTCTACACCTTTTTCATCTTTATAGAGGCTGGGTGGTAAGTTAGCTTTACCACACGAATGACAATAACCATAAATTTCAGGAAGTTCCCTATAGTTTACAAACTTACCGTTCTTATTGGATTTATTACAGCATGGTGTTATTAGATTCAGGTTTCGTTTATTACTAAACTGAAATTTTTGTTCTATTTTAATTAAATTATTTTTCACAACTGACAACTGGCAACTTTTTAATATTAATAACTAAACTGTAATTATCTTTATGTAAGGTGTTTATCCTGTATTTTTGAGGGTGTTTGAAGTTGCCAGTTGCTGGTTACTTACTCCCTTAGGCCATTTTTTTGAGATAGTTCCTTTATGAAACCCTGTAACTTCAGCAACTGCCTTTTGAGAAGCGTTATTTTTTTTAGCAAGTTTTATTATTTGCTCTAGTGTTGGTTCTTTATCAGATTGAGATAGATTTTCTTCAATTATGATTTTAAAATTTATAAAGTAAAACTCATTGAACTTAATAGCTAACTCAACAGTTTCAAGCTCTAAGATTGATCTAAAATCCGAATCAATAGATTTTTTCATCATATGTGCCAATAAGCAAAACTTATGAATGGAGATTTGCATTTTAGACATATACTCTTTTATAATTGGTTCAGCATTCTGTTGTTTAAATATGAGATTTTGAGAATAATCAAATAACTTATCTTCCGCCTCTTTTGACAGTTCAATTTTAAATTGTTTTGTTAGCTCTTCAGGTTTCTCACTCTGTCTTTTGTAGGCTATTATATTCAATATGGATCTATTGTAGGTGTCTATAACCTCAAAAGAAATTTGACCTCTTGATAGCTCGTTATTTTTGGTGAGTTTTGGAGTGAATAGTTGTCTGTCAATGAATCCGCTTTCTAAGTTCCCATTGGCAAATAACTTAGGAATAAATTGATGTTGTAGACCTCCTAACAGGGTTGGGTATGTTTCTTTAATTCTAAAACTTTTTGTTGTTTTTCTTGATATATCAACATGTCCATTCGTATATCCTTCCAAAAAAAAAGTTCTCCAAGCAACACCATCTCTACTTGAAGAATTACCCATTTTCTCAATTAAAGAATAAATTTCATCAATTGAAATGCCAACTGAGTTGGGGTTTTCTGAATGTATTTTATGAACAGCTTCAATAGAAGCATTTTGAATTAATAGTTGTTTTCTTTCGGGTTCATTTGAATCTTCATTACAATTTTTAAGATCTTCTTTGTATAGATCATAATCCATGTCATCAATATCCTTTAATGGATCAATAGCAATTTTCATAGCTTCAGATTTTGTGTCACCTCTGCTTCCTATAAGTGTGAAGTAAAGGTTTGCATAATTTTTATATCCCAAGGCTTTAATAAAAAAAGTCAATCCAATAGAAGTGCTAATTGTATAAAGTATAGAGGTTAATAAATATTCTTTTGGAACTCTTTTATGTTTAAAAGTTTGGTTAATCATATCAGAATATCCGGTTGGAAGCTGATTTATAATGTCGTATAGCATTGAAAGTGATCTTTCTTTATTTGAAAGTACCAGATTATCTATATTATCTTCAATTCCTTCTATTGTTTCTATGCTCATTTAAAATAGGTGTTTAATTTGTGTCACTATGTAATACAGTATTACATAGTGACTATATTGTTTTTAAAGTTATCTCTATACCGTTCATTTATAAATTAACTCCTATATACCTCGTATGTTTGTCCTATTATTGGTTCATTTATAAAGTTCTCTAATAATTTGAAATTAAATTTATTGGGGTTCGTGTCTATTGCAAATTGAAAGTAATAATGATCATAAGAAGGTAAGTCCAAAACTGTATTTAATTCTTCTTCAACCTTTGAAAATTCATGTTTTATTTCTAAACTTAAATATTTTGAATCTATAACTCTATATACAGCAGCTATGAGATCATCATAATCATCATCACAAGCCTTTGGATCCAATCTTTTTCGATAAAGCCAGGAGACAAGTTGTACAATTTCGTGTTTCCATATTTGTGAGTCCTTTTCATCTTCAGCCATAATATTTTCATCATAATCTTCAATCATTTTTCTAGCCATTTTGGATGTTGATATATTATTCTGTTCACTTAAGTGTTCAATTTTTTCTTTAAGATATTCTGGGATTCTAAAATTTATTTTTGTTGTATTTTTCATGTTCTTAGTTTGTTAATAGTTATTGTTTTTAAAAGACTCATTATGATTTTTATCTAGTAGTTTTGTTACATCACTCATTTGGTAATATATTTTATTACCTATTTGGGAATAGGCTATAACTCCTTCAGATCGCCAAGTTTGAGCTGTTCGTGCGCTAATACTCATTAGCTTTAAAAATTGTTTATTGTCTACGAAGGCGCCTTCTAGAGATTGTGATTTTTCATTCAAATCCTGTTTGATTTCATAAACTAATTGAACTAATTTGTTGTACTCTCCTTTTTCTAAAATAATTGCATTCATTAAAAAATAATTTAGATTAAACTTAATTTCTGATAGCGAAATAAGCGCTTATTGTAGTTCAAAAACGCTCTACACCTTAAGGGTAGAGTGGAGTGTGGAGTATAAGAAGACATGAAAAAAAGCCAGCATTGATGGGCTGGCTTTTTAAAATAGAAAAAAATTTATTTTAAATATTTAAGTGTAGAGTAGATTATATTAGATTAACAGCTTTCTCGATTAATTCATGATTGGCAGGTTTTTTCGCTCTTCTTAGTTTATTTCTGTCTAGTGGCTCGTTGTCTTCCATAACAAAGCAATCAATGGTTACCTCCCAATGTTCCTGTTTTAAATATTCAACTTTTTTAGAATGATTATGCAAATATTTAATGAAATAACTAAGCGCTGATATTTTTCCTCTCCAAACAATTTTCACTTCCACTTCTTCTCCACTAAAAATTCTTCTAAAATGTTTGATTTCTGTTTGCTCAGTTATAAATTCCTCTTTTTTTAAAAAAATCATCAAATCGAGTATCTGACTTATTCGATTTTTATAGTGAATATATGTAAAGGATTTACCTCCTTTTTTTATGCTTTTTTTGGTGTTTATTAATGTCAGGGGTGAATTGTAATTTGTTGAGTCTCTGATATGATCTAACTGAACTTGTAAAAAATCTATAAGAGAATCAATGTAAATAGAGTTAGTGCTCTCGAGGGATTTTTCTAGTTTATCATCAATTTTTTCGAGTTTTAATTCTTTTAATAACTCTTGAAGGAAAATATTTTGTTTTGATGGATCTACCTTGTCGATTATCTCCTGAAACATTTTGAAAGTTTCATAAAACACATTATCATATGTATCTTTTAAATTAAGATAATAAAATTCCTCAGGAATAGAGGGGAGTATCAGATAGTTGATTAAATCAACTTCCGCTTCTTCCATCAATTTATAATTCTTTTTATTGATTATTAATTTTTCTATTAAAAACCTGGTATTAAGTTTGTTGTGGTTGTTTGTGATGTTTGGATCAAACCCATCTGAGTCTTTGTCAATTTCTTTAAGTAGCTTATAAGAATTAACTAAAACATTGTAAATTTTAACTATTGTTTTTATTTCTTTAACCCAATAATCAAGTTTGTTATCAAAAAAAATATTTATACTAAAATAGGTGAGTAAATTATCAAATTCATTATCAGGAGAATAAACGAAATATTCTTTGTTTTTGAATGACATATACTGGTGTCTATAAGTTTCAAATAAATTGTCCTTTAGGTAATTTATAGACTTTTCCTTCGAATTGGAATTGTTATCAATTTTGTGCTTGGTAATTATTTCATTTGCTTCATTTTTTGCTTCATTAATAGCGTTGAGAAGCTCATGTTTGTAGTTTATAGTAATGTATTTGTCTTGACTAATTCCTTTTTTTAGTTGATTTTGCAACAAATATTTAATTTTAAAGATTAAATGTATCAAGATATCTTCATCTGGTAAAAAACATTCTTTTTTGCTTTTTTTAGATCTAAAGTACTCTATGTCGTAAACACTTTCGTTAAATCTTTTATTTAATATTAAATTAATACTCTTAATAATTTGACCTTCATCAAAGTTCTTAACTTCATTATAGTTGATGAAACTGAGTTGAGAGATGTATTTAATTAATGTGTTTTTAAATTTGAATGGCAAATTTAAAATGTTGTTTATTATATTTAATTCATTAGTATAAAAGGAAGAAATTTCTTTATGATTTAAAGTGCATTTTTGTATTCTTTCTATAGCAATACTAACATTGCTTTCGACTAAAGAAATAAGATTATCTATTTGCCATCTACGAATATTGTCGTAATCTTCCTGGTCTATATGTTTGCGATGTTCGTATTGTGAAAAATATTTGCATTTTTGACCTTCTAAAAAACCGTTATAAGTTAGCTTAGGTATTAAGTTGTTGTACTTATTTATTGCAATTTGTACTTTATGTTTAAGGTTGATAGAATAGATACCGTCAAAAAGTTTTTCATCTTGCTTAATGCCTAAAAGATAAGTTTTGTTCCAGTAGAGGTTAAACGATAGATGTGGATGACGCTCTGCGTAATAAGTAGGGCTTTGTTTTTGGATTTTATTTTCCAGTTTAAAGTTTTCTTTATAAAAGAACTTAAATGTTTCAAAATCATCTAATAACATTGTTGTTTTTAGTAAGTTTTCAAAATCTAATTCAGCTTTTTTTCGAGCCTTTTTTATAATGGAATTAAACTGTTTTTCTAAACAAGTTTTAATTGATTTTCTTTGCATTATTAAGGTGTTGGGGTAAATTAGGGAGCGTTTTCGTTTATTGTTTTGTGGCTGTACAAAAAAATGAAAGTAAGTTTATCCTAGTTTGTTTTTTAAATCCATCATATCATTACTGATTTTTTTATCTAATATTTTAGCATAGTGTTGTGTTGTTTTTAAGTCTTTATGTCCAAGCATTTTGCTGACAGTTTCAATTGGAACACCGTTTGTTAATGTTATAGTTGTGGCAAATGTGTGTCGTGCCATATGAAAGGTTAGGTTTTTTTTAATTTTACAGATAGCAGCAATTTCTTTTAAGTAAGCATTTGTTTTTTGATTGCTTGGGAGTGGTAATATGTGGCCTTTTATTGTTCTTAATGGATGTTCATTGTATTTTTCAATAATATTTTCTGGTATCGGAAGTAATGGTATTCGAGAGAGGGTATTCGTCTTAGTTCTGTTTTTCCGTATCCATTTATTTCCATCTTCTCCTATGGTAATGTCTTTTATGAATAAGTTTTTAACGTCTATATACGCTAGTCCAGTATAGCAACAAAATAGAAACGCATCTTTTATTTGTTCAAGTCTATCTATTTCAAACTCTTTATTGTATATTTCTAAGAGTTCATTGCTGGTTAAAAACTCTCTGTCTGGAGGAGTAATTTTGACTTTGAAATTTCTGAATGGATTGATTGTTATCCAATCATTAGATAGGGCGATATTTATTAGTTGTTTTACGTTATTTATATATTTCCCACGTGAGTTTTGCGCAATATCATTTGATTGTAAGTAATAATCAAACTCAAATATAAAGTTGTAATCTAATTCCTTGAAAGAAATATCCTCTTTGTTGTAATTGCGTTCTAAGTAATTTGTTAAGTGTGTTTTTGTGGTTTTGTATTTTTTCCAAGTGCTTATAGAGTATTCTTTTCCAAGCATTGATTTAACTTTTTCAATGTGTTTAGAGTAGGTTTCAATAAGAAAATGATCTCTTTTATTTAAACCTAAATATTCATTCTTGATGTCATTTAATGTGTATGCTTTCTCTTCTATTCTAAATCTGTCATGAATTTTATTGATAGCTGAGCTGACACTTGCTAATTCATTATTTGTTTTATTAGCAACATTATTTCTACCAGTAACTCTATTAGATGTGGTGTCCCAGTTTTCAATTTTTGTTGTGATTTTTGTTGAGAATGAGAATTTTTGTACTCCAAGTCGTACTCTGCAAAATATGTTGTAATCTCCGTTTTTTGGTATTCTATCTTTTTTAATGAAGAATATTATGTTAAAGGTCTTTTTCATTTCTAATTTTTTATTAGTGTAAATTTAGAAAAAAAAACCAGTACCCAAAATATTTGAACTAAAAAATGAGATTATATTGGTACTAAAACAATGCGTTTGATTACTTTTGGTTATCTTTGGTGGGTTTTTAAATTGCTGATATGGAGTTGATTGCCTCTTTTTGCTTTTAAATTCATTTAAAATAGTGGAGACGCCGGGAATCGAACCCGGGTCCAAACAAGCAACCAAAGTGGTTTCTACATGCTTAGTTTTCGTTTAATTGTAGATCTAAAGCTGACCGAAAACCGCCCACTTTAAACTTAGTTTCTTAAGTTTCAAAATACTAACGAAACAATAGTATTTCTATGTTAACTTTTACGATGCCCTAATATTGATCGCCGTTAACCAAGGCTATCAGTGGACATTTAGCTTGCACACCTAGTGTGCCGAGGCTCATCCTACTATAATTCGGATTAAGCAGCTAAAGCGTAGTTATCTTCGCCGTTTAAAAAGTTGAAATTGAGATTTACGAGTGCTATTTCATTACTCGACATGCTTCCAGTTTAATTGACCTTGCAGTCAAAACCAGTCGTCCCCATTAAATCAATGAACTATTTCCTAAGAAGGAAGGCAAATGTATAAAAAAATCTCTCAAATTAATTATTTGTGAGTTCCTTTAATTCACAATATCTTAGTTGCAAATTTTATACCAATTATAATATGAAGATAGGAATCATTAAAGAATGGAAAATGCCGCCAGACAAACGTGTTGTTTTGCCACCAAATGAGTGTGTACAATTACTTAAGAAATTTCCAGACCTTGAAATAAAAGTGGAGAGTTCTGATATTCGAGTTTTTTCTGATAATGAGTATGCTGCTAAAGGAATTGAAGTGACAAATGATGTGTCAGATTGTGATGTGTTATTAGGTGTAAAAGAAGTGCTAAATGAAAAATTAATTCCCAATAAAAAATATTTTTTCTTTTCGCATACCATCAAAAAGCAAGCATATAATCGAAGTTTATTGAAAGAAGTATTGGCCAAAAATATTGAATTATACGATCACGAAGTAATTGTAAATAAAAACAATGTACGTTTGGTTGCTTTTGGAAGATACGCTGGTATTGTAGGGGCTTACAATGCTTTTAGAACGTATGGATTAAAATTTAAGATATTTAATTTACCCAAAGCTGAAGTATTACACGATCAACAAATGTTAATTAATGAGTTAAAGGAAATTAAATTACCAAACATAAAAATTGTACTCACAGGTAAAGGACGTGTAGGTAATGGAGCAAAAGAAATGTTAGACGGTATGGGACTAAGAGAAGTTTCGGTTGAAGCATATTTAAGCCAAGAATTTAAAGAGCCTGTTTATGTACAAATTGATGTGCTAGATTACAATAAACGAAAAGATGGCACAATAATTAATAAAGAAGATTTTTTCAACAATCCATCTGATTATGTAAGTGACTTTATGCGTTTTGCCAAAGTGTCAGATATCTATATTGCTTGTCATTTCTTCGGAAACGGTTCACCTTATATTTTTACACGCGAAGATGCTAAATCACCAAATTTTAATATAAAAGTGGTGGCTGATATTAGTTGTGATATTGATGGGCCAGTGGCTTCAACCATTAGACCTTCAACAATTGCCGATCCAATTTATGGGTATTTAGCAGAAACTGAACAAGAAGTGGATTATAAAACCCCTAAAGCCATTGCGGTGATGGCAGTTGATAATTTACCTTGTGAATTGCCAAAAGATGCTTCAGAAGGTTTTGGTAAAAGCTTTTCAGAACATGTAATTCCAGCATTTTTCAATAATGATAAGGATGGCGTTTTACACCGGGCAAGAATGACTCAAAATGGAAAGTTAACCGAGCGTTTTAGCTATTTACAAGATTTTGTTGATGGAGAATAATCAGCAGCATTTATTAGAGATTTTGGCAAATGCAAAAATGCCATACGGAAAGTTTAAAGGAAAATATTTAATTGATTTACCAGAGCATTATATTGTTTGGTATAACAATAAAGGTTTTCCTAAAGGGAAACTAGGAGATCAATTACGGTTGGTTTACGAACTTCAGTTAAATGGTTTAGAAGATTTGGTTAGAAAGCTACGAACGTATTAATTTTTTCAATTAAGACTATAGTTAAAAAACCTAGCGTGTATGCTATTATATCGTGCATACTAAATGTAGTGCCTAAAATTATCTTTGTAATAGTATGCTGTTCTAAGTTTAAAATTTCTATGACATTAATAAGTTGAAGAAATTCTACGGTATAAGCAATGCACAATGTTAACAATGCAATGTAAATAGGTTTTAAATTCATAAAACTTCTAAAAAAATAATAGAGCATAAGTACTACTAAATAATCACCAAAATTATTTCTGATAAATCCACTTTTAACGTAAACAGCTATAAGTATTTAGGTAATTAATAGCAATAAAAAAATAGTTAGACTTTTTAAATTAACCATTATAGATTCTAAATTAAGTAATTTATAATTACAAAATGCTACTGAAATTTAAATTATAATTATTTCAATAGCATTCCGTTTTTATATAATTTTAAGAGTAGTTGAATTAATTCCAATCAATTTTTCTTGAAGTGTACATTACTATTGATAAAATTAGGAACAATCCTATACTACCAACTAATAAAGCGTAATTTTCTAGCTGAATAATTACATAAATAAAGGTGTATAAAGCCGTTAAAGAAAGTCCTATAAATAATGGAAACTTTAAAGTTTTTAAAATACTTTTTGAATATAAAACAATTAATAAGATAACAGAGCTGCCTGATATTAAATAGGCATTTAAGAAGTTACTATGTTCTGAAATTGAAATTAACAAGGTGTAAAACATTGTTAACGCAACGCCAATCATTAAATATTGAAATGGATGAATGGGAATTTTACTGATACTTTGAATTAAGAAGAAGAATAAAAATGTTAATGCTATGACTAGAAAACCATATTTTGCAGAACGTTGACTTTTTTGATATTCATCAACTGGAATCATAAAGTTAACACCAAAAGCATATTCTTTTAAATCGGGTAAACTCTTAAAATATTCTTGAGAAAAAGGTCGGTTAATATGTAATACTTTCCAATTAGCATTAAAGCCTTGTTCAGATATTTTATCTGAGTTTTGAGGTAAAAAACTACCTATAAAGTTTGCTGTTTTCCAATTAGATTGCACATTTAAACTAGTTTCTTTTCCAATAGGAATTATTGTAAATTGTTTACTGCCGCTAACTGCGATTTTTATAGCGAAATTATGATTTGTTTTAGAAGCTGAAAACTCTTTCTTTAAATAGTTAGTTTCAAGTTTGTGTAATTGTAATTCGGATTGGTAAAAGTTCTTTTCTTGTGCTTCATATTTCGGAACAAAATTATAATTAGTATCATTCAAAGTTATTTCAACTTGGTTGTTAATCCCTTTTAAAT
Source organism: Lutibacter agarilyticus (assembly GCF_900188235.1). Taxonomy (GTDB): domain Bacteria; phylum Bacteroidota; class Bacteroidia; order Flavobacteriales; family Flavobacteriaceae; genus Lutibacter; species Lutibacter agarilyticus. The sequence goes on along the minus strand of NZ_FZNT01000003.1, from coordinate 262,419 downwards.
TTGAGGTTTTTATAATAATAGTTGCTTTATCCCATAAAACATCCTTGTCTTTAGTTTCAATACTATTAAAGTTAGGTTTTATAAAATTACCATTTAATTTCATGGAACTTTTATATACAGATGTTTTATAAATACCACGCTTTTTAACTTCTGGATTTATTTCACTTGAAATGGTTAATTCATTAGGGAAAAAATAAGCGTAATTAATATGTTCAATAGTTTCAGTAGTTACTTTTTTAGTTTCGCTATTCGTTAAGATTTTTTCAGAATAGGTTTTGTAAGGAACTTTTAAAATTGGCCCATAAAGTAATACTTCGTTTCCCCATTTCGTGTTAATTTCTTGTACTACCGATTCTTGCCTTTCAGCACGTTCATTTATTAAAGCTTCAATATATGAAAGCGGAATTAATAAAATTAATATAAGTATACCAATCATAATCATACGTGCAGAAATTGAGTTTTTCACCCAGTTCGAAAATTTGCTTTTTTGTGTTTCCATAATTTACTATTTTAAAAGTACTTTGAATTACAAAGTGTAAGTATAAAAAAATTTAGTTATTATTTATTAATTTTTCTAAAGCAGTTATATGCTTTTTAAATTCTAGTTTTCCAAGTTTTGTAATGCTGTATTTAGTGTTAGGCTTTTTTCCAATAAATTGTTTCTCAATTTTAATATAGGTTACTTTTTCCAACGCTTTTATATGGCTAGCTAAGTTGCCATCTGTTACCCCTAAAATTTCTTTTAAGGAGTTAAAATCTAAATAATCATTCACCATTAAAGCCGCCATAATTCCCAAACGAACCTTATTGTCAAACGCTTTATTTATATTTTTAAGAATATCTTTCATTAAAAATTTTACTTATCGTATTTACGGTACATTACTATGCCATATACAATGTGGCATACACCAAAACCCAATGCCCAAAAATACAAACCATACCCAATAAATTGTGTTGAAATTAATCCAATTATAACTTCAGTAATGCCTAAATATTTAATTGTTCCAATAGTATATTTACTTGCATTTATGCAGGCTAATCCGTAAAAAATTAAGGTGCTTGGCGCAATTAATCCAATTAAACTATTTTGATATAAAATAAAACAGAACAACCCTCCAGTTATTAGCGGAATCATAAAATGTTGAAGTAATCTTTTAGAACTCGTACTCCATATTTTTTCATTGTTCTTACTTGCTTTTTTTTTAGTTAAAAAATAAGCAGTTAATATTGAAAAAAGCAAAACTAATCCCGCAACGGCAACTAATAATAATTCAAAATACGATATAGGTAAAAAAGCTGCTGGTCCGTAAGCGGACTGATACGAATTAATTAAATAATTTCCAAGAGTTGCACCTAGTAATGCATAGATTCCTGCCAAAATTCCAGATAAACCACTCAAGGAGATAAACCGAGTTGATTTATTCATAATCGATTTAATTTCTGTAAGGTCTTGTAAATAGTCTTTTTCACTCATTGTAAAGTACTTTGAAATACAAAGTAAGTCATTTTTTTTGAAACAAATAACTTTTCAACATAAAAATGTTAATTACTAATTCATGTAAAAGACCAAATAGGTTTATTTATTCAATAATTTTAATAACTGAAAAAAATGAACTTTTAAACTAGTAATAAAATGACAGAAGAATTAGTGTTCCCGAAAATTTATGAATATAATGAAGTATTAGAGAGTTGTTTAGCTTATTTTAATGGAGATGAGTTAGCTGCAACTACGTGGATGAATAAATATGCCGTGAAAACTAAAAAAGGTGAATTTTTAGAAAATACGCCTGATCAAATGCACAAAAGAATGGCTGCTGAGTTTGGGAGGGTCGAAGAAAAATATATTGGCAATGAAAAAAGTGTTGAAGGCCTTTCTGAATACGGAAAAACTCGTGAACTTTTAACGGAAGATGGGATTTATGATTTATTTAAAGACTTTAAATATGTAATTCCACAAGGTAGTGTAATGTCTTCTTTAGGAAATAAAAATGTAATTGCTTCTTTATCAAACTGTGTGGTTGTTCCACCTGTTTATGATTCTTATGGGGGAATTTTTCATACAGATGAACAATTAGCACAATTATTTAAAAGAAGATGCGGTGTAGGAGTTGATTTATCTAATTTAAGACCAAGAGGCGCACAAGTATCAAATTCAGCAGGAACTACAACAGGAGCAGTTTCGTTTATGGATCGCTTTTCAAATACAACTCGTGAAGTTGCTCAAAACGGTAGAAGAGGAGCGCTAATGTTAACAATGGATATTGCTCATCCAGACATTGAAGAGTTTGTAACTATAAAACAAGATTTATCAAAAATTACAGGCGCAAATATTTCTTTACGTTTGTCTGATGAATTTATGATTGCTGTTGTTAACGACGATGATTATACACTACGTTGGCCAATAGAAAGTAAAAAACCAACCTATACAAAAACCATAAAAGCAAAAGAATTATGGGATACTATTATAAAATGTGCGCATAATACAGCTGAACCTGGATTAATTTTCTGGGATCGTCAGCATTATTATTCAACATCTTCAATATATCCTGGTTTTAAAAATAGCTCAACAAACCCTTGTTCAGAAATTGCAATGCAAGGTGGTGATAGCTGTCGTTTAATAGCTGTTAACTTATTTAGTTTTGTAGATAAACCTTTCTCTAAAGAGGCTACGTTTGATTTTAAAAAATTCTATAAGGTAGTTTATGAATCTCAACGATTAATGGATGATTTAGTAGATTTAGAGTTAGAAGCTGTTGATAAAATTTTCAACAAAATAATGCATGATAAAGAACCAGACAGTATCAAACAAGTTGAAATTGATACCTGGAAATTATTATACAAAACAGGTAAAAAAGGAAGAAGAACAGGCTTAGGATTTACTGCTTTAGCTGATGCAATGGCTGCTTTAGGAAAGAAATTTGATACTGATGAAGCTATAGCAGTAGTTGATGAAATTATGAAAACGAAGCTGAGAGGTGAGTTTGATAGTAGTATTGATATGGCTATTACAAGAGGTAAATTTGAAGTTTTTAATACTGATATTGAAAAGTATTCTGAATTTGTACAAATGGTAGAAACAGATTTCCCTGACGTATATGAAAGAATGATGAAATACGGAAGAAGAAATATTTCCATAAGTACGGTAGCTCCAACAGGTAGTTTAAGTATGTTGGCTCAAACTTCATCAGGAATCGAACCAGTGTTCTTATTATCATACAAACGTAGAAGAAAAGTTAATCAAGACGATACAAATGCCAAAGTTGCTTATGTTGATGATATGGGAGATGCTTTTGAAGAATTTGAAGTATACCACAACAAATTAAAGCAATGGATGGAAGTTACTGGAGAAACAGACATAAATAATAGTCCGTATGCTGGAGCAACAGCCCCTGAAATTGATTGGAAGAAACGTGTTGAAATGCAGGCCTTGGTGCAAAAATATACTACGCACTCAATTAGTTCTACAATTAACTTAGCTAAAGATGTTTCTGTTGATTTGGTAGGTGATATTTATATTGAATCTTGGAAAAAAGGATTGAAAGGAATTACAGTGTATAGAGATGGTTCTAGAAGCGGAATTTTAGTTGCAAGTGATGAAAAATCGAAAGAGAAAAAACTAGGAGATTGTTTTGCTGAAACTATTTTCCCTAAAAGACCAAAGAAAATTGAAGCGAAAGTAGTTCGTTTTCAAAATGATTACGATAAATGGGTAGCAGTTGTAGGTTTAATTAATAATAGACCTTACGAAATATTTACAGGGAAATTAGAGGATGCATTTTTATTACCAACTTGGTTAGAAGAAGGTTGGGTAATTAAAAATAAAGATGAAGATGGAAATACACGTTACGATTTTCAATTTGCAGATAAACAAGGCTATAAAGTAACTTTAGAAGGTTTGTCTAGAACTTTTGATAAAGAATACTGGAATTATGCTAAATTAATTTCGGGTGTGTTACGTCACGGAATGCCAATTCCTTATGTAGTTGACTTGGTAAATAATTTAAACATGTACGATACCAATATTAATACTTGGAAAAATGGTATTGCTCGTACTTTGAAACAATTTGTGTTAGATGGTACGCAAGCTGCAGATAAAAAATGTGCTTCTTGTGGAGATCCTGAAGGATTAATTTATGAAGAAGGTTGTTTAAAATGTAAAAACTGTGGAGACACTAAATGTGGATAAAACTTAAAATTTAATAATAAAAAATCCCTGTAAATTTATGTTTACAGGGATTTTTTTTAAGCCAAAAGCTAAAAGCTATTAATTGTTTTTCTTATTGCAGTTAAATTGGTTAGTAAACCTTCTAAATATTGTAAATCTAACATATTTGCACCATCACTTTTTGCAGTTGAAGGATCAAAATGAGTCTCTAAAAATAATCCGTCTACACCAACAACAACACCAGCTCTGGCAATAGTTTCAATCATATCAGGTCTTCCACCAGTAACTCCGCTTGTTTGATTTGGTTGTTGTAAAGAGTGTGTAATGTCTAAAATAGTTGGCGCAAATTGTTGCATTTCAGGAATTCCTCTAAAATCAACAATCATATCTTGGTAGCCAAACATGGTTCCTCTATCGGTAATCCAAGCTTTATCATTACCAGCATCTTTTACTTTTTGTACCGCGTGTTTCATTGCTCCCGGACTCATAAATTGTCCTTTTTTTAAATTCACTACTTTTCCAGTTTTTGCAGCAGCAACCACTAAATCGGTTTGACGAACTAAAAATGCAGGTATTTGCAAAACATCAACGTACTGAGCAGCTTTTTCAGCATCTTCATTGGTATGAATATCAGTAACCGTTGGTACGTTAAATGTCTCAGAAACTTTACGTAAAACTTTCAATGCTTTTTCATCTCCAATTCCAGTAAAACTATCAATTCTACTTCTGTTGGCTTTTTTAAAACTTCCTTTAAAAATAAACGGAATTTGTAGCTTATTGGTTACTTTTAAAATGTGTTCAGCAATGCGTAACGCCATTTCTTCGCCTTCAATAGCGCAAGGTCCTGCCAATAAAAAAAAGTTGTTACTATCAGTGTGCTTTATCTTTGGAATCAGATTTAAATCCATTGTTTTCGTTTTTTTGCAAAGGTAGTTTTTAAAGTTGAATTGATAAAATACAAATAAGCGTATAAAATGAATTGAAGTAGCAATGAGCACCTGAATTTATTTCTGGTACTCATCTTAACTCTATGCTATTTATGATGAGGTTCAGCATAACGAAATTATTCTAACCTACAATCAACAACTAATTCCCAACTTTAATTCTAACACCTTCACTATGGCTGCTAAATTCAGGCGCATACATACTTTGTATGGTTGTAATTCCGTTGCTAAAATTACCAGCATTGTTTACACGTAAATCGTATTCAAAAACATACACACCTTTAGGTAAACGTTCCATAAAAAAGTTGGTTGAAGCATCTTTAGTGCTTTCATAATAACCCAATCCATCTTGCCATTTGTAGCTAGATAACACATTAATAGGTTCTAAACCACTAGCTCGCATATCTTTTAAATGTACGTACTCCATTGGTCTATCTACTTTTAATTCAATTCTTACGGTAATTAAATCGCCTAGTTTTAAGTTTGATGCTTCGGTGATTTCAGTAAGAATTTTACCAGTATCAGAATTCGATTTTATAAATAATTTTTTCGATAATTTCAACGGAGTTTCAGCTGAAGTTATTTTGTCTAAATCTTCAAAATATTGCCAATACAAACCACCCCAAGCAATGCCTTCATCTTTTTTAGAAATGGTTATTTTTGCCATTTCCGAAGTAATTTCCGAAGAATTCCAAGAAGTTTTATAATAACCTGTTCCGGCTTCAACTTGTACATTTTCTAATTTTGAAGGTTCAATTTTTTTAGTTCCAACAGTTACTTCAACAGATTCATTTACAGATAACCAATCGCTTCCTTGCAATAATAAAGCATACACAGCTTCTGTAGTTGCTTTGGTAGTTTTCCATTGTGTAGTTTGTTTATTTTTCAATAACCACACTTTTAACTCGTCAACAGTTGCAATATCATTTTCAATTTCTGAAAACACTTCAATTAGTAAAGCTTGCGTTTCAATAGGCGATTGATACCAATACCAACTAGCGGTATTTTCTTTCCAATACATTCCCATTTCTTCATTGGTAATACTGTTTTCTTTTAAAGATGCTACTATTTTTGAAGCAATGGTATTAGTACTATTTCTATGTTGAATTAAAGCAATCAATCCTTTTGAGTAGAGGTTGAATTCTTTCCAATAAGTAGCAGATTGTGTGGTGTAATAAGCTACTGCTTTTTGAACTTTTGAAGAAATTTCAACTTCCTTGTAAAAACTGCGCATATATAAATAATGCAATTGAGTATTATTCAATTGTTTTTTTGCTAAATATGCTTTTTCAGCTTCAATTCCAGCTGCTTTTGTTTTTGCTTCGTCTCTTATTTTTTTGGCTTGTTTTAATAGATTGTTGTAATCTTCAAGAATCTTATTATCTAAAAATTGTACAGCTTTTTCTATCATTTTTTGAGCATCATTATTTGTCATTTCTACTCTGCTCAATGACCAAAGTTGTTTTAAATGTCCGTAACTAGCTGCAATATGCTGTGTAATGTATCTATTAGGTGTTCTACTTCCTTTAAACCAAGGAAAGCCACCATCATTAAATTGTAATTGTTTTAGCTTGTTTAAAGCAGTTTCTTGCTCATTTTTCATCTTATTTAAATCGAATAATAAGCCAATTCTCTTTTTTTGTTCGTTTTCGTTTTGAGCATCGCGTAACCAAGGAGTTTCTTGAATAATGATAGATTTTAGTTCCTCATTTTTTTCCAAGTTAGAAATCAACGCATCACTTGTTTTCCAAAGATTAAATACTTCTTGAATTCGTGGATTTGAATTAGCAATATGGCTCGCCAATGAATTTGCATAAAAACGAGCAAAAGTTTGCTCGGCACATTCATACGGATATTCCATTAAATAAGGTAAACTTTGAACTGCATACCACGCCGGATTAGAAGTTATTTCTAACGTTAATTTATGATTCTTTAGCGTTCGGTCGCTGAGCGGAGTCGAAGCGATATTTAAAAGTTTATCTAGCGTAAAAGTTTTGGTTTGGTTGCTGCGAACCCACATAGGCAAGGTTTCAGTAACCAGCATTCTGTTTGATAAAACGGGTAATACATTTTGCTCTCCATCTGAAAAATCACCAGCTTTTGCCACAATTTTATACTGAACAGCCTGCACATTATGTGGAATAGTTAGCGTCCAATTTACATTGGTATTTCCTTTAGCGTTTACTGTGAAATTTTGTAGGCCACTGAGCGGAGTCGAAGTGGTGTTTTTCAAAAGTTCTTTAGTTATTTCTTTCCCTGTAATGGCATCGGTTAAAACTAGTTGAGCAACGCCATTTAATGGGTTGTCAGATAAATTTGAAACTTTACTTGAAAACACAATTTCATCACTTTCGCGTAAAAAACGTGGCGGGTTAGGTAATACCATCAATTCTTTTTGAGTGACCGTTGTGAGTGTTTTTGTTGCTGTTGCCAATTCTTTTGTATGTGCCAATAATTGAAATTTCCAACGTGTTAAAGCTTCTGGCATTGTAAAATTGAAGCTAATAACTCCTTTTTCATCCGTTCTTAAATTTGGATAGAAAAAAGCAGTTTCGTTAAAGTTTTTCCGGGCTTTTACATTAGCTAATTCCTTTTGAACTTTTTCTTGACCACTTTTGGTTGATATGATTATGACTCCGTTTGCAGCCTTTGCTCCATATAAAGCAGTTGCAGCTGCGTCTTTTAGAATATTTATAGAAGCAATATTGTCGGATTCGATAGATTCTAACGAGCCTTCATAAATAACACCATCAACAATAATTAATTGATTGGTATTGGCTATAGAACTTAATCCTCTTATTTTAATTTCAGCATTACCATTTACTTCTGACGCTTTTCTTTCCGAATAAAAGGCCACATCTTCAACTATTTCCTCATCTTCTTCAACAATTTCAACAACAGACCCTGTTCTGTCTCTTCTTTTAGATGTTCCATAACCAACCACAATAACTTCATCTAAAGAAGCGCTACTTTCACTTAAAACAATTTTGTAAATGTTATTTTTTGAAATTTTTATACTTGATGACTCAAAACCAATATAGGTGAAGATAAGTACATTTCCTTTAGTTGCGGCAATCTTAAAGTTTCCATCAAAATCTGTGCTTACACCTGTGGAAGTGCCTTTAATTAAAATAGAAACTCCGGGTAATGGTTGGCTATCACTGTCATATACGGTACCATAAACAAAACCCTTTTCTTTTGAAGCGTCGTAGGTTGTTTTTGTAATTATTGGCTCACGAATACTTTCTAAATATTGATGGCGAATTTGCCAATTATTTCTAAAACTAAATCCGAACCAATTAAACTGATCGTAGTATTGTGTGTTATTTATAGAGTTGTCTAAGTAAGGAATATTTCGAACGCTAAAAGAGGTTTGGTCAAAACTATTGCGTGCGCTTCTTCTGTTTGAAGAAGAATAGTATTGGTGCTGTATTGGCTTAAAATCCCAGCTATGTGGTTTAAATTGATCTAAAGAAGCATCGTACATACTAGCCAAAAGTTCCGCTGCAATTTTTTCACCTTTTGAACCTTTTATTTTAAAACTCCAAGTTTCATTACTGCTAGGTTGCAATTTATCTCTAAATGAAAGTGTTTCAATAGTTAATTCTTTTGAAGGATAAGGAACCGAAACTGTAATCGTATTACTTTCAAACGAATTATAATTTGTATAGCTATAATGAATTGCAAAACCACCTAAATCTTTTTCAGTAACAGGAATTTCAATCTCTTTTATTTCATTGTTTAAATGAATAATTTGTGTGCTTATTACTTTCTTATTCTTCTCAACATCAATAGTTACATATAAGTCTTTAGAAGCTGAGCCAATAGATAGATTTACATTTTCTAAAGGTTTATAACTAGCTTTGTTGGTTGAAATTGTAAAGAGTTTATTGTCTGAAATGGTTTTATCATTTTCACTAAAAACGGTGAAAGTTTTCTTTTCGGTAACTAGTTGTCCAAATTTATCGTTGGTGTTTAATTCAACAATATACCTTCCAGAAGTCCAATTTTGAATTTTAGGAAGTTGTATCTCTGTATTTTTTGAGGTGTCAAAATTGTTCGAAAATTCCAATACACCTTTTTTCCAAGTTGAAGGATTGTCATTATTTGAAAAGGACTCATGAGGAAATTTAGTTGAAAACTCTTCTTCAGAAAGTAGTTTGTAATCAGGTGCTTTCCAAGGTCGTTTTCTAAGCACATTTTGAGGTGCTTGTAATTTATATATTTTAAGCGTTCCGTTTGCAGAAACTAATTCTCCGTTTAAATTTTTGGTTTCAATTGTAATGGTATTTTTAGACTGTGTTTTGTCTAATTTTTCTGGCATTTTTATAGTTGCAACCAATGCATGATATCCTACTTTTATGGTTGAAGTTGTGCTGTGGGTTTCGCCATTAATATCTGTTACATCAGCTGAAATTTCATAATTAAAAATAGGTAAGTTTTCTTTATTTACACTACTATCTGGAATTGCTTTAAATTGAATATCATAATTACCTTGTTCATCGGTTGTTGTTTCTCCAAAGGTAATTTCCTGAGAGTTAGCAGTCATATAATTTGGAGTGTTCCAATAATACCACCTTGGATATTCTACTTTTCTTTGAACTCTATAGGTGACTTTTGCATTTGAAATTGTAGATCCTGTAAAAGCTATTGCATTTCCTTGTATTGTTACTGTATCATTTACTTTGTATTCTGCAGTAATTGGTTTAAATGTTGTTTCAAATTTTGGCCGTTTGTATTCTTCAACTGAAAAATAAAAAGACTTGGTTCGCCAATCTGGAACCTCTAATAAAATTGAATACCTACCTAATAAACCATTATTAGGTAGTATAAATGCTCCATTTATAGCGCCAAATTCATTGGTGTTTAATTTTAGCTCTTTTATCTTTTCTCTATTGGCATTGTATAAACTTACTTTAACGTCTTTATTTGCGTAGGTTTCAGCATCTTCTTTTACATTTTTTACAAATATTCCTTTAAAAAATACAGTTTGACCGGGTCTATAAATACTTCTATCGGTAAATAAAAAAGGAGTGATTATGGTTTTTTTATCTTTAGTTCTGGTATTTCTATATTTGATTATGTAGTAGTCGCCAAAAATTCCTTTTTCACTATCCTTTTTCACTGTAATAAGTACATTTCTATGATAATGATTCGTTGTAAATTGTAGTTGGCCTTTAGCATCTGTAATAAAATCTTCATTAATGGTTTTATTATATCTACTTGTATTATAGTTTTTAAAATTAACATTTGCATAAGCAAATGGTTTACCTGTATTTCTGTCTACAACTTGGTAAGTATACATATTGTTTTTATAATTTTCAGTAATAGCAAAATTGGTTGCTTGTATAAAAGTTGATGCGTATAACTTATTGTTTTCAACAGATTTTTCTTCTGAAGCAATAATTAAATATTGCCCATTTTCTAACGGTGGAATTACAACTTCTGTAGTGTGATTTTGAAAGTCGTTTTCAGTTTTTAAAACTTGTTTAAAGTTATTTACAAGTTTAAACCCCTTTATTATCCCTATTTTTTCTTCATCATTATAAGTCCCATAAAACTTATTTTTTTGTTTAGGAGTTACTTCGTAAATATTAAAATAAAGTTTGTTGATGTTTTTATAATTTACTAATATTTTAGAGTGGCTGTTGCTTGGTATATTCTCTTCAGCAGTTAGTTGAAGCGAAATGTGTTCAATTTGTTGTTTTAAAACAGTGCATTTTTTTGCACCTAAACTTTCAGGGAATTTTGCAATTGCCTCGTTACAAATTTTTATGGCTTCAACTCGTTTAAATTGATTTTTAGTAGTACTTCCGGCAACAAAATCGTTACCTAGTTTATGATATTCAGTTGCTATGTTAAAATCAATTAAAGTTGAAGAAGGAATGGTTGAAAATTCATTTTTTAAATCAATTAGAGATGTTACATATAATGAATCTTTGTTTTTGAAAACAGCATTGTTTTTTACAAATTCTAAGCGTTCTAGGTCAATGGCAATTAAGGCATCGTTGTTTTTTCCTTTTTTGTGAAAACTAATTAGCTTTTTATAGATAGCAAGAGCATTTAATTGTAATGATAAAGTGTCTTTAGTTTTTATTTTATAGGACGAAAACGTATTAAAGTTGGCTATTAACTGAGGATCGTTAAGTTCAAATTTATAACTTGGAACTGTAATATGAGTTTCATTTGTTTTGTAGAAATCTAAGGCATTATGACTTAAAAAGTCAAACAATGTTGGACGGTATTTTTTGCTGTCTTTTTGAGTAGTTAAAAGCGCATCAATGGTTTTTAATTTTGTTAGTTGTGAAACCAACCCATTTTCTAATGAGTGTTGGTATTGCGTATGTATTTCTGTGAAAATTGTGTTTAAATCCCAAGTCCTAAAATCGGTACTATCTATTTTTTCAGTATTTTTTGTTCTTTTGTAAAATTTGTACCTATTTTGTTGAAAGTACTGCCAATATAAATTTGCCAATACACTTTGTAAAATATTTTTCGTTGGAAATTTAGCTTCAGAAATTTCTTTTTTTAATGAATTTATAATAGAGAGTTGCGCCTCTTCTTCAAGAGTTAAAGCAAACTTAGATTTATAAATAATTGCTTTTATGGTTTGTGTTGAATTTTCTTCTTTTTTAGCTTTTGAATATATTTCATCAACAATTATTAAAGCCGATTTCGGCAAGTTTTCTAGTTCAAATTGCTGTACTTCTTTCCAAGATTTTTCATAGTACTTTGTGCTTTTTTGTGCTTGTGTGTTTTGTAAAATAAATACAATTGAAATGAGAAGGGTGATGATTTTTTTCATAGTAATAAGTTCTTATTTGTTTCATAACAAAAGTCGTACCTAAATTTAATGAAAGTATTTTGAAGCTTATATAATTGTTGAATTGTTTTTATAAAAAAAAGCCGCTTTTAAAGCGACTCTTTTTAATTAATTTACAATAATAAACTCACAGCGTCTGTTAATATCGTATTCTTTTTCTTTACAAATACCTTCTCTAACACAGTGGTTTAAAGGTTGACTTTCACCATAACCAACAGATTTTACATTTTCAGTAGCAATACCCTGACTTACTAGATATTCTCTAACTGAATTTGCTCTTTTATCAGATAAATTACGGTTGTATTCTTCAGGTCCTCTGCTATCTGTATGTGCACCAATTTCAATTTTCATAGTAGGGTATTTTTTCATAACTTCTACTACATTGTCTAATTCTAAGGCGGCATCTTCGCGAATATTCCATCTGTCAAAATCAAAGTAGATTGGATTTATTTTGATTTGGATTTTTCCGTTTTCTTCAACAATTTTCTTTTCAGCATCTTCGTAAGATTCTAATAATAATGCAATGTCTTTATTGATATTTCCTTTCGCATCTGAAGAGAATTTTACCATTGAAGGATTGTAAGATTTTTTAGATCCTCGTATGCTATATGTTGAATTCGGATTAATTTCAAGTGTATAGGCAGCATCATCACCAACCACAATTTCAGAAACTGTATTGTTTTCTGAATCTATTAAAGTTACGGTTGCATTAGGTAGTAATGCGTTGTTAGTTTTGTTTTTTACAAGCCCTTTTACGTAATATTTTTTAAGTTGCGTAAAACTGTAAATGTCATCAATACCATTAGCATTATCTCTGTTTGATGAGAAATAACCAATTTCCTTTTCTTCATTAATTATAAAACCGAAATCATCTAAATTACTGTTTATAATGTTGCTTAAATTAGTTGGTTTTGAAAAGCCGTTAACACTAATTTCACTTTTAAAAATATCTAAACCACCCATTCCAAAATGTCCATCTGAAGCAAAGTATAAGTTGTTTATACTACTAATAAACGGAAATTGTTCTCTTAGTTCGGTGTTAATTTCTGTACCTAAATTTTTAGGAGTTCCATAGGTTCCATCGCTATTTATGTTTACTACATACAAATCAAAAGAACCAATACTTCCTGGCATATCTGAAGAGAAATACAATTGCTTTTCATCAGGGCTTAATGCTGGATGTTCAGTTGAGTAATTATCACTGTTAAAAGGAAGTTCTGTAATGTTAGTCCATTCATTATTTATAAACTCAGCCTTGTAAATTTTTAAATGTGTAATTTTTTTGTCATCCTTTCCTTTTTTACCATCCAAATAATTATTACGTGTAAAATACATGGTTTTACCATCTTTTGTAAATACAGCATTAGATTCATGCATTTTTGTATTTATGTTTTTTGAAAATGGCATGATATTTTCTAACTCACCCGAAGCATTTGGAGTAGCCTTAAATAAATCTAAATATGGCTGTTTGTTCCAACCGTAAACATTTCCGTTTTCTCTTGATGAAGAAAAAACAATGGTATCTAAATAAAAAGCAGTTCCAAAATTAGAATGTTCAGAATTTGCATTCAATTTTTTTATAATATATGGTCTGTCAATAGTACTGTTTAGTGCTTCAAAAAAAGCTTTAGTTTCTATATTTTCAGCAGCAGTTTTATTTGTTGCAGCGTAATATTTTTGCTGCCATTTATCTGCTTCCTCAATGTTACCTGTACCTTTTAAAGCTTGTGAATATTTGTATATATAGCTTGGTTTTATGGTTTCACTATAATGAGTTGCTAAAATTTTATAATTAAGGGCTGCTAGTTTCATTTCAGAATTGTAATAATAACAATCGCCTAATTTTTCATAAACCTCTTGTGATTTTGGATCTTCTTGTTCGTACAATTCAGCGGCATCCATATAGGCTCTTCTTTCAAACAAACTATTGGCACGTTTTAAATTTTGTGCACTTAAAATTTGTGTTGAAATAGTAACTATAAAAAGTGTAATAAATATTTTTTTCATGTGTGAAAGCTTTTTTAAAAGAATCTAGGAGATTTATCAAACCCTCTATTGAAATTAAAACTATCTAAATTATATAACAAAAAGAACTCGTGCGATCCTGAGCTAAATGCATCAAGGTTAGAAAGCGTGTAATCATAAGCATATCCTAAACGAAGTTCAGGTGTTATTCCAAAGTTAATCATTCCAATTAATCCGTCATTAATTCTATATCCAAGACCAAATTCTAAACGATTTTCATATAAAACATTGGCGTTTAAATCTAATGAAATTGGAGCGCCATTAACAGCTTTAGCCATCAAGCTAGGTTTTAATTTAAAGGCTTCATTAATATCAAAAACATACCCTCCAGTTAAATAAAAGTGAGGTTTTTGAATGTTTTGATAGTCGCCACTTTCGCTTATAGAATGATCAGACTTCAGTAAAAAAGGAATAGAAAATCCAACATAGTAGTTGTCGGTATTATAATACGCTCCAACACCTACATTAAAATTAGATTGATTGATGTTTTCAGAAAAATTAGGATCTATAAACATACTACCAGATTCTAAATCTAAGTTTGTAAAGTCAACATTAAAAAAGCTCATTCCGGCTTTTAAACCAAAAGACAAATAGCCAAATTCTTCCAAATTAAGTTTGTAAGCAAAATCGGCGAAAATATTATTCTCTTTTACAATATCTCCAATATTATCATTTACATAGGTAAGTCCAACTTCAATATTTTCGTTAATTGGAGTGTGTGCAAAAAGGTTTGCCGATTTTGGTGCTCCGGTTACACCAACCCATTGTGTTCTGTAAAGTGCACCTAAATTATAGATACCAATATTTCCTGTTGTATAGGCGGGGTTTATGGTACTCATATTGTACATGTACTGTGTGTATTGTACTTCTTGTTGTGACCACATTGCCGTGATTGAAAGAAGTGTAATAAACTGTAAGAGTAATTTTCTCATGTGTGTTTTTTTGGAGTGCTATATTTTTTTATAATTATCTGCTTAAGTAAAGTCTGTCTTGTAATGGTTTACGGTTGTCCTTATTAAAATAAATAACGAAATAATAAACACCTGAAGTAACATATTCACCATTGCCTTTTAAACGTCCGTTCCAGTCTTCTCTATTAGCATCAGCGGTATATACTTTAGTTCCCCAACGGTTGAAAAATTCAACTTTAAAATCAGTATATAAAACTCGAAGATTTTCAATTTTAAAGGTGTCATTTACACCATCGCCATTAGGAGAAAATCCATCATAAGTTACAATGTCATATTCGTCACAAGCTTCTAAGTCCACGGTAACATCTAAGGGAGTAACACTTTCACAACCATTACTATCAGTCTCAACAGCATAATAAGTTTCACTATCAATTAAATATTCAGATAAACTTAATGGAGTTCCGTTAGGGTAATCTGCATACCAAATAATTGTACCATTATTAACAGGTGTAACTCTATTGTTTAAATCGTCTAAAGTTGGATTGTTAATTTTACAGAATTCGTCACCCAAATTATCTAAAACAGGTGTGCCAGGATTATTTAGAATTACGGTAACCGCTATTTTTACTGAACTATTACAACCTATAGCGTTTACAGCTGAAGCCCAATAAACAGTGTTGTTAGTTAGTAGATCTGAAGTGGTTAAAGGAGTTGTAGCTGTTTCTGAAGTGAACCATTCAACAGTGTCTTGAGAAACTAAATCTGCAATTGTAGGATTAGAAACTTCACAAAAAGATTGCGTAGTATTTTCAATAATTGGAGCAGGTACTTCAATAATTGTTGAAGTAATTTGTAATCGATCACTACTTTCGCATCCTGTAGTTCCATTAGTATTTAATGCCCAATAATCTTCTCCGTCTACCAATGTTTCAGAAGTTGATAAAGGTGTTGTTGAGGTTTCAGTATCAAACCAAATAATTGTATCACCTGTAACATCTATATCTGCTATTGTTGGATTATTTGCAGCGCAAAAAGTTTGAGAGGCATTTGAAGTTGTAGCAATTGGTGTATTAGTAACAGTTGCAGTTATAGAAATTCTAGTTGCACTTTCACATCCAGAAGCATCAGTTTGAGAGGCCCAATAAGTTTGTCCATCAACTAAAATATCTGTTGTATTTAAAACTGTTGTTGAAGTTTCAGTAGCATACCATTGAATTCCATCTCCAGAAATTGCTAAATCTGCAATTGTAGGCGAATCAGGAGCAAAGTCATTCATGCAAAATGATTGATTTGTTGCTGAAGTTGTTGGTGGCGGTGTTGAAATAATTGTAGTTGTAACAACTAATCTTAATGCGCTTTCACAATTTGAAGCAGCATTTTGTGTTGCCCAATAATCTTCACCATTAACTAGTACTTCAGAAGTATCTAAAGGAGTAGTTGAAGTTTCAGAATCGTACCATTGGATGTTATTTCCTACAACACTTAAATCGCTAATAGTTGCATTTTCAATTTCACAAAAAGTTTGAGTTGTTTCAGAAGTAGTAGGAGGTAATTCAACCACAATATTTACATTTACCACTAATCTTAAAGCACTTTCACAGCCAATAGCGTCAGTTTGAGTAGCCCAATAATCTTCACCATCAATTAAAAGTTCAGTTGAATCTAAAGCGGTAGTTGAAGTTTCAGAAGCATACCATAAAATTCCTGAGCCTGTAGCGTTTAAATCGGCGACAGTAGCTGCATCAATTTCACAAAAAGTTTGTATTGTGTTTGTAGTTGTAGGGGCTAAAGGAGCTAATACAACTGCATTTACAACTAATCTAGCAGTACTTTCACAGCCCGAAGCTTCAGTTTGAGTAGCCCAATAATCTTCACCGTCTATTAAAGTGTCGGTTAAATTTAAAGGTGTTGTTGAAGTTTCAGTAGCATACCATTGAATGGTTGTTCCAATAGCATTTAAACTTGCAATAGTTGGATTGTCTATTTCGCAAAATGTTTGTGTAGCTTCCGAAGTTATAGGTGCTAACGGAGCTGTTATTGTTACGGTTACAATAGATCTAGTTGCACTTTCACATCCAGAAGCATCAGTTTGAGAGGCCCAATAAGTTTGTTCAACTAAAATATCTGTTGTATTTAAAACTGTTGTTGAAGTTTCAGTAGCATACCATTGAATAGAAGTTCCACTAGCATTTAAGCTAGCAATAGTTGGGTTGTCTATTTCACAAAAAGTTTGATTGGCTTCAGAAATTGTTGGAGCTAAAGGTGTTTCAATAGTAGCAGTTACTTGCAAACGTGTTTTACTTTCACAACCATCAACTTCAGTTTGTGTAGCCCAATAATCTTCACCGTCTATTATAGTGTCGGTTAAATTTAAAGGTGTTGTTGAAGTTTCAGTATCATACCATTGAATCGTTGTTCCAACAGCATTTAAACTAGCAACCGTTGGATTGTCAATTTCACAAAATGTTTGGTTTGTTTGTGAAGCTGTAGGTGGTAACGGAGCTATTACACTAGCTGTAATTACAAGTCTAGATACACTTTCACAGCCCGAAGCTTCAGTTTGAGTAGCCCAATAATCTTCACCGTCTATTATAGTGTCGGTTAAATTTAAAGGAGTTGTTGTAGTTTCAGTATCATACCATTGAATCGTTGTTCCAACAGCATTTAAACTAGCAATAGTTGGGTTGTCAATTTCACAAAATGTTTGTGTTGCATTTGAAGTTGTAGGTGGTAATGGAGTTATAATACTTGCTGTTACCTTTAATCTAGAGGTGCTTTCACACCCATTTGCTTCAGTTTGGGTTGCGTAATAATCTTCTCCATTTATTAATGCATCAGATAAATTTAGTGGTGTTGTAGAAGTGTCAGTATCGTACCATTGAATATTAACTCCTGCAGCCAATAAACTACCTACAGTTGGATCATCTATTTCGCAAAATGTTTGAGTTGTGGATGAAGTAGTAGGAGGTACAACTTTTAAGATTATTACTTCTACATTTGAAGTTGCATCAGGACAAACGCCTAGGCTACTAGCAACCGTATACGTATAAGTTCCCTCGGTATTGACTCCTGGATCAAAAGTTCCTAAGTAATCACCAGAAAGTGTACTTGGACCAGACCATACACCTGTATTATCAGGGGTTCCTCCTAAAAGACTAAATAAATTAGTAGTTGTTAAATTTAGTTCACATTCGCTGTAAGACCCTTCAGTTCCAGCATCTGATACCGTATCAATAACTACGGTTGTTTGCATTCTCACGGTACTTTCACATGGAAAAATAATTTGTGAAGCCCAATAATCTTCACCATTAATAAGCGGTGTTAATGTGTTTAAAGGTGTAGTTGAATTTTCTGAGCTATACCAAACAATATTACTTTCATTAGCTTCTAAATCAGCAACTGTGGCGTTTTGTGTTGAACAAAATGATTGCACATTTTGTATGGTTGGGGTGGCAGGGTCAATTAAACTAACTGTAGTTGGCAACCGTTCACTTGTACAGCCATTTTCAGTTTGTTGCACCCAGTATGTTTGACCGTCTTGTAATTCTGTAGAAGTTGGTAATTCGGTTCCTCCAGTTTGAGCATCAAACCATTTTATGTCTATACCATCGGCAGATAAATCGTTTATTGTTGATTGTTCACTAGCACATTTCCCAACAAAAACATCAACGTTTGTAGGAGGTTCACCATAAATAATAACTGTTACCTCAATTCTTGTTGGGTCGGTACAGCTAGGGTCTATGTCTAATGCATAATACGAATTTCCATCTACAATAGGATCAGAGGGTTCGTATTGATTCCCACCATTTAAGGCATCAAACCAAACAACGTTAATCCCTGTTGTAACTTCTAAATCGGCAACTGTTTTATGTTCACTTGCACAGAATTCTTGTACAGGGTTAGCAATAACGCATTGCGAAAAGGAGTTGTGCTGAAAAATAAAAAAAGACAAAAAAGCGAGTAATATTACTTTTTTGGGTAATGAAAACAGTAATTTTTCCATTTAATAAAGTTTGATTAAATAATGAGGTTTTAATATAGCAAATATAATTTAAGAATAAATGTAATAAATTTTATTGAAACCTTCGTGTATTTCATTGTTTATTAAGCGAAACCATAGGTTATAGCTGTAAAAAAGAAAGTCTGATTGTTTTTTGTAAGTTTAATAGTTTACTTACATTTGGTTTTATTAAACAAAGAATTTAATGAAAATACATTTTATAGCCATTGGAGGTAGTGCAATGCATAATTTAGCGCTTGCATTATTTCAAAAAGGATATGTAATTACAGGAAGTGATGATACCATTTTTGAACCATCAAAATCTCGACTTGATAACTGTGGCTTGTTACCTCAAGAATTTGGTTGGTTTCCTGATAAAATTACTACAGATTTAGATGCTGTTATTTTAGGAATGCATGCAAAACCAGATAATGTTGAGTTGTTAAAAGCTCAAGAATTAGGGCTTAAAATATATTCATACCCTGAGTTTTTGTACGAGCAATCTAAAGATAAAACACGCGTTGTTATTGGTGGTTCACACGGAAAAACTACCATTACATCTATGATATTACATGTATTAAATTATCATGAAATTGAAGTAGATTATATGGTTGGTGCTCAGTTAGATGGATTTGATACAATGGTGCACTTAACAGCTTCTAACGAGTTTATTGTGTTGGAAGGTGATGAGTATTTATCTAGTCCAATAGATATGCGCCCAAAATTTCATTTATACAAACCAAATATTGCATTGTTAAGCGGTATTGCTTGGGATCATATCAATGTGTTTCCAACATTTGAAAATTATGTAGAACAGTTTTCAATTTTCACAAATTCATTGACAGATGGGGGGATTATGGTTTATAATGAAGAAGATGAAACATTGAAAAATGTAGTTGAATCATCTCAAAACCCTATTAAGAAATACCCTTATACAACACCTACTTATAAAATTGTAGATGGAGTAACTTATATTGATACTTTTGAAGGGCAGCTGCCTTTAGAAATTTTTGGCGAACATAATTTACAAAACTTAGCGGGAGCAAAATGGATTTGTCAGCATATGGGAGTAGGTGAAGAAGAGTTTTACGAAGCCATTGCTAGTTTTAAAGGAGCAAGTAAACGTTTAGAAAAAATAACAGAAAATAAGTCGACAGTAGTTTTTAAAGATTTTGCACATTCACCAAGTAAAGTTGAAGCAACTACAATAGCAGTTAAAAATCAATACAATGAAAGGCAGCTATTAGCTTGCTTGGAATTACATACTTATAGTAGTTTAAATGCCGATTTTTTAAAAGAATACGAAGGTGCATTAGATAAAGCTGATGTGGCAGTTGTATTTTATTCTCCTCATTCAGTAGAAATTAAAAAATTAGAAAAAGTTACTGAACAACAAATAAAAGAGGCCTTTAATAGAGAAGACTTAATTATTTATACAAATCCAACTGATTTTAAAGAATTTTTATTCAAACAAAATTTTGAAAATACAGCGTTGTTATTAATGAGTTCAGGAAACTATGGTGGTTTAGATTTTAATAAATTTAAAGAATTGATTTAGTTTTTCTTCCAGAAGAAAGGTGTTAATAAAATTAATACGGTAAATAATTCTAATCTACCAATTAGCATTAAAAATGAACAAAACCATTTAGCGGGTATTGATAAGTGTGAAAAATTATCAACTGGACTTACCGAACCAATAGCAGGACCTATGTTTCCTAAAGAAGAAGCCGTTGCTCCAATAGCCGATTCAAAATCTAGTCCAAAAAGGCTCAATATAATGCTACTAACGATGAAAATTAGCATATACAAAACAAAGAAAGACAAGATGTTGTAAATGATGGTTTTAGGTACGCTTCCCCCGTCATAACGAACAGGGATAATAGCATTGGGATGCAATAGTTTTTTAAATTCATAAAAACTACTCTTTATCATAACTATATGACGTACAATTTTTACACCTCCACTTGTAGAACCCGCTGAGCCTCCAATAAAAAATAACGAAAACATTACGGTGGTAGCCATAGCGCTCCACATAGTGAAATCTGCAGAAACAAAACCTGTTGTTGTTACTACTGAAACTACTGAAAATGCTGCGTGTCTAAAAGCACTTTCTGTTGCTCCCCAAACTTTAGGATGATGAATGCTTGTAATCAAATTTGGATCTTGATGATTCACAATAAAAAAGGTAATTAATAAAATTACCCCCAATGACCCAAAAAAGTAATATCTAAATTCTTCACTTTTAAAAACACGGCTAATTTTACCTTTTAATGCAAAATAGGTAAGTACAAAGTTAGCACCTGCAATAAACATAAAAGAAATAATAATGTATTGAATGAGTGGGTTTGCATTGTAGTGAGCAATACTCGCATTTTTTGTTGAAAAACCACCTGTACTCATAGTTGCCATGGCGTGGTTTATGGCGTCAAACCAAGTCATACCTGCAATTTTCAAAAGAAAAAATTCTATAATGGTTAGCATAAAATAAATACCCCACAAGCGTTTTGCTGTTTCGGTAATTCTAGGGTGCATTTTATCAGCCGATGGACCCGGAGCTTCAGCCATAAAAAGCTGCATTCCTCCAATTCCTAATAAAGGTAAAATAGCAATTGTAAGCACAATAATACCCATTCCACCAATCCAATGGGTAGCACTTCGCCAAAATAAAATTCCTTTTGGCATAGATTCAATATCAGTTAAAATTGAAGAACCTGTTGTAGAGTAACCTGAAATAGTTTCAAAAAAAGCATCTGTAAAACTAGGGATAGCTCCTGTGAAAACATAAGGTAGTGTTCCTGTAAAAGATAACATTAACCAACCAAAGGTAACAATAATATATCCTTCTTTTTTACCTAAATGTTTATTGTCGGTTCTGTTAAAAAGCCATAACAGCCCCCCTAAAATCATAGTTGTTATTCCGGCTAAAACAATTCCTGAAAATTCAGATTCTTGATGATACCAACTAAAAGGTGCTGCTACTAACATAAAAGCACCATTCATTAATGAAGTTAAGCCTAAAAAGCTAAGTATAATTTTGAAATTAAGGTTTTTCATGTTTAGTTAAATAGTTTCTCAACTTTATGAATAGCTTCTGGAAGACAGAATACAACCGCTTTATCACCCGCTAAAATTTGAAAATCTCCAAAAGTCATATGTGCAATACCATTTCTTATAACACCTCCAAAAACAGCTTTTTTAGTCAATTTTATATCTCTTACCAAACGTTTTGTAACAGGTGAATTTTCTTTAACCCTAAATTCTAAAACTTCAGCATCTACATTGTGTAAGTTGGCCAATTTTAATACATCACCTTTACGTACGTGTTTAAAAATAGCACTTGCAGCAAGTAGTTTTTTATTAATTAAAGTATCAATACCAATAGTTTGCGAAATATTGATATAATCCATATTTTCAACCAAGGCAATGGTTTTTTTAACGCCTTTAGATTTTGCAACCAAACACGACATAATGTTGGTTTCAGAATTACCAGTTACTGCTATAAAAGCATCCATTTCAGTAATACTTTCTTCTTCTAAAAGTTCAACATTTCTTCCGTCACCTTTTATAACTAAGGCATTTGGCAATTTTTCAGCAATGTCTTTGGCGCGTTGTTTATTTATTTCAATTAATTTAATATTGAATTTATTATCACATAAACTACGTGCTGCTTTTACCCCTATTTTTCCACCACCTAAAATCATCACATCTTTTACTCCAAATTGAGTTTTACCCATTAATTTGTAAAGACTTTTGATACTTTCTTTTGGTGTAGAAAAATAAATTTGATCATCAGCATTATAAACAGTGTCTCCTCTCGGAATTATAGTTTCACTAGTGTTGTCGGGTTTAATAGCAATGGTTATAAAATCAATATCTGAAAATTTTTCTCGTGCTTCTCTTACAGTTAGATTTATAAGTGGCGATTTATATTCTAAGGTACTTCCTAAAATATTTAACGTTCCATTTTCAAATTGAATGGTATCATTAAAAGCGGATTGATTCAACAGCATTAGAATTTCATCGGCGGCTAATTCACCTGGAGAAATCATATAATCAATACCTATTTCAGAAAAATCAATTTCAGAGTTTTGTGTAAATTCGTGATTAGAAATACGTGCTATTGTTTTTTTAGCGCCTAATTTTTTAGCTAAAACTGCGGTTGTGAAATTGGTGTTTTGAGATTCAGTAACCGCTAAAAAAATATCGGCCTGATCAATATTTACATCTTTTAATAATTTTATTGAAGTAGCATCACCTTTTTTTGTTATAACATCTATATGATTACTTGCATAATCAAGTTTTTCAGAGTCAGTGTCAATTAAAAAGATGTCTTGAGATTCAAAAGAAAGCAGTTTTGCTAAGTGAAAACCAACGTCTCCTGCACCTGCAATTATAATTTTCATGTATAGAAATATTTATGCAAAGATATTATTCTTATTTGTAAATAGTAAATTTATTTTAAATCACAACAAAGTGTTAATTAGCTAACTGATTGATTAAGTAATATGTAGTACTACTATTTTAAATAAATATCAATAACAAACTATATTAATTTTGAAGTTTTAAATAATTATTTTGTTTGGATACATAATTTGTGTTTTTTTAAGTTGTTGAATACTAGTATATTTGATAAAAAAAGTTATGAAATATGAAAATAAATCCCTTTCCATTAAGGCTTGGGCTGAAGATGATAGGCCTAGAGAAAAACTAGTACTCAAAGGTAAAACAGCACTTTCTGATGCCGAATTAATTGCTATTTTAATTGGTTCAGGAAATAGAAATGAAAGTGCTGTAGACTTATCAAAAAGAATATTAAATTCAATAGAAAACAATTTAAATAGATTAGGGAAGCTAACTGTTTCTGATTTGATTAAATTTAAAGGTATTGGTGAAGCAAAAGCAATTTCCATAATTACCGCATTAGAATTAGGTAGAAGAAGACGATTAGAGGAAGCTTTGGTTGTTCCAAAAATAACTAGTAGCAAGGCCGTTTTTGAAATTATGCAACCCTTAATTGGTGAATTACAGCACGAAGAATTTTGGATTATTTATTTAAATAATTCAAATAAAGTATTGTTTAAAGAGCAATCTAGTAAAGGAGGATTAACAGGCACCTTGGTAGATGTACGGTTGGTATTTAAAAAAGCGATTGATTTGTTTGCAACAGCCATTATATTGTGTCACAATCATCCGTCAGGAAAACTGCAACCAAGTGTGGCTGATAAATCTATTACTGCCAAATTAAAATTAGCAGGAGATACCTTAGATATAAAAGTGCTAGATCATTTAATTATTACAGAAAATGCTTATTTTAGCTTTGCTGATGAAAGTTTAATGTAAAGCAACAGTTAAATATCTATGTTATTAGTTTATACTCATAAAATTACACCACGATTAACTTATATTTTTAAACATTTTTTTGTTCGAATACTTCAAATTGAAGTTACTTTTACTACAAAAATTGATAAGTTTGTTGCGCATAGCGGTCCAAAAATAACCTATTCAAAATCACCATTAGCTTCTGAATTTTTTATAAGAAGTAATGATCTTTTATTTGACCAAGGAATAAATGATATTGATATTAACATTTTAAAATGGGACGAAGTACCTTGTTTTTTTGCTGCAGGCGAAGCCTCCAGTATTCCGTTTGATATTTTTGCCGCGGGCTTTTACTTAATAAGTAGATATGAAGAATATTTACCGCACGTACAAGATTTTCATGAACGATTTCCTGCGGAAGAAAGTATTGCCTTTAAAAACGGATTTTTAGAACAGCCAGTGATTGATATTTGGGCCTTAAAATTTTTAGAAGCACTAAAAGAAAAGTTTCCAAATTATGAATATAAATCAAAAACCTTCGAACTTATTTCAACCATAGATGTTGATGCGGCTTACTCTTTTAAACATAAAGGAGTTGTGAGAACCATTGGTGGATTTTTAAAGGATATTGTTGGTTTTAGATTTGTGAATTTTTGGAATCGTTTTTTAGCAATATTAAATCTTAAGCAAGATCCATTTAATACGTTTAAAGAGTTATTAAGCATAAAAAAAGAACACCAAGTAAAAACCTTATTTTTCTTTTTGTTAGGCGATTATACAACGTATGATAAAAATATTTCAGCATCAAACAGTAGGTTTCAATCGTTGATTAAATCGGTTGGAGATTACGCTAAAATAGGAATGCATCCTTCGTATTTTTCATATAAGGATTTAGATAAAATTAAAAAAGAAAAACAACGGTTAGAAAACATCACCAATACACCTATTAAATTTTCAAGGCAGCATTATTTAAGGTTAAGTATTCCCGAAACTTATCAATATTTAATTGATTTAGATATTGAAGAAGATTATACAATGGGATATGCCAAACGCGTTGGATTTAGGGCAAGTACCTGTACGCCGTTTTATTTTTACGATTTAGATTTTGAAATTCAAACACCTTTAAAAATTATACCTTTCGTTTTGATGGATGTAACCTTAAGAGATGGGATGAATTTAAATAGTAAAGAAAGCTTGGCTAAAATTTTAGAATTAAAAGACACGGTTAAAAGTGTAAACGGAACATTTGTATCGCTTTTTCACAATGAAACTTTAAGTGAAACAAATGGTTGGGAAGGCTGGAGCGAAATTTACAAAAAAATGGTGATAGGCTAGTATGATTCATTATTTAAAACGAAATCAACTAGATATTCAAAAATATGATGCTTGTGTTCAATCAGCTATCAACTCACGTATTTATGCGTACAGTTGGTATTTAGATAGTGTAGCTGATAATTGGGATGCCTTAATTTTAAATGATTATGAAGCGGTAATGCCGTTGCCTTGGCGACAAAAATATTTTATTAAGTATATATATCCACCAGCTTGGACACAGCAATTAGGTGTTTTTTCAGCTATAAAAACTTCCGAAGATCTTGTATTAAAATTTATAAAAGCTATACCAAGAAAGTTTAAAAAAGTTACAATTCAGTTTAATTCTGAAAATAAATTTCAACATAAAAATTTAACGGAAAGGGTAAATTATATACTTTCTTTAAATAAGCCTTATGAAGAGATTTATAAGGGGTTTAATAAGAATAGGAAGCGGGTTTTAAAGAAAACGCTAAAATTAAATTCTATTGTTGATGAAGAAATTAGTTCAGAAGAATTTTTAGATTTTTATTTGAATACACAAAAAAACTATCAATTAGGTCAAGACCAAATAACAATAATAAAGAATTTATTAAATAGTAATAATGAACGTGTTTGTATTTGGGGAATTAGAGAAAGTAAAAAATTAATTGCAGGTTTAGTTTGGTTGAAAGAAATCAATAGAATAACGTATTTATTGCCTATTGCAACAATAAAGGCTAAAGAAAAAGGATTACCAACATTGTTAATATCTACTTTAATTGGTCAATATCAAAATAAGGATTTAGTATTAGATTTTGAAGGCTCAATGATTGAAGGAGTTGCTGAATTTTATAAAAGTTTTGGGAGAACAAAGGAAAAATATATAGTAGTTAAAATGTCCTTTTTTTATTAAAATAATAAAAGAAAAATAAACAGGACAAAATACCTGTAAACCACATTAGAAATGCTGAGGTTATTGCAGCACCATTAATGCCATATTTAGGAATTAAGAAATAATTTAAAGCCAAATTTAATGCAATAGCGATAGTAGTGGTAATAAAGTTTAAATGCGCTTTTCCTATAGATGAAAGTAAATTTCCAAAAAGCCCTCGTATAATCAAAATTCCAGAAATACCAATTGTTAAAATAAGTAGGGTTGTTGCATATTGTGAATAATCTTTCTCAAAAAAAGTTAAAATATAGCTTCCTGAAAAATAGATAAATAGCAGGCATCCTAAACTTATTAACGTAAAAAGTTTTATATAATTTTTAATATAATTAATAATGTATTCCTTATCGTTAATTTTTTCAGTTAAATTAACAAAATCTGTAGTCATAACAGCCTGAGATAAAAAAAGAAAGCTGAACGGAATTATAGAAATATATTTAAAAGCAGTAACTAATTCAAGATTGTTTAAAATACTTCCAATTAAAATAATATCAATAGAAATAAGAAGTTGTGTAGTTACATTTGAAAGGCTTGCAAAAAAACCATATTTCCAAAAAGCAAAATTTGTACTTCCATTATTTACAGATTCATTCCATTTAAAAGTTAATTTATGAATAAATAATAAAGACGCTATTAATGGAGTAATTATTAGAGCTATTGCGTAACCTAATTCTTTAAAGAAGTAACTTAATACAAATACTAACAATACAAATAATAAATTATAAGTTAATTCAATAAAAGAATATAGCTTGTTTTTTTTGTCTAAAAGTGTCTTAATTTTTATGACTCCTAATATATAATGAGTGGTGAGTGCTAGAGATAAAAATATTAAATAGTATTTAGTTTTCTCTAAATTAAAGTCAATAAAAAAAGTAACAAATATTATTAATCCAGCTAAAATTAAACTAATAAGTATTCCATATTTTAATGTGTAAGTAAAAAGTTTATTTTTTTCGATAGTTGATTTTAGTAATGCTCCATATCTAAGAAGCCCTTGTTCTAAACCAAAACCAGCTATGGGAATTATAAAAGCAATAATTTGAAAAGCATATATTACAGCTCCTAAATCTTTGTTCGGAATTAATTTTATAGCAACCCAAGAGGCTAAAAATGAAAGACCTTTTGAAATTACAGATGCGCTAAATACAAAGCTACCTGCTCTACTTAGAAACCCATTTATAAAGTCGAGACTATGCTTCACTTTGTTGAGATAAATTTATCAATCCATAATTCAGTTGAAACAAGTTGCCATATTTTGTAGGCATCATTCGATGTTAAAATTTCATCAATCTCATTATTATTAAAAAGGTGTCTAGTTTTTAATTTTTGAATATGATCCAATGTAAAATCTTTTAAATCATTCGAAATCCAATGTTTTATAGGCAGACTTAACCCTTTTTTATGCATAGCTAAACAGCTAGGAGCAATGTATTTTTTTGATAGTTCTTTTAAAACATATTTTTGAATGTTGTTTTTAACTTTGTACTTAGTTGGAATTTTAAAAGAGGCTTCAATAAAATTATGATCTAACATAGGAAATCGTCCTTCAAAAGAGAAATGCATTGCACAATGATCTGTTGTTCTCATTTGGTGATTACTAATGTATGATTTTAAATTATAAAAGTTTAAGGCTTCAAAATTGTCAGTAAAACTTAAGCCGTTTGGGTTATAAGTATCTGCAATTGTATTTTGGGTAGACTTAACGGGTGTGTTAAATAATTTAGAGATGCTATAATCATTGTAATTTGTGTAATAGTGCGCATAGAATTCTCCAATAGTAGTATATCCTGAAATATCAATTGCTTTACTAATTTTAGGATGCATATTTGGTAATAATTTTATGAAGTGTTTATACATTTTTAGTTTATTCCAAAGTGGTAGTTTATTATAAACATCATATCCCCCAAATAATTCATCACCTCCAAGACCATTTAAAACAACTTTTAAATGATTGTTAGCGGCAATTTTAGCTAAAATAAAATTCGCAGATAACGCAAAATAAGGTTCTTCATAGGTAGTAATAATTTGATCTATATTGGTTAAAATATCAGATGCATTGGTATAGGTTATTTTATGATTTAAATTATTAAGAGTTGCAGTTTCAGTAGCTTCTTTAATTTCGTTAAAATCTTTAAACTCTGTAAACCCAAGTGTTAATGTTTTAATTAAGGGGTTTGTTTTAGAGGCAATTACTGAAATAGTTGTAGAATCTATTCCACCACTCATAAATGTTCCAACCTCAACATCAGCATTCAATCGGTAGTTTACAGCTTTAATTAAACTTTCTTCAATAAGATCTTTAGATTGTTTTTCGGTTAAATCAAAATTTTGTGAATTTACAGGAATTTCCCAATATTGTTCTTTTATTATTATATTGGTATTTAAATCAATTTTTAAATAATGAGCAGGTTCTAATGCAGTAATATTTTTAAAACAGGTAGTAGGTCTTTGTGCTATTGAAAAACGGAAGTTTTGAGTTAATCCTTCCCAATTAATTGCTGGAGTGTATAGTTTTGAATCGATAATAGATTTTATAGTGCTGCCAAAAATAAATTTATGAGTAGTATGGTAAAAATAAA
This sequence comes from Lutibacter agarilyticus, assembly GCF_900188235.1. Lineage (GTDB taxonomy): Bacteria > Bacteroidota > Bacteroidia > Flavobacteriales > Flavobacteriaceae > Lutibacter > Lutibacter agarilyticus. The sequence continues at coordinate 233,411 of NZ_FZNT01000003.1, read as the reverse complement.
GTGGTTTTATACCCATTCTATCACGTGCTATAAATAACTCATTTTTAACGCTGTCAAAAATAGAAAAGGCAAACATCCCATTAAATTTATTGAGCGCCTTTTTACCCCATTCTCTATAAGAGTTTAAAATAACTTCAGTATCTGAGTTTGAGAAAAATTGATATCCAATACTAATAAGTTCACTTTTAATTTCTTTGTAATTATAAATCTCACCATTAAAAATAATCCAATATTTCTGATCTATATCACACATTGGTTGATGACTATTATTGCTTAAATCAATAATTTTTAGTTGTCTAAAACCAAAGCCAACTTTAAAATGATGGCTTATTGCATTATCAATATGTTGGTGTTTTTTTAGGATAGTATCATTTCCATAAAAAGGAATTGAAGCCTCGTTGAAAAGCATATATCCTTCATCATCAGGACCTCTATTAACCATACTTTTTGTCATGGCAAAAAGTTCCAAAGAATTTGGTGCCGGTTTGGTAAGGTTTATAATACCTGCAATTCCACACATTATATTATTAATTTTTTATTAGATGAAAGCACACTAGTATATAGTTGGTTGTATGCTTCAATAATTTTTTTAGAACTAAATTTATCTTCAATTAATTGGTGCATTTGTTGCAGATCAAAATTGGTATCACAATTTAAAAAATTGATTATAGATTGCAATAAAGCCTCTTTATTGTTTTTAGGTATAATTGATATAAATTTCTTAGTTTTCATCTCAATTAATATCCCTGTATTAGTCGAAATTACAGGTGTTCCACAAGCTAAAGCTTCAATCATAACAATTCCAAACGTTTCATAATTACTAAATGAAATGTAAAGGTTTGCTTTTTGCAATATTGTTGCAATTTCAGAAGGAGGTTTAAACCCTTCAACCTTAATTAGGTTTGAAGGAATATTAAGTTCTTTAATAGTTTCTAATAATTCAGAATTGTTAGTATTACCAATAATCTTAAAAATAAAATCAGACCTAATTTCTGAAAGCTTTTTTATAGTTGATAAAATTCCACTAATATTTTTTGACTCTTCATTAAAAGTTGAAATATGAACAATTTCAAATAATTGGTTTTTTTTGGGTTTTGGAAAAAATAATTTAGTATTTACAATATTACCAATTACCTTATAATTTCCTTTATAACCAGCTTTTAGCATTTCAATTTTCAAGGAATTAGAAACACAAATTACATATTTAGCATTTGCTACAATAAATTTTGTAATCATTTTTTTGCCAAAAGATAACTTAGCTTTGTCTTCAGGTAAAAAAACACTCCAATGTTCTGAAATTATATAAGGTTTCTTTTTGAAGAACTTAACATATAAAGCTATAATTCCTTTCGGAAACGTAATGTTTAGATGGGTTAAATCAAATGATTCAATAGCGTTAATTTCATTTAAATAGGTTTTTAAAAAAAATAAAAATTTAAAAAAGCTATTCGAAACTTTAGGAACATAAACAATTTTTGTGAAAACATTGTTTATGGTTTTTTCAACAATCTCTTTCTTGTTAATGTTTTCATCAGTAACTACATGAACAAGCGTTACTTTATGTTTAGTTGCAACAGCCTCGGCATGCCTTTGAACAAAATTACCATTAGATGGTAAAACACGAGAAGGATACCAACCACTTAAAAATAATATATGAAGTTTTTTACTCAAGAGAAAAAGGAGAAATTAAGTAACAAATATAAACGCTAAAATAGTTTTTTAAGTATAGATTATATTTATATTTTTAAAAAATGAAAATAAACCACATATTTTTCGATTTAGATCACACGCTTTGGGATTTTGAAACAAATTCTGATATTGCTTTTCGTACAATTTTTAATAAAAATAACGTTCATGTTAATATAGATAAGTTTTTAAATTATTATAGAAACATAAACCAAAAATACTGGAAACTTTATAGGGAAGAAAGAGTTTCTAAGGAAGCCTTACGATTTGGAAGGTTGAAAGATACATTCGATAAAATTAATTTTAAGATTAAAGATGAGGTTATCAATAATTTAGCGGTTGATTATATTGAAGTGTTACCCGATAGTAATTTGTTGTTTGATGGCGCTCATGATATTTTAGCCCATTTATTTCCTAATTACGAGTTGCACATTATAACCAATGGTTTTAATGAAGTGCAATACAAGAAAATTGAAAAATCAGATTTAACAAAATATTTTAAAACTATAATTACTTCAGAAGATGTTGGAGTAAAAAAACCAAATCCAATTATTTTTGAATATGCGTTAGAGAAAACAAATGCAAAATCAACCGAGTCTGTTATGATTGGTGACAATTGGGAAGCTGATATTATGGGCGCTAAAAATGCAGGTTTTGATGTTATTTACTGTAATTTCAACAATGAGTCTGTTTCCGAAAGTATAAAATCGGTTTCAAATTTAATCGAAATTAAAAACTACTTATAAAATAATAAACCCAAAAAACTACTGTTTTTATATTTATGAAACCCTTAAAATTAAGCACCATCATTTTGTTACTAATCACTACTTTTAGTTGTACTAAAAATGTTGACTTTGATCAGGTTGATGCTGTTGAAATTACGCCCAGTTACCTTATTACACTTGTGTATTTTGAATTATATGCTCCAGATTTTTTAGACTCAGTAAATACCGAAGTACCCTTACAGTTAGATATTGTTAAAGCCCCTTTAAAAGACGTTCCGCAAAAGCATCTAGAAAAAGTTGAATTTACCATACAAACAACCAATGTATTCAATAGAAATTTTAATGCACAAATTGTTTTTTTTGATGTGAATCAAAACCCTATTTATGAGCTAGATCCAATTGTAATTCCTGCAAATTCAAACGAATTAATTACAATTATTGAAATCCCAACTGAAGATCTTCATTATATTTTTGAAACAGAATTTTTTGCGTTCTTTTTAGAATTACGTCCTAGTGACGATGGTAGTGTAATTTTACCTGGCGATGATTCTTATGTAGAATTTAAATCATCGGTTGAATTATTTTTAAGATACAAGACGATATGAGAACATTCATTTTGATAATAATCGTACTGTTTTCATTAAAATCATTCGCCCAAAATAAACAAGTTTTGTACAATTTTGCTGGTCTTCCGCAAACTTTAATGCTGAATCCAGGTGCTGAAGTTGAAAACAAGTTTTATATTGGCTTTCCGTTATTTTCACAAGTAAGTTTACATGGAGGTTTTTCAGGGTTTTCAGCCTATGATGTTTTTGCTGACGATGGAATAGATATCAACACAAAAATAGATGACGTAGTTAATAAATTTGGGAAGTCTGAATTTTTTGAACTTACACAGCAGCTTGAAGTTATAAGTGCAGGTTTTGGTTTAAACAAAACAACGTATGTAAGTTTTGGGTATTACCAAGAGTCAAATGCATTAGTGAAAACTCCAAGAGATCTTATAGACTTGGCTTATGAAGGGAATACCGATGTCAATAGAAATTATGCAATTAGTAAACTTACAGCAAGAGCTGAACTATTAGGGGTTTATCACGTTGGAATTTCAAAAAAAATAACTGATAAATGGCAAGTAGGAGGTAGGTTCAAATTATATTCAGGAGTTTTAAACGCCAGTAGTAAAGGAAATAAAGGAGCTTTAGTTACAAATAAAGGTGTTGATAATTTATATCAACAAGAACTAGAAAATGTTGATGTGCTAATTCAAACTTCGGGAATTGTATTGGATGATTATGATAATGTAGAACCATCAGACTATATCAAAAAACTATTTTTTAGCGGAAATTATGGAGTAGGTGTTGACCTCGGTTTCACCTATCATTTTAAAAAACAATGGACATTAAGTGGAAGCGCTCAAGATATTGGTTTTATTTACTATACTAAAGATGTTGAATCGTATACTGTGAAAGGCGATTTTAAAGTAGATGGTTTTAACTTGGGGTTTGATTTAGAGAATCCAGAAGATTATTGGAATGATTTAAAAGATAGGTTTGAGGAAGATGTTGTGGTAGATACTTTAAATACAAATTATATTTCAACTAGGCCAATGAAATTGAATGGAGCAATTGATTATTCCTTCGGAAAAGAATATGATGATTGTAGATTTGAAACACGACCAGGGAAATATTCAAACAAAGTAGGGGTTCAATTGTTTTCAGCAGTTGGGTCTGTGCATTCGTATGTAGCTGCTACATTATTTTATGAACGTTGGTTTAGTAAACATTTTCAAGCAAAGGTTTCCTATACTGCCGATGCATATTCATTTTCAAATTTAGGAGCAGGAATTTCCACACAATTTGGACCGTTCAATTTATACCTGTTGGCTGATAATTTATTGTACTTAAATAATTTGTACAATACCAAAAGCACGAGTATTCAAGTTGGTATCAACTTTATTTTTTACAATAAATAGTAGTACATTTACAAAATTCATAACAATTCTAAATAGGTTTAATTTATGTTACGCACATTTTCTACATTTTGTCTTATTATTTTAGCTAGCTCAACACTATTTGCGCAAAAATCAATAAAAGATTATAAATATATAATTGTTCCAAAACAATACGAATTTCAAAAAAGAGAAGACCAACACCAAATTAATTCACTCACAAAATTTTTATTTGAAAAAGAAGAATTCATCGTTTTTTTTAGTGATGAGAGTTTTCCTGAAGAATTGGCTTTAAACGCTTGTGCTGCATTAAAAGCGATTGTTAATGATGAGTCTGGAATGTTGTCAACAAAAGTAACTATTAGTTTGGTAGATTGTTATAACAAAGTAATTTATACAACACCTGAAGGAAGGTCTAAAATAAAGGACTATAAAAAAGGGTATCATCAAGCTATAAGAAATGCTTTTGTAAATATTCAAGAATTAGATGAAGAGGTTGAAGGTGAAACTACCGAAGAAATTACAGCTATTGAAGCTGTTGTTGCTGAATCTGCAGAAGAGCAAGTTGTAGCTGTATCACCTGTTGAAACTGCTGTTAAAGAAGAAATTGCTGAAACAAAGAGTGAAGTTGAAGTTAAAGCTGTAAAAGAAGCTTCAGCTCCTGTTGCAGTTGCAGCAATTCCTGTTGTTGTGCCAAAAAAAGAGGCTAAAGAAATTAAAGAATCCAAACCAGATAAAGCAGCAAAAGCTTATACTATTGAAGGTACTTATTTTATTGATATGTGGGGTGAATGTGTGATTTCAAAAAAAGGAAACGATTACAAAGTTGTAGGAGGTGATGAAGATTTTGAATTTGCTGAAATTTACACAACTTCAAAGCCAACTATTTTTATGGTGAAAAAAACAGGTTTTAAGCAAACACAACTATTGGAAATCGATGAAAGTGGAAACCTTAAAATAGATTCAAAATCGGGTATTAAAATTTATAAAAGGATAAACTAATAATTGTACTTCGTTTTCCAGCGTTTTTTTAAAAATTCTCTCAAACTATTTTCTCTAGGATTATTTCCCGGATTAAATAGTTTTGTGTTTTCAATTTCTTTTGGTAAAAACTCTTGCGCAACAAAGTTGTTTTCGTAATTATGAGAATATTTATATTCCTTTCCATAATCTAATTCTTTCATAAGCTTTGTAGGAGCGTTTCTTAATGCTAAAGGAACAGATAAGTCACCTGTTTCTTTAACCAATGCAATTGCGCTTCCAATAGCCTCGTAAGAGGCATTACTTTTAGGTGAACTTGCTAAATACACAGCACACTGACTTAAAATTATGCGCGATTCAGGAAAACCAATAGTTGTTACAGCCTGAAACGTGTTATTTGCTAAAATTAACGCTGTAGGATTTGCATTCCCAATATCTTCTGAAGCTAAAATTAACAATCTTCGGGCAATAAATTTGGCATCTTCGCCACCTTCAATCATCCTTGCCAGCCAATAAACAGCCGCATTTGGATCGCTTCCCCGTATCGATTTTATAAAAGCCGAAATAATATCATAATGTTGTTCGCCAGTTTTATCGTAAAAAGCAGTGTTTTTTTGAACTTTCGAAAGCACCATTTCATTGTTAATCACAATAGGTTCATCTTCAGAATTCACCACCAATTCAAAAATATTTAGCAACTTACGCGCATCACCACCCGAAATTCTAAGCAAAGCATCCGTCTCTTTTATTTCAATTTCCTTTTTAGAAATTAGCTCATCTTCATTTAAAGCACGTTGCAGTAACGCCTCTAAATCAGTTTTACTAAACGAATTTAAAATATACACTTGGCATCTAGAGAGTAGAGCAGGTATCACCTCAAAACTTGGATTTTCAGTAGTCGCACCAATTAAAGTTACCCATCCTTTTTCAACAGCGCCTAATAAAGAATCTTGTTGCGATTTGCTAAATCTATGAATCTCATCAATAAATAAAATCGGGTTTTTAGTAGTAAATAAACCGCCGCTTTGTTTTGCCTTTTGTATTACATCACGCACATCTTTAACACCCGAACTAATAGCGCTTAAGGTATAAAACGGACGTTTAGATTCTTGTGCAATAATATTAGCCAAAGTGGTTTTGCCAATTCCCGGTGGCCCCCACAAAATTAACGACGGTATAATGCCACGTTTAATATGCTGCGTTAACGCCCCCGTTTTACCAACCAAATGCTGTTGGCTTATATAATCATCTAAATTTTTAGGCCTTATCCGTTCTGCTAAAGGTTCATTCATACGGTAAAAATAGTAATAATATTGTTTTGGGCGTTACACTGCATTGCATTTGTGTCGGGCTTTTCGCTAAATCTTTTTTAGGAATTCCACTTCGTTGCATTCCCAAAAAAGGATACCGCTGCAATCCCTAACGCAACGTTGAAGTCTTTAGAGTTAACAGGTTTTTATAACCTGTTAACTTTGTTTTTTTACCACTTCAGAATAAATTGTATGTTTGTAATATGTCTGATACTCAGTTTTCATTTCAATCAAAATCATTATACATTCCTGTTATAGCAGTTGTTGTAATATGGTTTCTATATTTTATTGAAATTCAGTTCGGATTCAACTTCAATAAATTTGGTATTTACCCACAAACGTTTAAAGGTTTAAGAGGAGTTATTTTCTCACCGTTTATTCATAGTGATATCAAGCATTTATTTAACAACTCAATTCCGTTGTTAGCTATGCTGTGGAGTTTGTATTATTTTTATAGTAAAATAGCCAATAAGGTGCTTATCATTGGCTTACTGGTCACTGGCTTATTAACCTGGTCATTTGCACGTCCATCGTATCATATTGGGGCGAGTGGTATGGTGTATATGTTGGTTAGTTTTATTTTTTTTAGTGGTATTTTCAGAAAATTTTATCGTTTAATAGCCTTGTCTTTGGCGGTTGTTTTTTTATATGGAAGTATGATTTGGTATATATTTCCGGTAGAAGAACGCATTTCGTGGGAAGGGCATTTATCAGGTTTTATAGTAGGCTTGGTTTTCGCCATTTTGTTTCGAAATTTAGGTCCCCAGCCTGAAACATTCGAATACACAAAAAATGAAGAGTTTGAGAGTTTATTTGATGAAAATGGAAATTATTCACCACCTGAACCAAACGAAGACGAAGAAGGCACATTGTCTTAAATAAAAATGACGAACGTCATTTTTCAAAAGTCGGGCAACTTATTTCAAAAGTCGGGCAACTTATTTCAAAAGTCGGGCAACTTATTTCAAAAGTCGGGCAACTTATTTTATAAGTCGGTCGACTTTTGAAATTTATATTAGAGTCTTATTTTAAGCGTTGTCTGGTAGCTTCATATAAAAAAGCACCACAAGCAACAGATACGTTTAAAGATTCAATAGTTCCTAACAATGGTAACTTCGCTTTGTGAGTTACAATTTTTAAAATAGAAGGGTTTATACCTCTATCTTCAGATCCCATTACAATGGCTGTTGGGACTTTTAAATCTATATCATAAATTAAGTTTTCGGTTTTTTCAGTTGCAGCTACTATTTGTATATCAGAAGCTTGAAATTGAAAAATAGCATCTTTAATATGATCTACTTTGCAAATAGGCATTTTAAAAGCAGCTCCAGCTGATGTTTTTATAGTATCAGCACTCACAGGAGCATTTCCTTGCTTTTGAATTACAATTCCATCAACACCTGTACATTCAGCAGTTCTTATGATAGCACCAAAGTTTCGAACATCAGAAAGTTGATCTAACAATAAAAATAACGGCGCACTTTTTTTCTCTAAAGTAGTACTTATTAATTCGTCTAAATCGTAAAATTCAATAGGAGATATTTGTGCAGCAACCCCTTGGTGATTACTATTTTTTGAAAACCGATTTAGTTTCTCAACAGGAACGTAACTGTTAGCTATGTTATGCGACTTTATAAGTGTGTTTAACTCTGAAAATAAATGTCCAGTTAATCCTTTTTGTAAATATACCTTACTTATAGTTGTACCAGCATTAATTGCTTCAATAACAGCCCGTATTCCAAATATTTTAGATGCTTCATTTTCCATGCTGCAAATGTAGGTATAAAAAAGGAAAATCTATTATTATAATAATTTCTGTTTAAATTATGGAAAACCTAAATGCGTTAAAGTTTTTTAAGAGTTATTTATTGGTTTAAATAAAAAAATCCAGAGAAAAGTTTCTCTGGATTTTTTAATCTTGTAATTACAATAATAATTAATTAGAATAGTGAGGATTTTCATCTTCAGCAAATCCTGTTCTTTTATGTCCCATAAATTTGTATACAACACCTGGATCCCAACTAAATTCAGCTTCAAATTCAATAGCATCAACTGTAGTATTACTTTCTGTAACATAATCTTTACTAGTAATTTTACCATTGCTAACTGAAACAGTAGCTCCTGTAATTTCCTCAGGAGAATTTGCTACTCCAGCAAAAGTCTTATCACTAAGATTTACAACTACTTTAGTTTGAATTTCCATCCAATGTCCATAATCATTAATCCATAAGCCATTGTCATTTGCCGCAGTGTTATATGTAGAAAACTGCTCGTAATCACCTCCATAAGCGGGAGTAACACCATCTGGTTCTAAAGCTATTATCCACCAATCTCCAGACATAGCTTCAACGTTAGTACCGCCAACATCAAGATCGCCAACTTCATCACAAGAAGTTGTTAATGTTGCAAGTGCAAAGAACAACATTATGGTACTCGTTATATTTTTTAATTTATTTATTTTCATAATAAGTATTTTTAAAATTGAACTTGTTTTAATTGAACTTTAAATGTTCCATTTCCAAAGTTACCATCACCTGTAAATGTAATCATTTTAGTTGTTGGATCTACAGTGAATTCTGTAACATCAACAGTATTCCCCCAAATAGGGAAAACAGCTTGTGATATAGAGAAATCATTAGAAGGAATGTCATTTGCAGTTATTATTGCACCTGCAGCAGCGTACCCAGGACCATAACCTCTACCCATATCATAGTAACCACCAATTGCGTGGGTAATAGAATAAGTATTTCCTCCAGTTTTTGTGATAATAACATATTCCATATCTTGATATTGAGAACTAGGAGTAAATGTTGGTGCACGTTGCGCGTCAGCAGTGTATAAACCTTCAATTGAATTTACTAAATCGCCTGTTGCAGGAACTACCCAAACCGTTCTTAATGCATTACCAGCAAACCCATCTGCATTTACAGCAGAGTAAGAAACAGTGTATTGGTCAGGAGTATTTGTGTCAACTCCAGAATTTCCGTAATATGAACCAGAACTATAAGTAATTTCTGTTGGAATTTCGTTTTCACCCTCCATTGCAATAGCCCCTTGTTCATTGTAAGTCGACCCTTGCTCAATATAAACAACTTCGTCGCCGTTTAAGGTGATAATAGGATAATCTGTTACTGATGATACGCCTCCAGTACTATCTACAGAGCAAGAAACCAACACAGTTACAAATAGTGTTAAAATTATATTTAAATATTTCATTTTTATATTTTTAAATTAATTAATATCATACCACACATTGTCGGTTAAAGAACTTGCAGCCGGAGCATTTGAGTTTCTTTGACGTTCATCTTGTGGGAAAACAAGTCTTTTTGGAAATAATCCACCTGTTTTACCTTCTACTGAATAGGAAAAATCACCAGCATTATAAGATGGATCATCCTGAGGAACTGAAGATACTTTTGGGTAGCCAGTTCTGTTTTGTTCAAAAAACGCTTCAAATCCATTTCCAGGGAAACAAGACACCCATTTTTGAGTAATAATTGCTTCGATATTTTGTTCTAACGAACCAGCTGGATATGCATATACACCTGAAACTAAAGAGCTTCCATCTAATTCCCATTGATTGAATGCAGCCATAACGCCTTCTTCATATAAATCTTTAGCTTTATTTCCACCCATATATCTAACATCAGCTTCAGCTTGTAAAAATTTACTTTCAGCTAACGAAATGAAATATACAGGATCTGTAGCAGATAATTCTACAATAGATGATGTTGAAGAGCCTTCATCAAAATCACCTTGTAATTGGTAGTTTTCACCATCATAAAAGAGTGGCTGTCTAGGATCATTGTTAACGGTTAAGAAAGAACCTAAAGTGGCACTAGCTCTAAGATTAGTTCCAACATTTAATTGTCTTCTGTCAGTTTCGAAAAGTGGATTACTTTTACTAGCTTCATCTACAAATTGAGTAATAGCAGCATCAGAATTTAAAAACATTGCACCAGAATTGATTAATGATGTAATTTGAGTTTGAGCATATGCTGAATTAGCCTCAGATTGTCTAAGTAATACTTTTAACAATAATGTATTTGCAAACTGTTTCCATTTATTCATATCTCCTCCAAAAATAAAATCGGTATTTCCTGGAGCATCGTCAATAGGAGAAGCAGATAAATCTTTCCCAAGAGCTTCTTTTAAATCTACTACCATAAGGTCGTAAACAACGGGACCACTTTCAAAAATTGGATTTAAAATTGCCGTATTGTTAGCTTCAGAATAAGGGATTTCACCGTAGAAATCAACTAAAATTTGAGATGCATATACTTCTAAACTAGTAGCAATTAAATAGTAATTCCAATTCTCATTTAGTTTAGCGATTCTTTTAATGTTACGTACATCAGTTAACGCATCATACATAGAAGACCAAGTACCGTTTACAATTCCTGAACTAGCAGGTAATGTATAATCATCAATAAGTTTGTACTGGTTAGCAACCGCACTTTGTGTCCAATATTGACTCCAAAATCCACCTACAATTGCTAAATAAGAACCTGCTGAAGCACCGATTCCTGTTATTGCAGCAGGTAATTCAGAGTTCATAGGTACTTGATCTGGTGATAACAGATCTGGATCATTATTAATATCTAAATCAGTTTCACAAGAGATTAAGATAAATATACTAGCTAATAATAAACTAGCTATTTTGTTATATGTTTTTTTCATTGTTTATAATTTAATAGTTAAAAAGTCAATTTAACACTTCCTCCAAAAGATCTTTGTGCAGGATTTGTAGCGAATTCACCAAATTCACTTCTTATACCTCTACCATACGAAGTAGTTTCTGGGTCAACATATGGATTTTCTCCAGGAGTCCATAATGCTAAGTTTTTTCCATATAAAGAAAGAACCAAAGAATTTAAGAATCCTGACTGTTGAATCATCTCAGAAGGGAATGCGTAAGATATTACAGCGTCTCTAATTCTGAAAAATGATTTATCAATTAAATGTTCACCTTCAATTGCTTGATTTTGTGATGCATTGTAAAATGCAGTTACATCGTCAAATTCTACTTGTTTTGTGTTTTCAACATAACCACCGTTTCCATCTGAAACAACTGAGTTAGGAATTATCCAAGGATTTCTTCCGTTATAAGTAGTTTCAATACCATTACCAACAAAATGACTTAGTCTTTTTGTGTAAGAATACATCATACCACCTTTTTTCCAGTCCATTCCAACATTTAAACTCCAATTTTTATATTTGAAAGAATTTTGTAATCCCATGATGAAATCTCTTTGAGCATTTCCTAGATATTCTTCTTCACCTGAGTAAGTATAGTAACCAGTTGCAGCATCTGCAATAATTTGTCCAGAATCCGTTTTGGCTGGTGCAGGTCCGTAGAAAGCTCCCATTGGTTTACCTTCTTCAGCATAGAAATTAGTTCCATAAGCACTATAAATTGATATTTTACCATCGTCACTTGCAACTCTATCTACATTATTGTCGTTTTTAGTGAAAGTGTAAGTAATATCCCATTTAAAGTTATCTTTAGCTATTGCTTTTCCTGTAAGAGCTAATTCAATACCTTTATTTGTTAAATCAACAAAGTTTCCGGTAACTGTTGAGTAACCTGTAGAACGAGCAACTGGAAGATTCACAATTAAATCTTTAGTTTTTCTGCTGTATAATGAAACATCTAAAGCTAAACGGTTTTGGAAAAACCTAGTATCAAAACCAAATTCAATTTCATCTGTAATTTCAGGTTGTAATTCTTGGTTTTCAATTCTTCCATAAATTTCATAACCGTTTACATTACCAAAAGGGTAAGTAATTTGCCCAAAATAGCCATCGTTCGAAGCTTGACCAGCTGTAGAAAATACCTGGTAAGAACCAGTGTCATTTCCAATTCGAGCCCAACTTCCTCTTAATTTAATAAACATATCGTTGTTTTCAACAACAACAGCAGCAAGAGAAACAGAAGGGTAGAAATAAGAATTGTTCTCGCTTGGAAGTGATGAAGACATATCATTTCTACCAGTTACTGTAGCAAAGTATCTGTCTTTCCAAGAAACTTCTGCTTGAGCATAAAGACCAATTACTCTTTTTAAATAATTACTTTGTCCTAAACTTGGTGTAGAAGCTGAATTTGATAATTCATAATAATCTGGTAAATCCAAATCAGTTACGGTAACACTTAATTGGTCACCTTTACGTTCGTTGTAGTTACCTCCGGCTAATACAGAAACACCCCAATCTTCATTAATTTGTTTATTCCAATTTAAATTTAAGAAAAAGTCATTCTGAATTGTTGTGTATTTATTTTCTTGAACTGCACCTACAACACCGTTTGCACCAGCATTATCTTGTGGAGATCCAGGGATATAGTCAATAATTGCTCCATATCTTTTAACCGTTTCATTATCAACATCTGTTGCTGCTTGGAAAGAAACTGAGAATTCATCAGTGAAATCATAAGTTAAATTGGTGTTACCATAAACTCTGTGTTTTTGTATTTCTACATTATTACTTTCTAACGTAGTATATGGATTCGCAGCATATGGTGTGTAAAAATAACTAGGTGTGTAAAAGATATTATCTCTATCTTCTAGGTCAACAAGACTAATATCATTAGGCATTTGAATTAGTTCCTGAACTAATGATTTACCAAAACTTGCATCATCTCCTTGTCCAGTTGGAACTGCTTTTTGTTCTTTAGCAGTATAGTTACCAGCTATACGCACACTAAATTTTTCATTTTTAGATTTCAAGCCTGCATTAATACCAATATTATGTTTATCAAAACTATCTTGATCTGTTGGCATTACACCATCTGCATTACTATTAGTATAAGTGAAAGATGCATCAGCCATTTCTCCACCTCCATTAATGTTAATTGTATTAATGTAAGAGAAACCTGTATCATAAAAATCTTTCATATTATCGCTTAAAGCAACATAAGGTTTAATTAATTGTTGATTATTAACAATTCTACTCCAAGGTCTAACTTCTCCATTAAAAGCTGGTCCCCAAGAACCATTTTCATTACTAGCAGCTAAAGGTCCTTCACCGGAAACATTAGAGTAAGAAACACCAGCCCAACCTGTACCAAAGTCACTTTGGAAATGAGGTAGTCTTGATACTTCTTGAAATTCAACTGAAGACGATAGACTAACATTTAGTTTATTACGTCCTTTTTTAGTAGTAATAACAATAACTCCGTTTGCACCTCTAGAACCATATAGAGCGGTTGCAGCTGCACCTTTTAAAAAGTTAACACTTTGAATTACGTTTGGATCTAAATCATTAATACCAGTACCAGCATCAAATGAACTAGTTGATCCAGTACTACTTGAAGAAGTATCACTAACAGGTGAACCATCTATAATGTATAAAGGGCTGTTTGACCCAGTAATAGAACTAATACCTCTAAAGATTACTTTAGTTGATGCTCCAGGTTGGGCAGGTGAAGAAATATCAACACCGGCAATTTTACCAGAGAGAGTTTCTAAAGGGTTTTGAGGAGCTACTTCAACAAGTTGAGCGCCGCTAACTTTAGTGGTTGCATAACCCAAAGATTTTGCTTGTCTCTTGCTACCAAAAGCTGTTACAACAACTTCGTTTAGCATTTCAGCATTTTCAGTCATAACAATGCTGATGACGTTAGCAGTTTTAACTGTTTTTTCTTGAGAATCCATTCCTAAGAAACTAAACTGTAAAACATCTCCAGTTTTTGCTTTAATTGAATAGTTACCATCAAAATCTGTTTGAGTACCTGTATCGGTACCTTTGACTACTACTGTTACTCCAGGTAATGGTCCACTTGCGTCGGACACTTTACCGGTAACAGTTTTTTCTTGTGCAAAGGTAATTTGCACCATAAACGCTAATAGAAGCGTTAAAAAACCATTAAACTTTGTTTTCATTGTAAATTGTTTGAGTTAAATTTATGTTTAAATTCGTTGTAAATATATAAAAAAGTGTGTGATTTACAGAAACAACTTTTACATATATATGTACTAAGTTAACTATAATAAGATGAAATTAAATAGTTAAGGTTGCGTTAATTTTATATTTTTTTAATATTAAAATGTTAAAATATGAAGTTAGGGTTTTTATTGTATCTTTTTTATTGGAATAGACTGCTTGATTCTTAACGTTTTGTTAAGTTTAATTAAAGCGAAAATGATCTTAAAAAGAGATAATATAATATGTTTATTGTTTTGTGGAGCTATTTTCTATTAAAATTTCTGATAAATATTTAGGTAGAACAGTATTGTTTTTGATTAGCATTAGTTGTTGCGTAATTTCTAACTCAAAATAATTTTAATTTAAGAGTGTTCTTTGAATAGCATCTGTTTCAGGTTTACTTGTTCTTTTTAGTGCTTTATGTATATTGTAGTATGAATGAAAAGGTAAGAAGGGCTGTATAAAACATTTAAATTTAATGCTTATAAATTATTTGGATGTTAATTACCTATACCTTTGATATCCCAAAAAACTCTTGAATCTAATTCGTCACCACCCACCGTAGATGTAGCAGCCTCTTAATTAGCTTTTTTAATTTGAGCATCATCATCATTACTGTAAAGGTAGCGTCTAGGTACAGGTAAGTTAGATACAGAATCAGTATTCATTGCAGGGTAATCCAACATTCTTCTGCTATTCCAAGCTTTAAAACCTTTACCATAAATAGCAATCCACTTTTGAACTCCAATACTTTCGGGCCAATTAGCTGCATTATAAGAAACTGTTGATTTTGCTAAATAAGTAGCATCATCACTTCCTGTCCATTATTCAATAGAAGCTTTTACACCATTGTTATAGTGTATTACAAATTGTTTCAGCTTGTAAAAATTCAACTTCTTCGTAGCTAAGAATAATTCCTTCCAAATTTGCTTCATGAAATTTATCACTTATATAAGTGAAATTATTCATATCTCCACTATAAATTAAGTTTTCGGTTTTTTCAGTTGCAGCTACTATTTGTATATCAGAAGCTTGAAATTGAAAAATAGCATCTTTAATGTGATCTACTTTGCAAATAGGTATTTTAAAAGCAGCTCCAGCCGATGTTTTTATAGTATCAGCACTTACAGGAGCATTTCCTTGCTTTTGAATTACAATTCCATCAACACCTGTACATTCAGCAGTTCTTATGATAGCACCAAAGTTTCGAACATCAGAAAGTTGATCTAACAATAAAAATAGCGGCGCACTTTTTTTCTCTAAAGTAGTACTTATTAATTCGTCTAAATCGTAAAATTCAATAGGAGATATTTGTGCAGCAACCCCTTGGTGATTACTATTTTTTGAAAACCGATTTAGTTTCTCAACAGGAACGTAACTGTTAGCTATGTTATGCGACTTTATAAGTGTGTTTAACTCTGAAAATAAATGTCCAGTTAATCCTTTTTGTAAATATACTTTACTTATAGTTGTACCAGCATTAATTGCTTCAATAACAGCCCGTATTCCAAATATTTTAGATGCTTCATTTTCCATGCTGCAAATGATTGGTATAAAAAAGGAAAATCTATTATTATAATAATTTCTGTTTAAATTATGGAAAACCTAAATGCGTTAAAGTTTTTTAAGAGTTATTTATTGGTTTAAATAAAAAAATCCAGAGAAAAGTTTCTCTGGATTTTTTAATCTTGTAATTACAATAATAATTAATTAGAATAGTGAGGATTTTCATCTTCAGCAAATCCTGTTCTTTTATGTCCCATAAATTTGTATACAACACCTGGATCCCAACTAAATTCAGCTTCAAATTCAATAGCATCAACTGTAGTATTACTTTCTGTAACATAATCTTTACTAGTAATTTTACCATTGCTAACTGAAACAGTAGCTCCTGTAATTTCCTCAGGAGAATTTGCTACTCCAGCAAAAGTCTTATCACTAAGATTTACAACTACTTTAGTTTGAATTTCCATCCAATGTCCATAATCATTAATCCATAAGCCATTGTCATTTGCCGCAGTGTTATATGTAGAAAACTGCTCGTAATCACCTCCATAAGCGGGAGTAACACCATCTGGTTCTAAAGCTATTATCCACCAATCTCCAGACATAGCTTCAACGTTAGTACCGCCAACATCAAGATCGCCAACTTCATCACAAGAAGTTGTTAATGTTGCAAGTGCAAAGAACAACATTATGGTACTCGTTATATTTTTTAATTTATTTATTTTCATAATAAGTATTTTTAAAATTGAACTTGTTTTAATTGAACTTTAAATGTTCCATTTCCAAAGTTACCATCACCTGTAAATGTAATCATTTTAGTTGTTGGATCTACAGTGAATTCTGTAACATCAACAGTATTCCCCCAAATAGGGAAAACAGCTTGTGATATAGAGAAATCATTAGAAGGAATGTCATTTGCAGTTATTATTGCACCTGCAGCAGCGTACCCAGGACCATAACCTCTACCCATATCATAGTAACCACCAATTGCGTGGGTAATAGAATAAGTATTTCCTCCAGTTTTTGTGATAATAACATATTCCATATCTTGATATTGAGAACTAGGAGTAAATGTTGGTGCACGTTGCGCGTCAGCAGTGTATAAACCTTCAATTGAATTTACTAAATCGCCTGTTGCAGGAACTACCCAAACCGTTCTTAATGCATTACCAGCAAACCCATCTGCATTTACAGCAGAGTAAGAAACAGTGTATTGGTCAGGAGTATTTGTGTCAACTCCAGAATTTCCGTAATATGAACCAGAACTATAAGTAATTTCTGTTGGAATTTCGTTTTCACCCTCCATTGCAATAGCCCCTTGTTCATTGTAAGTCGACCCTTGCTCAATATAAACAACTTCGTCGCCGTTTAAGGTGATAATAGGATAATCTGTTACTGATGATACGCCTCCAGTACTATCTACAGAGCAAGAAACCAACACAGTTACAAATAGTGTTAAAATTATATTTAAATATTTCATTTTTATATTTTTAAATTAATTAATATCATACCACACATTGTCGGTTAAAGAACTTGCAGCCGGAGCATTTGAGTTTCTTTGACGTTCATCTTGTGGGAAAACAAGTCTTTTTGGAAATAATCCACCTGTTTTACCTTCTACTGAATAGGAAAAATCACCAGCATTATAAGATGGATCATCCTGAGGAACTGAAGATACTTTTGGGTAGCCAGTTCTGTTTTGTTCAAAAAACGCTTCAAATCCATTTCCAGGGAAACAAGACACCCATTTTTGAGTAATAATTGCTTCGATATTTTGTTCTAACGAACCAGCTGGATATGCATATACACCTGAAACTAAAGAGCTTCCATCTAATTCCCATTGATTGAATGCAGCCATAACGCCTTCTTCATATAAATCTTTAGCTTTATTTCCACCCATATATCTAACATCAGCTTCAGCTTGTAAAAATTTACTTTCAGCTAACGAAATGAAATATACAGGATCTGTAGCAGATAATTCTACAATAGATGATGTTGAAGAGCCTTCATCAAAATCACCTTGTAATTGGTAGTTTTCACCATCATAAAAGAGTGGCTGTCTAGGATCATTGTTAACGGTTAAGAAAGAACCTAAAGTGGCACTAGCTCTAAGATTAGTTCCAACATTTAATTGTCTTCTGTCAGTTTCGAAAAGTGGATTACTTTTACTAGCTTCATCTACAAATTGAGTAATAGCAGCATCAGAATTTAAAAACATTGCACCAGAATTGATTAATGATGTAATTTGAGTTTGAGCATATGCTGAATTAGCCTCAGATTGTCTAAGTAATACTTTTAACAATAATGTATTTGCAAACTGTTTCCATTTATTCATATCTCCTCCAAAAATAAAATCGGTATTTCCTGGAGCATCGTCAATAGGAGAAGCAGATAAATCTTTCCCAAGAGCTTCTTTTAAATCTACTACCATAAGGTCGTAAACAACGGGACCACTTTCAAAAATTGGATTTAAAATTGCCGTATTGTTAGCTTCAGAATAAGGGATTTCACCGTAGAAATCAACTAAAATTTGAGATGCATATACTTCTAAACTAGTAGCAATTAAATAGTAATTCCAATTCTCATTTAGTTTAGCGATTCTTTTAATGTTACGTACATCAGTTAACGCATCATACATAGAAGACCAAGTACCGTTTACAATTCCTGAACTAGCAGGTAATGTATAATCATCAATAAGTTTGTACTGGTTAGCAACCGCACTTTGTGTCCAATATTGACTCCAAAATCCACCTACAATTGCTAAATAAGAACCTGCTGAAGCACCGATTCCTGTTATTGCAGCAGGTAATTCAGAGTTCATAGGTACTTGATCTGGTGATAACAGATCTGGATCATTATTAATATCTAAATCAGTTTCACAAGAGATTAAGATAAATATACTAGCTAATAATAAACTAGCTATTTTGTTATATGTTTTTTTCATTGTTTATAATTTAATAGTTAAAAAGTCAATTTAACACTTCCTCCAAAAGATCTTTGTGCAGGATTTGTAGCGAATTCACCAAATTCACTTCTTATACCTCTACCATACGAAGTAGTTTCTGGGTCAACATATGGATTTTCTCCAGGAGTCCATAATGCTAAGTTTTTTCCATATAAAGAAAGAACCAAAGAATTTAAGAATCCTGACTGTTGAATCATCTCAGAAGGGAATGCGTAAGATATTACAGCGTCTCTAATTCTGAAAAATGATTTATCAATTAAATGTTCACCTTCAATTGCTTGATTTTGTGATGCATTGTAAAATGCAGTTACATCGTCAAATTCTACTTGTTTTGTGTTTTCAACATAACCACCGTTTCCATCTGAAACAACTGAGTTAGGAATTATCCAAGGATTTCTTCCGTTATAAGTAGTTTCAATACCATTACCAACAAAATGACTTAGTCTTTTTGTGTAAGAATACATCATACCACCTTTTTTCCAGTCCATTCCAACATTTAAACTCCAATTTTTATATTTGAAAGAATTTTGTAATCCCATGATGAAATCTCTTTGAGCATTTCCTAGATATTCTTCTTCACCTGAGTAAGTATAGTAACCAGTTGCAGCATCTGCAATAATTTGTCCAGAATCCGTTTTGGCTGGTGCAGGTCCGTAGAAAGCTCCCATTGGTTTACCTTCTTCAGCATAGAAATTAGTTCCATAAGCACTATAAATTGATATTTTACCATCGTCACTTGCAACTCTATCTACATTATTGTCGTTTTTAGTGAAAGTGTAAGTAATATCCCATTTAAAGTTATCTTTAGCTATTGCTTTTCCTGTAAGAGCTAATTCAATACCTTTATTTGTTAAATCAACAAAGTTTCCGGTAACTGTTGAGTAACCTGTAGAACGAGCAACTGGAAGATTCACAATTAAATCTTTAGTTTTTCTGCTGTATAATGAAACATCTAAAGCTAAACGGTTTTGGAAAAACCTAGTATCAAAACCAAATTCAATTTCATCTGTAATTTCAGGTTGTAATTCTTGGTTTTCAATTCTTCCATAAATTTCATAACCGTTTACATTACCAAAAGGGTAAGTAATTTGCCCAAAATAGCCATCGTTCGAAGCTTGACCAGCTGTAGAAAATACCTGGTAAGAACCAGTGTCATTTCCAATTCGAGCCCAACTTCCTCTTAATTTAATAAACATATCGTTGTTTTCAACAACAACAGCAGCAAGAGAAACAGAAGGGTAGAAATAAGAATTGTTCTCGCTTGGAAGTGATGAAGACATATCATTTCTACCAGTTACTGTAGCAAAGTATCTGTCTTTCCAAGAAACTTCTGCTTGAGCATAAAGACCAATTACTCTTTTTAAATAATTACTTTGTCCTAAACTTGGTGTAGAAGCTGAATTTGATAATTCATAATAATCTGGTAAATCCAAATCAGTTACGGTAACACTTAATTGGTCACCTTTACGTTCGTTGTAGTTACCTCCGGCTAATACAGAAACACCCCAATCTTCATTAATTTGTTTATTCCAATTTAAATTTAAGAAAAAGTCATTCTGAATTGTTGTGTATTTATTTTCTTGAACTGCACCTACAACACCGTTTGCACCAGCATTATCTTGTGGAGATCCAGGGATATAGTCAATAATTGCTCCATATCTTTTAACCGTTTCATTATCAACATCTGTTGCTGCTTGGAAAGAAACTGAGAATTCATCAGTGAAATCATAAGTTAAATTGGTGTTACCATAAACTCTGTGTTTTTGTATTTCTACATTATTACTTTCTAACGTAGTATATGGATTCGCAGCATATGGTGTGTAAAAATAACTAGGTGTGTAAAAGATATTATCTCTATCTTCTAGGTCAACAAGACTAATATCATTAGGCATTTGAATTAGTTCCTGAACTAATGATTTACCAAAACTTGCATCATCTCCTTGTCCAGTTGGAACTGCTTTTTGTTCTTTAGCAGTATAGTTACCAGCTATACGCACACTAAATTTTTCATTTTTAGATTTCAAGCCTGCATTAATACCAATATTATGTTTATCAAAACTATCTTGATCTGTTGGCATTACACCATCTGCATTACTATTAGTATAAGTGAAAGATGCATCAGCCATTTCTCCACCTCCATTAATGTTAATTGTATTAATGTAAGAGAAACCTGTATCATAAAAATCTTTCATATTATCGCTTAAAGCAACATAAGGTTTAATTAATTGTTGATTATTAACAATTCTACTCCAAGGTCTAACTTCTCCATTAAAAGCTGGTCCCCAAGAACCATTTTCATTACTAGCAGCTAAAGGTCCTTCACCGGAAACATTAGAGTAAGAAACACCAGCCCAACCTGTACCAAAGTCACTTTGGAAATGAGGTAGTCTTGATACTTCTTGAAATTCAACTGAAGACGATAGACTAACATTTAGTTTATTACGTCCTTTTTTAGTAGTAATAACAATAACTCCGTTTGCACCTCTAGAACCATATAGAGCGGTTGCAGCTGCACCTTTTAAAAAGTTAACACTTTGAATTACGTTTGGATCTAAATCATTAATACCAGTACCAGCATCAAATGAACTAGTTGATCCAGTACTACTTGAAGAAGTATCACTAACAGGTGAACCATCTATAATGTATAAAGGGCTGTTTGACCCAGTAATAGAACTAATACCTCTAAAGATTACTTTAGTTGATGCTCCAGGTTGGGCAGGTGAAGAAATATCAACACCGGCAATTTTACCAGAGAGAGTTTCTAAAGGGTTTTGAGGAGCTACTTCAACAAGTTGAGCACCGCTAACTTTAGTGGTTGCATAACCCAAAGATTTTGCTTGTCTCTTGCTACCAAAAGCTGTTACAACAACTTCGTTTAGCATTTCAGCATTTTCAGTCATAACAATGCTGATGACGTTAGCAGTTTTAACTGTTTTTTCTTGAGAATCCATTCCTAAGAAACTAAACTGTAAAACATCTCCAGTTTTTGCTTTAATTGAATAGTTACCATCAAAATCTGTTTGAGTACCTGTATCGGTACCTTTGACTACTACTGTTACTCCAGGTAATGGTCCACTTGCGTCGGACACCTTACCGGTAACAGTTTTTTCTTGTGCAAAGGTAATTTGCACCATAAACGCTAATAGAAGCGTTAAAAAACCATTAAACTTTGTTTTCATTATATAATTATTTGAATTAATTACGTCAAAAATCTTAATAATATGTTAATAAAACAAACTTTTAGCTATTAATCTCTTAGTAAATGTTAAAAAACGTTAAAAATAAGGATTGTTTATGGATGGTTTGATGTTGAATATCCAAAAAAATAGATATTATGATATTGTTATTTTAAGGAAATTAAAATGGATATGTTAATTTAATGTGAACTTTTGAATTATTCAAATTAAACGGTAATTTATAATTTTTTCCTAAGGCGTAGCTTATATTTAAGATTATTTGATCTGTTTTTAGGAAATACCCTAATCCTATCCCGTATAATTGGGTAGTTGTATTAATATCGTTGATAAGTGCAAAATCGGTAATAGTATAAAGGTAGGAGTTGTAATTTACGCTGTATTGGTATTCTAAATTGGTAATGTTGTATTTTGAGGTGAAAATACTGTTTTCATTAAATCCTCTTAAGGAATTTATTCCGCCAACTCTGTAAAGTTCATTTTCGTAAATGCTTTTAGAGTATAGTAGTTTGGTGGTGTTTTTTATAAATATTGAATTTCTTGTGTTCAGGCGGAACATATATTCAACTAAAAGCTGAATGTTATTTTGTCTTTCTTTTTCAATGTCATTTGTTCGATTCCCAATAAAGTACTCAGCATTAAGTCTTAGTTTATTTTGATTGGTGTATAATGATTTTTCAAGTAAAACAAAGGAGTAGGAGATTCCTATTGAATTTTTACTAAAATTATAAATGTTGTTGGAGTTGTTAGTGGTTGAAGGTAAATCAGATTTTTCACTAATACCAATTACACCTAATATATGTTGTTGGTTTATATTGTAACCCAATTCAACAACTCCTTTTGTATTTATGAAGGATGAGTCTTGTTTAAAAATATTAAAACTACCTAGCGCATTTATTTTACTGTTAAAGATATAAGGTGTGCTAAATGTTAATTTTAATGAGGAGTTTATTTGTTGACTGTTTTCCCAATTAATATTAAAAGTTTCGCCTTTATTTAAAATGTTGTTTAACTTTAAATCCAAATAACCATTAAACTTTAATTTTCCTGTGTTTTCTTCATTTGAGAAACCAATAATTCCATCAAAATTACTTGTTTGTCTCTTTTTTATATATACATATAATGTTGTAGAGTCTTTGGTAAACAAAACTTCAGGTTTTTTAATTTGCGATACAAAAGGTAATTTGTTGATATCATCATTCAATTTACTTAAAGATTCTATATTGAAAGGTTTGCCAGGCTCAATGTTTAAATAATGTTCAATGTATTTTTTCGGAAAATCAGGATAGCCTTTAAAAATAATATTGTCAATAGTTCTTTTATTAGAAGTGTTTAAAACTAAATCGGCGGTTAGTCTATTTTTCTTTTGTAGAATGTTAGTTAAATAAATGTTGGTAAATGAATATCCTTTGTTTTCATAATGAGAAATAAGATGTTTTAAAGTGTTTTCTACTTCAGAAAGCGGTATTTCAAAATAATTGCGCTCTGAATTAATGCTTAATTTTGATATAAACTCCATTTCTGCTGCATTTTCAGGATAATAAATGCGAATGAGTTCTATTTTTTCTTGAATTTCAAATAGAGCTGTTATAATTGTGTCAATTTTGGAAATGGTGTATTTATTATTTATATATCCCTTTGCTGTAAGTTTTCTTGAAATGTTATCAATTTCTTCAAAAACTTCTTTTTTACTTTTATGAATCCTAGTGTATTTTATTTCTTTAAGAACTGAAGTGTTTTTAGGTTTGTTTGCATCAATAATTAGCTCAAAAGTTTGAGAAAATAAATTCAAAGAAGAAATAGAAAGTATAAATCCGAAGATTAAAAATTTAAAGATGCTTTTCAACATATAAATAATTAAGGTGTGAATATACATATATAATAGTGGATAATCAATTTAAAAAATAAAATATGTACATATTTGAAAAACAATAAATTATTTGTACATTTGCGCACTCTTAGAAAAGACCTAAGAGAAATTAAATAATTTATAACAAAATTTTAGTATGCCAACAATTTCGCAATTAGTACGAAAAGGAAGAACCAAAATAACTAAGAAGAGTAAATCGGCAGCTCTAAATTCATGTCCTCAAAGAAGAGGAGTATGTACACGTGTTTATACTACAACACCTAAGAAACCTAACTCAGCTATGCGTAAAGTAGCAAGGGTAAGATTGACTAACGGTAATGAAGTAAATGCTTACATCCCTGGAGAAGGACATAATTTACAAGAGCACTCGATAGTATTAGTTAGAGGTGGAAGGGTTAAAGATTTACCAGGAGTTAGATATCACATTGTTCGTGGAGCATTGGATACAGCCGGTGTTGATGGAAGAACACAACGTCGCTCTAAGTATGGTACAAAAGCACCTAAAAAGTAATTAAAAACTTTAATGTAAAGACATGAGAAAAAGAAAGGCGAAAAAAAGAGTTCTTTTACCGGATCCAAAATTTAACGATCAGTTAGTAACACGTTTTGTGAATAACTTAATGTGGGATGGTAAAAAATCTGTAGCTTTTAAAGTTTTTTATGATGCGTTAGACATTGTAGAAACAAAGAAACAAGACGAAGAAAAAACATCATTAGAGATTTGGAAAGACGCGTTAAGTAACGTAATGCCACAAGTTGAGGTTCGTAGCCGTAGAGTTGGTGGTGCAACATTCCAAATTCCATCGCAAATTAGACCAGACCGTAAGGTGTCTATTGCTATCAAATGGTTGATTAGCTATTCAAGAAAAAGAAATGAAAAATCAATGGCTCAGCGTTTAGCTGCTGAAGTATTAGCTGCTGCAAAAGAAGAAGGTGCTGCTGTTAAGAAAAGAATTGATGTTCACAAAATGGCTGATGCTAATAAAGCATTCTCTCACCTTAGATTTTAAGAAGTAAAAGATGGCAAGAGATTTAAAATATACAAGAAATATAGGGATTGCTGCTCATATTGATGCTGGTAAAACAACATGTACAGAGCGTATTCTTTATTATACAGGTGTTTCTCATAAAATTGGTGAAGTGCACGATGGTGCTGCAACAATGGACTGGATGGAGCAAGAGCAAGAAAGAGGTATTACAATTACTTCTGCAGCTACAACCTGTGAATGGCAGTTTCCAACTGAAAACGGAGAGCCAACAAGTGATGCTAAAGGATATCACTTTAATATAATTGACACTCCTGGTCACGTTGATTTTACGGTTGAAGTAAATCGTTCTTTACGTGTATTGGATGGGTTAGTTTTCTTGTTTAGTGCAGTTGATGGTGTTGAACCTCAATCTGAAACTAACTGGAGATTAGCTGATAATTATAAAGTTCCAAGAATTGGTTTCGTTAATAAAATGGACCGTCAAGGATCTAACTTTTTAGGTGTTTGTAATCAAGTTAAAGAAATGTTAGGTTCTAATGCAGTGCCTATCGTTATTAATATTGGTGATGAAGATGACTTCAAAGGAATAGTAGATTTAGTAAAAAACCGTGCGATTATTTTTCACGATCATACTATGGGTGCTACTTTTGATGTTGTTGAGATTCCTGAAGATTTAAAAGAGGAAGCTCACGAATTAAGAGGTAAACTTATTGAAGAAGTTGCTGCTTATGATGAAGTGCTTTTAGAAAAATATATGGAAGATGAAAATTCTATTACAGAAGATGAAATTCACGCTGCATTGCGTGCTGCTGTAATGGATATGTCTATCATTCCTATGGTTTGTGGTTCTGCATTTAAAAATAAGGGTGTACAGTTCTTATTAGATGCTGTTTGTCGTTATTTACCTTCACCAACTGATAAAGAAGGTGTTGTTGGAACTAACCCAAAAACAGAAGAAGAAGAACTTCGTAAGCCAGATGTAAAGGAGCCTTTTGCTGCTTTAGCATTTAAAATTGCTACTGACCCTTTTGTTGGTCGTTTAGCATTCTTTAGAGCGTACTCTGGTCGTTTAGATGCAGGTTCATATATATTGAATACTCGTTCTGGTAAAAAAGAACGTATTTCAAGAATCTATCAAATGCACTCTAATAAGCAAAATGCTATTGATTATATCGAAGCAGGAGATATTGGTGCAGGTGTAGGTTTTAAAGATATTAGAACTGGAGATACAATGTGTGATGAAAAGCATCCAATTGTGTTGGAATCTATGGATTTCCCAGACCCAGTAATTGGTATTGCGGTTGAACCTAAAACTAAGGCTGATGTTGATAAACTAGGATTGGCTTTAGGTAAATTATCTGAAGAAGATCCAACATTTACAGCAAAAACTGATGAAGCTTCAGGTCAAACAATTATTTCAGGAATGGGTGAGTTACACTTAGAAATTATTGTAGATCGTTTAAAGCGTGAATTCAAAGTTGAAGTTAACGAAGGTCAGCCTCAAGTAGAATACAAAGAAGCTATTACAGCGCAAGCTGATCACCGTGAAGTTTATAAAAAACAATCTGGTGGACGTGGTAAATTTGCTGATATTAAATTTATTATGGAGCCTGTAGCTGAAGGTGAAACTGGTTTAATCTTTGAAAATAAGATTAAAGGTGGTAATGTACCTAAAGAATTTGTTCCTTCAATTGAAAAAGGATTCCAAATGGCTATGAAAAATGGTCCATTAGCAGGATTTGAAATGGATAGCATGAAGATTACATTATATGATGGTTCTTTTCACGCAGTGGATTCAGATCAATTATCTTTCGAATTAGCAGCTAAATTAGGTTATAAAGCGGCAGCTAAAGCAGCGAAAGCAGTAATCTTGGAGCCAATTATGAAAATTGATGTAGTAACACCTGAAGAAAATATGGGTGATATTGTTGGAGATTTAAATAGAAGAAGAGGTCAAGTAAATGCAATGGATGATAGAGCTGGTGCAAAAGTTGTTAAAGCAACTGTGCCTTTATCAGAAATGTTTGGTTATGTAACTACATTAAGAACATTATCATCAGGTAGAGCTTCATCTTCAATGGAATTTTCACACTATGAGCAATGTCCAAATAATATTGCAGAAGAAGTTATAGCTAAAGCAAAAGGTTAATCTCTAAATTATAAACGATGAGTCAAAAAATTAGAATAAAATTAAAATCGTACGATTACAATTTAGTAGATAAATCTGCTGAAAAAATCGTTAAAACGGTAAAAAATACGGGAGCAGTAGTAAACGGACCAATTCCATTACCAACTCATAAAAAGATTTTTACAGTATTACGTTCACCACACGTTAACAAAAAATCACGTGAGCAATTCCAATTAAGTTCTTACAAAAGATTGTTAGATATTTATAGTTCATCATCTAAAACTATTGATGCTTTAATGAAGTTAGAATTACCAAGCGGAGTTGAGGTAGAAATTAAAGTATAAGTACTTTAATATTGAAAGTTAGCTTTCAATAACATGTCCGGAGCGATTGACGAAGGAAAAACGATAAGAAAATAAATTCAGGGTTGAATTATTTTCAACCCTGTTTTTTTGAATTAATAAAATAATAATTAATTAAATTAAATAGAAATGTCTGGGTTAATAGGAAGAAAAATCGGAATGACCAGCATCTTTGACGAAAACGGGAAGAATATTCCTTGTACAGTTATTGAAGCAGGTCCTTGTGTAGTCACCCAAGTCAGAACCGAAGAAGTTGATGGGTATAGCGCTCTTCAATTAGGTTTCGATGACAAAAAGGCAAAAAGCTCTAATAAAGCTTTAGATGGTCACTTTAAAAAAGCTGGAACCACTGCCAAAAGAAAAGTCGTTGAATTTCAAGGTTATGATGAGGATTACAAATTAGGTGATCAACTAACAGTTGAAGTATTTACTGAAGGTGAATTTGTTGATGTATCAGCAACTTCAAAAGGTAAAGGATTTCAAGGTGTTGTAAAACGTCACGGGTTTGCCGGTGTAGGTCAAGCTACTCACGGTCAACATAATCGTTTAAGAGCGCCAGGGTCAATTGGTGCTGCATCTTATCCAGCTAGAGTATTCAAAGGAATGCGTATGGCAGGAAGAATGGGAGGAAAAAAAGTTACAGTTCAAAATTTAAGAGTTTTAAAAGTAGTTACTGAAAAGAACTTACTTGTGGTTAAGGGAGCAGTTCCTGGTCATAAAAACGCTTATGTAATTATTCAGAAATAATGAAAGTATCAGTTTTAGACATACAAGGAAAAGATACAGGAAGAACAGTTGAACTTTCTGATGCTGTATTTGGAATTGAGCCAAACGATCACGCTGTTTACTTAGATGTAAAACAGTTTTTGGCTAATAAAAGACAAGGAACTAGCAAATCTAAAGAACGTGCTGAAATTTCTGGTAGTACTAGAAAAATCAAGAAGCAAAAAGGAACAGGTACTGCTCGTGCGGGTAGTATTAAGTCTGGTGTTTTTAGAGGTGGTGGACGTATTTTTGGTCCTAGACCGCAAGATCACTCTTTTAAATTAAATAAAAATTTAAAAAGATTGGCTCGTAGATCTGCCTTAAGTATTCAAGCAAAAGAAAGCAATATTATTGTTGTTGAAAATTTTGAGTTTGAATCTCCAAAAACAAAAAACTTTACTGCTGTTTTAGAGGCGTTTGGTTTAGAAAGCAAAAAAACATTATTTGTGTTGGCAGAGTCAAATAATAATGTATATTTGTCATCGCGCAATTTAAAAAGAGCTAAAACCGTAATTAACACAGGTTTAAGTACTTACGAATTGTTAAATGCAAACAAAGTAATCCTTTCAGAAGGATCTTTAGAAGGAATTGAGTCAAATTTAAGTAAATAGGTAGAGCATATGAATATTTTAATAAAACCTATTATAACGGAAAAAGCGACAAATGATAGCGAATTATATAATCGTTATGCGTTTGTTGTAAACAAAAAAGCTAACAAAGTTGAAATTAAAAATGCTGTAGAGAAAGCCTATGGTGTTACAATTGAAAGCGTTAGAACAATGAATTACCCTGTTCAAAGAAATACAAAATACACTAAGAGTGGAATTGTACAAGCAATGAAAGGAGCTTATAAAAAAGCAATAGTTCAGTTAGCAGAAGGAGAAAATATTGATTTTTACAGCAATATCTAAGAAAAGATAAAAATGTCAGTTAGAAAATTAAAACCAATAACACCAGGTCAGCGTTTTAGAGTAGTAAATGGGTTCGACACCATCACTACTGATAAGCCGGAGAAAAGTTTACTTGCTTCGAAAAAAAGATCTGGAGGTCGAAACAACTCAGGAAAAATGACAATGCGCTACTTAGGTGGTGGTCATAAAAAACAGTACCGTATTATTGATTTCAAAAGAAATAAAGACGGTATTCCTGCAACAGTTAAAACAATTGAGTATGATCCTAATCGTACCGCATTCATAGCTTTATTAAACTATGTTGATGGTGAGAAAAGATATATCATTGCTCAAAATGGATTAAAGGTTGGTCAAACTGTAATTTCTGGAAAAGGAGCAACTCCTGATGTAGGAAATACGATGTTGTTAAGTGAAATTCCTTTAGGAACTACTATCTCTTGTATTGAATTGCATCCTGGACAAGGAGCTGTAATGGCTCGTAGTGCAGGTTCATTTGCGCAGTTAATGGCGAGAGAAGGGAAATATGCTACTGTGAAGTTGCCATCAGGTGAAACAAGATTAATTCTTGTTACTTGTTCAGCTACAGTAGGTGTTGTGTCTAATTCAGATCACCAATTATTAGTTTCAGGTAAAGCTGGTAGAACTCGTTGGTTAGGAAGAAGACCTAGAACGAGACCAGTGGTTATGAATCCAGTCGATCACCCAATGGGTGGTGGTGAAGGTAAATCTTCAGGAGGACATCCAAGATCTAGAAACGGTATTCCTGCTAAAGGATTTAAGACTAGATCTAAGACCAAGGCGAGTAATAAGTATATTATAGAACGTAGAAAAAAATAATTGATAATATGGCACGTTCATTAAAAAAAGGACCTTTCGTATCTCTTAATTTAGAGAAAAAAATACAAGGGAATGTAGAGTCAGGAAAGAAATCGGTAATCAAAACGTGGTCTAGAGCCTCTATGATTACGCCAGATAGTGTAGGGCAAACTGTTGCTGTTCATAATGGTCGTCAATTCGTACCAGTATATGTTACAGAGAATATGGTAGGTCATAAGTATGGAGAATTTTCACCAACACGTTCTTATAGAGGACACGCAGGTGCGAAAAATAAAGGTAAAAAATAGTAGGTCATGGGAGTTCGAAAAAAATTAAGAGCACAACAGATTAAAGAGGAGAAAAAGCAAGTAGCTTTTGCTAAACTTACTGGTTGTCCTACGTCACCAAGAAAAATGCGTTTAGTTGCAGATTTAGTAAGAGGTGTTGAAGTTGAAAAAGCTTTACAAATCTTAAAATTTAATGTTAAAGAAGCGTCAATTAATTTAGAGAAATTATTATTGAGTGCCATTGCAAACTGGCAAGCAAAAAATGAAGACTCAAATATTGAGGATGCTGATTTATATGTAAAAGAAATTTTTGTAGACAGCGCAAGTATGTTAAAAAGATTAAGACCAGCACCACAAGGTCGTGCACACAGAATTAGAAAACGTTCTAATCACGTGACTTTAATCTTAGGAAGTAAAAACGTTAGCAATCAATCATAAGTAGAAATGGGACAGAAAACAAATCCAATAGGAAATCGTTTAGGAATTATCAGAGGATGGGAATCTAACTGGTATGGTGGAAAAAACTACGGAGATAAAATTGCTGAAGATGATAAGATAAGAAGGTATATTCATGCCAGATTATCAAAAGCAAGTGTTTCATCGGTAATTATTGAGCGTACGCTTAGACTTGTAACCGTTACTATCACTACTGCTAGACCAGGTATTATTATCGGGAAAGGTGGACAAGAGGTAGACAAGTTAAAAGAAGAGCTTAAGAAAATTACAGGGAAAGAAGTTCAGATCAACATTTTTGAAATTAAACGTCCAGAGTTAGACGCACGTTTAGTAGGTGCTAGTATTGCCCGTCAAATTGAGAATAGAATCTCATACAGAAGAGCGATAAAAATGGCAATTGCTGCAACAATGCGTATGAATGCTGAAGGTATTAAAGTTCAAATTTCAGGTCGTTTAAACGGTGCTGAGATGGCACGTTCTGAGCATTACAAAGAAGGTAGAATTCCTCTTTCTACTTTTAGAGCTGATATTGATTATGCACTTGTTGAGGCTCATACTACATACGGACGCTTAGGTGTGAAAGTGTGGATTATGAAAGGCGAAGTTTATGGTAAAAGAGAATTGTCTCCACTAGTTGGTCTTTCTAAAAAACAAGGAAAGGGCGGTAATGATAGAGGAGGTAACTCAAAAAGACCACAAAATCGTAGAAGAAAATAAATTTTTAAAATTTAGAAATTAAAAATGTTACAGCCAAAGAGAGTTAAATATCGTAAAGTACAGAAGGCGAAAGGGAATATGACTGGGAATTCTCAAAGAGGACACCAGCTTTCCAATGGAACGTTTGGTATCAAATCTTTAGATCAAAACCTACTTACTTCAAGACAAATTGAGGCAGCTCGTATTGCAGCAACGCGTCATATGAAAAGAGAAGGTCAACTATGGATTAAAATATTTCCAGACAAGCCTATTACCAAAAAACCATTAGAAGTACGTATGGGTAAAGGTAAAGGTGCTCCTGAATATTTCGTTGCAGTAGTGAAACCTGGAAGAATTATGTTTGAAGTAGGTGGTGTACCAGCTCACGTAGCAAAAGAAGCTTTACGTTTAGCAGCACAAAAACTTCCTGTGAAAACAAAGTTTGTTGTAGCTAGAGATTTTGATAACGCTTAATAACCGATTAAGAAAATGAAACAATCTGAAATTATAGAATTATCAACTGAAGAGTTACAAGAAAAACTTGGAAGTTTTAAAAAGAGTTATACTGATCTAAAAATGGCTCATGCAATTTCACCATTGGAAACTCCAATGCAATTGAGAGCAATTAGAAGAACTGTAGCGCGTTTAGCTACAGAATTAACAAAAAGAGAAGTACAATAATTGTATTCAGTAAAGATGGAAAAAAGAAATCTTAGAAAAGAGAGAATAGGTATAGTTTCTAGTAACAAAATGGAGAAATCTATTGTTGTTGCTGAAGTGAAAAAAGTGAAACACCCTATGTACGGAAAATTCGTGTTAAGCACTAAGAAATATGTTGCACACGATGAGACAAATGATTGCAATATTGGAGATACTGTTAGAATAATGGAAACTCGTCCAATGAGTAAATCAAAACGTTGGAGATTAGTAGAAATCCTAGAAAGAGCTAAATAATTATGTTACAAACAGAATCAAGATTAAGAGTAGCAGATAACACGGGAGCTAAAGAAGTTTTAGTTATACGTGTGTTAGGGGGAACTAAAAAACGTTACGCTTCTATTGGAGATAAAATTGTAGTAGCAATTAAAGATGCTACTCCAAACGGGACTGTTAAAAAAGGTCAAGTTTCTAGAGCGGTAGTTGTTAGAACGAAGAAAGAAATTAGAAGAAAAGACGGATCTTATATTCGTTTTGATGACAATGCTTGTGTATTGTTAAATGCTGATACTGAAGACATGAAAGGAACTCGTGTATTTGGTCCAGTTGCTAGAGAACTTCGTGAAAAACAATTTATGAAAATTGTATCATTAGCACCTGAAGTGCTTTAATAAATTAGTTGAGAGATGAAATTAAAGATAAAATCAGGAGATACTGTTAGAGTAATGGCAGGTGACCATAAAGGAGAAGAAGGAAAAGTAGTTACTATTTTTCTAAATAAAAACAGAGCAATTGTTGAAGGTGTTAATATGATATCTAAACATACAAAACCTAGTGCTCAAAATCCTCAAGGCGGAATTGTAAAAAAGGAAGCACCTATTCATATTTCAAACTTAATGTTGCTAGAAGATGGCGAAGCTGTAAAAGTTGGATATAGAATGGATGGAGATAAGAAAGTTAGGTTCTCAAAAAAATCTGATAAAGCAATTTAGTTATGGCTTATATACCAAGACTTAAAGAAGAGTATAATAGTAGAGTAATAAATGCTCTTACTGAAGAATTTAGCTACAAGAATGTAATGCAAGTTCCTAAATTACAAAAAATTGTAATTAGTAAAGGAGTTGGTGCTGCTGTAGCTGATAAGAAATTAATTGATTATGCTGTTGATGAGTTGACTACAATTTCTGGTCAACAAGCAGTATCGACAATTTCTAAAAAGGATGTTGCAGCTTTTAAATTACGTAAAGGTGTACCAATTGGTGCAAAAGTTACTTTACGTGGTACAAAAATGTACGAATTTTTAGATAGATTGGTTACTGCATCTCTACCTCGTGTAAGAGATTTCGGCGGAATCAAAGCAAATGGTTTTGATGGTAGAGGAAACTACAATTTAGGTATTACTGAACAAATCATTTTCCCAGAAATTGATATTGATAAAGTAAACAAAATTGGAGGTATGGATATTACATTTGTAACATCTGCAGCTACTGATAAAGAAGCAAAATCATTATTAACGGAACTAGGTTTACCTTTTAAAAAGAACTAAGGATGGCTAAAGAATCAATGAAGGCCCGTGAGGTTAAAAGACAAAAATTAGTTGATAAGTATGCTGAAAAACGTAAAGCTTTAAAAGAAGCTGGAGATTATGAAGCATTACAAAAACTACCAAAAAATGCATCACCAGTTCGTTTACACAATCGCTGTAAACTTACAGGAAGACCAAAAGGGTATATGAGACAGTTTGGTATTTCACGTGTTACATTTCGTGAAATGGCTAATCAAGGCTTAATACCTGGTATTAGAAAAGCAAGTTGGTAAAAAAATTAAATAGGTTTCAGGTTCAATAAAATATTGAAAACCAAAACCATAAATAAATCAAAATGATTACAGATCCGATCGCAGATTATCTAACAAGAGTTAGAAATGCCATTATGGCAAGCCATAGAGTCGTTGAAATTCCGGCTTCAAAAATTACGAAAGAAATTACTAAGATCTTATTTGATCAAGGTTATATTTTAAGTTATAAATTTGAAGATGCAGGGTTCCAAGGAACTATTAAAATAGCTTTAAAATATGACAAAGCAACTAAAGCGTCAGTAATTAAAAAATTACAACGTATTAGTACACCTGGATTACGTAAATATGTTGGGGCAAATGAAATGCCACGTGTATTAAACGGATTAGGGATAGCAATAGTTTCTACATCTAGAGGTGTAATGACTAACAAACAAGCTCGTGAAGCTCATGTTGGTGGTGAAGTTTTATGTTACGTATATTAATTAAGAATTAAACGAATTATGTCAAGAATAGGAAAAAATCCAATTACATTGCCAGAAGGTGTTACATTCGAAATTAATGAGAATGTAATTACTGTAAAAGGTAAGTTAGGTGAACTAACACAAGAATTAACAGATGATATTACTGTTAAGGTTGAAGAGGGAAGTGTTATAGTTGAACGCCCTTCTGAAAGTAAAAGCCATAGAGCACAACATGGTTTATACAGAGCTTTATTCAATAATATGATTGAAGGTGTTTCTAAAGGATGGACTAAAGAACTAGAATTAGTTGGTGTAGGATATAGAGCAAGTAACCAAGGTCAAGTTTTAGACTTAGCATTAGGTTTCTCGCACAATATTATCTTAGATGTTGCTCCTGAAGTAAAAGTAGAAACAATATCTGAAAAAGGGAAAAACCCAATTATTAAATTAACTTCATTTGATAAACAACTTGTTGGAGCTGTTGCCGCTAAGATTCGTTCTATGCGTAAACCAGAACCATACAAAGGAAAAGGAGTTAAATTTGTAGGAGAAGAATTAAGAAGAAAAGCAGGTAAATCTGCATAATAATATATAAGTATTATGGCATTATCAAAGCTTGAGAGAAGACAAAGAATTAAGCGTAGAATTAGAAAAATCGCTTTTGGAACAGCTACAAAACCTAGATTATCGGTTTTTAGAAGTAACAAAGAAATTTACGCTCAATTAGTAGATGACAATACAGGAACTACATTAGTTGCTGCATCATCAAGAGATAAAGAAATAGAAGCTACAGGTTCAAAATTAGAAGTTGCTAACACTGTTGGTAAAGCTATTGCTGATAAAGCAATAAAGGCTGGTTTAGAAAATGTTGCATTTGATAGAAATGGATTTTTGTATCACGGTAGAGTAAAAGCTCTAGCAGACGCTGCAAGAGAAGCAGGTTTAAAATTTTAGTAAATTATGTATCATAAATACAAAAACGTAGAAAGAGTAAAACCTAGCGGTTTAGAACTTCAAGATCACTTAGTAGGTGTACAAAGAGTTACTAAAGTAACAAAAGGGGGTAGAGCATTTGGATTTTCAGCTATTGTTGTAGTAGGAGATGGAAATGGTGTAGTTGGACACGGATTAGGTAAATCTAAAGATGTTGCTTCAGCAATTGCTAAAGCAATTGAAGACGCAAAGAAAAACTTAGTAAGAATTCCTATTATTAAACAAACTTTACCTCACGAACAAAAAGGTAAATTTGGTGGAGCAAAAGTGTTTTTAAAGCCAGCTTCACACGGTACAGGAGTTATTGCGGGTGGTGCAGTACGTGCGGTACTTGATTCAGTAGGAGTACATGATGTACTTTCAAAATCTCAAGGATCTTCAAACCCACACAACGTTGTAAAAGCTACTTTTGATGCTTTATTACAATTGCGTAGTGCTAGTATGATTGCTAAAGAAAGAGGAATTTCTTTAGAAAAAGTATTTAAAGGATAAAACAAGGAGCGATGGCAAAAATAAAAGTAACACAAGTAAAAAGTCAAATTAGACGTCCTCAGAACCAAAAAAGAACTTTGGAAGCTCTAGGTTTACGTAAGTTGAATCAAGTGGTTGAACATGAGGCTACTCCGTCTATCCTTGGAATGGTAAATACAGTTAAACACTTAATTTCTGTAGAAGAAGTTAAATAACATTTTATATAAGATGACATTAAATAACTTAAAACCTGCTGCAGGATCGGTTAAAACGCAAGGAAAGCGTATAGGTAGAGGTCAAGGATCTGGAAAAGGTGGAACCGCTACAAGAGGACATAAAGGAGCTAAATCTCGTTCTGGATATTCAAGAAAAGTTGGATTTGAAGGAGGTCAAATGCCTTTACAAAGACGTGTACCTAAATTTGGTTTTACTAATATCAACCGTAAAGAATATGTTGGTGTAAACTTACATAAATTACAAGAATTAGTTGACAATAACAAAATTACTGATACAGTAACATTTGATGTTTTAGTTGAAAATCGTTTAGCTCGTAAAAATGACCTAGTAAAAATATTAGGAAATGGTGAGTTAAAAGCAAAATTGAATGTAACTGTTCACAAATATACGGCAACTGCAAAAGCTGCAATTGAAAATGCTGGAGGTACAGCTGAAACGTTATAATTTATTATAGATGAAAAACTTCATACAAACCATTAAAGACATTTGGACAATAGAAGAACTTAGAAATAAGATTTTATTGACACTTGGTTTTATGGCTATTTATCGCTTTGCTGCTCAAGTTCCACTTCCAGGTATTGATATTACTGTAGCACAGGCTGCTTTAAAAAATCAAACTAGCGGAGGAGGAATTTTAAGTATTTTAGATATGTTTACTGGAGGTGCATTTGCTCAAGCTTCAATTGTAGCTTTGGGTATTATGCCGTACATTTCTGCATCTATTGTGGTGCAGTTGATGGGGATTGCAGTTCCATATCTACAAAAATTACAAAAAGACGGTGAAAGCGGTAGAAAAAAGATAAACCAAATTACACGTTGGTTAACAATTGCAATTACAATGGTTCAAGGACCAGCATATATTACTAATATTTACCAATTAATTCCTTCATCAGCCTTCTACATTAGTGGAACTATGTTTTGGATTACTTCTATGGTAATTTTAACTGCAGGCACAATCTTTGCGATGTGGCTAGGTGAAAAAATTACAGATAAAGGTATAGGGAATGGTATTTCATTATTAATTATGATTGGAATTATTGCTCGTTTTCCAGCTTCATTTATTCAAGAAGTAGTATCTAAGGTAACTGCATCTAATGGAGGAATGATAATGATTCTGTTAGAAGTAATTCTATGGTTTATTGTAATCTTAGTTTGTGTATATCTTGTAACTGCGGTTCGTAGAATTCCAGTTCAGTATGCAAGAAAAACAGTTGCTGGTACAATAAAAAATGTTGCTTCAGGAGCTAGAGATTATATTCCTTTAAAATTAAATTCATCGGGTGTAATGCCAATTATATTTGCTCAGGCTATTATGTTTGCGCCAGCTTTATTAGCTAGTTCAGATAATAATACTATAAAAGCAATAGGAATTGAGTTTACAAATATGTTTGGAGTATGGTATAATTTACTATTTGCGTTTTTAATAATTATTTTTAGTTATTTTTACACCGCAATTACAATACCTACTAACAAGATGGCTGATGATTTAAAAAGAAGTGGTGGTTTTATTCCTGGTATTAGACCTGGAAAAGATACAGGTGATTTATTAGATAGAATTTTATCATTAATTACTTTCCCAGGATCTTTATTTTTGGCATTAGTTGCAATTTTACCAGCTATTGTTGTTAAGTTTGGATTAACACAATCTTGGGCATTATTTTACGGGGGTACATCGTTGTTAATTATGGTTGGTGTTGCAATAGATACTATACAGCAAATTAACTCGCACTTATTAAATCGTCATTACGACGGTTTAATGAAAAAAGGAACTAAAAGAAAATCAGTAGCATAATGGCAAAACAACCAGCAATACAACAAGACGGAACTATTACAGAAGCGTTGTCTAATGCAATGTTTCGTGTAGAGTTGGAGAACGGACATATAGTAACAGCTCATATTTCAGGTAAAATGCGTATGCATTATATTAAATTATTACCTGGTGATAAAGTGAAACTTGAAATGAGTCCATATGATTTAACAAAAGCAAGAATTACTTATAGATATTAAAGTATAAACGGATGAAAGTTAGAACATCAGTAAAAAAGAGAAGTGCCGAGTGCAAGATTGTGCGCAGAAAAGGCAGATTATATGTAATCAATAAAAAGAATCCTAGATTTAAACAAAGACAAGGATAATTATGGCAAGAATAGCAGGTATTGATATTCCTAAAAATAAAAGAGGTGTTATTGCATTAACATATATTTTTGGAATTGGAAAAAGCAGAGCTAAAGAAATTTTAGCTGCGGCAAAAGTTGACGAAAGTACAAAAGTTCAAGATTGGACTGATGATGAAATTCACTCAATTCGTGAACAAGTTGGTGAATTGACAATAGAAGGTGAATTACGTTCAGAAATTCAATTAAGCATCAAACGTTTAATGGATATTGGATGTTACCGTGGAATTCGTCACAGATCAGGATTACCTTTAAGAGGTCAAAGAACAAAAAACAATTCTAGAACTAGAAAAGGTAAGCGTAAGACTGTAGCAAATAAGAAAAAAGCAACTAAATAATAAAAATAGGCGTTAGTCACCTAGTAATTAGAAGTTAGATGAATCTGTTCGAAATAGAAATGTTTAGGATTCTAACAACTAAAAACTAACAACTAAAAACTAAAGAATATGGCGAAAGCAAGTACTAAAAAACGTAAAGTTATTGTTGAGGCAGTTGGTGAAGCACACATTACAGCTTCATTCAACAACATTATTATATCACTAACTAATAAAAAAGGTGATGTAATTTCTTGGTCATCAGCGGGTAAAATGGGATTTAGAGGTTCTAAAAAGAACACTCCTTATGCTGCTCAATTAGCTGCAGAAGATTGTGCACGAGTTGCACATGAAGCAGGTATGAGAAAAGTAAAAGTATATGTAAAAGGACCAGGTAATGGAAGAGAATCTGCAATCAGATCAATTCACAATTTAGGAATTGAGGTTTCAGAAATTATTGACGTTACACCTATGCCGCATAACGGTTGTAGACCTCCAAAAAGAAGAAGAGTATAATTAATTAAATTTTAACCGATAGGAATTTGATTATCGAAGGATTAAGCCTTAATTCATAATCCCTATTATATAATAAAAAGAAATGGCAAGATATACAGGACCAAAAACTAAAATTGCTCGTAAATTTGGCGAAGCAATTTTTGGAGAAGATAAATCTTTTGAAAAAAGAAATTATCCTCCAGGACAACACGGAAACAATAGACGTAGAGGAAAAAAATCTGAATACGCTATCCAATTAGCTGAAAAGCAAAAAGCAAAATATACTTACGGTATTTTAGAGAGACAATTTTCAAATTTATTTAAAACTGCATCTGCTTCAACAGGAGTTACAGGTGAAATTTTATTACAACTTTGTGAATCTCGTTTAGATAATGTTGTATACAGATTAGGAATTGCACCATCTCGTAGTGCTGCTCGTCAATTAGTATCTCACCGTCATATAACTGTAAATGGTGAATTAGTAAACATACCTTCTTATTCTTTAAATGCTGGAGATGTTGTTGCTGTAAGAGAAAAGTCAAAATCATTAGTTACTATCGAAGCTTCATTAGCGAATAGAAATGAAGTTTACGAATGGCTTACTTGGAATGCAGATACCAAACAAGGTAATTTTGTAAGTGTTCCTGAAAGACTACAAATTCCTGAAAATATTAAGGAACAATTAATCGTAGAGTTATACTCTAAATAATTTTAAAGATACCAATTTAATTATGGCAATTTTAAATTTTCAAAAACCCGATAAAGTGATAATGATTGATTCTACTGACTTTGAAGGTAGATTCGAATTTAGACCGTTAGAACCAGGATTTGGTTTAACAATTGGTAATGCTTTAAGAAGAGTATTATTATCTTCACTAGAAGGGTTTGCAATAACATCGCTTCGTATTGAAGGTATTGACCACGAATTTTCTACTGTAAAAGGTGTTGTTGAAGATGTAACTGAAATCATTTTAAATTTAAAGCAAGTACGTTTTAAAAAGCAAATTGAAGATTCAGATAGAGAAACTGTAAATATTTCTATTTCTAATCAAGAACAATTAACTGCTGGAGATTTACAAAAATATATTTCAGGATTTCAAGTGTTAAATCACGACCTAGTAATTTGTAATATGGAAAAATCTGTAACATTAGATTTTGAAATTACAATTGAAAAAGGTAGAGGATTTGTACCTGCTGAGGAAAATAAAAAATCTGGAGTTGCTTTAGGAACAATTTTTACCGACTCAATTTTTACACCTATTAAGAATGTAAAATATGCTGTTGAAAATTTCCGTGTAGAACAAAAAACTGATTATGAAAAATTAGTATTTGATATTACTACTGACGGATCAATTGCTCCAAAAGATGCATTAACTGAAGCTGCAAAAATCTTAATTCACCACTTTATGTTGTTCTCTGATGAGCGTATTACATTAGAAGCTGATGAGATTGCACAAACTGAAACATATGATGAAGAATCTTTACATATGAGACAGTTGCTTAAAACAAAACTAGTGGATATGGATTTATCTGTAAGAGCACTAAACTGTTTAAAAGCTGCAGAAGTTGATACTTTAGGAGACTTAGTATCGTTCAATAAAAACGACTTGATGAAGTTCCGTAATTTTGGTAAAAAATCTTTAACTGAATTAGATGAATTAGTTCACAATAAAGGTTTAAACTTTGGTATGGATTTAAGTAAATATAAATTAGACAAAGATTAATTAAAGGATACTTTAGTTAAGATAAGATATAAAGACAGATGAGACACGGAAAGAAATTTAATCATTTAGGAAGACAAACTGCGCACAGAAAAGCAATGTTTGCTAATATGGCTTGTTCATTAATTGAGCACAAGCGTATTAATACAACGGTTGCTAAAGCGAAAGCTTTACGTCAATTTGTTGAGCCTCTAATTACAAAATCTAAAGACGATACAACACACAATCGTAGAGTTGTTTTTAGTTATTTAAGAAATAAATACGCGGTTACAGAATTATTTAAAGAAGTTTCTGTAAAAGTTGCTGATAGACCAGGTGGATATGTTCGTATTATTAAATTAGGAAACCGTCAAGGAGATAATGCTCCTATGGCTATGGTTGAACTAGTTGATTACAATACTACTTACAACCCTAATGGTGCTAAGAAAAAGAAAACAACCCGTAGAGGTAAAGCAAAAAAAGTGGAGACACCAGTTGTTGAAACAGAAGAGTCAACAGAAGAAAAATAAGATTAGAATTAATGATAATTCGTTAATAACATTAAAGGATAAACTATTTTTAGTTTATCCTTTTTTTTATATTTGAAAACTAAAAAAAATAAGAACAAGTTATAAGTTTATTTATGAAATATTCAAAACGTAAAAAAGCGATTTTACTTTTAGCAGACGGAACAATTTTTGAAGGAAAATCTATTGGGACCGATGGAACAGCATTTGGAGAGATTTGTTACAATACAGGTATGACAGGTTATCAGGAAGTTTTTACTGATCCTTCTTATTTTGGGCAATTAATGTTAACTACCAATGCACACATTGGAAATTACGGAATCAATAATGATGAAATGGAATCTGATTCCATTAAAATTTCAGGATTGGTTTGTAAAAATTTCAGTTTTAATTATTCAAGAGAAAACGCGCAGGATTCATTAGAAAATTTCTTTGAAAAGGAAAATTTGTTAGCAATTTCAGATATTGATACAAGAGCTGTTGTTAGTTATATTAGAGATAAAGGAGCTATGAATGCTGTGATATCTACAAATACAGATATTGAAGCTTTAAAAGAAGAATTAAAATCCATTCCTGAAATGAACGGGTTAGAGTTAGCTTCAAAAGTATCTACTAAAGAGCCTTACTTTTTTGGAGAAGAAGATGCCCCTATTAAAATTTCAGCACTGGATATAGGAATTAAGAAGAATATTTTAAGAAACTTAGCTAAAAGAGGTTGTTACATAAAAGTATTCCCTTACAACTCAAGTTTTGAAGAATTAGAAGCTTTCAATCCTGATGGTTACTTTTTATCAAACGGACCTGGAGACCCAAATCCATTAAAAGAAGCACAAGAAGTAGCTAATGAAATAATAAAACGGGATTTAC
The DNA here is from genome assembly GCF_900188235.1 of Lutibacter agarilyticus. GTDB lineage: Bacteria > Bacteroidota > Bacteroidia > Flavobacteriales > Flavobacteriaceae > Lutibacter > Lutibacter agarilyticus. Next base: position 191,200 of record NZ_FZNT01000003.1, on the reverse strand, counting down.
CGTTATTTGGTATTTGTTTAGGACATCAGGTAATTGCATTAGCTAACGGAATTTCAACCTTCAAAATGCATAATGGACATAGAGGAATTAATCATCCTGTAAAAAATATGTTGACAGGGAAAGGAGAAGTAACTTCACAAAATCATGGTTTTGTGGTCAATAAAGAAGATGTTGAGAAGCACCCTGATTTTGAAATTACACATATACATTTAAATGACGATACATTGGCTGGTATGCAAATGAAAAATAAAAACTGTTTTTCAGTACAATATCATCCTGAGGCTAGTCCAGGACCACATGATTCATCTTATTTGTTTGATCAGTTTATAGCGAACATTCAAAAAGTAAAAAAATAAATTTAAAAGCCACTAACTAAGTAAGTTAATGGCTTTTTTTTTAGATAATAAAACCGAAAACGTTATCGTATAAAAGATGAAATTTCTGAGATGATTTTACCTTTTTATTCGTAACTTTGACTGAGAATAATAATTTAAAAACAATAAGAAAATGAGTATGATTTTAAGTGTTCATGCACGTCAAATATTTGATTCAAGAGGAAACCCAACTGTAGAAGTTGATGTAGTAACTGAAAACGGAATTTTAGGAAGAGCAGCTGTACCATCAGGAGCTTCAACTGGAGAACACGAAGCTGTTGAGTTACGTGATGGTGGAAGTGATTATATGGGGAAAGGTGTTTTAACTGCTGTTAAAAATGTAAATGAAATTATTGCTGAAGAGATTGTAGGTTATTCAGTTTTTGAACAAAATTTGATTGATCAAACTATGATCGAATTAGATGGTACTGCAAATAAATCTAAATTAGGAGCAAATGCTATTTTAGGTGTTTCATTAGCAGTTGCAAAAGCAGCGGCAAATGAATTAGAATTACCATTATACCGTTATGTTGGTGGAGTAAGTGGAAACACTTTACCTGTTCCAATGATGAACATTATTAATGGAGGTTCTCACTCTGATGCTCCTATTGCTTTTCAAGAATTTATGGTTATGCCAATTATGGCAAAAAACTTTACTGAAGCTATTAAAATGGGTTCTGAAATTTTCCATAACTTAAAAGCATTAATTCACGCACGTGGTTTAAGTACTGCAGTTGGTGATGAAGGTGGATTTGCTCCAACTTTTGATGGTACTGAAGATGCTATTGAAACTGTATTAAAAGCAATTGAAAATGCAGGTTACAAACCAGGTGAAGAAGTGAAATTAGCTTTAGATTGTGCAGCAGCAGAATTTTTTGTTGATGGAAAATACGATTACACAAAATTTGAAGGAGATAAAGGTGTAATAAGAACTTCAGAAGAACAAGCTGAATATTTAGCTGAATTATCTGCTAAATATCCAATTATTTCTATTGAAGATGGTATGGATGAAAACGATTGGGAAGGATGGAAATCTTTAACTGAAAAAATTGGAGATAAAGTTCAATTAGTAGGTGATGATTTATTTGTAACCAATGTTGAGCGTTTATCAAGAGGTATCGAAAACAAGATTGCAAATTCAATTTTAATTAAAGTAAACCAAATTGGAACTTTAACTGAAACTATTGCCGCTGTAAATATGGCACACAATGCGGGGTATACTTCTGTTATGTCTCACCGTTCAGGTGAAACAGAAGATAACACAATTGCTGATTTAGCTGTTGCGTTAAATTGTGGTCAAATTAAGACAGGTTCTGCTTCTCGTTCTGATAGAATGGCGAAATATAACCAGTTATTAAGAATTGAAGAAGAGTTAGGAAGCGTAGCTTATTATCCTCAAGCTAAGGCATTCAAAATTTAATGCTATAATTCATACTGAATATATAAAAAGCCGAGATTTTATCTCGGCTTTTTTGCGTTTGTAACAATATATACATATTTACCAAACATTATTTAAAAAACTTTTAAAATAGTTCAAAAATTATTAAATTCGCTTAGAATGAAACACTAAGCTAATAACTAAATTCACTGATAAAATATGTCAAAAACAGCAGTTTTAGAAATTGATGGAAAAAGATATGAATTTCCAATTAAAAAAGGTTCTGAGAATGAACTTTCTATTGATATTAAAACACTTAGATCAGTAACAGGTGGTATTACCACTTTAGATGCTGGTTTTAAAAATACTAGTTCTTGTGAAAGTGCTATTACTTTTTTAGATGGAGAGAAAGGTATTTTAAGATATAGAGGATACACAATTGAGGAACTTGCTGATAAATCAGATTTTATAGAGGTTATATTTTTATTGATTTTTGGTGAATTACCAACTTCTGAGCAAAAGAAAAAATTTCATAAAGACATTCAGAGTAAATCTTTAGTAGATGCCGATGTTAAGAAAATTCTAGATGGATTTCCTAAAACGGCACATCCAATGGGTGTATTATCTGCTTTAACAAGTGCACTTACGGCTTTTAACCCACAAAGTGTAGAAGTAAGTTCTGAATCTGATATGTACAATGCAATCTGTAAAATTCTTGGAAAATTTCCTGTATTGGTTTCTTGGGCATATAGAAAAGAAGAAGGCTTACCATTAGCATATGGAGACAATACTTTAGGGTATGTTGAAAATTTCATGAAAATGATGTTTGAATCTCCTGTTGAAAAATATGTAATGAATCCAGTAATTGTAAATGCTTTAGATAAGTTACTTATTTTACATGCAGATCACGAACAAAATTGTTCTACATCTACAGTTAGAATTGCAGGTTCATCTCACGCTGGTTTATTTGCCTCAATTTCTGCAGGTATTTCTGCACTTTGGGGACGTCTTCATGGAGGAGCTAACCAAGCTGTTATTGAAATGTTAGAAGATATTAAAGCTGATGGTGGTGATTATCAAAAGTATATTGATAAAGCGAAAGATAAAAATGATCCATTCCGTTTAATGGGGTTTGGGCATAGAGTTTATAAAAACTTTGATCCTAGAGCTAATATTATTAAAGTAGCTGCTGAAGAAGTTTTAAATGATTTGGGAATTGATGATCCAGTTTTAGATATTGCTAGGGGATTAGCAGAAGTTGCTTTAAGTGATGAATATTTTAAAGAAAGAAACTTATATCCAAATGTAGATTTCTATTCTGGTATTATTTATAGAGCAATTGGTATTCCAGTGCCTATGTTTACAGTTATGTTTGCTTTAGGACGCTTACCAGGTTGGATTGCTCAATGGAGAGAAATGAGATTAAACAAAGAGCCTATTGGAAGACCAAGACAATTATATATTGGTGCTACAGAAAGAGCTTTTGTTCCTGTAGAAGAAAGATAAGGTTATTATAGTATATTAATATAATAAGAAAACCTCATATTAATTTATGGGGTTTTGCTATTTTTACAAGCTAATATTATATATATATGATAAAATTAAATGTTCAAGATGAAACTTCTCGCTTAAGAGCCGTAGTTTTAGGAACCGCAACAAGTAGTGGACCTATTCCTAAAATAGAGGATGCTTATGATCCAAAATCAATTGAGAATATTAAGGCAGGAACTTATCCCTCCGAAGAGGATATGTATATAGAAATGGAAGCATTTAATAAGGTATTTGAAAAATACAATGTTAAAGTATATAGGCCAAGTATTATTGAGAATTACAATCAAATATTTTCACGAGATATTGCATTTGTGGTTGAAGATAAATTAATTATCTCAAATATACTTCCTGACAGAGAGAAAGAAGTTGAAGCAATTAAATACGTAATAGACCAAGTTGATGCATCAAATGTAATAACTACAACTGATGATGTTCATTTTGAAGGAGGTGATGTTATGTTGTGGAATAACTATATTTTTATTGGTACTTATAAAGGCCATGATTATGCTGATATTATTACAGCCAGAACAAATATGAAAGGTGTAAATTTTATTAAAGATTTGTTTCCAAATAAAATAGTGAAGGAATTTGATTTGGTAAAATCAAACACCAATGCTAAAATAAACGCATTACACTTAGATTGTTGTTTTCAACCAGTGGGAAAAAACAAAGCCATTATTCATAAAGAAGGTTTTAAAAATGAAGAAGATTATCAGTTTTTAGTAAACCTTTTTGGAGTTGAAAATTTATTTCATATTACTGCAGATGAAATGTATCAAATGTTTTCTAATGTTTTTTCTATTTCACCTGAAGTGGTAGTTTCTGAACAAAATTTTACACGATTAAATAATTGGTTAAGGGAACAAGGGTTTATAGTTGAAGAAATTCCGTATGCTGAAATAGGAAAACAAGAAGGTTTATTAAGGTGTTCAACAATGCCACTAGTAAGAGATTAATTTATGAAACAAGTTACCAATACCATATTAATGATTCGACCAGTTTCATTTAGAATGAATGAACAAACAGCTGTGAATAATTATTATCAAAAGGTTTTAGATACTTTAACTCCAGAATCTGTTCAATTTAAAGCTTTACAAGAATTTGATACTTATGTTGATAAACTAAGAAGTTTTGGAGTGAATGTTATTGTAGTAAGCGATACAAAAGAAACAGATACACCAGACTCTATTTTTCCTAATAATTGGATTTCCTTTCACGAAAGCGGGGATGTTGGTTTATACCCTATGTTTGCTGAGAATAGACGCTTAGAAAGGCGAGAAGAAATTTTAGATCGTATAGAAGAAGAAGGGTTTGCTATTGAAAATGTAATTGATTATACTTCGGCAGAATCTGAAGAATTATTTTTAGAGGGTACAGGAAGTTTATTATTAGATAGACAAAATGATAAGGCTTATTGTGCATTATCACCAAGAGCTGATGAAGATTTATTTATTGAGTTTTGTGAAGATTTTGAATATACTCCAATTACGTTTGTAGCGTATCAAACCGTAAATAATGAACGACTTCCAATTTACCACACCAATGTAATGATGTGTTTGGCTGAAACTTTTGCTGTTATTTGTTTAGAGTGTATTGATGATAAAAAGGAACGTAAAAACGTAGTTAAAAATTTGAAAGAAGACGGAAAGGAAATTATTGCTATTTCTGAAAAACAAGTAACCAATTTTGCAGGAAATATGTTACAAGTTTTAGGAGCAAATGATGAGCGATTTCTTGTTATGTCTAACTCAGCTTATGAAAGTTTAACTACACAACAAATTAATGCGATAGAAAAGCATTGTAAAATTATTTCAAGTTCTTTAGATACGATTGAAGCTTGTGGAGGAGGAAGTGCACGTTGTATGATGGCTGAAGTTTTTTTACCAAAAAGAGTATAAAAAATATTCAAAAAGTTGTAAATTTAGGGATGCTTTCAAAAAAAACAAAATACGGCTTAAAAGCCTTAAGTTACTTAGCTAGACAGGAACAGCATACGCCAGTTTTGATTTCTGAAATTTCAGAATCAGAGAATATATCTAAGAAATTTTTAGAAAGTATATTATTAACTTTAAAGAAAAGTGGAATTCTTGCTTCGAAAAAAGGAAAGGGTGGCGGCTATTACTTACTAAAGCAGCCTGAGGATATTAAAATATCATCTATTATTAGAATGTTAGAAGGGCCAATAGCCATGTTGCCTTGCGTTAGTTTAAACTATTATCAAAAATGTGATGACTGTACTAGTGAAGAGCGTTGTAGCTTAAATATTTTAATGGCAGAGGTTAGAGATAGTACACTTAAAATATTAGAAAATAAAACACTTGCAAATTTTCACTGCGGTGATCATTAGTTTAATTTATAGGTATAAAAAAGGTCTTTCAGAAATGAAAGACCTTTTTTAGTTTTAAGCTTTTTCAAAAACAGGAATTTGAATAGTCAAAAAATCGTCTTTCAAACGATTTAAATCATTTAATAAAGATTCCTTATTAAATTCAAATGTAGAAAATAGCTGTTGATAGTATTCAATACCTTCAACCATATTTTTCTGAAAAGTTTTTAAATACTTTTGCTGTTTTAAATTGTAAGCACCTTTAACTTCATGAACTTTATTAGAGAAATAATCAACATACATGTCTAGCTCTTTAATAAACATATGAGGTCTGTTTTTATGAGAAATCACATTTGTTTTCCCGTAAATATGCTGAATCATTTCTTTTAATGATAACTCCTTATCAAAATATGCCATATTAGGTCCAGGACAAATAGCAACACCTTGATCTTCCCCTTTTTTCTCAATATTATAATCGATGAATGCTGCGTTAGCTAAACCTTCACATAAGCAAGTTTTATCAGTAATTAACTCTTTTTGTTTTGCAAATTCTTCAGTTTCTAAATTTTCAGACTTTAATTCTTCTAATTTTTTTGATTGATATTTTTTAGAAGCAGTACAAAGCGGTCTTCCATTTTCATCTAAGCAAAGTGCTAAAAACTTTTTTGGACAAGAACTTCCAGATTTATCAGCAGCAATTCTTACATTTCTAATAATATCATTTGTATTTCCATTTAAACTATTAAATGGAACACCCAACGGCGAAACATTACTAAGGTATAAATCTTTTTCTTTAGCAACACTTAATGTTTTTCTTGTTTGTGAATCAACAGTAGTAGCTTCAGGAACCAATAAAAAAGGTGTTCCCCAACCAACAGAGTCTACATTATATTTTTTAAACAAAAACTCGTGTTCATCTGAAGTACCTACACCACCTTGCACTGTGATATCTAAATTTAGAGGTTCAGTTGGAACTGATTTCCCTTTAGATTCTAACGCACTAGTTAAAATAGTATGAACATCTTTAATTAATGCTTCTTTATGGTTTTTAAATTCCTCTAAAATAGGACCTAATAAATAGCCATCAGATGCAAAGGCATGACCACCACAATTTAATCCAGATTCAATACGATATTCAGAAACCCATAATCCTTTTTTTGCTAAAAATTTACCTTGAATTAACGCTGAACGATAATCGCTCACTTTTAAAATAATTTTCTTTTTCAAGTAATTATTTTCGTTAGGAAAAAAGTCTTCAAAATTTTCAAAATAGCTATATAATCTAGGATTCATTCCTGCTGATAATATAATTGAAGATTCTAAATTACTGTTTGCAAATCCTCTTAAAGCGGCATGTGCGTCATTAAATTCTGTTGGAAGTTGTTCGTTTTTACTATAATTAGCTTTATCTAATTTAGTCATAATATTCACATCAATACTTCCTGCTTTTAGGTTGTTATTGATCCAGTGAATAGCATCTTCTTTAAGATTGTAATTTTCAAACTTCTTTTTAAAATTTTGTTTCAACTCAGAAAAATCAGGTAACATTTCAATGTATTTTTCTAATTCTCCACTTTTATCTTCGTAACTTTTTTTAAGGTTTTCGAATTTTTGTTTTACAATAGTATCAACCGTATTTAAATACGAGGTGATTCTTTTTGCTCTGTAGTCTTCTACTTTAGTTGAAATTTCGTTATATGGAAGCTTAAATTTATTCGAATAATATTCATTCATTTTTTCAATTAAAAAATCATCAACAATTGAAATTACTGATGAAATACCATATTTGGCAACTTTAATTGGACTATCAACAGTGTATGCTAGCCCCATTACTGGTATATGAAATGAATGAGTTTGAGGTTTATTGCTCATAACTTTAATTTAAAATGATTGTTAACTGCAAAAATAAGTAACAGTAATGCAAATTTAGTGATAGTTATCATATTTCATGTAAATTATTATAACATTAACAAAAAAAAACCAGCTTAAATGTATGAAGCTGGTTTTTTTTAAAGGAGTAATTATTTTAAGTTAGTTGCTTGATATACTGCCTCCTGAAGAAGTGTCTTTATCTATATCTTTAGGATTTCCTTCATAATTTATAGAGCCACCACTACTAGCTTTTGCTGTTAGTTGCCCAGATACGTTTATATGCATATTTGCACCGCTACTAGCTTTCACATTTGCATTTGTTGTTTTTAAACCGTTGGCTTTAATATAACTTCCACTGCTTGATTTTGCTGAAAATACAGCTGTTTTTCCTTCAATTTTTAGATTTGCACCACTAGAAGCTTGACTTCTAATTTCTTTTGCATTTACACGAATTTTAATTGAACTTCCACTACTTGCATCTAAATCTAAAATTGTTGCTTGTAGAGTGTTTTCGGATCTTACTTGAGCGCCACTAGAGGTTTTTATTTGTGAAATATCTTTTGCAGTTACATATACATTTCGTGCTTTTGCTCTGTATACGTTTTTTTCAAAATATATTTTCAACTCATTATTTTTCACTTCTGTTATTAGTAAATCAATAATATTATCATCAGCTTCAACGTTAATTTCTGTTGAATTCCCTTGTGTTAAATATACCGTTATACCTTGCGCTACCTTTATTGATTCAAAATTAGAACTAATATTTCTTTCTTCAGAAACAACATTATTGCTTCCTTTTATTCCAGTTAGTCCATCCATCATACACGATGACGTTGTGAAAAGGATGATTAAATAGGTTGTAATTAATACTGTAATTTTTACTAAAGTTTTCATGGTTCAATTGTTTGTTAGTTCAAATGTATATTACAAGTGTGTGCTTTTATAAAAATATTGTTTGAGTTGTTGTTTTTTATGGTTGAATTGTAACTATTGAATAATAATTCCGTTTTCATCAATTTTCACTTTAGCATCACTTTTCCCGTTCTTAGCATTAATTTTAACTTCAACACCATCTTCATCAATTTTCAAATTAAAGTTTTCATGCTTCTTTTTGTAATCATCTCCAAAAATGGCTGCGTCACAGTCTAAACATTGTAACCCGTTTTCAGTCATTTTATAATAATGCTTTGGCATATCTCTATCGTAAATATTTTGAACATTGTCAACATCATCTAAAAAAGTGCGTGTAGATCTGTCTAAATAAACCACTGAATTAATTGGTAAATAAACAGTGATGTCTACTAATTGATCTTTAAATTTATTTTTAAAATCTGATAAAAAGTACCCATTTAGTAATAAATTTTTATCGTTTAAATTGAATTGATATTCAATAGCTTCAGCGTCATTATTTGCGTTTAATCTATTGTTCCCCTGTGACTCTTTTCTAACTTTTACAAAAGCTTCCAATTTTTCAGTAGTTTTAATATCCACATTTAATTTTGTTGAATATAGTTTTTGTTGGTCGTTATCATACACGGTTTCAAAACCCCACTCACGTCTTAATTCTGTTCTGTTTGATAAATTTTCAGCACCAACCATTTTAATTTTCAACGTATCCATACTTGTTATTGGTAGCTCTTGTGTTTCATTATACACACCGTCATAAGCCCTTTGTGTAGCGAAATTAATTCCGGCAAAACCCAAGCCTAATAAAGCGATAATCCAAACACCTAATAAAGATAATTTTGTGGTTGTACTAAAAGAATTTATATTGCTTGATAGTATTTTTAACCCAAGCATAAACAATACTACAAAAGGAATTCCAGCAGCAATAAAAGTAAATAATATAAGTAACCAAGAAGGAATTACAGAGTCAAAAAAGAACGGTGGATAATCTACCCAATCGTGACCGAAATCTAAAATACCAATACTTCCAACAGAAAGTATCCCAAAAATAAGTCCGATTAATGTTAGGGAGGCAATTAATATTAAAATAATGCCAATAAACTTTCCGAAAACTTTAAATATAGTTAAAATTATTTTTGATAAAACATCTATAATTTCATCTAAACCCGACTTACTTTTGCTACTTACGTTTTTTTTAAAGTTTGACCGTTTTACTTTCTCAGTAACATCATTTACACCGTCTTTAACACGTGAAGTCACCTCATTAAATTCTTCTCTAATTTTCTTTTCAATATTACTAATATTTACTGCTTCACCTTTCATTTGTAATTTTTCGGCAGTTGTAGTAGCTTCAGGTATTAAAATCCAAAGTAATATATAAATAGGTATTCCAGAACCAAACCCTGCAACAACTAATACAATCCATAAAATGCGTACCCAAAGCGCATCAATACCAAAATAATGCGCAATTCCAGATGATACACCACCTAAAAATTTGTCTTCACCATCTCTGTATAATTTTTTATTTGAAGTTCTAGTTTTATAATAACCAGTTTCATCTTCAAAAATTTCTTCATCAACTAAATAATCTTCAGGTTTTCCCATGATTTTAGTGATTTCGTCAATGTCGTTTTCATTAACAACCTGGCGCTCGTCTTTAATTCTTTCTGAAAGTAATTCACCAATTCTATGTTCAATATCATTAATAATTTCATCTCTACCTTGTGGATCGTCACTTAAAGAGCGTCTAATGGCATCCAAATAGCGTTTTAGTTTTTGATAAGCTATTTCATCAATATGAAAGAAGATACCTCCTAAGTTTATATTTATTGTTTTGTTCATTTTTCAGATGGTTTAGTGGTAGTTACTAGGTTTACTGCTTCAACCAGTTCACTCCAAGTTGTGGTTAATTCTTTTAAAAATAAGTTGCCTGTTTCAGTTAATAGATAATATTTTCTTGGTGGTCCAGATGTTGATTCTTCCCACCGGTAACTGAGTAGTCCTGCATTTTTTAATCTAGTTAGTAAAGGATAAATAGTGCCTTCAACAACTAATAACTTTGCGTCTTTAAGCTGCGACAAAATTTCAGAAGTATATGCATCACCATGTTGCAATATGGATAGTATGCAAAACTCCAAAACTCCTTTTCGCATTTGTGCTTTTGTGTTTTCTATCTTCATAAGTTGATATTTAATAATTAAAAGTCATGAATTATTTTATAAATTCAATTGTAAAGGGATAATCATAATATTCGCCATTATTGGCTTTCATACTTGCTGAAATAATTAAAACAATTTTTAAAATAATTGCCGGAATTATAGCTATAATAATTGCTATCAAACCTAGGCCTAAGGTTAAAATAGTAATTGGTAAAATAAGAATTGCAAGTAAAAAACCATATAGTATTAAACTAAGTTGAAAATTTATAGCTGCTTTTCCGTGGGCATCAATATAGTTACTTTCATTTTTTTTAGCGGCCCACATAATTAATGGAGCTATAATATTTCCGAAAGGAAAAAACCAACCCGCAAAACCACTTAAATGTGTAATTGAGCTGTAATTTTTATCATTTTGAGTTATCATAATTATAGTTTTACTAATTTCTTATACAAATATATGGATAAAAGAAGGTAGTATGCAACACATAGTACTTGTATTTAACATTTATTTAACATTTAAGCGTAGTGCAATATGTTATAAGACTAAATAATCTTAATTAAATTGTGTATTTACATTATAATTTGTATATTTGGTTTGATTAGTGTAATAAACGGTATGTATATTTAGTTAAACGGTATGCGTGCTAAACCCCAAAACTGCCAACATGAGTACACTTACTAGCCTTAATGAATGTCAAACTAAAGATGATTTAGTAGCTTTAATAAAAAAGCAAGACCGAACAATTTATGCCTTACAGCATAACGATAGAAAATATGAAAACCTTTTTAATAATTCTTTAGACGGAATTTACAGAAGTACTCCCGACGGAAAATTCATCAATGTAAACACTGCTTTAGTTAAAATGTTAGGTTACAATTCAAAAGGAGAATTGTTAAAAATAAACATTAGAAAGGAACTTTATTTTGATGATAACGATAGAAAAGAGGTTGTAAATCATTTTTATGAATCCGAAAAATTTCGACACAGACTTTATAAAAAAGATGGCTCTATTATTTGGGTAGAAAATCATGGTGAAAACATAACCGATACTAATGGAGAACTTTTATACTATGAAGGTATTGTACGTGATGTTACCGAAATTAAAAAAGCAAGTGACATACAAAAGGTACTTTTAAATATTTCTCAGAATGGTTATAAACAAGAAGATTTAAAGAGCTACAATAGGTTTATTATAAGTGAATTAGGTAAGTTGATTGATGTTTCTAATTCATATATTGCTTATTATAACAAGGGCAAAGAAACAATCTCAATACCATTTATTTCAGGAGAAGAAGCTGATGAAGAGTTTCCAGTAACTAAAACATTAACGGGTTATGTAATTAATAGTAGAAAGCCTTTATTAGTTGGCTTAAAAGAATTTAAGGAACTAGAAGCCGCTGGTGAAATAGAATTAGTAGGAATAGCTTGTAAAATATGGTTAGGTGTTCCGTTAATTGTTGAAAATGAAGTTATCGGAGCTATTGTGGTGCAAAGTTATGATAATGAAAATGCATACAATCAACAAGATATTGAATTGCTAGAATTTGTTTCAACTTATATAAGTTCTGCAATCGAAAAAAATAAACAAATACTTGAATTAAAAAAGTTTTCATTAGCAGTTGAGCAAAGTTCAAATACTATTGCTATTACTGATATAAAAGGAAACATTGAATATGTAAATTCTAAGTTTACAGAGTCAACAGGTTATACAAAAGAAGAGGCTTTAGGTGCTAATCCGCGAATTTTGAATTCAGGGAAACAACCAGCAACATATTATGCTGATATGTGGGAAACTATTTCATCTGGAAAAGTATGGAAGGGTGAATTTCAAAATAAATCTAAGAGCGGAAAACTTTATTGGGAACGAGCTGCTATTACTCCAATTAAAAATAAAGAAGGAGTTGTAACAAATTATATGGCAATTAAAGAAGATGTAACTTTACAAAAAGCTACTGAAAAAAAGTTAAGAAAAGTAACAAACGAGGCTACGCTTGCTAAAGAAGTTTTAAGAAAAGTTTTAGATAATATACCAATTAGGATTTTTTGGAAAGATACTGAATCAAAATTTTTAGGTTGTAATAAAGCGTATTTAGCAGAAATGGGATTTGATAGTGAAGATGATGTTATTGGTAAAACAGATTTTGAAATACATCTTAAAAAAGATGCAGAACGATTTAGAGCAAATGAACTTGAAATTATGCAGAGTGCTCAGCCTAGAATAAAATATACAGAGTATATAAATCATCCTGATAAAAAACAAATTGTTTTAACAAGTAAACTGCCTTTTTTTAATAATAACAATGAGGTAATAGGTGTTTTAGGCGCATCAGAAGATATTACAGAGCGTTTAGAAAACGAAAAGAAATTAAAAAAAGCGACGAATGCAGCCATTTCAGCAAATCTTTCAAAGTCTATCTTCTTATCTAATATGAGTCATGAAATTAGGACTCCTTTAAATGCAATTTTAGGATATTCTCAGTTGTTACAAGACGGAGATAATTTAACAAAAGTTCAATACGAAAATTTACAAACAATAAATAGAAGTGGAGAGCATTTATTGGCTTTGATAAATGATATTCTGGATATGTCTAAAATTGAAGCAGGACGAATTACTTTAAAAGAAGCTGATTTTAATTTTGCTGTGATGCTTAAAGAAGTAGAAGGACTTTTTAAGTTTAAAGCGGCACAGAAAAACATAGAATTAAATATAATTCCGAAGAATTATATCCCTGAAAATATTTTTGCTGATGAATCTAAAATAAGGCAAGTAATAATTAATCTTATAGGAAACGCTTTAAAATTTACTTCAAAAGGTTTTGTAAGAATTACGATTGATGTTTTAAAAAATAACTTTATTAATGTTGCAGTAAAAGATAGTGGTGTAGGTATTTTAGAAGAAGAACAGGAAAATGTTTTTAAACCATTTGAACAAGCTCAAAAAGGTGCAAGAGTTAGTGGAGGAACAGGATTAGGATTGGCAATAAGTAAAAAATTTGCGAATCTAATGGAAGGTGATATTACTATTAAAAGTACTTATGGAGAAGGATCTGAGTTTAGTTTTACATTTGGGTTTAAAGAAAGTAAAAAAAGTGAAAATATTGAAGAAACAGAAGATGTAAAGGTTGTTAGTTTAATTCCTGAAATGAAAGGTTTAAAACTAGCGGTTGTTGATGATCGTTTTGAAAACAGAGATATTTTACTTCAAAAATTAAATCCTTTAGGTTTTGATATTAAACAGGCTGAAAATGGACTAGAAGCTGTTGAATTGTATAAAAAATGGAAACCTGATATTATATTAATGGATGTAGTAATGCCAGTGTTAAATGGTATTGAAGCTACAAGACAAATATTGCAAATGAAAGGAGACCATGATGTAAAGATTTTTATAGTAAGCGCCAGTGCTTTGGAGTCTGAACAACAAGAGGTTATGGAAATAGGAGCAACTGTTTTTATAAAAAAGCCAGTAAATTTTGTTGATTTATTAGCTGAAATGGTTGATAAAGGTGGCGTAAAATTTGAGTATGAAATTAAGAAAAAAATTGAAATTCATTATGGTGAAGCTTCTGAAATTTCAGAAGATGAAAAAGAAAAATTTATAAATGCAGCACTAGAAGGCGATTTTTTATTGCTTGAAGAGTTATTGATTGATCTAGAAAATAGTACAAATAAAACATTTAAACATCTAGACGATTGTATTAAAGAAATGGAGTTCGATGAATTAATTAATTGGTTAAAATCTTAATATTATGGCTACAAATGATAACACTATATTGATCGTAGATGATAATTCAAACAATTTAAAAGTTGTTGCTGGAGTATTAAAAGGAGTAGGGTATAACCTTAGAATGGCAAAAAGTGGTAAACAAGCTTTAAGCGTTTTAGATAAAACAATTCCAGATTTAATTTTATTAGACATTCAAATGCCCGAAATGGACGGGTTTGAAACCTGCTTAAAAATTAAAGAGAATGCGTCTTTAGCAACGATACCAATTATATTTTTAACTGCAAATACCGATGCTCAAAGTATTTCTAAAGCTTTTGAAGTTGGTGGAGTAGATTTTGTTACAAAACCATTTAATAGCAATGAGCTTCTGGCTCGTATAGGCACGCATATAAAGTTAAAAACTCAAACTGAGGAGCTTGCTTATCAAAACAAAACAAAGGATAAATTTTTCTCAATTATATCCCACGATTTAAAAAATCCATTGTCTTCTGTTATAGGTTTTTCTGAATTACTTCACGAAGATTTAGATGAATTAGCGCACGATGATATTAAGAAATTTGTCCATTATATATATGAATCTTCCAAGTTTTCTATTGAAATTTTGAACAATCTTCTAGATTGGTCAAGACTGCAAGGTGGTAATTTAAGATCAGAAAAAACAAATTGTAATTTAAGCAGTTTATTAAATAGCAATATTGAAGGTCATATTCCGCAAGCATCAGCAAAAAATATTAAAGTTGCTTATGATATTGATGAAAACTTACCTGTGTGTGCAGATGAAAAAATGATATCTACAGTAATTCGAAATTTAATTTCAAATGCTATTAAATTTACGCCAATAGGTGGCCAAATATTTGTTTCTTCAAAAGAGAAATTTATAAATAATATTAAAGTAATTGAAACTGAAATTAAAGATACCGGAGTTGGAATGTCTTATGATCAAATGAATAAATTATTTAAAATTGAACATAACGTTTGTTCTAAAGGAACTAATAATGAAAGTGGAACAGGTTTAGGATTGGTACTTTGTAAAGAGTTTATTTCACAAAATGATGGTCATATTAGAGTTGAGAGTGAGTTAGCTGTTGGTAGTAGATTTATTTTTGACCTAGCTTGTTCGGCCTAAAAAAAGAATGTTTTTGTTTTAAGTTATAATTAATGTAATTTTTTAAAAAGCTCAAGATTAAATTCAATCCTGAGCTTTTTTATTGTATTTTTTGTAGATGGTTAAACCAAGGTGCTTCGAGTTCATTTAAAAAACCAATTTCAAGAAACTTATTGTAAATTTGAAGTACGAAATATAGCAATCCTCATAAAGGATTAAGTGATAACCAATTAATTTTAAGGGTTTTAATGATTTAACGTTTTGATATTGCCTTATGAAAATTACAGTTAAAAAAATGAATAGGTTTTTAATGTTTAAATTACCATCAGCTTATTTATGTGGAGTACGATTGAAAGAGTTAGATGCTGAAAAAGCAGTAGCAACTGTTAAATATAGATGGATTAATCAAAATCCATTTAATTCTATGTATTTCGCAGTGCAATCTATGGCTGCTGAATTAACTACTGGAACTATTGTAATTCAGAAAATTCAGGAAAGTGGACAGAAAATTTCAATGTTGGTAACCAATCATTCGGGTGCTTTTACAAAAAAGGCTGTTGGTAGAATTACATTTACTTGTGCTGATGGTCATTTAATTGATGAAGCATTAAAAAGAACTATTGAAACAGGTGAAGGGGAAACTATTCAAATGAAATCTTTTGGCATTGATGCACAAGGAGATCAGGTTTCTGCTTATGAATTTGAGTGGAGTATTAAGTTAAGAACAAAGAAATAATAAACCATAAAAAACCAACACCGAGGTGTTACTTTTTTTATGGTTTAAAAATCTAAATTTTCTAATTCTTTATAATTTTTATTTAAGCGTTTTAATAAAATTCCATAAATTATTCTATAATAAAGCCATAGTAATCCACAAATAATAAAAAAGGTGGCTATTTGTACAATTAAAAGTACATTTATAAATGTGTTACTGTCCACATCAACATCTTTAGGACTCATAACTTCAAGTAAAATTTCAGGTTGAGAAAACATCGTAATATTAAATACAATTGAAATGATAGCGTATAAAATAATGTTATAATATACGTAACAATTAACAGTTCTACGAGTTTTTATAATGTTTTTCATTAAATCGTTCGTAGTATCATTTACGCATATACCTTTAAAGTTTTTGTAAAACAAAAAGATAAATACAAATAGAATTACATAATGTAAAACCTGTGTAATCAATAAAAATTTCTTTAAATGAAACTTTGCATAAATATCAAGGTAACTTTCGGGTATTACTAAATTAAGTGCTGTCCAAAACAAAAGTTCAGCGATACATATAATAAAAATCCATTTTACAATTGATGACGATTTTTTATGAATTAATTTATAAATATCGTTATAGGAAAGCTTAGGGAACTTAGTTTCCTTTTTATTCCAATCTTTTTTAAGTAAATCTAATTCCTTCATAATTACGGATTTAGTATTTTTTTTAAGCGAGTTTTAATTCTGTTCATCTTCACGCGTGCATTCACTTCAGAAATACCGAGAGTTTCAGATATTTCAGTATAATTTTTATCTTCCAAATACAAGAAAATTAGTGCTTTATCAATATCAGACAATTGATGTATTGCTTTGTACATTATTTTTAGCTGTTCCTCTTCAGTGGCATCATATTCTGTTGCTTGAATTCTGTGTAAAACACTGTCAAAGTCTTGTGTTTGTATAGTACGTTTAGATTTTCTATACAGTGTTATGGCAGTGTTTAAGCCAATTCTGTACATCCAAGTACTTAATTTTGAATCACCTCTAAATTTTGGATATGCTTTCCAAAGTTGTATGGTAATTTCCTGAAACAAATCATTGTGTGCATCTTGATTGTTGGTATAAATCCTACAGACTTTATGAATTATATTCTGATTTTTTTCAAATTCAGCTATAAATTTATGTTCAAGGTCTTTCGTCACAAGTTTGTTTTGGGTTCAATGTATAAGTAGATAAAATAGTTGAATTGTTACAATAATTTTTAAAAATAAAAAAAGCAGCTTAATTAAGCTGCTTTTAAGTTAAAAGAAATAAAATTCCTTATTCTGATTTTTTAATATTTTGAATAAATTCTTCAAGTTGTAAACCGTATTTTGTTGTTTTAACTCTTTTTGAAAGTGAGTTATTTACAGTGTCTAATAATTTTACATTGGCGTAATATAATTCAGTAATAGCTAAATAAGGCGAAACTTCAGCATCTGGATGTGTCATTGCAAAATTAGCTGTGTACAAATATCTACGTTTTAATAAGCTGTTTTCATTTTTTTCAAGTTCAACCAGCAGTTTTTCATCGTTCTCTTTTTGAGCTTCAAATTTAGCTTTGATATTATCTAATTGTTTGTCTTGGAATTTAGAAGACATTTCCTTGTAGTCATCAAATAAATCTTGATTTTTTGAACCGCTTATTTTTGCTGAATATTCAAGTTTTGGAAGCTTTGAAGTAATGGTAATTTCACCTTTTTCTCCAAAAAATGGAATGCTTTCATTAGGAACTTCATTAATAGCTAAGTAATAAATCTCAGCACTTTGTACATCATCACCAAGTATAAAGTCACTTTCACCATTTAGTTGAATAGAATCTACAAATACTAATAAGGTGTCAACATATTTTTGTAAATAAATGGTTCCTTTTTTAAAACCATCAATGTTTCCCTTTACAAGCATTGAGCCTTTGTGACTTTTGCCACAAGAAATAACTAAACTAACTACAATAAATAAGTATAATAATTTTTTCATTTATAAAATTTTAAGCAAGCAAATATCTAACTTTTATTTGGTTTTTAAAACAATTTAACCTGCAACAATTCGCATTAATTCAGCAGTTAACATTGCTCCATAAGTACCTACTACATAACCAAAAACAGCGAGTAAAACACCAACAGTCGCTAAAGAAGGGTGAAAAGCTGCGGCTACAATTGGTGCTGATGCAGCTCCACCAACGTTTGCTTGACTTCCAACAGCTAAAAAGAAATACGGAGCTCGAATTAATTTTGCAATAAAAATTAATAGAATAACATGGATGGTCATCCACACTAAACCAACTACAATTAACCCAGGATTATCGAATATTTTTGTCAAATCCATTTTCATACCTATGGATGCGACTAAAACGTAGATAAAAATACTACCAATTTTACTAGCACCTGCACCTTCGTATTTTTTAAGTTTAGTGAAGGATGCAATAATACCTAAAAATGTTGCAATACTTATCATCCAGAAAAACTGAGATCCAAATGATGACCAAGGAGAAGATTTATCATTCACCGCAGCAATATTCTCTTTTAAAAAAGATGAAATTTCATTGGCGCCAAAATGAGAAGCTCCAACAATAGTAAATGCAATAGATAATATAATCATATAATCTGTTAATGAAGGGTTTCTAACATTCGCAGCAGCGTAAGAAGATACTTTGTCTTTTAATTCTTCAATAGCTGAAGTATCAGCTTTTAACCATTTGTCAATTTTTTCTTGTTTACCAATTCCTAATAATACAATTGCCATCCAAATGTTTGCAACAACTATGTCAACAATTACCATACCTCCATATTTTTGAGGATTGTACTCGTAAATTTCTAACATTGCAGCTTGGTTTGCTCCACCACCAATCCAACTACCGGCTAGTGTAGCTAAACCTCTCCAAACAGCATCAGGCCCCATTCCGCCAACAGTTTCAGGAGAAATAACTGAGATCAACATCACAGCCAAAGGTCCTCCAATTATAATTCCAACCGTACCTGTTATAAACATAATTAAAGCTTTCGGTCCTAAATTAAATACCGCTTTTAAGTCAATACTTAAGGTCATTAAAACCAAGGCGGCTGGTAATAAAAACCGACTAGCTATATAATAAATTTGTGATGAATGCTCCGTAATTTCTCCATCGTTACCTACAGTCGTCCATTCCGGAGAAATAATTCCAGTTGATGTAAAAAGAGCAGGCATCATATATGCCATTAATAAAGCAGGTACAAATTTGTAAAACTTTTTCCAAGCACTATTTTCGCTTGAGGAAGTGTAAAAAACAAAACCTAGTGTAAGCATTAATATTCCAAATACAATAGTATCTTGTGTTATAATTGGTGTTGTATCCATATGTTTTTTGAATTTCAGCTAAAATAGTATTTTTTATGACTTTATTCACAACAAAAGACTTGCGGGTTTTATATATTTGCTAGCATAAAATCTAATCAAATGAAATATATAAAAATCTATTTATTATTAGCCTTAATTATAGTTTCTTGTAAAACCAAACAACCAACAGTTGAAACAGTTTCGTTAATTGAGCCTCAGGCAGTTGTAGATACTAGAGAAATACAAGGCGGAATGTGGATTCCTTCTTTATTAGAAGGGGTTAATGAAAAAGAAATGCAATTATTAGGTAGTAAAATGACTGCCAAAGATATTTACGATGTAAACAACTCAAGCTTAAAAGATGCTATTGTGCATTTTAACGGAGGTTGTACTTCTGAAATTATTTCACCTAAAGGGTTGTTATTAACCAATCATCACTGTGGTTATGGAGCTATTCAATCTCATTCAACTGTTGAAGACGATTATTTAAAAGATGGTTTTTGGGCGAAGAGTTTAGAAGAAGAATTAGCAAATCCAAGTATGACGGTAACTTTTATCAAGCGTATTGATGATGTTACTTTACAAGTTTTTGCTGGTGTTACTGATGAAATGGATGAAGTTGCAAAACAACGTTTGATAGATCAAAATATACAAAAAGTAACAAATTCAGCTCAAAAAGAAGCATGGCAATCGGCAAATGTAAAATCGTTTTACAAAGGCAATCAATACATTTTATTTATTACTGAAATTTATAAAGATGTTCGTTTGGTTGGTGCTCCACCTTCATCAATTGGTAAATTTGGTGCAGATACAGATAACTGGATGTGGCCACGTCATACTGGAGATTTCTCTATGTTCAGAATTTATGCCGATGCTAATAACCGCCCAGCTGAATATTCAAAAGACAATGTGCCTTATAAACCAAATCATTACTTACCAGTTTCTTTAGATGGTGTTGAAGAAGGAGATTTTACCTTGGTATTTGGTTTTCCAGGAAGTACAAACGAGTATTTACCTGCTGTAGCAATTGATCAAATTGTGAATGTTTTAAATCCTGCAAAAATTGATATTCGTGACAATGCCTTAAAAATTATTGATTCGTATATGCGTAAAGATGCAGATATTAAAATTAAGTATGCATCAAAATTTGCTTCAACAGCCAATTATTGGAAAAAATGGATTGGTGAAAATCAAGGAATTGAAAAATCTAATGCAATTGGTAAAAAACAAGAATTAGAAGCTGAGTTTTCAAAAATAGTTAACGAAAAAGATTTAATAGGTTATCAAACGCTTTTATCAGAATTTGAAACCTTATACAAAGAAATTCAAGATGTTTCATTAGCACGTGATTTATGGATTGAAGTTGCCTACAGAAATGTTGAATTATTAGGTGTATCTTTCAGAGCTTATCAAATAGAACAAGCTTATTTAAGAGGTGGTGAAGCTGCTTTTGAAAATGCAAGAACTTCAATTTTAAATAGATTGAAAGGAACCTATAAAAATTATAGTGCAATTGTAGATCAGCCAGTTTTTGAAAAATTAATGAAGCTATATGAAGAAAAAGCTCCAAAAGAATTTTTTCCGGTAAATTTACAAGGAGTAGATTTTACATTAGCTGCTGCAGATATTTACACAACTTCAAAATTAACAAATTTAGCAGGTGCTGAAGAATTATTAGCTGGTTCTGCTGAAGAAGTTATAAAAAAATTAAATGAAGACAAAGGGTATGTTTTTGGAAAAGAATTGCATAATATGTTTTACAATAGTATTGAACCAAAATTTCAAGATTTAAATCTTCAAATTGCAGCTGTTCAAAAGAATTATATGAAAGGATTAATGGAAGTTTTTCCTAACGAACGTTTCTTTCCAGATGCTAATAGTACGTTGCGTGTAACTTATGGGCAAGTGAGTGGTTATGAGCCTAAAGATGGAATGTATTATGAAACTACTACGCATTTAGAAGGTGTAATTGAAAAATATGTACCTGGTGATTATGAGTTTGATGTACCTCAAAAATTATTGAGTTTATACGAAACCAAAGATTACGGACAATATGCTGATAAAAATGGTAAAATGCCAGTTTGTTTTATTGGTACAAACCACACTACAGGAGGTAACTCAGGAAGCCCAGCAATTGATGCACACGGAAATTTAATTGGTTTAAATTTTGATAGAGTGTGGGAAGGTACTATGAGCGATTATAACTATGATGCAGATATTTGTAGAAATATTATGGTAGACATTCGTTATGTATTGTTTATAGTTGATAAATACGCTGGTGCTAAAAATTTAATTAAAGAAATGATGTTAGTTCATCCAAAAAAATAATAACCAAATCTATATAAAATGAAACAAATAAAATTATATGTATTCATAGCGGTTGCATTTATATCGCTTTCAATTTCAGCCCAAAAAACTGAAAAAATTGACACCAGAGATATTCAAGGTGGAATGTGGATTCCTTCATTATTAGAGGGAATGAATGAAGAAGAAATGCAGT
Source organism: Lutibacter agarilyticus (assembly GCF_900188235.1). Taxonomy (GTDB): domain Bacteria; phylum Bacteroidota; class Bacteroidia; order Flavobacteriales; family Flavobacteriaceae; genus Lutibacter; species Lutibacter agarilyticus. The sequence continues at coordinate 169,239 of NZ_FZNT01000003.1, read as the reverse complement.
TATTAGGAAGTAAAATGACTGCCAAAGATATTTATGATATTAATGAATCTAGTTTAAAAGATGCTATTGCTCATTTTGGTGGAGGTTGTACTTCTGAAATTATTTCACCAAACGGATTGTTGTTAACCAATCATCACTGTGGATATGGGGTTATTCAATCACACTCATCATTAGAACACGATTATTTAAAAGATGGTTTTTGGGCTATGAGTTATGAAGAAGAGCTGCCAAACGAAAGTTTAAGCGCTACTTTTATTAAAAGAATTGACGATGTAACAGCTCAAGTTTTTGAAGGAGTTACTGCTGATATGGACGAAGCTGCAAAGCAAAGTTTAATCGACAAAAACATTGATAAAGCAACAAAAGGTGCTAAAAAAGAAGCTTGGCAAGATGCCAATGTAAAATCGTTTTTTAAAGGAAATCAGTACTTGTTATTTGTAACTGAGAAGTTTACAGATGTGCGTTTGGTTGGTGCACCTCCAACTTCAATTGGAAAATTTGGTTCTGATACAGATAACTGGATGTGGCCTCGTCATACAGGAGATTTCTCAATGTTTAGAGTATATGCTGATGCAAATAACCGTCCGGCAGCATATTCAAAAGACAATGTACCTTACAAAGCCGATCATTATTTGCCTATTTCTTTAGATGGTGTTGAAGAAAGCGACTTTACCTTAGTGTTTGGTTTTCCGGGCAGAACAAATGAATATTTACCTGCTGTAGCGGTTGATCAAATTGTAAATGTGCTGAATCCTGCTAAAATTGAAGTGCGTGATAATGCATTAAAAATTATAGATTCTTACATGCGTAAGGATGACGATATTAAAATAAAATACGCATCAAAATTTGCTTCAACAGCAAACTATTGGAAAAAATGGATTGGTGAAAATCAAGGGATTCACCAAACAAATGCCATTGCGAAAAAGAAAGAATTAGAAGCTAAATTTTCTAAAATAGTTTCAGAAAAAGACATGGCAGGTTATACTAGCTTGTTAACTGATTTTGAAAAATTATACAAAGAAATTGAAACGGTTTCTTTAGCACGCGATTATTGGATTGAAGTTGCTTATAGAAATGTAGAGGTTTTAGGAGTTTCATTCAGTGCATTTCAATTAGAACAAGCTTTCCTAAAAGGTGGGGTTGGAGCCTATGAAAATGCAAAAGCAGCAATATTAAATAGGTTGAAAGGTACATTTAAAAATTATAGTGTAGTTGTAGATCAGCCAGTTTTTGAAAAGTTAATGAGTTTATATGCTGAAAAAATGCCAAAGGAATACTTGCCAGAGTCATTTAACGAGATAGATATTAAAGTGCTTTCAAGCGAGATTTATGCAACATCAAAATTAACCTCTTTAGCGAGTGTTGAAGAATTGTTTTCAGGAACGCCAGAAGAAGTTATTAAAAAATTGAATGAAGATAAAGCTTACGCATTCGGAAAAGATATTCACGCTATATTTTACAATAAAATAGAACCTAAATTTCAACAGTTAACTATGGAAATTGGCGCGGTTCAAAAAGAATATATGACTGCGTTAATGAAAGTATTTCCAAATGAACGTTTTTACCCAGATGCGAATAGTACTTTACGTGTAAACTACGGAATGGTGCAAGGGTATTCGCCAAAAGATGGAGTGTATTATACCAATAAAACTTATTTAAAAGGAGTTATGGAAAAGTATGTTCCTGGAGATTATGAGTTTGATGTACCTCAAAAATTACAAGATTTATACGATAGTAAAGATTACGGTCAATATGCTGAAAATGGTAAAATGCCAGTAAATTATTTATCAACAAACCATATGACTGGAGGAAACTCTGGAAGCCCAATTATTGATGCTCATGGAAATATGATTGGTTTGGCTTTTGATACTACTTGGGAAGGAACGATGAGCGACTTGTATTTTGATGCTGATATTGTAAGAAGTATCTCAGTTGATATTCGTTATGTATTATTTATCATAGATAAATTTGCAGGAGCTCAAAATTTAATTGATGAAATGACGTTGGTACATCCAAAGCAAAGCAGAGATTTAAGCAAGAGTAAAAAAAATAAAAAGAAGAAAAATTAATTTAATCATAAAAAAAAACGCCGACTTTAGTTGGCGTTTTTTTATGACTTAATCTTCGGATTCTTTCTTTTTTGGTAAGCGTTTGGCATCTTTTAAGCATTTGTTCAACATCCATTCTAACTGTCCGTTAGTAGATCTAAACTCATCAGCAGCCCATTTTTCAATTGCTTTGAGCATATCTTCATTTATACGTAGTGCAAATGCTTTTTTCTTCGACATATTAGTTCTTTATAATTTTACTTTTATAGGTGTCTAAAGTTCGTTGTAATTCTTCTTTATGTTGCGAGCCAATTAAAAGTTGCTTCCCATTTTTGAATTCAATTTGTAAACCAATAGTTCCTTTGGTGGTATAGCATCTACCTTTACCATAGATTTTACGTTTCATTCCCCAACCGCCAAATTCGGTTAACCCATTGTACTTTCTTATGTAGCAAGTAGAAATTGTGTTCCAAGCGGCAAACTTAAAAGAAAATTGAAAAGGAAAAAATTGATAGTATACTCCTTTTTCATCAATGCGAGTTTTTAGCTTTAAATTAACAAATAATAGCACTACTAATAGTACTATTATTAAGCCGCTTAAAGCACTTAATTTTTCAGTTAAACTTCCTGTGTTTATAGTGCTCCATTCTTTATATATTGAAAATGCTGTAACAACAAATGCTATTGATAATGCTATAATTACCAATGGTTGTGTAAATTTTTGTTGTTCAATAAATACTTTCATGGTTTGATATCTAATTTTCTTTTGAAGCTTTATTTTTATTCATTAATCCAACTGTAAATACAATTCCGATAGCTAATCCTAAGATAAAATTATTTAAAGCGACACCTATTCCTACACCTAGTGCTGTTCCTATTGCAATAGACTTTGTTTCTGAATTTAATTTCATAATAGATTAACGATTTTTGTCTCTTTCTAAAACTGCTTTTAGTATATTTCCCCCACCTCCATAAGCAACGCTTATTACGCGCCATCCTTGAGATGCATGTTTGTTGAATAGCTCTTCAAAAGTAGCATCTTTATGAATCCACATACTTTCGGGTTTAATAATTTTATACTCTCTCATTATTTTTAATTTAAACGAATACTATTGTTAATAGGATGAAGTAAATTTCTACGGCAATGTATATTAAAAACGAAATCATATTAATGGTTTAAAGTTCCTGTATTTACAATTGGAGCCGCATCTTTGTCTGAACAAAGTACCACCATTAAATTACTAACCATTGCCGCTTTTCGTTCTTCGTCTAAATCTACCACGTTATTTTCGCTCAACTTATCAATGGCCATTTCAACCATACTTACAGCACCTTCAACAATTTTATGACGAGCAGCAATAATAGCAGTTGCTTGTTGGCGCTTTAGCATAGCGCTTGCAATTTCTTGTGCATAAGCTAAATACCCAATTCGGGCTTCTAAAACTTCAATTCCTGCCATTTCTAAGCGTTCAGAAAGTTCTTCTTCTAAGGCTTCGCTTACTTCATTTACACTTGCTCTTAAGGTAATTTCTTCGACTTTACCATCATCTTCAAAATTATCATAAGGATATAAACTAGCTAATTTTCTTACAGCAGCATCCGATTGTACACGTACAAAATTTTCGTAATTATCAACGTCAAAAGCAGCTTTAAACGTATCTTTTACTTTCCAAACGGCAATGGTGCTAATCATAATTGGGTTTCCAAGCTTGTCGTTTACTTTTACACGTTCACTATCAAAATTACTAGCTCTTAAAGAAATTCCCTTTTTGCGATACAACGGATTGGCCCAATAAAAACCATTTTCTTTTACGGTTCCTATGTATTTACCAAATAGTAAAATAACTTTAGAAGTATTTGGATTTACTAAAAAGAAACCTGGTAATGTGGCTATGGTTAGTAATAAAAACACAAAAAATAAAGGAATTATTGAAGTTACTAAACTTGTAATTCCACCAGCAATTAACACTATTAATAGTATTAACATTGAGTAGCCACTTGATATTTTTATAATTTTTTCTTCGGTCATGATTGTTTGTTTTAGAATGATATTAAAATGATATCATAAAGATACAATATAATTTTTCATTTTTCCAAAGTATTAAGCAACTTTATTTTATCTTTGCCGAAAATAGTAGACATAGATAATGAGAAATATATTTTGTATTGCAATAGCGTTAGTTTTTGGATTTTCAATAGTAAAAGCAGAAAATCCTGAATGGGGAGCAACGGGGCATAGAACGGTTGGTGAAATAGCAACGGTTTATTTAAAAGGTAAAACAAAACGAAAAATTGCAGAATTATTAGATGGGCAAACTTTGGCTTTAGTTTCAACCTTTGGTGATGATATTAAATCTGATAAAAAATATAAAGAGTTTTATACTTGGCATTATGTAAATATGCCTTTTGATGTGCGTTATGAAGATTCAGAAAAAAATCCTGAAGGAGATTTAGTAACAGGAATTGAAAAATGTAAATCTGTATTATTAGATGCAACTTCTTCAAAAGAAGATAAAGCATTTTATTTAAAATTATTGGTGCATTTAGTAGGTGATTTACACCAACCAATGCACGTGGGTAGAAAAGAAGATAAAGGTGGAAATACAGTGCAAGTTCAGTGGTTTGGTAATGGAACAAATTTACACTCGGTTTGGGATTCAAAAATGATTGAACATTACAATATGACTTATACTGAATTAGCTACCAATACTAACGAGATTTCAAAAAATGATGTTGAGCGTTTACAACAAGGTACCACAGCTGATTGGGTAAATGATACTCAGAAATTTACGGTAAAAGCATACGGTTCGGCTGCAATTGGTGATAACCTAAAATATGGTTATATGTATTATAATTTTGAAGTGGTGCGGTCTCAGTTACAAAAGGGTGGTATACGTTTAGCAAAGGTTTTAAACGATATATTTGCTTAGTTACTAGTTGAGGTTTTTACCTAGTAAAACTTTAGGCTACTTTGCGTTGTAAGTATTCCAACGTCTTTTTTCACGACTTAATATTGATTGAAATTTTTGCGGAACATCAATTTTAAAAATTAAAGGAACAAATGTTTTTGGGTGTAAGAATTTTATTTCTGAAGCACATAAAAACAAGCCTTTTCCTTTGTGAATAGTGTCTATGTTTCCATATAATTTATCTCCTAAAATAGGATGTCCTATTGAAGCTAAATGAATTCTAATTTGATGGGTTCTACCGGTTTTTGGATATACTTTTAAGCACGAGAGTTCGTTGTATTTTAAAGATTTTACAACTCTAATTATTTCAAAACTTGTTTCAGAAGGTTTGTCGTCAACAGGACTAGTAATTGTTTGGTTGGTGTGTACTTTTCCAATAACAATGGTGCAATATTTTTTTTGAATGGTGTTATTAGCAAATTCTTTTCCTAATTCAATTTGTGCTGTTTTGGTTTTAGCTATTAATAACAAACCAGATGTTTGATTGTCGAGTCTGTGAACTGGCGTAGGAGATCTTAATGCATCAGGTTCTGTACTAGGTTGTAAATTATGTGGAAGTGCGTTAAAAACAGTTTTAAAAGTATTTCCGCTAACAATAATTCCTGCAGGTTTATTAATTACAGCAAAATGTTCATCTTCAAAAATAACTTCTAAGTTAAATTCATACACTTTGGGTTTATTGTTTGGATCTTCAATTAATTCTAATACCTGTCCTTCGCAAACCCAGTTTCCAGTTTCAGAAGTTTTCCCATCAGTTAAAATCTGACCTCTTTTAATAGCTTTTTTTATACCGCTATTAGAAGGAATGTATAGTTTAAAAATTTCAGGAGCGTAATCTTGTAAGCGAATTTTTTCTACAGAATTTGGTACAATATGCGCGTGAATTATTGTTTGTTTGGCAGAGTTTGTGTTCGTTTTCATTAGTAAAGGTTATAAAGTAAAGACGCTACTACAACTTAAAAGTTACATTTATTTGTGTTAATGTAGTGCTAATGTTTTCATAATGAAAACCAAACGAAATGTTAAATGCTGTTTTTTGAAGCTGAAATTTAATCTTTTTGAATCACTCCAAGGGTAGCAATTTCACCAGTAAGTAAATTCCATTCCTTTGCAGAAATTAAATTATCATTCTCATCAAAAAGCAATAATTCTGCGGTATTTGGACCAGAAAGGCCTTGATTTAAAGCTTGAAAGTCAATTCTATTGTAGCCCTTATTTAAATTTAAGTACACAATATAGCTACTGCCTTTTAAAACAACATTATTTTCTAAAGACTGTTCATTGATAAAAATTTTAATAATATCTCCGTCAACATAACTATGATCTCTACAAACAACCCTAACAACTTTTGACGTTGTTGAAATGGTTCCTAAATCCATACTTGTCCCTAATCTTTTGTGCGTAACATCTTTATTGTTCAAGTATCTTTTTCCTGTAATATCTCTATCTTCAGGGAGTGTTTCCATTAAAAAATTGCCGTCATTTTTGGTGGCATATTTATTCATGGTGTTATTTACAGCGTTTGTATTTAACTGTTTATTAATGTTTAAGTCAATATTAGCGTTTGGTGCGACTTTAGTATTTGTGTAATTTGAATTGAGTTGTTTGTTACCTGAAGCAGCATTTATTTCAGCATCTAATATTTTTGAATTTGAAGGGAATGTTTGAGCAAAACTATGTATTGACATCAAGTGTATAATGCCAATTGTTAAAATTATTTTTAATGAATTATTCATAGTTTGTATATAAACTTTTATGACCTGCAAAAAAATGCCATAAATGTGAGACACTTTATTTCTTGGGTAAAAATAATAAAAAAAGCGGCAATGAAGATTGACGCTTTTATAATTGTTTGTTAAACTGCTTGTAAAAATAAAATTTCAGCAAAAAAAGAGGCTGTCTAAAAAGTTCTAAAATCCGTCAACCTGAAATAAATTCAGGTTGACAAAAGGTAAACTTTTTAGACAGCCTTTTTAAGACTTTATATGTTGAAAGTTTTATTTCACCATTTGAAAACTACGTTTAATAAACTCGGTTAATTCCTGTCCTTTTAAAAGCCCTTGAGATAGCTTCGCTAAATCAAATGCTTGTTGAATTAAACGCTCTTGTTTTTTCTTAGTTTTGGTATTTAAAATTTCTCCAACTAAATCGTTATTTGTATTTACTACCAAATTATACATTTCAGGGAAATTACCCATTCCCATCATTCCACCACCACCGGTAGCTTGCATTTCTTTCATTCTACGCATAAATTCTGGTTGCGTAATCATAAACGGATTAGCGTTAGAATCCATAGCTTCTAATTGAACTGTATATGTTTCTTTTGGAATAGCTTCTTCAATAATTGGCTTTAGTGTTTCTTTTTCTTCATCTGAAAGTTTACTGATTTTATCTTCGTCTTTTTTGATTAAATTATCAACGTGATCAGAATCAACTCTTACAAACTGAATGTTTTCTTTACTTCCTTCAAGTTTTTGAATTAAATGAGAAACAATTGGAGAATCTAATAATAATACTTCGTATCCTTTTTCTTTAGCAGCGTCAATATAACTGTGTTGCGCATTTACATCTGAAGCATATAAAACAATAGTTTTACCATCCTTGTCCGTTTGGTTAGGCTTAATTTTTTCTTCTAATTCAGAAAAAGTATAATATGCTTTATCAACTGTTGGGAACAATGCAAACTTGTCAGATTTTTCGAAGAATTTCTCTTCTGAAAGCATTCCGTACTCAATAATTACCTTAATATCATCCCATTTTTCTTCAAAAGCAGCACGATCATTTTTAAACAAGCTAATTAATTTATCAGCAACTTTACGCGTAATGTATCCTGAAATTTTCTTTACAGCTCCATCAGCTTGTAAGTAAGAACGAGATACGTTTAAAGGAATATCTGGAGAGTCAATTACACCACGAAGCATTTGTAAAAAGTCAGGAACAATGCCTTCAACATTATCAGTTACAAACACTTGGTTTTGATACAGCTGAATTTTATCCTTCATAGGATCTACATTTTTACTCATTTTAGGGAAATATAAAATCCCTGTTAAGTTAAATGGGTGATCTACATTTAAATGAATGTGGAATAAAGGATCTTCAAATTGCATTGGATACAATTCTCTGTAAAACTTTGTATAGTCTTCGTCATTTAATTCGGTTGGTTTTTTAGTCCAAGCTGGTGTAGGGTTGTTTACAATATTATCAACTGTAATTTTTTCAGCTTCAGCACCTTCTTCAGCACCTTCAGGCAAAGGCAATGTTTCTTCCTTAGTTCCAAATTTAATTGGAATAGGCATAAACTTATTGTATTTGTTTAAAAGCTCGTTAATTCTGCTTTCTTCTAAAAACTCTAAAGAATCGTCATCAATATGTAAAACTATTTCAGTTCCTCTTTCAGTTCTATCAGTTTCTTCTAAAGTGTATTGCGGACTTCCATCACATTCCCAACGTACAGCTTTTGAACCTTCTTGAAAAGATTTAGAGAAAATCTCAACACGTTCAGCTACCATAAATGAAGAATAGAACCCTAAACCAAAATGACCAATAATTCCAGAGTCTTCTACTTTATCTTTGTATTTTTCAACAAATTCTTCAGCGCCTGAAAAGGCTACTTGGTTAATGTATTTTTCAACCTCTTCACCAGTCATACCAATTCCTTGGTCAATAATTCTAATTTCTTTTTTGTCTTTATCAACTTTAATTTCTAGCATTGGTTCTCCAATGTCACCTTTAACTTCACCTAAAGTAGAAAGATGTTTTAATTTTAAAGTTGCATCTGTTGCATTCGAAATTAACTCACGTAAAAATATTTCGTGATCAGAATACAAGAATTTTTTGATAATAGGAAAAATGTTTTCCGCTGTTACATTAATATTTCCTGTTGCCATATGTATATGTTTTAATTTTTAGTTTAACGAATAGTCAATAGTCAAAAAAAATACCAAAGTTGTATCTGTGACAATTTGACAGCAGTGTTGAAAATATTTCAACCTGTAATGGTCATAAAGACGTACTTTATAAATAGATTTGTATTTTTAACTTCAAAAATATACGTATGCAAACAGATGATTTTATTTTAGTGAATGGTCATAAACATATTTTTTACAATCAAGAAGAAGTTTCAGAAAAGGAAATGTTGCAACGTTCAGAAGATTATTTTAATAGGTGTAACAAACGTAGATCTGTTCGCGATTTTTCAGATAAGGAAATTCCTATTGAAGTTATTGAGAACATTGTAAAATCGGCATCAACAGCGCCTTCAGGAGCAAATAAACAACCTTGGACGTTTTGTGTTGTAAAAAGTTCAGAAATAAAAAAGAAAATTAGATTGGCTGCGGAAGAAGAAGAGCGTAAAAGTTACGCCGAACGTATGAGTGAAGAATGGCTAGACGATTTAAAACATATAGGAACCGATGCTAACAAACCTTTTTTAGAAACGGCTCCTTATTTAATTATTGTATTTAAACGTCCTTATGAAATAGATGTTGAAGGAAAAAAGCATCCAAATTATTATGTAAATGAATCTGTGGGTTTGGCTTGTGGATTTTTAATTTCGGCCATACATAATGCAGGTCTGGTTACGTTAACACATACGCCAAGCCCAATGCGTTTTTTAGAACAAATATTAGAGCGACCATCAAACGAACGAGCTTTTTTATTGCTACCAGTCGGTTATAAAGCAGCTAAAACCTATGTGCCAGCTATTGAACGAAAACCTTTAGATGAGGTGATGGAATTATACTAATAAAAGCTCGTTTAAACTACCTTTTTTGTTAAATTTTAATTCTGTTAATTAAAATAATTGAACTTGCACTTAAAAGAAGTAGCTCTATTTGAAATAGTTATGAGTTTTAAGTTTTTTAAAACACCTTGTTTATTACGAATTATGAAAATTTTAATTGTTAAAATATGAACTTTTTAGTAAGTTTGGAATAGATATGTTAAAAAATGTAAAATATGTATAATTCGAAGATAACAGGTCTTGGTTATTACGTGCCTGAAAATGTGGTTACAAATGACGATTTATCCAAACTTATGGATACCAATGACGAATGGATTCAGGAAAGAACAGGTATTAAAGAACGAAGATGGATTGAAGAAGGAAGTGAAGATACTTCTGCAGTTATGGGGGCAAAAGCAGCCAGAATTGCCATAGAAAGAGCGGGTTTAACTACAAAAGATATTGATTTTATTGTATTTGCTACGCTAAGTCCAGATTATTATTTTCCAGGTTGTGGAGTGCAATTACAGGAAATGTTAGATATGCGAACTGTTGGTGCATTAGATATTAGAAATCAGTGTTCAGGATTTGTATATGGTTTGTCTGTTGCAGATCAATTTATTAAAACAGGAATGTATAAAAATGTGTTGGTTGTAGGTTCTGAATTTCATTCAGGAGGATTAGATAAAACTACACGTGGAAGAAATGTTTCAGTAATTTTTGGTGATGGAGCAGGGGCAGCCGTGTTATCTAGAACCGAAGATAATACAAAGGGAATATTATCTACGCATTTACATTCTGAAGGAAAACATGCTGAAGAATTAACCGTATTGGCTCCAAGCATTCGCCATTGGGTGCCTGAAATTTTAGAGGCTAATGATGAAACAGATGAATCTTATTTTCCGTATATGAATGGAACATTTGTGTTTAAGAATGCGGTGGTTCGTTTTTCAGAAGTAATTATGGAAGGACTTCAAAAAAATAATTTACAAGCTACAGATATAGATTTGTTTATTCCGCATCAAGCTAATTTGAGAATTTCTCAATTTATTCAAAAGAAATTTAAGCTGAATGATGATCAGGTGTATAATAATATTATGAACTACGGTAATACCACTGCGGCTTCAATTATTATTGCGCTTTCTGAAGCGTGGGAAAAAGGTAAAATTAAAGACAATGATTTGGTTGTTTTAGCTGCCTTTGGTAGTGGATTTACTTGGGGAAGTGTGGTGATGAGATGGTAGTTTAGCTAATGTATAAAATAAAGAAAGCCTCTAAAATGCAAGTTTAAGAGGCTTTTTTGTTTTTTAGGTGTTATAAATTAATTCAAATAATTATAAAACCTTTAAGTTTAATGTCCCAAACAAATGGTATACTTAAAAGACGCTTGTAATGTTGCTTTGTAACAGCTGTTTACGTTAATAATTTGTTAAACATATAAATATTTAAAACATATTTTAAGAAGTAATTCGCTCTTAGGAAAGCCATGGATTTATTTAAAATAGTTTCTGATTACTGGTATCTTTCTTCGTTCGTTCCAACAAATAACAATACTTAAAATTAAAACGATTACGCCCATATAAAATAGTTTGCCATTATCTTGATGAATCTCTATACCTAATTTTGTTAAGTGCATAAATATTGCTCCACTAATTATTCCAACAGTTAAAACGGCACCAACCCAAATGGTTTTTGGAATTAAAATAAGTAGTGCTGCAACTAATTCTAAAATTCCAATTCCAATTCTTCCAAAGGGTTCTAATCCTATTTTTGAAAAAATAAATACACTGTCGGGATGCGCGGTAAATTTGTATCGTAATGTTTGAACTAAAATTAGCGCAATTGCAATTCTAATAAGCAAAGAAATAGTTTTATTCATTTTTGAAACTTTTAAATTTAGACGTAGTTTTTTAAAATGATTACATTATTTCATAAAGTGTAGGAATAAGAAAAGGTGTAAAAAACAATCACATTGTTTTTTACACCTTTCAATTTTAATGTATTGCAAGCTTTATTTTGAAAACACTTCGTTGTGTTGTTCTTGAACTCTAATAAAAGTAGTTCGTTTGGTTAATTCTTTCAATCTGTTTGCGCCAACATAAGTACAAGTAGATCTTAAACTTCCTAAGAAATCTTGAACGGTGTGTTCAACGCTACCTCTAAAAGGAATTTGTACAGTTTTACCTTCAGAAGCTCTGTAATTTGCAACACCTCCAACGTGCTTGTTCATAGCTGTTTCAGAACTCATTCCGTAAAACTGCTTGAATTTTTCGCCATCAATTTCAACTGTTTCTCCACCGCTTTCTGTATGGCCTGCAAGCATTCCGCCAAGCATTACAAAATCAGCGCCACCACCAAAAGCTTTGGCAATATCTCCAGGAATTTTACAACCACCATCTGAAACTATTTGTCCGCCTAAACCATGTGCAGCATCAGCACATTCAATAATAGCTGAAAGTTGTGGGTAACCAACACCAGTTTTTACACGTGTTGTACAAACTGAACCTGGTCCAATACCAACTTTAATAATATCTGCACCAGCTAGCAACAATTCTTCCACCATTTCACCTGTAACTACATTTCCTGCCATAATTACTTTATCAGGATATTGGTTGCGAGTGTTTTTTACAAAATTCACAAAATGTTCAGAATAGCCATTTGCAACATCAATACAAATAAATTTTATTTGAGGATGATTGCCAATAATTGTGGCTAATTTTTCAGAGTCTGCAGCTCCTGTTCCTGTACTTACCGAAAAATAATCGGTCATTTCATCAGGAATAGATTCCATAAAAATACTCCATTCTTCAATTGTATAATGTTTATGAATTGCTGTGAAAATTTTATGTTTAGCTAATGCTGTTGCCATTTCAAAAGTACCAACAGTATCCATATTTGCGGCCATAATTGGCACGCCAGTCCATTTGTAATTACTATGTAAAAAGGTGAAATCTCTATCTAAGCTTACCTGTGCTCTAGAGCTTAGTGTAGAGCGTTTAGGTCGTATCATTACATCCTTAAATCCTAATTTTAAATCTGTTTCAATTCTCATGCTATCTATTTTGTTTTATACAATAATACTTTTTCCTTTACTTGTTTTATTTTTATCACTATCAAAATAAAAATCAACTCGGCCAACATTTATTCCGTAACAGCCTACCTGGTTTACCAGCACATTTTCGCCATCACTGTTTTTAGTAACGGTTGGCTTAGGTAAAAAAGTATGTGTATGGCCTCCAATTATTAAATCAATATTTTTTGTTTTTGAAGCTAGTTTTAAATCGTTAATTTTATCATTAGTATAGTGATATCCTAGGTGCGAAAGACAAATAACCAAATCGCAGCCTTCATCATCTTTTAATATTCTACTCATATCCTGTGCTATTTCAACAGGGTCTAAATAAATTGTTTCTTTAAACATTCTTGGGTCTACCAAACCAGCTAATTCAATTCCTAAGCCAAAAACTCCAATTTTAATTCCATCTTTTTCAAAAACTTTATAAGGTTTTACGTGCGTATCTAAAATGGTATTTTTAAAATCGTAATTTGATGAAATAAAATTAAACTTTGCGTGGGGAAGTTGTGCATATAAACCATCAATACTATTGTCAAAATCATGATTTCCAATAGTTGCAGCATCATATTTTAGCATGCTCATTAATTTAAATTCCAATTCACCACCGTAAAAGTTAAAGTAAGGCGTTCCTTGAAAAATATCCCCAGCATCTAACAATAAGGTGTTAGGGTTTTCTTTTCGAATTTCTTCAACCAAAATTGCTCTTCGAGCCACACCACCCTGATTTGGGTATTTATAATGATTGTTTTTAAAAGGTTCAATATGGCTATGTACATCGTTTGTGTGTAAAATGGTAATCTGCTTGGTGTTTTTTTCGCTGAAAGACTGCATTGAAAGTCCGCCTAAAGTTAAAAAAGCAGTTGCAGCAGTAGATTTTTGTATAAAGTTTCTTCTTTTCATTTTCTTAATTTTCTTTTGTAAATCTTCCGTCTAATTCAACTTTAATTGTATCAATTTCAGTGAAATAATCAATAATTGAATTTCGAACTTTATAATCTAATTTAAATAATTTCACAGGGTCTTTAAAAAACACCATATTATCACCTCCATTTTGTAAATAATCAGAAGTTAAAACAAAATAAGTTTTTGAATCATCAAGAGGTAAATTATGAATTGTTAAATTGTATTCATTAGCTTCAACTATTAAGTTTAGTTGTTTTGATATGGGGTGAGCTTTGTTTTGAGCAATTAAATACTTGGCTAATTCGGTAACTTTTTCAGCGGTCATTTCTACAACAACCAAGCTATTTTCAAACGGCATTAAATTAAAAGCATTTATTGTTTTAATATCGCCTTTTGTAATTCCTGCTCTAATGCCACCAAAGTTTAGCATCGCAAAATCTATATTTTTTCCTGTTCTAGAGTTGAATACCGGATTTGCTCTTTCAAAACATAAATCGGCCATTAAATTGCCAAGAGAACTTTCTAATTTGCCATCTATTCTAACCAAGTCTTTAGGAGTGTAGCTTAAAACAGTGTTCATTTCAGCTTCTACTTTTTCTTTATATGGTAGAATAAAATCTTCAATAGTTTTATCGGATGCAATTTCTGCGGAAATAGGCAGCTGTTTACCTTCAATTTTAACCAAATATTGAGGCTCTTTTTTACAACTTACACTAAGTAAAGTTATAAAAAGAATAAGAATTGTATTTTTCATTGTTGTAGTACTAATGATTTTAATTAGTTTTGTGAATCAAGCGTAAATATAGATGATTTTCAAAGGATTTAAACGAAAAAGTACTCAATTTTTTTTCAACAAACAATTGCGAAAATTGTTGGAAGATTCAAAAAAACATGAATCATATAAGCTTCAAAATAGTGTTGTTTTTTTAAATGAGAGTTCTAATAGAGAAGCCGTTTTACAAAGTATTTCTGAGCACTTGGGATTGACTGAAGATAACATAGATGTTGTAATATTTTATAATAACATAAATAAAAAAAATACTTGTGAAAACTGTTTTTCTTCAAAAGATTTTGGTTGGTTTGGTAAAGTGAAGTCTGACGTTTTGAAAGCTGTTTTAACAAAAAAATACGATTTGTTAATTAATTACAGTAAAGTTGAAAATATATATTGTAAGTTATTAGTTTTGCAATGTGAGGCTGCGCTTAAAGTTGGTTTTTCAGAAGTTGACACACGCTTGTACGATATAATGATTGATTGCGAAATATCTGATACAGCGTTGTTTAATAGTGAGTTAAAGAAGTATTTAGAGATCTTAAATAAATTATAATGAAGGAATTGTTAGGGACAGGCGTTGCTTTGGTAACACCATTTAATGAAGATCAATCAGTTGATTTTGTTGGTTTAGCACGTTTGGTAAACTTTCAAATTGATAATGGGGTTAACTATTTAGTAGTTCTTGGTACTACAGGAGAGCCAGCGACCTTAACAAAAGAAGAAAAAGAACAGGTAAAGGAAACCATTATAAAAACTAACAATGGAAGGCTTCCGTTGGTGTTAGGTGTTGGAGGAAACAATACAATGGCTGTTGTTGAAGAAATTAAAACCACAGATTTATCAGCTTTTTGTGCAATTCTTTCTGTTTCTCCTTATTATAACAAGCCAACTCAAGAAGGAATTTACCAGCATTTTAAAGCTATAGCTGAAGCTAGTCCTTTACCAATTATTTTATACAATGTACCAGGTAGAACTGGTAAAAACTTTGAGCCAACAACAATTTTAAGATTGGCTAATGATTTTAATAATATTGTAGCGGTAAAAGAAGCAGCAGGAGATTTGGTACAGGCAATGCGTTTAATTCAACAAAAGCCTAAAGATTTTATGGTGATTTCAGGTGATGATATGATTGCTTTACCAATGGTGTTAGCAGGTGGTTCAGGTGTTATTTCGGTAATTGGTCAAGGTTTACCTAAAGATTTTTCAGAAATGATTCAATTAGGCTTAAATAGTGAAGTTGAAAAGGCGAATGAATTGCATTATAAAATAATGGATAGTATTGATTCTATTTTTGAAGAATGTAATCCTTCTGGAATTAAAGCGGTTTTAAATAAATTAGCCATCTGTAAATTAAATGTGAGGTTACCTTTGGTACCTGCAACGTTAGAATTACAGCAAAAAATTAATGCTTTTATAGATAATTATTAGTAATTTTACATCGTTTAGGTGTAAAATGAATAAAAAATACAAAATTATGTTATCAAGAAATATGCAAGCTGCTTTAAATAAGCAAATAAGAATTGAAGCAGAATCGTCTCAAATATATTTAGCAATGGCTTCTTATTCAGAGAATAAAGGTTTAGAAGGAGTTTCTCAATTCATGTACGATGCTTCAGATGAAGAACGTCAGCATATGTTAAAACTATTTAAATATGTGAATGAAAGAGGAGGTCAAGCACATGTTTCTGATTTAGTTGAGCCTGCGGCTGAGTTTGGTTCAATTAAAGAAATGTTTGAAACATTATTTAAACATGAGGTTTTTGTTTCTCAAAGTATTAATGATTTAGTTCATATTGCTTTAGAAGAAAAAGATTATGCAACTCATAATTTTTTACAGTGGTATGTAGCTGAACAAATTGAAGAAGAAGCCCAAGCTAGAACGATTTTAGATAAAATTAACTTAATTGGAGACGATAAAGGTGGGTTGTACTTGTTTGATAATGATATTAAGCAACTTAATGTGGTAAGTGCAGCAGCACCTACAGTATAACAATTAACAAACAATTAAGTTTTTTACACTGTTTATATAGTATAAGCAAGTTATTTTTGTGTTTTATTGAAGTAAAAAAATCATTTTAATAATCCATAATAAATAACTAATTTTGCCCAATGCAAAAAAATAAGATTTATATTTTCATTTTATTGATAGCAACAGGACTTTCATCTTGTGGTGAGTATCATAAAGTACTTAATAAGGGTACTGCTCAGGAACAATATAAGATGGCTACAAAAATGTACGAAGAACAGAGTTTTAATAAAGCGAACCAATTACTTGAGAAAATTACGCCATTTTATAGGGGGAAACCTCAAAATGAGCGTATTCAATATATGATTTCACAAGCACATTATAATACCAAGCAATATACATTGTCTTCATATTATTTTGATAAGTTTGTTAAAAATTATCCGCAAAGTTCTAAAGTTGAAGAAGCAGCATATTTATCTGCACGTAGTTATTTTTTAGCTTCTCCAGTATATAGTTTAGATCAAAAAGATACTTATGAGGCAATCAATGCGTTGCAGAATTTTATTTATAAGTACCCTGAATCTGACAAAATAGTTGAAGCTAATGAGACGATCAAAGAATTAACCTCTAAATTAGAAAAAAAAGCTTTTGAAATTTCAAGACAATACTACCATACTCAAGATTACATTGCAGCAATAGCTGCTTTTGATATTTTTTTAGGAGAATATTTAGGTACTAGTTACAAAGAAGAAGCATTATATTTAAAATTTATTTCTTCTTATGAGTTAGCAATTAATAGCTATTTTTATAAAAAAGAAACCAGGTTAAATGATGCGGTTAAGGCTCAGGAAAAGTTTAAAAGAAATTTTCCTGAAGCTGAAAAATTAGAAGAAACGGAAGAATTATTAACAAAATTAAATGAGGAATTAAGCCTCATTGTTGCACTAAAAAAGGAAACTAATGGATTATAAAAACACAAAAGCAGCTACAACAACAGTTACTTACGACAAGAACTTAATTGAAGCGCCAACAGAAAATATTTACGAAGCAATTACTATTATAGCTAAAAGAGCTCAACAAATTAATGGTGATTTAAAAAGTGAATTAATTGAAAAATTAGAAGAATTTGCAACTTATACTGATAGTTTAGATGAGGTATTTGAAAATAAAGAGCAAATAGAAGTTTCTAAATTTTATGAAAAATTACCAAAACCTACAGCACTTGCAGTAGAAGAGTGGTTACAAGATAAAATTTACTTCAGAAATCCAGAAGAAATTCAAGAGTAATTATGAGTGTTTTAGGCGGTAAAAACATACTTTTAGGCGTAACAGCTGGTATTGCTGCTTATAAAACGGCAAGTTTAGTCAGACTTTTTATTAAAGCAGGTGCAAACGTTAAAGTAGTTATGACACCTGCCTCTAAAGATTTTGTTACACCGTTAACACTTTCTACGCTTTCACAAAATCCAGTATATTCTACCTTTTTTGATAAAAGTGAAGATGAGGATGAAGAGTGGAATAGCCACGTAGAATTAGGTCTTTGGGCTGATTATATGGTTATTGCCCCTGCAACTGCAAATACATTGTCTAAAATGGGGAATGGTACTTGCGATAACTTATTGTTAGCTACCTATCTATCTGCAAAATGTAAGGTGTTTTTTGCACCTACAATGGATTTAGATATGTACAAGCATCCATCTACCCAAAATAGCATTAAAAAGTTACAAGGTTTCGGAAATATATTTATTCCTCCATCAACTGGTTTTTTAGCAAGTGGTTTAGAAGGTGAAGGCCGTATGGCTGAACCAGAAGATATTGTTTCATTTATTGAAAATGAAATAGTTAAAGGATTACCTTTGTATAAAAAGAAAGTGTTAATTACTGCTGGACCAACGTATGAAGCAATTGATCCTGTTCGTTTTATAGGAAATCATTCATCGGGTAAAATGGGTTTTGAATTGGCGAAAACAGCAGCTAGTTTAGGAGCCGAAGTTTATTTAATAGCGGGGCCTTCTAACGAAATTGTTGAAACTTCAGCAATTGAAAGAATCAATGTTGTGAGTGCAGAAGATATGTATAATGTAGCTCATACGTATTTCAAAAATGTTGATATCGCAATTCTTTCAGCAGCTGTAGCAGATTACAAGCCAAAAATAGTTTTTGATCAAAAGTTGAAAAAATCTGAAGATTCTTTAACTATTGAATTGGTGAAAACACAAGATATTTTAGCTTCATTAGGAAAAGAAAAATCACATCAATTTTTAGTTGGTTTTGCTTTGGAAACCAATAATGAAATAGAAAACGCAAAATTAAAGCTAAATAAAAAGAATTTAGATTTAATTGTACTAAATTCGCTAAAAGACAAAGGTGCAGGATTTAAAACAACAACCAATAAAGTAACTCTTATTGATAAATTTGAAAAAATCTCCGAATTTAGTCTGAAATCTAAAGCTAAAGTAGCAGCAGATATTTTTAACGAAATACTGAATACAATTAATGCGTAGCATAGTTCAAATAATTTTTTTCCTTTTTGCAATTATTCAGTTAAATGCACAAGAGTTAAACTGTACTATTACTATAAATTCAGATAAAGTACCTGGGTCAAATAAACAAATTTTTACAACACTTCAAAATTCACTAAACGATTTTATAAATCAAACACGTTGGACAGGTTATAATTATAAAAATCAGGAACGCGTTAATTGTAATATGAGTATTATTATTGATGAACAGAACGGAAGTTCGTTTAAAGGTAGTATACAAATACAATCATCTCGCCCAGTTTATAATTCAAATTATTCAACACCCGTTTTTAATTTTAAAGACACAAATTTCTCATTTCAATATTTAGAATTTGAACCTTTGGTTTATAATGCAACAACTTTTGAATCTAATTTAGTTTCAATGATAACGTATTATGTGTATGTTGTTTTGGGAATGGATGCTGATACTTTTTCTCAATACGGAGGAATATCTTTTTTTACACAAGCTCAAGATGTATTGGCACAAGCGCAACAAAGTGGTTATAAAGGATGGAATCAGGCTGATGGTGCAAGAACTCGTTTTAGTTTAACCGATAATATATTGTCGCCAACGTATAAAGAATTTCATACAGCAATGTATCAATATCATTTACACGGTTTAGATTTAATGAGTAAAGACCCTAAAACAGCAAAAGAAAATATTGCAGAAGCTTTAGGTATATTAAAAACATTACATAATTCGCGTCCTAATGCGTTTTTATTACGTGTTTTTATGGATTCAAAATCTGATGAAATTGTTGAAATTTTTTCAGACGGACCAAGATATGAAACCTTTGAACTAAAAGAAGATTTAATAAGAATTTCCCCTTTAAATGCTGAAAAGTGGAACTCTATAAAGTAATTTTTTACTTTTTATTTTAGAAAATGCTAACACACCTTTCCATAAAAAATTATGCCTTAATTGAAAGTTTGGCTGTAAATTTTAAAGACCAATTATCTATCATAACAGGTGAAACCGGTGCTGGTAAATCTATTTTATTAGGCGCACTTGGATTGGTTTTAGGTAAACGAGCTGAATCTTCAACATTGAAGGATTCATTACAAAAATGTATTATTGAAGGTCAATTTTCTATTTCTAAATATAATTTAGAAACCTTTTTTGAACAAAATGATATTGATTTTGAAGCAGAAACAATTATTAGGCGTGAAATTTTACCTAGCGGAAAATCTAGAGCATTTATAAACGACACGCCTACCACATTACAAGTTCTAAATAACTTAAGTGAAAAGTTAATAGATGTACATTCACAACATCAAACAATGCAATTATCTGATGCCAGTTTTCAATTTCAAATATTGGACGCTTTGGAGAATAATTTCGCTAAAATTGAGTCGTATAAAAGAGGTCTAACATTATATACAAAACTAGTAAAAGAACTTAACGCACTTAAGCAGGAACAAGCAAAAGAAAAAGAGCAATACGAATATAATTTACATTTGTTTGAAGAGTTGCAAAGTGCAAAATTAAAAGAAGGTGAACAAGAAGAAATTGAGCAAACATTAGATAAATTAAATAATATTGAAGAAATAAAAATAAATTTATCTGAAGCACAATCAATGGCGGTAAACGAAGAAATTGGTTTGCAGTCTATGTTAAATGCGTTGACCAATAATTTTAATAAAATCTCACCTTTTTCAAGTGATTATAAGGAACTTTATGAAAGAGTGTTGAGTTTAAAAATTGAATTTGATGACATTACAAGTGAGATTGAAGATGCTAATGAAAATGTAAGTTTTGATGGTTCTGAATTAGAAAAATTAAACGACAGATTGCAGTTAATATATAATTTACAGAAAAAGCATGTGGTAGATTCTGTAAAAAGTTTATTAGAGCTACAGCAAACACTTTCAGTAAAAGTAGATGCTGTGCAAAACTCTTCAACCATTATAAAAGAAAAGGAAAATGAAGTAGCTGAGGTTGCGAAAAAGATTGATGTTTTAGCTAATAAAATTTTTGAAAAGAGAGTGAAAGCCATTCCTGTTTTGGTGAGGAAATTAGAAAAAATGTTGTCAAATTTAGGAATGGAAAATACCCGTTTTAAATTTGATATTCAGCATTCAACATCCTATTTTAAAAACGGTAAGGATGAATTACAGTTGTTAATTTCAGCAAATAAAGGTGCTAATTTTGGAGAACTTAAAAAAGTAGCTTCAGGAGGAGAATTGTCAAGAATTATGTTGTCTGTAAAATCAATTCTTTCAACATATTTAAAGTTACCAACCATTATTTTTGATGAAATTGATACCGGTGTTTCTGGAGATGTTTCTCAAAAAATGGCAGACATAATGCAACAAATGAGCAAAAACATGCAGGTAATTACCATAACGCATTTACCTCAAATTGCAGCAAAAGGGCAACAACACTATAAAGTATACAAACAAGACATTTCAAATAACATAGTAACACAGTTAAAACAGCTTTCAGAAAGTGAAAGAATAACTGAAATTGCAGAGATGTTAGGCGGTAAAAATGTTACTTCAACAGCTATTGAACATGCAAAAGAGTTGTTAAGTTAATAAATTACTATATTTGCAACCAAATTCAAATAAAATCAAAAACAATATATTACATGTATAATTTACTAAAAGGGAAAAGAGGAATTATTTTTGGAGCATTAGATTCAAAATCTATTGCATGGAAAGTAGCAGAAAGAGCGCACGAAGAAGGAGCAACATTTGTGTTAACAAATGCACCAGTTGCTATGCGATTGGGAACTATTTCTGAATTAGCTGAAAAAACAGGTTCTCAAGTAATTCCTGCAGATGCAACATCAATGATGGATTTAGAAGTTTTAGTTGATAAAGCAATGGAAATCTTAGGAGGGAAAATTGATTTTGTATTGCATTCAATTGGTATGTCTGTGAATGTTCGTAGAGGAAATCATTACACTAATCAAGATTATAATTTCACAAAAACAGGTTTTGATGTATCAGCATTATCTTTCCACAGGGTAATGAGTATGTTATATAAAAAAGACGCTATGAATGAATGGGGAAGTATTGTTGCTTTGTCTTATATGGCTGCACAACGTGTTTTTCCTGATTATAACGATATGGCTGATAACAAAGCTTATTTAGAATCAATTGCACGTAGCTTTGGTTATTTCTACGGAAGAGATAAAAAAGTAAGAGTAAATACAATTTCACAATCTCCAACTCCAACAACAGCAGGTAGTGGTGTTAAAGGTTTTGACGGATTTATTGCGTATGCTGAAGAAATGTCTCCACTAGGTAATGCTACCGCATTAGAATGTGCAGATTATACCATCAGTTTATTTTCAGATTTAACAAAGAAAGTAACACTTCAAAATTTATTCCACGATGGAGGATTCTCAAATATGGGAGTTAGCAATGCTATTATGGAAAATTTCATGAATACTTTTAATCATGAAACTGATAATGTTGAAGAATTAGAAAAGTAAAAGTAGGTTAAAAACCAATATATTTTAAAGCGATGATTTAAAAATCATCGCTTTTTTTTATGCCTATTTTTAAAGTTAGTTTAAACTATTTTAAGAGTATGAGTAATGTCATGCTTTTGACGAAATATTTCCTTTAAATTTAGAAGATTAAACTAAACAGAATTGATATAAAATATGAGACCACTTAAAATTGTAGTACTAGCAAAGCAAGTGCCAGACACCCGACATGTAGGGCCTGATGCTATGAAGCCTGATGGTACGGTAAATAGAGGTAAGCTTGCAACCGTTTTTAATCCAGATGATTTGCATGCCTTAGAATTAGCATTAAATATTAAAGATCGTATACCGGGAACAACGGTTACCATTTTAACAATGGGACCACCCAAAGCCGCCGACATTATTCGTGAAGGTTATTATAGAGGTGTTGATAATGGAATTATGATTTCAGATCGCCGTTTTGGAGGTGCCGATACTTTAGCTACAAGTTATACCATTGTTCAAGGAATAAAAAAAATAGCCGATTACGATTTAATTGTTGGAGGAAGACAAGCAATTGACGGTGATACCGCTCAGGTTGGACCTCAATGTGCTGATAAATTAGGAATTCCACAGGTAACTTATGTTGAGGAAATTCTTGATATTAAAGAGGATGAAATTATAGCTAGACGTCGTTTGGAAACTGGAGTTGAAACTGTTTCAGCACCGTATCCTGTTTTAATGACAGTTCATGGGTCTTCACCAGATTGCAGATCAAGAATTGCTAAAAAAGTGATGAAACATAAATATGCAAGAACTAAAACAGAAATGAGAAAAGGAGACCCTGTTTTAGAAGCATTACATTTAAAAAGACCTTATTTAGTTATTCCTGAATGGAGTGTAGAAGATATTGAAGCTGATGTAACTAAAATTGGATTGGCTGGTTCGCCTACAAAAGTAAAGAGTGTATCAAGCATTGTTTTAACAGCAACCGAATCCAAAGTGTTGAACGATTCAGATAGTGATATTGAAGGAATGATTAAAGAATTAATTAAACATCATACCATTGGGTAGTTGATATAACTTAAAATAAGTAAGATGAAAAGTGTATTTGTTTATTGCGAAGTAGAAAATAAAAAAGTAGCAGAAATAAGCCAAGAGTTATTATCAGCAGGGAAACGTTTAGCCGAAAAATTAGATGCTCCTTTAGTCGCTATGGTTAATGGAAAAGATTTAAAAGGTATTGAAAGCCAAATTGCACCTTATGGTGTAGATAGGTTATTTGTAGGTGATGATGTTAGATTAGAACCATATAGAACGTTACCTCATGCAGCCTTGGTAACTAAAGTTTTAAAACAAGAAGATCCTCAAATAGTGTTGTTTGGAGCAACTTCAGTAGGAAGAGATTTGGCACCAAGAATTGCTTCAAAATTAAATTGTGGCCTAACCGCTGATACAACAATTTTAGATATTGGTGATCATTTTGTAAAGAAGGAAAAGAAAGAATATACCGATTTATTATATGCCATTCGTCCTGCTTTTGGGGGGAGTATTATGGCAAATATTATTAATTGGGATATGCACCCGCAAATGGCAACGGTTAGAGAAGGTGTGATGAAAAAAGAAATTTTTGATGCGAATTACAAAACAGAAGTAATTTCGGTAATAGTAAATGAAGCTGTTTCTGATACCGATTTTGTGGTAAAAATAATTGAGCGTCATATAGAAGAGTCTGATGTGAATTTAAAAGACGCGCCTATTATTGTTGCAGGTGGTTATGGAGTAGGGTCAAAAGAAAATTTTGATCTACTTAAAAATCTAGCTAATATATTGGGGGGTGAAGTTGGTGGTTCTAGAGCAGCAGTAGATGCTGGGTTTATTGATCACAATCGCCAAATTGGACAAACAGGAACAACAGTTCGACCAAAATTGTATATAGCTGCAGGTATTTCAGGAGCAATTCAACATACAGCTGGTATGCAAGATGCTTCAATGATTATCTCCATAAATAATGATCCTGAAGCTCCTATAAATGCATTGGCAGATTATGTAATCACAGGTGATTTGGGTGTAGTTATTCCTAAGATGATTAAATTTTATAAGGAAAACGCTAAATAGATTAATAAAAAAAATGATAAGATTTTCAAAAAATAGTACAAGCCGTCATGCTGAACTTGTTTCAGCATCTCATTACACAGTAATCTAAAGAGATGAGAACCTGAACTAAATTCAGGTTGACGAAAAGTGTAATTTTGAAAGTTTATTAACCATAAAATAGAAAAAAATGAATAATTTTTTCACAGATACTCCGGATTTTAAATTTCATTTAAAAGATCCAATTGTAAAAAAAATAGTAAAATTAAAAGAACAAGATTTTAAAGAGTCTGAAGAGTTTGATTTTGCACCTTTAAATCACGAAGACGCCATAGATTCCTATGAAAAAATACTTGATATTGTGGGTGATATTTGTGCAAATACCATTGCAACGAACGCCGAATCTGTAGATTTAGAAGGTCCACATATTGAAAATAACGAAGTAATTTATGCCAAGGGAACAACTGAAGATTATAAAGCTTTATATGATGCAGGTTTAATTGGCTTGTCCTTGCCAAGAAAATATGGAGGATTAAACTTTCCATTATTGCCGTATGTAATGGCTGCAGAAATGGTAGCCAGAGCAGATGCTGGATTTGCCAATATTTGGGGATTGCAAGATTGTGCCGAAACCATATATGAATTTGGTTCAGAAGCACAGAGAGAAAAATATTTACCTCGTTTTAACCGTGATGGTGCTACGGCTGCTATGGTATTGACAGAACCTGATGCTGGTTCTGATTTACAAGCCGTAAAATTGAAAGCTGTTTTTAACGAAGAAAAAAATACTTGGATTTTAAATGGTGTAAAACGGTTTATAACAAATGGTGATGCTGATATTTCTTTGGTGTTGGCAAGGTCAGAAGAAGGGACTAGTGATGCTCGTGGTTTATCTATGTTTATTTATGATAGAAATGATCACGCCGTTGAGGTGCGTCACTTAGAAAAAAAATTAGGAATTAAAGGTTCTCCAACCTGTGAGTTGGTATTTAAAGATGCACCTGCGGAATTGGTAGGTAAAGAACGCTTTGGATTGATTAAATACGTAATGGCATTGATGAATTCTGCTCGTTTAGGAGTAGGAGCACAATCGGTTGGTATTGCTGACGCTGCTTATCGTGAAGCTTTAAAATATGCTGAAGAAAGAGCGCAGTTTGGAAAAGTAATTGTGAATTTTCCCGCAGTTTATGAAATGCTTACCAATATGAAAGTTCGTATTGATGCACTTCGTTCTTTATTGTATGAAACTACTCGTTTTGTTGATATTTCTAAAGTGTATGAAGATGTAATGCGTTCTAGAAAATTAGAGAAAGAAGAGCGCATGGAAATGAAATACTATGCTAAATTATCAAATGTTTTTACACCGTTAATCAAGTTAACAGCTAGTGAAACTTGTAATAAAATAGCGTATGATTCTTTACAAATTCACGGTGGAACTGGTTTTATGAAAGATTTCCCAATTGAACGTATTTATAGAGATGCACGTATCACTTCTATTTATGAAGGTACATCGCAATTACAAGCTGTTGCCGCAATAAAAGGTGTTACAACAGGGGTATTCTTAGAGCAAATTAAGAAATATGATACGGAGGTTTCTGATAAAAATTGTGAAATTAGAACGAAGTTGCATAAAATGACTGAAGAATATGAGTCAATTGTTCAAAGAGTTGTGGCACAAGAAAGCAATGAATTGATCGATTTTCATTCAACTAGATTGGTTGAAATGGCTGGAAATATTATTATGGGGTATTTATTAGTGTTAAATAGTCAAAAAGAAGAGAAGTTTGTGAAAACAGCAAAACTATATGTGAATTTAGTTAAATCTGAAAATAGAGAACGATTTGATTATATGGCTAGTTTTGAAATTGAAAATTTAGAACTGTATAAAGATGTAGATATTGAAGTGTTGCAACATTAATTTCTAGCAAGCACATTTAAATATTAAGACTGTCTGAAAAGTGTTAAAACTCGTCATTCTGAACTTGATTCAGAATCTAATCATAATGATAATTAATCATTTTGAGAACCTAAATTAAATTTAGGTTGACTAAAAGTTTACTTTTTAGACAGTTTTTTTCATTTTAGATAGTACCAACTATTTATAATAAATAGCCTAAATTTGAAATCGAAAAATTAAATATTAGTGAAGCTGCAATTTTCCATAATTATTCCTGTGTACAATCGCCCAACTGAAATTGATGAGTTGTTGCAGAGTTTAGTGTGCCAAACGTATTCAGACAATTTTGAAGTTATTGTGGTTGAAGATGGTTCTACAATTAAAGCTGAAGATGTTGTTTCAAAATATGCAAAGGATTTAAACCTTCACTATTTTTATAAGGAAAATACTGGTGCTGGTGCAAGTCGAAATTTTGGAATGCAAAAAGCTTTGGGCAACTATTTTATTGTTTTTGATTCCGATTGTATTATTCCGCCTAATTATTTGGTTGAAGTTGAAAATGCTTTGACTAAATATTATACAGATGCTTTTGGTGGTGCTGATGCTGCTCACGAATCTTTTACAACGATTCAGAAAGCAATAAATTACAGTATGACTTCTTTTTTTACAACAGGTGGTATACGTGGAAGTAAAAAAGCAGTTGATAAATTTCAACCAAGAAGTTTTAATTTTGGAATTTCAAGAGAAGCTTTTGAAGTAACAAAAGGCTTTTCAAAAATGAAAATAGGAGAGGATATAGATTTAACGTTCAGACTTTGGGAACACAATTTTGAAACCCAGTTTATTAAAAATGCTTTTGTGTATCATAAAAGAAGGTCAACATTTCAACAGTTTTTTAAACAAACATTCGCATTTGGAAAGGGCCGACCTTTTTTAAATAGAAAATATCCGGGTTCAGCAAAAATCACATATTGGTTTCCTTCAGTTTTTATTGTTTTATTGTTGTTCTCAGTGATAAGTTCAGTTATAGGATATCCAATTTTTATGGGATTTTTCACAGCTTATTTTCTTATTATTTTTTTAGATTCATTACTGAAAAACAAAAATATAGGTGTTGCTTTTGTGAGTATTTTAACAACAATTACTCAATTTACAGGGTATGGATTGGGGTTTTTAAAAGGATTGTTTGCGAACTAATTATTCTTTTTTAAATTCCGCTGCAATTGCAATCAATTCTTTATCGGTTAAATTGGAGGTTTCTTTTAATTTATAAGCAAACGCATCAATTTCTTCATTAGTACTTGGGCAACCAATATTAGTACCTTCGCCTTTTAAAACATTTTTATTGCTCACCATTTTAGAGTCGGCTAACAAATTTCCGTCACTATCAAAAATAAGATAAAAAGGAATTCCGTTATTTTTGCCTCCATATTTATTCAATAACTCCTTGCTTCCTGGATTTTCAAGTTGTTTTTTTGTTTTATGTTCTAGTACAGTAATGTACTTAATTACATAATTGGTGTTGAAAAGCTTTTCAACAGAAGGAGTCTCCATTGTTGCTTTCATTTTTTTACACCAACCACACCACGAAGCGGTGAACATTACAAAAACATTTTTATTTTCTATTGTAGCCTGTTGTTTTGCTTCTTTTAAAATTAGCGCAACGCTTTTTGGTTTTTCTTGAGCATGTATATTTTGAATACATACTAAAATGAAAAGGAATGAAATAAAAGTTTTAATTTTCATAGAGTGATTTTTAGTCAAAAAAAAAAGGTTGAGAATTTCTCAACCTTTTTTTGTTATTCAACTTTATTTTTCCCTTTGCCTTTACTAATTTTAATAGTAAGTTCCTCGGTTTTTTTATCTAAATCCATATGGATAGAATCGCCTTCTTTTAATTGTGAATTTACAATTTCTTCAGCTAAAGCATCTTCAATATATTTTTGAATGGCTCTTTTTAACGGTCTGGCTCCGTATTGTTTGTCGAATCCTTTATTTGCAATATAATCTTTTGCTTCATCGGTTAACGTAAGTTTGTAACCTAAATCTTCAATTCTTAAAATTAATTTATGCAATTCAATATCTATAATTGAATGAATATCTTCACGTTCTAAAGCGTTAAATACAATAACATCATCAATTCTATTTAAAAATTCTGGAGCAAATGATTTTTTTAAGGCGTTTTCAATAACACTTTTAGCATTTGCATCAGCTTGAGCAGTTTTAGAAGCAGTTCCAAAACCAACACCAGCTCCAAAATCTTTTAATTGACGAGAACCAATGTTAGAAGTCATAATAATGATTGTATTTCTAAAATCAATTTTTCGTCCTAAGCTATCAGTTATATGTCCGTCATCTAATATTTGAAGTAACATATTAAACACATCAGGATGTGCTTTTTCAATTTCATCTAATAAAACAACAGCATAAGGTTTGCGTCTAATTTTTTCAGTTAACTGTCCGCCTTCTTCGTAACCAACATATCCTGGAGGCGCTCCAATTAAGCGAGAAATGGCAAATTTCTCCATATACTCACTCATATCAATTCTAACCAAAGCATCTTCATTGTCAAATAACTCAGTAGCTAATACCTTTGCTAACTGTGTTTTACCAACACCTGTTTGCCCTAAAAAGATAAATGAACCAATTGGCTTGTTAGGATCTTTTAATCCTACACGGTTACGTTGAATAGCCTTTACAACTTTTGAAACAGCTTCGTCCTGACCAATAACTTTTCCTTTTATTAAATTAGGTAAATCATGCAGTCTGTGGCTTTCAGCTTCAGCAACTCTATTCACAGGAATACCTGTCATCATTGAAACTACTTCAGCAACATTATCTTCGGTAACAATTTCACGATTTAGTTTAGACGCAGCTTCCCATTTTGCTTGTTCCGTTTTTAATAAACTTTCAACACGTTTTTCATCATCACGTAAACGAGCAGCTTCTTCGTATTTTTGACCGTTAACAGCTGCAGTTTTGTCTTCTTTTATTTTTTCTAATTCAGCTTCTAATTGCAATACTTCTTTTGGCACCACAATATTGGTAATATGAATTCGAGATCCAGCTTCATCTAAAGCATCAATAGCTTTGTCTGGTAAATAACGATCGGTCATATACCTGTTGGTTAATTTTACACAAGCTTCAATTGCATCATCGGTATAATTAACATGGTGGTGTTCTTCGTATTTATCCTTTATGTTTTCAAGTATTTGAATTGTTTCTTCAACAGAGGTAGGTTCAACAATTACTTTTTGAAATCTTCGTTCTAAAGCACCATCTTTTTCAATATTTGTACGGAACTCATCTAAAGTAGTGGCACCAATACATTGTATTTCTCCACGAGCTAAAGCAGGTTTCAACATGTTTGAAGCATCTAGAGATCCTGTAGCTCCACCTGCACCAACAATGGTATGAATTTCATCTATAAATAAAATAATATCATCGTTTTTCTCCAACTCATTCATTAAAGCTTTCATACGTTCTTCAAACTGACCTCTATATTTTGTGCCGGCTACTAAACTGGCCAAATCAAGAGAAACAATTCTTTTATTGAAAAGAATACGAGAAACTTTACGTTGAATAATTCTTAAAGCTAACCCTTCAGCAATTGCAGATTTACCTACACCAGGTTCACCAATTAACATTGGGTTGTTCTTTTTTCTTCGACTTAAAATTTGAGAAACGCGTTCTATTTCTTTTTTTCGACCTACAACAGGGTCTAAGTTTCCTTCTTCGGCTAAACGCGTTAAATCACGTCCAAAATTATCTAGAACAGGTGTTTTTGACTTCTTTTGAGTTGACTTTCCTGATTGTGGCTGTTCAAACGGATTTGATTTTGGTGTGTCAAAATCATCATCTGAAGGATTTTCAGCTTTTGGTAAATCCATTTCTTCGTCTTGATAAGTATTTTTAAATATATTTTTAACGTCTTCGTAACTAGCATCAAAATTGTGAAGTAGTTTAGTTGTCGGGTCATTTTCATTACGTAAAATACACAACAATAAATGTGCAGTGTTTACAGCGTCGCTTTTATATAATTTAGCTTCTAAAAAAGTTGTTTTTAAAGCTTTTTCAGCTTGCCTAGTTAAATGTAAGCTTTTCTTTTCTTTAGTGAAAACAGAAATTGGGTTTATAGGGCTTAAGCCTTCAATTTTTTTACGCAAATGATCAAGGTTAATATCTAATGAATTCAGAATCTCAATAGCTTTTCCCTCTCCCTTTCTTAATAGTCCAAGCATGAGATGTTCAGTACCAATAAAATCGTGACCTAAACGCAAGGCCTCTTCTTTACTGTATGCTATCACATCTTTAACTTTTGGTGAAAAATTATCGTCCATAGTTTTTGTGTTTATATTGTAAATTTAACTGATTTTTTTCTTTTTAAACTACAAAAATAGCACCACTTTTTCATATTTTGTAAAATCAGTCATTTTGTCGGTTTTAAACCAATTGATAATCAGTGTTTTGTGTAGTTGATTGCAGTATTACTATTGTTGATAAATATTCTAAAAACAACGCTATAATTAACTTGTAAAAAAGTGAAAAATTGTATATTGCTTTGTTAAAAAATGACACTAAAATAAATTAAAAATATATGGCAGACGGAGAAAAATTGATACCTATTAACATAGAGGATGAAATGAAGTCGGCTTACATTGATTATTCAATGTCAGTAATAGTTTCAAGGGCATTACCAGATGTGCGAGATGGTTTAAAGCCTGTACATAGAAGGGTTTTATTTGGAATGCATGAATTGGGAGTTAAAGCAACCGGATCTTATAAGAAATCAGCTAGAATAGTTGGGGAAGTTTTAGGTAAGTATCACCCACACGGTGATACATCTGTATACGACTCTATGGTACGTATGGCACAAAACTGGAGTGTTCGTTATATGATGGTTGATGGGCAAGGGAATTTTGGTTCAGTTGATGGTGACAGTCCGGCAGCAATGCGTTATACAGAGGTGAGAATGCAAAAGATATCGGAAGATATGCTTGCAGATATTGAAAAAGATACGGTAGACCATAAATTAAATTTTGATGATACATTAAAAGAACCTACTGTTTTGCCAACACGTATACCAAACCTATTGGTAAACGGAGCTTCAGGTATTGCAGTTGGTATGGCTACAAATATGGCGCCTCACAATTTAACAGAGGTTATCAATGGAACCTTAGCTTATATTGATAATAGAGAGATTGAAATTTCAGAATTAATGCAGCATATTAAGGCTCCTGATTTTCCAACTGGGGGAATAATTTACGGTTACGAAGGTGTAAAAGATGCTTTTGAAACAGGTAGGGGTAGAATTGTAATGCGCGCAAAGGCAACAATTGAAGAAGTAAACGGTCGTGAGTGTATAATTGTTACTGAGATTCCTTATCAGGTGAACAAGGCAGACATGATTAAAAAAACTGCCGATTTAGTAAATGAAAAGAAATTAGAAGGTATTGCTAATATTCGCGATGAATCGGATAGAAATGGAATGCGAGTTGTATATATATTAAAAAGAGATGCAATTCCCAATATTGTATTAAATAAACTTTATAAATATACAGCACTTCAAACATCATTTAGTGTAAATAATATTGCATTAGTAAACGGACGTCCTGAGCAATTAAACTTAAAACAATTAATTCATTATTTTGTTGAACACAGACACGAAGTAATTGTTAGAAGAACTGAGTTTGAACTTAAAAAAGCGGAAGCAAGAGCGCATATTTTAGAAGGGTTAATTATTGCAAGTGATAATATTGATGAAGTAATTAAAATTATTAGGGGTTCATCAAATGCTGATGAAGCTAGAGAGAGCTTAATAGAACGTTTCGAATTATCTGAAATTCAAGCTAAGGCAATTGTTGAAATGCGTTTGCGTCAATTAACGGGGCTAGAACAAGATAAGTTAAGAGCAGAGTATGATGAAATTATTGAATTAATTGCAGATTTAAAAGATATTTTAAGCGACGAGGTAAGACGTTACACTATTATTAAAGATGAGTTAATCACAATTAGAGATAAATACGGTGATGATAGAAGATCGGTGATTGAATATGCTGGTGGAGATTTATCAATTGAAGATATGATTCCTAATTCTAAAGTTGTAGTAACTATTTCTCATGCGGGTTATGTAAAACGTACAAACTTAGACGAGTATAAAGTTCAAAATAGAGGAGGAAGAGGTCAAAAAGGTGTTTCAACTAGAAATGAAGATTTCTTAGAGCATTTATTTCTTGGAACCAACCACCAATATATGTTGTTCTTTACACAAAAAGGGAAAGTATTTTGGATGCGTGTATATGAAATCCCTGAAGGAGGAAAAACTTCAAAAGGAAGAGCTATTCAAAACTTAATAAACATTGAACAAGACGATAAAGTAAAAGCATTCTTAGTTACAGAAGATTTAAAGAACGAAGAGTATGTAAATAATCATTACATAATAATGGCAACTAAAAATGGTCAAGTTAAAAAGACCTCATTAGAACAATATTCTCGTCCTAGAACTAATGGTATTAATGCAATTACAATTAAAGAGGGAGATGAATTATTAGAGGCTAAATTAACCAATGGTAATAGCCAAGTAATGATGGCTTTAAAATCAGGTAAATCTATTCGATTTGAAGAAGGTAAAACGCGTCCTATGGGTAGAAATGCTTCTGGAGTAAGAGGTATTACTTTACAAAATGAGCAGGATGAGGTTGTTGGAATGATTGCTGTAAATAGTGAGGAAAGTAACGTATTGGTTGTTTCTGAAAATGGTTATGGTAAACGTTCTAGTTTAGACGATTATCGTGTTACCAACCGTGGAGGAAAAGGTGTTAAAACGATTAACGTAACCGATAAAACCGGAGGTTTAGTAGCTATTAAGGAAGTTACAGATGAAGACGATTTAATGATTATTAACAAGTCTGGAATTACTATTAGAATGGCCGTTTCAGATTTACGTGTTATGGGTAGAGCAACTCAAGGTGTAAAATTAATCAATATTAAAGGAGACGATTCTATTGCTGCCGTTGCAAAAGTAGCTCATGAAGAAGAAGTTGATGAAGAAATAGATGGAGACCAAACAGAAAATGGCACGGAAGTTGAAAACAATAACGAAGAGAACACAAATAAAGAATAAATTAATTTAACAAAAATGAAGAAACAATTATTAATTCTGTCTGCTTTTTTAATAAGCATGACGGTATTCGGTCAAAAAAATGAAGTAAAAGCTGCAGAAAAAGCTTTAAAAGCAAATGATTTTGCAAGTGCTTTGGCACAGGTGAATAAAGCAGAGGGAATGCTTTCAGGAGCCGACCAAAAAACAACAGCTAAAGTGTATTACATAAAAGCATTAGCGACTTATAAAAATGGAGCAAAACCTATTGATTTAAAAGCTGTAAGTGCAGCTTTTAATAAATTAATAAGTTATGAAAAAGAAACAAACAAGCCTAAATATACTTCTGAGATTAACGAATTATCTGAAAAATTAAAGGCAAAAACAATGGAGCAAGCTAGAAATGCTTATTCAAAAGCCGTTGAAACTAAAGCTGATGCTGATTACAAAGCAGCTGCTAAAAAGTTTTACACAGTGTATACTTTAAGTCCAAAAGATACATTATTTTTAGATAATGCGGCATTTTTGTATTCTAAAGCGCATGACCATGAAAATTCTAATAAATATTCTCAACAATTATTAGATATGGGTTATACTGGTGTTACAACAGAGTATATTGCGACTGGTATTAATGGTGAAGATATTTCTTATCCAGATAAAAAAGCAATGGATGCACAAGTGAAAATGAAATTAGCTACAAATCCAAGAGCAGAGGTTAAAGAGTCAAGAAGAGGGATTCTTTACAATATTATGGTTGAAAATTATATGGCTGAAGAAAACTATGATAAAGCTTTAGAAATTATTGCAGCAGGAAGACAAGAGTTTCCAAACAATTATCAATTGTTAATTTCAGAGGCTAATGTTAATTACAAAAAAGGTAACAATACTAAGTTTAAAGAGTTATTAGAAGAAGCAGTTCAATTAGACCCTGAAAACACTTCTTTATATTTAAACATTGGTGTTATGTATAAAAATGAGGATAACATAGAAGAGGCAATTAAAAACTTTGAAAAAGTTATAGAATTAGATCCTAATAATTCAAATGCATATAATAATATTGGGGCTACTATTCTTGACAAAACAAAGCCTATTCAAGAAGAAATGAATAAAAGTTTAAGCGATTTTGATAAGTATGATAAATTATTAAATCAGCAAAAAGAGGTTTACAGAGAGGCACTTCCTTATTATGAAAAAGCGTATGAAATAGATAATTCAAATGTATCAGTTGTTCAAATTTTAGTTGGTATATATGAAAATTTAGAATTGACAGATAAGCTTAAAGATATGAAGGCTGTTTATGAGAATTTAAAATAATATACTATTTAGTGTAAAAAAAGCCCACTTTTAAGTGGGCTTTTTTTTTGGATATTTAATAATTTTTCAGTTAAACTATTTTATAAAATTTGAGATTGCATTTTGTATCTGCATTCGTTTATGATCTATCTTAAAAAATAGCTAATTTCCCCAATACGATTTTTATTTGTTAGTAATAAAATGGAAAAGTAGTAGATAATTAATTACCATGCAATACTCAATTTGAGTATTTTTAAAAGAGATCGATATTACTTTTAAAGTAACTGTGCAGTTCTCCTGTTGAAGTAAGATTGAATTTTTTTAAGATATTTCTCCTATGCGTATCAACAGTGTGTTTGCTAATATGGAGTTTTTCTGAAATTTTTGCTAACGTATTCAAAACCTTGAGATACTGTATTTGTAACACAAAAAAAGAGGTGTTAAACGGGTGAAAAAAATCTAATTCAATTAATTTTTTAATATGTTCTTCAATTTCTATCCCTTGATAGGTTTCAAAAAATTCATTGTAAATGGTATTTATGGCGCTATTTGTAAACTAGTATTTTGTTAAGTATATTTAAATATTCCAAAAAAAACATAATAGATTGCTTGAATTTTTGATACTTTAAAATTAAAAGGTGTTTTTGTTTATGAAAAAAAGAGTTAGTTTATGGTATATACCTTTCCTTCTTCAGCTAATAGCGTATTCTTAAAAATAGGTGTTGCTTCATTTAAAAAGGCTTCTTTATTTTTATAGCGACCACTGTAATGTCCAATGATTAATTGTTTAACAGTTGCCTCTTTTGCAATTTTTGCGGCTTGTTCTGCTGTTGAATGCATTGTGGTTGTAGCTAGGCTTTCTTTATCCTTTAAAAAAGTAGTTTCATGATATAAACAGGTTACATTTTTTATCTGCGGAATTATTTCAGGAAAATAACTAGTATCACTGCAAAAAGCATAACTTTTTGGAGGAGTTGGATCTAAAGTTAAGGTGTTGTTTTTTAGAAGTGTTCCATTTTTCAGAATAAAATCTCTACCGTTTTTTAAATTTTGATAATCACAAGTTTCAATTTCTGAGTATTGTAACACCTTATTCATATTTAATTTGCGTTCGCCTAATTTTTCTTTAAATAAAAAACCATTGGTATAAACTCTATGATTTAAAGGAATTGTATGAACTTCAACAGTTGCATCTTCAAAAATAAGTTCGGGTTTATTAGATGATAGTTCGTGAAATAATAAAGGGTAATGCGTCCAGGAATTTGAGAGTTTTAGTTGTAAAGTAATAATTTCTTTAATGCCTTTTGGACCGTATACATGCAATTCATTTTCACGATTTAAGAGTCTGAATGTAGAAACTAATCCCACCAAACCAAAAAAATGATCACCGTGTAAATGAGATATAAAAATATGTTTAATTTTTGAAAACTTAATGCTGTATTTTCGTAATTGAACTTGAGTTCCTTCTCCACAATCAATTAAAAAATGGTGGTTTTTTATTTCTAAAAACTGCGAAGTTGGATGTGCGTTTACCCTAGGTGTTGCAGAATGGCAGCCTAAAACAGTAAGTTTTAAACTCATTTAATAACCAATCTTTTTGAAATAACTTCAGTTTCACTATGTAAGGTATAAATATACATTCCTTTTGATATATTATTACGTTCAAAATAAATGGTGTTTATTCCAGTTTTACTGTTCACCTGTTCTTGAAAAACAATTTTTCCCAATAAACTTTTTACAGAAAAATTTATTAATTGTTTTTTTGAAGACTTAAAAGTTATTCGAGTATTTGTAACTAATGGATTTGGAGATGCTGAAACGGATGTTAAAGTAATTGAAGGTTCATTATTTTTAATAACCGTGATTCTTCTGTTATTTTGCTGCGCAAAACCAAAAGTTAAAAGGAATAAAAAGGTTAATAAAAGTAATTTTTTCATCAATAAGCTACTTGTGTTTTAAAATCCTAAATCTCGTTCAATCGCATCCATTTCTAATATGTCTACGGCTTCAGTAAATGTTGGTGTTACATTAATTTCATCCGGAATGTCATCAATATCAATACCTTGACAAATAATAACAAAACTTGTACCATTTTCTTTGTGAGTGGTACTTATATCCAAAAATAGGAATAAATCTTGAATTTTCGTGTTAATTTTTTCAGAAAAGTCGAGCAATAAATGTTCATTTTTAAATTCTGAGTACCGATTCATAAAATCTGTAAAGAAATCTTTAACAGAATCTTGTTCTGGTTTTATTTGAGTAAATTGTTTGTTTTTAGTAATATGCATTGGTTATTATCTTTGAATTTGTTCGGCTAATAAATAAATTACAGCCATTCTAACAGCAACACCATTTTCAACTTGATTTAAGATGATTGATTGATCTGAGTTTGCAACTTCACTAGTAATTTCAACCCCTCTGTTTATAGGTCCAGGGTGCATAATTACAATTTTTTTAGATAATGAATCTAATAACGGTTTGTTAATACCAAAAAGTTGCGCATACTCTCTTGTTGATGGGAAATAATTAATTGCCATGCGTTCATTTTGAACTCTTAAAACATTGGCAACATCACACCATTCCAAAGCTTTTTTAATATCGTATTCAACACCAACACCTAAGCTTTCAATATATTTTGGAATTAAAGTTTTTGGTCCGCAAACTTTTACTTCAGCACCTTGTAATTTTAAAGCATAAATATTTGAGAGTGCTACACGCGAATGTAAAATATCACCCACAATTACAACCTTTTTACCCGTTACGCTTCCTAGCTTTTCACGAATAGAGTACGAGTCTAATAATGCCTGTGTTGGATGTTCGTGTGTTCCGTCTCCAGCATTTACAATACGAGCATTTACGTGTTTTGATAAAAAATCACAAGCTCCAACATTAGGATGACGCATCACAATTAAATCAACTTTCATTGATAAAATATTGTTAGCAGTATCAATTAATGTTTCCCCTTTTTTTACAGAAGATTGACTGGCAGAAAAATTAATAATATCGGCTGATAAACGCTTTTCAGCCAATTCAAATGAAAGTTTTGTTCGGGTACTATTTTCAAAAAATAAATTGGCAATAGTAATATCTCGAAGCGAGGGAACTTTTTTAATTGGTCGGTTAATTACTTCTTTAAAATGATCGGCTGTTTCAAAAATTAAATTAATATCAGCTTCATTTATATGTTTTATACCTATTAGGTGTTTTACGCTTAACTGACTCATCTACTTAATTATTTATAATATATACGGTATCTTCACCATCTTTATCTTTCCAATTTACGGTTACTCTTTCTTGGTTAATCACATCAACCTGTCTACCTCTGTAATCTGGCTGAATAGGTAGGTGACGGCTAAACCTTCGATCAATTAGTACTAATAGTTCAATATCAGCAGGTCTTCCAAATGATTGAATTGCAGTTAATGCCGCACGAATACTTCTTCCTGAAAAGAGCACATCATCAATAAAAACAACATTTTTATCTTCAACAATAAAATTAATAGTTGTTTTATTGGCACCTAATGGTGCTTCACGTCGTCTAAAGTCATCTCTATAAAAAGTGATATCTAGTTGTCCAAATTCTATTTTCGGAATGTTGTAGTCGTTCTCTAATATAGCAACTAAGCGTTCAGCTAAAAAAGTACCTCTTGGCTGAATTCCAATAAGTACGGTGTTCTCAAAATTATGATGATTTTCAATTAACTGACAAGCCAATCGATGTAAAATAATATCAATTTCTTTTGAGTTAAGAAGTGTTTTTTTACTCATGGTAGTACCAAACATTGTTTGGAATACAAATATAAAGCATTTTGTTAATTAATATGTTAAAAACATTTAGAACTTATTTTAAAAATTATGAGTTGTTCTTGTACTTTTATACTCGTAGTAATTATTCAATTACATTTATGTCTTTAACTCCAAACGAAAATAACATACCGCTTACAAAATTCGAATCAATGCTAAAAACAAATAGCGTTTATTTTTTTGATTCTGTTGAATTTGAGGAGATTATACATTATTATATAGATTCTGGTAAAAATGCGTTGGCTAAAAAGGCAATTAAACTTGGTCTTAAACAACATCCAAACTCAATTATTTTAAAATTATTACAAGCCGAATTATTGATTTTTGATGATGAATTTGATGCTGCAGGAATATTATTGAGAGAAATTCAAGCCATTGAACCAACCAATGATGAGGTGTATGTGCAGCAAGCAAGTATTTTTTCAAAACGAGACAACCATAAAAAAGCCATTGATTTATTAACAATAGCTTTGGCATATACCGATGAAAAAGCAGATGTGTTGGCTATGATTGGTATGGAATATTTGTTTCTTGATGATTTTGATGAAGCACGGTTAAATTTTGCAAAATGCTTAGAAGTAGATTTTGAAGATTATTCTTCTCTATATAATGTAGTGTACTGTTTTGATATGGAAAGTAAACATCAAGAAGCAGTTGATTATTTAAATAAATATATAGACAAAGATCCATATAGTGAAGTTGCTTGGCATCAATTAGGAAGGCAATATTTTATTTTAGAACAATACGAAGAAGCTGCAAGAGCTTTTGATTATGCAATTGTTATTGATGAGTATTTTGTTGGTGCTTATTTAGAAAAGGCAAAAACCTTAGAAAAACTAAATCAATTTGAAGACGCTATTGAGAATTACAAAGCAACCTTAGAATTAGACGATGCTACAGCCTTTGTGTTTTTAAGAATTGGGGAATGTTATGAGAAATTAGAAATGTATTCTTTGGCCACTCAATTCTACAAGAAAGCAGTACACGAAGATCCTTTGTTAGATAAAGCTTGGATTGTTTTAACAAACCTAGTTTTAAAACAAAAAAAATACAATAAAGCCTTATTTTATGTAAATAAAGCCTTAGAAATTGACGAAAATAATACCTTGTATTGGCGTAAATATGCTGAAATTAATTTGAAATTGAACTATTTTGAAGAAGCTATAGAAGCTTTTCAGCGTTGTATTACTTTACAAGATTACGATATTGAAATTTGGGTAGGTTTGGCTGATGTACTGTGCTTTTTAGGTGATTATGAAGATGCTTTAACAAATTTGTTAAAAGCAAAAACATATTTTACCGACTTTGCCGAAATAGATTATAGATTAAGTGGTTTGTATTTTAAATTTAAAAATTTTGAAAAAGGGGCATTTTATTTAAAACAAGCTTTGGTAATAGATTTTGAATACCAAACAATATTTAAAGAATTATTTATAGAAGTATATCAAATGGAAAGTGTGCAGGATATAATAAATGAATTCAAAAAAACTTCCTCATAAAAATACTACATTTGTCTGACTAATTTTACAGACATATGCAATCAAGAAAATTAATAGATTACGTAATTATTTCATTGAAAGGAATGGCAATGGGAGCGGCAGATGTTGTGCCTGGAGTTTCTGGAGGAACAATTGCTTTTATTTCTGGTATTTATGAAGAATTACTTACTTCAATAAGTTCCGTAAATTTCACTACGCTAAAAATGTTAAAAAACCAAGGGCTTAGGGCTGCTTGGAGAGCAGTAAACGGGAATTTTTTATTTTCATTATTAGTCGGTATTTTTATTAGTATTTTATCATTAGCTAAGTTAATATCTTGGTTGTTAGAGAATAAACCTATTTTAGTTTGGTCATTCTTTTTTGGTTTGGTGTTGGCAAGCATCTTATACATTGGAAAACAAATTACCCGTTGGAATATTTTAACAATTGTATTTTTGTTAGTTGGAGCTGTTGTAGCCTATTATATTACAACCTTAGAGCCGTTGGTTTCAGCAAATTCATCACCTTTATTTATATTTTTAGCGGGGTCAATTGCAATTTGTGCTATGATTTTACCAGGTATTTCGGGGTCATTTATATTAGTGCTTTTAGGTGCTTATAAACCAGTTTTAGATGCAATACATGACAAGGATATAAAAATGTTAGGATTTCTAGCTGCTGGAGCTGTAGTAGGTTTGTTATCATTTTCAAAAGTTTTAAAGTGGCTGTTTGCACATTATAAAAATTTAACATTGGCAGTGCTAACAGGTTTTATTTTAGGTTCATTAAATAAAATTTGGCCTTGGAAAGAAACGCTCACTTGGCGCATAAATTCACACGGAGAAAATGTTCCTTTTAATGAACAAAGTATTTCTCCATTTTCATTTGATGGAAATCCTCAATTAATGGCCGCAATACTATTAAGTATTGTCGGTTTTGCTGTAATTATAATGTTAGAAAAAATAGCAAATCTTTCAAATAAATAAAAAGCAATGTCGAAAGAACGAAATTTATTTGATAAATTTTTCCTTTTTCTAAAGGGCCTTTCTATGGGAGCTGCAAACAAAGTTCCTGGAGTATCTGGAGGCACCGTTTCTTTTGTTTTAGGTTTTTATGAAGAAATGATTTATTCCTTCAAAAAAATAAATTACAAGGCTTTTTTATTGATAATTAATGGAAGATTTAAGAGTTTTTACAATTATGTAAACGGTACTTTTTTAATACTTGTTTTTGGAGGAAGTATGTTTAGTTACTTTTCAATTTCTTTGGTACTCGATTATTTGTTAAACAATTATGAATTGTATGTGTGGAGTTCTTTTTTTGGAATGATTTTGGGCTCAATTTATTATATTTCAAAAGATTTTAATGATTGGCGTTTTCAAAATATTATATCATTAGTTATTGGCGTTTCTTTGGGTTTGGCAATAAGTTTTATGAGTCCGGCAAAAGAGAATGATAACCTTTGGTTTGTTTTTATTTGCGGTATAATTGGGGTTTCAGGAATGACTTTACCCGGCCTATCCGGGTCCTTTATTTTGATATTGTTAGGTAATTATATGCTTTTATTGGTTGATTCTGTAACGGTTTTATTGCAAACATTGACACAAGTAGTCACGGGAGATTTTAGTTTTATAGACAATGTAGAACAATTACGTTATTTAAAAATAATAGTAACATTTACCGCAGGTTCAGCGTTTGGTTTGGTGGTTATATCTCATATTTTAGGATATGTTTTAAAAAGGTGGCATCAAATTGTAACCGCCGCAATAATTGGTTTTATAGCTGGTTCTTTGGGCATAGTTTGGCCTTGGAAAAAAGAAATTTATAAAATTGAAAACGGTAAAGCATTGTTTGATGCTAGGGGAAATAACATTATTGAAAATTACACACGTTATTTTCCAGACTTTACACAAAATGAAACTTGGATTGCTATACTTTTTATAGTAATTGGTTTAGGAATTATTTTGTTATTAGATACATACGGTACAGAACGAAAAGAATATATAGATGAGTAATAGAACTAAATTTGGCTTATTAGGAAAAAATATTTCCTATTCATTTTCTAGAAAATATTTTTCTGAAAAATTTGAAAAACTTGGATTGAAAGAGTATAAGTATGGTAATTTTGATATTCCTGAAATTGAAGAATTTCCATTTTTGTTATACCATAGAGAGGATGAGTACAGGGGAATAAATGTTACAATTCCTTATAAAGAAGCTGTAATGCGATACTTAGATGCTATTGATGAAGATGCAAAAAAAATTGGAGCTGTAAATACCATTAAAGTAACCGATGATAATAAATTAGTAGGTTATAATACAGATTATTATGGATTTCAAAAATCCATAGAACCATTTATCAAGGAGCATCATAAAAATGCACTCATTTTAGGAACCGGTGGTGCCTCAAAAGCAATTGCGTATGCTTTAAAAAAAATGAATATTGACTATAAATTTGTTTCAAGAAAAGTAGATGAAAACATGTTTTTATATTCAGCATTAAATGAAGAAATTTTAGAAAAACATACCATAGTTGTTAATTGTACACCTATTGGAACACATCCAAATATTGATGAATGTCCAAATATACCATTTCAATTTATAACAGAAAAACATTTATTTTTCGACTTAATTTACAATCCTGAAGAAACTAAATTTTTAAGTGAAGCAAAAAAACGAGGTGCAGCAGTTAAGAATGGTTTTGAAATGCTTCAGTTGCAAGCAGAGAAGTCATGGGAAATATGGAATTCGTAAAAAGTATTTTACAAATTCACGCAACTTTTATTAATAATCATCATCTTATAAAGAAGTAGAATTAGTACTAAAATATATTACTAATTTTAATTAATTTTAACGAACCTTAAACATTCTAATATGTTAGACCAAGAGCATAAATTACCGATGGAAGATAGCACTTCATCTTCTGAAGAAGTAAAAAGTACTACTGATAATTCTGAATTAAAAGAAGAAATAAAGAAAATTGAAGCACCAGCTGAAGTTAAAAAAATAGCAACTACTGAAATAAAGTTATTAGAAAACAAAGCAATTGAAGAAATTGAAGATAAAATTGCTGAAAGTTCTGAAAAAGTAGAGCACACTTCAATTGAATTGATTGATTATAGCAAATTTAGTTTAGAAGAATTAGTAGC
The DNA here is from genome assembly GCF_900188235.1 of Lutibacter agarilyticus. GTDB lineage: Bacteria > Bacteroidota > Bacteroidia > Flavobacteriales > Flavobacteriaceae > Lutibacter > Lutibacter agarilyticus. The sequence continues at coordinate 126,027 of NZ_FZNT01000003.1, read as the reverse complement.
TGAGTTAGGGAAATTAATTCACGGTAACGAGGTTCAAAGTATAAATACGAATGTAAATAACATTAAAACTATTTTTAATGTTGAATTTGGAAAGTTATTAAAGCAAGAAAAAGAAAAGTTTTTAATTGAAGGTGGTGATATTGTTGATTTTCAATATAGTAATCCGTTAAAATCTACTTATAATAGTTATTTGTACGATTATAAAGTGAAGCGAAATGAGTTTTTTGCAAATCAAGAAAAGCAATTAAATGATAATTTAGAAGCTAAACTTGAGATTATTGAAGATTTAAAAAGATTAGTAGATAACTCTGATGATGGTGGAGTTATGTATAAAAACTTCAAAGAAATTCAAACAAAATGGCAACAAACGGGGCCAGTTCCAAGAGCAAAATACAATGATATTTGGAGAACATACCATCACCATGTTGAGCGTTTTTACGATTTATTACATATAAGTAATGATTTACGTGAACTAGATTTTAAACACAATTTAGAAGAAAAACTAAAATTAGTTGCTCAAGCTGAAATATTGGCTGATTCTGAGGATATTAACCAAGCATTTAAAGAATTGCAAGTGTTGCATAAACTTTGGAAAGAAGAAGTTGGTCCTGTAGCAAGAGAATATAGAGATGAGGTTTGGGAACGTTTTAGCGCTGCAACAAAAAAAGTACACGATAAACGTCATGATTTTTTCAAGGATTTGAAGTCTAAATACGAGGAGAATATCGATAAAAAATTAGCAGTAATAAATGAAATTGAAGCAGTTGATACTTCAAAAAACACCTCAAGAAACGATTGGCAAAAAAGTATCAATGAAATAGAAGCTTTAAGAGCCAAGTTTTTTGCCGTTGGTCAAGTGCCAAGAGGAAAAAGTGATAAAATTTGGGCAAAATTTAAAGATGCCACTAAAAATTTTAATAATGAAAAAAACAAGTTTTTTAAAGATGTAAAGAAAGATCATCTAGAAAACTTAAATAAAAAGAAACTTCTTATTGAGGAAGCAATAGCTTTAAAAGACAGTGATGACTGGGAGTCAGCAACGGAAGTGATGAAAAAAATTCAATCTGATTGGAAGAAAATTGGACATGTGCCAAGAAAATATTCTGATAAACTTTGGAAAGAATTTAAAGATGCGTGTAATCATTATTTTGATAGATTGCATAAAAAACAAGAAGAAGGAAATCAACTTGAATTAGGTGTTTTTACAAAAAAGAAAGCGTTGTTAAAAACAATCAAAGAGCAGTTTGAAACCGAAAAAACGATGACGTTAGATAAGTTAAATACGTATATTTCGGAATGGAGAGAGTTAGGTAGGGTTCCATATGATATGAGACATATTGAAATGAAATTCAATAAGTTATTAGATAAAATTGTTAGCAATAGTGATATTGATCAAAGTGAAATGGAAATGATTAAATTTACTAATTTGGTGAACAGTTATCTTGAACAAAAAAATTATAGAAAAATAGATTCAGAGCAATTATTTGTTAGAAAAAAGATTGATGAGTCTGTTCGTGAAATCCAACAATTGGAAAATAATATTGGTTTTATTTCAAACGTAAGTGATGACAATCCGTTGGTTAAAAATGTACACGAACAAATAAATACTATTAAAGAGAAATTAACAATCTGGAAAACCAAACTTAAATACCTAAGAGAATTAGAGTATTAAATAAAAGAAAGCCTGCTAATGCAGGCTTTTTTATTTAAAAGAAGTAATCTTTTGAAAATAGAAAAGCATAATTATTAAAGGATTAGAGAATATAGAGTAAGCTAAAATTTACGTTAAAATTGCTCTAGTCTTTTGATAATATAAAATTGATTATTAATTTGCGTGTTTAAAAGCTCCAAAGCCTCATTTGAAAAAATATATAAAATATTCCGCACTCATTCTTATACTGCTTTTAAGTAGTTTTATTTTTGTAGCCAATTCTAATTCTTCAACAAGTAAGGATGAGCTATTATTAGTCAAAAAAGAAGTAATAGTTGAAGCATCTTCAAAAAATGTAGTAGAACGATTTTCAGAAACAGAAACAAAAAAAGTTAGCCATAAATTAGATTCGTTATTGCAAAGAATTAATAAAAGACATGATTTTCATGGATCATTATTAGTCGCAAAAAACGGTAAAATTTTATATGAAAATCAAATAGGGTATGCTGATTTTAAAAAGAAGGAACCATTAAACGAAGCTTCGTTGTTTCAACTTGCTTCAGTAAGTAAACAATTTACAGCGGCAGCAATTATGTTGTTGTACGAAAGAAACCAATTGCAACTTACAGACACGGTAAATAAATATTTCCCAAATTTTCCATATAAAAATGTAACCATTAAAAATTTGTTAAATCATACTGCCGGATTGCCAAAATATTTTTGGGTTGCTGAACATAAATGGCAACAAGAAAAGGCTCCAACAAATAGCGAAATGATGGAGTTGTTGTCAACAAGTAATGTGCAACGATATTTTAAGCCTGGCCGCAATTTTGATTATTCAAACACGGGTTATTTTGTGTTGGCTTCTATAGTAGAAAAAGTATCGGGAACTATTTTTAGCACATTTGTAAAAAAAAATATTTTTGATCCACTTGATATGAAAGATTCTTTTGTGTACAGTTATGAAAATGACAGTATTAAAAGAAATCAATTAACGGGTTATAGGTTATATAGAGGTTGGAGACACCTAAAAATTAAGAGTACTGTAAATGATGCTGTTGTAGGAGATAAAAATGTGTATGCTACTAGCGAAGATTTATTTAAATGGACTGTTGGACTTAATAACGGGAAGATCCTTTCCAAGGAATCTTTAGAATTAATGTATTCAAAAGGGGAAACAATTTATGGTAGAAAAATTCCTTATGGTTTTGGATTTAGAATTAATTCAAAAAATGAAAACACCATTTATCATCACGGAAAATGGAATGGCTTTAGTACAGGTTTAACGCAATACCCTGAAGATGATTTAGTGGTTATTGTTTTAGAACACACAAGTTACAATGCTATGACTTCTTTAAATAAAAAAGTAAAGAAAATTGTATCTGAAAATTTTGGAGTCTAAAATTGTTTACTTCAAATTAATTAAAGCTCTATTTATTTAACAACCAAATTTTTAAGGTGCTAGTTAATACATTCTTTTTTTTAATGAAATAAATTTGGTAACTTTAAGGATAATAAATTTGCTTTTGAATAAAGCTTGCCAAATTTTACACTTATTTTTCTAAGCCTGTTCATTTAATCATTTAAAATACTAATTTTTAGACGTGTTTCTATGAAAACAGAGAAAAACGAATTAAAAAGTGAATACAATGATAGTGATAAAATATTTAAAGAAATATTTTACGGTTTAACTTCAGCATTTGCATTGTGTGAACTCCTTTTTGATAAAACAGGAAAACCAAGCGATTATCGTTTTATTAAACTAAATGCTGCATTTGAAAAACACACAGGGTTAAAAATTAACCAAACAATTGGTAAAACTGTTCGTGAAATTTATCCTGATGTTGAGCCGTTTTGGATTGATAAATATAGCGATGTTGTTCTTAATAAAAAAACAGTCCAATTTGTTGATTATAATCACAATACAAAAAAATACTTCAAAGTAAATGCATTTTCTCCTTCAGAAAATAAATTTGTAATGGCTTTGGAAGATATTTCAAATGAAAAGAGGTTAGAAGATGAAATCAAAAAACAGGACAGTTTTCAAGACTCTTTACTTAAATCCTTTTCAGATATAATTTATATCTACGATATTCAACAAAATAAAAATATTTATGTAAATAATCCTATTGAAAAGATTCTTGGTTATGCACCAGAGGAAATAAAGAATATCCCAAATGTTATTTCATATCTGATGCATCCTGATGATTTTATAAATTATTGTGAACATATAATTCCGAGATATCAAACAGCAGCGGATGATGATTTAATTGACCATGAATTTCGTATGAAATCAAAAAAAGGCGGTTGGGTTTGGTTATATTCACGAGAATCCATTTATAAAAGAGATGAAAATGGCATTCCGCTACAAATTTTCGGACTTATTATTGATATCACAGAAAAGAAACAACTTGAAAATAAACTAGAAAAAGCAAGATTGCTTTTAAAAGATACCGGTAAGTTAGGTAAAATTGGCGGTTGGGAATTAGACTTAATTACAGGAGAAACATTTTTAACAGAAGAAACTTACAAGCTTTATGAGTTATCTTTAAATACAAAGTTATCAATAGAAGATGGTATAAAGTATTATCCACTAAAGAATCGTCCAATTATTAGAAACTTAGTTAATAAGGCTATTGAAAATGGAGAGTCTTATAAGTTTGAATCTCTGCTTACTACAGCAAAGGGAAACAATATTTATATTAGAACACAAGGAAAAGTGTATTTTGAAAATGGTATGCCTGTGCGCTTGTATGGAACAATTCAGGATATTACAGAGAGTAAAAAGTTATTAAGCGAAACTAAAAAATTGTCAACAGCCCTAGAGCAAAGTCCTAATTCAATTGTTATAACAGATTTAAAAGGAAATATTGAATATACCAATCCTAAATTTACCGAAATCACAGGGTATTCTGCTGAAGAAGTACTTGGTAAAAATCCACGAATTTTAAACTCAGGAAATGAAACTAAGGCTTATTATTCCAACTTGTGGGAAACTATTTTAGCAGGGAATGTATGGACAGGTGAACTAGAAAACAAAACAAAAAGCGGATTGCTATTTTGGGAAGAAGCAAGTATAACACCTATAAAAAATGAAGATGGAGAACCTGTTAATTATTTAGCAATAAAAAAAGATATTACTACGTTAAAGAAAGCTTCAATAAAATTAAAAAAACAAAACAAGGAACTACTTCAATTAGGTAATGAATTGTCTATAAAAAATAACTTGCTCATTGAAACTAAAAATAAATTCCAAAATTTATTTGAGAAAAGTCCGGTTTCAATTTGGGAACAAGATTTCTCAGAAGTTATGATACTTTTAAATAAAAAGAAAGCAGAAGTTAAAGATTTAACGGCCTATATAAATGATAATTTTTCGTTTGTTAAAGAATGTATTTCAAAAATTAAAATATTAAATGTAAATGAGAAAACACTCGATTTAATAGGTGTTAAAAACGTTGAAGAGTTAACAAAACATATTAGAAAAACAAATACTGAAAAAGCATTTTCTACTTTAAAAGATGAATTATTGTCTATTGCTTCAGGTGAAAAAGACTTTTTTAGTGAAACCGAATTTATAAAAACAGACGGTTCTACGATTTATGTAATTATACGTTCTACCATGCTTAATGAATTTGGTAAAAATATTGCTTCAATAGTTGATATTACAGCCAGAAAAAAGGGAGAAGAAGACTTGGTAAAAGCTAAAGAAAAAGCAGAAGAAAGCGATATGTTGAAAACAGAGTTTATAAATAATATGTCTCATGAGATTAGAACCCCAATGAATGGTATTTTAGGATTTTCAGACTTATTAAGTAATACGGATTTAACAACTCAAAAACGTAATAATTTTATTAGAATAATTCAAAGCAGTGGTCGCCAATTATTACATATTATAGATGATATTTTGGAAATTTCCAAATTAGGAACCAAACAGGTAAAAGTCCAGGAAACAGAGGTTTGTTTAAATGATGTTTTAATGGAACTGTTTTCAATTTTTGAAAGTAAAGCTAAAGAAAGCGCTATACCATTGTATTTTAAAAAACAACTAACCGATGAACAAAGTACTATTTTAACCGATAAATTAAAACTAAATAAAGTACTTGGCAACTTACTTGAAAATGCCTTAAAATATACAAATGAAGGTTTTGTAGAGTTTGGGTATCAACTTATTGATACCGAAATTGAATTATTTGTAAAAGATACTGGTATTGGAATAAATAAAGAAAATCATGCTAAGATTTTTGAACGTTTTGCTCAAGAGGAAAAAAACTTATCAAGTAAAACAGGAGGATTAGGTTTAGGCTTATCAATAGCTAAAGAAAATGCAGAATTATTAGGCGGTAACATACGGTTGAAGTCTGAAAAAAATGAAGGCTCAACTTTTTTTGTTACAATTCCGTACAAGCCAGTATTTACAAGTGTGACTCTTAAAGATACGGATGAAGCTACAGACCATAAGTGTGTTATTTTAATAGCAGAAGACGAGGAAGTTAATTTCTTGTATCTTGATACTCTTTTAAAAGGTATAATCCCTGAAAATTGTGAAATTCTTCATGCTAAAAATGGGAGTGATGCAGTTGAAGCTTGTAAATTTAATAATTCCATAAATTTAGTTTTTATGGATTTAAAAATGCCAGTATTAAACGGTTATGAGGCAACAAAACAAATTAAACAGATTTCACCTAATTTAATTGTCATAGCTCAAACAGCTTATGTTACAAAGAACGAACATGACCAAGCTACTTTGGCAGGATGTGAAGCTGTTATTTCAAAACCTATAACAAGTGAGGTTGTTAAATCAATTCTTCAAAAATATTTTAATAAAATATAAATACGTTGTTAATTTGATCTGTATTAAAATAAGATGCTTTTTTTAGAAATAGTAAAAATTAAAGTATCTTCAGAAAATTAAACCAAACGATAATAATGCATGTTAACCAAAACTAAAACTCGATTATTTTTAGGGATTTTGATATTCTTACTAGCCCAATTTTCATTTTCACAAGTAAGAACAGTTAAAGATTTAGACACCAATTGGAAATTTCAAAAAATAAATCAGGAAAAGGCTTTTGAAGTAAATTTTGATGATTCAAAATGGGAAACGGTTACAGTTCCACATGATTGGGCAATTTACGGACCATTTGATAAAGAAATAGACAAACAAGAAGTTGCCATTGTTCAAAATGGAGAAAGAATACCTTCTGAAAAAACAGGCAGAACAGGTTCCTTGCCTCATATTGGAACAGCATGGTATCGTAAGAAATTCAATATTACTTCCGAAGAAAAAGAAAAAAAAGTACTATTGCTTTTTGAAGGAGCCATGAGTGAACCAGAAGTGTTTTTAAATGGTGAGAAAGTGGGTGAATGGGCCTATGGATATAGCTATTTTTATTTTGATGTCACAGCATTTATTACAGAAGGCGAAAATACCTTGGCTGTAAAACTTTCAAATAAAGAATTTGCATCCCGGTGGTATCCAGGAGCTGGTTTGTATCGTAAAGTTCGCGTTATTGTTAAAAATAAAGAAAGTATAGATCAGTGGGGTACGTTTATTACAACCCCATTTATAAGTACTAAAGAAGCACAAATAAATATTAAAACCAAAATTACAGGTGAAAATCTCACTTTGGTTACAACCGTTTTTGATACTGATGGAAACCAAGTTTCTTCAAATAAAACAACTACTATTTTTGGTGAAGAGTTTGAGCAAAATTTAAAAGTCAACAATCCAAAATTATGGAGTCCAGAAACGCCTTATTTGTATACGGCAACAACACAATTATTTTTTGAAAATCAATTAAAAGATGAAGTAAGTACCCGTTTTGGAATTAGAGATATCAACTATGATGCTCAAACAGGTTTTAGTTTAAATGGAGAGGTGCGAAAGTTTAAAGGAGTTTGTTTGCATCACGATTTGGGGCCGCTTGGAACAGCAGTTAACAAGTCAGCTTTAAGAAGACAGTTAACCATTTTAAAAGATATGGGGTGTAACGCTATAAGAAGTTCACACAATATGCCTTCCATAGAGCAATTAGAATTATGCGATGAAATGGGCTTCATGTTTTTAGCTGAAAGTTTTGATGAATGGGCGATTCCAAAAGTAGCAAATGGTTACAACCGTTTTTTTGAAGATTATGCAGAAAAAGATATCGTGAATTTAGTACACGCCACTAGAAATCATCCAAGTATTGTGATGTGGAGCTCAGGAAATGAAGTGCCAGATCAATGGGGTGCAGAAGGAGTAAAACGCGCCAAATGGTTGCAAGAACTATTTCATAGAGAAGATTCTACACGGCCAGTAACTGTAGGTATGGATCAGGTGCAAGCTACGATGGAATCTGGTTTTGGGGCGTTGTTAGATGTGCCAGGTTTAAATTACAGATTGCATTTGTACGAAGAAGCGTATGAGAAATTTCCGCAAGGATTTATTTTAGGATCAGAAACAGCTTCAACGGTGAGTTCTCGAGGGATTTATAAATTTCCTGTAGAAAAAGCAAGTATGAAACAATACGATGATTTTCAAAGTTCATCGTACGATTTAGAGTATTGTAGCTGGTCTAATGTACCCGATGATGATTTTGTGTTGCAAGATGATAAGCCTTGGGTAATTGGTGAATTTGTTTGGACAGGTTTTGATTATTTAGGAGAACCTACACCTTATGATGAAATGTGGCCATCACGTAGTTCGTACTTTGGAATTAATGATTTGGCTGGATTGCCAAAAGATCGTTTTTATTTGTATAGAAGTCGTTGGAATACCAATGATGAAACCTTACATATATTACCGCATTGGAATTGGAAAGGAAGAGAAGGTGAAATAACCCCCATTTTTGTGTATACGAGCTATGATAGCGCTGAACTCTTTGTGAATGGGAAAAGTATGGGTGTTCAAACAAAAAACAATGAAACGCCTCAAAACAGGTATCGATTGATGTGGATGGATGTAAAATATGAGCCGGGAACTATAAAAGTAGTAGCATTTGACAAACAAGGAAATAAGGCTGCGGAGAAAGAAATTCATACAGCAGGAAAACCTTATGAAATTGTTTTAAATCCAGATAGGAAAATCCTAAAAGCTGATGGTAAAGATTTGTCGTATGTTGAAGTTTCAGTAGTAGATAAAAACGGAATTTCGTGTCCAACCTCAACCAATCAATTAAAATTTAAGGTAACAGGTGCGGGAATTTATAGAGCCGCTTGTAATGGTGATGCCACATCTTTAGAGCAATTCCACCTGCCAACTATGAAACTATTTAGCGGGAAATTAGTGGTGTTGGTACAAGCAACTACTAAAACCGGAACTATTGAATTAGATGTTACAGGGGAAGGCTTAAAAGGTACATCTGTTAAAATTCAGGCGAAAAAGTAAAAAATACAAATACTAAATAATCAATAGGTTAGGTTGGTTTTTATTATGAAATAATTTATAAAAAGGTTATATTTATACTATAATCTTTAGCGTTTTAAGTTTGTTCTGTTACTTTCTTTAGATGCTTTTGTTGCCTGTTTTGGGCAATCGTAGATATAATTGTTTCATGAAAAAATTAAGCTGTAATGAAATTTATAGATTATTATAAAATATTAGGGATTGAAAAAAAAGCTTCAGAAAGCGATATTAAAAAAGCATATCGAAAATTAGCTCGTAAATACCATCCAGATTTAAATCCGAACGATAAGGAAGCAGAGGCAAAGTTTAAAGAAATTAATGAAGCCAATGAAGTATTAAGCAATCCTGAGAATCGTAAAAAATACGATAAATATGGAAAAGATTGGGAACATGCTGAAGCGTATGAGAAAGCCAATCAGCAGCAACAACAATACAGAAGCTCGCATCAAGGTCGTTCACAAAATTATTCTGAAGAAGATTTTTCAGATTTTTTTAGTTCTATGTTTGGCGGTGGAGGTGCTGCTTTCGGCGGGGCATCAAGAGGAAGAAGCGTAAAATATAAGGGACAAGATTACAATGCAGAGTTGCATTTAAATTTGAATGATGTTTATAAAACGCACAAACGTACTTTAGCGGTGAATGGTAAAAACATTCGGTTAACAATACCTGCTGGAGTTGAAAATGGACAAGTAATAAGAATTAAGGGACACGGAGGTGAAGGTCGAAATAATGGTCCAAAAGGCGATTTACTAATTAAATTTACTATTGCAAATAACACCAACTTTAAACGCGATAAAAGCAATTTATACACTACAGTTGCAATAGATTTTTACACTGCAGTTTTGGGGGGAGAAGTTGTTGTAAATACGTTTGAAGGTAAAGTGAAACTAAATGTAAAACCAGGAACTCAGAACGGAACGAAAGTAAAATTAAAAGGAAAAGGGTTTCCTGTTTATAAAAAAGAAGGTAAATACGGCGATTTATTTATTTCTTATGAAGTAAAAATACCCGTAAACCTTAGTGAAAAGGAAAAAGAATTATTTGAGGAATTAGCAAAATTAAGATAGATATGGAAGGGCAAGATTTTATTTCAATAGTGCAATTGTGCAATCATTATAAAGTAGAGGTATCATTTTTTCAGCAGTTAGAAGAAGAAGGCTTGGTAGAAATAACCACCATAGAACAAACCAAATGTTTACATCAAAATTTAATTAATGATGTTGAAAAAATGATACGTATTCATCAAGAATTAAATATTAATATTGAAGGGATTGATGTGGTTTTTAATCTGTTAAAAAAAATGAATGCACTTCAATCTAAAATGAATTCACTTCAAAATAGATTGAGTTTATATGAACCTAATAGTTATTAATTGCGGTATTTAAAATCTGTAGTTTAATGAAATTAGATTTTAATAAAGATCTTCTTTTTATATAAAACATACGTTAAAAACCAGAAAAAGATAATATGCGCAATTGCAAATAAAAGAGATCCATTCATATTGCCAGCTAACGGAACAAATAGGTTGGAATATAAATATTCGTAACCGCTTAAAACTTCACCAGATCCTGTTGGTATTTGAATTAAATAGATAATTGCAGATACATAAATCCCTGAAAACATATAAATAGCTAGTGGATTTGTACCAAAGTGAATAAAAGGTGTAGCCCATTTTTTAAAACCTTTAACATCTATAAACCAAAGTAGGACTGCTAAAAATACCATTGCCAATCCGGCGGTATATAATACATACGAGCTGCTCCAAAGTGCTTTGTTAATTGGGAATGTGAAATTCCAAATCCACCCCATAAAAGTTACAAGCGCTCCAATAGAAAGTAGTTTTTTAATAGCATTTATGGTATTTAACGAAGTGTCAATAATTCTTCCTGTAAAATAACCCATTAATAAGGTCCCAACGGATGGTAAAGCAGAGAGTAAACCTTCAGGATCAAACGGAATTCCAAATCCGTTATATAAATGATTTTCACCAAATAAAAGCACATCAATTTTACGAACTAAATTTGTTGAAAGTTCATAAGGTCCTTCCGAAACACCCAAATAAAGTAAGCCCCAATAGCTGATTAATATTCCAATAAAAATAATGAATATTGTTTTGTGATTGAATTGCATACATAACAATGCACCAATTAAATACGCAATTGCAATACGTTGTAAAACACCTAAATAGCGTAAGTTTTCAAACTCAAAATAAGGAAAACCGTTCAAGAAGACACCTAACAAAAACATAATTGAAAATCGTTTCAATACTTTATAAAGGGAATTTTTTGTAATTCCTTTATCGAATTTTTTAAATGAAAACCACATAGAAACTCCAACAATAAACAAGAAAAAAGGGAAAACTAAATCGGTTGGCGTACAACCATTCCATTTTGCGTGTAACAGTGGCGGATATACATAACTCCAACTGCCAGGGGTGTTCACCATTATCATTAAAGCAATGGTTAAACCTCTCATAACATCTAATGCCATTAATCTTTGAGTAGCCATAAAGAATCTATTTTAGTGTGAAAATTATTTTTTTAAACCTAGTTTATGTCCTGAAATTGCATAGTATAAAATGATAGCATAGCAAGGCAATAAAATCCAGTAGCCAGAAGTTGCAGCTTCAGCAGTAGCTACAGCCTCGCTCATTCCTTGAGAAATTAAGTCTATTTTAAAACCATCTACTAATTTTCCGTATAAAGGCGGTATAATAGCACCTCCAGAAATTGCCATAATTAATAAGGCGGAAGCTGTTTTGGTAAATTTCCCTAGGCCTTTTAAAGTTAAAGGCCAAACCGCAGGCCAAACCAAGGCGTTTGCAACACCTAACCCAGCAACAAATAATACAGACGTAAATCCTGATGTAAATACAATGCAAAATGTGAAAATAATTCCAATAACAGCACTTGCTTTTAAAGCAAAAGCTTGACTTATATACTTTGGAATTAAAAATACGCCTAAAGCATAGGTAGCAACCATAGCCATAAGTGTAAAAGTGGTGAAAAATTTAGCTTCAGCTCCTGGCATTCCTAAAGATATTCCGTAGGCAATAATGGTGTCTCCGGCAATAACTTCAGCACCAACATATACAAATAAGGTTAATACACCTAACCATAAATGTGGGAATTGGAAAATACTTGTTTTTGATGTTTCACCATCTTTATCTTCCTCAATTGGGTCAGCTTCTACGTGTGGTAATGGTGCTTTTCTAATTAAAAGTCCTAATACAAAAAGTACAGCCGCCATTACAATATAAGGAGTAACAACACTATCGGCCATTGTGTTTAATAAAGTCTCTTTTTCTTCTAAAGAAACTGTACTTAGTTTTTCTTTTATCTCATCAATTCCTGAAAGTAAAATAGCTCCAAAAATTAACGAACCCAAAGCACCTGCCACCTTGTTTGCAATTCCCATAATGGCAATTCTCTTAGCAGCACTATCAATTGGTCCTAAAATAGTTATGTAAGGGTTTGAAGCAGTTTGCAACAACGTCATTCCCATACCTTGAATAAAAATTCCGATTAAAAATATCCAATAAGTTCTTGCTTCTGCAGCAGGTATAAATACCAAGGCGCCAACAGCCATAACTATCAAGCCAAGCGACATTCCTTTGCGATAACCTATTTTATTAATAATAGAAGATGCAGGTATGGCCATAACTACAAATGAAATATAAGAAGCTGATGCTACTAAATAAGATTGCGCATCCGTTAGTTCATTAATGGTTTTCATAAATGGAATTAACGCTCCGTTTATCCAGGTTACAAAGCCAAAGATAAAAAATAGACCAGCAATAATTATAATTGGAATTAGGGTGTTTTTTTGGGTTGAAGTTGACATATGGTTGGTTTGTATTGAAAATTTATTGAACTGTTTTTTCCGGTTTTGGAATTGACCTCTAAAGTAGGATATTAAAAAATAATTTCTAATTTTTTTCTCTATTCAACATAAAACAATAGCTGAAAGAGTATAATTAATAGACGAACATTAATAAATAAGATCTATTCTTCAGGATTATTAATGTTTAATATTTTTTGTTTTGCAAACTGAAGGTAGTTTCTTCCAATAGGAATTCTTCTATTGGCAATTTCAACAGAGTTTCCTTCAATTGAAGTTATTTTATTTATGGCGATGGCAAATGAACGGTGAATTCTTAAGAAATTTTCTTGAGGTAATTCTTCAGAAATACTAGTCATAGATTTATGAACTAAATAATCGCCTGTAATAGTTATTACTTTTATATAATCTTTTAAACTTTCAATATATAAAATATCATTCAGTTTAATTTTCATTAATTTTTTATCGACTTTTAAAAAAATATAAGGTTCTTCTTGAAATGAAACCTCATTAATTTTTTCTTTTTCAAGGCCAATTCTGTTAGTAACTTTATTTATTGCTTTTAAAAATCGCCCAAAAGGAATAGGTTTTACTAAATAATCTAACACATCTAAATCAAAACTTTCTACAGCATATTCTCTATAAGCAGTTGTAATTACAATATGGGGTTTTACAGGTAGAGAGCGTAAAAAATCAAGGCCGCTCATTTTAGGCATATTAATATCTAAAAAAATAACATCAATTTCACTTTCTTCAATTGTTGGTAATGCCGCAATTGCAGTATTAAAAGTAGCTACCAACTCCATATTTTGAAAATCGGATAAATGATTTTCAATTACTTTAATAGCTAAAGGTTCGTCATCAATAATTATACACTTAATTTTCATTCAATGGGTATTTTTAATTGAATACAATATTTTTGTTCTTTTATAGTGTTGTGAAATTCGAAATTGTTTTTGAACAACAATTCCAATCTTCTTTTTACATTTTTAATTCCAATACCATGTTTTTTATTTGTTTCTTTTAACAATGCTAATTCATTAAAAGTATTTTCAACTTTAAATATAAGCCATTTATCTTCAATATTTTCAAAACTTATAAAAACCTCAATAGTACTGTTGTCTTTTGTGCCGTGTTTAAAACAATTTTCAATAAAAGGTAAAAATAACAGTGGCGGAACTTCTATATCCTCAATATTACCTATAATATCTGTGGTTGATTGTATATTGTCTCCATATCTTAGACGCTCTAAGTCAAGATAGTTCTGAATGTAGTTGATTGCTGTAAACAATCTAATCTTAGGTTCTTTAACATCATACAGTACATATTGCATAATATCTGATAATTTTAAAACAACACTTGGTGCAGCATCAGACTTTACAAGGGTTAATGCATATAAATTATTGAGTGTATTAAAAAAGAAATGTGGCTGAATTTGTGATTTTAAAAAATTTAATTCGGTACGTAATTGTATTTGTTCTAAATTTTCAACCCGCCTTCGTTCATATGTCCAATCGAAAATTAGTTTAATTGCAGTAGCCAAAGCAACCACATAAACTTCTCCTAAAATAACAGCAACAATATGGTTAAATGTAAAAGCTTCTTGTACAGTTTCAGCTTCTGGCCAAATATTTTTTGTCACTAAGAAATAATTCAATTCAGTTCGCAAAATATAAATTACAAAAAGCGATAGAATAAATATGACAATATAGGTTTTGTATTTTTTTCTTAAAATATACTTTGGAAGTAAAAAATAGATGTTAAAATAAACCAATATAATATGTAGTGGAAATTCAACAAGATTTGATTTTAAAGAATACCAATAGTCATCAAAATAGCTTCCCCAACGTATTACATTAAAAGCAAAATAGCCTAGCCAAAACCACACATGGTTTTTTGTTGGAATAGAATAACTTGTGTTTTTAAACCATTTTGACTTCAAAATTAGCTGTTTTGGGGGTGTTAGATTGTTAAATTTTGGAAAAAGTAGCAGTTTTTTTTATCACAGCAAAATATTTAACAGATTAAATTTTTAAGAGCCAGAAAACGTTTTCGCTTAATATCAAAATTACTGCTTTTCATTCTTTTTTTTGTGTTGTTTGTAGATTTTTTTTTGTGAAAGTGAATGCTATCTCTAAGTTTATCAAATCAAAACTTAACTAATTTATTTATTTATGAAAAAATCGATACTACTATTAATTATGGTTTTTTCACTGGCTTTTACTCAAGAAGTAGCGGCACAGGTGAAAACAATTTCTGGTACAGTAACAGCGCAATCTGATGGAATGCCGTTACCAGGAGTAAATGTTGTTATTAAAGGAACAACACAAGGAACACAAACTGATTACGATGGTAATTACTCAATTGAAGCTTCAACAGGTGACGTGTTAGAGTTTACGTTTTTAGGAATGAAAACACAATTAATTACAGTACCAGATGCTGTAATTGTAAATGCAGCTTTAGAAGATGATGCTTTAAGTTTAGATGAGGTTATTGTAACCGCATTGGGTATCAAAAAAGAGAAAAAAGCCTTAACCTATTCTGCACAAGAAGTAAAAGGTGATGAGTTAACTACGGTTAAACAAACAAATCCAATTAATAGTTTATCTGGAAAATCGGCAGGTATTACTATTACAAAAAGTTCTTCAGGAGCAGGAGGTTCTTCAAAGGTGGTGTTAAGAGGTAGTTCTTCAACAACAAATAATGATCCGTTATATGTAGTTGATGGTGTGCCAATGTTAAACAGTGGTAATGGTAGTAATGGAGAAGCTCCAGGAACTAGTATTTTTGGTGATCAAACAGGAAATAGAGATGGTGGTGATGCATTATCACTAATAAATCCAGATGATATTGAAAGCTTAACTGTATTAAAAGGAGCTTCAGCTTCCGCGTTATATGGAAGTCAAGGAGCAAATGGTGTAATTTTAATTACAACAAAATCTGGTAAAGATGGGAAACTAAGTGTGAATTTCAATTCAAGCTTAACCGTTGATAATGTAACTTCATTACCTGAGCTGCAAACAGAATACCAATCAAATTCTGTAGGACAGCCAATTGCTGAAAACGGAAATGTTACAGATCCAAAATCTTGGGGAGCAAAAACAAGTGGTTTGTCAAACACAGTTGATGACTTTTTTGAGACAGGAATTACTGCCATACAATCGTTATCATTATTAGCCGGAAACAAAGTTGCACAAACGTATGTTTCTTATGCAAATACTTCTGTAAACGGTGTAATGCCAAATAACAGAATGGTGAGAAATAATTTTAACGTGAAAGAAACAGCTAGTTTTTTAGATGATAAAATTACGGTTTCTGCAGGTGTAAATTTATCAGATCAACGAATTTGGAACAGGCCAACAAACGGATTGTATTCAAATACTTTAACAGGTTTGTATTTAAATCCTGTTGGAATTGATTTAAATGAGTATAAAAACTTTGAGTATTTTAATGCAGATTTAAATATGATGGATCAATATGCGACTTCTTTTGATGAAAATATTCAACAAAATCCATATTGGTTAATTAACCGAAACAAAAGTAAAGATGTTGCACAAAGAGTTGTAGCAAATGTTTCGGCTAAATATCAAATTTTAGAAAATTTTTCAGTGCAATCTAGAGCAAGTTACGATAAATCGTTCTTTACTTTTGATAAAAGAATGTATGCCGGAAGTGATCCTACATTTGTGCCTGCAACAGGTAGATATGTTTTAGAAAAAACAGAAAACACACAACAGTATATAGATTTAATTGCAAATTATACTACTGATATTACTGACGATTTAAATTTCACAGCAATTTTAGGAACTAGTTTAACTAAATATTCAACAGGAGATCAATTACATTTAGATTCAGGTATTGGAAAAGGGTTAACATATCCAAATGTATTTACAATTGGAAACTTTGCTGAAACTAAAGATATTTCACAATCAGTATATAACAGGGAAGTACAATCAATTTTTGCATCTGTAAATTTTGGATATAGAAGCATGTTGTATTTAGATATTACAGGAAGAAATGACTGGTCGTCTACTTTGGTAAATACAGACTCTAACGCGTTCTTTTATCCTTCATTTGGTTTAACAGGTGTGTTAAGTGAATTATTTGAGCTGCCACAATCTGTAACTTTTGCAAAACTAAGAGCTTCATATGCTATTGTAGGTAAAGATATTCCAGCGTATGCAACTATTCCTTTAAACTCAATTCCAAATGGTCAAGGTAATTTTGCGAAGCCAACATTTGGTGTAATTGAAGGTGAAACTTTAGAGCCAGAAAAACAAAATTCTTTTGAAATAGGAACACAATGGAGATTTGTAGATAACAGGTTAGGGTTTGATTTTACGTATTACAATACTAAAACTACCAATCAAATTTTCTTTATTGCTGCAGAACCTAATGTACAAGGGTATGTTCAAAATATTGTAAATGCAGGTGAAATTAAAAATAGTGGTATAGAATTAACTGTTGATGCAAAACCTATAGTAAAAGAAAACGTTACTTGGGATACGGCTTTAAATTTTGCTCTAAATAAAAATGAAGTAGTATCAGTGCATCCTTCGTTACAAAATGGTGAAGCAATTATTACAGCGCCTGGTGTAAACGGTTACGGATATTCATTAATTGAAGGTGAAGATTTTGGAAGTATTAGAGGTCGTTCAGTAGTAAGAAATGAAAATGGTTTACCTGTTGTAAGTGATGATGGTGCTGGCGGATTTAGTATTGAAGCTACAGAATGGGAAACTATTGCACATGCACAACCAGATTTTACACTAGGATGGAGTAACTCATTCAATTTTGATAATTTCCAAGTTAGCTTTTTAGTTGATGCTAAATTTGGTGGAGATGTAGTTAGTATTACTGAAGCTGTAAACGATTTTTACGGTGTGTCTCAAGCAACTGCTGATGCCAGAAATAGAAATGGTGGAATGATTGATGTTGTTGATGGAAGTGGTAATGCA
Organism: Lutibacter agarilyticus; assembly: GCF_900188235.1. Taxonomy (GTDB): domain Bacteria; phylum Bacteroidota; class Bacteroidia; order Flavobacteriales; family Flavobacteriaceae; genus Lutibacter; species Lutibacter agarilyticus. The sequence goes on along the minus strand of NZ_FZNT01000003.1, from coordinate 108,188 downwards.
CAACAAATGACAGCTCAAGATTATTATACAAAAACAGCAGGTAGAGCAGGTCTTATTGGAGAATATGTATACGATGCTACCAATGTAAGTTTAAGAGAATTATCAGTAGGATATAACTTAATATTCCCTGATAGTCGTGTAAATAATATCCGATTTTCTGTAATTGGTAATAACCTTTTCTTTTTCTACAAAAAAGCACCATTTGATCCAAATGTAGCTTCAAGTACGGGAATGGGATTACAAGGAGTTGATATTTATGGTCAACCATCAACAAGAAGTATTGGACTAAATATTAACGTAAATTTCTAAGAAGATGAATAAAATAATAAAATATACACTAGCATCTTTTATTGCTATAAGTTTAGCAAATTGTACAAGTAACTTTGAAGATATTAATACAGATCCAAACGGAATATCTAATGAAAGTTTAACACAAATGAACAATCATATTGGAGGATCTTTTACCCCAATGTTTTTAAATGTTTTTAATGTAACTCCTGCGTGGAATTTCCAATTACAACAAAACTTAATTGGTGATGTATATTCAGGATATATGACACCTCCAACTCCGTTTGCAGGTAATGTAAACAACATGACTTATTCATTAGTTGATGGTTGGAACGGTTTTCCTTGGGCTGATGCTTACGGAAGTGTAATGCCTTTTGCATTAGATATTAAGAATGCAGTTGAACTAGGTGGTGACCCTGCAGGTGAAAAGTTTGTGCATTTGTCTAATATTGTTAGGGTAAGTGCTATGCACAGAGTTTCTGATATTTATGGGCCAATTCGTTATGCTAAATTTGATGATTTTGCAACTACGGGCGAGTATGATTCTCAACGTGATGCATACAACGCATTTTTTGTTGAGTTAGGAGCTGCAATTGATGCATTAAAAGCATTTGAGGGAGATTCACAATTTATTCCTTTTGATATGTCCTCACTTGGTGGTGATATTGCAATGTGGCGTACATATGCAAATTCGTTAAGATTACGATTGGCAATGCGTGTTGTAAATGTTGATGCAACTTTAGCCAAAACTGAAGGAGAAAAAGCATTGGCAAGTGATGCTGGTTTATTGGAAGCTACAGATATGTATATCAATACTGGTTTTGCACATCCTTTAACCGTAATAAGTGGTGCTTGGGGAGATATTAGAATGGGAGCTGAAATGGAATCTATTTTAGAAGGTTTTGATGATGGAAGAAAAGAAGTTTATTTTCAACCAGCCGAAGATCCTACTTTAAATGGTGCTTACAAAGGAATAAGAATGGGTGTTGAAATTGAAGCAAAAGGTCAATACGGAGCACATTCTGCACTTGGTAGTGTAATTGAAGGTGAAACAATACAATGGATGTCTGCTGCTGAAGTTTATTTCTTAAGAGCCGAAGCGGCCTTACGTGGTTGGAGCGGTTCAGGAACAGCACAAGCAAACTATGAAGAAGGGGTGAAAGCTTCTTTTGCACAACATGGAGTAGGAGGTGTTGATGTTTATTTAGCTGATAATACAAGTACGCCAAACGATTTTGTTGATGCATTAAATGCAGTAAACGATATTGCTTACCAAGGAGATGTGAAAATTGCATATGATGCAGCAGGAACAAATGAAGAGCAGTTAGAACAAATTATTACTCAAAAGTGGATTGCAATGTTCCCTGATGGTCAAGAAGCTTGGTCTGAGTTTAGAAGAACAGGATATCCAAGAATTTTTCCAGTAGTTGTAAATAACAGTGGAGGTACAATTGATACCGATGTTCAAATTAGAAGAATAAATTTTGTTCAAAATGAATTAAATACCAATGGAGACAATGTTGAAATTGCAAAAGGATATTTAAATGGCCCAGATACCGGAGGTACAAGACTTTGGTGGGACATAGAGGGAAGCAACTTTTAAATTATATAGTAATTTGAATTTTAATTAAATGTTTTCAAGTGGGAATTAACCATTCCCACTTGTTTTATATAGGCGATTAAATGCTTTTTGTCGAAAAAATAAGTTTTTTAGTCAAAACATTAATAAATTTACAGTAGTACTTATTATGCTCATTATGAATAATCCAACTATGACAACAACAAACATAGCACACAAACCAGCCGGACAATTTGAAGATACACGATTCGAAAAAATACACAATGTTGTATTTCCTACTTCAGAAGAAGGTTCCATTTGCGTTGCCCAAGAAATAGCTTCATTAATTAGAACAAAACAAACTGAAAATAAGCATTGTGTTTTAGGGTTGGCAACTGGTTCTTCTCCAATAAAAGTATATGAAGAATTAGTTCGAATGCACCAACAAGAAGGTTTAACTTTTTCAAATGTAATTACCTTTAATTTGGATGAATATTACCCTATGGATAAAAGTAGTGTACACAGTTACCATTACTTTATGCATCAGCATTTATTTGATCATATTGATATCAATCCAGAAAATATTCATATTCCTTCAGGAACTGTTTCCGCAGAAGAATTACACCAATATTGCATTGATTACGACTTAAAAATTAAAGAATATGGAGGTTTAGATTTTCAATTATTGGGAATTGGAAGAACAGGTCATATTGGTTTTAATGAACCGGGTTCACACTACAACTCAGGAACCAGAAGCATTACGTTAGATCATATTACAAGAGAAGATGCAGCACCTTCATTTTTAGGAATAAATAATGTGCCTAAAAAAGCCATTACCATGGGAATTGGTACCGTTAAAAAAGCTAAAAGGATTGTATTATTGGCTTGGGGACACAATAAAGCATCTATTGTAAAAGAAACTATTGAAGGTGAAATTACTTCAGAAGTGCCAGCAACTTATTTACAAGAACACGCAAATACCACTTTTATTTTAAATGAAGAGGCTTCACAAGATTTAACACGTTTAAATACACCTTGGTTAGTTGGGCCATGTATTTGGAGTGAAGAATTGGCATGTAAAGCCATTGTTTGGTTATGTAAAGTTACAGGGAAATCAATTTTGAAGTTAACAGATAAAGATTATAACGATCACGGAATGTCTAGCTTATTAGTACAAGAAGGATCTGCTTACGATATTAATATTAAAATTTTCAATAAAATTCAGCACACAATTACAGGTTGGCCAGGAGGTAAGCCAAATGCTGATGATTCTTCAAGACCAGAACGTGCAAATCCTGCTAAAAAGCGTATCATTATTTTTAGTCCACACCCTGATGATGACGTAATTTCAATGGGAGGAACTTTTGATCGCTTGGTTGAACAAGGGCACGAAGTACACGTTGCTTATCAAACTTCAGGAAATATTGCAGTATCAGATGCTGAGGCTTTAAAATATGCTGAAGTAATTAAAGATATCAACCCAACGTTTCCAAAAGTAGATGATATTATCCGAAAAATTGACAACAAAGTAGGGGATATTGAAGATGAGATTGAGGTACGAAAACTAAAAGGAATTATCAGAAAAAGAGAATCCTTAGCGGCAACTCGTTTTGTAGGTGTGCCTGATGAAAATGTACATTTTTTAAACCTTCCTTTTTATGAAACCGGAAGAGTAAAGAAAAATCCGTTAGGAATTGTAGATGTTGAAATTGTAGCGAATTTAATTGCTGAAATAAAACCACATCAAGTGTATGCTGCAGGTGATTTAGCCGATCCGCACGGAACGCATAAAGTTTGTTTAGATGCTATTTTTGCAGCCTTAAAGCAATTAAAACACAACGATTATATGAATGACTGTTGGGTTTGGTTGTACCGTGGAGCTTGGCACGAGTGGGACATGCATCAAATTGATATGGCGGTTCCTATGAGTCCAGATCAAGTATTGAAAAAACGAAAAGCAATTTTCTTCCATCAATCACAAAAAGATGGCGTAATGTTTCAAGGAAACGATACACGAGAATTTTGGGTACGAGCAGAAGAAAGAAATAATGAAACAGCGGTTAAATACCATAAATTAGGTTTAGCAGATTATGCTGCCTTAGAGGCTTTTAAAAGATATTACTATTAAATTTCAGTATCATGAATAAAAATAGAAAAAATAGAATTATAAAAAGTTTAAGCGTTTTTTTGATAGGAATTGTATTGTGTTCTTGTCAAGATGCTGTTAAGAATTATCCGAAAACAGATTTAACAGCATCACATTTAATTCCGAAGCCATTAACAATTAATGCAACTAATTCAAGTTTTGTTTTAACTGAAAATTCTAGCATTCAAACTTCCAATATTGAAGAATTTAAAAATGTTGGTTTTATATTAGCTGAAAAAATTAAGGATAAAACAGGGTTGAATTTAGCTGTAAATACTTCAGAAAGTACTAAAAAAGGGGTGATTTCTATAAATAAAGTTCTAGATGCTTCATTTTCAAATCAAGAAGGGTATGAATTAATTATTTCAGAAGATTTAATTATTGTGAACGCCTTAACTGCTGAAGGAGCTTTTAGAGCTGTTCAAACCATACGTCAGTTAATTCCTTATACAACATTTAATTCAGAAGAAAATGAATGGATTGTTGCTACAGGTACTATACTAGACGAACCAAATTTTGAGTACAGAGGAGCTATGTTAGATGTTTCAAGACATTTTTTTGATATTAAAGTTATTAAAAAATACATTGATGCTATAGCGTATTATAAAATGAATTATTTACACCTTCATTTATCAGATGATCAAGGTTGGAGAATAGAAATTAAGTCTTGGCCAAAATTAACTGAGATAGGAGGAAATACTCAAGTAGGAGGTGGTAAAGGTGGTTTTTATACTCAAAATGAATATACTGAAATTGTTGATTATGCAGCTAAAAATTACATAACAATAGTTCCTGAAATTGATATGCCAGGCCACACACATGCGGCTTACACAGCATATCCACAATTAAACGGAACAAAAAATAAAAAACTTTCTTCAGAAAGTACAACTGAAGAGCGGATTGCAAATTTATATACAGGAACAGAAGTTGGTTTTAGCACTTTTGATACTAGAAACGAGGAAGTTTATAGCTTTATTGATGATGTGATTGGTGAAATTGTACAACTTACACCTGGTCCTTATATTCATATGGGTGGTGATGAAAGTTTATCAACGGAGCATAAGGATTATGAATATTTTGTTGAGCGCGTTGAAAAAATTATTCATAAGCACAATAAAATTTTGATTGGTTGGGATGAAGTTGCCACCACAAATATTGAATCAAGTTCAGTGGCACAATTTTGGGCGAGTGAAGAGAACGCTCAAAAGGCTAGTGAAAAGGGAATGAAAGTTATTTTGTCGCCAGCAAAGAAAATTTATTTGGATATGAAATATGATAGTATTTCAAAACTGGGATTGAATTGGGCAGCGTTTGTTCCCGTTGATAGTGCTTATAATTGGACTCCTGAAACGTATGTTAAAGGTCTTTCAAAAGATCATATTTTAGGTATTGAAGCTCCGTTATGGTCTGAAACCATTAGTACAATTGAAGATATTGAGTATTTAGCATTTCCAAGATTGGTTGGTGTTTCAGAGTTAGGTTGGAGTGTACAGCAAAATAGAAATTGGGACAATTATAAAATTAGGTTGGCCAATCAAACACCCTATTTTAATAAAATGAACATTAAATATTATCCTTCAAAATTAATTGATTGGGTACAGTAAATAATTGAATTAATAGAAAATAAAATGGAAGCAAAAGCTTCCATTTTAAAAAATACAGCAATAAAGTTGAGGTGTCTTCATTAAATTTAAATAACCTTTTCAACTTCAAAATTTCTTCAAAAAAGAACAACTTAAAACTATAATTTTTAATAAAAATATCTCAACTATATGTTATTAATTGCAGACAGTGGTTCTACAAAATGCGACTGGGTATTGTTTAAAAACAAAGATCAGGAGCCAATTAAAATTAGAACAAAAGGATTAAATCCAGCCATATTAAAAAAGGAAGATTTAGCAGGAATTATTTTAAATAGTGCTGAATTATTGCAATTCAAAAACGACATAAAAACAATTTATTTTTTTGGAGCAGGTTGTAATAATTTACAAAGCATTACACTACTTGAAAATTTATTTCATACCGTTTTTCCTCAATCAAAATCTATAGTAAAGGAAGATACTATGGCGGCAGTATGGGCAACTACAAATGATCCAGCAGTTGTATGTATTTTAGGAACAGGTTCAAATTGTTGTTTTTACGATGGTGAAAATATTCAATTAAAAGTACCTGCAATGGGCTATTTATTAATGGATGAAGGTAGCGGAAACTATTTTGGTAAAGAATTACTAAAAAGCTATTATTACAATCAAATGCCTGAAGATTTAAAAGTTGCTTTTGAACAGGAATTCTCGCTAGATGAAAATGAAGTGATTGAAAAGTTATACCAAAATTCAACCCCAAATCAATATTTAGCTGAATATGCAGTTTTTCTATTTCAGCATAAAGCGCATCCTCTAATTAAAAGAATAATTGGTGAAGGTTTTGCAAAATTTATTGATAATAATATTTTACAGTTTAAAGAAGAATTAAAATCGGTACCATTATATTTTGTGGGTTCTGTAGCTTTTTACGGACAAGATTTTTTAATTTCAGCACTAAAAGAACGAGGAATAAAAGCTTCAAGATTTGTAAAACGACCAATTGATAATGTAATTAATAAAATTAAAGAAGCAAATTTTTTAGATAGTTAGTCTTAAATTTTATCAATAATTAATAGCATTTTCTTATGAAAACTACATTGGCAAAAAAAACGATTAAAATAGTTGGTGTTTTGTTGTTAATGCACGGCTTAATTACTTGTAACCAAACTTCTAAAAAACCCATTTCAACTGAAATAAACACACTTTTTTCTTTAGTTGATGATTCAAAATCAAATATTCATTTTGTAAATAAGGTTGAAGAGAATTTACGTTTCAATTTTATTAATTACTCATATATATACAATGGCGGAGGTGTTGCTGTTGGAGATATTAATAATGATGGTTTAGACGATTTGTATTTTACGTCTAACCAAGAATCTAATAAGTTATATTTAAATAAAGGTAATTTTGAATTTCAAGATATTACCGAAAAATCTGCAACTAGTGACGCTAAAGGATGGTCAACCGGAGTTACTATGGTTGACATTAATAATGATGGTTATTTAGATATTTATGTGTGTAAATCAGGTTCTTTACAAAACCATGAATTACGCAAAAACAAATTGTTTATAAATCAGCAAAACAATACTTTTAAAGAAAGTGCCGCCACTTATGGTTTAGATCACTTTGGATTTTCTGTACAGGCCTATTTTTTTGATTTTGATAAAGACAATGATTTAGATATGTATTTGGTGAATCATAGGGGAGATTTTCAAAACAATACAATTATTGATACTCAAATTCAAAATAATATACAGCCGTATAGTTCTGATCAATTGTTTAGAAATGATGAAGGAAAGTTTGCAAATATTACAAATGAAGCAGGAATAGCAAATAAAGCTTGGGGTTTAAGTGCTTCAATAGGAGATTTTAATAATGATAATTTGCCAGATATTTATGTTGCCAATGATTTTTTAGAACCAGATTTTTTATACATAAATAATGGAGATGGTACTTTTAAGAATGAAATAACAACTTATTTTAAACATATTTCCTACAATAGTATGGGGTCTGATTTTGCCGATATTAATAATGATTTGAAGCCAGATTTAATTGTGTTAGATATGATGGCTGAAGACCATATTAGAGGGAAAGAGAATATGGCAACAATGAGTACTGATAATTTTTGGGCAATGGTAAATGCTGATTATCATTATCAATACATGTCAAATATGTTGCAGTTAAATAACGGTGATGGAAGTTTTAGTGAAATTGGCCAGTTAGCAGGTATTGCTAAAACTGATTGGAGTTGGGCTCCTTTAATTGCTGATTTTGATAATGATGGTTTTAATGATTTGTTTGTTACAAATGGAATAGAACACGATTTATCCAATCAAGATTTTAGAAATCAAATGAAATCTAATATTCAAAATCGTAAGAAGGTAACTTTAAATGAGGCTATTGGTATGATGCCTTCAAGTAAGCTAAGTAATTATGCTTTCAAAAACTCTCATGATTTAACTTTTACGAATGCTACAAAAAAATGGGGATTAGATGCTGCTGTAAATTCTAATGGTGCAGTTTATGCCGATTTAGATAATGATGGTGATTTAGATTTAGTGTTGAATAATCAGTCCGAAAAAGCTCAGGTCTATAAAAACAATACCATTCATAATTATGTTGCTATAAATTTAAATGGTCCTAAAAACAATTTAAAAGGTGTTGGAGCAAGAGTTGAGTTATTTTCAAAAAACTTAAAGCAAGTAAAAGAAGTATTTGTAAGTAGAGGATATCAATCATCTGTAACGAATAAAATTATTTTTGGTCTTGGTAAAGAAACTGAAATTGATAGTTTGTTAGTTGTTTGGCCAAACGACTCAAAGGAAGTAATTACAAATGTTACAGTAAATAATTCAATAACCATTAATTATAAAAACGCTTATAAATCGTTAAAAATTAAGAATATTGAAAAACCATTTTTTGAAAATGTGAATCCCGAAACCTTGGGAATCAATTACCGTCAAAAAGAAAATATATTTAATGATTTTGATTTGCAATTGTTGTTGCCACAGAAACAATCTGAAATGGGCGCAGCTTTAAAAGTAGCCGATGTAAACAACGATGGTTTAGATGATTTTTTTGTAGGAAATGCAAAAGGAGAAAGAGCCGCTTTATACATTCAGAAGAATGATGGCTCGTTTACAAATTCGAATATCTTATTGTTTGAAAAAGAAAAAGTTTATGAAGATGTAGATGCGGAGTTTTTAGATGTTGATAATGATGGTGATTTAGATTTGTATGTTGCTTCAGGTGGTTATGAAATTAAAGCAGGAAATACCTTATTGCAAGACAGGTTGTATTTAAATGATGGGTATGGTAAGTTTTCAAAATCGACAAATATACTACCCGAAATAAAAATCAACTCTAAAGGTATTGCAAAAGCCGATTTTGACAATGATGGAGATATAGATTTATTTATAGGTTCAAGAGTTACTCATGGAAAGTATCCTTTGTCTGAAAAGCCTTATTTACTTCAAAATAATAAAGGTGTTTTTAATGAAGTCACTGCTGAAAAAATAAAAAATTTAGAAGATGTTAAAATGGTGAATGATGCTATTTTTTCGGATTTTGATAATGATGGTGATGCAGATTTGATTATCGTTGGGGAATGGATGTCTGTTGTTTTTTATGAAAATATAAATGGTGAATTTGTTAGCAAAGAAATTTCAGCTTTAAAGCATAAAAATGGATGGTATCAAAGTATTACAGAGACAGATATTAATAATGATGGTTTTAAAGATTACGTGATTGGAAATTGGGGTCTAAATAATAAATTTCACCCCAGTAAAGAAAAACCTTTACATGTTTATGCCGATTATTTAGATGAAAATAAAACATTTGATGTTGTATTAAGTAAAGTGTCAAAAACAGGAGATTTATTGCCGGTAAGAGGAAAAGAATGTTCTTCCCAGCAAGTCCCAAGTTTAAATAATAAAGTTAAATCGTTTAAAGAATTTGCTTCATTAACATTGCCTGCCATTTATGGTGAAGATAAATTAAAAAATGCAACACACTATATGGCGCATACATTTGAATCGTTTATTTTGAAAAATCTTGGAAATGGTCAATTTGAAATTCAAAAATTACCTGTGCAATCTCAATTCGGACCATTGTTAAGTTCAGAGGTTTTAGATATTAATAATGATGGTTTTTTAGATATTTTTTCAGTTGGGAATCTTTATGAGGCAGAAGTTGAAACGATAAGATATGATGCTTCAAAGGGAGTTATAGTTTTAAATAAACCGAGTGATTTACATTTTTTGAATGATCTAAGTTATTTTAGTGAAAAAGAAGCGCGCTGTATTAAAAAAATTGAAATTCAGGAAAGCCCTCACTTGCTGGTGTTAAATAAAAACAGCAAAATAACGTTGTTAAAATTGAATTAATAAAAAAAAGAGGCATTTAGCCTCTTTTTTTATGCATTAAACTTGTTGTTGTCTGATGCCATAACAGTACAGGATGGGTGAGGTTTAAATTTTATTTAATATTGTTTTGTCTTAATAAATAAAGTACTAACTTTGCAGAACGCAACAGAACAGAACAAAAAATGAGTGACAAGAATGTTATTTTTAAAATCAATCACGAAAGCGATATTCCAAAGTATCAACAATTTGTAAATTCAGTTAATAATGCAATAGCAAAGGATGTAATTTCTATTGGTGATTTATTACCTTCAGTTAATGCTATTTGTAAAACGCATAATTTATCTCGTGATACTGTTTTTAAAGCTTATTCTATATTAAAAGAAAACGGTGTTATAGAATCTGTACCTAATAAAGGCTATTATGTAGCAAGTGATACTCGTAAAATCTTATTGGTTTTAGATACTTTTAAAGCGTATAAAGAAGTGATGTATCATTCGTTTATTAATAATTTACCTAGTAATATTATACCCGATGTACAATTTCACCATTATAATATCGATAATTTTAAAACAATAATAAACAATAGTATTGGAAAGTATTATAAATACATTGTTATGAATTTTGATGATAAAGATGTTGCTTCAACAGTGGCAAAAATAAGCAATGAAAAGTTATTGTTAATTGATTGGGATATACATTCAACTCCTAAAAATAATTATTTATTCCAAGATTTTGGGAAAGCTTTTTATGAATCTTTAACAAGTGCTATTGATTTGTTTAGGAAGTACAAAAAAGTAAGTTTTATATATCCTGAATACACAAACCATCCAATTGAAACGGTTACATATTTTAAAAAGTTTTGTAAAGAACATCATTTTAATTATAAAGTTATCACCAATTCAAAACTTTTTGAAGTTGAAGAAAATACAGCTTACATAAGTGTTAGTGATCGAATTTTAGGTGTTTTCTTGGAGCAATGTAGAGATAGAAACTTGGAGCCAGGAACCGATGTAGGTTTTTTATCTTATAACGAAACGCCCATGAAGAAATTTATTTATAAAGGAATTTCAGTTGTTTCAACTGATTTTAAAGAATTAGGAACAAAAGCTGCAGAATTTATTAAAAATGATATAGTGATGCAACAATATATACCAACAAAATTAATAGTAAGAGATTCATTATAAGATTTATGTATTACATAGGATATGATTTAGGAAGTTCATCAGTCAAAGCAGCTTTGATTGAAGCAAGTACAGGAAAGTCAGTAGGTATTACTCAATATCCAGAAACAGAAATGTCAATTTTAGCCTTACAAGCAGGTTGGGCAGAACAAGATCCTAATTTTTGGTGGAAAAACATAGGTGAAGTAACTAAAAAGTTACTAAAACAAACGGGTGTTCTTTCTAAGCAAATTAAGGGAGTGGGTATTGCTTATCAAATGCACGGAATGGTTGTGGTTGATAAAAACCAAGAAGTTTTAAGACCTTCCATTATTTGGTGCGATAGTAGAGCTGTTGAAATTGGAGATGCAACTTTTCAAGGCGTTGGAGAAGACAAATGTGTATCTAACTTATTAAATTCACCAGGGAATTTTACACTTTCAAAATTAAAATGGGTGAAGGAAAACGAACCAGCGATTTTTGAAAAAGTTGATAAATTAATGTTGCCTGGAGATTTTATTGCTATGAAATTAACGGGCGAAGCTACCACTACAATTTCTGGATTGTCAGAAGGAATTATGTGGGATTTTAAACAAAATAAATTGGCCGATTGGTTGTTTGATTATATGGGTATAAGTACCGATGTAATTCCAACCATAGTTCCAACATTTTCAAATCAAGGAATTGTAACTAAAAAGGCTTCCGAAGAAATTGGTTTGCCTGAAGGAATTCCAGTATTGTACAGAGCAGGAGATCAACCAAACAACGCTTTGTCATTAAATGCATTTCATCCGGGGGAAATAGCAGCTACAGGAGGAACATCGGGTGTTGTATATGCAATTACAGATAGTACAAAAACACAAGAAAGCTCAAGAATTAACAATTTTGCTCACGTAAATTACACAGTTGAACAGCCAAGAATTGGGAAATTATTGTGTATCAATGGCGCAGGAATTCAATACAGTTGGATGAAGCATAACGTAGTTGCTTCAACAGAATCATATAACGATATGAACAATTTAGCAGAGGCTATTTCTGTAGGTTCAGATGGTTTAAGAATTTTACCTTTTGGTAATGGCGCAGAACGTATGTTGAATAGTAAAAACACAGGCGCAAGTATGTTTAACTTAAACTTCAACAAGCACAATAAAGCACATTTATTAAGAGCATCATTAGAAGGAATCGCTTTTTCATTTGTATATGGAATTGATATTTTGAAAAATGACGGTGTTGATTTATCAGCCATAAGAGCTGGTAACGATAATTTATTCCGTTCAGAAATATTTTCAAATACCATTGCAACATTGGTAGGCAGTGATATCAATATTATAGATACCACAGGCGCAGTTGGCGCAGCAAGAGCAGCAGGGGTAAGCACAGGAGATTTTAAAACATTGAACGATGCATTTTCAGACAATGAACACGTAATGACGTATCATCCTTTAAAAGATAAGAAAATGTATGAGGATGCTTACCAATTATGGAAACAAGATTTAGAAAATCAATACAATAAATAACATAAATATATATTAAAAATGGCAATTTTAGGAAACAAAGAATACTTTAAAGGTATTGGAGACATTCAGTTTGAAGGAAAGGAATCAGATAATCCTTTCGCATTCAAATATTACAACCCAGAGCAAGTTGTAGCAGGAAAAACAATGCGTGAGCATTTTAAATTTGCAATCGCTTACTGGCATACATTCTGCGGACAAGGAGGAGATCCTTTTGGACCAGGAACACAAAGTTTTGGTTGGGATCAAGCAGCAGATCCAATTCAAGCAGCAAAAGATAAAGCCGATGCAGCATTTGAGTTTATTAGTAAAATGGGCTTTGATTATTTCTGTTTTCACGATACAGATTTAATTCAAGAAGGAGCAACTTTTGGAGAGCAAGAAAAAAGAGTAGCTGCTATTACTGAGTACTTACAAGAGAAGAAAAAAGGGAATAATATTAAATTATTATGGGGAACAGCAAACTGTTTTTCAAATCCTCGTTATATGAATGGCGCTTCAACAAATCCAGATTTTGATGTTGTAGCAAGAGCAGGAGGACAAATTAAATTAGCCTTAGATGCAACGATTGCACTAGAAGGAGAAAATTATGTGTTCTGGGGAGGACGTGAAGGTTATATGTCGTTATTAAATACTGATATGGGAAGAGAATTAGACCATATGGGACAGTTTTTAAGAATGGCTCGTGATTATGCACGTGCACAAGGATTTAAAGGGAATTTCTTTATTGAGCCTAAGCCAATGGAGCCAATGAAACATCAATATGATTTTGATTGTGCAACAGCCATTGGATTTTTACGTGAGCAAGGTTTAGACAAAGATTTCAAAATGAATATTGAAGTAAACCACGCAACATTAGCACAACACACATTCCAACACGAAATTGAAACTGCAGCAAAAGCAGGGATGTTAGGAAGTTTAGATGCCAACCGTGGAGATTACCAAAACGGATGGGATACTGATCAATTCCCAAATAGCATTCAAGAAACTACAGAAGCAATGTTGGTATTCTTAAAAGCTGGAGGTCTTCAAGGTGGAGGTGTAAACTTTGATGCTAAAATTAGAAGAAATTCAACAGATATGGAAGATGTATTCCACGCACATATTGGTGGTGCTGATACTTTTGCAAGAGCATTACTAATTGCTGATAAAATCATTACTTCTTCTCCTTATGATAAATTAAGAAAAGAGCGTTATGCTTCATTTGATGGAGGTAATGGAAAAGCTTTTGAAGAAGGAAAATTATCTATGGAAGACTTGTACAAAATTGCTCAAGAAAACGGTGAGTTATCGTTACAAAGTGGTAAACAAGAGTTATTCGAAAATATCATTAACCAATACATTTAAAACCTAAAAAAGCGTGTTAATACATAATTAACACGCTTTTTTTATGTAAACTTTAAACCAACAAAACATATGAAAACATCAAATTCATCCTATTTATTAAAACTAACACTTGTAGCGACTTTAGGAGGTCTACTATTTGGATATGATACAGGAGTAATTTCAGGAACAGTAGGTTCCTTAGATAGCTTTTTTGTAATGCCCAAAGGCTTAAGTGAAACTGCAGCAAGTGCTTTTAAAGGATTTTTAGTTTCAAGTGCCTTAATAGGTTGTGTCATTGGAGGTGTTTTTGGTGGGGTTATCAGTAAAAAATTTGGTAGAAAAAATGGATTAATCATAGCGGCTGTTTTGTTTTTAATCTCGGCGCTAGGTTCTGCAATGCCAGAAATGTTATTGAAACCAATAGGAGAAGGTGACCATACTTTTTCAACAATTTTTATTGTATATAGAATTATTGGTGGTATTGGTGTTGGTTTAGCGTCTATGCTATCTCCATTATATATTGCTGAAATTGCCCCTGCTGATAGTAGAGGGAAATTAGTTTCTTTCAATCAATTAGCAATTGTTGGTGGTTTTATGGTGGTATATTTTGTGAACTACTTTATATCAAGAAGTGGGGGTTCAGATGAATGGTTAAATGCAATAGGATGGAGATGGATGTTTGCTTCTGAAGTTATTCCTGCAGGATTATTTTTAGGGTTGTTATTCTTTGTGCCAGACACACCACGTTCATTAATGTTACAAAATAAGCCAGAAGAAGCTTTAAGTGTATTAATTAAGGTAAATGGAAAAGAAGAAGGCGAACGTGTTTTAGAAGAAATAAAAGTATCTATGAACGAAACAACTTCTGGAAAATTATTATCTTTTGGATGGATGGTAATTATTATAGGAGTTTTACTTTCTATTTTTCAACAATTTGTAGGTATCAATGTAGTGTTATATTATGCTCCAGAGATTTTTAAAACAATTTCTTCAGGTACAGATAGTGCTTTGTTAATGACTATTATTGTAGGGATTGTGAATTTCTTATTTACAATTATAGCGGTAAGAACAGTAGATAAATACGGTAGAAAACCATTAATGATTATTGGTGCTTTAGGTATGGCAATCGCAATGCTTTCTTTAGGTTTTGTATTCTTTACAGGAGCTACAGGATATTTAGCATTGTTTTGTATGATGTTGTATGTTGCAAGTTTCGCTATGAGTTGGGGACCTGTTACTTGGGTGTTGTTGGCTGAAATTTTCCCTAATAAAATTAGAGGAAGAGCGCTGGCAATTGCAGTTGCAGCACAATGGATTTCTAATTATTTAGTATCTGTTACATTCCCAATGATGAATGATAATTCAGCTTTAACGGAGCAATTTAATCACGGTTTCGCATACTGGGTTTACGGAATAATGAGTCTATTAGCGATGTTCTTCATATTGAAATTTGTTCCTGAAACAAAAGGAAAAACATTGGAAGAAATGGAAGGACTTTGGAAAAAATAATAATAAAATTACAATCATAACTAATTAAATGGATTAGAATATTATTCTAATCCATTTAATTAGTTTTAATAAACAACAGAAATATGAGTAACATTAATTTAAGAGCAGCAGATAATATAAGAGCTTTGGCCATTTCAATGGTTGAGCAAGCAAATTCAGGGCATCCAGGTGGACCAATGGGAGGAGCTGACTTTATGCATATTTTATATTCAGAATTTTTAAACTTTGATCCAAGTGATATGTCTTGGCCATTTAGAGACCGTTTCTTTATGGATGCAGGGCATTTATCAACCTTATTATATGCGCAATATTATTTATTGGGTAATTATAAAAAAGAAGATTTAAAAAACTTCAGACAATGGGGATCAGTAACTCCAGGTCATCCAGAAGTTGATGTTGAAAGAGGTATTGAAAATACTTCAGGACCTTTAGGTCAGGGACATACTATGGGTGTTGGAGCATCTATTGCAGCTAAATTTTTAGCAGAACGTTTTGGCTATTGGATGAATCATAAAGTGTATGGATTTATTTCAGATGGAGGAGTTCAAGAAGAAATTTCACAAGGAGCAGGAAGAATTGCAGGACATTTAGGGTTGAATAATTTTATAATGTTTTATGATGCAAATGATGTGCAATTATCTACAATGACTGATGAAGTAACTTCAGAAGACACTGCAAAAAAATATGAAGCTTGGGGTTGGAAAGTTGTAACTATTGATGGTCATAATCATGATGCAATTAGAAAAGCCTTAAAAGACGCCAATAACGAGCAAGAAAAACCAACCTTAATAATTGGTAAAACAATTATGGGTAAAGGTTGTGTTACTGAAACAGGAGCTAACTGGGAAGGACATTGTGAGTTACACGGACAACCAATTGGACATACAGGAGCCGATTTTAATGCTACCCTAAAAAACTTAGGTGCTGATGTAAACGATCCATTTGCAAAATATGGGGATGTTGAAGCGTTTTACGCAACCCTTTTAGAAACTAAAAAAGCAGCTGCAGAAACTAAAAAAGCTGAAATAGCAGCTTGGAAAACTGCAAATCCTGAATTAGCAGAAAAGTTAGATGGCTTTTTAGCAGGAAAATTACCAGCTTTAGATTTTGAATCGGTAGTGAATAAACCAGGTTTAGCAACCAGAGCAGCTTCAGCAAATGTATTGGGGTATTTAGCTCAAAATGTTGAGAATATGATTGTTTCTTCAGCCGATTTATCTAATAGTGATAAAACGGATGGATTTTTAAAGCAAACACATGCGATAAAAAAGAACGATTTTTCAGGAGCCTTTTTACAAGCAGGTGTTGCTGAATTAACAATGGCAGCAATAGCAAATGGTATTGCATTACACGGTGGTGTAATTCCAGTAGTGGCAACATTCTTTGTGTTTTCAGATTATATGAAACCAGCAATTAGAATGAGTGCGATACAAGAATTACCTGTAAAATATGTTTGGACACATGATGCTTTTAGAGTAGGTGAAGATGGACCAACACATCAGCCAATTGAGCAAGAAGCACAAATTCGTTTGTTAGAAAAATTAAAAAACCATAGTGGAGATCCTTGTTTTACAGCATTACGTCCTGCAGATTCAGCAGAAACCAATGTAGCTTGGAAAATGGCGATGGAAAATGATAAAACACCAACAGGATTGATTTTATCTCGTCAAGGGATTAAAGACCTTCCAGCAGCAACTTCAAGATACCAAGAGGCATTAGCAGCTGAAAAAGGTGGTTATACTGTACAGGATGTTGAAAACCCAGATGTTGTTTTAATTGCAAATGGTTCAGAAGTAGCAACTTTAATTGAAGGTGCTAAATTATTAGCAGAAAGAGCAAACATAAAAGCAAAAATAGTTTCTGTTCCTTCAGAAGGAATTTTCAGATTGCAATCAAAAGCATATCAAGAAAGTGTTATTCCATCAAGCAAACCTGCATTTGGATTAACAGCCGGTTTACCAGTAAACTTAGAAGGGTTAGTAGGAAACAACGGAAAAGTATTTGGATTGGATCATTTTGGATACTCTGCACCAGCAACAGTATTGGATGAGAAATTCGGATTTACAGGAGAAAATGTGTTTAACCAAGTTACAGAATTATTAAAATAATAAAATAGATAGAAAGATGAAATTTTTTATAGATACAGCAAATTTAGAGCAAATTAAAGAAGCGCAAGCATTAGGTGTTTTAGATGGAGTTACAACAAACCCATCATTAATGGCAAAAGAAGGAATTACAGGCGCAGAAAATATTTTAAAGCATTACTTAGATATATGTAATGCTGTAGATGGAGATGTTTCAGCAGAAGTAATTGCAACAGATTTTGATGGAATGGTAAAACAAGGTGAAGAATTAGCGGCGTTACATCCACAAATTGTGGTAAAATTACCAATGATTGCTGATGGAGTAAAAGCATGTAAATACTTTTCAGATAAAGGAATTAGAACAAACGTTACTTTAGTGTTTTCAGCAGGACAAGCATTATTAGCTGCAAAAGCAGGAGCAACCTATGTGTCTCCATTTTTAGGAAGATTGGATGATATTTCAACAGATGGATTGCACTTAATTTCAGAAATCAGACAGATTTATGATAACTACGGGTTTGAAACGCAAATATTGGCAGCTTCAATTCGCCACACAATGCACG
The DNA here is from genome assembly GCF_900188235.1 of Lutibacter agarilyticus. Classification (GTDB taxonomy): domain Bacteria; phylum Bacteroidota; class Bacteroidia; order Flavobacteriales; family Flavobacteriaceae; genus Lutibacter; species Lutibacter agarilyticus. The sequence goes on along the minus strand of NZ_FZNT01000003.1, from coordinate 90,093 downwards.
TAATTGATTGTGCAAAAATTGGTTCAGATGTTATGACAGGTCCTTTAAGCTCAATTACAGGATTGTTAAAACACCCATTAACAGACAGTGGTTTAGCACAGTTTTTAGCTGATTACGCTAAAGGAAATTAAGGAGGATTTAGTTAATTTTTACAAAAAAAAAGGGAAGCAATTGCTTCCCTTTTTTTTGTAAAATATTTTGAGTTTATTTTAAACGTTTAAAAATAAAACGCGTAATAAAAATACCTTTTCCATCTCCTTTTCCAGCATCACTTTCTACAGCACTAGTAACAAAAGCTATATCCCATCCTTCGCTAATCATCGTATTTATTTTTGAAGATAATAAAGCATCGTTAGAAGCTATATTTTGAAAATTAATACCAGCAGCACTATAAAAGTTAACTAATTTAGTTTCTTCAAAATTATCAACTTTTGCGTCTCCACGTTTTGATTTATTCTGTTTTTTGCTGTCTTCAGTTCTTTCTGAAGTAAAATCTTTGTAATTTTTTTCTTCGTTTTCAGAAACAATTCGAGACCTACCTAATCCCATTGGTACAATAGATTCAATACTTGTTACAATTTTGTATTCATACGTTTGAGCATTCATTTCTGTAAATGAAACCATAAATAACAAGGCAATAAGTAAAATTTTTTTCATAATGGTTGTTTTAAAATGTTTATAGAATTCAAATATAGTATTAAATATTTAACAATTTATAAGCGCTTTTAATTATTAGTTTTATACCAGTTTGTATGCGAAAATTAGTTGTGTGTTTTTCTATTATGAATGTTTTAACAGTTTATATGAATTAATATTTAAACCACTTAACTACTTTTGATTTAGTTAAAAAAGTAGCTGCTAATTTTTTTAAATCAAACCATGAAATTTAAACATACGCTTATACTATTTTTACTAGTAACTTCAATTATTTTTGCTCAAGATAAATCATCTATAAGTGGAATTATTAAGGACGCTAGTAATGGTGAAACACTGTTTGGAGCATCCATTTATCTAAAAGATACTTCTATAGGTGTTTTAAGTAATGAATACGGATTTTATTCATTAACAGCACCTAAAGGAAATTACACCTTAGTAATCTCTTATTTAGGTTATACAGATGTTGAACAAGAAATAAATTTAACTGAAGATCAAAAGTTTGATGTTGAGTTAAAAATAAATTCAACACAGTTAGAAGAAGTGGTTATTACTTCATCAGATTCCGAAGAGGTAAATATAAAAAAGCCGCAAATGAGTGTGCTAAAACTAAACGCTTCAACTATAAAACAAGTACCTGTAGTTTTAGGGGAGGTTGATATTTTAAAAACAATAGTAATGCTTCCTGGAGTTACAAATAATGGTGAAGGTTCTAGTGGATTTAATGTGCGAGGCGGTGCCGTTGATCAAAATTTAGTGTTATTAGATGAAGCAATTATTTACAATACATCACACGTTTTTGGTTTTTTCTCGGTTTTTAATGCGGATGCTATTAAAGATTTAAAATTATACAAAGGCGGTATCCCTGCTAAGTTTGGTGGAAGAGTTTCTTCGGTGTTAGATGTGCGCCAAAAAGATGGAAATAATAAGGAGTTTAAATTAACAGGTGGTGTTGGGTTAATTTCAAGCAGATTGGCAATTGAAGCACCAATTGTAAAAGATAAAGGGTCGTTTATTGTTGCAGGTAGAACTTCTTATGCCAATATATTCTTAGAATTTATGGAAGAAGATTTCGGTGTAAATTTTTACGATCTTAATTTGAAAGGTAATTATAGTTTAAACGAAAATAATAAATTGTATTTGTCGGGTTATTTTGGAAGAGATGATATGCGATTTTCAGATAGTTTTCAAAATTCTTATGGAAACCTTTCCGGAAATTTACGTTGGAATCATATTTTTAATGAAAAACTATTTTCAAATTTATCGTTAATTTATAGTGAATACGATTATGAATTTGAACTGAACTTATTTGAATTTGTATGGAACTCATCCATTAAAAATTACAATGTAAAATACGATTTAATGTATTATGCGAATGAAGCTATAAAATTGAACTTTGGAGCAAATATTATTTCATACGATTTTAATCCAGGGATCATTTCTCCAACTTCGTCTAATTCTTCAGTAAATTATTTTGAACTCGATCAAAAAAGAGCTTTTGAAGCTGCATTTTATATAAGTGCTGAACAAAAATTGAGTGAACAGTTTTCTTTAGAATATGGATTGCGTTTTAGTTTATTTAACCGTTTAGGAGGTCAGGCAATTGCAACTTATGAAAATGATTTACCGGTTGTTTATAATAGTCAGTTAGGTGTTTATGAAACAGGAAACATCATTGGCGAAACCATTTACTCTAAAAGTGAAAAAATAGCCACTTTCAATAATTTAGAGCCTCGGTTGGCAATGGCATTGCAATTAAACGAATCATCATCGGTTAAAGCAGGGTTTTCAAGAACAGCGCAGTACATTCATTTATTATCAAACACAACTAACGTTACACCTTTAGATGTTTGGACACCAAGTGGCGAGTTTATAAAACCACAATTATCCAACCAATATTCATTCGGATATTTCAAGAATTTTAATGATAAAATGTTTTCATTAGAAATAGAAACCTACTACAAAACTATAGACAACAGAATTGATTATATTGATGGAGCCGATTTAATTGGTAATAATTATATTGAAGGTGAAATTTTAAATGGAGAGGCAAGAGCTTATGGTTTGGAATTTTTATTGCGAAAAACAGCAGGTAAATTTACAGGTTGGTTTGCCTATACGTTGGCCAAAGCAGAGCAACGAACTTTGGGTGGGAATGCTGGAGGACCAGGAATAAACGATGGAAATTGGTACAATTCTGCGTACGATAGAACACACGATTTCTCTATAACTGCAGCTTATCGTTTAAACCCAAAATGGTCTTTTGGTGCTAATTTTGTTTTTCAAACAGGAAGACCAGTTACGTATCCAAACGGACAATATAGTTATGAAGGTTTATCAATTGCAAGTTATACCGACAGAAATTCAGAGCGTTTACCCGCTTACAATAGGTTAGATGTTTCGGCAACTTATACACCAAATAAAAGGCCTAATAAAAGGTGGAAAGGAGAATGGGTTTTTGGAATTTATAATGCTTATGATCGTAAAAATGCGGCGGCAATTTCTTTTGGTCAAAATACGGAAACAGGTGTAAATGAAGCAACCAGAACTGCAATTTTTGGAATTGTACCTTCTGCTAGCTATAATTTTAAATTTTAAGAGAATGAGAATACATATAAAATTTAGCATCCTACTTATAACTATATTATTAGCATCTTGTACCGATGTGATTGATGTAAATGTACCTGAAGCTGAACCAAGACTAGTAGTAGAGGCTTCATTAGATTGGGAGCAAGGAACTGAAGGAAATGTACAAACGATTCTTTTAAGTTTATCTACACCTTATTTTGATAGTGAAACTATAAATTATGTAACAGGAGCAGAAGTGAAGGTTACAAATAATAACACTTCAGAAGTTTTTAATTTTTTAGATAACAATAACGGGGCTTACACCACAACTAATTTTATGCCAATTGTTGATAATGAATATTCGTTAGAAATTACCTACAATGGCGAAACATATTCAGCAGTTGAAACCTTGATGCCGGTTACAGGTATTAATAGTGTGTATCAATCCAAAGATCAGGGGTTTAATAAAGATTTTTTAGAGGTGAATGTAACATTTGATGATCCAGCAGATATTGAAAATTTTTACTTGATAAAATTTCAACAACAAGGGAATTTCTTACCAGAATTATTTGATATATCGGATGAATTTACTGACGGAAATGAAATGCATGTGTTTTATGAAAAGGAAGAGTTTAAGGCAGGCGATGTAGTTGAAATTAATTTAAATGGTATTTCTAAACAGTATTACAATTTTATTCGTTTGTTAATAGAGCAATCTTCAGATGGTGGTCCTTTTGCTACAATTCCGGCACAATTAAAAGGAAATTGTATCAATCAAACAACTCCTGAAAATTATGCTTTTGGTTATTTCAGACTTACAGAAGTGTCTAAAGAAATATATACTTTTAAGTAATAAATATAATAATACTTAAATTTTTTAAATTGAATTGGTTCGTTTTTCACTTAAATAAAGTTTAAATCAATATTATAAATTAGTAATTCAAACGAACTTGTTATCTTTGTGAACAGTAGTTCAAAATAAATATAAATTTGAGAGGAATAGTTACAAAATCTACCGGAAGTTGGTATACCGTTTATTACGATAATGGTAGCCGTTTAGATTGTAGGTTAAAGGGGAAATTTAGAATTAAAGGAATTAAAAGTACCAATCCGGTTGCGGTTGGTGATGCTGTTAATTTTGAATTTGAAGATGGAAAAGAAACAGGAGTCATCAATAAAATTTTTGACCGTAAAAATTACATCATCCGAAAATCTGTAAACCTTTCAAAACAAACACATATTATAGCTGCTAATATTGATGTTGCCTTTTTAGTGGTAACTATTGATAATCCTCCAACATTTACTGGTTTTATAGATCGTTTTTTAGCAACTGCTGAAGCTTATAATATAACCACCGTAATTTTGTTCAATAAATTAGATATTTATACCGATGAGCAATTGGGTAAATTAGCAGAACTAGATGCTATTTATACCGATATTGGTTACAAATGTATTGCAATTTCAGCAACTAAAAATATTGGAATTGATGAAGTTGTTGAATTAATGAAAGGAAAAACAACGATGTTTTCAGGTCATTCAGGTGTTGGGAAAACAACACTTATAAATGCGATTGAACCAACGTTAGATTTAAAAACCAAAGAAGTTTCAAAACAGCACAAACAAGGAATGCATACCACTACTTTTGCTGAAATGTTTGAATTGAATTTTGGTGGCTTTATAATTGATACACCTGGAATTAAAGGTTTTGGTGTGGTTGATTTTGAACCTGAACAAATCACCGATTATTTTCCTGAATTTTTTAAACTGAAATCAAAATGTAAATTCAACAATTGTATGCATATTAATGAGCCTAAATGCGCTATTAAAGATGCCTTGGAAACTGGCGAAATTGCTGCGTCTCGTTACAACAGTTATGTGCAAATGGTTGAAGGTGACGAAGAACATTATAGAGTAGATATTTATAGTTAAAAAATGAAAGCAGTTATTCAAAGAGTGTCAAAAGCTTCAGTTACAATTGAAGGTAAAAAAGTGAGCGAGATTAAAGGTGGATTACTTATTTTATTGGGAATTGAACCTGCCGATGATACAACTGATATTGAATGGCTTTCAAAAAAAATTGCAAATCTTCGCATTTTTAATGACGAAAATCAAGTCATGAATAAATCATTAATTGATGTTGATGGAGATGCTATTATTGTAAGTCAGTTTACCTTACACGCCAGTACTAAAAAAGGGAATCGACCTTCTTATATAAATGCTGCAAAACCAGCAATTGCCATTCCTTTATATGAACAATTTATTGGTGATTTTGAGAATCAAATTCATAAAAAGGTAGGAACTGGTAAATTTGGAGCTGATATGAAGGTAGAATTACTAAATGACGGTCCAGTAACCATTATTATTGATTCAAAAAATAGAATGTAAATAAGGTTATTTAATCTTTTTTTTATACATTTATAAGTGTAAAAAAATGAAATGATAAGAATAATAAAAACCCCAATTATTTTTCTACTTTTTTCAACACTTTTATATTCACAAGATTATAGCTTTAGTGTTTCGAAAATACCAGAAAACCTCACAAGTAATGCCAATTCAGTAATCCGTTTCCAGGATATTTCTATTGAAATTCAAGCGCAGGATAAAATGATTTTTAAAGTTAAAACAGCAGTAACTGTTTTAAATAAATTAGGCGACCAGCATAAGTATATTTCTGTAGATTTTGATAAAAATCAAAAAATTAAGGAAATTAAAACCTTGGTTTACGATGCTTTTGGTAATGAAATTGAAAAAGTAAAATCTAAAGAGTACGAAGAAGTTAGCGCTGTTGATGGAAGTACTTTGTACGGAGATAGTAAAGTTTTGTACTATAGATATGTACCAACTGTATATCCTTATACTATTTATTCAGAATATGAAATAGAAACCATAAATACAGGTTTTGTACCTGATTGGAGGCCTATAAGTAGCTATTTAACAGCTGTTGAAAGTAGTACTTATAATTTGGTTTCTGCTGAAGGATTAAAAGTACGATTTAAAGAGAAGAATTTTGAGGACTATACCATTGAAAAGGAAACTTCAGAAACTAGTTTATCTTTTAAAATAGAAAATATACCAGCCATAAAAAGAGAGCCTTACAGTCCTAGGTTAGCAGAAATTACTCCCGTTTTAATTACAGGTTTGTATAAATTTAATTTAGAAGGAATTAAAGGTGAAGCTGCTAATTGGAGTGAATTTGGCAAATGGCAATACGATTATTTAAAGGCAGGTAATGATCATCTTTTAGCATCAACTAAAATGGAAGTTTCTAAATTAGTTGAAGGTATAAATGACCCTATTGAAAAAGCAAAAATTATTTATAAATATGTACAAGATAGAACACGGTATATAAGTGTTCAGGTTGGAATAGGTGGTTGGATGCCAATTCCTGCAGATGTGGTGCATAGGCTGGGATATGGCGACTGCAAAGGATTAACAAATTATACAAAAACGTTATTAGATGCCGTAGGTATTGAATCTTATTACACAGTTATTTGGGCAGGAGATAATAGTAAAGATATTGACAAGGATTTTTTCTCAATGCAAGGGAATCACATCATTCTAAATTTGCCTACAGAAAAAGAGGATATTTGGTTAGAATGTACCAATCAAAAAGTGCCTTTTGGTTACTTAGGCGATTTTACTGATGATAGAGATGCTTTGGTAATAACACCAAATGGTGGTATTATTAAACATACTCAAAGGTATGCACCTGAAGATAATTATCAACATACAAAAGGTAGCTTTGAAATTGATGCTAACGGAACTATTAAGGCTCAAGTAAAAATTAATTCAAAAGGAACGCAATACATGGATAATTTACTTAGAAATGATGGTGAGAGTCAACAAGAATTAGAAAATCTATTTAAAGAGTATCTTTCATACATCAACAATATTAAATTCTCTAAAATTGAAGTTTTTAACAATAGAGAAGCAATGGCTTTTGAAGAAGAAATTGAATTTTCAGCCACAAATTATGCCACAACAAGTGGAAGCGAAATGTTGATTCCTATAAATGCGTTTAATAGAAATTCAGCCATTCCAAACAGAGTTAGAAACAGAAAATTACCCTTTGAAATTTCTCATGGTTATGTTGATGTAGACGAAATTGAAATTACGCTACCTTCAACTTTACAAGTAGTATATGTTCCTGAAAATAAATTAATTGAATCTGATTATGGGGAGTATATTGTTGAAGTTTCAAAAATAGATGAATACAATTACCTATACAAAAGAACCATTAGAATTGAAGAAGGGAAGCATCCCAAAGAAGACTATGATTTGTATAGAACATTCAGAAAAAACATACGGAAATACGATAATTCAAAAATAGTTTTAAAAAGTAAATAAATATGAAAAAGGTTTTATTCACACTTATATTGGCACTAGTTGCTAATAGTTTAATGGCTCAAGATTATAAGTTTGGTAAAGTTTCTAAAGAGGAATTAGAAGAACAGTTTTACGCTAAAGATTCATCAGCTAATGCAGTTATTTTATACAAAAACAGAAAAACAGATTTTAGATATATGCAGGGTGAAGGTTTTCAGGTAATTACAGAAGTGCATGAGCGTATAAAAATTTATAATAGTGAAGGCTATGATTGGGCTACTAAAGAAATAGATTTATATCAATCAAGTTCAGGTAGTGGTAGAGAAGAAGTGGCAGGATTAAAAGCTGTTACCTATAATTTAGAAGGTGGGAAAGTATTGAAGAGTAATTTAGAGAAAAATGAAATTTTTAAAGATGAAAAAAACAAGTATTGGATAGAAGAAAAATTTACGATGCCAAACTTAAAAGAAGGCTGTATAGTAGAATGGAAATACAAAATAAATTCTCCTTTTAGATCTATTGAGGATGTTCAATTTCAATATGCTATTCCAGTTAAAAAAATGAACATAAAGATTGAAACTCCCGAATATTTTGTTTATAAAAAAAGGTCTAAAGGATATTTTCGAGCCTATCCAAAAGTTGAAAAAAAGCACGAAAAAATAACAATTAATACCAAAAACAGAAGTAGTGGAGATATTGTAAGAACTACATATTCATCTTCTAGTATAGATTATGTGTCAACTGTTGAAACATATGATATTACTGATGTTCCTGCTTTATTGGAAGAACCTTATGTAAATAATATTGATAATTATAGATCTATGATGGAATATGAATTTTCAGAATTACATTGGCCTAATGAACCTATTGAATATTTTTCAAATACTTGGGAAGATGTTACCAAAACTATTTATAGAGATTCAGATTTTAGCGATCAAATTTATAAATCTAACCATTTTGAAGTTGATTTAGCGTTGGTTTTAGCCTCAGCAAAAACAGAAGCTGAAAAAATCACAGCTATTTTTGAATTGATAAAACACAAAATCAAATGGAATGATTATACTGGAATTACAACATTTAATGGTACCAAAAAAGCATATAAAGAAGGAGTAGGGAATGCAGCAGATATTAATTTAAACTTAGTGTCTATGTTAAATTCGGCCGGTTTTAATGCAAACCCCGTAATTATAAGTACTAGATCTCACGGAATCCCTTTATATCCAACATTAAACGGTTTTAATTTTGTAATTGCAGCTGTTGAATTAGAAGGCGGTTTGGTTTTACTAGATGCAACCGATACTTATAGTACGCCAAATAACTTGCCTTTAAGAGATTTAAATTGGAATGGACGATTGATTAGAAAAGACGGAAGCTCCGAGTCAGTTAATTTAATTCCTACTGAACCTTCAACAGAGTCTGTATATATGATGGTATCCTTTGATGAAGAAGGAGAAGCTACAGGTATGTATAGAAAATCTTATTATAATTTAAATGCGCAAAACTATAGAAACAAAAAAGGAAAATTAAAAGATGAAGATATTATAGCTAAAATTGAAGCCCAAAATAGTGGAATTGAAATAGGTGATTTTAAAATTCAGAATAAAGAAAACAGTTACAAACCATTGGTTGAAATGTATAAGTTTAATTCTGAAAGTATGGTAGATAAAATTGGAAATAAAATATATTTAAATCCGCTGTTATTTAATGCAACAACAGTAAATCCTTTTAAATTAGAAAATAGAGAATATCCAATTGATTTTGGAACGCCAATTTCAGAAAAAAATAATATTGTTATTACAATCCCTGAAGGATATTCGGTTGTTTCCATTCCTGAAGTGCTAAAGATTGGACTATCTAATAATTTCGGAATTTATACATACAAAGTAATAAACAAAGGAAATAAAATCATGGTACAATCTAATTTAAAAATTAATACAGCCATTTTTCCAGCACAAAATTATCAAGAGATTAAAGAGTTTTATAGTCTTATTGTAAACAAAAACTTAGAGAAAATTGTATTAGAAAAAACAACTACACTATAAGTTTTAGTTAAAAAACTATTAAAAACAGCAATTACAATGTAATTTTTTGGCTTAAAACTGTACTATTGTATTTAATTACGAATCTAAAAAATAAAAAAAATGAAAAAATTTGTACTCATACTAGTTATAGGAGTAGGGTTAATTGCATGTAAAAATGATAAAAAAGCTACACCTGCTAATGAAAATTTAACTGAGGCTAAAGCAAAAGTTCAGCAAATTGAAAAGGGCACTTATGTTGCCAATACTGAAACTTCAACATTAAATTGGAAAGGGTTTAAACCTACAGGTGAACATAACGGAACAGTAGCTATTAAAGATGGTAGTTTGGTTATTTCAGAAGGAAATTTATCAGGTGGTAGTTTTACCTTTGATATGACAGCAATCACCGTTTTAGATATTCCTGCGGAAGATGAATACAATGCTAAATTAGTAGGGCATTTAAAAAATGAGGATTTTTTCGATGTAGCAAATCATAAGACTGCTACATTTGAAATTACTAGTGTTGATGGGGTAAATGTTAAAGGTAATTTAACGGTAAAAGGAATTACAAAACCAATTGAATTTGAGGCTATATTAGCAAAAACTGAATCAGGAATTGAGTTAACTGGTGAAACATTTAAAATTGACAGAACACAGTTTGGAATTGAATACAAATCAAAATCTATTTTTGAAAACTTAAAAGATAAATTTATAAATGATGAGTTTGAAATTTCATTTAAAGTTGAGGCTTCTAAATAGTTATAAATAAAATTCACATTAATAAAAAGCAGCCATTGGCTGCTTTTTTTATGCAATATGAAGCATAGAATTTTCTTTAACAGTACTCATTACAAAATTGCTTTGCACATTAGCAACAGATTCTAAAACCGACAATTTATTTTTTAAAAAAAACTGATACGATTTTATATTAGGAGTTACAATTTTTAATAAATAATCAAAATTTCCAGCAATGTGAAAACATTCAATTACTTCAGGCATTTTTTCAACTGCATTTTCAAACTGAGTAATTAATTTTTTAGAATGTACTTGCAAGGTCACTTGACAAAAAACAACAAGATCTAACCCAACTTTCTCTTTATTTAGTTCAGCAACATACCTCGTAATTATTCCCGATTTTTCTAAACGTTTAATTCTATCGTAGGTCGGTGTAGTTGTTAAGCCAACTTTTAATGCAATTTCCTTAATATTCATTTTAGAATTTTGTTGTAAAAGCATTAAAATTTGTTGGTCAATTTTATCTAAGTTGTGCATAAAAGTATTTTTTTCTAAAAATAATAAAAAAACAGAAGTATAATAGGTTTTAAAACTTTAAAAAGTATTTTTAGTAGAAATAAATACTAAATTAATCATATAGTAAAGAAAATATAATTGTAAATACGTAACTTTAAAATAAAGATTTTACAATTATGAGTAATAAACCAGCAAACAATATTCAAGATTTACAATATTTTGGAGAATTTGGAGGAGTAAATCCTTCAATTTCAGATTCAGCAACCTATACTTTTTTACACGCAAAAACAATGCTCGACACTTTTGAAGGGCACGCCGAAGGGTGTTATTTATATTCGCGCCATACAAGTCCAAGTAATTTATATTTAAGCGAAGCATTGGCCGCTATGGAATTTACAGAGACAGCAAATGTGGCAGCATCAGGAATGGGAGCAATTACATCAGTTTTTTTACAGGTTTGTGGAGCAGGTGATCACATAGTTTCTAGTAGAACAATTTACGGAGGTTCTTACGCATTCCTAAAAAACTTTGCGCCAAAATTAAATATTACAACTTCATTTGTAGACATTACATCTTTAGAGTCTGTTGAAAAATCGATAAAGCCTTCAACAAAAATGATTTATTGTGAAGCAATTAGCAATCCGCTTTTAGAAATAGCAAACATTGCTGAATTGTCTAAAATAGCTAAAAAACACAATATACTTTTAGTGGTTGACAACACCTTTTCTCCGTTATTAATTTCTCCTCAAAAATTAGGAGCTGATATTACTATCCACAGTTTAACCAAGTTTATTAACGGTACAAACGATACGGTTGGAGGTGTAGTTTGTGGCTCACAAGCATTTATTGATAGTTTACGAAATGTAAATGATGGAGCAGCTATGTTGTTAGGTCCTGTAATGGATAGTTTACGAGCAGCAAGCGTATTAAAAAACCTAAGAACTTTACATATTCGTATGAAAAAACACAGTGAAAATGCATTGTATTTAGCTGAGAGTTTTGAAGACGACGGATTGAAAGTGGTATACCCTGGCCTAGAAAGTCATCCGGGTCATAAACTTTTTAAAGCGTTGTACAATAAAGAATATGGTTTTGGTGGAATTATGACCATTGATGTTGGTAGTTTAGCGAAGGCAAACGAATTAATGGAGTTAATGCAAAATGAAAATTTGGGTTATTTAGCAGTAAGCTTAGGTTTTTATAAAACACTTTTTAGTGCATCTGGTTCTAGCACTTCTTCTGAAATTCCTGCGGAAGAACAGCTTGAAATGGGACTTTCAGACGGAATCATCCGTTTTTCAATAGGTTTAGATAATGATATTGAACGCACCTACCGAGCTATGAGAAAATGCATGGTTCAGGTTAAAGTTTTATAAATACGATTACTTTTTTTAAAGTACGCCCCATTTCTGTTAGGAATGGGGTGTTTTTTTGCAATAATATTGAATTTTCCGTATAATTACATTTCATAAAAAAATGAGAATGCCGGAAAACAAAAACCTTTCAGAAATTAAGATTGAAGAACAACAAATTATTAAAAACAGTGACCTTAGTATTTGGGAAGCTTTAATTCCTGTAGTTATTTTAATGTGCTTGTTAGCATACAACATATTTTTTGCTGATGGTGAGTGGTTTGGAGCATATTCAAACCAATATATTTTATTAATGGGCGGGTTAGTTGCTTCAGTTGTTGGTTTTTTTAATAAAGTGAATGCCAAAACGATGCTTTTAGAAATTTGGGAAAATTTAAAAAGTGTTTTTGTACCCATTATGATTTTATTTTTAGTTGGAGCTTTGGCTGGAACTTGGTTGGTAAGTGGTGTAATTCCTGCAATGGTTTATTACGGATTGCAAGTGTTAAGTCCGGCAATATTTTTACCAGCTTCAGTAATTATTTCAGCAATTATATCTATTGCCACAGGAAGCTCTTGGACTACTTCAGCAACGGTTGGTATTGCGTTGGTTGGTATTGGTACAGCATTAGGAATTTCACCAGGAATGATTGCTGGAGCCGTAATTTCAGGTGCTTATTTTGGAGATAAAATGTCGCCTTTAAGCGATACCACAAACTTAGCACCAGCAATGGCCGGAACCGATTTGTTTACGCACATACGTTATATGACATTAACAACCGTGCCTACAATTATTATTACGTTGATTGTTTTTTCTATTATAAGTGCAAATATTGACACATCAGGAAATACTGATATTAGCGATTTGCTGACTTCGATTGATACTGCTTTTTATATTTCTCCTTATTTATTTTTAGTACCGGTAGCTGTTATCGGATTAATTTTAGCAAAAACAAAACCATTAATAGCATTAGGTGCAGGTGTAGTTTTAGCAGCAATATTTGCGTTTATTTTTCAAAGTGAAATTTTAACAGGCTTGGCCGATACAAAAATAAGTGCAATTATAAATGCCGTTTTTACTGATACTTCAATTGTAACAGATAATGAACAGTTAAACGATTTGTTTAGCGCAGGTGGAATGCAGGGAATGCTTTGGACTATTTTCTTAATAATTTGTGCGATGTTTTTTGGTGGTATTATGGATGGAATAGGAGCTTTGTCTAGAATTACAAATGCTTTACTAAAAATTGCAACTTCTGTATTTGGTTTATTTGCAAGTACAGTAGTAAGTTGTTTAGGATTAAATGTAGTTGCATCTGATCAGTATTTGGCTATTGTAATTCCAGGGAAAATGTTTAAAAAAGCCTATGAAGATCGAAATTTAGCACCTGAAAATTTAAGTAGATCTTTAGAAGATTCAGGTACGGTAACTTCAGTATTAATTCCTTGGAATACTTGTGGAGCTTATCAGTCTGGTGTATTAGGTGTTGGTGTTGGTGAATATTTTATTTTCGCTATTTTTAACTGGCTAAGTCCAATTATGACATTACTTTTTGCAGCATTTAATATTAAAATAAAGCAACTAGTTACTTCAAAAGCTTAAATAAAGAAATTCCAAGTTAAACCAAACCGTACCGTTAAATCTCTGTAAGGATAGCTTGGAGCTGAATAATAATTTCTTCCTGTAAAGCTAGAGGTAAAGTTTTCAACTTTAAAAAATGCACGCAATCTGCTTACTTGTATGTTTACAAAAAAGTCGAACATTGGAAAATCACCTATTTCATCGGTGTTTTGAAGTGTAAATTCATTAATTAAAGGATTAAAAGCATTCATTTTGTATTTGCTAAAGTATTTAAATGTTACACCCGTTTGTAAATACAATGGTTTTCCTTTAAACATAAAGGTTGAAAAATACAATGAATTTCTGGTTACCCAATTTGGAACTCTAAAAAACGAATCTCCACTGGTTACTTCTTGATAGGTTACGGTATTGTCTAACGTAAATTTTCGGTAAGTTAAAGCTTTTATCAACTTAAGTTTAAAATAGGTTAAAGTTTCATTAGATTGCTCAGGTTTAGAGCTGTCATTAAAATAGGTGTAATTATCTATGATGTTATAATCTCCTTGTAAAGTAACCCATTTTTCTGAATTAAAAGCAGCTCCTATAGTTGTAATATCTTCATTTTTAAAGTTGTTTTGCCAATTATATGCTACGTAATTACTTTGGTATAATTGCTTGCTAAAATCAGGTGTTTTAGAAGTAAATTCAATAAAGCCTTTAAAATTGAAATCTTTTTCTTGTAGCATTACGGCTCCCTTAATTGTGCTTCCTGTAATATTTCCAAATAAGATGGCTGAAACTTCACCATTTAAATGAATATGACCAAATTGTTTAAACCAATCGGCGCCTAATGAAAATGCATTTCCTTTAATTCTATGGCCTATAGTATAATCATCATAAAATAAAACACCGTTGTAATGGTAGTTGTAATTAAAATAGTTTGCTTTTGCTTTTAGGCTACCTATATAAGCTGAATTTAATTGCATATACACTTGCCCATCAAATTGTTGAAACGAAGTATGATCACTAATGTCACTAGTAAAAGCATCTCCAAAAAAAGTATTTGCAGCATCTTGCGTATAGCGATAATGTTTTGTTTCATACATTAGCGTATTTCCTAATTTAAAATCTAAAAAAGGTTTTTCTTCTTTCGCAATTGCTACAGAATCTTTGTTTGTGGTTTTAACAGCTACAGAATCAATAACAGGTTTAGTGATAGCTGCTAATGCGGTTGAATCGGGTTTTTTTATAGCACCTTTCATAGCACCTTTTTTTGCCTCAATTTGAGCAATTCTAATGCTGTCTTGTGTAATAGAGTCTATTTTGATATCGGATACCTTTGGCAAGGTACTTTTCTTTTTTGCAGGAATTCTATTTGAAAATACTGCAACAGATTGTTCTAAGTAATATCGTTTTCCTTCAAGTACGCTTGTAGCATCTGTAAAATTGGTTTCAAGCCTAGCTCTATCGGTATAATTAGAATCGTTGTTTTCAAAGTATTGAATAGACTCGTCTGTTAAACCTCCATTTTCTTGATTGGATAAATGAAAATTATAAATATGCCCTCGAATATAATAGCGTTTATTTTTGGTATTATAATTAAAAGAAGTTCTAAAATTACGTTGACTAGACAGGGCGTAGCGATATTTACCTAAAGATCTTACTCCTTTGTAGGCAATGGCAATATTAAATTGCCTTGAAGTATTTGCCGTTAAAAGCGCATCTACAACCTGACCTTGCTCCAAGCCACTTTTATACATTAACTCTGTTGTAGGTGTAGGTACGTGGTAATAATAAACATCATTTAGCGTATAATAACTACGTTGTTTTGCATTAAAACCAATTGAAGGAAAAATAGAGTTATCGTCAAAGTCATAAATCAAGCGGTTAAATGTTTGTCCTTGATTATGAAAAGCCAAATAGTCATAATTGTCTTTTCTAACAAAATTATGTTTGTACTCTTTTTTTATACTTTGTGTAGTGTCAATTAAAGTGGTATCATTTTTTATTGAAATAATTTTATAGTCGGTATATTTCGTTTCACCTTCTATTTCAACATTAACACTTCTGTAGCTTCGTGTACTGTCAGTTTGATAAATATCAGATGATCTATCAGGTTTTGTGGTTATTTGAGCATTTATATTTGTAAACAACAGCCCAAAAAATAATATAAACAATACGTTTTTCATACACTAAATTAATTGGCAAAGGTAAAATATTTGAACGAATTGAACGAGAATAAATTTTGACACATCTGTTAAAAAAATAATTATTGTTTTAGACGCATTGTTGAAGACCATCTCATTTCATAATTAATGTTATTTTTGTTGTTAAAAGAATTAAATGGGACTTCAGAAATATTATTTAGAAAACAC
This sequence comes from Lutibacter agarilyticus, assembly GCF_900188235.1. GTDB lineage: Bacteria > Bacteroidota > Bacteroidia > Flavobacteriales > Flavobacteriaceae > Lutibacter > Lutibacter agarilyticus. Next base: position 73,985 of record NZ_FZNT01000003.1, on the reverse strand, counting down.
TATTGAAGCTGGAACAGATGAGGCAGGAAGAGGTTGTTTGGCTGGTCCTGTTGTGGCGGCTGCGGTAATTTTACCCAATGATTTTGAACACCCATTATTAAACGATTCAAAACAATTAACAGAGAAGCAACGAGAAATTCTTAGACCAATTATTGAAGAAAAAGCGTTGGCCTACGGAGTTGCTTTTATTTCTGAAGAAACCATTGATGAGATAAATATTTTGCAAGCTTCAATTTTAGGGATGCATAAATCTATTGAAAAATTAGCCGTAATACCACAGCATATTATTGTTGATGGTAACAAATTCAATAAGTACCAAAACATTCCACACACCACAATTATTAAAGGCGATGCTAAATTTAGGAGTATTGCAGCGGCTTCCGTTTTGGCGAAAACGTATAGAGATGAATTTATGCAAAAAATTGATGCAGAATTCCCTAATTATTCTTGGAGAAAAAATAAAGGTTACCCAACCAAACAACACAGAGATGCCATAAGAGAATTTGGAAGTACAAAGTATCATAGAAAATCGTTTAAATTATTGCCCGAGCAATTAAAATTAAAATTGTAGTTGCAAAATGTAGCTTTAAAATGATACATTTGCCAACGTTAAAAATGTAATTATGATTAAAAGAACTAGAGCTGCAATTTCAAAATTTATCATTCATAAAGTTGGAAACAAATTCAACAGTGCTACAAATGTTTTTTCAGAAGATGTAATCACTTTTGATGAAGAAAGTTACGAGCTAATGAAACCTTTTTTGTTGAAGTCGTTTGGAAATGTTGCTGAAAGTTTCCGTTTTAATCACCATGCTAACATTGAATTGAACGAACTGAATAATTATACTTCAGAAATTTTTACTGATAATAGTACGTTTGTTGATGTTTCAAAACACATTGTAAATCATTTATACGAGCAGTCTAATTCTGCTCAAATTAAAACAGGTGATGTAATTATTGCGCTGTTTGAAGATATTGAATACAAAGATGTTGTTACGCAAGCCATCGGTATTTTTAAAATTGAAAATAAGATAAATTTCTTTCAAACCTTTATGGAAAAAGACAGTTTAGATGTTTTTGTTCAGCAAGGAATTAGCACAAAGAGATTAGATAAAGGTTGTTTAATTATAAACTCATCAGATGCTGAAGGGCGTGTTGTTTTAAGTGTTGATAATAACAATTATGATGCACAATATTGGGGAAAAAACTTTTTAAATGTAAAATATGCTGATGATAATAATCAACATACACAGAATTACATTGAAATGTGTAAAGATTTTTCAGAAGAGATTATAAAAGAAGATTTTGGTGTTCAAGAAAAATCTAAGTTTTTAGCAAAAACAGTCGACTTTTTTAAAGAAAATGAAGATGTAAATATTGAAGATTTTAAAGAAGAGGTTTTTGAAGAAAATGAAGATTTTAAACCGTTGTTTGATGATTATAAAAAACAGTTTGAAGAATTAAATGATGTGTTGGTGCGCAATCAGTTTGCTATTTCTGATATTGTACTTAAAAAGCAAAAACAAAAGATGAAAACGGAGATAAAGTTAGATACCAATATTGAAATAAAATTAGATATTGACGCTCCTGATGCTTCAAGCGAATACCTTGAAAAAGGCTACGACGAAGAAAAGAAAATGAAATATTACAAAGTATTTTTTAACGAAGAAAATTAATTTTTATGCTTATCATTCCTGTGAAAGCAGGAACCTATAGCGCATATTCAGGATAAAAAAATAAAAACCCTCTTTAAATTCTTTTTAACATAAGAATTTAAAGAGGGTTTCAAAATATATAAATCTTTGTGTGAAAATTTATGCTTTCACGAAAGTAGCTTCAAAAAGGTCGGTAAAGTGTTTTAAAATTTTCTCTTTTACTTCTTCCATAGGAATTTTTTCGCCTAATTCAGCTTCCATAGAAGTTACTGCTTTACCTTTTATTCCGCAGGGAATAATATTATCAAAATAACCTAAATTTGCATTTACGTTTAGTGCAAATCCGTGCATAGTAACCCAACGACTGGTACGAACGCCCAAAGCACAAATTTTACGCGCAAAAGGAGTTCCAACACCTAGCCAAACACCAGTTTCGCCTTCGCTTCTCTCTGATGCGATACCGTATTCAGCCAAAGTTTTAATAATAACTTCTTCTAAAAAACGCAAGTATTTATGAATGTCTGTAAAAAAGTTATCTAAATCTATAATAGGATATCCTACTAATTGTCCAGGTCCGTGATAGGTAATATCTCCACCGCGATTGATTTTATAAAATGTTGCACCTTTTTCAGCTAACTGCTCCTCATTTAGTAATAAATTACTTAGATCTCCACTTTTTCCAAGTGTATACACATGAGGGTGTTCAACATAAATAAAATAGTTAGGTGTTTTATTTGTGGTGTTATTTTTACGGTTGTCAATTTTTATATCAACAATGTTTTGAAAAAGTTCTTCTTGATAATTCCAGGTTTCTTTATAATCTTTTAAACCTAAATCAATTAATTGCACGTTTCGCATTAGTTCTCTGGATTGTTATTAATAATTAGTGCGGCTATTACTCCAGGTATCCAACCCAAACAAGTTAAAATAAATACAATTACAATTGATCCACACCCTTTATCTATAACAGCTAATGGTGGAAAAATAATACAAAGTATAACTCTAAAACAGCCCATATAATAATTTTTCAAAGGTCTAATAATTATATGTAGCATGCAACGTTAAAATGTTACAATTATTTAAATTAAAATGTATTTTTGTTGTATGTGTGTTGAAGTGAAAAATATTACAAAATTTTACGGTTCCCAAAAAGCGTTAGACGCTGTAAGTTTTACGATTGAAAAAGGGGCGATTGTTGGTTTTTTAGGTCCTAATGGGGCTGGTAAAAGTACCATGATGAAAATTATTACTGGCTATTTAACTGCTTCAGAAGGAGCAGTTTTAGTAAGCGGTTTTAATATTGCTACTGAAAAAATAAGCGCACAACAAAAAATTGGTTATTTACCAGAACACAATCCGTTGTATTTAGAAATGTATGTGAGAGAATATCTAATGTTCAATGCAACCATACATAATATTTCAAAAGAGAAAGTAGAAGCTATTATAAAAAAAGTAGGTTTAACACCTGAAGTACATAAGAAAATCAATCAGCTTTCGAAAGGGTATAGGCAACGAATAGGTTTAGCTGCGGCGTTATTACACGAGCCCGATGTATTGATTTTAGATGAACCAACTACAGGGTTAGATCCTAACCAATTATTAGAAATTAGAACGCTAATTAAGGAAGTTGGAAAAGATAAAATTGTACTTTTTTCAACACATATTATGCAAGAAGTTGAAGCTATTTGTGATCGGGTAATTGTAATAAATAAAGGGCAAATTATTACCGATAAGAGTTTAAAAGAATTGAAGGAAAACCAAGAGCAAATAATTGAAGTTGAGTTTGATTATAAAATTGAAAAGCAATTTATAGACACCATTCCTTATTTAAAATCGGCTACCAATATTCACGATACAATTTGGCAACTTACATTTTTAACAAGCAATGATATGCGTGCTGAAGTTTTTGATTTTGCGCATGACAATGGCTTAAAAATATTGCAACTAAATACCAAAAACAAAAATTTAGAAAGTTTGTTTAGAGAATTAACTACTTAAAAATAAGTTTTCCGTAATCACTTAGTTCTTCAACTTCAATAGATTTAGGCTTGTTAAATGAAATTACATTTCCCATTGAATGAATACTTCCTATTAAACTTTGAACAGGGAAAATCAACATATCATTAGAACTCACTTGTCTTACTTTTACGTGTTGAGCTATAAGCTCTTTACCTTCAAAGCGTGTATCTCCATCTGAAAAACTTAGATCTAAATTGTTAGTAGTGCCTTCTAAATAAAAATTAGCAATCCCGTTTGACCAAATACGTAAATTATCGTTTTTGATAGTTAAATACCAGTCTCCAATTGATAAATAGTCGCTTTTTTCACCCGAAGATCGTAAATAAAGAGAAGGATATGTTAAAACGCCATTTGAAGAAACATTATATTCTGAAGCATTTCTTATTGCAGTTAAATTAGGTGAAGTAATATAAACTTTTGTTAAATCATACTCTCTTATAAAGTTGCAAGTATTATAATTTGTTAAAATAAGTTCGTTATTAATTACTTCTATAGAAATATCATTGAATAAATTCTCACCAGTTTCAACAATAACCTTTTGTTGGTTACCTTGTGTAATTATCAATTCAATTCTTTCATGAACTGTTACTTTATCAAATGTAGCAACTTCAACTTCTGTTCGAATAATTGCACCAGCTTTTTGGAAGCAATTGTTTGAGTTTTCAGAATTACAACTAAGTAAAAGAAATGGTAATATACTATAAAATATTTTTTTCATAATAAAAAATTAGAATCGAATCCCTACACCAAACTCTACAGTTTCAGCATTGGCGGCGTGAACTTTTAAGCGTACAGAGGCAAACCATTTTTGTTTGAAATACCTCTTTAAACCCAAGGTTTCATAAACTCTTCCATCAAATTCAAAAGGATATTTCACATAATAACCTAATGCTCCTTCAATAGAGAATTTGTTAATAAACAATTCATACCCTAGAAAAACACCTATCCTTGAAAATGAATTAGTTTCTTTTAGGTTTGTATGAGGAATACTTAAATTTACTTCGTAATAATCTTTTAATATTGGCGAAATATACAAATCGGTACCCAATTGAAAGGCAGATTTCCTGCTAATTCTTTTATCTAAATAAGCCGAAGCAACAAAAAAGGGTTTCAAGCCAGTTCCAATAATTGGGGACTCATTTACACCACCTCTTACAGCTAAATTTAGTTTAATAGGCTCCGTTACTTTCAGTGTATCAGTTGAAGGTATAAACGTTATTTGTGTTGTTTTTGGTGATAAATTGTAGTTTAATCCTGCTGAAATAGCCCAAATATTAACTCCAGAGTTGGGTGATTTAACATTAGCATTTGATGCATGTACAAATTTTACTCCGGCAGTTACGCCCAAATTACCAATTAAAGATTCTCTTTGATAGTATAATTTAAAATAGGTGCTAGAGTTTATTGCAGAACCAAAGGCGGTGTTTTTATTGTTGGTTACTTTGTTGTAAGGCTTAGTACTGTATGCAATTCCAATTCCGGGTCTAAATATCAATTGGTTTTTTGAAGTTCTTTTTAGGATATAAAAATTATAATGAAAGTAGAGCGCGTAAAGTTCTCCCAACACTTTTGAATTGTAATTTTGATAACCAAAAGACACACCAACATCAGGGAAATTATAAAGTCCTTGCCAATTTTTATCACCTGTTGTTTTTATGTTATAACTTGCAAAAATTCCTGTAGGATGTCCTTGTAAAAAAACAGTTGCATCTGGACTTGATCCAAGAATGTTCCCATAAAAATAATCTGCTTGAAAATAGGTGTGTTTTTTTTGACTAAACCCTAAAAAGCTACTCAATATAAAAAAAACAAGAATTTTTTTTCTCATAAATAGGTTACTCTAATTAAGCTTAAAGTTGATTTGTTCTTGTCTTAGAACGTCAATAAATTCATTAGAAATATCTACTTTATAACTTCTACTTGGTAAATTTAATTTAATTTTTTCTTCTAAATCATACACTAGAAAATTCAATGATTTTGTGCCCTTGTGTTGGGTTAAAATAGCATTTATTTTTTGAATAGATTTTTCATTAATATCTTTTAAAGAAATATTCAATGTTATTTTTTTTGAAAACTCTTCCAACACATCTTGTAACATTTGAATGTTTCCAAAAGATAAGCGTACATCACCATCATTCCATCCTTTTTTAACGAAAATTTTAACATAAAGAAATGAGTTTGGAACTAAAAAATGTCGGAATCGTAAGTACTCTTCACCAAATATTCTAAATTCACTAGAGCCACTAAAATCTTCTAAAGCAAAAGTAGCCCAACCTTTTCCATTTTTAGAAACACGGTGCTCAATATTGGTGATAATTCCACCAATGGAAACATCTTTATTTATCAATGCAGCTTGATTTTGAAACGCCATTAGTGGCGTGTTGCAGTAATATTTTATTTCGGTTTTAAAATCATCTAAAGGATGTCCAGAAATATAAATTCCAACCAATTCTTTTTCTTTTGAAAGTTCTTCCATCATACCCCATTTTTCAGCTTCGGGTATTTCAGGCTCTGGAAATTGAACTTCAGAAGCTTCGCCAAATAAGGAAACTTGAGCCGAATTTTTATTCTCCTGAAATTTATTTCCATAGCGAATGGCTCTTTCAATAAAAGTAATTCCTTTCTCATCTAATTGGTAGTATTGTGCTCGGTGTATATTTCCAAAAGAATCAAATCCACCGGCCATTACTAAACCATCAAATGCTTTTTTATTAGCTGCACGTAAATCAACTCGTTTGGTAACATCAAAAACAGACGAGAAGTAGCCGTTTTCTTTTCGCTCATTTACAATAGCATCCACAGCTGCAGCACCAACCCCTTTTATAGCACCCATTCCAAAACGAATAGCACCTTCTTTGTTTACAGCAAACTTGTAGTACGATTCGTTAACATCAGGACCTAGAACAGGAATTTCAGCACGTTTGCATTCTTCCATAAAAAAAGTAACCTGTTTAATGTCGTTCATATTATTAGACAATACAGATGCCATATATTCCGCAGGATAATGTGCTTTTAAATAAGCGGTTTGATAAGCAATATATGCATAACAAGTAGAGTGTGATTTGTTGAAAGCATAAGCAGCAAATGCTTCCCAATCTTTCCAAATTTTCTCTAATTTTTCTTCGTCGTGATTTTTCGCCTTTCCACCTTCAATAAACTTAGGCTTTAGTTTCTCCAGTAAGGCAAATATTTTTTTACCCATTGCTTTACGCAACATATCGGCTTCACCTTTAGTAAAACCTGCGAGTTTTTGAGAAAGTAACATTACTTGCTCTTGATATACGGTAATACCATAAGTTTCCTTTAGGTATTCTTCCATATCATCTAAATCATAAGTAATGTCTTCACGCCCGTGTTTACGATCAATAAATGAAGGAATATATTCCATTGGACCTGGACGGTACAATGCATTCATAGCAATTAAATCAGCAAATTCTGTTGGCTTTAGCGATTTCATATGTTTTTGCATACCGGGAGATTCATATTGAAATACGCCAATAGTTTCTCCTTTTTGAAAAAGTTCATATGTTTTTTGATCATCTAACGGAAAATCGTCGGGTACTAAGTCAATTCCGTGTTTAGCCTTTACAATTTTTACGGTATCTTTAATTAAGGTCAATGTTTTTAACCCCAAGAAATCCATTTTTAGTAAACCCGCAGTTTCAACCACATTATTGTCAAACTGCGTAACATACATGTCTGAATCTTTTGCAGTAGAAACAGGTACTAAATTGGTAATAGGTTCTGGAGTAATAATAACCCCGCAAGCGTGAATTCCTGTATTTCTAACCGAACCTTCAAGAGCTCTTGCTTGCTTGATAGTTTGTGCCTCTAAATTATTTCCATCAGCAATTTTTCTAAGCTCTTCAACATTTTCAAATTCTTCAGCTCTTAGGCCTTTTACTTTTCCTTTACTTTTTTCATCATCGCCAAAAATATTCTGCAGTTTTAATCCGGGAATTAATTTGGCAATTCTATCGGCTTCGTGCAATGGCAAGTCTAGTGCCCTTGCCGTATCTCGAATGGAAGATTTAGCAGCCATAGTACCATAAGTAATAATTTGGGCAACTTGGCTAGCACCATATTTTTCAATTACAAACTCAATTACACGTTGTCTACCTTCGTCATCAAAATCAATATCAATATCGGGTAGTGATACACGGTCAGGATTTAAGAAACGCTCAAAAAGTAAATCGTACTTAATAGGATCAATATTAGTAATCCATAAACAGTAGGCTACTGCAGAACCTGCAGCAGATCCACGACCAGGACCTACCGATACACCCATTTTACGAGCTTCTAAAATAAAATCCCACACAATTAAAAAATAACCAGGATAACCAGTTTTTTCAATAATTGAGAGTTCAAAATCTAAACGTTCTATTTTTTCAGCATCTAATTTGTCGCCATATCGTTTTTTAGCACCTTCAAAAGTTAAATGTTTTAAATATGCATTTTCACCACGCACACCACCGTCAATTTCATCTTCAGGGTCTACAAATTGCTCAGGAATATCAAACTTAGGAAGAAGTACATCGCGAGCCAATGTGTAAACTTCAATTTTATCTACAATTTCCTGTGTGTTTGTAATAGCTTCAGGAAGGTCTTTGAACAAATTTTTCATTTGTTCTTGGGACTTAAAATAATATTCATTATTGGGTAGTCCGTATCTAAAACCTCGGCCTCTTCCTTTTGGAGTTGCCATTTTTTCTCCATCTTTTACACATAATAATATATCATGCGCTTCAGCTTCTTCTTTGGTTGTATAAAAGGTATTATTTGATGCAATTAACTTAACGTTGTGTTTTTTTGAAAATTTAATAAGGATATCATTAACGTGATTTTCATTTTCTTGGTTGTGACGCATCACTTCTAAATAAAAATCATCACCAAACTGTTCTTTCCACCAAAGTAATGCTTCCTCAGCTTGTTTTTCACCTACATTTAAAATTTTACTAGGAATTTCACCGTATAAGTTACCTGATAGTACAATTAAATCTTCTTTATACTCTTCTATTATTTTTTTATCAATTCTAGGAACATAATAAAAACCTTGGGTATGAGAAAGTGACGACATTTTAGCCAAGTTGTGATACCCGTTTTTGTTTTTAGCTAAAATTACAATTTGGTACCCATTGTCTTTATGTGTTCGGTCAAAGTGGTTTTCACAAACGTTAAACTCACAGCCTAAAATAGGAATTATAGGTTGTTTAGGTACCGCTCCTTCAGGTAAGTTTTCGTTGTGTTTTTCTACGGAATTATTATGATTGATAGCCTCTCTTACAAAGTAAAAAGCTCCCATCATATTCCCAGAATCAGTCATAGCAACTGCAGGCATTTTATCTTTAATAGCAGATTGAATTAAATTGCTAAAACTGGAAGTTGACTGTAATATTGAAAATTGTGAATGACAGTGTAAATGTGAAAAAGTACTATCCTTTAAGTCTTTAATTGCATTGACTTCAGAAGTAGAAATAGTTGCCTTTTTTTTAGGGGAAGTTTTAAGTTTATTACTTTCTTTTTTTAAATTTAAATGCTTTAAACCAATTACATTTATTGTTGAAGGATTTTTAGCATCAAAATTTTTAAAATAATCAGGCGCAACATCTAATTCTTCCTTTGTATAAAGTCTTTTTCTGATTAATTCTAAAAAACAACGAGTTGTTGCTTCAACATCGGCAGTAGCATTATGCGCCTCTCCAAATGGAGCATTAAATAAGTGTTGGTGTAATTCTGTTAATGTTGGTAATTTAAATTTTCCACCTCTTCCTCCAGGTATTTGACAAAGAATTGCAGTTTTTTCAGTACAGGTATCTAAAACAGGCAATTCATTTAAAGGAGTATTGATGTCTTTTCTAACATATTCACATCCCATAATATTAAGGTCGAACTTTACATTCTGACCAACAACAAATTTAGATTTAGAAAGCGCTTCATTAAATAGGACTAATACATCTTCAAGGTCTTCCCCCTTTTCTTGAGCTAATTGAGTTGAAATTCCGTGAATTTGCTCTGCGTCATAAGGAATGTTATATCCCTCAGGTTTAATTAAATAGTCTTTATGTTCAACTAAAACACCATATGCATCATGCAATTGCCATGCTATTTGAATACAACGCGGCCAATTATCAGTATCGGTAATTGGGGCATTCCATTTTTTTGGTAAACCAGTAGTTTCAGTATCAAATATTAAAAACATGTGCGAAATTTTTTTTGAAAAAAAATGAGATTTTAAAAGTATGCATTTTAATATTTTCAGAAATCAATTACCTCTTTTTTTTATTAACAATTGCGCTATGTTAAAGGTTGTTAGCTGGTTGACCAAACTGGTATTTCAGTTTGATTTCTCTATGTGATTAAGGTTACAGAATGATTTATTTTAAATAAACCCTAACAATAATCATATTTTAAACTATAAAGTTGATTTAATTTTACAGCATAATGATAATGCAGCGTTGATTATGACCCAACTGGATTTAGACAGTTACAAGACAAAAAAAGATACGATTAAACACGAAGGAATAATTTCTAAGATTTCTAAAAATACGATAACGATTTCGTTAAAAGGGAATGTGAATTGTGAGGGCTGTAAAGCGCAATCTGCTTGTGGTGTGTCAGATTCAAACGATAAAGAAATAGAAATTGAAAACCCAACCCAATCGTTTCAGCTTAACGAGACTGTTGATTTGGTATTAAATAGAGAATTAGGTTTAAAAGCAGTTTTTTGGGCTTATGTTTTTCCTTTTATATTAATGTTTTTGGTGCTTATTTTAACTTCATTATTTTTAAAAGAATGGTTAGCGGGCTTGGTTTCGTTATTTGTTTTAGTGCCTTATTATTTTATGCTTTTTGTGTTAAAAGACACGTTTAAAAAAGCATTTCAACTTTCAATATTAAAATTTAATTAAGAATGACTGATTCAGTTTTATATAGTGTATTGTTATTAGCTTCATTAGGTGTAGTTGCAGCAATAGTATTATATGTAGTATCCAAGAAGTTTTATGTGTATGAAAATCCTTTAATCGCTGAGGTTGACGAATTATTGCCAGGTGCAAATTGTGCTGGTTGTGGTTCTCCGGGATGTAAATCTTTCGCCGATAAATTGGTGAATACCGAAGATATTTCAGAATTATTTTGTCCGGTAGGAGGGAATGATGTAATGAAATTGGTAGCCGAAAAATTGGGCAAAGCAGTTACAGAAAAAGACCCAACAGTAGCGGTTTTACGTTGCCAAGGTGGTTGTGATGTTCGTCCGAAAACTACCGAGTATCAAGGGCCAAGAACTTGTGCTATTTCAGCAATGATTTACAGTGGTGAAACCGATTGCCAATACGGTTGTTTAGGTGATGGAGATTGTGTAGCCGTTTGTAATTTTGGTGCCATGTATATGGACGAAGCTACAGGTTTACCGGTAATTGATACTGATAAATGTACTTCTTGTGAAGCTTGTGTAAAAGCGTGTCCAAGAGATATTATTGAAATGCGTCCACGTAACAAACGCGATTTAAAAGTATTTGTAGGTTGCTTAAATGAAGATAAAGGTGGTATTGCTAAAAAATCATGTGCTGTAGCTTGTATAGGATGTTCAAAATGTGAAGATGTGTGTCAAAAAGATGCCATTTCAATGAACAATAATTTAGCATATATTGACCCTGCATTGTGCACACTTTGTAGAAAATGTGTGGATGTTTGTCCTACACACTCTATTATAGAAACTAACTTTCCGCCTAAAAAACCAAAAAAAGTGGTTGAAAAAAAGCCAGTAGCTAAAAAGGTTGTAGAAAAGAAAGAAGTTGAGAAAGTTGCAGTTGTAAAAGGCGAAGCAGCAAAACCAGAAGTTAAAAAGGAAGTTGAAAAAGTTGCAGTTGTAAAAGAAGATGTAACTGTAGAATCAAAAAATACAAAAACGGATGCTTAAAACATTTCCAAAAGGAGGAATTCACCCTCCTGAAAATAAAATTACTTCAACCAAAGAAATTAAAAGAATGACAGTTCCAAAAGTGGTAAATGTACCTATTGCACAGCATATAGGTATTCCTGCGGAAATTGTTGTAGATAAAAAAGATAAGGTTGAAAAAGGGCAAGTAATTGCCAAATCTGGCGGGTTTGTATCCTCAAATATACATGCTCCTGTTGCCGGTACAGTAACTAAATTAGATTTGGTTATTGATACCAGTGGCTACAAAAAACAATGTATTGTTATTAGAACCGATGCGAAGGATCCTTCAAATTTTGAAGAAGTAGATTTTCCTTTAAAAACAGACATTGAATTAGAGCCTGCAGCAATTTTACAACAAATTACTGATTGTGGAATTGTAGGGTTAGGGGGCGCAACGTTTCCTTCTCAAGTAAAATTAAATGTACGCGAAGGAACTAAGTTAGACTACCTTATTATAAATGGTGTTGAATGTGAACCTTACTTAACAGCCGATCACAGGTTAATGTTAGAAAAGGCGCAAGAAATTGTTGTTGGAATTAAAATTTTAATGAAAGCTTTAAACTTGAAAAAAGCAGTTATTGGAATTGAAAACAATAAAAAAGATGCCATTAGTCTTTTCAAAAGTATTATCAAAAAGGAAGACGGTATTCAAGTTGCGGCATTACAAGTGAAATATCCTCAAGGTGGTGAAAAACAATTGGTAAGAGCTATTTTAGGGCGCGAAGTTCCTAAGAATGGGTTGCCACTTGATGTAGGTGTAATTGTTCATAATGTAGGTACTATTTTCGCAATTTACGAAGCCATTCAATACAATAAACCATTAATTGAACGTGTAGTTACAGTTACTGGAAAAAAACTAGAAAATCCTTCAAACTTTTGGGTGAAGATAGGAACTCCAATAAAAGATTTAATTGCTGAAGTTGGAGGCTTGCCTGAAGGAACACGAAAATTAGTAAATGGTGGCCCAATGATGGGGAAAGCTATTAAAAATACAGATGTTCCTGTAACCAAAGGTACTTCGGGTATTTTGGTAATTTCAGAAGAAGAAGCAAGTAGAGGAAAGGCTGAAAATTGTATTCGTTGTGGTGAGTGTGTGTATGTATGCCCAATGGGATTAGAGCCGCATTTATTAATGAATTTATCAGAAAAAGGATTTTACGAAAAAGCTTCACAAGAAGATATAATGACTTGTATTGAATGTGGCTCATGCAGTTATGTTTGTCCTTCACACCGTCCTTTATTAGATTATATCCGCTTCGGAAAAAATATTGTAAAAAAATTAGAAACCACTAAAAATTAAAATGAGTCAACCAATTATTATATCGGCCTCACCGCACGTACATTCAGATAGAACATCAAAAAAAGTGATGTATGATGTGGTTATCGCTTTAATTCCAGCATTCCTAGTTTCACTATATGTATTTGGATTTAGCGCATTTATTGTTACTGCTGTAGCAGTAGTATCCTGTTTGTTATTTGAGTATGTAATTCAAAAGTATTTAATGAAAACTCCAACTACTATTGGAGATGGTTCAGCATTACTTACAGGAATTTTATTAGCATTTAACTTGCCAGCTGGCTTACCAATTTGGATGATTATTGTAGGTAGTTTAGTAGCAATTGGTATTGCAAAATTATCGTTTGGTGGTCTAGGTTTTAACATATTTAATCCGGCTTTGGTTGGACGTGTATTTTTATTGGTTTCATTTCCAGTTCAAATGACAATGTGGCCAACAGCTGTTGAAAACAATACAACATTAGCTGATGCCGTAACAGGCGCCACTCCTTTAGGAATGATTAAAGAAGGGTTAATGTTTGGTGATACTATGACTAGTATTAGTGCAAATGTTGATTTCCCATCATATACTAATATGTTTTTAGGCTTGTCAGGAGGTTCTATTGGTGAAATGTCTGCACTTGCATTATTATTAGGTGGAATTTATTTACTAGTTAGAAAAGTTATTACTTGGCATATTCCTATTACAATATTGGCTACAATGGCGGTTATGACTGGAATTTTTTGGGTAATTGATCCAGAAAGTTACGCAAGTCCGTTAATTCATATTTTATCAGGAGGAGCATTGTTAGGAGCCTTTTTTATGGCAACAGATATGGTAACCAGTCCAATGACCAAAAAAGGGATGATCATATTTGCTATTGGTATTGCAGTAATTACTGTAGTTATTAGATTGTTTGGTGCATATCCAGAAGGGGTTTCATTTGGTATTATTATTATGAATGCATTTGTACCACTAATCAATACTTATTTTAAACCAAGAAGATTTGGTTCAAAAATCAAAGCTAAAATTGTGTAATTATGAGTAAGAAGAAAGATACATTTATAAATATGCTAGTATCACTATTTGTGATTACTATTATATCTGGTTTCTCTTTAGGTTATGTAAACGATCTAACTGTAGGACCAAAGGCAAAAGCCAAATTAGAGAAAAAAGTAAACGCTTTAAAATTAGTTTTACCAACGTTTGATAACAACCCTGTTGAAGATGTGGTATTAATTAAGGCTGAAAATGTTAAAGATAGTGTTGAGGTTTTTCCTGCATTTGAGAACAATAAATTTGTAGGTGCTGCTATTATTGGTTCAACTGAAAAAGGTTTTAGCGGATTGATAAAAATTATGGTAGGTTTTACTCCTGAAGGAACTATTGAAAACATAGTGGTGTTAGAGCAAAAAGAAACACCAGGTTTAGGTACAAAAATGAAAGATGAAAAGTTTTTAGCACAGTTTAGAACTAAAAATCCTTCAACATATAATTTAAAAGTAAACAAAGATGGAGGAGAAGTTGATGCTTTAACGGGTGCAACTATTACTTCACGTGCTTTTGGTGAAGCTGTTCAAATGGCATACAACGAGTTTATGAAAAATAATGATTCATTAATAGCACTTAAAAATTAAGAATTATGGCTGAAAAAGTTAATCAAACCCAAAATTTCTTAAAAGGAATCGTTAAAGATAATCCCGTATTTGTAATGCTGTTGGGTATGTGTCCAACATTAGGTGTAACATCATCTGCATTTAACGGATTAGGAATGGGAGTTGCAACAATGTTTGTATTGTTAATGAGTAATATTGTGGTTTCTTTAGTGAAATCTCAAATACCAAGTAAAGTGCGTATTCCTGCATTTATAATCATTATAGCATCGTTTGTAACCATTGTTGAAATGGTATTAGAAGCATTTGTACCATTTTTATACGAGCAATTAGGAATCTTTATTCCGTTAATTGTGGTAAACTGTTTAATTTTAGGAAGAGCTGAAGCGTTTGCTTCAAAAAACAATATTTTATCTTCTATTGTTGATGCTTTAGGAATGGGGTTAGGATTTGTTGTGGCTTTAACTGTTTTAGGTGCAACACGTGAAATATTAGGAAGCGGAAGTATTTTCGAATTTAAGTTTGTTGCTGAAGATGCAAACACATTTATCTTATTTATTTTACCTCCAGGCGCATTTATTGCATTGGCTTATTTAACCGTTTTATTCAACAAAATTTCAATTAAAACAACTTAAAAATGGATTATATAATTATACTTATTGCTGCTGTTTTTGTAAACAACATTGTATTATCTCAGTTTTTAGGAATTTGTCCTTTCTTAGGTGTTTCTAGTAAAGTATCTACTTCGGTTGGTATGTCTGGAGCTGTGTTATTTGTAATGACATTGGCTACCATGGTAACTTATTTATTACACGAATTTGTGTTAGTACCAGCAGGTTTAGACTATTTAAGAACCATTACTTTTATTTTAGTAATTGCCGCTTTGGTGCAAATGGTCGAAATTATTTTGAAAAAAGTAAGTCCGCCGTTATATCAAGCATTAGGAGTTTTCTTACCATTAATTACTACCAACTGTGCCGTATTAGGTGTAGCTATTTTAGCCTTAGGTTTAGATGGAGGAAGTTTATTAAAAGCGGTATTTTTTGCAGTTTCAAACTCTATTGGTTTTGGATTAGCATTAATTGTTTTTGCAAGCATCCGTGAGCATTTAGAATTAGCGAATATCCCTGAAGGAATGAAAGGAGTGCCAATTAATTTATTGGTTGCAGGTTTATTATCACTTGCCTTTTTAGGATTTACAGGGCTAGTTTAGTTAAAAAACGTATTTACAAGAAGTTAAATAATTAAAAGTTTGAAAGTTTAAAGTTTGTTTCTAAAACTTTTGACTCTCAAACTTTTATACTTTTTAACTGTATATATTAAAATATCTCAGTATATTTGCAAACTTAAAATTTATAACCAAGGTCGAGAACCTTAAAAATTAAAAAAGAATGCCAGTAAAAATTAGATTACAAAGACACGGAAAAAAAGGAAAACCATTTTATTGGATCGTTGCAGCTGATGCACGTTCAAAAAGAGATGGTAAATACTTAGAGAAATTAGGAACTTATAACCCTAATACGAATCCAGCACAAGTTGATTTAGATATTGATGGAGCTGTAACGTGGTTACAAAATGGTGCACAACCAACTGATACTGCAAAAGCAATTTTATCTTATAAAGGAGCAATGCTAAAAAATCACTTAGTAGGTGGTGTTAGAAAAGGAGCTTTAACTGAAGAGCAAGCTGAAGAAAAATTCCAAGCTTGGGTTGATGAAAAAGCAGGGAAAATTACTGCTAAAGTTGATGGATTAGAGAAAGCGAAAGCAGATGCTAAAGCGAAAGCTTTTGAAGCTGAAGTAAAAGTTAACGAAGAGCGTGCTGCTGCTGCTAAAGAAGTAGAAGAAGCTGCGATTAAAGCTGAGGCTGATGCAAAAGCTGCAGAAGCTGCTGCAAATGCAGAGCCAGTAGAAGAGAAAGGTCCAGAATCTATCGACGATGCTCAAAACGCTGCAAGCGAAGAAGCTTAATTAATTTTATACGATAATGCATAAAGAAGATTGTTTTTATTTAGGCAAAATCGTAAGAAAACATAGTTTTAAAGGAGAGGTTGTAGCTAAGCTAGATACAGACGAACCTGAACTTTATCAAAATTTGGAATCAGTTTTTATTGCTTTAGGTAATAATCTGGTTCCTTTTTTTATTGAAAAAAGCTTGTTACAAAAAGGGAATCAACTTCGTATTCAATTTGAAGATATTTTAACTGAAGCTGATGCTGATGCTATTTTAGGATCAGAGTTGTATTTACCTTTAGAATTCTTACCAAAATTAACAGGGAACAAATTTTACTTTCACGAAATTATAGGTTTTGACATTGAAGATGTACACAACGGTTATGTTGGTGAAATTACCGGTGTAAACGATAGTTCTGCTCAACCTTTGTTTGAAATAAACGCAAATGGTATAGAAATTTTTATACCTATGATTGATGATTTTATAAAGAAGGTAGATAGAGACAATAACAAAATTATTGTTGAAGCTCCTGAAGGTTTAATAGATCTTTATTTAAACCAATAATAACATAATTTTTAGAGAGGTGGCCGAGTGGTCGAAGGCGCACGCCTGGAAAGTGTGTATACGGCAACGTATCGAGGGTTCGAATCCCTTCCTCTCTGCTAAAAAGAAAACAAATTTGAGCAAAACCCTTTAAAATATAGGGTTTGCGATTTTTTTTTATTTTAAAACCATCATATTGTTTGATTTAATTTCATATATTAGGTCAACAAATCGGTCAACAAATAAAAAATTTTAATTTGTTGACCGATTTATCGCGGTAAGCCCTGTAAATACTAGAAATTCACTTTCTTAAAATCAGTGGAAAATATAGTTTATTTAGGCTCTTAATTTGTTTTAGAGGTTCACAAAAAGATCATACTTTTATGTGAAATGATTTTACTATAGTTGATTTGACTTTCGTCTTAAATAAAGTTTAACTTAAAAAGACGACAACTATGAAAACAACAACCACATTTGCAATCCTAATTTGGATTAATGCTTCACGTGCTAAAAACAATGAAGCAGAACTTTTCGCAAGAATTACTGTCAACCAAAAGAGAGTTAATATTAGCTTAAAGAGAAAAGTGAATATTGATTCCTGGGACAAAGCTAAATCAAGGGTTAAAGGAACCAATCAAGAAGCACGTATCATAAATGCATACATTGATCAAACTCAAACAGCCTTATTTCAAGCATATCAGGATCTAAAAGCTGAAAGAAAAGTAATTACTTCACAAGCAATTAAATCTAGGTTTTTAGGATTAGATGAACAACATTATTCCCTTCAAGATATAATTGATTATCACAATGAAAATACCTCCCATAAACTTCATAAAGATACTATAGGTCTTTATAAAACAACGCAAAGGTATTTAATGGAATTTGTGCTTAAAGAGTTTAAAACGAATGATATTTATCTCAGAGATCTCAATTATTCATTTGTTTTAAAATTTGATAATTTTTTACGAGCCTATAAAATGTCAAGAAATAAAAAATTAATTGGTAATAACACCATTATAAAACACATTCAACGTTTGCGCAAAATGGTAACAATGGCATTTCATATTGAATGGATAAATAGGGATCCATTTGTAAAATATAAACCAGTATTTGATAAGACTGAACGAGGATTTTTATCGGCCAAAGAATTAGAAGCTATTGAAAACTTTACTACTGATATTGAGCGATTAAGAATTGTAAAAGATTTATTTATTTTTAGTTGCTACACAGGAATTGCATATGTTGATATTATGAAGCTCTCAAAAAATAATATTTTGTTAGGGATTGATGGAGGTCAATGGATTGTTACTAAAAGACAAAAAACAAATACACAAGTCAAAGTTCCAGTTTTAAAGCAAACACAGCTGATTATTAACAAGTATAAAAATAATCTAAGGGTCCAAACAACAGGTACATTGCTACCAGTACTATCCAACCAAAAATTAAACAGTTATCTTAAAGAAATTTCTGATGTATGCAAAATCAAAAAAAACCTTACATTCCATATGGCACGACACACATTTGCAACTACAGTAACTTTAACAAATGGAGTGCCAATAGAAACGGTTTCAAAGCTTTTGGGTCATACTAAATTGGCTACAACTCAAATATATGCGAAAGTAATTGAGCGAAAAGTGAGCGATGATATGAATGCTTTAAAAGTTCTATTGGATAACAAATCAACACAAAATTCAGTAGATAACAGGAGAAAATCAAGCAGTTAGTTATTATTTGGTTTTTTTTATTATTTTTAGATGCTAAAAAAATTGAAAAACCCCTATATGAAAAAAACTACTTCTACCTTTAATAGGTATAAAAAAACTATTGCAATAATTGAAAAATCAAATTTAAAAAACGTAAAAACTTTAAAACAAGGAATTACAATCTCAAGAGAGTATTTAAATGAGTTTAGCTCACTTGTTAGATCTAAAAGCTTTCCATCAAAAAAAGAAGAAATAACATTCTTTAAATATCAAAAGCCTTATGTTGAAGGAAGGCTTCAATACTTTAAAAAGGTTCATAATTATCTACTTGAGAAACCAGTTTCTGGAATTTCAAAGCAACAGAAGTACATTAATAATGAACTTAATAAGTTAGATAGTAAAAAATGTAAACAACTTGAATTTGTTAAGTATTATAGGTTAAATGAAGATAAACTAGATCACCTTTACTTTTTAAGAGGAATTGATCAATTAGAATTATTTGTTGATACATCTCATCATTTTAAAGATCCGCTGTTTACAACTAGCCACGACTTTCTAGTATCCAAAATTATTGCTCACGATTTATTAATTAAATTTTATGAAAAAGAACTGGAGTTACTTAAAAATAAAAATTTTAAGACAATTATTGAAGAGGTAAAACCAGATATATTTAATGATTTGCAATGGACTGGAACAAAAACAGAATTGATAGAACTAATTTTTGCATTAAATGTTTCTGGCTGCTTTAGAAATGGTAATGCAGATATAAAAAAAATAGTAAAAGTGTGTGAAGAACTTTTTAATTTAGACCTAGGGAACATCCACAAAACTTTTAATCAAATTAAAGCGAGAAAAAAAGATTCAACTAAATTCTTAGATAAATTAGTAGTGTCTCTATCCAAAGAAATAACTTTTGAAGCATAAAATTTGATTGTATTTGTAGGCGTTAAAGATTTAGATCGCTTTTCAAAAAGTTTTTAGTATTTCAAAAATCAGCATTTTTGACACTTTTTCCAACAACTTTATACTAAAAGTGTATTTTTTCAAAAAAAAAGAAAAATACACTTTGTTTAGGTGTTGAAATACAATATTTTAAGTAAATTATTTTTAGTGTTTCTAAAAAGTACTAAAAGTGAAAAAAAAACCTTTTTTCAGTAAAAACCACGATTTTTTTGAAGAAAATAAGGAGGGTTTTTAAGATGAAAAGAAGCTCAAAATACTAAAAAAACACCCTATTTAACATCTTCTTAAATATTATAGGGTTTAATATCAGTTAGATACGATTTAAAAAATGTTAAATTTTTTAGTATTCTTAGTGTATACTAAAAAGTCTCATTCAAACAATTCAGCTTTGTAGCACGAAAGTCAAATCGCTATAAGAAATTATTAATTAAAAAAAGCTGAAAAAATGCCAACACAAATTATTACTTCAGATGATCTAAGAGAATTTAAAATCGAATTATTAGAAGACATCAAAAAACTATTAGCTAGTACAACTTCTGCAGGAGTGAAAAAATATCTAAAATCTGGTGAGTTAATGGAATTATTAAAAGTGAGTCCAGGAACACTTCAAACACTTCGAATCAATGGAACTTTACCATACACAAAAATTGGAGGAATCATTTTCTATGATGCTGATGAAATTTCAAAAGTGATGAAAGAAAATAGAGTTCATAATTTAAAAGCAGGTTTATGAACTACATAAAACACCTCAACGGTATCTTTCATCAATTCTCTAAAGATAGTCGCTTAAATCCAACACATATAAGCCTGTATGTTGCCTTATTTCAATTATGGAATTACAATCGTTTTCCAGAAGAATTTTATATAAATAGGGAAGAGGTAATGAAGTTTTCAAAAATAGGTTCCAATACAACGT
Source organism: Lutibacter agarilyticus (assembly GCF_900188235.1). Taxonomy (GTDB): domain Bacteria; phylum Bacteroidota; class Bacteroidia; order Flavobacteriales; family Flavobacteriaceae; genus Lutibacter; species Lutibacter agarilyticus. The sequence goes on along the minus strand of NZ_FZNT01000003.1, from coordinate 53,404 downwards.
ATCATAGATGTATAAAAGAGTTAAGTCATTGGAAGTATATTCTTTACAGTCCCTCTCATAATCCGTTTAAAGGAAGTAAAGTGAGGTTGTTTAGTTTCTGTACAAGTGATAAGCAAGAGTTGTATTTAGACTATCCCAAAAATGGACAAGCGCTGGTATCTAATATAAACATTAATAAACATAATATAAACTTTATTAAACTAGAGGCAATCGCAAAAGAAAAATTGATTTTAGATTTTTTTAAAAAAGAAAATTACCCTGATTTGGAAGCTGAAAAATTTTTCAATCACTACCAGGGAATTGGTTGGAAAGTAGGTGGGAAATCAAAAATTACTGATTGGCAAGCAACAGCCAAAAGTTGGATGCTAAAAGCTGAAGAAATGAAATTTTCATCTAGAAGCAAGTCGAAAAGAACAAACAATTCAAGCTATGATTTACCACTTGACCATTTTCAAGACAACCTCCACGTCAACCAAAACAAAAGATACGATGAACCACTCTAACAAATTAAACCGACCTAGGATTTGGAAGCGAGTGTCAAATGTTAGAAGTATCCGTAAAAAGAAATGCTGTTTGGGAACGGCGAGTTCATTTCTTTTAGGATTCGAAAACTAATTTGACAGCTGAAAATCCAAGTCTTGATTTTTTGTTTCGTTTTGCATCAAGGCAAAATGAAAAGAACATCAAAGATTCTAAAATTTAGAGATCAGTCCCTAAGTCAAATTCACAACTATCAAGCAATAAAATAACTATGAACCCAACACCACACATTAAAACCGAAGGAACCTCTAACTTCCAAATAGGAGAAATTATAAACAATACAGTACATTATGATTTCGAAAAAATAAAAACCTACCTCAACATCAAAGGCCATATACTCTTTGGAAAAAACTTCAAAATCTACAAAGAAGACGAGCCGCTACTTTTTAAACTATGCTGTTACTTCATTCAAGACCACTACAGTTGCTCAAGAATTGGAATCGATACCAACAAAGGATTATTATTATCGGGACCTGTTGGTTGTGGAAAAACATCATTAATGAAGCTCTTAGCTCATTTAGCTCCACATAAAACCAACTATGAAATCATTCCAACACGAAATATCGTTTTTAATTTCAATGCATCTGGATTTGAAGTGCTAGAAAAATACAGCCAAACAAAGAGCTTTTGTTTTGACGATTTGGGCGTAGAACCAAAAGGCTCACATTATGCAAAAGAATGCAATGTTCTTGGGGAAATCTTACTTTCCCGATATGATTTATTTGTAGGTAACAATAAATCGGTTGCTGAGCGGAGTCGAAGCATAACCCATATTACAACAAACCTCAACGCTGAAGAAATAGAAAAAAGATATGGAAATAGAGTTCGTAGTCGCATTAGAGCAATGTTTAACCTGATTAGTTTTGATGAAAATTCTATAGACAAAAGGTAATTAAAAAAGTCCAATTCAAAAGAGTTTGACATTTTTAATTACTATGGATGGTGTTTGAATTAATTAAATGGATTAGCCCTAATGTTGTCGTTTTTTAATTAAATTCAATAATAGGCTAATACTCATTTTAAAACATTTACTTTTTTTAACCCTTACCTAATTAAGGTTATCAGGGTTGAAATAAATTATTCTATTATATTTTTAAATGTTTTGTCGAATTTTGAATCCAACAATTCAAGATATTCCTTGCAATAATGATTGTAACATTTTTTTGCCAATCCTTTTTTTCCAAGATTATATAAAGATTTACACTGAAGAGATAAGGCAACTTCACTCAAGGGATCATATTTTAATATTGTTTCTGCAATCAATATATTCAAGTGTAGATCTGTCTGCGTTTTTGATATTAGTTCTAGATTATCAATTAGAAGGTTTGAAACATAGTTTTTGAAATCATCAATCCAGTCGGTTTGAATATCTGGGCAAATTTGACCACGTGATACAATTGTTAGAAGTTTATGAATATCGTTATCCTTAATAGGTTCTCCGGATGAGTTATTCAATAGGTTAATTACAAATGAATAGTCACAAAAAACATTATCTCCAATGTTCATTTTCCAATACGAATTGTCATTTGTAATTTCTATATCACCAATTTTATCCAGTAAAATTCTTAGTTTACTGATGTTAACATTTCTATTATTTCTTGCACTGTTCTCGGATTTGTCATACCATAAAATATCTGTTAATTTAATAGATGAAACTCCTTTCTCATTTTTTGATGCTGACAATAGAATTATAATAAACAAATGTTTTAAAGTAGGCGTAAACATTGCTGTCATATCATTTCCATCTATATCATATACTTGAAAGCCACCATGTAAATATATAGCGGATTGCTTAATTTTTTTTGATATAGAAGGTGCCAATCGTTGGGCCTCTTTCTTTAATTCAATTTCTTCCTTTTCATTGGTTATAACTAATTTCGCTTTTTTCTTAAACCAAATTAAAAGGATGATTAAAACAACTAGTCCGGACAAAATTGCAATAATCCATGAATGATCCCAGAATGATTTATTAGGTTTAATTTCTTCTTGAAAAATATCCGATATTAAAAGAGGAGGGTACGAAAGTGAATATAGATTAACATTACTTTCATTAGCATTGAGCGCATAAAGTTTGGACTGAGAAGGATTTAAAAATAAGGAGCTTCGAGACTTTATATCCAAAAACTTATAGGGAATCGAATCAGGAAATACTACCATTTCATTTTGATCAATTTTAAACTGAGCAAGTCTTAAGTTTGTATTAAATGTAGTATTGTCATATATGAGGGTGAAAAAACTATCAGAATTAGAATCAACTACCATAGACTCTACTGGAACAAATGGAGCGTGCTTAACGTTGGTTAAATCCCAAAGTTTTTTCACTTCCAAACTCTTAAAATCTACAGTGAAAAGATCGTAAAAATGTTGGCTGCCTAAATTCTGATTTCCATTAGAATTACCATACCCTCCAAAAATTAGGAATTTATCCTTATTTAATATTCCAGAAGAACTTAGGTATCTCGGTTCAATAGAGGTGCTTTTATCAAAAGTTTTCCAACTTGAATTTTTAAGGTTAAATTGTTTTAAATCGCTTTTGTACTTGTAGTACCCATATCCACCAAATGTTATTAAGGAGCTATCTATAGGAGAAATGATATTGTTGTGATGCCAATAATTAACTACATCATTTATTTTAACATCTTCAAAACTCCATGTTGAACTTTTGAAGTCAAATTTGCTAATTGAATTATCTTCAAAAGAATAGGACCATATCTCATCTTGATTTGGATTGTAAATAAATGTGTTTGATTCCAATATGTATGGAGACCCTTTGTAGGTTAAAGTATCTAAGGTCTGCATTTCAACGGAGTATACATAGACTGCTTTTTTGTCGATAAAGAAAATTCGTTGACCAAATTCATCTTGGGCGCTTCCTAGGAGGTTCTCAAAATTGAAATCTCTAGTTTTTTTCCAAAACAAATGTTCGTCCATTAACCATGTTGGATTTGATACAACCGCGATATGGTTATTAGTTTCATCATAAACAATATTGGAACTAGTATGTTTTCCTAAAATCCAGTTTCTTACAAGTTTATTATTATCAAAAACTTTAATGTTTTTGATACTCATAGGGCAAACATCAGTAGTTGCAAAATTTTTATTAAGGTTTTTTCCAAAATTTATTTCAAAATCCTCTAAATCTTTGTGGAGAGCAATTTTCTTAATTATTTTATCGCCATTTATTGATAGGGTAAGCGAAGAATTTTCAATATCTATAAAAAGATTAAATTTTATCCATTTATAAAAGTCTCCTTCTAATATGTCAGACCATTTATATTTGAATAGAATCGTGTCCTGAACAACAAGCCAAAAATTTTCATTTTCATCATCTAAATTAGCGATAAGATCTATGTTCAATCCTTCATTACCTATTATTTTGAAGATATTTCCGTAATAACCATCTCCTTTTCGAAAATTAGCTTCAAATTCTATACTAAATGCGTTATCAAAATGAAAAGGGTCTTCAGGTGTAAGATTTAATGAAGTCCTTTTGTCTTGATTTACTTCGTGTGAAGAGAAGAAAAGACCTTCATCTAAATAGCCTTGACCGTAGAATATACTGGAAAAAAGAAAGCTTAATAAAAGCAATAATTGTCTAAACATGAACGCAAGATATATTATTTTTGAATAATTCTCTTGGAATATTTTCAATAAAAAGAAAAGTTCAAGAAAAAATCTTTTTTTTTAAAATTAATTAAAAATTAAGCTCGTATTAAGTCTTAATTATTTGTTAATTAATAACGGCCACATACATTTGATTCATAAATAATTAAAAAATATAACAATATGATGAACCTAAAAAACTAAAGAGTAAAAACGAACAAATTTTAATTTAACCAAACATTAATTATGATAAAAAATAAACGTTTAAAAATGCCTCAAGGCGATATTAAAAAGACCAAACGCTTTTTAATGTACCTATTATTTCTTGTGCTAATTATTAATGCACAAAATGTTTTAGGACAAAATAAAACAATTACAGGTAAGGTAGTTGACGAAACAAATATGCCACTACCTGGAGTTTCTGTAGTACTAGAAAATTCAAATATTGGAGTTTCTACAGATTTTGATGGAAACTATAGTATAGCGGTTTCTGGACAAGGAAATTTAATATTTAGCTATATTGGGTTTGAAACTCAAACTGTTGCAATAGGTACTGAACCTGTTATTAACGTAAGTATGACAACGGATGTTTCATCTCTTGATGAAGTTGTTGTTGTAGGGTATGGTTCTCAAAAGAAAGAAAGTTTAACGGCTGCTGTTGCAGTTATAGACAATGAGGAAATTCAAACAACTGCAAATGCAAGTGTCGCTCAAAAATTATCTGGAAAGATTGCAGGGGTTCAGGTTCGTCAACAGTCTGGTCAACCAGGTTCTTTTGATAATGACATTAATATTCGTGGATTTGGTGCGCCGATTTACGTAATTGATGGAATTCGTAGAGGAGGTTCAAAAGACTTTCAACAGTTAAATTCAGAAGATATTGAAACTATTTCTGTTCTTAAAGATGCGTCAGCAGCCATTTATGGTTTGGGAGCTGCTAATGGTGTAATATTGGTGACGACGAAAAAAGGAACTAATAGAAAACCAACATTTACATATAATTCATTGTATGGTTCTATTCAGCCAACAGATATTCCTGAAATGGCGTCGGCTTCACAATACACACAAATGTGGAATGATACACAATTGTTTTTACCTGGTGGTGGAGGAACTCCTTATTATTCACCAGAAGAAATTCAAAATTGGAAGAATGGTGGTCCTGGCTATGAAGGAACAGATTGGAATGAAGCTTCAATAAGTGATAGTGCTTTTACAATGCAACAAAATTTTTCAGCATCAGGAGGTACTGAAAAAACAAATTACTTTATGAGTTTTGGATATGTAAAAGAAGATGGTTTGATTAAGAGTGGCGATATGGGCTACAAACGATACAACCTTAGATCCAACATTACTACTGAATTGGCAAATAATTTAACAGCATCTCTTTTAATTAGTGGAAGATGGGATAAAAATTGGCAACCAGGAACTAACTTCTTTAATATTTTTAAAGGGTCACGTATAACGCTTCCGACTGAATATCCTTATGCTAACGGTAACCCAGATTATATATCTCCAGTTTCTTCAGGGCTTAACCCAGTTGCGTTTATGGAAAAAGATCTTACAGGTTATAATGAAAGTGTAACTAGAAATTTCACCTCTACAATGGCTATTGAATATGATGCGCCATTTGCTGAAGGTTTAAATTTAAAACTTGTTGCAGCTTATGATATGGTGAATTATCAAAATAAAAGCTTATACCCTACTTATAATTTATACAATTATGATGAGGAGAATGATGCATATAACGCCGTAAAGCAAAGAGATGGTACAGCAAGTATTAGCAATGGAAATACAAATAGTGATGGACTATCGTTTCAGGGGTTTGTAAATTATGACAGAACGTTTAATGAAGATCATGATCTTGGAGCTACGTTAGTTATAGAAAAAAATTCTTGGTCTGAAAGATATTCGACTATTAAAAGATACTATGCTAATTTTTATACAAAAGATCAATTAAGGTTTGCAGATGCGCAAGGTCAAGAAAGTGATGGTATTGAAAAACAAACAGCTGATTTTTCTTATGTTGGTCGTTTAAATTATGGTTACAAAGGAAAGTATTTGTTCGAATTTGCAGGTCGTTATATGGGAACATATAGATACTCTAAAGAGAATAGATATGGTTTTTATCCAACTGCTTCTATAGGTTGGCGAATGTCAGAAGAACCATTTATTAAGGATAATGTAAGTTGGATTTCTAATTTGAAATTAAGAGGGTCTTATGGTATTTCAGGAATGCCAGAAGGTGGTGCTTTTCAATATGTCCCTGGATTTAGTATTGGAAGTGGAGGTTCATATGAATTTAATGATGGTGAGTTAACAGAGGGAATCAGTACACCACCAGCAGCAAATGGAAACCTTACTTGGATGGATGCTACAACAACAGATATTGGTATTGATATTGGTTTATTTAACAACAGGTTTAATTTTACTACGGATTATTTCCAAAGATTATTAGATGGGATTCCAGCGAGACCAAGTATTGCTTTGCCAAACACATATGGAGGCGTTTTACCTCAAGAAAATTTGAATAGTGAAATTACAAAAGGTATGGAATTTTCAGTTTCATATAGAGATAATGTAGGGAGCGATTTTAAATATGGTGTTTCTGCAAATTTCACGTATGCTCGTACCAAAAGAGATTATGTTGAAGGTGAATCTTATACAAATAGTATGGATAGATGGAGAAGTCAACAAGGTGATAGATGGAATGATATTGCATGGGGATATGACTACATTGGACAGTTCCAAAATGAACAAGAACTAGTTGATGCTCCAATGCAAAACGGTGACCGTAGTAATGTAGATCGTGAATTACCTGGTGATTTTCAATATGCTGACTGGAATAACGATGGTATTGTAGATGGCCAGGACGTTCAACCTCTATTTTATAGCGGTAAGCCTAAAATGTATTACGGATTAAATTTGAATGCTGAATACAAAGGTTTCTATTTTAATATGTTATTTCAAGGAGCGGCTAAATATACAGTTCGTTTTAGAGAAGTATATGCTGAGATGTTTGCTTTTAAAGGAAACACACCTGCTTATTTTTATGATAGATGGACAAAAGCAGATCCTTATGATATTAACAGTGAGTGGATTCCAGGAAAATGGCCAGCAAATAGAACTAACGGAGACGTTGGTGCGATGTATAAGGAAAGTTCTGTTTGGAGAAGAGATGCTTCTTATGTAAGGTTGAAAACTGTAGAGTTTGGATATGACTTTAAATATGAGGAATTAAAAACTGTGTTAGGTATTACAAACATTAGACTTTATGCAAATGGATTCAATTTATATACTTGGGCAGATGATTTTGTAAAACCTTTTGATCCAGAAAAGATTGAAGGAGCTTATTCTGCAGGATTCACTTACCCAGTTACTAGAACATTCAATTTGGGTCTTAATATTAATTTTTAAACAGATAATAATATGAAAACAATAAAAAATATATTTTTTCTCTTGGCATTTGTCGTTCTAGTTTCTTCATGTAACGATGGATTAGATTTAGAGCCAACGGACAAAATTACAGCAGATGAGTTATTTGGTGATCCAGAAGGAACCAAATTGTATTTGGCAGATTTATACGATAGATTACCTATCGAAGATTTAACATACTTTCCGAAAGAGGGATTTAATTTTAATAGAGGCGGACCAAATAATGGTGGTTTTTCAAACTCTATGTTAACAATGATGGGTCACCATAGTGAACGAAATAGTTTTGTGAGTGGTAGCTATTTAAAATGGTGGGAACCTGCCTATAGTTTAATAAGAGATGTAAACTTGTTTATAGACATTATTCCAACATTAGATATTAATGAGGATGACAGAGCAGCGTACACTGCTGAAGCAGCATTTATTAGAAGTTTTGCTTATTTCGGATTGGTAAAAAGATACGGAGGAGTTCCTATTATTACGGAGCCTCAAGAATATGATGGAGACCCAGAATCTTTAAAAGTTCCAAGAAACACAGAAAAAGAAACATGGGATTTTGTTTTGGCTGAATGTGATATTGCCATTAACGCTTTGGGTGAAACAAATGGTAGAAGAGCTTCTAAATGGGCAGCATTAGCACTTAAATCTAGGGTAGCCTTACATGCTGCTTCTATTGCCAAATTTGGAGGAAACGTTGATTTAACTGGTGATGCAGTAACACAAGGACTTGTGGGACTTTCTACTGGTGATGCGAACAGATATTACCAAGAATGTATTGATGCATCTAATGAACTTATGGAGTATGGACCATACTCTTTGTATCAGCCAAATCCTGCTAGCGCTGAGGCAGCTGCAGAAAATTTTAGAGCAATGTTTGAAAATCCAAATATTGCTGGAAACGAAGCAATTCTTATAAAAGGTCGTACGATACCAGGAGATAATTACGGAAATAATTATGATATTTGGTTTGGTCCAGCTCAGAAAAGAAACGGATGGCCTCACCCTGGAAGATATAACCCAACATTAGATTTTGCTGATTTATTTGAAAATTACAGCAAGCCAGGTGAAAATGGTACAATCGTTACAACAACTGATGGTGATACAGAAAACTACAATGGTTTTGACTCCTCTAGAGATTACGTTCATTATGATAATCCTGTTGATATTTTTGCAGACAAAGATGCCCGTTTAAGAGCTCAAGTTATTCTTCCAAATTCAGAATGGAAAGGTGATAATATGATTATTCAAGCAGGGTATGTTCAACCAGATGGAAATGCAAAGATTGAAACAAAAGCACAAATTGATGTAAATGGAACTACCTATTATACTTATGGTACTTTAAGTCCTGAAGAGCATTCTGGTTTTGATCCTCATGGAGGAAATATGACTAAAACAGGTTTTGGATTCAAAAAGTTTTTACAAACCACTCCTGTTATTCCAGGGTGGAACAGAAGCAATACAGATTTCGCGGAATTTAGATATGCAGAAATTTTATTGAATTACGCTGAAGCAGTAGCTGAAAGTGGTTTAGGAGATGAATCAAAAGCAGCTGAAGCAATGAATGCAACTCGTAGAAGAGCTTTTCATCAAACAGATATTCCATTAACTGTTAATAACGTTTTACGAGAAAGAGCTGTTGAACTAGCTTTTGAAAACAAAGGTATATGGGATTTAATGAGAAGAAGAACCTATCATACTACATTTAATAATACAAGAAAGCATTCTTTAATGCCAGTATTAGATTTAAGAGGAAGTGCTCCTTATAAATATATTTTTGTTCGAAATAGAGTAAGAGGGAATAGCCCTCAAACATTTGATATCAAGCATTACTATAGAGCTATTCCAGGAGTTGGTTTAAACGGATTAGTTCAAAACCCTCAGTAAGTAGAATAATTTATAAAATTAAAATTAATGTATGATGAATAAAATTAAATATATAGCAATACTGATAGTTTCTATTGGTTGTTTGGCTTCTTGTGAGCTAGACGAAATGGACGGACCAGATTCTGAATTATACGGAAGTATAATTGATGATGTAACTGGTGAACTAGTTCAGCAGGACATCATCCGGGGAGGTGAATTAGAACTTAGAGAACATGGATGGGAAAATGTATCTCCACAACATATGAATTACAGTGTAGATGGTACATACCGAGATAGTCAATTGTTTGGAAATGATTATGATATATTTCCAATAAAAACTAATTTTCATCCAATTGATACTATCAAAATGAATATTAGTGGAAGTACAAAACTTGATTTAATCGTGACTCCATATATTAGAATAAAAAATGCAAATGTTTCTAAATCTGGAAGTATTGTTACAGCTACTTTTTCTTTGGAACAAACCGGTTTAAGTAATGTAAAAACAATTGGGTTGTATGCAGGTTCTGATGGAAATGTAGGTGAACCAATGAGGCTTACAAAGGCTGATCAAAATATTGACGCTGTTACAGATCCAAATACGGTCTATACATTATCAATTGATACAGATAATGAAATAGATTTAAAAGCGGGTAAGGTTTATTTTTTCAGAATTGGAGCATTGTATAATGCTTCTAATTCAAAATTTAATTATGCGCAAGCTGTAAGTATTCAACTTTAATAAATTTGGTTTGATTTTTTGTGTAATGGAGGCTTTTATTTCATAGAAAGCCTTCAGTTACACGAATTAAAGAATTTAAAATTAGATAATTCATGAAAGTATTCAAAATATTACTAATCTCAATAGTTTCAACAGTTTTTTTAGCTTCTTCATGTTCAAAAGTTGAAGTTGAGGAAATTGAAGAACCAGTTGTTGTAAATCCACCTCCTACAGTTGAGGAGGTAGTTTATGATGAAACAGGATGTTTATATACATCTTATACAAATTTGGTCATGGCAGGATATCAGGGATGGTTTGCAGCAGAAGGAGATGAGTCGAATCGAGGTTGGCATCACTATAAGAACAGTTGTGGATTTACTCCTGGTTGTTCTTCTATTGATATGTGGCCAGATATGACTGAGTACGAGAATAAATATGTCACACCTTTTACATATTCTGATGGTTCAAGCGCTTACTTGTATAGCCCTTATGATGAACAGTCCGTAGACCTTCATTTCAAATGGATGAAGGAACATGGAATAGATGGTGTTCATATGCAGCGGTTTATTAGTGAAGTTAAAGGTGAATCTGGTAAAAGACATTTTAATAAGGTACTAGAAAACGCATTAAAAGCAGCCAAAAAATACGGACGAGCTATTAGCGTTATGTATGACCTAAGTGGAAGTGATAGTGAAGAGGTAGCTTTTTTGGAAAATGACTGGAATGAACTAGTTAGCCAATTTAACTTGTTCTCTAATATAGAGCATCCAACTTATCTAAGACATAATGGTAAACCTATGTTGTCAATTTGGGGCGTTGGGTTCAGTGATGGGAGAAATTATAGTACGGCTGATGTAGATAAACTAGTAGGTAGATTAAAAGGACCTACAAACAAAGTATCAATTATGTTAGGAGTTCCATATTATTGGAGAACTTTTGGAAATGATACAGAGAATAACCCTGCCTTTCATACTTTAATTAAAAAGGTTGATGTTATTATGCCATGGGCAGTTGGGCGATATAATGCACCAAGTAATTACAATCCTGATAATGTGTATCAAGATGTTAAATGGACAAAGAATAATGGCGTTGATTATGTGCCGTTAGTATTTCCAGGGTTTACTTGGGGGAATTTGAAAAAAGATCCAAGTAAATTCAATCAAATTCCAAGGTTGAAAGGTGACTTCTTATGGGCGCAAATAGCTGGAGCAAAGGCTGGAGGAGCAAAAAGTTTATATGTCGCTATGTTTGACGAAGTGGACGAAGGAACGGCCATTTTTAAAGTGAAACGAGAAAGCGAAGTGCCACTAAATGGAACTGATGGGTATAAATTTGTAGGTATTGAAGATGATTTAGAGTCTGACTATTACCTATGGTTAACTGGTCAAGCAGCAAACTGGTTTCATGGAGAAGGAAGTTATTCAAGTACAAAACCTACAAGATAATAAAAGTTAATTAGTTGTTTTTTGATAATAAACAGGTGAGTAAATTCATCTTGCCTGTTTATTTTAAATAAAGCTTTTTGAAAAAGAATAAATAAAGAGAAAATAAAAAATGAACAGTTTTAATAAAATAAAAGTAGTTACTAGTTTAATTATAGCTTTTGTTATAATTTCATGTAATGAAAAAATAAAACATGATACTATATCTAATGACCCCATTGATTTTGTAAATCCATATATGGGCAATATAAGCCATTTGTTGGTGCCAACTTTTCCAACAATGCATTTACCTAATAGCATAATGCGTGTTTATCCAGAGCGCAGGGATTTTACAGCTGATTTATTAAAGGGATTGCCATTAATAGTAACAAGTCACCGAGGAAGTTCAGCATTTAATTTGAGCCCATTTCAAGGTTTGGAAAGTGAAATAAAACCAGTTATTGATTATAGTTATGATAATGAAAAGTTAACACCCTACTCATATAAAGCTTATTTAGATGAACAACAAACCACTGTAAATTTTGGATTATCGCATCAATCAGCAATGTACCAAATCGACTTCAAAAAAGATGAAGATGTCTATTTGATATTAAATTCAAGAAATGGTGAGATAAATTGGAATGGAAGTTCACTTTCGGGTTACCAAATTATTGAAAACAACACAAAAGTATACCTCTACATGAATCTGGAAGAGAAACCAGAAACTGTTAATGTTCTAAAAAATGATGTTTTAGTAGAAGGGAATAAAGCAAAAGGTATCAACGCTAGTATTGTTTTAAAATACCCTGAAAACACAAAACAATTAAATGTACGTTATGGAATTTCTTTTATTGATGAAAAGCAGGCAGAAAGTAATTACAAAAGAGAAGTGTTAGGTAAAGATATTGAAACCTTAAATGATATAGCGCGTCAAATATGGAACGAAGCATTAAATAAAATTGAAATTGAAGGAGGAGATGATACAGATAAAACTGTTTTTTACACTTCTCTATATCGTACTTATGAACGTCCAGTTTGTCTTTCTGAAGATGGTCGTTATTACAGTGCTTTTGATAACTCCGTTCATAATGACGATGGGCGTCCATTTTATACTGATGATTGGATTTGGGATTCATATAGAGCTCACCATCCTTTAAGAGCTTTAATAGATGTAAAAAAAGAAGAAGACATAATTAATTCTTTTGTTTTAATGGCTGAACAGATGGATAACTTTTGGATGCCAACTTTTCCAGAAGTTACAGGTGATAGTCGTAGAATGAATTCAAATCACGGTGTAGCCTCTGTAATTGACGGTTATAGAAAAGGTTTAAGAGGGTTTGATTTAAGAAAGGCCTATGATGCTTGTAAAAACGGAATTACGCAAAAAACATTAGCTCCTTGGTCTGGTATGCCAGCGGGAGAATTAGAGATTTTTTATAAAGAAAAAGGTTATTTTCCAGCATTAAATCATGGGGAAAAAGAAACAATACCTGAAGTTCATGGTTTTGAAAGTCGTCAACCGGTAGCGGTTACCCTTGGAACTTCTTATGATGAATGGTGTTTAGCCCAAATAGCAAAAGAATTGAATGAAGTTGAGGAATACAATTCTTTTTTAAAAAACTCTTTTAATTATCAAAATTTATTCAATTCAGAAACAAAATTCTTTCACCCAAAGAATAGTAAAGGCGAATTTATTACACCTTTTGATTATAAATTTTCAGGAGGAATGGGAGCAAGAAAATTTTATAGTGAAAATAATGCTTGGACGTATCGATGGGATGTACAGCATAACATTAAAGATTTAATCAAGTTAATGGGAGGAGAAGAATCTTTCATCAATAATTTAAATAGTATGTTTTCTGAACCATTAGGAAGAAGTAAATATGAATTCTATGCTCAATTACCTGATCAAACTGGAAATGTAGGGCAATTTACTATGGCAAATGAACCATCATTGCATATACCTTATCTATATAATTATGCAGGACAACCGTGGAAAACACAAAAACGAATAAGAACATTATTAGACCAATGGTTTCGAAATGACTTAATGGGGGTTCCTGGTGATGAAGATGGAGGCGGAATGTCTGCATTTGTTGTGTTTTCTCAATTAGGTTTTTATCCTGTTACTCCAGGAATACCTGAATACAATATTGGAAGTCCAGTTTTTGAAAGAGCAACAGTTCATTTAGAAAATGGAAATGATTTTAATATTGTAGTTGATAATTACAATCCAGATAACAAATATATCCAATCTGCAACATTGAATGGAAAAGAATGGAATAAGCCATGGTTTTCTCATAATGATATTAAAAATGGTGCAACATTGGAGTTGGTTATGAGTAATGTTGCAAATAAAACTTGGGGAATTAATTCAAAAGATGCCCCTTCATCTGTTGATTAGTTAATAGCTTAACAGGTGAAAAACATTTTGGGATGAATTAAAATATTGATACAATATTAGTTTTGAAATTACAAGTTAGTATCCATTTGAAAATATTGAGTATAGTAGTTTGTTTATTTATGTTTTGAGTTGAGGAGGTTGAAATACCTCCTCTTTTTTTAATTAAAAAAAAACTGTTTTATGAAAAAATTTATAACGATAGTTATGCTATCTATTTATTCCATCACTTCCTCTTTTGGGCAAAAAGATTTTACAAAATATATTGACCCTACAATTGGAAATGTTGCACGATTTCTTGTTCCAACGTACCCAACAATACAATTGCCAAATCAAATGCTAAGAATGTTTCCAATTAAAAAGGACTACATATCTGATCAAGTAGATGCTTTTCCACTTCAAGTAACTTCGCACAGAAGTCGTGGCATTCTTCAAATGAAGGTTTCTTTGGGAGGTGTTTCTGACATTACTTGGGATAAGAAAATGAATATAGATCACGATTTAGAAATAGTAAAACCTTGGTTGTATAGTACTTATTTGATTGATGACGATGTCAGAGTTAGTTTTACCCCAGGGTCCAAAGTTGCAATTTATAAATTTGAGTTCCCTAATACTGTAATAAAGAACCTCCTTATTAAGGGTTCAGGTGACATGAATTTTGTGTTGAATAATGATAATTCATTTTCTTTTGAAGAAAAAATATCATATAAAACACGTGGAACAAACCCAATAACTCGAGTGATGTCAGCGTTTGTTTATGCTGTTTTATTGGATAGTAATAATGAAAAGGTTGAAGGCGCAGAAATAGAATCAACCAAAGGAAAATTTTCAATTTCCTTATCAAAAAGAACAACTTCTACAGTCTCTTTAAAATACTCAGTTTCATATATCAGTCATGAGCAAGCCATGATAAACTTTAAGAAGGAATTAGAATCTGTTAGTTTTAATGAATTGGTAGAGGAAGGAAAGAAGCAGTGGGGAAAGGTTATTAATCAGGTTGAAGTAGAAGGAGGTACAGACGCTCAAAAACGAACATTTTATACGTCATTGTATCGTACCTACGAACGTATGGTTAATATTAATGAAGGAGGAAAATATTACAGTGGTTATGATGGTGAAGTTCATAAAAGTGATCGTCCATTCTACGTTGATGATTGGGTGTGGGACACCTATCGTGCTCAACATCCTTTAAGAACGATTCTATCACCCCAAATGGAAAACGACATGTTAAATTCATATACATTAATGTATGAACAAAGCGGGTGGATGCCAACTTTCCCACAGGTTCACGGGAATCACATGTGTATGAATTCTTATCATTCAGGAGCATTATTTATTGATGGTTATCGAAAAGGATTGAAAGATTATAATGTAGAAAAAGCTTATGAAGGCATTAAAAAAAATATGATGGAAGCGACCTTTATACCTTGGAGACAAGGAACTCCAAAATTGGAAATTGATGATTTTTATCATGAGCATGGGTATTTTCCTGCTTTGCATCCTGGTGAAAAAGAGACAATAGCTATGATGGATGGATTTGAAAAACGGCAAACTGTAGCGGTTTCATTAGGAATTAGTTATGATTTTTGGGTTTTGGGAGAACTTTCTAAAGAATTAAATTATAAAGACGATTACAAGGAATTTTCAGTAAAAGGCAAGGATTATAAAAACTTATGGAATAAAGAATATCGTTTATTTATGCCTAAAGATGATAAGGGGAATTGGATAGATATTGATCCGAAATCTGCCGGAGGAAAAGGGTATCGAGATTATTATGATGAAAATAATGGTTGGACGTACGCATGGGATGTTCAGCATGATATTGAAGGGCTAATAACTTTACTTGGCGGAAAAGATTCAGCTGAAGAAAGATTGGATCAATTATTCAGAGAGCCCTTAGGAATGAAAAAAAATGAATTTTATATTAATGGTTCGAATTCCACAGGCCTTGTTGGCCAGTTTTCAATGGGTAATGAACCTTCTTTTCATATACCCTATTTATACAACTATTTTGGAGCTCCTTGGAAAACTCAAAAGCGAACACGGTTTTTGTTAGATGTGTGGTTTAAAGATAATATTTTTGGAATACCAGGAGATGAAGATGGTGGTGGAATGACAGCCTTTGTAGTGTTTTCTTCGATGGGATTGTACCCAACCACACCAGGTTTACCATATTATGATATTACAAGTCCAATCTTTGAAAAGACCACTATAAATCTTACAAACGGAAAAAAATTCACTGTGCTTGCTGAAGGAGCAAGTAAAACAAAAAAGTACATACAAAAGGCATTTATAAATGGTGAAGAAATTAAAAGCCCGTTTATTCTACATAGCCAAATAATGGCGGGTGGAACACTGAAACTTATATTGGATGAATATCCGAATAAAGAATGGGGTAAAGATGTATTAATTCCTAAATATTAAAACTGAGGTATTCATTAAAAAAACACATAGAATAAAATTTATTAAATATGAAATATTATATAACTTCTATAATCATCCTTTCGTTGGTTTTGACATTTACAGGGTGTGATAAATCTGAAAATGTTGAAAAAAATGATTTGAAACCGAATGTATTAATTATTCTTACAGATGATCTGGGATATGGAGATATTTCATCTTATGGACAGATAAATTACGAAACTCCAAACATAGATAAAATAGCTAGACAAGGAGTAAGTAGTACTAGTTTTTATGTTCCAACACCGTATTGTGCTCCTTCAAGAGCAACGTTACTTACAGGAAGATTTCCTCTAAGACATGGGTTAATTAAGAATCCAACACCAGATGCTGGAATAAATGATATTGGAATTTCTTCTGATGAAATTACAATGGGGGAGGTGTTTCAAGAAGCGGGTTATGCAACAAAGGCTATTGGTAAATGGCATATGGGGCATAAGGAGGAATTTTTCCCTGTAGAACATGGATTTGATGAATATTATGGAATTTTATATTCAAATGACATGCGCCCTGTTCAAATTGTTGAGGACAAGGATACAATTCAATACCCTGTTGATCAAAGATACCTAACGAATGATTATACCAACCAAGCTATAGAATTTATAAAGCGAAAAAAGGAAAAACCTTTCTTCCTCTACTTAGCACACGCAATGCCACATAAACCATTGGCAGCATCTGATAGATTTTATACACCAGATACACCAAACGATTTATATGCTGATGTTATTCGTGAATTGGATTGGTCAGTAGGAGAAGTAATGAATACCTTAAAAGAATTAAAAATTTTAGAAAATACAATCGTGATTTTTATGTCTGATAATGGTCCATGGTATGGAGGTGATTCAGGAGGTTTTAAAGGAATGAAAGCAACGACTTGGGAAGGTGGTATTAGAGTCCCTTTTATGATAAGATACCCGAAGGTTTTTCCTAAAAATACAAAAATAGAGGTGCCTCTTTGGTCTCCAGATATCTTTCCAACAATTTTTTCATTGGCGAAAATAACACCTAACAAAGGCAATATTCTGGACGGGAAGGATATAACGACCATTCTTCAAGGTAAGGAAAGAGAACATAGTCCTGTTTTTAGTATGCATAATGCAGATATTATGTCAATTAGAAAAGGTGATTTTAAACTTTTCGTTAAAAGCCCTAAGCCTTATAAAGATATTGACCTAAGTAATTGGTCTGATCCTCGCGCTCCCGATGGTACTACGATTATTGCACAATTTGAACAAGCAACTCCAGCTCAATATCCCGGTATTATTCCTTTAGACGATAATAAAAAGATTCAATTATTTGATTTAAAGAATGATCCAAGTGAATCAAATGATTTGGAAAATGAAAGACCAGAGGTTGTACAAGACTTATTACGAGAATTCAAACAATTTGAGAAGCTATTAAAAAGTAGCAAGTAGCTTATTGCTAATTTTAGCAAAATGGTCTTGAGCAGGTATACGTTAACAATAATTTGAACTTATTCTAAAATGCAAAAAGTAATTATGGTTAGATTATACTCTACAATGAAAGAAAAATCAAATTAATTTGATTTTAAGCAATAATTAATTAATTATTCAGAGTTAATTAAGAGGTCGCTTTTATTTTTGATATAAAATTTATCAATTAACTACAAACATATGAAGTACCCAAATTTATGCAATACAAAAAATATTTTGTTTGCATCATTAATTATAGTTTTTAGCGCTTGTTCTAATAAAAAGACGGAACCTCTCAAAAAAAACAAAGAGAATACGGTTTATGTAAATCCATTTATTGGCACAGGTGGTCATGGGCACACTTTTCCAGGAGCAACAACACCTAATGGGATGGTGCAATTAAGTCCTGATACACGTACCAGTGGTTGGGATGCTTGTGGCGGGTATCATTATTCAGATAATTCCATAAGAGGTTTTAGTCATACCCATTTAAGTGGGACTGGTATTGGAGATCTTGGAGATATATTGTTTATGCCTTTTGTTGGAGATGTAAAAACAAAACCTGGTACACCTGAAAATCCTGATTTAGGATATAGAAGTCGTTTTAATCATGAGGATGAGGTTGCTATCCCTGGATATTATTCGGTTGATTTATTAGATTATAAAATTAAAGCTGAACTGACTGCTAGTACAAGAGTCGGCTTTCATCGATATAACTACCCTAAAGATGAAACAAAAAGATTAGTGATTGATTTAAACCATACTATTCATGATCGTCAGGTTGTGAAAAGTGAATTTAAAGTAATTAGCAATACAGAAATTATAGGCTATAAACATATAAAGGGATGGGCGCAAAATCGACATATTTATTTTCATGCAAAGTTTAATCAACCGTTTGCAACCAAATTTTTTAATGATAGTGTAGAAGTAATAGGTATAAATGAATTAAATGGTAAAAACTTAGTAGCAGTATTGAGTTTTGAAGGAGACAATTCAAAACATCTTTTGACAAAAGTTGGAATATCTTCTGTTGACTATGAAGGCGCTAAAAAAAATCTATTGGAAGAAGTTCCTCATTGGAACTTTGAACAAGTTAAACAGGATGCACATAATTCTTGGGTAAAACAATTAGATAATATTTCAGTAGAAGGGGGGACAGAAGATGAAAAGACAATTTTTTATACTAGTTTATATCATACAGCTATGAGCCCATATATATTTAATGATCTAGATGGTAGATATAGAGGAATGGACCAAAATATACATACTATAGGTACAGGTAATATGTATACAGTGTTCTCCTTGTGGGATACCTTCAGAGCCTTTCATCCTTTACTAAACATAACAGAGCCCTCTAAAAATAATGAGTATGTAAATTCATTATTAACTATGTATGATCAAGGAGGAATTTTACCAAAATGGGAACTTTCTGCAAATTATACTGGAACCATGATTGGATACCATGCTGTACCTGTAATTGTGGATGCTTACTTTAAAGGGGTTAAAGATTTTGACATTGACAAAGCATATGAAGCAATTGTACATGCTTCCACATATAATGAAGAAGGTATTAATTTTCCTTCCGAAAGGGTGAAAGGAAAACTGTCCCCTACTGCAAAGAGAGCGAATGATGAACTAGGATATATTCCAGCAGATATTGAAAACGAATCGGTTTCAAAAGCTTTAGAATATGCATATAATGATTGGTGTATTGCTCAAATGGCTAAGGATCTTGGCAAAATGGAAGACTATGAGCGTTTTATGGAGCGTTCAAAAAGATATAAAAAGTACTTCGATAAAGAAACAGGGTTTATGCGAGGTTTAAATCAAGATGGAAAATTTAGAGTTCCATTTGATCCAAAATATTCAAACCATAGAGTTGATGATTATGTTGAAGGAAATGCTTGGCAATGGACTTGGTTTGTACCACATGATGTAAATGGCCTTGTTGACGTAATGGGAGGGAAAGAAAAATTTATTTCTAAACTTGATGAGCTTTTTTCAACAAGTTCAGATGTTAAAGGAGAAAGGAGTTCCGCCGATATTTCAGGTCTTATAGGGCAATATGCACATGGTAATGAACCAAGTCATCATATCACCCACATGTACAATTTTGTTGGGGAATCTTGGAAAACACAAAAATTAACTGATAGTATTATGAGTTCATTGTATTTCAATAATCCAAACGGGTTGTCAGGAAATGAGGACTGTGGACAAATGTCTGCTTGGTATATTTTGAATGCTATGGGATTTTATTCTTTTAGTCCAGGTAGCCCAGAATACACAATTGGTCGTCCAATATTTGATAAAGTTGAAATTAAGTTACAAAACGGTAAGCAATTAAGAGTTATAACAAAAAATAATAGCCCCAAAAATTTATATGTTCAATCATTTAAATTGAATGGAAAAATAATGGAAACTCCTTTTTTCAATCATCAAGATATTCAAGAGGGTGCTGTTTTGGAATTTGAAATGGGTTCTACAGAAAACAAACAATTATTTAACAATTAAAACAGTAAAAATGAATTTAAAAAATTCAATAGTATTATTAGTGGTATTTTTTTTAACAGTTAATTTAAATGCACAAAATAAACACGGAAAAAACAGTAAATATCCTTCATATAAAGGATTGGTAATGGCAGGTTATCAAGGTTGGTTCAGGGCTCCTGGAGATGGTTCTGGAAAAAGTTGGGGGCATTATGGAAAAGATGGAAAGTTTGATAAAGATCACAATACAATTGATTTTTGGCCAGATGTATCAGAATATGAGAAAACTTATAAAACAAATTTTAACCTTCCTGATGGAAGTGTAGCTAGAGTTTTTAGTTCAGTAGATAAAAGCACCACAGATCTTCATTTTAAATGGATGAAAGAATATGGAGTTGATGGTGTTTTTATGCAACGTTTTTTTGGTGTAGCAAGAAATCATAGTAATCCAAATAAATCAAATGACATTATCTTAAAAAATGCAGTCACAGCCGCGGAAGAAAATAATAGAGCCATAGCTGTAATGTATGATCTTTCTGGTTTAAAGGCTAATGGTGAAGATTGTTCTTCAGTTATTGAAGATTGGAAAAAATTGGTAGATAATATGAAAGTAACCAATAGTGAGAATTATTTACATCACAACGGGAAACCATTGGTTACAATTTGGGGATTAGGATTTCCTGATCGTTCATATAATATCAGGGAAATAGGTGTGAACCGTTTAATAGACTTTTTAAAGAATGATCCAGAATATGGTGGATGCTCAGTTATGCTAGGTGTACCAACTTATTTTAGAGAATTGGATAAAGATTGTTTACCTGATCCTTATTTGCATGAAATTATAAAATCAGCTGATATTGTTTTACCGTGGATGGTGCAACGATTTACTCCTTTATTGCATCAAGATGAATTACGTTACAGAGACCACGTAATGGCCGATATTAAATGGTGTAAAGAGAATAATGTGGATTATGTTCCTTTAGTTTATGCAGGGTTTAGTTGGCATAATTTATCTAAAAGCAATCCTGGGTTGGCAAGGCATACACGTTATGGAGCTATACCACGGGTTGGTGGGAAGTTTTACTGGGATCTTATCTATAATGCAATTTCCGCTGGAGGAGAGATGCTTTATGTTGGAATGTTTGATGAAATTGATGAAGGAACCGCCATAATTCCAATTTTAGACAATCCGCCAAATGGAAAAGATGTGCAATTTGTTGGAAATGATGGAGTTGCTCCAGATCATTATTTGTATTTAACCGGTAAAGCGGGTCAAATGTTGCGTAAAGAAATCCCTTTAGAGAAAAGTATGCCCTCAAAAAAAATTATTTTATGAAGAAAACAATGTATTTACTATTCATTTGTTTGATGTGTTTTGTTTCTGTAGCGAATTCGCAAACAGCAGCTAAAAAAAATGAAAAAGGCAGACAAATTACTTTAATGACCTACAATTTAAAGTTTGCGAGTCCTACTTATAAACCTTCCTGGGAAGTAAGGCGTAAAATGCAGGTAGATATGATTCGTAAATATAATCCAGATGTTATTGGTACGCAAGAAGGATTAAAAGAACAAATAGATTACTTGGCAGAACAATTACCTGAATATACCGTAGTAGGTGAAGGGAGACAGGGAGGTGATGACGATGAACATATGGCTATCTTTTTCAAGCGAAGTAAATTTAGACTCAGAGAATTAAACAGTTTTGCCCTCTCAAAAACACCTGAAATATTAGGGAGTGGGCCAAGTGTAAACCCTAGAATAATGACTTGGGCACGTTTTGCATTTATTAATAAGTTAATTGATGGAGAAGAAGAGGTTCATCCTTCTGATTATAGAGACCATTGGGATAATACACAGGAATTTTACGTTTTCAATACACATTTTTTTAACGGGAAATCTGAAGGATTGGAGAGATTAAATGCTGCTAAATTAATCAACGAAAAAATTAAACCATTTAATAGATTCGGAGAATGGACAAAAGAACGACCTCTATTCCTTATGGGAGATTTTAATGCACTACCAAGTAGTGATGTTTATAAAGAATTTGTTGGCAATGAAAATTTAGGAGGCCCAAACTTGTTCAAAGATTGCAAAAATGGAGGTGAAGGAACCGATTTTTGTGAAATTACTAATTGTGAAATAAGAACACACATATTTAAATATTTAAGAAAAAATGCATAAAAAAATAGTTTTAGTATTCATGTTTTTTGCTGTTGGTTTACATAAATCATCAGCACAGAGAATGCAGTTTAACGCTGAATTTGCACCACAAGAAGGATTGATAAAACATGTTGAAAAACCCACAAGGGATGAAATTTGTTTAAATGGATATTGGCAGTTTATGCCAATAGAACTTAGTAAAGAGATAACCTTAGAAGAAATTAAGACGCAAAAGTTGCCAACTTCTGGTTGGGATAAAATACCCATAAAAATTCCATCTCCATGGAATGTAAATGGATTTACAAATGAAGAGGGAGGAGATTTTAAATCGTTCCCTAGCTATCCTGAATATTGGAATGACGTAAAATCAGGTTGGTTAAAAAAAACAATAAAAGTACCTGTGGATTGGGCTGAAAACAGAATTTTACTACATTTTGAAGCTGTTGCAGGATATGCTAAAGTTTTTGTAAATGGTCATGAAATAGGAGAGCATTTTGATTCGTTTTTACCGTTTAGTTTTGACGTTACTGAACATGCGAAAGCAGGAGAAAATATAGATGTTGTAGTTTGGATAGCACATGGTAGTTTATTGAACGACCCAGGTAAATACGGTAGAAGAAATTATGTGGCTGGTTCTTTTTGGGGTATCTATATAGCGGGAATATGGCAAGATGTTTTTTTACAAAAGTTACCAGTTGTTCATGTCACCGATACCTACATAAAGCCCTTGGTTGATAAGGATGAATTAGTGGTTGAGGTTTCAATTAAAAATACTACTTCTAAACCTGTTAATGTTAATTTAAATGCTGATGTAAAACGATGGATTAATCTGAATGGCAAATCTGTTCAAAATATTCCTGAAGTAAATTGGACATTGGGAGAAAGTGATTTGAATATTAAACGATCTAAGTTACAAATTCGGCCTGCTGAAACTAAAGTATTTACGTTGTCAGCTAAAGTTAATGGAGCACTTGATTTATGGTCAACAGAAAGTCCAAATTTATATGGATTGGTTATTTCTTTAAATCAAAAAAAAATAATACTTGATAAAGATTATACTCGTTTTGGTTGGCGACAATTTGATATTAAAGAAACTCAGTTAAGATTAAATGGGGATCCAATTCAAATAAAAGGAGATTCTTGGCACTTTATGGGAATTCCCCAAATGACAAGACGTTACGCGTATGCGTGGTATCAAATGCTTTTAGATGCCAATGCCAATGGATTACGTTTGCACGCCCAGGTATTTCCCCGTTTTTATTTAGAAATGGCTGATGAAATGGGAATATGTGTATTAGACGAAACCGCAATTTGGTCAAGTGATGGCGGTCCAAAAATAGATTCAGAAATTTACTGGAAAGCTTGTAGAGCGCATGTAGAAGGGTTGATCTTACGGGATAGAAATTACCCCTCAGTTATGGGATGGAGTGTTTGTAATGAAACGCTCCCAGTTACAAAACATGTATTTAATGCTCCTCAGGAATTGATTGATAAAAATATTTCAGAAATCAACAAATGGGTTGCTATAGTAAAAGAAACAGACCCAACCAGAACTTGGATTTCAGGCGATGGAGAGACTCAGGAAAAAACAGATTTACCAACTGTAATTGGTCACTATGGAGGAATAGAGGAGCTTAAAAGATGGTCGAGTCAAGGAAAGCCTTGGGGTATTGGAGAAACAGGTATGGGATATTATGGAACGCCATCTCAGATCTCTAAAATTAATGGAGACAGAGCTTATGAGTCACAATTGGGAAGAATGGAAGGCTTAGCTGGTGAAGCTTTTGAATTAATTTCTTTACAAAGAAAATACAATGCATCTTATGCTTCGGTTTTTAATTTAGCTTGGTATGGGCTAAAGCCTTTATCACTTGGTTTAAAAGATATCAGTAAAGCTCCCACCTTGGAAGATGGAATCTTTTTTAATGAGTTTGTTGAAGGCAAACCAGGTTATCAACCAGAAAGATTAGGATCTTATTCTTCAACTTTTAATCCGGGATATGACCCAACATTACCATTATATGAAACCTGGCCACTTTTTGATGCTATTAAAGCGGCTTACTCTGATAATTATGCGCAGCTGAACAATGTTTGGAAACAATATGAAGATAATACTGTAAAAGTTAATCCTTCAAAAGAAAAGAAAAGCATGGTATGGCTTTCAGGAGATTTGGATGGTAGTCTAAAAACCAAGTTTGAAAATTTAGCCATTAAATTTGAGTCATTATCTATTTATCAAAATCAATTGATTATAGTGGATGGAGCGCATCCGCCGATGTTGAATTCAAAATTGGTTAAAAATTTAAAAGTAGCCTTACAAAATGGGAGCACCCTAATTTTTTGGGGAGCAACCGTTAATTCAAATGCATTTATTGAAGCTTTGACAAGTAGAAAAGTTGAATTCTACAATCGAAATGCAACCAGCTATATAATTAATGGGGAACATGCCATAGTAAATGGACAGCGTAATGCTAGTTTTTATTTTTCAGAATTGACAAAAGAACCTGTTTCTACAGTTTCAATTGGAGGAGATTGGGTAAATGAATCTCAGTTAGTTTTAGAAGCCTGCAATACCGATTGGTTAAAATGGAACTATCAAGGTGAAGATATTAAAACGGCAAAAGTCTATCGTAATGAACGAGAAACAAAGGCGTCAGGACATGTTATTGTACGTCAAGCAAAAGGTGATGGTGAAATTATTGTTTCTACTATCGATTTATTTGTTCTAGGGAATCAATCCAAACATTTAATAAATACAATGATTACTAATTTGGGAGGTGTTTTTAAAGGAAAAGTAAGAGACGTACCTCAGGCGTTAAATTCTAATGGCGTATTGGAAAACACCAATTTTTATGGATCGGTTAAGAATGACAGCCATGACATTGAACAGGTTTTTGCATATGCACCACTTACAGAAGATGAGTTTACTAAAGTGAAATTAGGCACGGTTACCAAAGGACATTATTGGGATGTTTTATCATCTGATGACAATGGAATATTCGATTTTAAAAAGGAAGACCTTAAACATAAGGAATATGCTTCAGTCTACCTAAGTTTTTGGATGTACAGTCCACGTTCGCTAACCGATTTATTAATTGAACCGGATATGCCACGTTTGGATATGCATTTTGGAATGGATGATGCTTTGGCTTTTAGCGTTAACGGAAAAGCAATATCAGAAACTATTAGAATTGGTGGATTTGTTGAAGATGAATTCAAATATGAAGGGATCCCTCTAGAAAAAGGGTGGAATCATATATTAATCAAAGTAGCGAATGGAACAGGGGAATGGAAGTCAAAAGTACGATTCTCTTCTACCAAACCAGCTTTTATGAAAGAGATTAAAACAGTAGTAGATAGATAATTTAGATTTATAATAGTTATAAAGGATGAGACATAAAAGAAATAATAGGTATGTAATATCTCAAGTACTTATACTTCAAATGGTATTGTTTATTGGTTGTGCGTCAAACGATAGCCCACAGAATCAATTTGCGATTGATGAATTAGTAGTTGTTTTCAAAGAGAATCCTTTTATCAAGCATATGTACACTGCAGACCCATCTGCACATGTTTGGGAAGACGGCAGATTATATGTATATCCCTCGCACGATGTTGCACCAGCACGTGGTTGCGATTTGATGGATGGCTACCATGTTTTTTCAACCGATGATATGATCAATTGGAAAGATCATGGAGAAATCTTACATTCTAGAGATGTGAAATGGGGCAGACCAGAAGGAGGCTTTATGTGGGCACCTGATTGTGCTTATAAAGATGGAAAGTATTATTTCTATTACCCACACCCTAGTGGCAGCGATTGGAATAATACTTGGAAAATTGGAGTTGCTGTTAGCAAGCACCCTGATAAAAATTTTAAGGATAAAGGTTACATGACAGGTGTGGGCGGATTTGCCATGATTGACCCTAGCGTATTTATTGATGATGATGGACAGTCTTATTTCTACTATGGTGGTGGAGGAAAATGTGCTGCAGGAAAACTAAATGATAATATGATGGAGATTGATGGCGAATTAAGACTACAGGAAGGACTAGCCGATTTTCATGAAGCACCATGGGTATTTAAGAATAAAGGTTTGTATTATTTAATCCATTCAGATAATGCGAAACCATTAAATAATATGGTATATGCCACCAGTGAAAATCCATTAGGACCATGGGAAAATCGAGGTGTATTTATGGATGAAGTGGGTTGTGGTACAACGCATGGGTCTGTGGTTGAGTATAAAGATCAGTGGTATATGTTTTATCATAATCAAGCTCTTTCTAATGAAGGTAATTTACGATCGGTATGTTTCGATAAATTGTTTTTTAATGAAGATGGGACTATTCAAAAGGTGGTGCAAACTAAATAATTACTTGGGGAATTTGCTTCTTAATTAAGAAGCACAAATAGTAAAAACCCAACTGGATAACGACAAATAACATGAATTAATAATTGAAATTTAAAACTTAATAAAATGAAAAAGAGTGTAATATTATTTATAGTATTTATTGGCTGTATTGGAGTAAAAGCACAAAATCCAGTTATAAAACATCCATTCACTGCAGATCCCGCTATTCATAAATGGAGTGATGGAAAATATTATTTGTATGGTTCTCACGACAAAGACGATGCAGGCGTTTGGGACATGGAAGATTATCATGCTTTTTCTTCAGAAAACCTAGTGGATTGGAAAGATCATGGTGTTGTATTAAGCAATTCTGAAACCCCATGGGGAGGACCGTTTTGGGCACCAGATGCTGCTGAAAAAAACGAGCATTATTATTTCTATTTTCCTGAAGGTGACCATATAGGTGTTGCAGATAGTGATTCTCCAACAGGACCGTTTAACAACCCTCGTAGTCTTTATAAAATGCCTGAAGGATATGCACAAGCTTATGATCCCTGCGTATTTAACTATAAAGGGAAAGATTATCTTGTAATTTCTGAGCGTAAAAGTTTAGACCTGCCTTTTTACCCTGTGGTTTTTACCCTAACGGAAAGTATGGATCAGATTGTTCCTGATTCTAAAGTTGAACTTCCTCCTATGGAAGGTTTTCATGAAGGCCCATTTATGTTTGAACGAAAAGGGAAAGTGTATATGATTGGTGGTGGTTATGCTTCCCTACGTTATTGGATGGCTGATGATCTTTTTGGTCCCTATGAATATATGGGCGACTTCTTCACAGGGAATGAAACTTTTACAATATCTAAAACCGCTCATGGCTCAGTGCTAGAAATAGAAGATCAATATTACTTGGCTTATCATTACGATGTTTTTCCAGATGGGGCATACCAACGTACAACTTGTATTGATTATATGTGCTTTAATGTAGATGGTACCATTAAGCCCATTACACCAACTAGAGCTGGCGTTAAACTTGTTTTAACTGATTGAAAATGGCCGAAAATCTAGGTTAATATAATTGAATCAGAACAGAAGTATAAAATGAAGAAATGAACAAAAGGAAAAATCTAACCTATGTATTATTAGCGCTAACTCTTTTTACATTCAGTTGTAAAGAAAAGGAGGTATTAGAAAAGAACAATAAGAAACCACCAAATATCTTAATCCTTTTTTCCGATCAACATAACAAAAAGGTGACAGGATACGAAGGACACCCAGATGTGCAAACACCAAATTTAGATAAGTTGGCTAGTGAGTCATTTGTATTTGATAGAGCGTATTGTACAACTGGAATTTGTGCCCCTGCTAGATCTTCATTTTTGACAGGCATTTACCCTAGAACTTTAGGTATTTTATCTAATAGTGAAGATACCAATGTTATGAAAGAAGTTGTTTCCTTGCCTTCAATTTTAAAGACTCAAGGGTACAAAACATATGCCTTTGGGAAGAGACATACAAAATCGTCCATAGATGAAGGTTGGGATGTTAAAAAAAGTCATTTATGTAGTGAAAGTGAGGATAATTATGTTACTTGGATCGAAGCACAAGGCTATAGTAAAGAATTTGCAATAGACTGGGCTGCTGAATTTGGGAAACCATCATCATGTTCACATGAAATGGGTGAAATTTCAATTGCTGATTTAGGAACACGTATTTCGGAATTACCGGAAGGTTATACAATGGAAGCTTATACAGCAATGAATACAATTGAGATGATAAAAGAACATAAAGATTCTGATCAGCCATTTTTCTGTTGGGCAACGTTTTATAGACCACACCAACCCTATACGCCATTAAAGAAATATATGGATATGTATGATGTTTCTGATTGGGGAACAGGCACTAATAATTATAGTAGTATAAAAAAACCAATAAGTTTTTACGAACCTACAGAAAAACTACCTCCATTTTTGCAAAGTCAACGAAATGGCGGAAATAAAGTTTGGAATATGGATAAGGCATTTGAAGATGAACAATTATGGAGAAATTATATTGGAGCATATTATGCTTTAGTTACAGAATTAGATTTTTATGTAGGTGAGATTATTAATTCATTGGAAAAAGCAGGAATGAAAGATGAAACAGTCATTATTTATTCTACAGACCATGGCGATTTTGTTGGAAATCATGGAATGGTTGAAAAAGCAGCAATGGGCCATAATATTTATGAAGATATTTTAAATATCCCATTAATAATTCATTACCCAGGACAATCGAAAGGAGGTAAGAATTATGAGTTAGTTAGTCAGGTAGATATTCTTCCCACTATTTTAGAAATGGCCGGTGTTGAAATGCCAATGTTAAAACATAAGGTTCAAGGAAAATCTTTACATAACTTAATGCAAAACAACACATCTCTTAATAGAGATTATATCGTCTCAGAAAGTTGGTCACAAGCGACTGTGATTTCTGAAAACTTCAAATTAGGAATAATGTTGGATCCAACAGACTTCAGAAAGCAGTTTGATTATAGAGAATATGGAGATATGTTTTTTGATCGATTGAATGATTCATTGGAGTTACAAAATCAAATCAATAATGAGAGTTGTTTTGATCAAATTAATCAGCTTAAATCATATTATAAAGAATTCGAACAAAATTATCCTGATATCGGAAAACAGGAAGTTGTAAAAGATTTTTCCACAAAAGAATAAAAATTGTAATAAACAGAATCAAATGAATAAGAACTTAAAAGTATTGGTTATCATAGTAAGTTGTATGTTGATAGGTCAAACAATTAATGCACAGCATAAAAAAAAGAAAAATCTGTTGTTTATTATAACTGACCAGCAGCAGAGTAAAGCTTTGAGTATTGCCGGAAATTCCGTTTTAAAAACACCTAATTTAGATAAACTAGCCACCGATGGTGCTTATTTTAAGAATGCTTACACGCCAATGGCCGTTTGTGGCCCTGCAAGATCAGCTATACTTACAGGTATGACTGTGGAAAATACAGGGGTGAATACAAATGCCAAAACCTATTTTTATGATGAAGAACCGGTAATGACAAGCCCAACATTTGATGAGGTTCTAACGGAAAACGGATATCATTGTGAGTACTATGGAAAATGGCATTCAATGACTTCACATTCTGAAATTTATAAAAACCCAAAAAGGAATGCGAAAAATGGTAAATCTATCTTTGAACATGGTGGGCAAAACCATGTATATATGGACTATATTAATGAACAATTTCCTAAGCAGGAGTTAAAAGAAGGAGAATTCTATGACACTTTTGTAAAAAGACCTTATAAACCAGATCCATTGGATAGTTACTATGGACAATCGTATGATATAGTAAAAAAAGACCCAAATAAAAGAAGATCCCAGCCAAATTTACATGGGGAGTTAATGATTCCAGCAGAACATAGTTTTACGGCTTATCAAGCCAAAGAAACCATAGCTGCGATTGAGAGGTTAAAGGACACTACTTTTAGTATTACGTTGTCTATACATATGCCTCATGCACCAATGACTCCTACTGCGCCATATTACGGGATGTATCCAGCTAAAGATATGGTAGCGCCTGAGAGTATAAATGATGATATGAATAACTCACCGTATAAAACTGCCAATGGTAGAATGGGAATGCCAGAATATTCGGATCCTGAAAAAATAAAATATATGATTTCCAATTACTACGGAATTATAAAAGAGATTGATGATTGGGTTGGGAAAATTTTGAATACTCTTGATAAAAATGGCTTAACAGATGATACCTTAATTATTTTTACAAGTGATCACGGTGAAATGTTAGGAGCACACGGTCTTAGAGAAAAGAATGTGTTTTATGAAGAATCTTCTCATATTCCATTAATGATTCACTTGCCTGAAGTAATAAAAAAGAAAACAGTTGTTGATGGTTATATATCCAACATAGATTTGTTTCCAACTATTTTAGATTATTTAAACATTAAAGAGCATTCGTCAGATGGAACAAGTTTAAGAAAATTAATAGAGGGAAAAAAAACAAGACATGGAGAGTATGTGGTTACAGAATGGGACTACCGAGGACCAGTTGCTCCTAATTATATGATTGTAAAGGATGGTTGGAAACTCATGATGCCATATACGAAGGAATCAACAGTGATTAATGCATTATATGATTTAAACACAGATCCACATGAGATAAACAATCTAATAGGCCAAAACCCAGATAGTGCAGATTACAAGGAAAAAGTAGAAGAATTACGGAGTAGCCTATTAGAATGGTTGAAAAAGAACAATTCAGATCATTATAACGGAGTTAAAGAAAGAGACCTTATTTAACATAATTATTAAATTAACAAAATATTAAATCATGAGAAAGTTGTTTTTAGTATTAACTATTTTAAGTGTTCATTTTTCATTCTCACAAGGAATGAAAAGTATTCAGGAATTTGGTGTAAAGCCAGAGAACAGTCCCATCTTGAATAAAACAAACCTTCAAAAAGCCATAAATTGGGCATCAATTAGTGGAGCAGCTTTGTGGGTAGAACCTTCGGAAGAGCCTTATCATATAAATGGAGGGCTTATTTTAAGAAAAAATGTTTCATTAATTGGTGTTAACGGTCCAACGCATCGAGGAACATTTCATCAATCTAAAAAACAGCCAGTTGGAAGTGTGTTTAAAATTACCGATACAAAAAGTGTTTTTATGACGGTGGAATCGGCTACTCAACTAAAGGGAATTCAATTTTGGTATGCTGAACAAACAATAAAAAACCCTTTTGAAATTATCGAGTATAAGGCAACTATTCAAGTATCTAAAACAAGTAAGACGCAAGGTGTTTATTTATCATGTCTCACATTTTATGGAGAATATTTAGCTTTTGATTTTAACGCAAGTAAAAATTTCCCTTGTGAATTGATGACATTTGAACATTGTTATGGATACCCTTTGAGTGGTGAATTTATTAGAATGAATTATGTTTATGATGTGCCACGTATTCTACATTGCCATGTGAATCCTGCAGCGCAAAGGTTCATAGGTGGGCAATATAGTAAAGCTGTAGTTGATGCGGTAATTGCAAAAAAAACATTTGCTTATACAATTAATAATACCGACAATGCTCAAATAATGGATTTATTTACTTTCGGCACCTATGGAGGGATTCTATTAGATAATCAATCATATGGGCAATTAACAAATTTTAATTTTGACTGTGTAGCAGTTGGTATTTTAAAACGTGGAAGCAATACCAAAAACAGAAATTGGCAAATATCACAAGGTTCAATTATTGCAAATACAGGAGAGACGGTAGAAAATATACACCCTATTATTATAGAAGGACAGGGGCATACTTCATTGAGTAATGTTGAAGCTTTTTCGGGTGGGAATAACGCATTAACACCGGTTTCAGAACAAATGTCTTGGGATTTCTTATTGGTTAAAGGAAGTGAAAAATTGACAGTTTCTATTTGGGGAAGTCGTATGCGTAATTATAAAAGTGAATCTCCAATTTCATTAGAAAATATGAATGCAATCATCCAATTTTCGGGTTGTATTGACAAGCATGAAAATTTATACAACAAAATATTTAATAACTAGAAACAATAAAAATTGAGTGAAATGAATAAATTAATCTTAGCGCTTGTTTTTTTAATAGCTATTGGTGTAAATAGTTGCCAAAAAAATATAAAAAAAAATGAACTTACCAATCCTTTTTTTGTTTACAATTTTGGGGGACTTGAAAATTTAACTCCACAGGCACAAATAAATACACTAAAGAGCATTGGATATGATGGCATTTCTTTACGAATGGCAAAAGAGGAACATATAGCACAACTTAATGAGTTTATTCAACTTGCTGACAACACTTCTGATTTTAAAATTTATTCAGTTTTTGTACGATATAATTTTAATGATTCAGAACAAGATAGGAATAGATGGAAGAAAGTGGTTGATAGTATCACAGATAAAAATATAGCTCTTTGGTTTATTTTTGGAAAGAAAGAAGTTGGAATAAATGATGAACAGGTTGAAAATATTTTGAGAAATGTGGTGAACTATTCGGCATCCAAAAAGGTGCCAGTAACACTTTATCCGCATAGCTGGTGTTATTTCTATTCAGCCGAACAATCCTTACCAATGGTTGAAAAAATTAATCATCCTAATTTAAAATTGGCACTTCATACCTGTCATGAACTAAAAGCGGGAAATGGAAATAGATTAGATGAAGTAGTGATCAATGTAAAAGATTATTTAAGTTTCGTTACAATTGCGGGCGCATCAAAAAAAATGGATACAACAAGCCGACGTAGTATGGACAATAGTACGATTATGCCCTTAGAAGATGGTGACTTTGATTATGCTCCTTTTTTTAAAGCACTTAAAACAATTAATTATAAGAAGCCAGTTGGTTATATAAATTTTGGTTTTGAAAAAGAACCTGAACAATACCTTCCCGAATCATTGGAAGAATGGGGAGTAATAAAATCTAATTATTTAAATTATTAATATGAATTTTAAAGTGGTTTTTTTGTTTGTTTTTTTGTTAAATATTTTATCAATTCAAGCACAATATGATAATTATAAATACGATGCACCAGATCAGGTTGTATGGCACGCATCTTCTAAAACTTGGTTTGTTTCTAATTTAGGAGGAGGAATTTCATTAGAAAAGGACAGTAATGGTTGGATTTCAAGAATAGACCAAAAAGGAAATTTTATTGCACCATTTTGGATTGGGAAAGAAGAGGGTATGCATGCACCTTCAGGAATGACTATTACAGATGATTATTTATACGTAGTAGATAGAGATGGAGTGTATCAGATTGATATTGCCAATCAAAAAATTGAAACATTCATTGAAATTCCTGATGGAGAATTTTTGAATGATATTGTGAGAGCTGAAAATGGAGATTTATATATTTCCGATTTTTTTGGAAATAAAATTTATAAGATAGTAGCAAATAGCAAAGAAGTCAAGGTTTGGTTAAAGACAGATAGATTAGAAGCTCCTGATGGTCTGTACATAGATCAAGGTAGTTTAATAGTTGCTTCTTGGGGTGTTTTAAGTAAGGCTGGAACATTTGAAACATCTAAACTAGGAGATATTTTAAATATAAATTTAAAAACAAAAAAAATAACGGCATTGGCAAAAGAAGTTGGAAATTTAGAAGGTATTACAAAAGCAGGAAATTATTATTATATTACAGATTGGGCTTCTGGTAAGTTATTGAAAGTGAACTCAAAAAAAGGAAGTGCGATAGACTTTATTATAGGGCTTAACCACCCAACGGACCCGGATTTTTCAGAAGAATTACAGATATTAGCATTTCCACAACATGGAACAAATCAAGTGCTCTTTATTAAACTACAAGATTAAGACCTTCAAATGAATATCCAAATAAAAAATAAAAGTGTAATCAGTTTAGTACTAGTAGTAATGTTTTTCTCATGCACAACTGATAAAATCGAAAAGAATGTAGAAGAGAATAAACAGCTTGACCTTGTAGATTATGTAAACCCTTTGATGGGAACCGATTCTAAGCATAGTTTGTCAAATGGGAATACGTACCCAGCTATCGCAACACCTTGGGGAATGAATTTTTGGACACCTATGACAGCTGAAATGGGTAACGGATGGACTTACAATTACAACGAGAATAAAATTAGGGGGATTAAACAAACGCACCAACCTAGTCCTTGGATTAATGATTATGCTGCGTTTTCATTAATGGCTGTAACAGGTGAATTAAAATACAATGAAGAAGAACGAGCCTCATGGTTTTCACATAAAGCTGAAACTGTAAAACCTTATCACTATAAAGTTTATTTGGCAGATTATGATGTTGTAGCTGAAGTAGCTCCCACAGAGCGTGCTGCACACTTTAAATTTACATTCCCAGATTCTGATAAATCATATATTATGGTTGATGGTTTTTTTAAAGGATCTATGGTTAAAATTATTCCAGAGAAAAGAAAAATTATCGGTTATTGTCGGAATAATAATGGGGGTGTTCCAGAGAATTTTTATAATCATTTTGTTGTTGAATTTGATAAAGACTTTGAACTTACGCATACTTGGGCTGACAATTGGGAGTTACAAGAAAATTCGAAGAATAGCGAAGGTGAACATGTTGGAGCTATCATTGGTTTCAAAACAAAAAAGGGTGAAGTAGTACACGCAAAAGTGGCATCATCATTTATTAGCTCAGAACAGGCTGAATTAAATTTATCTCGAGAAATAGGACAAGATTCATTTGAAACTACTAAAGAAAAAGCTAAAAGTGCTTGGGAAACAGAATTAAGCAGAATTGTTATTGAAGACAACAATACAGATAATATTAGGACCTTCTATTCTTGTTTGTATAGAGTACTCCTTTTTCCAAGAAAATTTTATGAGTTCAATGAAAAAAATGAAGTCATCCATTATAGTCCGTATAGCGGAAAGGTGCTGCCTGGTTATATGTTTACAGACAATGGTTTTTGGGATACTTTTAGAGCTGTTTTTCCATTTTTCAATATGATGTATCCAGATCTGAATGGAAAAATCATGGAAGGATTGGCAAATACTTACAAAGAATCTGGATGGTTACCAGAATGGGCAAGTCCTGGACATAGAGATTGTATGATTGGATCTAATTCAGCCCCAATAATTGTAGATGCTTTTTTAAAGGGAAATGTTCATAAAGATACTGATGTTCTTTTTGAAGCAATATTGAAAAATGCAACTGTAGAAGAGGGCAGACCTTTTAAATCGGTAGGAAGAGAAGGTTTAAATTATTATAATAAATTGGGGTATGTACCTTATGATGTTAGTATTAATGAAAATGCTGCAAGAACATTGGAGTATGCTTATGCTGATTTTACCATTGCAAAAATGGCAGAAAAATTGGGTAAAGCAGAAATTGCTGATAAATATTTTAAGAAATCGTTGAACTATAAAAATGTTTTCGATCCATCTACCAATTTAATGAGGGGTAAAAATGAAGATGGTTCTTTTCAAGCGCCTTTTAATCCATTGAAGTGGGGAGATGCGTTTACAGAAGGAAATAGTTTGCATTATACATGGTCAGTTTTTCATGATGTGAACGGATTGATTGATTTAATGGGAGGAAATGAAAAGTTTATGGAACAACTAGACAATGTATTTACAATGCCACCAGATTTTGATGATTCTTATTACGGAACAACCATTCATGAAATACGTGAAATGCAGATTGTAAATATGGGTAATTATGCTCATGGAAACCAACCAATTCAGCACATGATTTATTTGTATAATTATGCAGGTGTACCTTATAAAACACAAAAATTGATTCGAGAAGTTTTAATGAATTTATATTCTGCCACTCCAGATGGGTATTGTGGAGATGAAGATAATGGACAAACTTCTGCTTGGTATGTTTTTAGTGCATTAGGTTTTTACCCAGTAACTCCAGGAGTAAATCAATACGTAATTGGTAGTCCATTATTCAAAAAAGCAACATTACAACTAGAAAACGGAAATGTATTTACAATATCCTCTGAAAATAACTCAAACAAGAATTTTTATATACAATCAATCAGATTAAACGGTGAAAAATATAACAATAACTTTCTTCAGTATGAAACGATCCAAAATGGAGGGGAAATTATTTTTGAGCTAGGAAGTTACCCAAATAAAAATTGGGGTAATCAACCAGTTAATGCTCCTTATTCATTAAGCCTTGAAAAATAAAAAAAATATAGTTAAATCAGTAAAAGAACCCTAATTAATAGGATTAAGTTGAATTTTAATCCTTAATTAAGTATATATTATTTTTTAATTAACACCTCGCAAATATATTTGAGTCATTAAATAACTTCTAATCAAATATAAATTAAATAATTAAAAATGATGACTTCAAAAATTAAATGGAATAAGTTACTTCCAGTATTCATGTCTTTTATAGTAATGGGATTTGTAGATATAGTAGGTGTATCGACAGGCTATATTCAAAAAGATTTCGACTTGCCTGATAACCTTGCTCAATTGATACCTTCAATGGCATTTATTTGGTTTTTCTTTTTATCTGTTCCAGTAGGTATTTTTCAAGATAAATGGGGTAAAAAGAATATGCTGGTTTTAGGTATGGCATTGTCTGGAGTGGGAATGTTAATTCCGTTTATTGGGTATTCTTTTCCAATAATGTTAGCTGCTTTTGTTTTTTTAGGAATAGGTAATACCATTGTTCAGGTATCAGCAAATCCTTTGCTACAGGATGTTTCTCCTCGTGAAAAGTTTTCTAGTTTTATGAGTTTAACGCAGTTTGTAAAGGCAATTGTTTCATTACTAGGACCAATTATTGCTGCATTTGTTGCAACTCAATTCGGAAATTGGAAATTGGTATTTGCCGTATACGCTGTTACTTCATTAATTGCAGTTTTATGGTTGTATTTCACAAAGATTGAAGAAAGTGGTGTAGAAAAAGAACCTGCGACATTTAAATCTTGTTTTTCATTACTTAAAAACCCTTTTATTTTAATGATGGTTGTTGGGATTTTCTTAACAGTTGGTGCTGATGTAGGTATGAATTCAAACATTCAAAATTATATGATGAACGGATTTGGATGGGATATTGAAAAAGCATCTCTTGGAATAAGTGTGTACTTTATTGCTTTAATGATAAGTCGTTTTCTTGGCGCTGTATTACTAAACTTTGTTAAGCCTCGTTTATTTTTAATCATTACTACAGCTATTGCTTTGTTGAGTGTAATTTTGTTGTTTGTAGCCCCTAATCCAACGATTGGATTAATTGCTATTTTCTTAGTTGGTTTTGGTTCTGGAAATTTATTTCCTCTAATATTTTCAATAACTATAGATAAAATGCCAGATCGTTCAAATGAAATATCTGGATTGATGATTATGGCTGTTTCTGGGGGTGCTTTTATTCCACCTATTATGGGAGCAATAAGTGAAAGTTTTGGATTTCTAATAAGTTTATTGGTACTTGTAATTTGTATGGTTTACTTGTTCTTAATTTCTTTTGTAAACTCAAAAAAATAATAGCATTATGGAATATTCTATAGATAAAGATCAAAGGATTGTAATGACATTGGATGCGGGAGGAACAAACTTTGTTTTCTCTGCAATTCAAGGGAATAAACAAATTATCACTCCAATTAGGCTATATCCCAATTCGGAAGATTTAAATAAATGCCTCGAGACAATTATTTCTGGTTTTGAAATAGTAAAAAAAGAATTAAAGGAAGCTCCGGTGGCAATAAGTTTTGCTTTCCCTGGACCTGCGGATTATCCAAATGGTATCATTGGAGACTTGCCAAACCTTCCAGCGTTTAGAGGTGGTGTTGCACTAGGTCCAATGTTAGAACATCATTTCGAGATCCCAGTTTTTATTAATAATGATGGTAATTTATTTGCTTATGGCGAAGCGCTATTCGGTTTTTTACCTGAAATCAACAAAAATCTTGAAGAAGTAAATAGCTCGAAACGATTTAAAAACCTAATTGGTGTTACACTTGGAACAGGATTTGGAGTTGGGTTGGTTGCTAATAATCAGTTGATTACAGGTGACAACTCAAATGGAGGTGAAGCTTGGTTATTAAGAGATGTTTTGAGTCCAGATTACCATGCTGAAGAACACATTAGTAGAGAGGGAAT
This sequence comes from Lutibacter agarilyticus, assembly GCF_900188235.1. Classification (GTDB taxonomy): domain Bacteria; phylum Bacteroidota; class Bacteroidia; order Flavobacteriales; family Flavobacteriaceae; genus Lutibacter; species Lutibacter agarilyticus. Next base: position 14,904 of record NZ_FZNT01000003.1, on the reverse strand, counting down.
AAGAAGAAGTTTTGCTAAAAAAACCAATATACCGTTAAGTGATGTTGGTATGCCTCAAGAAATTCATGACATTGCCATAGGTAAATTAGAAGGAGATAAACAGGCCGCAATAGCTACATACAATGATTTTGGAACCGCATTGGGTGAGGCACTTTCAATAATTATTACCCTTTTTGATGGAATTGTTATTCTTGGTGGTGGAGTTTCAGGTGCTTATGATCTTTTTGCTCCAGCCATGTTTGAGCAAATGGAATCAAATTTTAAACTACATGATGGTAATTCCTTGCATAGACTTGTTCCTAGGGTGTTTAATTTAGAAGATGCAATAAGTAAAAGTAGATTATTGGAAGGGCAACAAAAAGAATTAGAAATTCCAGGGACCAATAAGAAGATAGCTTATGACCCATTTTTAAGAACTGGAGTTGGAATTTCAAAAAATAGCACCAGTAATATAATTGGATTGGGAGCATACGCTTTTGCTATTAATAAGCTTGATGAGTAAGTTAATTTAAACCTCAAATTAAAATCAAAAAGAGAGATGTGGGATGTATTTATACATATGAGATTTCTCTTTTTAATTAAATTCGATAATCACACTAAAAGAAATGACTAAATTATTTTCACTAAAAGGAACTGTTCAACATTACGTTTGGGGTGGTACAAAATATATTCCTAAGCTGTTAGGTATTAAAGAAAGCAGTAAAAAATATGCAGAATATTGGCTAGGAGCGCATGTGAACGCTCCTTCAGTTATAAGAACTTTAAATGGAGATAAGGAATTAAATGTCTATTTAAATTCTAATCTATCTAAGAATTTGGGAGTTGATATCGCTAGTAAATTTGGAAGATTACCTTTTTTATTTAAGGTGTTAGATGTACAAGACATGCTGTCTATTCAAGTACATCCATCTAAATTTGAAGCTGAAAAAGGCTTTAAATATGAAAATGGACTGGGGATACCTTTGAATGCTTCAAATAGAAATTATAAAGACGATAACCATAAGCCTGAAATTATGGTTGCTCTTAGTGAGTTTTGGTTGTTGCACGGGTTTTTGTCAAAGAATATATTAAGTCAAATACTTAATAATACGCCGGAATTTATTGGTTTGCTTTCCGTTTTTGAAGAAGAAGGATATTATAGTCTTTATAAAAAGGTCATGGAACAGTCTAATGAAGAAAGTAATCAAATGTTAACGCCATTAGTGAACCGTATTATGCCTTTATATTTGCGAGGGGAATTAGATAAATCAAGTCCAGATTATTGGGCAGCTAAAGCAGTGGATTTGGCAATTGATAAAACAACTATTGACAAAGGAATTTATTCTATCTATTTTTTCAATATTGTTAAGGTGAATAAAGGAGAAGCTGTATTTCAAGACGCTGGAGTTCCTCATGCATATTTGGAGGGTCAAAACATGGAGCTGATGGCAAACTCTGATAATGTATTACGAGGAGGTTTAACACCAAAACATGTTGATGTACCTGAGTTATTAAAGCATGTGACTTTTGAGCAAACAATACCAGAGATTATGCCTGGAGCACTACAAGAGGATGGTGTTGAGCGAATATATTCCACTTCTGCTCCAGATTTTGAATTGAGTCAAATTGAATTAACGGTATCAAGTAAGTATAAAACGAAAGCAAAAACGGCTCAAATTATGATTGTAATTGAAGGTACAGCCACAATTGTAGAAGGCGATACAGTATTGAATCTTGCCAAAGGAGAATCTGCTTTTTTAGCAGCCGGAAGTGAGTATTATATTTCCTCTCCTTCATCAGGAATCATATATAAAGCAACTGCCCCGTAAGAATTAAAAATGTTTAAAAATCTATAATTATTTATCTTTCATTTTGTAAAAATATTCGGATGTGAACTGTTTTATGTCCTTATCTCCAGCACTACTCCATTTCGTTAGCACTCCATTCCATAAAGCTTCCAATTCCGCGCAGTAAAAGCCACAAAAAATGTGGCACTTACTTTTAGCCTTTGCGCTTTTTAAATCCATTTCCAAAACAAACTTTAGAACAAACCACAAACTTTCGTGCGGGTAATATGGTGTTCGTCACACTCTCCATTTTGTTCCATAAAATACAATTACAAAGGCATTTAAGTAAATAAACGTCATTACGTACGTAGTGAAGTAATCTTTTCATTTAACCTAAATTATAGTAGATAAATCCCTTGTACTTACCATAAATTGCACTAATCGTCCAAAGTCCTCATTTAGCACAATTTATTTACTTTATTGCACACATTCCACGTATTCCTCACGCATAGCTATCTTTTGCCCCTAAAACCCAATAAAGTATGAATTCATTACTATTAGGGGCAAACCGCTATTACACAATTTGGCTCGCCTGCTTGGTCACTTCGGGCTAAAAAAAGGGTGTCACAGTTTTTGAAGACCTCCATTTTGCATATAATTTAATTACTCCTTAACACTCGCAATTAAAACATATTGCAAACGCGCACAAGAGCAATGTATTCCGTTAACATTGTACTCCAAAAGGTAGAAATATACTAAAAACCTCAACTCACAAAAAAAGAACACTGCTATTTTTAAAACTTCACTTTTTGTTTTGTAAAATCTTTTTAGAAAGAATAGATCCTTAAAAGCTTCGAGACTTGGAACACAGTGACGCGAAGTTTTAAGGGTGGTTCTGCAAAGCAGAAATTCCTGCTAAAAAGTGTCCTTTTTTGATTCGTTTTTTAGACAAGTAAAAAATGAATAAGTACAATTAAACCACTCCATAAATTGCCCTTGCCTTTCCAGCAGCATCAAAAACACCGCCACCCTTGCGTGTACCACGTAGTTGTTGCACGTACTTATTCGAACCTCAACGTACTTTTGCCCCAACACCCTTGTTCCTACTCGCGGCGGCTCGCGTTAATGCTACCGCATTAGGCTTACCATTACCTGCTGAAATGAACATTCTTATAATCATTTCAAAGAATAATCGAGGTTTAAAAAATAAAAAAGGTCGCAAAAATCGGTTGCTCCCTTCTCCAGCCGCACGTAGCCTTTCAAGGTCAAGCCCTTCGGGTTTTGAAAAAAATCTCCACCTCATTTACAGCTCGTTTCAAATTTTTATAAAAAACACCGGTTGTATTTTTTACAAAAACCTTGACAGCCTTTGCCACACAACCAACACGGGTGCTTTCTTTTTTCTTTTTGTTTAAAAATTTATATGCGCGAAGCGTAAATTTTTAAATGCGTAGCTATGCCAACTTATGAAATCAAAACCCACCGAAGCGGAAGAACCTATAATACACCGCACTTTTTTATTCTAAATAAAGGATTAAACAGTGGTAAGCCACTGGAGAAGCCTTGCCCAAATTGTTTTGTCATTACAACACCTTTGGAGGAAACCCGGGAATCGCTGTATTATTTATGCTTATCTCTTAAAATCGGCAAGTATTTCGCATACTATTTAAAAGGAAGTGTCATTCCATTTATCTGTATTTCAGATGCTAAAAAAGTACTCAATAAAGCACTCCATAACTATGAGCAACAACAGTGGAAGACCAAGGTTGAAAAGCTTAAAAAAATTAATGCTTTTGAAGAAAGTCTACAGCAACAACTAGTAGCAATTTCAAAATTAAAAATTGCTTTGTTGAAGTCTTAAACTCTCTTGTCATTCCTGCGAAGGCAGGAATCTCAAAATGTCACCCTCAGCTCGACTGGGGGATCTCATCATTTAAAACTAAAAGAAAATGAAAATAATAATAGCAGGATCCAGATCCTTTACCGATTGCCAAAAATTAAAAGAAACCTGTGACAAATTCCTCCGGGATCAAAACAATATTGATATTGTAAGTGGTACATGCAGAGGAGCAGATAAACTTGGCGAGCAATACGCAAAAGAGAGAGGTTATAAAATAACCCGATTCCCTGCAGACTGGAATAAATACGGAAAAGCAGCTGGACCAATACGAAACCAGCAAATGGCAAATTATGCCGATGCCCTTATTGCCTTTTGGAATGGAAAAAGTAAAGGAACCAACAATATGATTCAATTAGCAAATAGGTGTAATTTAGATATTCTGATTTGTTATCATTAATTCTATAGTTATTCTAAATTAAAAATCTTAATAAAGACACTTCGCTATTTAAGTTTTTCTATTAAAAATTAAAATAGTAATTCCTTAATTAAGTTTTTTGTGATTTTCTTAAATACTGAATTTGTCAAAATAAGTTAATTTTATATAGTTTGTAAACCTACGTGTTAACTTTTTTGTATATTTGTAAACATATAAGATTACATTATAATTAATTTGTAAACTTTAATCATTACAAATAATGAGAAACAAAAAGAAACTATTAATTGAACAATTGGACCAAAAACTAAAGCATTTTCAAAAAACAGAAATGGTTCTGGTCCCAGACAAAGGATGGATAAACACCATTCGTATGGCACTTAATATGACTATGGCACAACTAGGAGCCAAGCTTAATATCACTAGACAAGGTGTGAAAAGTATAGAGGAAAGCGAAGCGAAAGGCACAATATCTCTTAATTCATTAAAAGATATTGCAGAGGTATTGGATTTAAAATTTGTGTATGGATTCGTTCCTAAAGACGGAACCATTGATAACTTAATTAACTCAAAGTCTGAAAAATTGGCCAGAAAAATTGTGTTGAGGACCAATCAAAATATGAAATTAGAAGACCAAGGAATCGGAGATAAGAAAATTAATGATTCAATTATAGACTTGGCTGATGAAATAAAAAGAGAAATGAGAAAGTCATTATGGGATTAAATCTAAAATATACTGATGGGCAAACGCCTTTAGATGAAGACGAAAAAGAAGGGCTAAAAATAAAATCAATAACAACACAAAAGGAACTAGATGAGTTTGAACAGTTAAATATTGAAAAAGCAGTAGAATGGACTATTCACGCTAATTTGAAACCTGAAAAAATAATGTCTGAAAAATTTATTAAAGATGTACATCAGAAAATGTATGGTGATGTTTGGAAATGGGCAGGTGAGTTTAGAAGATCTAATAAAAACATTGGAATAAATTGGACTCAAATAGGAATAGAGTTAAAAAATCTCATTGATGACACCAAGTATTGGATAGAAAATAAAACATATTTGCCTGAAGAAATTGCAATTAGATTTAAACACAGAATTGTAGCAATTCATTGCTTTCCCAATGGAAATGGAAGGCATTCAAGAATGATGGCTGACATTATTATGGAATCTGTTTTTGGGAAAGAAATATTTTCTTGGTACAAGTCAAATATGGTAAAAGCAGACGAAACAAGAAAAAGCTACATTGCTGCGTTAAGAGAAGCTGACAATGGAGTTATAAACCCACTAATTGAGTTTGCTAAAAACTAAAAAAATTAAATATAGGAAAATTGCGTTTTCAAATCCCCAAATTTTCTTGCATTAAATCATTCTATTAGCTCCTCAATAATTAGTTGCTGAGGTAAAAAATTCCAGCAATAATAACTACTACTAAACGTAATTTTATGTTCAATAATTCCTTTATTAAGAAACTTCATACGTTTATCAAATAGTAAGAGTTGCAATTCTTTGTGTTTAAAAAGTTGTTTTGGAGCTGCATCATTTAACCAGGTATTTGTCATAATCAGTGCAAAAGGTTTATTAAACGACAAAGCCCTTTCAAAGTATTTACGTTTGTTAGAAAAAGGTGGATTACTTATAAGAACATCCCACTGTTTAGGTTCATAATCAAAAAAATCTTGTCCAGTTTCAATATGGCTAAACACTACTTTGTTTTGTTGGCTAATTTGCTTTACAAATTCACTTGCTGAGGTATCAAACGGACACCAAACAATGGCATTTTTTGGAATGTATTTTAAAATGGGAGTAACTCCATACGCAGGAGTGTAACACTTATCATTCTTACCTTTACTATACAATATTTCTTTACTGTTCATAATTTTTTGTGAATGTGTTTATGAAAAAAAGCACCCATCAGGTGCTTTTAAAACTTTAATTTTTATCTGAAAATAATTTCCGAAGCATAAACGATACAAAGAAACTAACCACCGCCCCAATAAAAGCCATTACAATAGTAAATAAAATATCGTGCAAGCTAATATTGAATACCGTAGATAAAAGTGTGCCCCCAAACACACCAGATTTCAGTTGAAAATTATTTGTTGCCATTCTTTTTAGATACTGTATCATTTTTAGTGTCAGAAACGACTGCTTGGCTTACAGCCGTAGCCACAGTTCCCGCAACTGTTAAATAAGTGGCAATAGATATTACAATAGCCGGTAAAGAAATTGGAGCTGCAATAATAACACCTCCTGCAGTAGCTAAAGCAATACCAATATTTCTTAGTGTTCTAAAAAATCTAGGGGTCTTTTTTGTATAGCGTTGAGTTAAGTTCATAATTAAGATTTAATGGTTAATGTGATGGTTTCTTTTCTGTCGAATGCCTGATAGCATAGGGCAATTATTTTTTGAAATAATGGTCTGGAATACAATCCTTTTCCAATGCCAATTAAGTTCGTAACTGGAGCGAGGCAACCTTCCAATTCAAGTTTTGCATCATTGGCAGGATGAATTAAAATCAAATTTCTGTTAGGAACATTTTCAACTTGTAAATGATGTTTAAACTTTTCTGAAAACCGTGGTTTCAAAGTGTATACGCCTTCAGGAATACAAGAAATAATTCTTTTGTTATCCAGCCAAGGCAATTCAATAACAAAACCTAAAAAGTGTCCTTTATAAAAGAGAGCACCATTGGTGCCCTCTTTAAAATAAGTTCTGTGTAATAGTAAATGCATTAAACAGTGTCTATATCAACAATAGACAAGGCATTGTAAGATCCATTTTTCAATGAATACATTTGCCCATTCACCTCTTGATAAAACTCAATTCCTAAAACCTGAGCAACAGGTTTCGTAGAATTAGCAGTTACAACAGCGCTCAAATCAATTTGAGCAGTTAAAGCATTGTCATAAGGTAATACAGCAGTTTCATCACTTTCAAAAACAGAAGTTTCATTGATGAAGTCAACCTCAGCAGCTCCCATTACCATTTTAAAATGAGTAGTTCCTGCAGGAGCAGCAATTCTAACAGTTGGTGCAAAAGGAGCAACACTTACTGTGGCGTCTCCAGTAACTCTATCAAATGCATTCACAGTTGCAACAAATAAAGTCGCACCTAATTTCCCGTTAGCGTTAAATTCAAAACCTTCCAAAAGTTCAATATTTCCATCTTCAATTGTTCTAGCACCACGAGCATTTGTTGTGTCAGTTTTTACAATTTTCAACAAATCAGTAGTCAATCTACTAACCACTCTTTTGTCTTTTGCATTTTGTAAAAGAAGCCGAATTGCGTTACGCAATACTTTACCACCTTTTCCAGCAGCACCGAATTCAGCACCATTTTCTCGTATTCTTTGAAACGCAGGATCATTTTTAATTCTTGATGCATCTACACCACCTTTTTCACGGGCAAGGTGTCCATCTGCAGTTTTGTAAAAGGAAATACCTCCAATAGTTCCTTTCAATCTAATAATACCAGTTTGTTTGGCCATAATGTTATAAAATTTTTAATTCTCAACAAATGAAACTATCTTTATATAAGAAATCAAAAACAACAATCCATCCATTCCGAAAACATCCTTTTTAACCAATTTGTGGTATATGGACAATCAATAGGTACTGGTGGGATAAAGTATGGATAATGCATTAAAATGAAAATAGTAAGAGCTTGTATATACCCAAAAGACATTCAATGCATCACTGGCAGAAGTGAACGCTATGGAAGAAAACTTTTAAATAGAATTAAAATTCATTTTGGAAAAGAACCATACCAGTTTATTACTTCAGAAGAATTTGCAGAGTATTCTGGTATTAACCTGGAAATTGTGAATGAGTATTTGAGAAAAGTGTCATAGAATTTAACCTTAATTGTACTTATTTAATACATTGAAAATCGTATCTTTGAGTTAAGATTGAAAGTCAAATCTAATTAATTGATATCAATGGTTAGGTCAACAAATCGGTCAACAAAAATAAAATAGAGTAGGGAAGTCCTTATATATAAAGGGAAGTCAGCGAGGGTTCGAATCCCTTCCTCTCTGCGAAAACAAAGTCAAAAGAGACTGAAAAACAACAAAACCCCATAAACCCTATGTTTATAGGGTTTTTTAATACTCAGTATTCTCCCTGAAAACCATTAAAAACTAAAAAAACTAAAAAAAAAGAGTCCAAATAGGAGTCTGTTAAAAATTTTGGTTAAGTGACTCCTATCTACTCGTAGATGCGGTAAAACATCACTAATGCAATTACTACTGCACTTAGCACCACAAAACAACCTACGTTATACACTAATTTTACTTCTGGATCTGCTTTGGCAGCTAACTTAAAAGCCTGCTCAATATAATTTTCGCCCATTACTTTGAACAAATTAGATTCTCTGAATGTTCCATCTTCATTTAAAGCTTCGTTAACCACATCCCAAGTGTGAATTCGTCCTTTATATCTACCAACAATAGTGTTTATTTGGTTTTCTATATGTTTCGCCATAACTGCACTATCCTTAACCTCATTCATAAAAGGTGCAATTTGAGAATGCCATACCAAGGTGTGACCAACAATATTCATATTGTTCTTTTCTCCAAAAGCCACATATTTATCAGTCATATCAAAATAAAATGTATCAGGCTGCGGATATACATCCATTTCATAATATTTTCAGGTGTAATGGTGTTAAAATCACTTTTAAGAACGTTTACAGCAAGCGTATCTGTTTCTAAAATAATGTTATCGTTTATAGCAGCACCAATAAGAAATTTATTTTTAAAATTCTCTTTCAGTGAAGTTGTTTCTTTAATTGCTTACTTTTCTTTTTTCTCTGTATTGCAACTAATACAAAGTGTAATTAAAATTAATAGTGAAAAGGTTTTAGCTGTATGTACCATGCTACTGGTTTATGGTGGTTATTTATTATAAAAAGTTTTAATGTATCTGAATAAAAACTATGATGTAAAATTAGCTGAATAGCTATTATTTTACTGAAACGAAAACGGTAATTGATAGTACATTTGTTGCAATAGTCTTTAAAATGGGAGGGTAAAAACATTTTATTGAATTCACCCTCTTTTATCTTGTTTTAAAACGAATTCATAAAGGATTAAAACCTATGCGAATTAAATACTTAAAATTCCTTTATTATTTATAATAAAAGTATCTTTTGAGATAAATTGTTTAATTTTAAAATTAAATGATTTATTCTAAGAAAATGTATAGGAGAATGCCGAAATAGTATCATTTTAAATGAATAAGTAATATTAAATTTAAACATACAAATCAGTAAACATAGTTACATATAAATATTTACAAGTATTATTTTGTGTAATTTGCTTTAAATTTTTAAAAAAATGATAAAACCGTTAAGCATAATTTTACTAATAATAATATGTATTTCTTGTTCTCAAGAAGAAAAAAATAGCACACACAAAGTAAGCTCACCAAAAGCTAATAATGAAATTACATTTGAATTAACAAACGGAAATCCTACTTATAGTGTTAAACACGGTGATATAAATGTGTTAAATAACTCTAATTTAGGGTTTGTATTTAAAAACAATGATTCTCTATGTGAAAACTTTGAAGTGCTAACTATTGAAGAAAGTACTTTTGATAAAACTTGGGAACAGGTCTGGGGCGAAAAACAATTCATTCAAAATAATTACAATCAATTATCAGTTACACTTCAAGAAAAAACTGCTAATAAAAGAAAAATAGAAATTCAATTTAGAGCTTTTGATGACGGAATTGCGTTGCGCTATATATTTCCGCAACAGGGTATTGATCATCTTGTTATTATGGATGAGTTGACATCGTTTAATTTAAGTGCCGATGGAGATGCTTGGTGGATTGGCGCTTATCAAGATAATCGATATGAATATTTAACTACCAAATCCCTTGTAAGTGATTTAGATACCGTTCATACACCGTTAACTATCAAAAGTAACAGCGGATTATCATTAAGTTTTCACGAAGCAAACTTAAAAGATTTTGCAAGTATGACTTTGGGAAAAACGAAAGGAACTGAGTTGAAAGTAGATTTAGTGCCTTGGGCCGATGGAGATAGAGTAAAAACCAATGGAACTTTTAAAACTCCTTGGAGAACACTACAAATCGCAGAAACCCCTGGAGAATTAATTACTTCATATTTAATTTTAAACTTAAATGATCCTAATAAAATTGAAGACACTAGTTGGATAAAACCAAGTAAATATTTAGGTATTTGGTGGGGAATGCATATTGGAAAATATACTTTTTGGGAAAGTGAAACACAAGGTGCAACAACAAAAAACGCCTTTAAGTATATTGATTATTGTAAAAAGTTAGGCATAGATCATTTACTTATTGAAGGGTGGAATAAAGGCTGGACTACTGCTTGGTATGAAAATGCCATGCATAAGTTTAGCTTTACCCAAGAGGCAGATAATTTCGACCTAAAAAAAGTAACGGATTATGCAAAAAAAAATGAAGTAAATATTATTGGATACCACGAAACAGGTTCAAACATTATTAATTATTTAGATCAAATTGATGCGGGAATGCAACTGTATAAAGATGTTGGTATTCATGATGTAAAAATAGGTCAGGTTGGCTCTCGTTTAAATATGAAGGAATGGCATCACGGACAATTTGGAGTTAATTATTATCGTTTTGTTTTAGAAAAAGCATTAGAATATCAATTAACTGTAAACTTTCACGAACCAATAAAAGATACCGGTGAACGCAGAACCTACCCAAATATGATGGCTCGTGAAGGTGCCCGCGGACAAGAATACAATGCTTGGAGCGATGGTAATCCGCCAAGTCATACAGCAACAATCCCTTTTACAAGAATGCTTGCAGGTCCTATGGATTTTACACCTGGAGTGTTGGATGTTGAAATTAATCAAGGTTTTGAAGGAAGAGATGTGCATACTACGGCTGCAAAACAACTAGCATTATATGTTGTACTTTATTCTCCAATTCAAATGTTAGCAGATTTGCCAGAAAATTATGATAGCAATCCTGCTTTTAAATTTTTACATGATGTTCCCGTAGATTGGGAAGATACCAAAGTATTAAATGCTGAAATTGGAGAATACATAACTACCGTTCGTAAAGATAGATTTAGTGATGATTGGTACCTAGGAAGTTTAACCAATGAAAAAAGTCGTTTATTTGATATTGAGTTATCATTCCTCGACTCAAACGCAATTTATGAAGCTCAAATTTATGCAGATGCTAAGGGAATTACCTGGAATAAAAATGCTTCCGAAGTTGTAATTTCGACAAAAGAAGTAACAGCCTCAGATACGTTACAAATTAACTTAGCTGAAGGAGGTGGAGCCGCTATTAGATTTAAGAAAAAAGATAAATAAAATTAAATAATGCTGAAAAATAAAATTAAAAAAATAGCATTATCACTATTTCTTTTTGTTACAATAAATATGTTTTCACAAGACAAAAATTTCCATATTTATTTATGTTTTGGTCAATCAAATATGGAAGGTTCCGCTAAAATTGAAGATCAAGATAAAATAGCTAATGAACGTTTTGTAATGATGCAATCTATGGATTGCTCAAATCTTGAAAAAAGAAAGGGAGAATGGCATCCTGCTATTCCGCCTTTAAGTCAATGCTATGCTGGTCTTTCTCCTGCAGATTATTTTGGAAAAACTATGATTGAAAAATTACCTGACAGTATAAAAGTAGGTGTAATTAATGTAGCTATTGGCGGATGTGATATCCGCTTATTTGATAAAGAAAATTACCAAGACTATACGGCTTCTTACCCTGAAGAATGGTTTCTGAATAAAATTAAAGGGTATGGCGGAAATCCTTATCATCGATTGATAGATCTAGCAAAGCAAGCTCAAAAAGATGGAGTTATTAAAGGAGTAATATTACATCAAGGTGAGACCAATAATGAAGATGAAAATTGGCCTTTATATGTAAAGAAGGTTTACAACAATATACTAAAAGATCTTTCACTAAAAGCTACAGAAGTTCCACTTTTAGCAGGTGAGTTAGTGGGGGAAGATCAAGGGGGGAAATGTGCTAAAATGAATCTAATTATAAACAGACTTCCAGAAGTAGTTTCTACAGCTCACGTAATATCTTCAAGTGGTTGTAAGGCGAGAGAAGATAATATTCATTTTAATTCTGAAGGTGTAAGAGAATTGGGTAAACGATATGCATTAAAAGTGCTTGAATTAAATGAGTATAAAATGATAAGTAATTGATAACCTAAATATATAGATGCAGGTTTTGTTCAAACAGAATACAGATTGTCTTTAAATGATTTTTTACTTCTAATGATGATTTTATAAGTATTTAGGAATCTACTTTTCTTCTTGTTATCATATTAGATTAGTTTCATTTGATATATTAAATTAAGTCATTGTAGAAGAAATGGAAAAGAAAATTTTTGGTAAAAAGTAATGTTTTTAAATGATTTGGTAAAGGAGAAGTTGTTTTGAAAAATGAATTTTAAATTAGTATTATATAAGTAATTAGATTCACTAGTTTTAAATATATTTAAGTTGATATTTGTTTAGAAAAAAGGGTATAAAAATGGCTAGTAATTTTATTTATTAGATAATGAAAAGCCTTCAAACCTCAGTAGTACTGCATTCTGTTAACACTTTGTATTCCATAAAGTTTCCAATTCCGCACGGTAAAAACCACCGAAAAAGGTAGTATTTACTTTTTGCATTTACCCTCTTTTTAATCCGTTTCCATATGAAACAATACGACAAGCCAGAAACATCCGTGCAGGTAATAAGGTGTTCACAATACGCTCCATTTTGTTCCATAAAATATAATTACAAGGGTGTCTAAGTAAATAAATTAAATTACAACTCCTAACCTTTTAAGGGGAGGTGCTAAAGGCGGAGGGGTTAACCAAACCCCCTTAAAACTTCACGTTTTTCTCGTTGTTTTAATCTTTTTATTAAGAATATGCGCTTAAAAGCTTCGAAATCAGGAATGCAGTGAAGCGAAGTTTTAAGGACGGTTCTGCACAGCAGAAATTCCTACTAAAAAGTATCTTTTTTTGGTTCATTTTTTGGACAAGCAACTGCGAAGCACATCATGATTTCCAATAAAAAATAGATAAAGGATGAGTAAAAAATGAATAAAAGCTACTTAAAACCAATCCATTCCTTGCCCTTGCCATTACCTACACATACTATCTGAACAAAAAAAGTAGTAAAAAACACTGCCACCCTTTGCTTGTAACACGTAGTTGTTGCACGTGCCCCAGCACCCTTCGTTCAAATCGCAGTTAGCTTCGCCGTTGCTTCGCTATTTCTTAAATTTAAACTTACTATTCATTATATAATTAGCAGCCATTGTATTAATTTCATCATTGGTATCAACCTTATTTTTTAATACCCATTTATCAATTTCATATTTATTAAAATACAATTTTTTACCACCACTTTTATAATGTGGAATTTCTCGTGTACTTGTTAGTTTATAAATATGACTTTTTGAAAGTTCTAAATAGCCACATAACTGCTTTAAATTCATAACTTCTTTATAGTCATCATCATTATATTTAGTTCCTAATTTGTGCTCAATTGATGTAAGTCGTTTTTCAATAACAGTTAGTTTTTTAATGATAATTTCAAAAGGATTTTCCATAAAAGGTTGTTTATAGTTAATAATAAAAACAAAAAAGATAGCAAAAATTGGTAACTCCCATCTCCAGCCGCTAAAATTCTTTCAAGGTCACTATGGGTTTTGAAAAAAGTATCCACCTTACTTTCAGTTCGCTTCCAATGTATACAAAACCACAGGTCGTATTTTTCTCAAAAACCTTGACAGCAGAGCCCTCGCCACCAAAATACGTGCTTTCTTTTTTCTTTCTCTTCCGAAAATTATATACGCGAAGCGTATAATTTTAATTGGAGAACAATGTTAACGTATGAAATCAAAACCCACAGAAGCAGGACTGAGCGTAAAGAAAGTATTCACTGGACACTTTTAGCAAAAGAGCCAGATGGCGCAAAGGCATTTAATTTTAAATGTACAAGAATACCAACTTATGAAATTAAAACTCATAGAAAAGGTAAACCTACAACGCACCGCATTTTTTTATTTTAAACAAAGGCTTGAACAGTGGCAAGCCGCTAGATCAGCCTTGCCCTAATTGTTTTGTAATTACAACGCCTTCAAAAGAAGCCCGGGAATCCCTGTATTAGTTATGCCTATCTCTTAAAACCGGTCGATTTTCAACTATTATTTAAAAGGAAATGTAATTCCGTTTATATGCATAAACGATACACGTGCAGTGCTCAATAAAGCCGTACAAAACTATGAGCAACAACAATGGAAAACCAACTTTTAAAAACTTAAAAAAATCAATGCTTTTTGAAGAAAACCTACAGCAACAACTCGTAGCAATTTAAAAATTAAAAATTACACTGTTGAGGTCCTAAAATTATTAGGACCATAATTGAAATCTGGTCACAACAAAGGTAGATACTCTAATATCTAGTTCCTTTAGAGATGGAACTAAAATTAAAAGGAGTTAATAAAATAGTAGTCTAAAAAAATAGACCCAAATTTAATAGGTAGTCCATTTATTGATTTGTATTTAAGAGAGTCATTAGTTAAAAGCCAAATTGATGTGATAGAATTAAGTATTTGTAAAATTTTATTCCTTTAACAGGAGTTTAAAATATGTAGGATTGCTTTTATTTTTTAGAAGAAATAAAAAAAAGGATTGTTTTATGAGTCTTTAAAAATTTAAATGTTAGAATTCAAATAGAAGTATGTATTATAAGTTACACGTTTTCAGCGCTGTATATTTCACTTCAAAAAAACTTAATAAAAACCAGATAAAAAGTTTGTTTAGGAAAGGAAAAAGGTTGTACATTTGCAGCCGCTAA
>NZ_FZNT01000008.1 GCF_900188235.1 Lutibacter agarilyticus | reverse complement strand
TACTGTAATTCCTGTGTTGTCTTTTCATAATTCAAAGTTAATTTATGTAACTCTAAATCTCGCATCTTTATGTCCAGTCTAATATAGGAAGTCCATATTGTCTTGAATAGTTGTATTGTGAAAGTACTTGGTATATTTTTTATAAGCTTTAGTTATTACACTTTGATCTTGTAAGTTTAAATAACTATTTAATACCGACGGTTGAAATAATCCCATTAAATGTATTTATTGTTTGTATTCACTGACACAATATCAGTAGCAATTAATTTTACGATAAATTTAGGATTTAATTTGAGAAATGACAAGTTAATAAATTATTGTTTAGCAGTTTTTACAGTCTAAACATTTTCATCAGCAAAACTATATTTCCCTTTATTTGAAATAATTAAATTATCTAAATATTGAATATCCAATAGTTTGGCGACATCACTAATTTTTTGATAAATTATTTTATCACTGTTGCTGGGTAATAATTTTCCTGAAGGGTGGTTGTGGCAAGTAATAATTGCTGTTGCACAACTTTTTAAAACAACGGCAAAAAGTAACTTAACATCTACTAGGGTAGAGGTCATACCTCCTTTAGTCATTTCATAAATCCCTAAGACTTCATTAGAATTGTTTAATAGCATTACTTTAAATTCTTCTTGAAGTTCTATAATGTCAGGATTCCAATGCTTCAACATTACTTTAAAAGCATCATCACTACTATTAATTTTTACATTTCCATTATCCAGTTTTACAGGATTGTATTTGATTTTAATTTCTGATATGGTATTTTTCATTAGTTTTTTTAATTAAAAAAGCCTCATCATTTCTGACAAGGCTTTGCTATTACTGTTTCTTTTTTATTAATTATACTTCCAAATATAACCTCCAGACTTCTCCCTTTCTTTTCTGCAAACTCTTGTAATACAAGATTTACTTATACCTGTGTTTCTTGAAGCTTCAGCTACTGAAGAAAATTTATTTATTAGTTTACCTTCTAAGTTTAATTGCAGTACTTCTTTTCTGCGTTTATCCTTTTTAGGAGAATAAGGTTCTTTGTATTCATAAGACCAATAATAACCCTTTAAAGTATTATTTACACTTAAGCAGGTTGCACTTATGCATTGTTTAGTTGCATTGACTGCATTACCTGCATCAGTTAAACAGGTGTATGTATTTAATAACTTTCCATCTAAAATATTATATTGATATACTGTTTTTTTAAATTCACCCCCAATAGAGTTGTTATAACCATCTTTTTTTGAATTAAATTCATAGATGTATTTTTGTTCTAATTGAGCCAATTCATCTACTGATAAAGCAGTATCAATTTGCTCCCAAGTAAAAGCCTCAATACCATAGGTACTGATAGCTTCTTGAAATTTACCTGATTCTTTTCTTTCTGCTCTTTCTGTATGATCTAATTTACGCTGATGTATTGAATTTGTTGTTGCACCAATGTAAACACTTCCATTAATTCTATTTGTTACTTTATAAACAATTCCTTTACACATTTCGAACCTCCTTCCTTTTAATTATAAAATTATAGTCTCCTCCTGATGATACACGCTCATAATCCCCTCCATTTTTAACAGCATAATCTTGTATCCATTTGCTAATTTGGTGGGATGAAACCACCTTAAACTGAGGATAAAACTCTTTAAAATCTGACTCGAATTGTCTTTTATCAATCCACCTATTATATTCAATAAATGAATCTGCAAACTCAACAAACTCTGTACAACTATTTTCCCTCATCTTTTCTTTATCCAGATTTAATGTAGGCGCATTCAACAATCCATATTTCAAATAATCTTGTACACACCCCATCATAAACTGGTAAAATTTTGACCATTCATCTTCATGCCAATACTTATCGAAGAATCTATTTCCAAATTCCTTTTCTGGAGTAAAATCTGCATCATAATAATTAGCAATTTCAAATTCGTGTCTTCTTCGTATATCTGAAGATCCTCCTGGCCCTTTAACTGGATAGTTTGAGGTAATTAAAATTTTCGGAGACTCTTCAAAATCTATAAAAAATGCGTCCTGCCTTTTCTTTTCAACTTCAACACCCGATGTAATCATAGAATAAAAATTTTCAAGACTTACATTTTTATTCAAGTCATCATAAACAATAACGTCAGTAGTAAGATTAATCCGCTGATTTTTAAACCAACTTCCACTTTTAATTTCTTTACCATCAAAAGTTTCAACATCTCTAAAAACTCCGATTGCTTTACTTAATAACGTTTTACCTGTTCCACCATTTGCCAAATCGTTTAAAGTCATCTTCTCATCATAGAGAATAATTGCCTTCATCTCTCCATGCTCTCTGTTTCTATGTAGTAAATAACCTAAAATAGTTTTTAAAGCTAAAAGCCGTTTGTCATCTCCTTTTGTTAAATTTTTACAAAAAATTTCAAACTGACCTTCATTTCTGTTTAACGGGATTGAATATTTTGATTTAATTATTCTATTTTCCCAAATTACTATAGGCAATGTTTCATATCCTAATGCCTGACATCCATCTTTTGTAACATGGCAATAACAGTTTTCAAAATAAAAATTTGAGTCAAACTTACCATCTCTATCACTGGGTAAATTTTCAATTTTCATCAAATTCAATTTTTGCTGTGAAATATATGTAGTCACTCCTTTCGCAAAAATCTCATAAACATCAAATAATCTTAAAGTTTTTAGGTGACAACCAATAAAATGGATTATATCACCAACACAAGTTTCAAGCAGTCTATTATTCTGCTTTCTTACTATTACATAATTTGAATTGGATATTTTTAACCTCATAAAACCATGCATCTCTAAAAAATTAATAATCCTAGAGTGAGAAATTCTAGGTTTTCCATCTACATATTCCCAAAACTGGGAATTTTCTTCTTCTTTTCTTTCTTTCATTTAATTAAATTTTAGTTGCATATGTATAAACATGCAACTCATTAATATTTTTTTCACTATGTCAAAGAACTTGAAGTATTCGAATTGAAATGAAGTTAAGTGCACCTTAATCGTTGGCATCTAAACATACTCATTAGCAATTCATACCGAGTACTTAATGCAAAGGTAAAATGAAAAAATAAAGTATGTAGGGGAAACTTTTTTATCCCCTGTTAATAAGTAGTCACTTATTGTTACAATAGTTAGAAGTTATTAATGAAAATCCAATTCATAGAAGTTATCATTTTTAAATATATTTTTTAGTCTTTCAATTGCCTTTTCTGACCCTTTATTAAAATGTTTGACATCATTGACAACTTTTCCAGCGTTTTTTATTGGGGTGTAATCTTCTCCACTCTTGTATAAAAAAGTTTTTTCTATTAGGAACCCAAAGTGACTATCCTTAATTGAGTCAATATTATTATTTTGTCTCAATAATGTGAGCAATAAAATAATATCCGTTTTATTCATATTCATTTTAAATTTCTCTTCAATTGTATAGCTTGGAAGTATATGTATGCTTTTTAAGTAATCTATTACTACTTCAATTTGCACAAGTAAAGACAATTTTATGTTTACACCTAGATATTCAGACTTCTTAATAATTTCCTCAATTTCAATAATTTTTTTCAATTGTATTTTTGAATATGCAATAATCCTCTCTTTCTCAAGCAATAATTCAGACTCAATGTGTTTCTTAAAAAAAACAATATATCTTTTGGCAAACAATGGTATTTTTACATTTAAGAAATCCTTAATAAAATACCACTCTATATAGTCTTCCTTATCAGTTAGCAAATTTTTAGTTTTATAATTAATAGAAAAATCTGTCTTAACCACATTTAAATAAGCTACTTCATTAGGAGGATTTCGATCACACCATCCTGCATATTTATTTTGTAGTGCCAAATAATTCTCTTCAGTTTTAAAATCTAAAAATGTAATAGGGATGTCCATAATTTCTATAATAAGTTGACAAGTTGTCAATTGCTATATAAAAATACATAACACACCATTAAAAACAATGCGTTATGTATATATTTATGCACATTCTTTTTCAGTGGCTTTATTGAAGGAGTGCCGTCTCAAAAGCTTGGTTATCCAAAATACAGTATCTCCTATCCATATATCGCTATTTACTCATTATCAACTATTATATCAAAATGATGATAGTAATATGCAGCTCCTTTTATAATATAAACAGTCTTTAATTCTTGGGTAATTTTCACTTCATCAACCCAAACCAACTGCCCCTTTTTTAAAGTTCCAACATCCTTTAATACGGCCACTCTAAATGGGCAAAACAACAGTTTAAGTATGTTGTTCCAAGTAACAATATAAAGCTGCTTAGGTGAGGTGTATTTGAGCAAATCAGCCAACTCTTTTTCATCCATATCTTTATTTTTGTAGATGGTTATTTACAACTTGAAAACTATCCAAATTGCAGAAAATAGCTATGTAATAATTATGTTAATAGCCAGTTCGGTGTACTGTTTTGCAGCGAATTACCTAGATTATTGATAAGCTCATATGCATTTACATTGCGCTCAAAATTAGAATCTATGTAACTAGACTTATTAGCTTCAGTACATAAATTATACAAATTCCAAAGGTTTATAGATCCTTCTGAATTTCTTCCAAAGTTTGGGCATTCAAAATAATCTTTAACCACCTTATTCACCTGACTGTCATTTAATGTTAAAGGGAACACTTTATTTTGGGTAGGTTTATCTAAATACTGATACATTCTTAACTTCCCAATAAAATGAGCAAATTGACTTTCTGACAATTGAAACATATTCATACGTTCCATATTTCCCAGATGCTTTTCTTTATTATAACCTGAGAATAAATTGGACATCTTATCACTTAATTCATTAATGGATGCTATTCTAATCTCGTTGGAAAATCCATCTGTAGCAATACATAAATTTGTACAAACCTGATTTTTAAAACCTATGAAGACTTTAAATTTCTCCATTGACTTCTTACTGTATAAGTTTTCCTGATTGTAAGCTCTAACACCACCTACGCTTAAACTTAGTTCATTTCCATTGACAATTTGTTTTATCTCTGGAATATCAATTAAAAAAGCACAACGTTCATAATAGATAGTTTTTTCGTGTTCTAACAATTC
Source organism: Lutibacter agarilyticus (assembly GCF_900188235.1). GTDB lineage: Bacteria > Bacteroidota > Bacteroidia > Flavobacteriales > Flavobacteriaceae > Lutibacter > Lutibacter agarilyticus. The sequence continues at coordinate 243,044 of NZ_FZNT01000008.1, read as the reverse complement.
CTTTGCTGGTTTCCCAATAGCAGAAGGTATTCTCCCTTTCACAACGTGACTTACTCTAATATTAGGCTCTTTGACTAGTAAATCAGGGAATAAGCCCTGTACTACTTCTTTAGCTTTACTTATGAATTGATAATGTGAAATAGTTGATTCATTGTCTTTGCTAAACACAGGAATTATACATTTTTTTTGTAGGTGATTCAATGCCACTTGCTCTGTATTCGCTTCTATAAAGTTCCCTTCACTTACTGAGGTAATAACCTGTTCCGTTGGGATAACTTGATTACTGTTTGCTATCAATTCCATTTTGTGATTTTTTAGTTGGTTGAATAATTTGATTGTTTGGTATAATTTGAGCTGACACATTTTCAATCTCTGCTTTTCTTTGAAGAACACTATCTTTAATTCTAATCTGGTAGTTTGGGTATTTACCATAAATATGACGCAATCCTTCTAAGTTTTCACACAGTTCAATTTCTTGTTGTATTTCTGCTAAATATTCTTTTTCAGATTTACCATTATTGCACCAATCTTTTAATAATTTTCCTGTTCCTTTGGAAATTACAAACTCTGGCTTGTTCATAAACAATCCTGTTCTATCTTTTGAAGCAACGGCCAAATGCTTGTCATTAATAAGTTCAAAATTGGTTGTCAATTCATATTCAAATCCTTCTCTAGTAATCTCTTTAGTACCGTGCTTTATAACTTTTGTACGACCATTTTGATTACTATCTAGCGAATAATCAATTTTTCTTCTTGCAGTCGTAATGATGTGGCATTTAGACTGTAAAATAGCATCAATAAAAGCTTGGTGTCTTGGACTTACTTTTGACCAATCTTGAAATCTACCTCCAAGTTGTTCGTGAATTTGCAGACACCCTCCTTTTCCCTGCCATTCTTGGGTTATGGAGTCAATGATGATAACTTCCATTGAAGCTTCTTCACAAGTTTTAATAGCCTTTATATACCTTTCTGGACTATAAGGCTCATCTAAAGACAACACGTTATACTCTCCTAAATGCGCATATAAACTTGCGCTGTTATTTTCCGTATCAATAATGGCAATTTTAGTCCAATCATTGGTAATTCCATAGGCTAATAATAAAGCAGAATAGCTTTTGCCAAATCCACTTGCACCACTTAATCCAAGTCTTAATTTTACTTGATTCCTTTGCGCTTGTTCTAATTTCATAATATTTATTTTTAGTATTTATAATTAGTTTAGTTATAGAGTATCACTTGTCTTAAAAAAAGACATAAAAAAAAGGAGCAACATTGCTGAAGCTCCTTGATTTATTTGATACTTTAAGAAGTTTATATTACTTCTTCTTTCAGTATAACATTTTCTTTTAAAATGCTTTCTTCTTCTGAAATAAACTCAAATCTATGAGTTAATGTTACTACTTCACCTGTGTTAGGAATAGTATATTCATAAGGTTCTGAATTAACTTTCTTCACACTTCCTGGTAATTGTGTTCCTTTTAAAGCTTCACAAGTTAATTCATCAAAAGTACAAGATACTCTTGCTGTTCTTGTAGTTAAATAAGTTCTTCCTGTTTCTTTGTTTTTAACAGCTTCTATTCCACCTTGAACTATAAGAGTGTTAAAAGTTGTTCCATCCTCTTTTTCATACGTTTTGTAATCTACAATTGTTACCATAGTTTTTTAAATTTTAAGATTATACAATTAAGCACGGGGGTATCCCGCAAAATCAAAAAAGAGTAGGGGTTGAGTTTACGTTAACTCGCTTTTTCGTAAAAAAAAATATTTTGGAAAATTTTTTTAAAGAAATTATATCCACCATAGATTAAATAATTTCCATTTAACTCTAACAATTATACCATTATGTAGAATTATTTTTTTGGTCTGTGATAAAATAATTTCATCATCTTTAGAGATTCTATCATTTTTAAAAACATAATCCCTTAATTGAAAATCATTGTCCGATCTCTGAATAATTTGAAATTCTTGACTATTTATATCATTATATTTTTTTCCTACAAAAATATGGCTAAAAGTATTTCTTCTAATTTCTAAATATTTGTCAGATTCTAATATTTTAAACAATCCATCCACAGTTTTAACACCTTGAATTACAACTTTATCACCTACGCTGGGCTTATTTTGATTTTTCGATAGGTGTACCTCTAAAACATTATTGTCTTTTAATAAAAACTCTTTAATATTTAACTTTTTAGATTTCAATTCCTTTAAATATCTAACTGGATTTAAATCTGGAATATAATTTTCATTTGAAAGTGTGAAATACGTATCATTCGTACCGTCTATTTTTAATATCAAGATACCATTGTCAATAAACACTTCGTTACATAAAATAGTGTCATATTTCCTATCAATCAATATAGATTTAGCTTCAGGGAAATAATCCCACCTTCCCATCTGAACAACTCCATTTTTAGACAATACAAGGTCTTTATTTTTTTTAAAAATCAATTTCTGAATTTCATTTTCATCATCCACCAATGTCCAAGGCTTATTTATCAAAATTGAAGTTTTATTCAAGGATAAACTTAAGCTTTTTAGCTCCTTTGAAATATTTATTAAAAATTCTTTCATAATCAAATTATGATTTAATATCATTTATTTTTTACTCCAAGTATGTAAATAAAACATTTCCTTCACGAGTTGTCCCATCATTTAAATACTCTATAAAACCACAGCTAATAGGGTATCCATCTGAATCATAGGTGTAATTAGCTTCTAATTCTAACTTGTTATTTTTAAAAATCTTAGTTGCATTCTGTTTGAAAATTGAAGAAACTAAATCATATGGCTCAAATCCTTGGTCTTCAAAATATCCAAATTTCTTCCATAAACCATAAAAAGGATTCTTTTTACCATCATATTCAAAAGTAGTAGTAAATCCACTGCTACCATCTGTTATCTCCATTGAAAGAATATTACCCTCATTATCGTAGGTGTAATAAATACTTTCAGACATTGAGGCTGTTGAAACTTCAGAAATCAAATTTCCTTTAGTATCATAATTAAATGTAATATCCTTTACATCAGGACCAAAAGTTTTCAATTTTCCATTCTCATAAATATAGGTACTCGGCTGATAAAATGCAGAGCAATCATAACTGTCAATGTTAATATCAGTCAAATTTTGATCACTGCATTCCTTAGCTAAACTAATTTTGTTGTCAATATTGTATTCGTAATAAACTAATTCACCTCCATTATTTTCTTTTACTAAAAGTCCATTAGAATATGAGAAATCTAGATTCATTTCTCCCCACCAAAAATCTGTATAAGTAATCTTTTTTAATAATTTATAGTTCTCAATAATTTCTTCATTATCATTGCTGTTTTCATCATTAGGTGGATCATCAGAATCTTTACCACAGGAATAACCTAAAAAAATGATTGCTAATAATGTTACTATTATTGTTGGTTTAAATTTTTCATAGAATTTCATAATAATTGTTTTAAATGTTAATTTATTTTTTTAAGTCAAAAAAGACTTGACTTGATTCATCATCATAAACCATCAAACTTAATTTTTTGTCTGTAGTATAATAAAATACAATCGTGGTTTCTATTGGGTTATCCAAATGTTGTGTAAGGCATTTGTACAGATAATTTGTAGTGCCATTATCTTTCAATTCACCTAAATAATCAACTACTTCATAAAGTAATAATTTATTAGGCATTCTAGGATCTTGTATAGCTACACTCCCTTCTGTCTGGTTTTCATCAATTAATACAGCAATTTTAAATTCGGATTCTTCTATAAAATTATTTTCTTTAGATGAATTATCTTGAAAACTTGTTTTATAGCTTCTATAATCACCATTAAAATTTTGGGAGTAACATAATGTATTTATTAAAATTGTTAGGGTAATTAGCGTCTTTTTCATAGGTGTTTAATTTTTAGGAGAATAGTATGGAAATAACCTTATAATAACTCTGAAGAATAAATATTTCTATTAGCTTCATCTTTTTCTAATTTAAGTTAGAATTCTAAATCTTGTTTTTTCAGCCACTCATTTCTAATTATATCCTCTTCATCAATTTTATAAAATGAATCTTCTAAAACGTTTCCAACTTTATACATCTGTTTATTATTATAACATTGTGTAATCAAATTATTTTCTAACCAAATATTCATCACTTCAATTGCCCATATTTCATTCTTATTATATTTTAAAGTTATACTTTTAAGTAATTCACTTTTTGAAAGCCTATTATTGGTCCCAAATATTTCAAATATCTCAATATCGTACTTATAACCTATTTTTCTTTTTCTTTTATTGTCAACCTTAATCCTATTTTCATATTCACGATCTCTTATTATACTTTCATTAATTAGCTTTCTCTCCTCTGGATTATTTAAAATCTCACTTAACTTTTTATTATAATTATCCTTACTCATAATTGGATTTTCATTTCTTGTTGAAATACTATACTCTCTTATAAATTCTTTTGCTTTCCAACTATGTTTAGCTAATTCCCTATTACTTTTTTTCAATTCTTCTTTATTAGATTGATATTGCATCATAATGTAAATTAATAAGCCAAATAAAAATATTCCTCCTATTGCTTGTAAAAATTCTCCCATCTTTAATATATTATTGTAACCCTTTAAAAACAGTTTAACTCTGTTATTAATATTGAATTGTTCTCTGTAATTGTAGAACCTTTTAAATTATCTTCTAAATAGAAAAACAAACTTTTAAGTGGGTATCTATTTAGTTCCTCTAAATCAACTTGTTCAATCTTATAGAGACCAATAGCTATATCCCTTTGATTCATAACCATAGATTCTGACTTTAGAGGAATTAATTCAATTCCTTTATTATTGGTAGTTTGAATTATAACTTTATTTGTTAGTTTTTGAGATGTCATCGTTTTAAACAACACAGAAATATTTAACATAAATTCATTAGAAGTAATATTTTTATAGATAGCAATACCTACTTCGTACTCAGCCTGACGAATTACTGGCTTTGGGTTAAAATATTTAATTTCATTATTATCTGGTCTAATTACTGTTTTTAAAAAACTACATTGAGATTGTACAGATGTAGCGCTCAAAAAAAGTACAAGTATTAAAATTATCTTTTTCATAGTTTATTTTTTTAATCACTTTCAAATATAGGCATAAATGCCTACTTTTTTATTATGAAACTCCACGAAATTTACATTGTGGAGTATTTAGATGAATCATCATTTTTAATTGCCTTTGGTAAGAACCTTAGAAAGTATAGAAAACTACAAGGTTTTACACAGGAACAACTCGCCAACGATTTAGGGATTGAAATTTCCCAAATAAGCAGAATTGAAAGAGGAGTTATAAATACTTCAATTGGAAACATCAATTCAATTTCTAAAGTTTTAAAAATTGATATTAAAGATTTATTTGATTTTTGATTAACCAAGCAAAAAACCACCCCTAAATTAGAGGTGGCTTAATAATTTTATTTTAATAATAGTAATCTAAATAAATTTTTGAAGTTTGCCCGTGGTCAAATATAAATAAATCGGCTGTCATTGGGTAGTCATCTTCATCATACTTATAATTAACCTGAACTTCAAATACAGTTGTGCCTTGGGTATCCTTAAATATCATTGCTCTTATGTTATTGTTAGGGATAAGGTCTCTAGCCTTCATTAAGTTAGGGTTTTGATATCCGAAATTAAGTTGGATTTTTTCAAGTACTTCAAGCATCATTGATGATTTTAATGTGTAAAACAAGAAATTAGGTTTGGAGTCATAAAATATCTCACCAATAATTGAAGTAGAATTATATCCATTTTCAAAAGTAAGAATCTTAGAAGGGTTTCCATTTGTGTCAAATTCTAATACCCCTCCCTTATCAAAAACATCATAGGGGGCATTGTATAGTTCACTTACAGTATACATCCCATCAGAATAAGATCCTATTGTATTTAATTCTCCTTGTGAATTGTAATTAAATGAATAAGTATCTTCTCCATCAGAAATACTACTTAATTTATTATCACCTCCATAATTAAATATTACGTAAGCACTTTCTCCATATTCATTTAAACCCTGAATTCTTTTTATTTGCTTTTCTTTTACTTCTCCGTTTACTTCTTCAAATTCATCCTCAATTGTGGTTTCATCATCGCAACTAAAAAATAACATAATTCCAATAAATGGTAATAAATACTTAATCTTTTTCATTTTTCAATAATTTAATAACGCCTACTGTTAAGGGGTTCAGCTTTCCCTAATTTTTTATCAAAAATAATTATAATAAAAAATAAAACCTTACGGGTTTCCGTAGGGTTTATTAATAATAAAAATTCCAAATAAGTGACTTCTTGAAAATCGATTTTATTTTATATTATTCAACCTTTTCATTTGTTCACTAACTTTTTTCTGAACTACCTTCCCATAACTATCCTCAGTTATAGTTATACTACTATGACCTAACAATTGACTCACAATTTCCATTGGTACATCATTATATAATAATACTGTGCTAGCAAATGTTTTTCTAGCTGTGTGAGTAGTCAATCTTTTAGTGATCCCTAAGATACTAGCTACCTCTTTTAAGTATGAGTTGTAACGTTGGTTGCTACAGATATTAAATATATTATCAGAATTATCATCCTCATATTTATCAATCAATTCTCTAGCTTTTGGTAATAATGGAACAGAAATATTCCTCTGTGTTTTCTCACGTTTCATTTCAATCCATAGTTCATCATCAAATCCTTTTACAATATGTTGTTTTTTAAAGTTTTTGATTTCATTGTAGGCAAGCCCTGTATAGCAACTAAAAACAAACCAGTCTTTCACTTGTTGTAATCTGGGTTGGTAGAATTGATGTTTTTCCAATTTTTTCAATTCATTTACAGATAAAAACACAATCTCAGTTTTCACACTTTTAGTTTTATATAGCATAAAAGGGTCTCTATCTAAATATCCTTTTGATAGGGCAACCTTAATTGGTTTTCTGAAACGTTGAATAGATTTATTAATGGTAATTTGCTTTTGACTTTTTTCCACCTTTAAGTAATATTCAAAATCAATTAAAAATTGTAATGTTAATTTTTTTAAAGGGAAGTCATTGGTTTTATGTTTCCATTTTATAAAGGATTTTACATTGTTTCTAACATAGTGAAACTTATTCCAGGTTGCTTCTTTTATATCTATCCCTATGAGCTTTTTAAGCATATCTAAGTAGCTTTCAAACACTTCTAATACATTATGTTCTTTGGCTATTTTCTTACCTTTGTATAAGGTGTAAATATCATCTATGGTGAAGTTGTTTTCCTTAACTTGAAGCAATAAAAAAGCCTGACGAATTTTATTTTCTATCAGGCTTAGTTGTTGGTTTATTAAAGTATTTTCTTTGTTAGGTGGTTCAGCAATTTGTTGTTTACTGTCCCAATATTCAGGATTTATAAATAATCCAGTTGAGAATTCCTTTCTGTTTTTATTATAGGTGATTCTGCATCTTATAGGGCAAACTCCTTTTCTATTTGTTTTTGATATGTATAATAGAAATCTTATATTAATTTTCATAGTAGTAAATTTTAGTTAATTGTTTAGAATGGGTCACCTTTTTTAAAAAATGGGTCACCTTATGGTACACCTTTTTTATATTAAAAATGTGAGTAAATTTAAAATGAAGTTTAAGTGAATTTTCAGTATTTTTGTAAATAGCTGATAATGAAGAAACAGTGTAAAAACAAAAAAGAGCTACATTTCTGTAACTCTTAATTTGCTCCTCCTCTTAGGCTCGAACTAAGGACCCTCTGATTAACAGTCAGATGCTCTAACCAACTGAGCTAAGGAGGAATTTCGCTTTTGCGAGTGCAAATATACAAGCTTTTATTAATTCTGCAAACGTTTTTTAAAAAAAAATAACTTTTTTTGTGCATTTTTTTTCAGTGAATATATAACTAGCTGTTAATTAAATTGTAATGAAACTATTTAAATAGTGTTTTTTTAAGTGTTTAGCATTTTTTCAACCTAAAAATTGCTTAAAGCGTTAAGATTGTAACTTAAATTGTAAAAATTTACCAAATAGATAATAATTGTAAAAATAATACAATTAAAATGGTGGTTTTGGTAAAAATTGTATTTTTGTGAAGTAACTAAAACATTGACTACTAACAAAAATATGGATAAATTTTCATTTTTAAATGCTGCACACAGCGGGTTTATATCCCAATTATATGATCAGTATTTAATTAATCCGGATGCAACTGAACCTAGTTGGAGAAGTTTTTTTCAAGGATACGATTTTGCAAACGAAAAATATTCGCTAACAGAAGAAGATGAAACAACTTCATTTGAAGTACCAGATAGCGTTCGAAAAGAGTTTAAAGTATTAGACTTAATTAATGGGTATAGAACTCGTGGGCATTTGTTTACTAAAACAAATCCAGTTCGTACTCGTCGTCAGTACACACCTACATTAGATATCGAAAATTTCGGTCTTTCCGAAAACGATTTAGATACAGTATTTGATGCTGGTGGAATTATTGGGTCTGGTAAAAACACGCTTCGAAACATTATAAAGCATCTTCAAACTATTTATTGCGATTCTATTGGAGTTGAATATATGTATATTCGAAACCCTGAAGAGATAAAATGGTTTCAAAAAAAATTAAATAGAAATTCAAATCATCCAGATTACTCGGTTGAATCTAAAAAATACATTCTAAAAAAATTAAATCAAGCAGTTACGTTTGAAAGTTTTTTACAAACTAAATATGTAGGGCAAAAACGTTTTTCACTAGAAGGCGGTGAAACTTTAATACCTGCAATTAGTTCGGTAATTAGAAATGCCGCAGAATTGTATGATGCTGATGAGTTTGTTTTAGGAATGGCGCATAGAGGGCGCTTAAACACCCTTACTAATATATTTAGAAAACCTATTAGAGATGTATTTAGTGAGTTTGAAGGTAAAGATTTTGAAGATCTTGGAATTGATGGTGATGTAAAATACCATTTAGGGTTAACAACTTATAAAACCTTAAAAAATAATAAAAAATTAAAAATGAACTTGGTTCCAAATCCGTCGCATTTGGAAACAGTTGGGCCTGTGGCTGAAGGTATAGCACGTGCAAAAATCGATAAAATGTATAACGGAGACAATTCAAAGTTATTACCAATTATTGTGCACGGTGATGCAGCCATAGCAGGGCAAGGTTTGGTGTATGAAGTTACTCAAATGAGTAAATTAAAAGGCTATACTACCGGTGGAACCATTCATATTGTCATCAACAATCAAATTGGGTTTACTACCAATTATTTAGACGCGCGTTCAAGTACGTATTGTACTGATGTTGCAAAAGTAACACTATCACCAGTTTTACACGTAAATGCTGATGATGTTGAAGCAGTTGTACACGCAATTGAAATGGCTTTAGACTTTAGAATGAAGTTTAAACGCGATATTTTTATTGATTTATGTGGTTATAGAAAGTATGGGCATAACGAAGGTGATGAACCTCGTTTTACACAACCAAAATTGTATAAAGCAATTGCAAAGCATTCAAACCCAAGAGATATTTACGCTCAAAAATTAATTGAGGAAGGCGTTATTGATGCAGCTTATTTGAATAAAACCATTACAGATTTTAAAAATTTATTAGAAGAAGAATATTTGCTGTCAAAAGGTGTTAAAACATCGAAAGTAAGTGAATTTATGCAAGAAACATGGAGCGACTTTACAAGGCGTAAAGCTGATGCCATGTTAATTTCAGAAGATACAAGTTATCCTAAAAATAAATTAGAAGAAATTGCAAAAGTAGTTTCAACGGTTCCTGAAGGAGTTAAATTTTTAAGAAAAGCAGAACGTATTTTACGCGATCGAAATAAAATGGTATTTGAAACCAATAAAATAGATTGGGGAATGGCTGAAACATTGGCCTACGGAAGTTTAATGCAAGAAGGTTTTGATGTTCGTATTTCTGGTCAGGATGTAGAACGTGGTACTTTTAGTCATAGACATGCGATTTTAAGAGATGAAATTTCAGAAGAAAGAATCAATCTGTTAAATACTTTACCTAGTACAAAAGGACAAATGGATATTTACAATTCCTTATTGTCTGAATACGGTGTTTTAGGTTTTGATTACGGTTATGCAATGGCAAACCCAAATACATTAACAATTTGGGAAGCACAATTTGGAGATTTTAGCAACGGCGCTCAAATTATTTTCGATCAATATTTATCGGCTGCTGAATCTAAATGGAAGTTACAAAACGGAATTGTTATTTTATTGCCACACGGGTACGAAGGTCAAGGATCTGAACATTCTTCAGCAAGAATGGAGCGTTATTTACAATTATGTGCGCTAGAAAATATGATTGTGGCCGATTGTACAACACCTGCTAACTTTTTCCATTTGTTACGTAGACAAATGAAACGCGATTATAGAAAACCATTAATTGTATTTACACCTAAAAGTTTATTGCGTCATCCTTTAGTAGTTTCATCGTTAAATGATTTCGAAAATAAAAAGTTTGAAGAAGTAATAGATGATACTATTTCACCAGAAAATGTTAAGAAATTGGTATTTTGTACAGGTAAATTTTATTACGATTTGTTAGCCGAACGCACACTTTTAGAAAGAAATGATGTTGCTTTGGTGCGTATTGAACAATTATTTCCATTACATTTAGAAAAATTACAACAGGTAATTGATAAGTATCCAAACGTTGAAAAATATGTTTGGGCACAAGAAGAGCCAGAAAATATGGGGGCTTGGAGTTATATGCTACAACGCTTTAGATTGGTGTATTTAGAAGTGGCTTCACAACCATTTTATTCGGTTCCTGCCGCAGGGTCATCTGCAAGGTTTAAAAGAAGACACCAGCGTATTATTGACAACGTATTTGAAAAAACTAACTAATAAAAATTCGTCTAATAAGACTAAAAAAGAATAAGATGATTTTAGAAATGAAAGTTCCCTCTCCGGGAGAGTCTATTACAGAAGTAGAAATTGCAGCATGGCTTGTTGAAGATGGTGATTATGTTGAAAAAGACCAGCCAATTGCTGAAGTTGATTCAGACAAAGCAACCCTTGAATTACCTGCCGAAGAAAGTGGTATTATAACTTTAAAAGCTGAAGAAGGTGATGCCGTTGAAGTAGGATCTGTGGTTTGTTTAATTGATATGGATGCTAAAAAACCTGAAGAAACTTCAACAAAAGAAGCCATTGTGGTTGAAGCTCCAAAAGAGGAAACAAAAACTGTTGAAATTAAAACCACTTACGCTAGTGGGGCAGCTTCACCAGCAGCTAAAAAGATTTTAGCAGAAAAAGAAATTCCTGCTTCTGAAATAAAAGGAACAGGGAAAGATGGAAGAGTTACAAAAGATGATGCTTTAAAAGCTACGCCAAGTATGGGAACACCAGCTGGTGGATCTCGTAGTTCTGAAAAAACAAAATTATCAATGCTTCGCCGAAAAGTAGCACAGCGTTTAGTTTCAGTAAAAAATGAAACAGCCATGCTTACTACTTTTAACGAAGTAAATATGCAGCCTATATTTGATTTAAGAAACGATTTTAAAGAAGATTTTAAAGCCAAACATGGTGTTGGCTTAGGGTTTATGAGTTTCTTTACATTGGCGGTTGTACGTGCCTTAAAATTGTTTCCTGATGTAAATTCAATGATGGATGGAGATTATAAAATTGCACACGATTTTCAAGATATTTCTATCGCTGTTTCTGGTCCTAAAGGATTAATGGTTCCAGTAATTAGAAATGCGGAGAACTTAACATTTAGAGGGGTTGAAAGTGAAGTAAAACGTTTAGCAATTAGAGCGCGTGACGGACAAATTACGGTTGATGAAATGACGGGTGGTACTTTTACAATTACCAATGGTGGTGTTTTTGGGTCTATGTTATCAACGCCAATTATCAATCCGCCACAAAGTGGTATTTTAGGAATGCATAATATTGTTGAAAGACCTGTTGCTGAAAATGGGGCTGTGGTTATTAGACCAATTATGTATGTTGCCTTATCTTATGACCACAGAATTATTGATGGTCGCGAATCGGTTGGATTTTTAGTAGCAGTAAAAGAAGCGTTAGAAAATCCTATTGAAATTTTAATGGATAACAATCCTAAAAAAGCATTGGAATTATAATTTATTTTTTTTCAAAATTAAAAAAAGGTCGAATTTTATATTCGACCTTTTTTTATGATTTAAATCATTTTTATTTAGACTAAATATAAATAAGTTTGTAACTTAAATCACATAGGATTGAAGTTAAATTATTTTTACGTCATTTTTTTATTAGTTGGAATTCATACGTATGCACAAATTGTTGAACCTGCATCTGCGGTAAATATGCATACGTTTCAAATAGAAATGGAAGCGCAATATGCAGTTCAAAGAGAAGGAGTACAAAAAAAGGTAGCGTGGAGTTTACCAAGCGCATTATTTAGATATGGAATTTTAAACGGTGTAGAATTACAGCTAAATGCTCCGCTAATAAAAGAGGAATTGTATGAAAATGAACATTTGGTACATAAAAAGTTAAGCAAATTTGCAAACCTTCAAGTAGGGGCGGCAGTAACCCTTTGGCAGCAAAATAGCATAATTCCACAGGCAGCCTTAATGGCTAGAATGATTATTCCTGTTAGAAATAATCAAGAATTTAAAGGTTTGGGAGAATTAATATCTTTAAATTTTTCTAATACTTTTGCTAAAAAATGGAGTTTAAATTACAATGTTGGCTTTGTACACGGAACAGATAATTCTAATGCGGGTTATTATATTTTAAATTTATTGTATAATTTAAATCCTAAGGTCCATTTTTTTATGGAGAATTTTTCAGATTTTGACAGTTCAGTATCTTCTCAAAATTTAAATGCTGGTGGAGGTTATAATTTTAAAGGCAATATGAGTATAGATTTTTCTGTAGCAAATGGGTTAAATCACCATCTTTTTTATACAAGCGTTATTTTTACTTGGGCCATAAATACCAAGCACAACAAAAACTTGTAAACTGCTTTAAAAATAATCAATCATAAACTTCAACAAATTTGTATATTGCAAACGTTAAAAATAATAGCACGTTTGAATAAATCATTTGAAACATATCAAAAAAGAAGATTGCGATCTTCCTACTTTTCAGTAATTATAAGTATTGCTTTAGTATTATTTTTAGTTGGCTTGTTAGGGCTTATTGTATTGAAAACCAATACAATTGCAAAGCATTTTAAAGAGCAGGTCACAATGACTATTTTTTTGAAAGACAATGCGAAAAATTCGGATGTTGAAATTTTACATGCCGAATTAAAAAAAGCAGATTACACAAAAAATACAACGTATATTTCAAAAGATGCTGCTGCTGAAAAGTACAGCGAAGATATTGGTGAGAATTTTTTAGAATTTTTAGGCGAAAACCCTTTAAAAAATGCCATTGATTTGTCTTTAAAGTCAGACTTTGTAACGCCAGAAAAAATGGATGAGATTGAAAAAACGCTAACCATTAGAAGTATTGTTGCTGAAGTAGTTTACGACAAACCACTTATTGAATTGTTATCTAAAAACATCAATAGGTTAAGTTTTTGGATGTTGTTATTTAGCACTTTATTTACAGTAATTGCAGTTGTTTTAATCAACAGTTCTATCCGTCTTTCAGTATATTCAAAAAGATTTACCATAAAAACAATGCAAATGGTAGGTGCTACAAAACGCTTTATTAGAGTGCCTTTTATTTTGAAAAGTGTTCAATTAGGAATACTAGGAGCACTGGTTGCCATTATTGGCTTGCTGATTTTTATTATATATGTGAACAAAATGATTCCAGAAATAGCGCTACTATCCGATTTTAAAATTTTAGGAATTTTATTTTCAGGCATCATTGCAGGTGGTATTTTAATTACTTGGCTAAGCACCTTTTTTGCAACCCAACGTTTTTTAAATTTAAGAACCGACGAACTTTATTATTAAAAGTATGAATAAGAAAAAACAAGAAAATAAAGGTACATTTCTCTTTAGTAAAAAGAATTATGTGCTCATGTTAATTGGTATTGCAGTAATTGCTTTAGGTTTTATTTTAATGGCCGGAGGCGGAAGTGATGATCCAGCTGTTTTTAATGAAGAAATTTATAATTTTAGAAGAATTAGATTGGCTCCAACTCTTGTACTTATAGGTTTGGCTATAGAAATTTACGCCATCATGGCAAAACCTAAAAAATAAGTATGAATTATTTTGAAGCCATTCTTTTAGCAATTATTGAAGGAATTACAGAGTATTTACCTGTTTCTTCAACAGGACATATGATTATAGCATCGTCTTTTTTACAAATTGCTGATGATGATTTTACAAAATTATTTACCATTGTAATTCAACTAGGAGCTATTTTAGCTGTAGTTGTGTTGTATTGGAAACGTTTTTTTCAAAGCTTCGATTTTTATTTAAAATTATTAGTAGCTTTTATTCCTGCAGTAGTGTTAGGCTTATTGTTGAATGATGTTATTGATGAGTTATTGGAAAGTCCGTTAGTAGTTGCCATTTCACTGGTTATAGGAGGTGTTATTTTATTGAAAGTTGATGATTGGTTTAAATCTAATGAAGAATTGGATGAGGATAATCCAACTGCACATACTAAAATTAGTTATTTAACAGCACTTAAAATTGGCTTTTTTCAGTGTATAGCTATGATTCCTGGTACATCAAGAAGTGGTTCAACTATTGTTGGTGGAATGACTCAAAAACTAAACAGAAAAACAGCCGCTGAATTTTCGTTCTTTTTAGCAGTACCAACAATGTTTGGTGCAACAGCAAAAAAACTATATGATTATTTTGGAGATGGTTTGGTTTTAACGGGCGAACAAATAAACTATTTAATAATTGGAAATATTCTTGCGTTTATAGTTGCAATGATAGCCATTAAATCGTTTATAGATTATTTAAGTAAAAAAGGCTTTAAAATATTCGGTTATTACCGTATTATTTTAGGGGTTGCCTTATTGCTAATTCACTACTTTATTTACCCTTTATCAGTTATTTAATGCTCACTTTAGAAGATTACAAAGAAGGACAAGTTTTATTAATTGATAAACCTTTGAAATGGACTTCATTTCAAGTGGTAAATAAAATTCGTTGGCACATTCGACAAAAATATGGAATTAAGAAAATTAAAGTAGGTCATGCAGGTACTTTAGATCCGTTGGCAACAGGTTTGTTAATTTTGTGTACTGGTAAATTCACTAAAAAGATAGATGAATATCAAGGGCAAATTAAAGAGTATACTGGCGAAATTACCTTAGGAGCAACTACACCAAGCTACGATTTAGAAACCGAGGTGAATGAAACTTTTTCAACCGAACATATTACTGAAGCATTGATTTATGAAACCACAAAGCAATTTGTAGGTGAAATAGATCAAAAACCACCAATTTTTTCTGCAATTAAAAAAGAGGGAAAGCGTTTGTATGAATTGGCAAGAGCAGGTGAAACTACAGAAATTAAAGCTCGGAAAATAAACATTGAAACTTTTGAAATAACCAATATTGACTTGCCAAAAGTACAGTTTAGAGTTGTTTGTAGCAAAGGAACTTACATTCGTTCATTGGCATATGACTTTGGGAATGCGCTAAATTCTGGCGGTCATTTATCAAAATTGCGTAGAACAAAAATTGGAAACTTTAGCGTTGATAATGCCAAAGAACCACTAGCGTTTATTGAAGATAATTTAAGTTAAATTTCTTAGTGCTATTTTAAAAACCTACCCAACCAACTATCCATAATATTTATTTCCCAATCATTCTCAAGTTCTTCTTTGGTAGTAATCATATTGTCAAAAACAATAGTTTTTTTAGAAACACCATTGTTTTTCATCATTTTTTTAAACGCTATTAAATCTTTGTATTGTACAAATTCACCTTGTTTGTAACAAACATTAATTTTATCAAGCAATACAATGTCATAGTTTGCTTCTAAACCTAAAATAAATGCCGTTAAATCGTCATGAGCTTTTAGGGTTAAACTAATTTCAGCATTGTTTACAGTAATTACAATAAAACGATCATACCTTAAACTGTAGGAGCATTCTAACGGATTACCTTCATTGGTCCAACTCGTTAAAAATGCTTCAATGCGTTGTTTTAGTTCTTCAATTTCTTGAGGATAAAATTTTCGACTTGAAGGAAAAACCCACAGTTTACACCAGTTTGGAATCGTGTTAAAATCTACAATCATTATTTATAGTTAAAAAAACAAAGGTAGTTTAAATTAGCTCACTTCAACTTCTGAACCTACTAATAATTGAAGGATATCTTGTTGAATATTATTTCCTTTATCTTTGTTGTACCAAATTTGTAACTCTTTTTTAAATTCAGCATCTAAACCGCCATTTGCAGCTTTATAGTTATTTACCATAGCAGTTGCTATTGATGGTCTTGGCCCCCAAGAATCCAACACTTCATTTTTATGGTTAACTAAAATAACCTTCGGAATTGCTTTTCCGCCATTGGTTAAAAATTCATTCATTAAAGCCTCATTTTCATCTCTACAAACAATTTTCATTTCAATTTTTGAAGAAGATTCAGCTATTTTATTTAGTACAGGTAGTATTTGAGCAGCATCTCCACACCAACCTTCAGCGAGTACTAACAAAGTAAAGTTGTCGTTTAATTGGTTTAAAGCATTGGTAGTTTCTGCTGAAATTTTCAATGTTTTATCCAATCGATCCATTCGCTTGTCATTTAAAGTGCTGTAATTTAATAGCGCTTCCGATTGCTCATTTCCAGTAGATTTTCCTTCAACTAATAAGCCTTTTATTAAAGTTCTATAGGTTGAATAGGATACTGCTTTATTGATACTAGTTGAAATTAATTTGTTTTCCATAATTTTTATCGTTTTACATTGCTGCTTTTGACGTGTGTAAATACAATTACTTACAGTATTTTTAAATGCCAATAGTTGAATTGCAAAAATAAAGCTTGAAAATGAATAAGTCGTGCTACTTTTGTTACCCGTAGAAAATAGCTGTTACACTATGCCATTTGTTAAATAAGTCATAATTATTGTTTTAGAATAATATACTTTTTCATAAAAAATACTTTTAAATGATTTTAGAATTCTATTTTTGTTAGAAACACAAAAATAAATTCAACATGGAAAATAATTTTTCGAATTCTAACTTTAGTCAAAAACAATTAGATGCTAGTCATAGTATATCCGTTTACCTAACAAAAGTATATAATTGGATGGCTATTGCCTTATTATTTACAGGTTTGGCAGCCTATTTTACTGCGGGATCTGAACAGCTATTACAAGCCATTTTTGGAAATAAAATCTTATTTTTTGGATTGATTATTGCTGAAATTGCACTGGTAGGTTACATCTCTGCTCGCATTCAAAAGTTAACAACTATGAATGCAACGTTACTATTTTTATTATACTCAGTATTAAATGGACTTACACTATCATTTATATTTATAGCTTATACTTCAGCTTCTATTTCATCAACCTTTTTAATTACTGCGGGTACTTTTGGAGCAATGAGCTTGTATGGTTATTTTACTAAAAGAGATTTAACCAAAATAGGAAACATTGCTTTTATGGCATTGATAGGAATCATCATTGCCTCTGTAGTGAATTTTTTTATGCAAAGTTCTGTAATGTCGTTAGTTATTTCTTATTTAGGGGTGCTTATTTTTGTAGCGTTAACGGCGTATGACACTCAAAAATTGAAAAGAATTGCAATGAATGGTTTTCATAATGAAGAGAGTATGGAGAAAAGTGCCATTTTAGGAGCTTTAACTTTATACTTAGATTTTATCAATCTATTTTTATTTTTATTAAGAATTTTTGGAGATAGAAAATAAATAGTTTCAAGTTAACTTCAATAAAGAAAATACCGAAATTCATGATGCTTTTTACGAATATGTTTATCTTTGCCATTCGTAAAAAGTATAAAAAAGCCGATTTAAAAAATTGGTGAATACACCTAGAATTAATGAAAAATTACAAGCCAAAAGGAAGATTAACAGCTTCAGCGTATATTGATGGAATTTTAAAGGGAGATAGAGTGCTGTTGTCTAGAGCAATTACTATTATCGAAAGTAATTTAGAAAGCGATAAAGTATTAGCTAAAGAAATAATTCAGGAAATATTACCACATTCTGGAAAATCAATTAGAATCGGAATCACTGGTGTGCCAGGTGTAGGTAAAAGTACTTTTATTGAATCTTTTGGGAAATATTTAATTACCCAAGGAAAACGTGTTGCAATTTTATCGATTGATCCTAGTAGTCAACGTTCAAAAGGAAGTATTTTAGGAGATAAAACTCGTATGGAAGAATTGGCTACCATGCAAGAAGCTTATATTCGTCCGTCAGCATCAGGAGATACTTTAGGTGGTGTTGCCAATAAAACAGGTGAAACTATGTTACTTTGTGAAGCAGGTGGCTACGATATTATTTTAATTGAAACAGTAGGTGTTGGACAATCTGAAACTGCTGTTCACGGAATGACTGATTTCTTTTTATTATTAATGCTTTCTGGAGCTGGTGATGAATTGCAAGGTATTAAGAAGGGGATTATGGAAATGGCCGATATGGTGGTGATTAACAAAGCTGATGGTGACAATGTACGAATGAGTGAAATGGCGCGTTTGCAATACCAAAACGCGTTGCATATTTTTCCGCAGTCGGAATCTGGATGGAGCCCCGTTGTAAGTACGGCTTCAGCAATTAAAAATATTGGAATTGATACTGTTTGGAATGAAGTTTCAAAATTTAAATCCCTTGTTGACCAAAATGGCTACTTCTTCAAAAACAGAAATCATCAGCAAATAGCTTGGATGTATAATAATATTAACGAAGAATTGAAGCATCTTTTTTATGGTTCAGCTAACATTAAAGAACACCTTTCAGTTTTAGAAAGGGACATTGTTTCTGCAAAAATTTCTCCTGTAAAAGCTGCTCAATTAATGATTGATGAATTTAAAAGGTCGTTTTAAATAATGTTTTTTCTTCTCGGCAGGTTGGCTTGATGCAGGGTCGCATAATTTTTTGAGAAGTAAGATGAGCTACTGAAACAAGTTCAGCATGACATAACTAAGCTGTCATTCCTGCGTAGGCAGGAATCCATAACGGGTTGAATCATACCAAAAGTGGTTTATCGATATGGGTTTGACAAGCGCTAACAAATCCTAGGCAATTGTTCACCAACTAGCGGACTCACAATTCGTTTTCCGCCAATTAAACTTTCCATTACTACTTTCTTTGGATGTTCACTAGTAATTTCTCCCACAAGAGCTGCATTTTTTCCTTTTGTATGTTTCCTCATCAATGCCAAAACTTCAGTTTCAATACTTGGATCAACTATCATTAAAAATACGCCTTCGTTAGCTACATACATTGGATCTAAACCTAACATTTCGCAGGCTGCTGCAACTTGTTTTTCTAACGGAATAAATGCTTCTTTTAAAAATACCCCTTTTGAAATGTCATTGGCAATTTCGTGTAAAACTGTTCCTAAACCACCACGAGTTGGATCTCTAAAGAGTTTAATTTTTTCTCCAAATTCATCTAATAAATCGTTTACTAAAAAGTTCAAATTGGTAGAGTCGCTTTCAATGGTAGATTCAAATTCCAAGCCTTCGCGCTCACTCATAATGGCCATTCCGTGTTGCGCAATAAATCCGTTTACTAAAATTTTATCTCCCTCTTTTATGTTATGTACGGAGATATTTGCCTTCGGATGCATTGTTCCAAAACCTGTGGTGTTAATAAATATTTTATCGCCTTTTCCGCGCTCAACAACTTTGGTGTCGCCAGTAATTATTAAAACGCCACTTTCGTCTGCTGCTTTTTTTATGGATTGTACAACCGTAATAAATTCTGATACTTTTAAGCCTTCTTCAATAATAAAAGCCAAGGATAAATATTTTGGAATGGCGCCGCACATGGCAACATCATTAACGGTTCCGTACACTGCCAATTCACCAATATTTCCCCCTTTAAAAAAAATGGGAGTAATTACAAAACTATCGGTTGAAATAGCTATTTCACCTTCAATTTTAACAATAGATCCGTCGTGTTTTTGATCTAAATACGGGTTGCTAAATGTTTTAAAAATGATTTTATCTAATAAATCTCTTGTTAACTCACCACCACTTCCGTGACCCAAATTTATGGTTTCAAACCCTATGTTTTCAATGTCCATTTTTAATCAATTAAATTAGTTGAAAAATGATAATATGCAGCGCAAGCACCTTCCGAAGAAACCATTGGAGCACCCAACGGATTTGCAGGTTTACACGTTTTTCCAAACTCGCTACATTGCTTTGGTTTTTTAATGCCTCGTAAAATTTCACCTGCAATACATAGTTGGTTCTCAGGTACTTTTATATGCTGAATATTAAATTTTGTTTCAGCATCGTATTTTTGATAAGCATTTTTGATAATGTAGCCGCTGTTCGGAATTTCGCCAATACCTCGCCATTCACGTTGCCCAACTTCAAACACTTTTTGAATGACTTCAATAGCCGATTTATTCCCGTGTTCTTTTACAATGCGTGCGTACTGATTTTCTAATTTATGCTTGCCTTCTTCTAATTGTTTTACCGCCATATAAATACCTTGTACCAAATCTAACGGTTCAAAACCGGTAACCACAATGGGTAGTTTGAATTTTTCTACTAAGGGATAATATTCTTGAATTCCCATAATAGCACACACATGACCTGCAGCTAAAAAAGCATCAATAGTACAAAATTTATCATCTAAAATAGCCTCCATCGCCGGGGGAACCAATACATGAGAAGCTAAAATAGAATAGTTTAAAAGCTCCTCTTTTTCAGCATGTAAAACAGACAATGCATTTGCAGGCGCAGTAGTTTCAAACCCAACGGCAAAAAACACCACTTCTTTATCTGGATTTTCTTTTGCAATGGAAACAGCTTCAATAGGCGAGTATAAAATACGTAAATCGCCACCCAAAGCTTTGGCTTCTAACAAGCTTTTTTTACTTCCTGGAACTCGAATCATATCTCCGAACGAACATACAATTACACCTTGTTTTAACAATTCAATTGCTTTGTCAATTAAACTCAACGGCGTTACGCAAACTGGGCAGCCAGGGCCGTGAATCATCCTTATTTTTTCAGGTAGTAATTCTAAAATTCCGTTTTTAACCAAGCTATGTGTTTGTCCGCCGCAAATCTCCATAATGTTCCATTCGCGTGTGGTTATTTTATGAATTTCATCTAAGATTTTCTTTGTGGCTTCTAAATTTCGATATTCGCTTAAATACTTCATTTTTAATTTATTTATAATCGTCATTCTGAATTTATTTCAGAATCTCATCAAACCAATTACAAGAATTGTGAGAACCTGAAACAAGTTCAGGTTGACGAAGACTCTAATTTTTAGTTTCCTTTATCATTTTATATTCAAATAATACATTATTTGCCCAAAAGAAATATTCTCATCGTTGGGTGATAATTCTTTATGAAAGTACAATTTTATTTCTTTAGGCGCTAATTCAATAAGCATGTCAACCAATGTTGTGTTTTGAAAAACTCCACCGCTAAATGCTATTTTTTGAAATCCTTTTTCGGTAGCAAATTTTAAAATAGTTGAAGCCAAGGTGAATAAAAAGTTATATATAATGTCTTCTTTTGAAATTCCATGTTGAAGATCCTTATAGCAATTTTTCAAAATTTCTTTTCCCGAAAAGCCTTCTGAAGTAACCTCACAATAAAGTGTACAATCTTTTAAATTATAACCTAAAATAGAATTCTCTAACAAAATGGCTGCTTCTCCTTCATAAGAATTAATATCTGTAATATTTAGTAACGAAGCTACTGCATCAAATAAGCGTCCGACAGAAGAAGTTTTTAGTTTGTTTTTACTTTTTAAATAAGCATAGTTTTTTAGTTCAGAAGGCGAAAATTTTTCTTCTAAAATGGGTTTCATTTCTTCAGAAGCCAAAGCAAACAAAGAAATACGAGGTTCTTTCGCCATTTTATCGCCTAACAACCAATCAAAATTTTCCAAATAACCAATTCGTTTTATGGATTTGTTTTCGTAGCTAAAAAATTCTCCGCCCCAAATATGAGTGTCATCGCCATAACCTGTTCCGTCAAAAACAACCCCTAGTACTTGTTCTTCAAACAAATTATATTCACCTAAAATTGCTGTAAAATGCGCTTTGTGGTGCTGAATTGCTATCAATTTTGAATGGTATTTTACAGCCAATTCTTTTCCGTATTGTGTACTTTGGTACAAAGGGTGTTTATCTACCAAAATAACTTGCGGCTGCTGTTCAAAAAGTTGGATAAAATTTTCAGAAGTTTTACAAAACTGGTTGTAAACATCGTAATTATCGAGGTTTCCTAAATACTGACTCACATATAAATTTTCATTCGGGTAAAAAGCAATGGTGCTTTTTAAATGTGCACCCATTGCGAGTATTTTTTCTTCAGAATTAATTTTTATATTTAAATAATTGGGAGCATATCCGCGTGATCTTCTAAACAATATTTTTTGCTGAAACTTTTTACTGAATTTTACTACCGAATCATCTTGCGGATGTTCAATTGTTAAGTTGTGTTGTAAAAAATAATCTGCCACATGCTGTAATTTTTCAAGGGCTTCATTATTTTTACTAATAATTGGAGAACCGTGAATATTTCCGCTTGTAGCCACAATAGGGAAGCTTAATTGGTTGGCTATTAATTGTAAAATTCCGGTATAAGGTAATAGCACACCTAACTGATTTAACCTTGGCGCAATTTTATTTAAAGCTAAATTTCCGATGTAATTTTTTGTAGAAATTATATTGATAGGACTTTCAGAAGAAGTTAATGAACCTATTTGTTGTTGATTCAATTCAATTTCATTTTCAAGATGTTTTAGTGACGGAAATAAAACGGCAAATGGTTTGTTTAGTCGGTTTTTTTTAGTTCGAAGTTGTTGAATAACTTCACTGTTTTCAGCATTGCAACACAACAAATATCCACTTGTATTTTTGATGGCTATAATTTTTCCTTCTAAAAGTAATTTTGCTGTTTTTTTGAATAAATTTTCACTTGAAGTTTCAATAGTTTTTCCTTCGGAATCGATTAAAAATAAATCAATTCCGCAGGTTTTACAAGTGTTTGTTTGCGAATGAAAGCGTCTGTTTGAAGGATTTGTATATTCTTCTAAACACGGTTTACACATTGTAAATTTATGAATACTAGTGTTGTTTCTTTCAAAAGGAAAAGTTTGCGTAATTGCCCAACGTGGGCCACAATTTACGCAAGTTGTAAAAGGGTAGTTGTAGCGTGTATTTTTAGGGTTTTTAATTTCTGTTTTACAAGTGTCGCAAATGGCAAAATCAGGGGTTAATGGTAAATTTAATTGCCCACCTTTTTCTGAAGGAATAATTTTAAAATCATTAAAATAAATTACTTCAATTTCTTTAATAGAGCTTTGCTGAATTTTAGAAACGGGCGGTGGAAAACTGATTAATTTTTGATAAAAATTTTCACTATTACTTTTTTCTCCAGAAATAAATATAATTACTCCAACTTCATTGTTTGAAACCGTGCCTTTTATTAAAAATTGATGTGCTAAATTATACACGTACGGACGAAAACCTACGCCTTGTACTTGTCCGGAAATAGAAATTTTGTAGGTTTTAATCATTCAATTGATAACTGAAAATGCTCCTATAAATTTACACTTTTTTTAAATGAATTTCTTTAGAAAGGTTTACTATATTCTCAATAACTTTAGGAATGGCCTCTTTTACTTTTTGTGACAAATCTATGGTCATAGGGTTTAATTCTTCAATTGAAACGGTAAATAAGTGAATAGTTGGAACGTGATCCATTAAATATACGGCTTCAATCATATCTTTTAAACCAACATCATGCACGCTTAATGCAGAAGGGAAATCGGAAGCAAATTTAGGTTTGATTAGTGAAACCGTTCCTGCAGGTTTTCCGTCCATAGTTGCGTCAATAAAAATAATAGTTGGGTACACTTCAAAACAACTTAATAGTAAAAAACCACCTGTTCCTCCGTCAAGTATGTCAAGGTATTCAGGTAGTTTTTGTTTTGACATTTCTTGAATAACATGTACGCCAATGCCTTCATCGCCCATTAAATAATTTCCTACACCCATTGCTAAAATGCAGTTAGATTTATCTTTTTCAAAAAAATAGGAATCGCTACTAATAGCGACTGGAGTTCTTTCAGTTACACTCATTTTAATGCATTTAAAAAAAGTAAATTCATTCAACAGAAAAACTATTCAGTTAAATGAATTTACTTTAGGTATTAAACTATTCGTCTAATTCTTCTTCAACAATTATTATTTTTCCTTCTTTTTCAATTTTCCTCTTTGTTTTTATACGTTTTCTTCTTACAAATTTATAGCCACCAAACATAGATGATACTTCGCCACGACCTTCTAACCAATCATGATAAAAAACCAAGTAAATATGTGCCATGCTAAATAAGATAAATCCCCACATAGTAATATGGTGTATAGTTCTTACCATAAATTCACTTCCAAATAATGGAATTACCCAATAAAATAATTTTGGTAATCCCCAAGCTGACATATCAGCATACAATGCAAAGCCAGTGAAAACTTGTATTAAGGCTAACATAAATAGCGCAATGTATGAGAAAGCTGCCACACTGTTATGCCCAATACTAATATTACTTAAATCTTCTTTTTCTTCATTCATTAATAAAATGTCAATTTTTAAAACGTGCCATACATTGTTCCACATTTTTTTACTGAAAGGCCAAAAAGCTCTCCAACTTGCAAATTGATTTCCTACGAAAGCCCAATAAATTCGCATTAACATATTAAAAAAGAAAATATAGGCTGAAGAAAAATGGATGAATCTAACAATTCCGAAGGTATGTAAGTCTGTTGCTTCCATATTTGATAAAATTGCAGGCGGATTTGCAATGATAAAACCTGTAATTGTGAGCGCAATAATTGTGAGCACATTTACCCAATGGAAAATGCGAACGGGAAGTTCCCAGACTAGGACTCGTTTAAAGTTTTTAGTTTCCATAATTTAGAGTTTAACTATCACAACTTGATATATTTTGAACTTGTGAAATATGTTTTCCATGTTCATCATATAAATGCACAGCACACGCAATACAAGGATCAAAAGAATGTATTGTTCTAATAATTTCTAATGGTAACTCTGGATCTGCTACCGGAGTGCCAATTAGTGTTGATTCGTACGCAGAACGTTGACCTTTTGGATCGCGTGGTGAAGCATTCCAAGTACTTGGAACTACTTGTTGGTAATTTTCAGTTTTACCATCTTTAATTTTAATCCAATGTCCTAATGCGCCACGAGGAGCTTCCATAAAACCAACACCTTTAGCTTCTTTTGGCCAAGTTGAAGGTTCCCACTTGTCCATATTAGCCATTCGTTCATCACCATTTTTAATGTTATTCATTAAAGTATCGAAAAATTCAAGTGTCCAATCTGCTACTAATTGAGATTCAATAGCACGAGCTGCTGTTCTTCCTAAGGTAGAATATAAAGCATCAACAGGAACATTTAAATGCGATAAAGCGCCATCTACAACTCCTTTAATTTCTTTATTTCCTCTACCATAACCAACTAGCAAACGTGCTAATGGTCCAACTTCCATTGGAAGTCCTTTCCAGCGCGGTGTTTTTATAAAACTGTATTTTTCTTCAACATTTAAATGTGTATATGGTGGTTTTGGTCCAGAATATTTAATATTAGTTTCTCCATCCCAAGGATGTTTCCCTTTTTCATCGCCATCAGAATAGTTGTACCAAGAATTATTTACAAATTCTTCAATTGAGTCACCTCTATGGTCAACATCATGAACTTTAGTTAAATCTCTATCTAAAATAATTCCTGAAGGAAATTTGAAATTTGAAAGATCAGCATATCCATTGGTTGGAAAATCGCCATAACTCATATAGTTTCCGAAGCCTTTTCCAATTGCTCCCCAATCTTTATAAAATGAGGCAATGGCTAATACATCAGGAACGTACACTTGGTCAATAAAATCTTTTCCTTCTTGTAATAATTTTTTTACATACGATAATCTTTCAGCGTTTAATCCGCCAGGGTTTTCAGTATTAATTGCGCAAGCCATTCCACCAACTAAATAATTAGGGTGTGGATTTTTACCACCAAAAATAGTATGTACTTTTACGATTTCTTTTTGCCATTCTAGGGCTTCTAAATAATGTGCAACGGCTAATAAATTTACTTCCGCAGGTAACTTCATCTCTTTATGTCCCCAATACCCATTAGCGAAAATTCCTAACTGACCGCTTTCAACAAATTTTCGAATTCTTTTTTGAATGTCAGAAAAATAGCCAGGTGAACTTTTTGGCCATTTTGAAATACTTTGAGCTAATTCTGAAGTTTTTTTAGGGTCGGCTTTTAAACAATTTACAACATCCACCCAGTCGAGTGCATGTAAATGATAAAAGTGTACTACATGATCGTGCATATACAAAGCACCTTCCATAATATTCCGAACCATTTCAGCATTTTGAGGAACAGCAATTCCTAAAGCGTCTTCAACAGCTCTAACTGATGAAAGCGCATGAACGGTGGTGCAAACACCACAGGTTCGTTGAACAAATGCCCAAACATCCCTAGGGTCGCGCCCTTTTACAATTTGTTCAATACCACGAACCATTGTGCTAGAGCTAAATGCATCTACAATAACACCATCTTTAATTTCTGCTTCTATTCTTAAATGACCCTCAATTCTTGTAATTGGATCAACTACTATTCTATTTGCCATTGTATTACTATTTAAGAGTCAATATTTTGTTCGTTTGATTTTCCGCGATTTATTCGTTGCATTAATTCTTTTCTTTTAGAAACGTTTGCTGCAATTGCATGTGCCGCAATACCGCCGGCCAATACTCCAGCCGCTACTTTACCAATATCATCGGCCGTTTTTTCGGTCTCAATACCAGGCACCTTTGTCATTCGTTCATAAAAAGGTCCGTGATCCCAGAAACCGTCTTCGCTGCAGCCTATGCATCCATGACCAGATTGAATAGGATAACTAACACCATTGTTCCATTTTATTGTTCCACAAGAATTGTAAGTCATTGGCCCTTTACAACCAACTTTATACAAGCAATAGCCATCTTTTGCATTTTGGTCGTCAAAGGTTTCCGCAAATAAACCAGCATCAAAATATGGACGACGATAACAACTATCGTGTACGCGTTTTGCGTAAAAAGCTTTTGGTCTTCCTAGTCTGTCTAATTCAGGTAAACGTCCAAATGCAACCACATGAACAATTACACCTGCCATAACTTCTCCAATTGGCGGACAGCCAGGTACTCTAATAATAGGTTTGTTTTTAATTATTTTATGAATTGGAGTAGCCCCTGTTGGATTTGGTTTTGCAGCTTGCACACATCCATTTGTGGCACAACTTCCCCAAGCAATAATAGCTTTTGCACCTTCAGCTGCCTCTAATAAAGCTTCTTTTGCTGTTTTTCCTGCAATACAGCAATAATTTCCATCATCACCCATTGGAACAGAACCTTCAACGCATAAAATATATTCGCCATGATATTTTTTCATGGTTTCTTGCTTGGCAGCTTCCGCCTGATGTCCTGATGCAGCCATTAATGTCAATGTATAGTCTAACGAAATTTTATCTAAAATAATATCTGCGACTATTGGGTGATCAGACCGTATGAAAGATTCGCTGCAACAAGTACATTCTTGGTAGTGCTCCCAAATAACAGGCATTCTAGGTGTTTTTTCTAGAGATTGTGCAATTTGTCCCGCCATGGTAGACTCCAAGCCCATAAAAGCAGCCATATAAGTAGTGAATTTCATAAAATCCCTACGACTGTAACCTTGTTTTATGATGTTTTCATAATAGGTTTTTTTGTTTTCGCTGTTGGTTGACATAGGTAAAAAGTTTAGAGTAAAAAATGACTTTTTAGAATTCATAAAAAAATCGCTGAACTAATTTATAATAAATTTAGGTATGTTTTACGTTAACTGGTTAATTTAGAATGGTTTAAAATAAGATGGTCTTATCTTAATTGAAGGGTGTTATTTTATGATTTCTCTTTAGATATTTTGTAACTTTGAGAATACATACATTTTTTGTACCCATGCACGAATTATCCATAGCCTTAGGAATTGTAAAAATTGCGGAAGATGAAACCGCAAAAGTGAAGGCGGAAAAAGTAACTAAAATTGAATTAGTGGTTGGTGTTTTATCGGGTATTGAGCTAGATTCTTTGAATTTTGTTTGGGAATCAGCTGTAAAAGATACTGTTTTGGAACATGCACTAAAAAAAATTATTGTGGTTGAAGGTAGAGGGAAGTGTATAGATTGTGATACCGAATTTGAGATGGAAAATATGTACGATTGTTGCCCTAATTGCAATAGCAATTTTAAAGGAATTTTAACAGGGAAGGAATTAAAAGTAAAAGCATTAGAAGTAATTTAAAATTAAAAATATGTGTGGAACTTGTGGCTGTGGATCTGATAATAATGGTCCAACAATTTTAAAACCAGGTGAAGAAATGCATACGCATTCACATGATGGGCATCACCATCATCATGAAAATCATTCTCATGGCGAACATACGCATCACCATCACGATGGGCATACACATGCTCACAATCATACTCACAACCATAAACATAAGGTGTTAGAAATTGAGCAAGATATTTTGCAAAACAATCAATTACTGGCAGCTAGGAATAGAGGTTATTTTGAAGCGAAGCATATTTTTGTATTGAATTTGGTTAGTTCGCCGGGTTCTGGGAAAACATCTATTTTAGAAAGAACATTGTCCGATTTAAAAGAGGAGATTTCTTTTTATGTGATTGAA
The DNA here is from genome assembly GCF_900188235.1 of Lutibacter agarilyticus. GTDB lineage: Bacteria > Bacteroidota > Bacteroidia > Flavobacteriales > Flavobacteriaceae > Lutibacter > Lutibacter agarilyticus. The sequence continues at coordinate 214,220 of NZ_FZNT01000008.1, read as the reverse complement.
GGTGATCAGCAAACATTGAATGATGCCAATAGAATTGATGCATTGAATGTTCCTGTAATTCAGATAAATACAGGTAAAGGTTGTCATTTAGAAAGTGATATGGTGTATAGTGCCGTGAAAAAGTTAGAGATGCAAAACAATGCTATTTTAATGATTGAAAATGTGGGGAACTTAGTGTGTCCGTCTATGTTTGATTTGGGTGAAAGCAAACGTGTTGTAATAATAAGTACTACTGAAGGGGAAGACAAGCCAATTAAATATCCAGATATGTTTCATTCGTCAGATGTTTGTATTATTAACAAAATAGATTTGTTGCCTTATGTAGATATTGATGTTCAAAAATTGAAAAATTACGCATTGCAGGTAAATCCTAATTTGCAATTTTTTGAAGTTTCTGCAACAACAGGTAATGGTATGGATGCCTGGTATAAATGGTTGAAACAGAATATTTAGAATCTAGTGGTTGAGCGGAGTAGAAACTACGTAATAGTAAAACTTAATAGTTAATTTGACTCTGCTCAACCACCAAACAAAATTTTGTGTTAGCGATTGAAGTGGCATCCTTTTTTGAAGTGTAACGAAGAAAAAGATATAACGGAAAGCGCGACCTGAAAGGGAACACCCTAAATAAAATTAAAATTATGTGTTTATCAATTCCTGGAAAATTAATAGCAATTACTTCGCAATTAGATGAAGTTTTTAGAGTGGGAAAAGTTTCGTTTGATGGTATTATAAAAGAGGTGAGTTTAACCTTGGTGCCTGAAGCTAATGTTGGCGATTATGTACTGGTGCACGTTGGAGCTGCTATTTCAACTATTGATGAAGATGAAGCTAAAAAAACATTTGATTTGTTGAAACAACTTGATGAGTTGCACGAATTAGATAATGAGGAATAAAAATGAGGTTGCGAAAACAACCTCTTTTTAATACTATTTTATTTGTAAATTCTACTCGTCTTCGTATGAGTGTTTGTAAGATTGGCCACTTACAATTTTAAATATATCAGCTTCCACGCTTTCTCTTGGATATTCAACAAAACGTCCAATTTCAACTCCATTTTTATAAAGTATAAACGTAGGAACACGTTCAATGTTTAAGCCTTGTTGCAAATTATCGGGTGTTTTTTTGTCCACGTCAACAGCTACCATTTCTAAATTATCATAATTAAATTCAGCAGCGTCTAGCACTTTATAAAAAACAGGTGTTTGCTCTTGACTATCGCTACACCAAGTTCCCATAAATGCTTTAATAGTTATGTCTTCTAACAAAGGAGCTAGCTTTTCAACCGTATCCTCGTCCATTTCATAATCTTCATAATTAAAATGAAACCAGATATTAAAAGGTGCTTCTGTAAAATTAGCTTTGGTAGCAATACCAACTAAATTTTCATCATCATCTAAAATTGCTATTCCTTTTTCATCTTGAGCAAAACAATTTAAAGATAAAATTAGAACTAAACTGAATAAAATTTTCTTCATTATTAATATTTTAATACAGGTAAATGTACAAAATTAGATTAATGAATGACGTGTCATTGCTGCTGGTTGTTCAACGCCCATTAATTTTAAAATTGTTGGAGCAATATCACCTAAAACACCATCTTTAATTTCTTTTAAATCTTTGTCAACTAAAATAAAAGGAACTGGGTTTGTTGTGTGTGCTGTATGAGGAGATCCATCAGGATTTTTCATAGTTTCACAGTTACCGTGATCGGCAATTACTAATACCGTATAATCATTATCATTTGCAGCAGTAATTACATCTTTAACACAAGTATCTACAGCTTCACAAGCTTTAATAGCTGCTTCCATAACACCTGTATGACCAACCATATCTCCGTTAGCAAAATTTAAACATACAAAATCAACATCTCCTTTTTCTAATTCAGGAATAATTGCATTTTTAATATCAAATGCGCTCATTTCTGGTTGTAAGTCGTAAGTTGCAACTTTTGGTGACGGGCATAATAATCTGCTTTCACCTTCAAATTCACTTTCTCTTCCTCCAGAAAAGAAAAATGTAACATGAGGATATTTTTCAGTTTCAGCAATTCTAATTTGTTTTTTGCCTGCTTTTTCTAAAACTTCACCTAAAGTGTCTTCTAAGTTATCTGTATTATAAATAACATTAATTCCTTTAAAAGTAGCATCGTAATTAGTCATAGTTACGTAATGTAATTTTAAAGGCTCCATTCCAAATTCAGGGAAAGCTTTTTGAGATAACACTTCTGTTAATTCACGACCTCTATCTGTTCTGTAGTTAAAGAAAATTACAACATCATCTTCTTTAATTTGCGCTTTTGGAACACCGTTTTCATCAGCCATAATAATTGGCTTGATAAATTCGTCTGTTACATTATTTGCGTAATTAGCTTCTAAACTTTTAACAGCATTGGTGCTTTTTTCACCAGTTGCATTTACAACAGCATCGTAAGCTACTTTTACACGTTCCCAACGGTTATCACGATCCATAGCATAGTAACGACCAGTAATAGAGGCAACTTTTCCAGTAGTTTTAGCCATATGCTCTTCAACTTCATTTATAAAGAAAGCTCCAGATTTTGGATCACAATCTCTACCATCAGTAAAAGCATGTAAATACACGTTTTCAGCATTGTTTTCAGCTGCAACATCTAATAGCCCTTTAAGGTGGTTAATGTGTGAGTGAATTCCACCGTTAGAAACTAAGCCTAATAAATGAATGTTTTTATTGTTTTCTTTAGCGTAGTTAAGTGCATTAATTAATACTTTTTCTTGACCTAAAGTTTTGTTTTCAACAGCCATATTAATTCTAACTAAGTTTTGGTAAACAATTCTACCAGCACCTAAATTCATATGACCAACTTCACTATTTCCCATTTGCCCTACAGGTAATCCAACGTGTTCACCGTCAGTTCTTAAGCTTGCATTTGGATATATATTGTATAAACTATCAATGTAAGATGTGCTGGCATTATAAATTGCAGAAACCTCAGGCTCTTGCGTTATTCCCCAGCCATCTAAAATCATTAAAATTACTTTCTTGTTCATTCTGTTTTATATTAAAATTTACGAAAGCCAAATATACAAAGTATTCGGCGTAAACGTCTTATAATTAGCTCTTAAATTACTGTGAAAATTACTAAAACGATTTAGCGTATAGTTGAGAAAAAAATGAATTTAATAAGTGTTAATCTATGTTGAAGGTTACTTATTATTGCAGTGTGAAAATAATAGGTAAACGGAGGTTTTTCCATTTTTTTATTAAAAATTTTAACAAAAAAATGATAATTGTGTATTTTTTTGAAAAATACTTGTTTTTTTAAAATTTAAATATACATTTGTGCTTCAATTACTGAATATGAGAACATTTAACACTTGGATTAGCTTCTTTTTTTACTTTTATTTTAGCAATAAAAGATGAGGCTTTGTATGTGTTAATTAAACAAAATATAATTTAAAAGTCTCGAAAAATTTCGAGGCTTTTTTTTTGATAAAATTTAGAATGAAAGTAGCAATACAAGGAATTAAAGGTTCATTTCACCACATAGTGGCAGAACAATTTTTTGGAAAAAACATAGAGTTGTTAGAATGTTTGTCGTTTTCTGAAATGCCAGATTTGCTTTATAAGAAAAAAGCAGACGTGTTAATTATGGCTATAGAAAATACCATTGCAGGTGCCATTTTACCTAATTATGCATTAATTGATGATCATAATTTAAATATTTCTGGAGAATTTCATTTGCCAATTCAGCATAATTTAATGGTGCTGAACGGACAAAAAATTGAAGAAATAACTGAAGTGTACTCGCATCCTATGGCGTTATTGCAATGTCATAAGTTTTTTAAAGATTATCCACATATTAAATTAATTGAAGATAAAGATACCGCCTCAGTTGCAAAACGCATTCATGATAAAAAATTGAAAGGAGTTGGGGCAATAGCAAGTGAGTTGGCTGCTGAAATTTATGATTTAACCATTTTAGCACCTTCAATTCAAACAATTAAAGAGAATGCAACGCGCTTTTTTATTTTAACCAATGAAGATAAAAAAAATGCAGTTTCATCTAACAAAGCATCTATTAAATTTACTGCAAGTAACGAAACGGGAAGTTTAGCAACTGTTTTAACGGTTTTAGCAAAGCATCACTTGAATTTAACAAAAATACAATCTATGCCAGTAATTGAAACTCCTTGGAAATATGCATTTTTTGCAGATTTCACTTTTCAGAGTTATGCTAATTATTTTAATGCTATGGATGAAATTAAAGATAAGGTTGAAATGTTAAAAATACTGGGAGAATACACCAAAAGTAGAAGATAATGATACAAAAAGCAGATAGATTAAGTGATGTAAAGGAGTACTATTTCTCAAAAAAATTAAGAGAAGTAGCCGCTTTAAAAAATGAAGGGAAACCAGTAATTAATATTGCTATTGGTAGCCCAGATTTACAACCTTCAGCACAAGTTATTGAAGCAATTCAACAAGCTGTTGCAACACCTAATGCACACCAATATCAAAGTTATCAAGGTATTCCGGCTTTACGTGAAGGAATGCGCGATTTCTACGCAACTAATTATAATGTAGATTTAAATGCTGCCACCGAAATTTTGCCTTTAATGGGTTCAAAGGAAGGAATTATGCACATTTCAATGGCGTTTTTAAATAAAGGAGATAAGGTGTTAATTCCTAATCCAGGATACCCTACTTATGCGTCGGTAACAAAATTAGTGGAGGCTGAGCCTGTTTTTTATAATTTAAATGAGGCTGGAAATTGGTTGCCAAATTATGAGGAATTAGAAAAAGAAGATTTAGAAAACGTAAAAATAATGTGGGTAAATTATCCGCATATGCCAACAGGTGCAGTAGCTTCAAAAGAAGATTTTGAACAATTAATTGCGTTTGCCAAAAAGCATAATATTTTAATTGTGAACGACAATCCGTATAGTTTTATTATACATAAAAATGCGCTAAGTATTTTAGCTGTTGAAGGAGCAAAAGATATTGCTATTGAGTTGAACTCTTTGAGTAAAACGTATAATATGGCAGGTTGGCGTGTAGGAATGGTTGTAGGTGATGCTGAAATTATTAAAACCATTTTGCAGGTAAAAAGTAATATGGATTCTGGAATGTTTTTAGGAATTCAAAAAGGAGCGGTTGAAGCATTGAAATTATCAAATGAGTGGTTTGAAAGTTTAAACGAAATTTATTTAAAACGAAGAGCTATAGTTTGGCAAATTTTTGATGCATTAAACTGTACATACGATAAAAGTATTGGAGGTTTATTTGTTTGGGCTAAAATTCCTGAAGGAACAACTTCAGAAGCTTTAACAGATAAATTATTATATGAAAAGGATGTTTTTATTACTCCAGGAACCATTTTTGGTTCAAATGGTGAAGGTTATATTAGAGCATCGTTATGTGTGACTGAGGAAGTTTTACAAGAAGTTTTAAATAGAATAAATAACTAATAAATGGAAAAATTAGTAGTTATTGGTTTAGGTTTAATTGGAGGTTCATTAGCGCGAGATTTAAAATTGCGTATGGATTTTAAAGTTTATGGTGTTGATCAAAATTTAGAGCACATTAATAAGGCCATTGAATTAGGAATTATTGATGAAGAAGGAACTTTAGATGATGTGGCTGATGCAGCAGTTGTAATTGTAGCTGTACCTGTAAATGTAATACCTAAAGTTATAAGTCAGGTATTAGATAAGGTTGGTTTAGAAACACTGGTTTTTGATGTTGGTTCTGTAAAGAATGAAATTTGTAAAGCGGTTGAATACCACCCAAATCGTAAAAACTTTGTGGCGGCACATCCTTTAGCTGGTACAGAATTTTCTGGACCCGAAGCAGCAATTTTAAATTTATTTGACGATAAAGTGAACATTATTTGTGAAGCAGATAAAACAGATTGGAAAATACTAGACACAGCAATTAGCTTGTTTAAAAAACTAAATATGCGCATAAAAATGATGAACCCTGTTGAACATGATAGGCATATAGCTTATGTTTCGCATTTGTCGCACGTAAGTTCTTTTATGTTAGGAAAAACAGTATTGGAGATTGAAAAAAATGAGCAAGCTATTTTTGATATGGCAAGTACAGGTTTTGCTTCAACAGTACGATTGGCAAAAAGTTCTTCAGCAACTTGGACACCCATATTTTTAGGGAATAAAGAAAACGTGTTACAATCATTAAACGAATACATTAAAAATTTATCTGAATTCAAAGAAATGTTAGAGAATAATGATGTTGAAGGTTTAAATAAAACAATGGATAGCACAAATTATATAAAATCGATATTAAACGGAATAGAAAACACAACTAAGAAATAAATTAATAAAATGGAAATTACAAAAGAAAACAGAAAGTGGTTAGATGGAATGGGTTTAGAACACCCACTTGTTATTGCAGGACCTTGTAGTGCTGAAACAGAAGAGCAGGTTTTAAAAACGGCTCACTTATTAAAAGATACAGATACAAATGTATTTAGAGCTGGTATTTGGAAGCCAAGAACAAGACCAGGAGGATTTGAAGGTGTTGGTGCTTTAGGATTGCCTTGGTTACAAAGAGTTCGTGAGGAAACCGGAATGAAAATTACAACTGAAATTGGAAATGCAGCTCACGCAGAATTAGCTTTAAAAGCTGATGTAGACATTTTGTGGATCGGTGCAAGAACTACTGTTAACCCTTTTGCTGTTCAAGAAATTGCTGATGCTTTAAAAGGTGTTGATAAACCAGTATTGGTTAAAAACCCTGTAAATCCAGATTTAGCTTTATGGTTAGGTGGTGTAGAGCGTTTTCAAGCAAACGGAATTTCTCAATTAGGTGTTATTCACCGTGGATTCTCAGCTTACAATACAGGTCATTACAGAAATTTACCGAAATGGCACATTGCTATTGAGTTGAAAAAAGAATTTCCAGATTTACCAATAATCTTAGATCCTTCACATATTTGTGGACGTAGAGACACTATTTTAGATGTTTCTCAAACAGCATTGGATTTAAATTTCGATGGATTTATGATTGAAACTCATATTGATCCAGATAATGCTTGGAGTGATGCTGCGCAACAAATTACACCTGCTAGATTAGATGAAATTACAAAAGAATTAAAAATTCGTCAAAGAAGTAGTTCAAAAGAAAGCTTCCAAAGTAAATTGAATTTATACCGTAAAGAGTTGGATTTAATTGATAGCAGTATTATTGATATTTTAAGTAATAGAATGGGTGTTTCTGAAAATATTGGGAAATTAAAACATCAAGAAAACGTTGCTATTTTACAAAGCGGTCGTTGGTCTGATATTTTAGATTCAATGATTGAAACTGGAGTAAGTAAGGGCTTAACTAAAGAGTTTGTTGAAGAAGTATTTAAGGCTATTCATGTAGAGTCTATTAACATTCAACACAATGTAAAATAAGCTGAAAACTTATTTTTAGTTATATGAAAAAGGTCTAGTGGAAATTTAATTTCTGCTAGGCTTTTTTTAATTTACGTATTTATAAATTGTAACTTAGAACTTTGGAATTTAATTTGAATACATAGTATAACCTTTGAAAATGAAACCTTTCGTATTTTTTTTAACTTGTTTTTTACTACTATTTTCTTCTTTCAGTATATTAGGTCAGACTAAAACGGAAGTGTTTAATATTAGAGCTTTAGGAATGAATGTTGGAACTATTACTGTAAATCAACAGATTGATGGTGATAGGTTGGTTGTTGAAGCGATTAGCCAGGTTGAAGTTCGCATTATTTTTAAATTTAAGGTAAAATATATTCAAACAAGTGTTTATGAGAAAGGGGAGTTGGTAACCTCTTTACTTCAAACATATAAAAAGGGAGAAGTAAATTCAAATACACGTTTAACAAAAAGAGGAATCGGTTATGAATTAAATAAAGATGGTGAGAAGTCGTATATAAACGATAAAATATACTACAGTGGAAGTTTGTTGTATTTTCACGAACCTATAAGTGTAAAGAACTTATATTTTGAAATTAATGGTAAAAAAACCATTGTTGAACCTACTAAAGCGCATACCTATTTAATTACCGATCCTCAAAATGGTAAAAAAAATGAATATATGTATAAAAACGGCGTTTTAAAACAGGCGATTATAAAACATAATATGGCAAATGTTTATCTAACTTTAAATGAGCAATTAATTAAAACAGCCTCTTCAAATTAACAATTAGCAACTATGGTATATTTGCATTAAATCTAGTTCAGTTAAAGGTCGTTTCCATGAACATGAATTTTCTTTTACTAAGCTTAAAATTTGTTGTGCTCTATGCTCGTCTAAAAACAAGTTTCTTGTTTTAAAAAAATGATTTATGGAAGCTTTTCCAGAATGTTTTCCAAAACAAAACCCATCATTATCTTGACCAAAATCTTCAGGGTTTATAAATTGATACGATTTTTTGTTTTTTAAAATAGCTGAGGTGTGAATTCCAGATTCGTGGGTGTGTACCTTTTTTCCAATAAGTGGTTTGTTAGTCGCTAATTTTAGCTTAGAATTATCAGCTACATAGTTGCAAAGTGTTGAAATAATTTTAGACTTATAGTGGGTGTTTTTTTCTTTATAAAAAAAGTAGGCAATTAATTCTTCTAATACTGAATTTCCAGCTCTTTCACCCAAACCATTAACGGTTGCACTTAAACATTTTGCACCCGATTTGTAAGCCGTAACAGCGTTGGCGGTTGCCATTCCTAAGTCGTTATGACCGTGAAATTCAAATTCCATAGTTGGGAAACTACCCGTTAAATTTGAAAATAATTCGTGAATTTCTAACGGACTCGAAATTCCAACAGTATCTGCAATCCGAACACGGGTTGCACCACATTCTTGTGAAAAATAAATATATTGTTTTAAAAAATTGATATTAGCTCTAGTAGCGTCTTGTGCTCCAACGGTTACATGTGAAAAATAGTTGCTTGCAAATTCCGTGTTTTTTTTCAATTCAGAAAGCACCCAATCTCTCGATTTTCCTAGTGTTTTAATTTGAATGTCAGATACAGGTAATGAAATATTGATAGAAGTAGTTCCTAGCCTTGAAGCTTCTTTAATATCTTTTAAATTAGCCCTGCACCAACTTGATGTTTTGTAAGCATATCCTTCAGAAGCAATGGCTTTTATGATTGCTCTTTCGTCATAACTAATGGCGGGCGTACCAATTTCAACCTCATCAACTCCAAGTTCGTTTAAGAATAGAGCAATTTTCATTTTTTCTCTTTTTGAAAAAACAACTCCTGGTGCTTGTTCACCATCTCTAAGGGTTGTATCTATTAAGTAGGGTTTCATACAGTAAAAATTTTAGATAAAAAATAATTTAAAACTAGCCATTATTAAAACAGAGGCTAAAACGTATCGCAATGCAACGGTTGAAAATTTAAAACTGCCAGACCAAGAACCTAAAAAACCTGCAAAAAGAGCAATGAGCACCCAAGGAATTATTGACGGTGATAAATGAACTCCTGAACTTACAGCGCCTAGTAATCCTGTAGCTGAATTCAACCAAATAAACCCTGCGGAAATTGCAGCAGACTCTTTTAAATTTGCCCATCCAAAAACAATTAAAAGCGGACTTAAAATAATACCTCCTCCAATTCCAATCATTCCTGAAAAAAAGCCAACAATACCCCCTACAAGTAATGCGATGATAAAATTAGGGGTTTCAGATGTTTGACTTTTTTTAGATGTTACTTGAATGAGCATTCTTGCAACAGCAATTAAAAGACATACGCCTAATGAAATTTTGTAAAATGTAGGGTCAACAGAAAGTTTTGCCCCAAAAAATGCAGCTGGCATTGAAGCCAGTGCAAAGGGGAGCAATATGTTCCATTTAAAATAGCCACCTTTATAATAACTGTAAAATGCAATTCCGGCTACAAATAAATTAAGTGTTAAAGCTGAAGATTTCATTAACGTAGTTTCTACACCAAAAACAGCCATTAAAGCTAAATATCCGCTTGCGCCACCATGACCAATTGAAGCGTAAAGAAAAGCAACTACAAACAGTGTTATTAAAAAAAGTGGATCCATAATTAAAATTTTTTAGGTTATTATTTCATAAGCATTTTATCAATCAGCGATTAAGTATTCTTCAACCGCTTCGTTTTCTTCCAAAGCATCTAAAACTTCATCAATTTTATCTTCGTCTGTGATGCCTCCGTACCAGTAATTATTAGGTTGAATAACAATTACAGGTCCTTGCGGACAAATGTTTAAGCAGGCTGTTGTAGTTACCGCAACATCTAAACCGCGGTCTGCAGCTTCTTCTGAAATGTATTGTATTAAATCTGATGAGCCTCTTTTAAGGCATGTACCTTTTGCTTCACCTACCATTCTGTAGGAATTGCATAATAGTATTAAGTAATCTGGTTTTTTCATTTTAAAATTGTTTTATGTGAATAAGAATTAACTAAAAAATTTGACAGTATAATTTTGCAGATTATCCGCACCCCATGGCATTTCCACCACAACCACTTCCGCATTTACCTAACGTGGTTTTAAGTACCGATTTTAATTTTTTGCCTTTGTAAACAGCTTCCAAACCATCTTCAATTAATCCTGACATTTCTAATACTGCGATTCCTACTTTTTGAAGTAAATCAACCGGTTTTGCTCCAACACCATTTACCAAAATATACGAACAATCGTTCAGTGTTTTTGCAAGATTTATCCAGCGTAAATCTCCGCTTCCTTTTGCTGGAGCAAAACGTCTTTCAACTAATTCGTAGCCGGTTTCAGTTTGTTTGTAAATTAAAAAATCGGTTGCTTCGCCTAAGTGTTTGTTAATCATTAAGCCTTCATAACTTGCTACTGCTACGTGTGGTTTTGTTTTGTCTACTGCGGTTGGCATTGCTGCATATTCCTCAATTAATTTGTAAGCATCAATATTGTCATTTCCTAACATACCTGCAGCATCGGCTCTACAGCGAGAGCAATGTGTCATTGGTTTTATATGTTTGCGAACAGCTCTGTAACTGTCTCTAACTAATTGACTGCTCGGTTTTTCAAGGTCAGAAAATTCAGTATCTTCTGTAGGGATTAAAGGAATACAGTTCATTGTTGCTGCTCCTAATTCTCCAATAATTTGAGCAACTTCTTCTATCTCTGTGTCATTTACGCCAGGAATAAGTACGGTATTTATTTTAACAGTAATATTTTTAGCGACTAAAGCTTTTAATGCTTCAGTTTGTTGTTCTAACATTAGTTCTGCAGCAGCAATACCTCTGTACATTTTTTTATTGAAACGTGCCCAGTTGTATATTTTGGCTAGCGTTTCTAACCTAAAACTGTTGATTGTTATTGTTACGTGAGTTACATCTAATTCAGCGATTTGATCTACGTATGGTAATAAGTTTAAACCATTAGATGAAAGACAAAATATTTTGTCAGGGAATTCATCTTTTATCAATCGTATAGCTTCAAAAGTTTTTTCAGGTTCAGCAAAAGCATCTCCAGGACCTGCAATTCCAATAGTTGAAATATTGTCAATTTTTTGTGAGATGGCTTTTATATATTGAAGTGATTGTTGAGGTGTTAAAATAGAACTTGTAACTCCAGGTCTACTTTCATTTACACAATCGTATTTTCTATTGCAATAACCACATTGAACATTACATTTTGGGGCTACTGGGATATGAACTCGTGCGTATTTTCCTTTTGCTTCTTTATCAAAACAAGGGTGTGTTTTGCTTAATGGGTTTGTATTTTCCATGTACTTACGTTTTAATGGTTATAGGTGTTCAATCGTTATTAATTATTACATGTAAATTTTAATTACATGTATTTGTACCCAACAGGCGAATGATCTTGCATTTGTTGAATAAGGGTGTTTGCTATTAAATCAAAAAGGGCTTGGGTTCCTTCGTAGCCAATATGTTTAATGCGCGATCCACCCAATCTGTCATGAATAGGGAAGCCAACTCTTGCAAGCGGAATTCCAAGTTCACGCGCTATGTAATAGCCTTTGCTATTTCCTATTATAATGTCTGGTTTTAGTTCTTTACAAACTGTTGCAATTTCTTCAAAATCAAAGTTATCATGAATATTGATGTCTGATTTTGGTTGCACTTTTTCTTGAATAACTTCTTTTAATAAGCCGCTGTTTCCTCCTGAAGCGCATAAAACAGTTTCAATTCCAATTTCTTCTAAAAATGAAATCATAGCTACAACAAAATCTTCTTCGCCATAAACTACTGCCTTTTTGCCGAAGACATATTTATGCCCGTCAACATAGGCGTCAATTAGTTTTCCGCGTTGTTTTGTGTATTTTTCAGGTGTTTTATTGTTGGTTATTTTTTCCAGCGCATCAAAAAGTGCGTCTGTTGCTTTAATTCCTATTGGAATGTTGAGGTTTACTCGTGGAATGTCAAAAGCGGTTTTTAAATACTCGGCTGCCGATTGTGTTTGAGGGTTTGATTTGTTTAAGATATACCCAAACTCTAACGAAGCTTTTGCACACGCAGTTTGTTTTAGTTCTTTTATGGTTGTTCCTCCCTTCGGAAGTTTTTCATACTCTCCGGTATATTCATTATCTAAAATATCTGAGTAATCAGGCACCATAATGGCGTCAATTGCTACGTCAGTTAAAATTTCTTTTAAATGTTGTAAGTCTGCCGGTGAAAGAAATCCGGGGAAAATATTGATGCTCTCACGATTTTCAGTATTGCTTGCAAAAGCCGCAACTATTGATGTTACAGTATCGTGAAATCCGTTGATGTGAGTTCCCATAAAACTAGGTGTATTCACAAAAACTAACTCAGGAATGTTTGTATCATGCTCGGTTTTATACTTGTGAATGATTTTGCGCATATCGTCTCCAATAACTTCACTAAGGCAGGTTGTAGCAATGCCAATTATTTTAGGATTGTATTGTTTAGTCACATTTTCTATGGCGATAAATAAGTTTTTTTCACCACCAAAAATGGCTGTTTCTTCAGAGAAATTTGTAGAAGCAATATCAACTGGTTCTTTGTAGTGACTAATTAAATAGCGTCTAATATAAGTAGCACAACCTTGCGAACCGTGAATAAGAGGTACACAGCCTTCAATTCCTTTAAAAACAATACTTGCTCCTAATGGTGTGCAAACTTTACAAGCATTACGAGTTGAAGTGAATGCTTTTTCTTTTATGTCAATTGTTTTTTCCATATTTCAAAGTATTAGATCGTATTGCTATTTGTTTTTAGTGAATTGAAAAACAGGACTCATAGCTGTTGCGTAAATTTCTTTGGCGAAATTTAACATGCCTTTATAGCCAGCCAATGCCAGTTTACGTTCGTGGTTGTGATCACAAAAACCTAAGCCTAGTTTATAGGCAATGGGTCTTTCTTTTACGCCACCTATTAAAATATCTGTGTTTGTTTTTTTAACTAATTGTGTTAATTCTAAAGGGTTGGTGTCATCTACCAAAATAGTACCTTCATCGCTCAAATTTTTCATAGTTAGGTAATCTTCTTTATTACCTGTTTGAGAGCCAACTACCACTGTTTTTACCCCAATCATTCGCAATGCTTTTATAAGAGAAATGGCTTTAAATGCGCCACCAACATAAATGGCAGCTTTTTTACCAGCCAATGCTTTTTTATAGAATTCAAGTTTTGGTAATAGATCTCTAACTTCTGAGCCAACCAATTCAATGGCTTTGTCCATCATTTCTTTGCTGTCAAAAAATCGGGCTACGCTGTAAAGTGCATCAGACATATCTTCAATTCCAAAATAAGAAACTCTCATATTAGGAATTTGGTATTTCTCTTCCATTTGCATTGCAAGGTTGCTCATAGAGCCAGAACATTGTACAATATTTAAGGCTGCTTTATGAGATTGTCTAATATCATCAACTCTACCATCACCGGTAATAGTTGCCATAATATGAATACCCATTTTTTCGTAATAATCGCGTAATAAATATAGTTCACCAGCTAAGTTGAAATCTCCAATAATATTAATGCTGTTAGGAATGGTTTCGTTGGTTCCTTTGCTTCCAACAAGTTTCATAAGAGAGTCACAAGCAACTTTGTAACCATCTTTTTTAGTACCTGCAAAACCAGGAGCTTGTACGGTTATTACTTCAACCCCAGAAATGTTAGTTACATCTTTACAAACACTTTCAACATCGTCTCCAATTAAATCAACAATACAAGTTGAATACACAAAAGCAGCTTTTGGGTTATAAGCAGAAATCAATTCAAGAAGCGCTTTTTTTAAGGTTTTTTCACCCCCAAAAACTACTTGTTGCTCTTTTATATCTGTTGAAAAACTTAGCCTGTGTATTTGTGGACCTGATGATAATGCCCCTCTAATATCCCAAGTATATGCAGCGCATCCTATGGGTCCGTGCACCAAATGAAGTGCGTCTGCAATTGGGTATAAAACAACTCTAGACCCGCAAAATACGCAAGCTCTTTGGCTTACGGATCCTGCTAGACTAGATTTGTCGCAACTTAACTCATGGGAATCTGTTCCCTTAGTCAATACCTGATTTTGTCTTCCTTTAAGTATAGATTCCATGTGTTTTGATTTTAATTATACGTTCATTTTTCAAATTTTGAATAGTTGTTTATTTTTCGAATTACATTACCAATTCAAACTCAGGTTCAGAAGATTCTAAATCTTGTTTGTCCATGATAAGATCTAATATTTTTTCTAAAATTCGAAGTCCGCCCATATACCCTAATGTTGGGAAATAAGAGTGACCTACACGGTCAAGAATTGGGAATCCCATTCTTAAAAATGGAATATTTTCGTCTCTAGCAATATATTTACCGTAGCTGTTACCAATTAATAAATCAACACCTTCGTTTTTAATCCATTGGTGTAATAAATACATATCGGCTCCTTTTCCATTTTGGAATTTAGCTTCAGGTACAGTTGGAAGCAACAATTCTTCTAAGCGTTTGTGCATTTTTTTTCCGGGAGTTCCTGAAACGATGTAAACAGGTTTCATGTTCATGTCTAACAAAAATTCAACCAATGGAATTAATTGATCTGGATCACCAAATAAGGCAACACGTTTTCCGTGTAGGTACTGTTGCATATCTGTTATCATATCAACCAATCTTCCTCGTTCGGCAGTAATTGCTTCTGGAATTCCTACTTCAGCAAGTTTTGACAATTCCATAATAAAACGGTCGGTTGCTCTTACTCCAATAGGGAGTTCTGTAGCTTCAAACGGAACTTTACACTTGTTTTCTAATTTAATAGCAGCATCTTCAGTAGCCCATTTTCCAAAAGCTAAAGTTGCTTTATTATCTCCTGAAGCTATTAAATCTGGAATTGTAGTTCCTCCTTTTGGATACATTTCGTAACTACCTGTTTGTGGCGCATCAACAACATCAGAAGTATCTGGGAAAAGTGTAAAATTAGCTCCCATAAGGTTGGCCATTCTTTTTACTTCTCTCATGTCTGAAGGTTCAACCCAACCAGAAATCAAGTTTATTTTATCGTTTGTTACACCGGTAGATTTTGATAATAATTTAACCATTCCGCTTACCATATTTGAATATCCAGTAACGTGAGATCCAATATAACTAGGCGTATTGCAAAATATTACGTGTTTACCTTCAGGTATTTTACCACCATCTCTTGCTTTTTCAACAATTTGAGTAAGGTCATCACCAATAGTTTCTGATAAACAAGTTGAGTGTACTGCAATTACTTCTGGTTCGTAAATGGTAAAAATATTGTCAATTGCCTGTATTAGGTTTGATTGCCCTCCAAATACTGATGAACCTTCTGTAAATGAACTTGTTGCGGCCATAATAGGCTCTTTGTAGTGACGTGTAAGTGCGCTTCTGTGATACGAACAACAGCCTTGCGAACCGTGACTGTGAGGTAGGCATCCATGTATTCCAAGTGCTGCATACATTGCGCCAACCGGTTGGCAAGTTTTGGCAGGATTTATGGTTAATGACTTCCGTTCTTTTATATCTTTTGTAGTATGTCTTAATAACATAATGTGTCTAATTTAAGTTTATAAATTGTTTTTATAAATGGGTTTGAAATAGCTTAATAAGCTGTGTCAGCCATTTTAGCTACTAATTCAGGTTCGTTTTTCCAAGGCGGTGGAATTAATCCCCAAATTTTAGTGTTCACCATTTTATCAATGTCATTATAGAAATTAACGGCTCCTTTGAAACCTGCATAAGGCCCTCCGTAATCGTAACTATGAAGCTGTTTTAACGGCACTCCATATTTTTGAATTACATACTTTTCTTTAATACCTGCTCCAATAATATCAGGTTTGTAGTATTCAATTAATTTTTCAGTTTCCCAATGTGAAATATCGTCGATAACCAAACTGTTTTTTTCCATATCAGGCATCATTCCTTCATATTCAGAGAATCCATAGCCTTTATCTTCAAGAGAAGTCTTTTTTGCTACTAAATCGTCTCTCCAATTGGCTTCATCTTTAACAATATCCAATTCTTCAATGTTTCTACTATCGGCATCAATTTTTATACTGTCTAAAACTTTTCTTCCTTCGTAATCATCACGGTGTCCAAATTCGTAACCAGCAGAAATGGTGCGCATACCTATTTCACCAAATAATTCTTGGTAGTGGTGCGCTCTAGATCCACCAACGTACATCATACATAATTTACCTTCGGTTCTGCTTTTTACATCTTCAATTGTTGCTTGAACTTCTAACATTTCACGTGCAATAATTTCTTCAGTTTTAGCCATTAGCTCTTCATCTTCAAAATACTTAGCAATTTTTCGTAATGATTTTGCTGTAGCATCTGCTCCAATAAAGTTTATTTTAATCCAAGGAATACCGTGCTTTTTCTCAAGCATTTCAGCAATATAGTTGATTGATCTATGACACATTACCGCATTTAAATCGGCCATATGAGCGTTTTCAAACTGACTCATGGTTGAGTTTCCACTAAATGTTGAAACCAATGTAATACCCATTTCTTCAAAATATTTTTCAAGAACAAATGAATCTCCACCAATATTATATTCACCAAGAAGGTTTAGTTTGAATTTTCCACCAGGATCGGTATTGTTTAAACCAACAACATGTTTAAAGATTCCGTTGTTTGCAATGTGGTGACCAGCCGATTGGCTAACCCCTTTATAACCTTCACAACTAAAACCAAAAATATTGATATCTAGTTCTTCTTTCATTTTTCTTGAAACGGCATGAACATCGTCTCCAATTAAACCAATTGGACAGGTAGAAAATACCCCAATTGAATGTGGTTTAAATATTTCGTAAGCTTCACGAATAGCTTCTTCCAATTTTTTTTCACCTCCAAAAACAATGTTGGTATCTTGCATATCGGTAGAAAAGCAATAGTTCATGTAATTTTCACCATCGGGTCCTGCATCGGTTTGATTTCTTCGTGTAAGCCAAGCGTAAAATGAGCATCCAATAGGACCGTGTACGATGTTTATAATATCACGTGTTGGCCCTAGTATTACCCCTTTACAACCAGCGTAACAACAACCTCTTTGAGTAATAATCCCTGGAATAGTTCGAATATTCGATTGAATTTCTTGGTCTATTTCTGGATCATTTGTAACCAAAGATTTAGCTCTTTTTTTAGCTACTTTGCTCGGGTATTTATTTAATATTTCCTCTATCAGATCTGATGAGTCTGGAAACATATTAGTTTTATTATCTGTAGACATATTTTTTGTTTTAACTGTTAATCTAATACACTATCTCCAGATTCACCTGTGCGAATACTTATGACTTCTGAATTAGGAAGTACAAATATTTTTCCGTCTCCAGGTACATCTGTTCTGTTGGCGTTCATGATTTCTTCCACAGCTGTTTTTACTTTAGAATCTTCTACTGTTAGTGTAATCATTCTGTGTAGTCGAAGTCTTGGTTCAGGTCCTAAAAGCGCAATAGCTTCTGGTTGATTGTTTCTAACACCTTCCATAACTTCGGCATCCCATTTTCCTTTACCTCGTCCAAAAACCTGACCTGTAGCAGTAAAAGATGGCAACCCTGCATTAGAGAGTGCTTCTTTTGTTTTATTCATTGTGTGAATTCGTAGAATAGCTATTATCGTCTTCATTTTTATTGAGTTTTAAAGTTCTTTTGTCCCACGACTTATTGTGTAGGCTTCTTCTACTGAGCTTACAAAGATTTTTCCATCTCCAAAAGCACCGTTTTCTCCTGTACGAGCAGCTTCAATAATTGTTTTAATTGGGAAATCTTTATCTTCATCTTTCACCACAATCATTAATAAATCTTTAGGAATTTCGTCGTAAGTAATGTCTCCAATTTTAATTCCACGTTGTTTACCACGTCCTACAACAGGTACTTTTGTAACAGCTACATAACCAGCTTCAAATAAGGCTTTTATTACGGTTGCAGATTTCTCGGATCTTACAATGGCTCTAATTAATTGCATATTGATATTTTTTAAAATGAGTGTTTTCTTTAGTTTAAAATTCCAAATTCGATTAATAGTCCTTCTAATTCTTCTATTTCAAGAGGTGTTGGAACTACAAACAATTGGTTTTGGTCAATTTTTTTAGCAAGTGTTCTGTATTCATCTGCTTGTGGATGTTCAGGAGCATATTCAATTACTGTTTTTCTATGAATTTCAGCCTTTTGAACCATATTATCACGAGGTACAAAATGAATCATTTGTGTTCCTAATTTTTTAGCTAACTCTTCAATCATTTGTCTTTCGTTGTCAACCAAACGACTGTTACAAATAAGGCCTCCTAAACGTACCGCACCTGCTTGTGCAAATTTCACAATACCTTTACAAATATTATTAGCAGCGTACATTGCCATCATTTCTCCAGAAACTACAATGTAAATTTCTTCAGCTTTACCATCTCTAATTGGCATTGCAAATCCACCACATACAACATCACCTAGTACATCGTAAAAAGCATAGTCTAAAGCTTTGTCTTCTTCGTAAGCTCCAAGTTGTTCTAACATGTTGATAGATGTGATAATACCACGACCAGCACATCCAACTCCTGGTTCAGGACCCCCAGATTCTGTACAGCTAGTGTTTCCGTAACCTGGTTTTACAATGTCTTCAAATACAACATCTTCACCTTCTTCTCTTAAAGTATCTAATACTGTTTTTTGGGCTAAACCTCCTAAAAGAAGTCGTGTTGAATCTGCTTTAGGATCACATCCTACAACCATCACTTTTTTTCCCATTTCGGCTAATCCAGCCACTGTGTTTTGTGTAGTAGTTGATTTTCCAATACCACCTTTACCGTAAATTGCTATTTTTCTCATAATGAAAATTATTTAATGAATATTTGATTTCCTTTTTTCACTTTCTGTGCCAATAAAATTTAAGATTGAAATAGATTGGTTGAATAAGGTATTTAATTTGTTGTTTTTGAGTGGTTTAAAAAAATAAGTAGTTTATTTTGTGGCAGTTTTATCAAATTCAAAAATTTACGTTTATGTAAGGTTTTAGAAGTGTTTTTACAAAAGTGTAATTGTATTTTTTTTATTAAAACACAAATAATATTAAATAAAAAACACTACTAATACGTTTTCGTTGTTAAAAATAAGATTAAAACGTATTTTTATTAAAAATATAGTATTTTTGTAAATTAATATTTTACTTGTAAAAAGATGAAATAAAAACAGTTACCCCATGTCTACGGAATTAAATAACACCATAAAAGACGGATTTAAAAGTCATTACTGCCACAAAGCTGGTAGGTTTTGTAAGGGAGATACTGAATTGCCTTTATTGTTTGAAATAAGCACAATGATCAATAATAGTAGGTTTATTAAAGAAATAATGGATCCTATTATGGAATTGGTGGCAAAATATTTAGATGCTGAACGCTCTATGTTGTCAATTTTAAATCGTGAGGTTTCAAAAATTTTGATAGAAGCTTCTTACGGTATTTCTTACGATGATAAAAAGCAAGGGCGTTACATGGTTGGTGAAGGGGTTACAGGTAATGTAGTAAAAAGTGGTAAGCCTATTTATATAGATAAAATTGAAGGATCTCAAGGTTTTGTGAATAAAACCAAAATGGATCTTCAAACTAAAAGTAAAAAAGATATTTCATTTATTATAGTTCCAATAAAGGTAGATTTTGAAATAGTTGGAACTTTAAGTATTTCACGAGTTTATGATGAACGCGTAAATAAGGATGAGTTGATACGAATTCTTACAGTTATAGGTTCTATGGTTGCGCAAGCGGTGCGCGCAAGACAAGATAGGGTTGAGGAAATACAACGCTTAAAAAATGAAAATGAAAAATTACACCTAGAACTTGAAAATAGGTTTTCTTATGAAAATATTGTTGGAAATTGTTCTAAACTTCGAGAGGTATTTAAACAAATAGAGCAAGTTTCAAATACACAAGCTACCGTATTAATTAGAGGTGAAAGTGGTGTTGGGAAAGAGCTAATTGCTGATGCTATACATTATAAAAGTGCAAGAGCATCTAAGCCATTTATAAAAGTAAATTGTGCTGCCTTGCCTGAAACCTTAATTGAAAGTGAATTATTTGGACACGAAAAAGGCGCGTTTACCGGAGCTTCAGAGTTGAAAAAAGGGAGATTTGAATTGGCTGACAGTGGAACAATATTTATTGATGAAATAGGAGAATTGTCGGCACATATGCAAATTAAATTGTTAAGAGTGCTTCAGGAAAAACAATTTGAACGACTTGGGGGAAGTAAAACAATGAATTGCAATGTAAGAATAATTACCGCAACCAATAGAAACCTAGAAAATGCTATTGTTGAAGGTAAATTTAGGGAAGATTTGTATTACCGTTTAAATGTGTTTCCGTTGTATATGCCGGCTTTGCGTGAACGACTAAATGATATTCCGCTTTTAGCAGATCATTTTATTCAAAAAACAAATAAGAAAAACGGAACAAATATCATTCGTATTTCTTCTTCTGCTATTGATGCTTTAATGATTTATAATTGGCCTGGGAATATTAGAGAATTAGAAAACTGTATTGAACGTGCTGCAATTATTAGTACAGATCAAGTAATAAGAATAGGAAATCTTCCACCAACACTTCAAACGGCACAATCATCAAGCACTTTTAGTAAAGGTTCGCTTCAAATTATTGTTGAAAAAGTAGAAAAACAGTTGATTATTGATTGTTTAATTGCTAAAAAAGGAAACATAATGCAAGCAGCAAAAGAACTAGGGATTTCGAATAGAAAGCTAGGATTGAGAATTGAAAAATATGCTGTGAATGTAGCTAAGTATAAAATTAAAAAATAATAATTTTTGAACCTTATACTTAACCTCAATATTTTAAATATAATTTAATTACAAGTTGCATGTGCAAGTGTGCTTATTTCAATAACTGCACCTTTTAAATCTATAAGTTCGTCCTCTGTTGGGGCAGTAGTATGGTACTTTTCAATAGAACAAATAGATTGTATATTTTCATATTTTAAAATACGATTTTTAAGTATTTTGTCTATTGGAATTACGGTTTCTAAAGCGTACATAAGATCTGAATATGTATGATTTTCGGGCAAAGAATTGTGAAAATCTAATATAGCCATGGTGTAAGCTTCAAAAGACATTGAAACCAAGTTGTATCTTATTTCTGGACCAAATAAATTTTTTGTTCCATATGCTTTCATATATTGGTCTCCTTCTTGTAGCCAATTTTTCCAGTTAAGTTTTTTGTTTGCCATAGTAATTTAGTTATATAAATTGTAGTGCTATTTCTTCGTTTTTTTGTTCTAATTTAAATTCACCTTTTAATGTTAGCGTACATTTTTGTTGAAGACAGGCATTTGAAAGATCTTTAAAAAGTGTTTCTTTTTCATTGCAATCTTCGTGAAAGTAGCAGAAAAAATTAAATGAATTTGTATCATCAAATTGTATAATAAATGCTGTGTAATCTGGAAACACCAAATCGTCATAAGCGTAGCCAACTGGCAAACCTGTTGCGTTATCTATTATTGAACGCACTTTTTCTAAATCTCTATATTCCATAAAATTATATTAATAAAAACCATATTCTTAATTGTTGATATACTTCAGCCTGTTCATAGCTTTGGCATTTTACCAGTTGCATGTTTATGGCGTCTTCAAATTCTACTTCACTAAAATTTAATTTAAGTAGTAGTTTCTCTTTTGAAAAAGAAGTGCAAGCATTCCTTAATTCTTCATTACTACTTGCTGTTTTAACAAATGTTATTGCTTTGCTTAATGCCATACTTAGCTTTTTTAATTACAAGATGAACCACAAGAATTACAAGAACTACTGCAATTAGACGTATTAAATAATTGCTGAGCAGAAAAAGGAGCAAGCTCATCTTTTAAAAATAATTCAATATTTTCTTCCAAACATTTTCCTTTTGATTTATACACTGTTAAACCACTTTCTTTAAACAATCGTAAGGCTAAATAAGGCATGTGACTTGTGATGATTGTATAAATACCTTGGTGTTTTAAAGCAATACTAAGGTTGTCTTCTAAGTTGCTTAGCTCCTTAGTTTTTAACCACTTGTAACTGCTGTTTAGACTGTTGTAAATACAGGCGTAATTGGTGTTATGAAAACCTTTAGCTAGTGTTTTTTTGTCATGTTCTAAATCTGTAACAGGGATAATTATATTCATAGTAAATATTTTATTTAAAGTGTTGTAACTAACTGTGGTAGCTAAGAAACAAATCTAGTGCCATAAAATATAATTCACTGAAAGTAAGTTGTTTGGGTTTATTTTAAATGGTTCTAAAGTTACATTTATGTAAAAAAACCAATAAAAATTACATAAATGTAGATTCATGAATTTTACTGTTTTTAAATTAAAAAACAGTATTCGTAATCAATTAAAACCTTCTAGAACTTTTTGGATATCGTATAATTTAGATTTTAAAAAACGTGAAAAATGAAGATGATTACTCGTGTTAATTGTAGCTAAATAGATGGTTTTACCTTTAAAAGATAAAAATAAAGGTGAAGTTTTGTTGTTAATAATTTATTATATAGGTGTATATTTTGTTTTTTATTAAAATATGTTGGTGTTTTTGGTTTAAATGTGTAAAATAATTAATTTTGGATGAAATTTTATTATTTTTGAAATACGGTGAAAATGATAAAATGAAAACTAATTATTGAAGTTTGGAAATAGCGTTCAAATTTAGAGTTTAATTTGAATGTATGAAAAATCGCTTTGGGTATCGTATTAAATATAGAATGAACTTAGTGTACTTATTTCTTTTTTTAAATTTGCACCGATTGTTGTAATTGAACAAAATTAATCTTAATTACAAAAAACAAATACAATTAAAAACATAATAAATGAGTACTACATTATTTGACAAAGTTTGGGATTCACATGTTGTTCGTAAAATTGAAGGCGGACCAGATGTGCTATTTATTGATAGACATTTAATTCATGAAGTTACAAGTCCCGTAGCTTTTTTAGGGTTGAAAAGTAGAAATAATAGTGTTTTATTTCCTAATAGAACTTTTGCTACAGCAGACCATAACACACCAACAATTAATCAACATTTACCAGTTGAAGATCCACTTTCAGCAAACCAATTGAAGGCTTTGGAAGAAAATTCTGCCGAATGGGGAATTTCTCACTGGGGATTAGGACATCAACAAAATGGTATTGTACACGTTGTAGGTCCTGAATACGGAATTACATTGCCAGGTGCTACGATTGTATGTGGAGATTCTCATACATCAACACATGGTGCTTTTGGAGCTATTGCATTTGGTATTGGTACTTCAGAAGTTGAAATGGTACTTTCATCACAATGTATTATGCAACCAAAACCTAAAAAAATGCGTATCAACGTAAATGGTGAGTTAGGTTTAGGTGTTACACCTAAAGATGTTGCTTTATTTATAATTTCTAAATTAACAACTTCTGGAGCTACAGGTTATTTTGTAGAATATGCAGGTAATGTATTTAGAAATATGACTATGGAAGGTCGTATGACTGTTTGTAACTTGAGTATTGAAATGGGAGCTCGTGGAGGAATGATTGCTCCAGATGAGAAAACTTTTGAATATGTAAAAGGAAGACAATTTGCACCAAAAGGAGCAGATTGGGATAAAGCAATGGCTTATTGGGAAACGTTAAGTACTGATGAAGATGCTGTTTTTGATGAAGAATTAACTTTTAGTGCTTCTGAAATTGAACCAATGATTACTTACGGAACCAACCCAGGAATGGGAACTGGAATTTCACAAAACATTCCATCAGCTGATCAAGTTGAAGGTGGTGCAGCAACCTATAAAAAATCATTAGATTATATGGGATTTGCTGAAGGAGATACTATGATTGGGAAACCAGTAGATTATGTATTTATTGGAAGTTGTACCAACGGTAGAATTGAAGATTTTAGAGCTTTTGCTTCTATTGTAAAAGGACGTAAGAAAGCAGCTAATATTACAGCTTGGTTAGTTCCAGGTTCGCATATTGTTGAAGCTAAAATAAAAGAAGAAGGGTTGTTAGCAATCTTTAATGAAGCTGGTTTTGTATTGCGTGAGCCAGGTTGTTCAGCTTGTTTAGCAATGAATGATGATAAAGTTCCTGCAGGAAAAGTTGCAGTAAGTACATCAAACAGAAACTTTGAAGGTCGTCAAGGTCCAGGTTCAAAAACTATGTTGGCAAGTCCGTTAGTTGCAGCAGCAACAGCAGTAACAGGAGTTGTAACTGATCCAAGAACACTTTTATAAAAGTGTTTTTAGCCTTTAGCAATTTGCGATTGGCTAATTAAATTTGTTGAATGAGAAATTTTAGGAAATATCAAGTTTGGGAATTAGGGCATCAAATTACATTAGATGTTTATAAGTTAACAATGAGTTTTCCAAAAAATGAACAATACGGATTAACAAGTCAAATGAAAAGAGCTTCATCTTCAGTTCCAGCGAATATTGCAGAAGGTTGTGGAAGAGAAAGTGAAGTGGAGTTTAAAAGGTTTCTTGTTATTGCAAACGGCTCAGCAACAGAGTTGGAATATTTTTTAATTCTTGTGAAAGATTTAAATATTGTTTCAGAAAAAGATATTACCAATTTAGTTGGAAAAGTAGACCAATTAAAAAGAAGTTTAAATAAATTAATAAGTAAAATTAACACTACTAGTTAGCAGACCGAAGCTAAAAGCTAGTAGCCAAAAGCAAATATAATGGCTTACGATAAATTCGAAATATTAAAAAGTACAGCGGTTCCATTACCAATTGAAAATGTGGATACCGATCAAATTATTCCTGCTCGTTTCTTAAAAGCAACAGAACGTAAAGGATTTGGAGATAACTTATTTAGAGACTGGAGATACAATCCAGACAATACACCAAAAGAATCATTTGTGTTTAACAATCCAATTTATAAAGGGAAAATTTTAGTTGGAGGTAAAAACTTTGGTTCAGGTTCATCTAGAGAGCATGCAGCTTGGGCTGTTTATGACTATGGATTCCGTTGTGTTGTTTCAAGTTTCTTTGCAGATATTTTTAGAGGAAACTGTTTAAATATTGGTGTTTTACCTGTGCAGGTAAGTGCGGAATTTTTAGACCAAATTTTTAAAGCAATTGAAGCAGATCCAAACACTGAAATTGAAATTGATTTACCAAAACAAACCATTACAATTTTGGCTACTGGAGCTCAGGAATCTTTTGAAATTAATAGTTACAAAAAGGAAAACATGTTAAATGGTTATGATGATATTGACTATTTAACAAAAATGAAAGAAGAAATTTCGGCTTTCGCTGAAACAAGACCATTTTAATAAAATTTTGTTTTGTTATTCCTGTTGAGGTAGGAATTTAAACAGCTCAAAAAACATATGCACACCTGCTTTCGCAGGAATGACAATAAACCAAATATGTCAAAAAGAAAAATTGAAATAATGGATACGACGCTTCGGGATGGTGAACAAACCTCCGGAGTGTCTTTTCCCTCTGGTGAAAAATTAACCATTGCAAAATTATTGCTTGAAGAATTAAATGTTGATAGAATTGAAGTTGCGTCTGCCAGAGTTTCAGAAGGGGAATTTAACGCAGTAAAATCAATTACAGATTGGGCAAATAAAAATGGCTATATTGATAGAATTGAAATGTTGACATTTGTTGATGGTGGAAGATCTATTGATTGGATGATAAGAGCAGGAGCAAAGGTTCAAAACTTATTAACCAAAGGTTCTTTAAATCATTTAACACATCAACTTAAAAAAACACCCGAGCAACATTTTTCAGAAATAAAAGAAGTAGTTTTGTCAGCTCAAAAAGCGGGGATTGCAACCAATGTTTATTTGGAAGATTGGAGTAATGGAATGCATAATTCGCCCGAATATGTTTTTCAATTATTAGACTTTTTAGTAACGCTACCTGTAGAAAGAATTCTACTGCCAGATACTTTAGGTGTGTTAACGCATACTGAAACTTTTGAATATTTTTCTCAAGTAACAAAAAAATATCCAGAAGTACATTTTGATTTTCACGCACATAACGATTACGATTTAAGTGTGGCAAATGTGATGGAAGCTATAAAAGCCGGTGCAAAAGGATTGCATTTAACGGTGAATGGAATGGGTGAAAGAGCAGGAAACGCACCAATGGCAAGTGTAGTTGCTGTGATTAACGATTTCTTTAAAGATGAGGTTGAAATAAATGTAAAAGAGACATCTTTATTTTCAGTTAGTAAAATAATTGAGACATTTTCAGGAGTTCGAATCCCATCAAATAAACCAGTTGTAGGTGATAATGTATTTACGCAAACAGCAGGAATTCATGCGGATGGTGATAACAAAAATAACCTATACTTTAACGATTTAATGCCTGAGCGTTTTGGTAGAAAACGTAAATATGCTTTAGGAAAAACTTCAGGCAAAGCAAATATTGAAAAGAATTTGCAAGAACTTGGCTTAGAGTTAGATCAGGTTGATTTGTTGAAAGTTACACAACGAATTATTGAGTTGGGTGATAAAAAAGAATTAGTTACTAAGGAAGATTTGCCATACATTATTTCTGATGTGTTGGAAAGTAGTTTGTATGAAGAACGAATTACAGTAGAATCTTACGTGTTAACCCATTCAAAAGGGTTAAAACCTTCAACAACAGTTGCTGTTAAAATTGATGGTGAACTATATGAAGAACATGCACAAGGCGATGGGCAGTTTGATGCTTTTATGAATGCATTGAGAAAGTTATACAAAAAGAAGCGTATGACTATGCCACAATTGGTAGATTATGCCGTTCGTATTCCTCCAGGAAGTACTTCGGCAGCGCTTTGTGAAACTATTATTACGTGGGAAAGTAAAAACAATAAGTTTATAACACGAGGTTTAGATTGTGATCAAACGGTATCAGCAATAAAAGCCACCCAAAAAATGTTAAATATCAGATAGTTTTTAATCTAAAAACTATTTTCAAGATAAAGAATAAAATAAAATATTAAAATTATACTAGAATGAAATTAAATATAGCACTTTTAGCAGGAGACGGAATTGGACCAGAAGTGATAGATCAAGCAGTTAAAGTTTGTGATGTTGTAGCAACTAAATTTAATCATGAAATTAGCTGGAAACCTGCCTTAACAGGTGCAGCTGCCATTGATGCAGTTGGAGAGCCTTACCCTGATGAAACACACGAAATTTGTAAAAACTCTGACGCTGTTTTATTTGGAGCAATTGGTCATCCTCGTTTTGATAACGATCCTTCAGCAACAGTTCGTCCAGAACAAGGATTGTTAAAAATGCGTAAAGCTTTAGGATTATTTGCAAATGTACGTCCTACATTTACATTTCCTTCTTTATTAGATAAATCTCCATTAAAAAGAGAGCGCATTGAGGGTACCGACTTAGTTTTCTTAAGAGAATTAACAGGTGGTATTTACTTTGGAGAAAAAGGTAGAAGAGATGGTGGTGAAACTGCTTTTGATAATTGTGTGTATACACGTGAAGAAGTTCAGCGTTTGGCTAAAAAAGGTTTTGAATTGGCAATGACACGTTCTAAAAGATTGTGTTGTGTTGATAAAGCAAATGTATTAGAAACATCTCGTTTATGGAGAGAAACTGTTCAAGCTATGGAAAAAGATTATCCAGAAGTTGCCGTTTCTTATGAATTTGTTGATGCAGTTGCTATGCGTTTAGTACAATGGCCAAATAGCTACGATGTATTAATTACTGAAAACTTATTTGGAGACATTTTAACTGATGAGGCTTCTGTAATTTCTGGATCTATGGGCTTAATGCCATCAGCATCTTTAGGGTCTGATATTGGTTTGTTTGAGCCAATTCACGGATCGTATCCGCAAGCAACAGGATTAAATATTGCAAATCCAATGGCTACCGTTTTGTCAGCAGCTATGATGTTTGAAAACTTTGGTTTACATGCAGAAGGAAAAGCAATTAGAGAAGCAGTTAACAATGCCCTAAATAAAGGTATTGTTACTGAAGATTTAGCTGACGGAGGAAAAGCTTACGGAACAAGTGAGGTAGGAGATTGGTTAGCAGCTAACATATAATTCACTCTATAAAAATAAAAAAAGGGTTTGTATTTAAATACAAACCCTTTTTTTATTTTTATAGAGTTTTAGTGTAATTAACTATAAATTAGTATAAAAACTTTGATTTTAGGAATAAATCTTTAATTTTGAGTAGAAAGCATTTCAATTTATCTGATGAACCTATATGAAACTCCAAGACAAAATTCATGAATAAATATAAATTCTCCTTTCTTATTTGTTTAATTTTTGGCCTATTTCATGGTT
The DNA here is from genome assembly GCF_900188235.1 of Lutibacter agarilyticus. Taxonomy (GTDB): domain Bacteria; phylum Bacteroidota; class Bacteroidia; order Flavobacteriales; family Flavobacteriaceae; genus Lutibacter; species Lutibacter agarilyticus. Next base: position 185,565 of record NZ_FZNT01000008.1, on the reverse strand, counting down.
ATAGTCAAGCAGATTGTTCCACTGCTTTACCTGTATGTACGAATGCTGACGCTGCAGGAGGAGTTGTGAATGGGTATGGAAATGACGATTTTAATGGACGAGATGAGTTAGGCTGTTTAAGACTAAAAAATGGATCATCTACCATTGAGGTAAATTCATATTGGTTTAAAGTTAAATTAGCTGAAAGTGGAGACTTCGGTTTTAATATTATTCCGAATAGTACCTCAGAAGATTGGGATTTTGCTGTTTTTGGTCCAAACCCTACGTGTGGTGCTTTGGGTGAGCCTGTTGCATGTAATTTTAGGGCAAATAATGGAGCTACAGGAGTCGGAAATGATTACCCTTCAGGTTCAAATCCTGATGCTTATGAATCTTGGATGACAGTTAATGCAGGTGATGAATATCTTATTTTTGTAAATCAATACGATGGTAACAATGCAGGGTTTTCAATTGAGTGGAAAGGCGCTGTAATGAGCAAGCCTAATCCTTTAGATTGTGATATTTTAGTAAACCTAGGACCTGATAGAGATTTTTGTATGGGAGATGCAGGAACGGTGCTTAATGCAACAACTTTTGGAAGTTCATACAGTTATAGCTGGTATAAAGAAAATTCAAGTACGGGTGCTTTCGAAGTGCTGCCATTAGAGACAGCTCCAACACTTTTTGTTGATGCAAGTGGAAATTATAAGGTTGAAGTTACAGATAATAGCACTTTAGAAGTAAAGAGTGATGATATTGTTGTTACGTTTCATCCTGTGCCTATTGCAAATTCGGTAAGTAATTTGGCAGCCTGTGATGCAGATTTAGATGGTGTTGAAGCATTTAATTTAGAATTGCAAACCCCTGGAGTTACATCCGGTCAAACAAATGTAAAAGTAACTTATCATAGTTCTTATATATTCGCACTGGCAGGCGCTTCACCACAAGTGAGTCCTCTTACCTCTGGAAATGCAACTATTTGGGCTCGTATTGAAAGTTTAGGAAATTCTAAGTGTTACGATGTAACTTCTTTCGATTTGATTGTAACTGGAGCATTAAACGTAGCTAATCCTGTTAATTTAATTGAATGTGATGATGATGGTGACGGGAGCTATATATTTGATTTAGAATCTCAAACAAGTAAAATTTTAAATGGAGAAACGGGTGTTGTTACCTATTATGAAGATGAATTTAATGCTATAGATAGCAAAGGTTGGATTCCAAATCCAGAAAGTTATAACTCTAAAACTAGAACTATTTGGGCAAGAGCTGAACCTAGCATAAGATCAGATTGTGCTACCATTCTTTCCTTTGAAATTGAAGTGCTTGATTTTGCTGTGGCAAATCAACCAACAAATATTTTACAATGTGATGATAACAATGATGGATATTATCAGTTCGATTTAAAAACATTAAAAGATGCAGAAATCTTAGGGAGTCAAGATCCAGCAAATTATGAGATTTATTATTTTGCAACTCAAGCAGATGCAGATAATAATTTAAATGCTTTAACAAATCCCTATACAACTGTAACTCCGTATGCAGTTGAAACAATTTATGCGCGTATTCAAAATTCATTGGTATCCTATTGTTTTAATACCATAAATTTTACATTGCAAGTTTTTGATTCTGCAAACCCTCCAATTCCTTCAGATATTCCTAATTTGGAGTTTTGTGACGATAGGTCTGATGGTGACGATACAAATGGTTTTTATGAATTCAATTTAAGGGATAGAGAAGTTGAAATTTTAAATGGACAATCACAATATATATTTGATATAGATTATTTTGAAGATCCTCAATATTTAATTCAAATACCAAACCCAACAGCTTACACAAATAAGGAAGTTAATGAACAAACTATTTATGTAAGGGTAACTAATAATAATCCAAATAATGTTGATTGTTATTCTGATACGTCTTTTAATATTAAAGTGAATCCACTTCCAAATGCAATGACTTCAGTTTTTGAATTTAGGCAATGTGATGAAGATGGAACAAGTGATGGAATAACAGATTTTAACCTTGAAGAGGCTGATACCTTTATTGCTTTTGGAGATTTATCGCTGAAAATAACCTATCATTTATCGCCAATTGATGCCGCTTCAGGAATTAATATTCAAGCCAAACACCCATTTTCAAACAATAAGGCTTCAACAGTTTATGCCAGAGTTGAATCTTCAAATGGCTGCTTTAGAATTGTTCAAGTAAACTTAATAGTATCGGTTACAGCATTTCCACCAAGTTATGTTCGTAAATTAATTACTTGTGATGATGATGGTTCCATAGATGGATTGCATGTATTTGATTTGGCTCAAACCACTTCTGAAATAATAGCACAATTTTTACCAGCCCAAAATTTACGAGTATCTTTTTATCGAAATTCTGATGATGCGCTTTCAGAATCCAATAAAATAAACCCAGATAATGCTTACCTGAGTGAAGTTCCCAACAACCAAACTATTTGGGTTCGGGCAGAAAGTTCAGTAAATGGAGGTTGTTTTGGAATAGCTCCTGTTATTGAATTAATTGTAAATCCAATACCTGAGTTTGAGTTAGAAGAAGAGGGCGTAGTTTGTTTAAATAATGCTCCATTAATTGTTCCAACGTATAATCCAAAGGGTTTTTATACGTACGAATGGTATAATGAAGCGGGAGACCTTATAAGTCAGCAGGCTTATGCTGAGATTAACAATGCAGGTATTTATACCGTAATTGCATCAACAAATTTGAATTGTGAGTCGTTCCCGAAACAGATTACTATCACCGAGTCTAATATTGCGGCTATTTCTTCTGAAGATGTTGTAATTTTAGATAATTCTAATAACAATTCAATAACTGTGATTACTGAAAATAAAAACCTTGGAATTGGAGATTATGAATTTGCATTAGATGACATTTCTGGGCCTTTTCAAGATAGTCCAAGCTTTTCAAATCTTGAACCAGGGCAACATACCCTTTATGTTCAGGAAAAAAATAACTGTGGAATTGCATCAACAACCATTTATATATTTGGTTTCCCAAACTTCTTTACACCAAATGGAGATGGTGTAAATGACACTTGGAATGTAAGAGGGGTTGATTTCTCTCTCTTCCCAGAGTCTAATCTATATATTTATGATCGTTATGGAAAATTGCTAGCTAATTTTACTGCAAACAGTAAAGGTTGGGATGGTATGTATAACGGTCATGAATCACTTAATGCAGATTATTGGTACTTGGCTCAAATTACAGATAATAACGGTGTTATGCGTGAGTTTAAAGGTCATTTTAGTTTGATTAGACGTTATGTGAATTAGTTAAAACTCTCTACTGATTCATTTTCATTTCTCTACTGTACAAACAGCAAGTAGGTAAATTGTTATAGGCAGCAGTATTGCCTTTTGTTTTTTCAGTATCATAACCACTGTTTGCAATTGCTTTGTGAATTTTAAGCTCCGTAGTTTTTGAAGCGTCAAAAACTACATCAATTTTCTTTTTTTCAACGCTCCAATTAGCACTATAAACACCCAAAACACTGTTCGCTGCTTTTTCAATGGTTGCTTTGCACATGGTACAATTTCCACGAACACCAAAACTAAGTTTATTGGAGGTTTTTGAAGTTTCAGGTGTTATAGTTGAACGATTTTCATGACCGTTCATTACTTTTTCTCCTTTGGTACTCATCATACTTTTTTTACCTTGTAATTGTGCCGCTGCATCAACTGTAAATGTTCCGTTTGTTACTATTTCTTCTTCTTCTGCCAAGCCTTTTAAAATTTCATAGGAGTCTCCAATTTCGTTCCCTAAGGTTACCTCTCTCAATTCAAAAATAGGTGTGTTACGTTGCTTTTTTACATAAACTATAGATCTTTTTCCTGTCCATAAAACTGCTGTTTTCGGAACGATTAAAGCCTTGTTTTCTTGGTTTTTTAAGGCTATTTTACCTTCAATAAACATACCGGGTTTTAATTCGTTTTTACTATTATTTAGCACAGCTCGTACAATAACTATTCTGGTTGAAGTGTTTAAAACGGGACTAATAAATGAAACTGTTGCTTTAATTTTTTTGTTAGGGTTTGCATTGGTTGTAATGCTTATTGCATCACCTATATTTAGTAAGTAAAGTTGTTTTTCATACGCATCAAATGCAGCCCAAACAGTATTCAAATTTGAAATCATAAATAAGTTTTGCCCCTCTTTTACATAAGATCCTTCTTCAACCATTTTTTTAGAAACAACACCGTTCACATTTGCATATATTGGAAAGTTGGTAACTATCTTTTTTGAAGTTTCAATTTGATTGATTTGTTGTTCGGAAAGCTTCCATAGTTTTAGTTTATTTTTAACCGAAGTGTACAATAAAGGGTCGGTTTTTTTACTGGCTAATGCAATTAATAATTCTTTTTGAGCAGTTACCAATGCAGGAGCATACATAGAAGCAAGTAATTGACCTTTGTGTACGTTTTCGCCTGTTGTACTGATGAATAATTTTTCAATTCTTCCACTAAAGTGGGCTGTTTGAATGGCTGTTGAATTTTCATTTTCTGTAATTTTACCCGACAAAATAAGTGTATTTTCTGAAGTTGAATTTAACGTAACCGTACTTGTTTCAATATTAGCCAAAGCCAAAGCGTTGTTACTTATTTTAAACTCATTTGCAGTTAACCCGTCAGCGCTTGCTTCCGAAGGAATTAAATCCATTCCGCAAATAGGGCAATCTCCAGGTTCTGGTTGCATAATTTGAGGATGCATTGAACAGGTCCATAATTCATTTTCGATTGCTAAGGATTCATGTTGGTGGGTTTTTTCTTCTGAAGTTGAAGAGTTTCCAAAAAACAACCAACCTAAAACCAAGCCAGCTGTTAATATTCCGAAGTATATAATGTATTTTTTCATGTTAGTTTGTTGTTGTTAAAAATTCTAATGTTGATTTTTGAATGGCATATTCTTTTTCTGAACCTACTTTTTTAAATTCAAATTTTAGTTTCATTTGTTGAATTTCAAGTAGTTGTTTAAAATCTATGCTTGATGTTTCATAAGCTGCTAATAAAAGTGTTTTAATGCGTTCGGTTTCAGCAATGTTTTGGGTTTGAGTAAGTATGGAAGTTCTAGCTGTTTTTATAGCACTTTCTGAAGTTTCAAATAGCGTTGTTAATTCATTAGTTGTATTTATTGAAGTGGCAACTATAGCTTTTTGATCTAATTGAAATTGTTTTTGTTTTGAACGGTATTTGTTTGAAAATAAAGGAATGGAAACCGAAACCATAGGCATAAAAATATCCTTTCCATTATCTGCTATATTTGGTGCAGGTCGCTCTTCAACAATAACATAATCTAGTCCAATACCAACGGTTGGTAACCCTTCTTTTTTGGTAGCTAGTTCTTCTTTTTTTAACGACGCTTTTAAATTTTGTAGTTGTAAAAGTTTAGGATTTGTAGAAATAGCTTCTTTAGAAAAAATAGCTTCAGAAGTATTAATTGATATGTTTTTAGTAATTGTAATTTCGGAGTTTTTATTTCTGTTTAATAATAAGTTAAACGTAATTTGTTTCGCCTTAAAATTCTCTTGAATAGTGTTTAAAGAATTTGTAAGTTCATTCTTTTCAATTCTAATTTTTAGTACATCAACCATAGTTGAACGATTGTTTTCCAATTCGCTTAAAGCAAGTTCTTCAAAGCTTGTTAATAATTTAAGATGTTCAGTTATAATATTTTCCTTTGATTTTAATTCGTAAAGTTGATAATACGTTGTTTTTATTTGTAAAAATAAGGTGCGTTTAGCCATGTCAAATTCATTCAAAGTTGCATTAGCTTTTAAGGCTGCGCCTTCTTGTTTTGTGTTTAATGTACCAAACCAAGGCAAATTTTGAGAAATACTGAATTTTGCTTTTTGTGCACCAACTCTTGTTTCAACAGGCGACACAAAATACCCTACACCAATAGATGTGTTTTGAATGCTTCCTAGCTCGTTTATTTTTTCTAAATCACTTTCGTAATTGTAGTGTATTGATTGTAAATGCGGACTGTTTTTAGTAGCAATTTTTAAATAATCGTCTAAGGATTGTGCGTTGCTAAAACTACAAATTACAATAAGGCTTATGAATGTTATACTATAGTTAGTTTTCATTGTTTTAAAATTTTGTTAGTATTTAGATAAGATTCTGAATCAAGTTCAGAATGACGCATATTTTATTTTTTTGTGATTCATACATTGGAGGAAATCTCAAGTTGTTTTTTAATTTCCAATTCTTGTTTCCAACTAAATAAAACAGGAACTACAAAAAGTGTAATTAGGGCTATTAGCATACCTCCAAAACTTGGTATTGCCATTGGAATCATAATATCAGAACCTCTTCCTGTAGATGTTAGTACGGGTAACAATGCTAGTATTGTTGTAGCGGTTGTCATTAAACAAGGTCGAATTCTTTTTTCACCAGCTTCTACAATTGAAGCTCTTATATCTTGCTTTGTTTTTGGCTTATTTTTATTAAAAGTTTGTGTTAAGTAGGTTGCCATTACAACGCCATCATCAGTAGCAATACCAAATAAGGCAATAAAACCAACCCAAACAGCAACACTTAAATTAATAGGGTGCATTTGAAATAATGTTCGAAGATTTACGCCAAAGACATCAAAATTTAAAAACCACGATTCTCCATACAACCAAATCATAATAAAACCACCAGCAAAAGCAACTGCAATTCCAGTAAAAACCATAAATGAAGTAGCAACCGATTTAAATTGAAAATATAAAATTAAAAAGATAATTAACAAGGCTAAAGGCACAACAACAGCAAGTATTTTTTCGGCCCTAAGTTGGTTTTCATAAGTTCCGGTGAACTGATAATTAATGCCTTTTGGTACAATTAGTTCACCGTTATTAATTTTTTCTTGAATAATTTTTTGTGCATTTTCAACAACCGTTACTTCGGCTGCTCCATCAATTTTATCAAAAAGTACGTAACCTACTAAAAAAGTATCTTCACTTTTTATTACTTGCGGACCTTGTTCATAGTTGATGCTTACCAATTCAGCTAGTGGAATTGAATTACCATTAGCAGTAGGAACATATATCTTTTTTAAATCTTCGGGATTGGTACGTTTTTCTCTTGGATACCGAACTCTAATTCCATAACGCTCACGACCTTCAACTGTTTGTGAAATTAGTTTTCCGCCAATGGCAACTTCTAAAACATTTTGAACAGTGTTAATGTTTAGTCCGTAATGACTTAATTTTGCTCTATCAATGTCAATGAGTAAATAAGGTTTTCCAACAATTCTATCGGCAAAAACGGCCTCTTTTTTAATGGTAGGAATTTCTTTCAAAACAGTTTCTAATTCCAAGCCAAAAGCTTCAATCTCAGTTAAATTTTGCCCTTTTATTTTTATGCCCATTGGAGCGCGCATTCCTGTTTGAAGCATTACCAAACGCGTTTCAATAGGCTGTAATTTTGGAGCTGAAGTTACACCTGGAAGTTTTGTAACTCGAACAATTTCATTCCAAATATCGTTTTCAGTTTTAATGCTTTTGCGCCAGTTTCGGTAGAATTCACCATTTGTGTCTTCAATCAAATTTTTGGTGTCAATTTTGGTTCCTGAAGCAATAAATTTTCCTGAAATTGTTTCAAACAATCCATTATTATTCACTTTAAATTTTAACCTTTTTCCATCTTTGTTTAGTTTATATTCGGGTTTGTAACTAATAATATTTTCATACATTGAGAGCGGAGCAGGGTCTAAAGCGCTTTCAGTTCTTCCTGCTTTTCCAACCACTGTTTTAATTTCAGGGATAGTGGCTACAGCCATATCTAATTGTTGTAGCACACGTTTGTTTTCTGCAATTCCTGAATGCGGCATAGAAGTTGGCATTAGTAAAAAGGAACCTTCATTTAAAGTAGGCATAAATTCTTTGCCAGTATTTTTCCAAATGCTAATACCAGCTATAATTATAATGGTTGGAATGCTTAAAAACAACAGTTTGTTTGCCAATGCCCATTGTAGTATTTTAACATAATACTTTCTAAATAATGTAAAAACACCCAACAATCCAAAGCAAATAATACTAACAAAAATAAGGTTGTTAAAAATAGAATTGTCTACACCTAAAGGCCTCCAATACCTACTTAAAAGAGTTATAATTGTTAGGGCAGAAATTACAATGTTTATAAAGTTTGATTTTTCTTCGGAAATAATTTCACGACTTTTTAAAATCCCTACACAGCCAAAAGCAATGAATAAAAAGGCAATGGTGTAGCCACTTACGAGTCCCGCAATTCCCAAAATAATTAAAAAGATACTTCCAAAAAGTTTTCCTTTTTTAAATGGAGATTTCCACCCAAACAACCAAGCAGCAAAAGGCGGAATTAAAAATAACGCTACCATTAATGAAGCTGTTAAAGCCATTGTTTTGGTAAATGCTAGAGGTCGAAATAGTTTTCCTTCAGCACCAATCATTGTAAAAACAGGAATAAAACTAATAATGGTTGTCATTACAGCAGTGGTAATAGCTCCTGAAACTTCTTTAGTTGCGTTAAAAATTACGGTATTTATAGGTAGTTTTTCAGCGTTTTCATCAAGATGCCGAATCATATTTTCAGATAAAATAACACCAACATCAACCATAGTTCCAATGGCGATTGCAATACCTGATAAGGCAACAATATTGGCATCTACATTAAAAATTCTCATCGCAATAAATACCATTAAAATGGCAATTGGTAGTAATCCAGAGATTAATACTGATGCTCTTAAATTAAAAACCATTACAATAATGACCAATATTGTAATGAGTATTTCTAACGTTAAAGCTTCATTTAAGGTGTTTAATGTTTCTTGAATTAGTTCAGTTCTGTCATAAAAAGGAATAATAGTTAATTGTGAAGTTCTTCCATCTTTTAGCACTTTTGAAGGTAATCCGGCACTAGTTTCAGTAATTTGTTTTTTTACATTATTAATTACTTCCATTGGATTTGCGCCATAACGAGCAACTACAACACCACCAACAACTTCAGCACCTTCCTTGTCTAAAATGCCCCTGCGTTCAGCAGGACCTAAAGTAACATTGGCAATATCTTTTATTAAAATAGATGTAAAATCTTTTGAAGTTACTACGGAGTTTTCAATATCTTCAACAGATTTTATATAACCTAAACCACGTACTAAATATTCTACTTGATTAATTTCAATAGTTTTAGCGCCAATCTCTTTATTAGAATTTCTAACTGCATTTACAACTTGCTGTAAAGAAATACCGTATTGTTTTAAAACCTCAGGATTTACATCTATTTGATATTCTTTTACAAAACCACCAATGGAAGCCACTTCAGAAACACCATTAGCAGATGAAAGTGCATATTTTACATAGTAATCTTGTATGCTTCGCAGTTCTTGTAAATCCCAACCACCTGTAACATTTCCTTCTTTGTCTCTTCCTTCTAATGTGTACCAAAATATTTGCCCTAAACCTGTGGCGTCGGGTCCTAAAGTAGGTTGCACTTCTAAAGGTAATAAGCCGTTTGGTAGTGAATTTAGTTTTTCAAGAATACGACTTCGGCTCCAGTAAAATTCAATATCTTCTTCAAAAATGATATAAATACTTGAAAATCCAAACATTGATGAACTTCGAATGGTTTTAACACCAGGAATTCCCAATAATGATGTGGTTAACGGATACGTAATTTGATCTTCAATGTCTTGAGGTGAGCGACCGCTCCACTTGGTGAAAACAATTTGTTGATTTTCGCCAATATCAGGAATAGCATCAACTGCTACCGGATTTCTAGGAAAGTTTCCAGTATCCCAATCAAAAGGAGCTGTAGCTATTCCCCAGCCTAAAAACAAGGCTAATAATAATACGGCAACTAATTTATTTTTTATTAGAAATTGAATGCTTTTGTTTAGCATGGTGTTGATATTTAAATGTTTAGAAATATGTATTTAAAAAATATAAATACAGAAATATGCCCATATTAACGGTTGCTAATTGGGGGTTGAATTCTAAAAATTTAAAATCAAATTAAAAAAACAGCATCAAGAACTTGAATATCTTTGAAAAGTAAGGGGGGCGTATAATGTTTAAAAGGAATTACATTGTTAGCTAATCCTTCAAACAAATTTATATATGAATAAATATATGAAGCAATAAAAAACTGTTGCTCTAAGTTTATAGGTGTTACGTTAGTTTTTAACTCACTTTGACCTTCAAACTGTTTTACAATATCACTACAACAATTCTTTTTTTGAACATTACAATCTTTAGTAGGGCCGGGTTTATCTAGTTCCATTCCACAAGATGCAGCTTTTGAAAACAAGGCACTATCAACCAAGTGATCACCGCAATAGTGTTCACTAATGGTAAATGACATTGTAGAAAAAAGGACTACAAAAGCCATTAAAAAAGCAGTAATTTTTTTCAAAAATTCGTTCATAATATAAAACAAATATATCATTTTAAAATTTAATTGTTATTTGTAGTTTAAATTCTTAATGAAATTTAACAACTTTTTAATTTTATCTCTATTCGTTTTGTTAAAATTCTGTAAATTAGAGGGTAATACTTTTTTTAATTCTAATTTATGGTTTCAATAAACTTAAGTGAGGTTACAAATAGGCGAGAAATAGCTGTAATTATTCATGAAAAAATGGAAATGAATGGTATTAAAAAAAGTGAAATTATGTTAGGTACGCAATTAAGTAAAACTGCTATTAATAGTGTGTTGTGTACAGGAAATTCAAAAAAAGATTACAGGTTTACAACCTTATTAAAAGTGCTTTCTTTTATGAAGATTCAACTTTTTATAGGTGGCAACAAGGAACAAAAAAGTAAAGTACTGTCTTTATTTTAAAATCATTGTTAATATTAAGATAATGCATGAAAATAATAGCTTAAAAAATTATATATTTGAAATTCTATTTTAAAGGAATGAAATTATTTAATACTCTTATTAGCTGTTTGCTATTTATTGTACCTTTTACAATAAAAGCACAAGAAACATTACCTGTTTATTCCGATTATCTTTCAGACAATGTTTTTTTGGTACATCCTTCTGCAGCAGGTATAGGAAATTGTAGTAAAATTAGGTTTACAGCACGTAACCAGTGGAGTGGAGTAGCAGATGCGCCTTCTCTACAAACTTTAACAGCGCATACAAGATTTGGAGATAATATTGGTGCGGGTGTTGTTTTATTTAATGATAAAAACGGATACCATGCACAACAAGGTTTTGAGGCAGTTTTTGCTTATCATATCAATATGGGTAGGGCTGATGATGCCAATCAATTATCATTCGGATTGGGTCTAATGGCAGTTAATAATACCGTTGATGAAAGCTCATTTACAATTTATGATCCTGTAATTTCTCAAATAGTTCAAAGTGAAGCTTATTTCAATGCCGATTTTAGTATGGCATACCATTACAAAGGGTTGTTTACTTATTTTACGGCTAAAAACATTGTGCTAAGTGCTAGAAATTTATACGATAGTTTTTATGAATCTTTAAATCTAAGACGCTATTTGTTTACTGCTGGGTACTATTTTGGTGAAAAAAAAGGTCTTCAATTTGAACCTTCAATAATGGGGCAAATTGTTGAACGTACAGGTGAGAAATTTGTTGATTTCAACTTTAAGATTTATAAAAATATAGGCGATGCTCAACTTTGGGCAGCTTTTTCATACCGCCAAGGTTTCGACAATGCTCTGCCTCAAGAATTACAATATTTTACACCTATAATAGGTATTAATTATAAGAACTTCATGGTTTCTTACACCTACACCAAACAAACAGGAGAAATTTTGTTTGACGATGCAGGTTATAACCAACTAACATTGGGCTATAACTTTGGTTGTAGAACGCCAAGAAACAGTGGTTGTCCTAATATTAATTATGCCTTTTAATTATTTCAAAATTATTTTATTATGATTATTAAAGAATTGAACGGAAACGTTCCAAAATTTGGTGACGATTGCTTTATTGCTGAAAATGCCGTTATTATTGGAGAAGTTGAAATGGGGGCACAATGTAGTATTTGGTACAATGCCGTAATTAGGGGAGATGTACACTACATAAAAATGGGTAACAAAGTAAATGTTCAAGACGGAGCGGTTATCCATGCCACATATCAAAAACACCCAACAAACATTGGTAATAATGTATCTATTGGTCACAATGCAATGGTGCATGGTTGTACCATTCACGACAATGTATTAATAGGTATGGGATCTATTGTTATGGACGATTGTGTAATTGAAAGTAACTCTATTATAGCAGCTGGTGCAGTGGTTACAAAAGGTACACATGTGCCGTCTGGAACTATTTACGGCGGTATTCCTGCTAAAAAAGTGAAAGATATTAGCCAAGAATTAATTTCAGGAGAAATTGATAGAATAGCTAACAACTATGTAAAATATTCAGGTTGGTATAAGTAGGTTTAGGGCGTTGCCTTCGGCCAGGCTTTCCGTTAAATCTTTTGCCATGCAAAAGGATACCACTTCAATCCTTAACGCAAAAAGTTACAATCTATAAACCTAACAGACTTCAAAAATTTGTTAGGTTTGTTTTTTATTAGTTCAGAATTAATTGTATTTAAATTTGTTGCTATTAGTTTAGAATATTCTTTAAAAGTCCAACTCATTAACTAGCACATTAGCTTTAGCGCTTTTCAACATATTTTCTAACACTAGTTTTTTAGTATTTGTATAAAATTGATGCGTTGGTTCATTTAAAACGTCATTTAATAAATGGTGTTTTTCTAATACAGCTTTTGTTTGTCTAGCTGCAGCTTCGCCTGAATCAATAATGTGAACGAGTGGACCTACAATTTCTTTAATTTGAGGAATCAAGTATGGATAATGTGTACAACCTAAAACCAAATGGTCTATGTTAAATTGTAACATGGGCGATAAATAATTGGTTAATAATTGTTGTGTTTCAGGGCTGTTTAATTTTCCGTCTTCAATCAATTCAACCAAGCCTTCTCCATCTTGTTCAATAGTAGTAATATTTTTGGTATATTCATTCGCTGTTTTTTCAAAAAGCTTGCTTGTAAGCGTCCCTTTTGTAGCTAATATACCAATGGCCTCTGTTTTACTAAAAAGAGCAGCAGGCTTTATAGCAGGCTCAATACCAATAAAAGGAATGTTGTAATGTGATCTTAAATAATCTATAGCGTTTGTTGTAGCCGTATTGCAAGCAACAATTATTAATTTGCATCCTTTTGAAATTAATAGTTCTGTGTTTTTTACACTCAGTTCAATAATTTGATCTGAGGTTTTTTGACCGTAAGGAGCATTTTTACTATCGGCTAAGTAAATGGTGTGTTCATTAGGTAATATTTTAACAACTTCTTTCCATATTGAAGTGCCGCCAATACCTGAATCAAAGAGACCAATAGCTTGTTGATTTTTCATTAGAATAAAAGTAAAAAAAATCCCGCCTAAGCGAGATTTTTTTTAAAAGTATTTTTGTTTTATTGAATACCTAACTTAGCTTTTACTAAAGGCAATAAGTCTTTTCCTTTTGCTACCACTAAAGTTTGAGCACCTAAAACATAGTCAAAACCTTGTTCAGTTGCAACAGCTTCAATAGCTTCTCTTGCTTTTTCAACAATAGGTTTCATTAGCTCAGTTTCTTGATTCGTAATATCTTTTTGAGCTTGTTGACCTGCTAATTGTAATTTTTGTTGATCTTGTTGAACTTCAGCAACTCTTTGTTGATTTACTTCGTTAGTTTGTGAAGCAGCCTCAGCATCGTATCTTTTTAATTTAGCTTCTAATTTATCATTTTCAGCTTTTAATTCATCCTGATAAGTTTTAGATAATTTTTCTAAATCAGCTTGCATCGCTTTAGCTTCTGGCATTAAACTTACTAATTCCATGAAGTTAATGTGAGCAACTTTAGATTGTGCATTCATTGTATTAAAACCCAAAGCAATAACTGCAACTATTAATAACGTTTTAAATTGTTTCATCTTTTTTGTTCTTATTTTTAAATTAATTATTCTTATTTTATTCGGTTTGTTTTTTTGATTCTTCTATTTCTTTTATTCGTTGTTGTTTTTTTTCTTCATTAGCTTTAAGTAAAGCTTCTCTTTTTTTAAGTTGTTCAGCTCTTTTAGCTTCCATCTTTTGCTTCATTTCAGCTCTTTTTTGCTCCTTTTCATCAATCTTATTTTGAGCTTCTTCGCTTAAAACTGGAGCTTCTTTTGTTACTGTTGCAGCGTTTTTTTTATTTTTTTTGTCAGTTGCTTCTTCAATCTTTTTAACTCTACTAATACTTGTTAGCACTAAATCACTAATATCGTATTGTTTATTTGTATAGAGCATTACCAATGCTGTTGATTTATCTAATATAAAATCATATTTTCTTTTAACTGCAATTTCTTGAACGGCATTGTAAACTAAATCTTGAATTGGTTTAACAAGTTGCTTTCTTAAAAAGAACAAATCTCCATTGGTTCCAAAGTAGGCTGCTTGTAATTTTTTTAAATCTAATTCTTTAATAGTTATATCTTCTTCTTTTTCTTCAATTAACTCTTGTGTTAAAAGAACTTTTTCATTTCTTAAATCGGCTTTTAAACCATCTATTTCAGATTGTTTTTTATCAATAGTGCGCTGCCAAGTAAGTGCTTTCGCATTAATTCTGGTCTCAGCTTCTGTATATTCAGGAATATTTTCTAATATATATTCCATATCAATATATCCGAACCTTTGAGGTTTTTGTGCTATCACTTGTATGCTTAGCAGAATAAACGCAAATAAAACAACTTTTTTGGTCATTACAAATAAGTATTTAGAAATAATCGTGCCACTTTAAAATTTTAATTACAAATATAACTGATTTAGTTTAAAATTGTTGCCCAATAACAAAATGAGTTTGCCATCCTGATTTTTGAACTTGTCCAGTTGCTGGGTCAAATCCATAAGCAAAATCAATACCTAATAATCCAAACGCAGGCATAAATACTCTAAGCCCAAGTCCTGCAGATCTTTTTAGGTTAAAAGGGCTCAATTCTTCAAAGCCATCATAAGCATTACCAGCCTCTAAAAATCCTAAAGCATAAATAGATGCTGATGGTTTTAAAGTAATTGGATATCTAAGTTCCATTTGAAATTTATTGTAAATGGTTCCACCTAATACTGATGAAATTTGACCGTTTTCATAACCTCTTAAAGCTACTGTGGTTCTTCCATCTAATTGGTATGAAGCCATTCCGTCACCCCCAACAAAATATCTTTCAAAAGGTGAATAACCTAATTCTTTGTTATATCTTCCTAAGAAACCAAATTCAGCATTGGTCATTAATATTAAATCTTTGTAAATTGAAGTGTACCATTTTCCAGTAAAACTAGCTTTGTAATATTCTAGCCATCTGTACTTTTCTTGGTCAGTTAAGGTTGAGTAATCTTTATTATTCATTAAAGACCAAGGCAACGTAAATTTTCCTGTGATTGCAAATTCAGAACCTGTTTTTGGGAAAATTGGGTTTGGACCTGATGAATTTCTTGAAAATGTAATGTTGTATGCCAAGTTGTTTGATTTTCCTGTTTCAAAACTAAAAGTTGATATAGGATAATCTTTTAAATCGTATAATTGATAACTGATGCTCTGTGAAAGTGAGAAGTTATCATCTGGCCATGTTAACCTTCTTCCAATTCCGGCACTTGCTCCAAGGATGTTTAATCGTTGATCCTTATCTACATTATTTGTAGCATAGTTGTAACGATATTGACCAGAATAATAGACTGAAAGTGAAAGTGATTGTGGTTTTTTACCTCCTAACCAAGGTTCAACAAAAGAAAAACTTCCCGTAGTATAATATCTACTTTTTTGTAAACGTAATGAAAGTGTTTGCCCGTCACCCATTGGTAATGGTTTGTAAGCCTTTCCGTTGAAAATATTTCTAATTGAAAAGTTATTAAACGACAAACCGATAGTACCTATAAAAGAGCCACCACCGTAACCACCTTGCAATTCAATTTGACTTGCCCCTTTTTCGGCAATTGTATAATCAATATCTACGGTTTTATCCGTATAGTTAGGCTTAATATCAGGTGTAATTGTTTCAGCATCAAAAAATCCTAACTGACCAATTTCTCTAATAGTTCTAATAATTTGACTTTTACTATATAAATAACCAGGTCTTGTTCTAATTTCTCTATAAACTACGTGGTCATTTGTACGGTCGTTACCATTAATAGTTACTTTATTAATTTTGGTAGGTTCATCTTCGTAAATTCTAATTTCAACATCAATTGAGTCGTTACTAATTTTAGTTTCAACAGGCATTACTCTAGAAAATAGGTATCCGTTGTCTTGGTACAAAGTAGCAATATCTTGCGAGTCTGGTGTGCCGTCTCCTGTAACACGTTCTTTTAAAAGAATTCCGTTGTAAGTATCCCCTTTTTGAATTCGCAACATACCTTGTAATTGCTCGTTGGTATATTTGCTATTTCCTAAGAATTTGATGTCTCCAAAGTAATATTTATTACCTTCTTCAACATTAATGTTTAGGTTTATAGTGTTGTCATCATTCCAAGTAATTGTTTTATCTAAAACTCTGGCATCACGGTATCCTTTTTTGCTGTAGGTTGAAACCAGTTTTTCAAGATCTTCTTTATAATCAGCTTCAATATATTTTGAACCTTTCCAAATACGACCAAACATTTTTTGTTTTGTGTTTTTCATTGAACCTTTAAGTATTTTGTCACTTAAAGCTTCAGTTCCAATGAAATTTATGTTTTTAATTTTCACTTTTTCACCCTTGTCTACTCTAATAAGCATTTTTACAGAGTTTACATTTGAGGTGTCAGCTTTAGTGTCTAAAGTCACTTTTGCATTTAAATATCCTTTGTCTTGGTATGTTTTTTTGATGTAGTTTTTAGTGGTAACAATTAAATTGTCTGTTACCATAGTACCCACTTTTAGCTCAGCGTCTTTTTTAAGTTCTTTTTCTTTGCTTTTTTTAACACCTTGAATAGTTATTTGACTAAGTTGAGGTAATTCTAAAACATCAAATTCTAAATAAGCTGTATTGCCATCAATTTTAGAAATGTATACATCAATTTTACTAAATTGATTGGTTTCGTATAATTTTTTTATTGCACTTGTAAGTTTGTCTCCTGGTATTTTAAGTTCCATACCCACTTTTAGCCCTGTAAAAACTTTTACGGTTTGCTCTTCAAACTTTTTAAGCCCAACTACTGAAATACCACCCAATTCATATTTTGTATCTTCAACAAAATTTATGGGTCCCTTGGTTTTAGGTTGTAAAGTGTCTTTTGCTATAGTTTTATTTTCTACTGAAGTCTCTTTTAGCGTATCATTTTTTACTTCTTGAGCTTGCGCAAAAGTTGTAAAAATAACCACCAAAAGTAGGAGCGCTATCTTAAATTTATTCATTTAATTTTTCAATTTGTTCACTAGTTTTTCCAAACCGTCGTTCTCTGTTTTGGTAATCTATAATTGCTGTATATAAATTTTCTTCTCTAAAATCTGGCCAAAGTGTATCTGTAAAATACAGTTCTGCATAAGCTATTTGCCACAATAAAAAATTGCTGATTCTTTTTTCGCCACTTGTGCGAATCATCAAATCAACATCAGGCAAAGAAAACGTATATAAATGATTATTAATAATTTTTTCGCTAATTTCTTCTATGTCTAATTGTTTATTAACAACTTTTTTTGATATATTTTTGATAACATTAACAATTTCTTCACGAGATCCGTAGTTTAAGGCCAATGTTAAGGTTAAAGTGCTGTTATTTTTGGTTTTTTCAATTACATCAGCAAGCTCAATTTGAGCTTTTTTAGGCAAATATTCAAGGTTGCCAATGGCGTTTAATTTGATGTTGTTTTTTTGAAGTGTTTTTAATTCTTTTTTTAAAGAAGAAACTAATAACGACATTAATGTTTTGACTTCTAATTTTGGACGGTTCCAATTTTCTGTTGAAAAAGCATATAATGTTAAGTATTGAATGCCAATTTCAGCTGCTGCTTCAATTGATTTTCTTACGGAAGTTACACCATTTTTATGTCCAAAAACACGCGCTTTACCTTGTTGTTTTGCCCAACGTCCATTTCCGTCCATAATAATAGCTACATGTTTCGGAACTCTGTTTTTATTTATTCTATCTTTTAAGTCTTTCATTAATAAGGTGTTGCGTAGCAAGGAGGTCTTCCGAAGGTATAAACAAATGAAACGCCAGCTAACATATACCAATCGTTGTTATTTGGGTTTCCAAACTCTAAAGCAGGAATCCTGTCTGAATCTTCTCCATAATAATTATAATCTATTTCATCAGTAAAAGTGTAAGTCGCTCTTAATTCAAATGCTACTGCAAAACGACGAGCGACTGCGAATTTATATCCAACACCAAACGGAATAGCAAATGAAGTTTTTGAACCGTATTCATATACTTCTGGTGAAATTTCACGAGTTACAGTTTTGTAATTTAAAGCTGCAATTTCAAGCAAAATATATGGGGTTTGACTTTGTTGATAATTGTCTATGTTGTAATCAAAGTAGTTGTATTCTAGTCCAACAGCTAATTCTTTTACTGAATTTGTAAAACGAAGCCCTCTTAATTTTCTAGCATTATTGGTAGCATTGGCATCATTTGATGAAAGTTCTATGTATGTAAAAGTTCCTCTTAAAGCCATTCTAGGATTTGCATTCCATTTATAAATAATTCCACCCATAAAATTATTTGGGTTTATATAGTATTCTGGTCCAATATCTCCAACATAATTACTTCCTCCAGCAAATATTCCAATTTCATTAATTTGAGCTTTGGAAGTGGTTGTAATACAGATGAATGAAATAAATACTATTAACTTTTTCATATAAAAAATTGCGAGCAAATATAATTAAATCTATTTGCATTTAGAAGTTAAACAAAGTCTTTTTTGATAAACTGTTTTTTTATGAAATTATTGTTAGGAGCTGCAAGTACGTTTTTAAGTATCAATAAATTACTATTAATTACGTGTGTCTTGTCCCCAAAGTAATTTTTCGCGTAATGTTTTAATAAATGTTTGTTGATTAATTTCAATCATATTCAAACTGAAATCGGCTTTCTTTATAGAGATTTCAGTACCACTTTCAATGGTGATAATTCTAGAATCTAACGATAAAAAAAACTTATCTTCTCTTCCTGTGACTTTAAATTTAATGGTTGTTTCATCAGGAATTACAAGTGGTCTGGCGTTTAAATTATGAGGTGCTATTGGTGTTAAAACAAAGCTTTTTGCTTCGGGCGTAATTATGGGACCGCCACAACTTAATGAGTAGCCAGTTGAACCTGTAGGTGTGGCAATAATTAACCCATCTGCCCAGTATGATGTTAGGTATTCATTATTTAAATAAGTTTCTATGGTAATCATTGAAGCGGTGTTATTTCTGCTTACAGATACTTCATTTAAGGCAAAATTTAAGTTATTTAAATCTTCGTTTTTTGATGTAGTGCTGATGCTTAACAAAGAACGTTGCCTGGTAATGTATTCTTTTTTCAATAACAAGTCTATTGAAGATGCAATTTCTTCTTTTTTAACCGTTGCTAAAAAACCTAGTCTTCCTGTGTTAATTCCTACAATAGGAATGTTAGAATCTCTTAAATAGGTTACGGCTCTTAAAATTGTACCATCGCCACCAATGGTAAACATAAAATGAAAAGAGCTGTCTAAATCTTTAAAAGAGTTAAAAGTTTGTGGGTTTTTAAGTTTTATGCTGTTTTTGAAATGGTTATAAAAATGCGCTTCAATTACAAACTCAATGTTGTTTTTTTGCAATAACTGAAATAATTCTTCAACATATATTTTATCATCAACTTTGTAATATTGACCATAGATAGCAACCTTCATAGTTAAATGTTTAAATATTTTTGTAAGTATTTTGAGCGTTCTTTTAAATCTTCTAGATAAAAATCTTCTTCGTGACTTGAGATGATCTCATATTCATAGCGTCTAAAAGATTGTAAAATTTCGTTTACATCTTGAGAGTCAAATTTAACAGTAATTTTTACGGTGGTTTCATTTTTTTCAGAAATAAAAAGCCCTTGTATTTTTCCACCATTAGATTCTATAATTTGGCAGATTTCACTAAAAGAAAAACCTCTAACTTCTTTTTCTAAAACCATAACGGTGCCGTTATTTTTTAAAAATGGCGTTTCGTTGTATGCATGTAAAACATCAGTTAAGTCAAAATACCCGATGTAGTTTTTTTGAGTATCAATAACAGGTACAATATTGGTTTCGTTTGACGCAAACGTGGTAATAATTTCTAAAATATTTGTTGTTACGTGTGTAGAAAACAGGTTGAATAAATATTGAAAATAGCCAATTTCTTTTTCATCTTCATCAATACCTTCAATATCAGTTTCAGAAATTAAACCAATTAAATGATTTTCTTTAACAATAGGAAAATGGCTATAGGTAGTTTCGTTAAAAAAAGTTTTCACTTCATTAACACTGGTTTCTAAACTAAAAGCCTCAAATTCGTTTAGTATATAAGGAGCTGTTTCCATATAGTTTGTTATTATACTACAAATTAATCAAAAATAAATCCAAAAACATATTCTTAGTTCGTAAATTTGCGCACTCATTTCAATTTTAAATATTTATAGAATGACAAAGTTAAGTGTTAATGTAAACAAAATTGCAACATTGCGTAATTCACGAGGGGCAGATTTCCCCAATGTAGTTAAGGTTTCTACTGATATTGAGCGTTTTGGAGCTGAAGGAATTACCATTCATCCAAGGCCAGATGAACGTCATATTCGTTATCAAGATGCTTACGATTTAAAAAAGAGTGTTACTACAGAATTTAATATTGAAGGAAATCCGATTCCAAAATTTATGGAAATGGTATTGGCAATTTGCCCAACGCAAGTAACGTTGGTACCTGATGCAATTAACGCTGTAACTTCAAATGCAGGTTGGGATACTATAAAACATCAAGACTTTTTAAAAGAAGTAATTGCTGAATTTAAATTGAAAGGAATTAGAACTTCCGTATTTATTGATACCGATTTAAAATTAATTGAAGCTGCTGCAACAACGGGGGCTGATAGAATTGAATTGTACACCGAAGATTTTGCAACACAATATGCTTTAGGAAATAAAGATGCTATAAAGCCTTATGCTGAAAGTGCAATATTGGCTACAGAGCTTGGTTTAGGAATTAACGCTGGGCACGATTTAAGCTTGGATAATATTCAGTTTTTTGCGCAAAATATTCCAAACTTGTTAGAAGTTTCTATAGGGCATGCACTTATTGCTGAATCTTTATATTTAGGTTTGGAGAACGTAGTAAATATGTACAAGTATAAGTTAAAAGCATAAAGATTAAAGTGGAAGTTTTACATTCAACAATTGTAGGAAACGGAGCGCCATTACTTATTTTACATGGGTATTTTGGTATGAGCGATAACTGGCGCGGATTAGGAAATAAATTTGCAGAAAATTTTGAAGTTCATTTAATTGATCAGCGAAATCACGGAAGAAGTTTTCATTCAGACGATTTTGATTACGAATTGTTGGTTGAAGATTTACACTATTATATTAAAAGTCATAATTTATCAAAAGTACATCTTTTAGGCCATTCAATGGGAGGTAAGGTTGTTATGCTTTTTGCTGTAACGTATCCTGAAATGGTTGATAAATTAGTAGTTGCTGATATTTCACCTAAATATTACAAGCCACACCATCAACATATTTTAGCAGCACTAAACGCTGTGAATTTTTCAATACAAGATTCAAGAAAAAAAGTTGAAGATGTATTGAAAATTTATATTGAAGAGCCAGGAATATTACATTTTTTATTAAAAAATGTATACTGGAAAACAAAAGGCGAGTTAGCCTACCGTTTTAATATTCACAGTTTAACCGAAAATAATAGTGAAGTTGGTGAAGCCTTACCGTCGTTTACGCATTTTAACGGGCCAACGTTGTTTTTAAGAGGTGAAAATTCAAACTACATTACCAAAAATGAAGCCCCTTTAATTGAAGCGCATTTTTCAAATGCAAGTATTGTGACTGTCAAAAATGCAGGACATTGGTTGCACGCTGAAAATCCCGCTGATTTTTATGCTGAAGTTGTCACGTTTTTAAACAATTAAAAAATTGGCATAATTATAGTTAAATTTATAGTTCATTATAAATTTAAAAAGATGAAATTAATATTGAAAATATTACTTACAGCCGCAGCCGTAGTAATTTTAGCAAACATTTTACCAGGTATCCATGTACAAGATTATACAAGCGCTATATTTGTAGCTATTGTTTTAGGGGTGTTGCGTATTACAGTAAAACCGCTATTAATAATTTTTACGTTGCCAGTTACAGTACTTACCTTAGGACTGTTTTTACTAGTTATAAATGCTATTATTATCATGTTGGCAGGTAATTTTGTTAGTGGTTTTGTAGTTGATGGTTTTTGGTGGGCACTATTGTTTAGTTTATTATTATCCTTTCTTCAATCGGTTTTCTATTCGCTTTTAGGTGAAAATAAAGAAAATTAGTTGAATTTGAACGGATTAAATATTTGTCAGGTGAGCAAAAAATAGTAATTTTGCAGCCAATTTTGAATGATTTAAGATAAAAACAACATAAAATGAATATTACAAAAGAGAATGTTGATGCATTAAATGCAGTAGTAAAGGTTGAAATTTCAGCAGCTGATTATCAAGATAAAGTAGAGGCGATTTTAGTTGATCACCGTAAAAAAGCTGATATTCCTGGGTTTAGAAAAGGTCAGGTTCCTATGGGGATGATTAAAAAGCAGTACGGAAAATCTATTATGATTGATGAAGTAAATAAATTACTGCAAGATTCATTAAATAACTATTTAGTTGAAGAAAAATTAGATATTTTAGGAAATCCGTTACCTAGAATGCAAGAAGATTTTAATTGGGATGCAGATGATTTTGCATTTGAATTTGAATTAGGTTTAGTTCCTGAATTTGAAGTAAGTTTAGATGCTAAAAAGAAAATCACTAAATATGATA
The DNA here is from genome assembly GCF_900188235.1 of Lutibacter agarilyticus. Taxonomy (GTDB): domain Bacteria; phylum Bacteroidota; class Bacteroidia; order Flavobacteriales; family Flavobacteriaceae; genus Lutibacter; species Lutibacter agarilyticus. Next base: position 162,605 of record NZ_FZNT01000008.1, on the reverse strand, counting down.
TTATTGCTGATGATGAATTATTAACTAAAGAAGTTGAAAACATTCAAAAAAGATTTGGTAAAATTGTTCCTCAAGAAACTGTTGTTGAAGGTGTAGCAATTGCTGGTACATTTGTAAATGAAGAAAGAGAATTAGAGAAAAAATCAACAATTGAGTTAGATACAATCAAAGGAAAATCAAACCAAAAGTTATTTATTGGCGCAAAGGTTGGTGATGTTATTGAATTAACTACAAAAGGTTTATTTGATGATGATCATAAATTAATGGGCGCTTTAGGTTTATCTCACGATGAAATTCACGATTTAGACATTCCTGTATCTTTCACAATTGAAGAAATAAATGTTACTGAATTAGCGGAGGTTAATCAAGAATTATTTGATAAAGTTTTTGGACCTGATGTTGTAAAATCAGTAGAAGAATTAAAAGAAAAAATTAAAGAAGATGCTGAAAAGCAATTTCAATCTCAAGCAGACCAACAGTTATTAAACGCTGTTACTGAATATTTAGTTGAAAATACAAAGTTTGATTTACCTGCTGAATTTTTGAAAAAATGGATAGCTGTTGCTGGTGAAAAACCAATGACTCCTGAGCAAGCTTCTGAAGAGTACGAAAAATCTGAAAAAGGTTTACGTTACCAACTAATTGAAGGAAAAGTTTTAAAAGACAACGATATTAAATTAGACTTTCAAGAATTAAAAGACTTTGCGAAAGGTTTTGTAAAAGCTCAAATGGCTCAATATGGTCAATTAAATCCTGAAGAAAAAGAATTGGATGATATTGTACAACGTGTTTTAAGCAACCAAGAAGAAGCTAAACGTTTACAAGAGCAATTAGTAAGTCAAAAATTATTAACCTTTTACAAAGAAGCAATTACTTTTAAAGTAAAAGAAGTAAACTATGAAGGATTTGTAAAAGAAGTTTACAAATAAAAAATAGTATAAAATTAAAAAAGCTCCTTAAAGAAATTTAAGGAGTTTTTTTATGTCAATTTTTAAATACTTTTAGAACTCAAAGTGTTGATTGTTTGTAGTTATTGTAAACAAATAGAAACAATTTACTTTCGTTTTTGCCCTCTAGTTTTAGGTTTTTTATATTTTTTGGCAATTTCTCTTCGGTAAGAACCACCTAAATTTACACGGCTATTTTTCTCTTTTTTCTCGTGAAAAGCAGCGCCACTAGGTTCAGTAATTACTTTTTTCTTACCAGTTTTTTCTGGTTCTACTTTTGGCATTTCTTCGCCAATTAAATTTGTTGAAATTTCAATGTTCTCAGGTAAATCCAATACATCAATTTCGGTATTCATCATAAATTCAATTTCACCTAAATAATCAGCTTCTTCTTCAGTAAAAAATGAAATGGCTGTACCCTCTTGTTCAGCCCTACCAGTTCTACCAATTCTATGAATATAATTTTCAGGTTCTTTTGGAATGTCAAAATTTATAACGTGTGTTACATCGGTTAAATCCAATCCACGAGCAATAATATCCGTGGCAATTAATACTTTGAAAAAGCCCATTTCAAAGTGTTTTACCGAGCGTAAACGGTAATTTTGAGTTTTATTTGAATGAATTACATCGGTTTCACCTGGTAGTAAAATTTCTAATTCTTCGTATAAAATATTGGCTTGTTTTTTATTTTTCACAAACACTAAAACCTTGTTAAAGGTTTCTTTATCTTTTAATAATTCAACCAAAAAGTTGAGTTTGGTGTAAAAATTAGGAATTGGATATGCCAATTGCTTTATGGTATCTAACGGACTTCCGCTAGTTGCTATTTCAATTTTAGTTGGCGATTTAAAAAACTGACTTAAAATTGCGCTAACTTCATTGGTTAATGTTGCTGAAAACAAAATACTTTGACGGTTTTTTGGTAACAAGTCTAGCAAAGTAATAAGTTGCGGTCTAAAACCTAAATTCATCATTTCATCAACTTCATCAATTACCAATTTCTGAATTTGTTTCAACTTTAAAATACCATCTAAGGCTAAATCTAACAAACGACCAGGAGTAGCTACCAAAATATCCTGACCCTGATAAACTAACTGTTTTTGCTTGTTTAAATTTGTTCCACCGTACACACCAGCAAAACGCACATTAATATAAGGCGTTAAACTAGTTAATTCATCAACTACCTGCACCACCAACTCACGTGTTGGTACAATAATTAAAACACGTGGGTGTTTTTGTTCAGAATAACGTAGTTGCTTTAAAATAGGTAATAGGTACGCAAATGTTTTTCCGGTTCCGGTTTGTGCAATACCCACCATATCTTTACCGCTCATAATTTCAGGAAAAGCTTTTTCTTGAATAGGTGTTGGAGTGGTAAATCCCATTTCATTTAGGGCATCTAACAAGAATCGGTTCAAGTTTAAATCGGAAAAATTCATTACGTGTAGTTTTTTGCAAATATAAGCTTAAAACTTTTAGCAATCGTAATTTGTGTTTTTAATCAATTTTCAAAAATAATAAGCCTTTTTTTAACCGTAACTTTTGAGAAATTCAATTGTTTTGCTAGCCATTCAAGCGTTTTTTGCTTGTAAAAAATTACATGTGTTTCATCGTTCTTATAATACCAATTGTCAAAATTAATAGCTTCATTGTAAATATCGGTCATACAAAATAACTTTCCTTCTGAATTTAGTAGCGATTTTAATAGTTGAAATTCTTTTAACGGATTGTGAAAATGCTCAATTACTTCGCAACATACAATATAATCATAGGTAGTTTTTAAAGCATTTGAGTTATTGTCAAAAAACGGATCGTAAGTAGTTATGTTGTAAGCTTTGTCTCGTAATAATTTAGTAATAACAGGACCAGTTCCACAGCCAAAGTCTAGTCCTTTATGTGTGTTTTTAAAATCAGCAAGTATACCATCTACAATTGGGCTTACAAATTTTTGATAACCGGTATCATGCACATCGTTATTGTGTTCTTTATAGCGTTTAATTTCTTTGTCTTTTGAAACAAAATCAGCAGGATCCATATAAATGGCATCGCAATTTGTACACTTATAGTATTTGTAATTTAAAGTGCTAAAAATTATTGTTGAAGTTGATTTACAAAGATTGCAATGCATTTTTTAGTTTGCTAATTCAAATAATAACCAAGTGTTTGGGTCAAATTTCAGCTCTTTTACATCACCTTTAGTTTCAATAGAGTATGGTGTGTTTGAATAATCTACTTTAATAGTTTTAACTTCAGAAGTGCCATCTTCATAAATAAGTTCAACATCTAACGGGAATTCAAATATGCTTCCTTGCACTTGTTCAACCATAATTCGGATTCTTCCTTTAAAATAAATCCACTGCGTTTTAAGAACCGGGTGTCCTGGATTTTCTAACCATTGTTTAAAAAAGACATCTAAATTTTTTCCTGCGGAAGCAGCCATTACATTTTTAAAACCGTTGGTTGAAGCGCTTCTATACTTGTATTTGTTATAGTAAGCTTTAATTCCTTTGTAAAAAGCTTCATCCCCTAACTCTCTACGAAGCATATGTAACACCCAAGCACCTTTTTGGTAGGAATTTGGGTTTAAAAGCTGAAGGTAATCAGTTGTTTTGGTATCAACAACGGGTGTTTTTGTTGTTTCATAAAACTTAAGAACTCTCGCACGCTCTTGTTGCATTCTTTCTTGAAAAATACTGTCTCCTTTTGTTTCTTGAATATAAACATCAGTAAAATAAGTAGCAAAACCTTCACTTAACCAAACATGTGGCCAATCTATTTCTGAAGCCGAATTTCCAAACCATTGGTGTACAATTTCGTGAGCAATGGTATTGTCAAATTTTTGTTCGCCCGTAAAAGACGCTTCAGGATAAAAAACACAACTCGCATTTTCCATACCGCCATAACGTGTGGTTGATTGTACACTGGCTAATTTTTTAAAAGGATAATCGCCAAAAAGATTGATATAGAATTCAAGAATTTCTTTGGAGTTCGCTAAATCGTGAAATGCTTTTTCTTTGTTTTGTGCATACACCCAAGAAGTAACAGGAGTAATACTATCAATTACACCTAAGCTATCAATGGCGAAATTAGCAGCTCCTATTACCATTACTTTTGTAGGCAACGCTTTGCTGGTTTTCCAATGTGTTTTCTTTGTGTTTTCGTTTAAATCAATTTCCTCAATAAGTTCTCCATTCGCAATTACTTTATAATGTTTTGGAGCTGTAACTACATATTCAATGGTTGCTTTATCTGAAGGGTGATCTATACAAGGAAACCAATTTTGCGCTCTGTTTGGCCAGTTGTCGGCAAAAAAAGTGCGTTCTCCAAGCATATTTTTATCAATAATTAACCCATCAGCCGGAATCCCACTATATTTAATAGTATAGGTGTAAGTAAGGTTTGCAAAATTGTGCTTAGGGTAAATGGTTAATTTGTTATTGGTATGTTTAAAATCAACCGCCACTTTGTTTTGAAAAATAGAATCTACTTTCATTCCTTTTCCTGAAATTGAATCGTAGCTAACTAAATCTAAATAAAAAGAAGGAACACTTTTTCTGAATCTTAAATCAATTGCTATTTTAGCATCAATGGCATTGTTTTCATCATTTAATTCAATTGCTAAATTATAATGTTCAATATTTAAAATTTTTAAACGTTCTTTATATTGTTGTGCAAAAACAGTTGAGCTAATTACTAAAAATAAGAAAGTAATTTTTAGGGTTTTCTTCATTTTTTATTTTTTTATGAGGTTTCAAATATACCAAAAAAGACGAAAAGAAGTCTGTTTCTACAGTACTAACCGACTTTTTTAACTGAACTTAATAAATTTGCTTGTGGTATAAATATCAATTTTTAGGGTGTTTATGTTTAATTTTTATAGTTTTTCTTCAATAGAATTTAGGTTAAATGTTTGAAAACTTGTTAAAACGCTATTTTTTTCATGTTTTACCTTCAAAATATAAGTACATGTTTTGTTGTTAAAGTACTTTATTAAAATAGTTGTACCGTTTCATTTTCTGTGGAAGTACACAATACCAATGTTGGTATAATTTTGGTTTATTACACTGTAAAACAGTTGCTTATGTTTGCTTGGTTACTTGTTGCATATGTGGTAAAATTAAACAGCTATATTTTATTGCTCCCTAAAATGAACGTTACTAAAGTAACTTTAAAAGAATATAACTGTCATGTTGATACCGCTAAGTTGTTTATCCATATAATAATAAATAAATCTTCTTATCTTTACACCTTCTAATACTAAAAAACTGTTCAATGGATTACGGAAAAGAATTTAAAAAATTTGCTACAAAAGATCAAGGGATTAGTAGTATGCATTATGATAAAATAGTGAGTAGTGTTACTCCTTATATCATTGAAGAACGCCAATTAAATGTTGCGCAAATGGATGTGTTTTCTCGTTTAATGATGGATAGAATTATATTTTTAGGAACTGCTATTGATGATTATGTGGCTAATATTATTCAGGCACAATTATTATTTTTAGAAAGTGTTGATAATTCAAAAGATATTTCTATCTACATTAATTCTCCTGGTGGAGGCGTGTATGCAGGATTGGGTATCTACGATACCATGCAATTTATAAAGCCAGAAGTAGCTACAATTTGTACAGGTATGGCAGCATCTATGGGAGCTGTGTTAATGTGTGCTGGTGAAAAAGGAAAAAGATCGGCATTGCCACATTCTCGTATAATGATTCACCAACCTTTAGGTGGAGCACAAGGGCAAGCAAGTGATATTGAAATTACTGCACGTGAAATTTTAAAATTAAAAGAAGAATTGTATCAAATTATTTCTTCACACTCAGGTCAAACTATGGAAAAAGTACATGCTGATTCTGATCGTGATTACTGGATGAAAGCTGAAGAAGCAAAAACTTACGGTATGATTGATGAAGTGCTAAAGAGAAAATAATAAGTTAGTTAAACTAACACATAAAACTAAGAATTAAAGAATGGCGAAAGATGAAGTTTTAGAATGTTCGTTTTGTGGTAGAAAAAAACCAGAAACAGACTTATTGATTGCAGGTTTAGATGCGCATATTTGTGATAAGTGTATAGAACAAGCACACGGAATTGTTATTGAAGAAATTGCAGAAAGTAAATCCTCTTCATTAACTTCTGAATTAATTGTGCACAAACCAAAAGAAATTAAGGCTTTTTTAGATCAATATATGATTGGTCAAGATCAGGCAAAACGTGTAATGGCCGTAGCGGTTTATAACCATTATAAACGATTATTACAGCCTGAATCTAAAGATGAAGAAGAAATCGAAATTGAAAAAAGTAACATTGTTATAGTTGGTGAAACTGGAACCGGAAAAACATTAATTGCGCGTACAATTGCAAAAATGTTAAATGTGCCTTTTTGTATTGTTGATGCTACTGTTTTAACTGAAGCAGGTTATGTAGGTGAAGATGTTGAAACTATTTTAACACGTTTATTACAAGCTGCCGATTACGATGTAACAAAAGCGGAAAGAGGTATTGTTTTTATTGATGAAATTGATAAAATCGCTCGAAAAGGAGACAATCCTTCTATTACGCGTGATGTTTCAGGTGAAGGAGTACAACAAGCTTTATTAAAATTATTGGAAGGTTCTGTAGTAAATGTTCCGCCAAAAGGAGGAAGAAAACATCCTGATCAAAAATTTATTGAAGTAAATACCAAAAATGTATTGTTTATTGCTGGTGGAGCTTTTTCAGGTATTGATAAATTAATTGGAAAACGATTAAATCGTCAGGCAGTTGGTTACAGCGCTTCAATTAAAGAAGATAAGGTTGACGAAACTAACTTGTTACAATACATTATTCCAAGTGATTTAAAATCGTTTGGGTTAATTCCTGAAATTATTGGTCGTTTACCTGTGTTAACACATATGGATCCTTTAGATGCTGAAACATTAAGAGCTATTTTAACCGAACCAAAAAACTCTATTATCAAACAATATGAAAAGTTGTTTGAAATGGATGGTATCGATTTTAAAATTAATGAAAAAGCATTGAATTACATTGTAGATAAAGCGGTTGAATACAAATTAGGTGCCCGTGGTTTGCGTTCGCTTTGTGAAGCTATTTTAACTGATGCAATGTTTGAAATGCCAGGGTCTGATGAAAATACATTAGAAATTACAGAGAAATATGCTGAAGATAAAATTAACAAATCAACGTTGAAAAAGTTAAAAGCAGTTTCGTAATTTCACGAATATTTATTAAAAAAAGCGATCTAAAAAAGAAATTTTCGTCATTCTGAATTTATTTCAGAAACGCATTAAATAATTCTATTTGATGTAGCACCTAAAAAAGTTTGGGTAGACGTTTTTCTGAATTTTTAGATGGCTTTTTTTTGGCTATTTTTGTATTTTTACAACCCTTAAAAAATAATACCAATTACTATATTTTGATATCCAGAACTACCATAGATCAAATATTTGAAACTGCTCGTGTTGAGGAGGTTATTGGAGATTTTGTTCAATTAAAAAAATCAGGAAGCAGCTTTAAAGGGCTCAGTCCTTTTTCTGATGAGCGAACACCTTCATTTATGGTGTCTCCGGTAAAAGGTATTTGGAAAGATTTTAGTACTGGAAAAGGCGGGAATTCCGTTTCATTTTTAATGGAACATGAGCATTATTCGTACCCAGAAGCACTTCGATATTTAGCAAAAAAATACAATATTGAAATTGATGAAATTGAACAGACCGACGAGCAAAAGCAGCATGCCAATGAAAAGGAAAGTATGTTTTTGGTGTCGGAATATGCACGAGATTATTTTCATCAAACCTTATTAGAAAGTGAACAGGGAAAAGCAATTGGTTTAAGTTATTTTAAAGAAAGAGGTTTTACCGATGAAACCATCAAAAAATTTCAGTTAGGATATTGTTTAAATGAATGGCAAGCTTTTACTACTGAAGCGTTAAATAAAGGTTACAATCTTAAGTATTTAGAATCTACTGGACTTTCAATTGTAAAACAAGATTTGTTAACTGAAAGTGGTACAAAACAATTCGACAGGTTTAAAGGCCGTGTAATGTTTCCTATTCATAGTATGAGTGGGAGAGTGCTAGGTTTTGGTGGTAGAATTTTAACCAACGATAAAAAAGCAGCTAAATATTTAAACTCACCAGATAGTGATATTTACCATAAAAGCAACGTGTTGTATGGTATTCATTATGCAAAGCAAACCATTGCTAAAGAAGATAATTGCTTTTTAGTTGAAGGATATACTGATGTGATTTCAATGTATCAAAAAGGAATTCACAATGTGGTTTCTTCCTCAGGTACTGCTTTAACTGAGAATCAAATACGTTTGGTAAATAGACTTACCAAAAATATTACCATTCTTTTTGATGGTGATGCTGCAGGTATTAGAGCTTCTATTCGTGGGATAGATTTGATTTTAGAACAGGGAATGAACGTGAGGGTTTTAATGTTTCCTGATGGTGATGATCCTGACAGTTTTGCCAAAAAAGTTTCTACTGAAGAATTGAAAAATTACTTGGCAAATAATTCACAAGACTTTATCAATTTTAAGGTTTCTTTATTAATGGAAGACGCCAAAAATGATCCTGTTAAAAAAGCGGGATTGATTAGAGATATTGTGATTAGTATTTCTAAAATTCCAGATAGAATTCAGCAAGAAGTTTATGTGCAGGAGTGTTCCCGAATTATGGATATTTCTGAAAGTGTGTTGTTTAATGAGTTAGCGCAGTTAAATAAAAAACAACAACGAGAGATTTCAAAACCAAAGCCATCAAGAAGCGCTCCAACTTCAACTAATAACCTACAGCAAGATCCTAATGAGCCTCCTTTAGATGTATTGTACCCAGAAATGGTACAGTTGCATAATACACCTGAACTTCAAAAAGTAAATGAACTTACCAAGTATGAACGTGAAATAATAAGAATTTTATTATTACACGGAAATAAAGAAACAGAGTTTGAAGATTTTATTGTTGGTGAAGAGGTTGATGCTAATGAAGTAGAATCTTTAAAAAAAGAGTATTTCAAAAATCTTGTTTCCAAAGAAATTTATTTAAACCTACAAGAAGATGAGGTTGAATTTACCGATGCCATTTTTAAACAAGTGTATTATGAAATTATAATGCAGTTAAATCAAAGTGAAAATATCTCAGTAAATTCATTGGTAAATAACCCAAATCCTGAAATTTCTAATTTGGTTACTAGTATTTTAATGGATGATGAAAAGCATGTGTTAAGTGATTGGGCTAGAAAAGAAGTGGTTATAAAAAGTGTAGATAAAGATCTTCCTAAAATGGTTTTAGATGCTATTTATAATTTACGAAGAGTGCTTATTGAACAAAAAATACAATCGTTAATTACTGATACAGAAAATACTGAGCGACAACAATTATTGGAAACTATTATGAACTACACTGAACTAAAAAAACTGTTATGCGTTCGTTTAAATAGAATAGTGTAGCTCAATTAAGTGTGCTTATTTTTTTATAGAACAACCTATTGCTTTTGTATAATCAATAGCTGGTTTTTTACCTTCTAATAAAGCATCAACGGCATTTTCAACATACTTTTCAGTTACTGCAGTTGCATCATGTGAATTATTGTCAATAGCACCAATATAGGCTACTTTTAAGTCGTTATTTTCTTTCTTCAGTAAAAATACATGTGGCGTTCTTGTAGCTCCATATTGCGGGAATATTTTTTGCCCATCGTCAAATAAATAAGGGAACGTAAAGCCTTTGTCTTTTGCTCTTTGTTGCATAGAAACAAAATCATCTCCTTTTGAAATTGCTGGATTATTTGGGTTAATAGCAATTACCGGATACCCTTTTGATTTATATTTTTTATCTAAATCAATAATGCGATCTTCATAAGCAACAGAATACGGACAATGGTTACAGGTGAAAATAACAATAAACCCTTTTGCATTGTCATAATCTGCAAGTGAAACCATTTTGTTGTCAATATTTTTTAAACTGAAGTCCGTAGCTGTATCTCCGATTTTATAGCCTTCAGAAGTGTTTTTTAAAGTAAATGCTGTTATGGTAGCAAATGCAATTAATACCAAACTTAATTTAAGTGTTTTCATAATTAGTTAGTTTTTAAAAATTTAGTTAATTCAGTTTCTAGTGTGCTGTAATCAAAAGATTGTTCGTAAAATTTGCGTTTATTTTTGGTGTAAATTACCGTTGCCGGAATAGCACCCGACCATTCAGAACTTACTTTTGGAATCCAAGTATTTTGATCAGGATCTCCCATTAAAACTACTTTTCCTTTTAAGTGATTTTTTTCAATAAAAGGAAGTACTCTACTTTCTAGTTGATTTGGAAAATCTAAGCTTACCAAAACCAATACTACATGTTTATCTTTGTAGGTTTCGTATAATTTTTCAAATGCAGGTAATTCTTCAACGCAAGGTTTACACCAAGTAGCCCAAAAATTAATAATATAGGTTTTGTCGTCGTTTTTGGTTAAAATGGCTTCAAGACCATTGTAATCAATAATTTCAATATCAATGTTTGTTGTTGAAATTTCTTTAACAGGCTTTTTAGATTCAGTTGTTGAACTTTTAGGCTCTGATTTACAGCACGTAAATGTTAGTGCAAGTAGCAGTATTGTTAAATTTTTAATCATAGGTTTAAATATACTTAAACTAAATTATGATGAAAAAATATTAACAAACGTTAACAAAAAAACGGGAAGTAAATGAATTACTTCAAATCTTCGGGAATCATGCAAACAGGAATCGGATCCATTTTGTGTTTGTTAGCCCTATTTCTTTGTGCGTAAATTGTGAAAGCTTCTTTTTCTCTTCCTTCAAAATCGTTAGCGGTTTTACCTAAATCAGCTTGATTCATAGCCCATTCTAATTCGTCGTAACTTGCACCAATTTGATCTTCGTCGGTTCTACTATCGCCAAATAAACCATCGGTTGGTTGTGCTTTTTGAATGCTTGTTGGAACTCCTAAAACTGCGGCTAATTTATACACTTCAGATTTCATTAAATCAGCTATCGGACTTAAATCTACGCCGCCATCACCATATTTTGTGTAAAAACCAACTCCAAAATCTTCTACTTTATTACCTGTTCCGGCTACTAAATATCCGTGTAAACCTGCTAAATAATACAGCGTACTCATACGTAAACGAGCTCTTGTATTTGCTAAAGACATATTTACAGTAGCTTCATCATCAATAACAGGAACCACCTTTTTAAATTCTTCAAAAGTATTGGTTAAGTTTACTTCAACCGATGAAACTTGCGGAAATTGTGCTTTTAATTGTGAAATGTGTTCTTTTGCTCTTGAAACTTGATGTTCACCTTGATGAATAGGCATTTCAACACACAACACAGGAAAACCTGTTTTTGCACACAATGTTGAGGTTACAGCAGAATCAATTCCACCTGAAATTCCAATTACAAAACCATTTACGTTTGCATTAGTAGCATACGTTTTTAACCAATCAACAATATATTCAACAACTTTTTCGGTATTCATACTTAAACTTTTTTAGTAATTTTGACGTTTTAAAAAATAGAAGTGTAAATATAGAAATTAATGAACAAAATTATAGGAGTACTAATTATTTTATTGACAGTAATTTCTTGTAAAACTGATGAGAAAAAACAAATTGATGTTTCTGAAATTGATATAACGATTTCAGTTGACAGGTTTGAAGAAAAATTTTATGCGGCTACCAAAGAAAGTTTACCCCAATTAAAAGCTGAATATCCTTTTTTGTTTCCTGTACAGAATCCTGATACGGTTTGGTTAAATAGAATTCAAGATCCTAAAGAACTTGAATTGTACAAAAAAACGCAGTTAGTATTTGGTGATTTTAAAGCTGAAAAATTGGAAATAGCCGATTTGTTTAAGCATGTAAAATATTATCATCCAACTTTTACAGCGCCAGAAATTATTACATTGATTACCAATTTAGATTTTCAAAATAAGGTAATGTATACAAAGAATTATTTATTTATTTCATTAGACCTATTTTTAGGAAAAGATGATGAAGTGTATGAAGGGTTTCCGTTGTATTTAGCTCAGAATTTTGAGAAAACTCAATTACCAGTTGCCATAGCAAAAGCAATAAGTCAACAGTTTGTAATTCCTGAAAAAAGCCGTCAGTTTATCGATTTGATTGTTAATGAAGGAAAAAAAATGTGCCTGTTAGATAGTTATTTACCTTCGGAAACAGATGCCCGAAAAATGGAATACTCAACCGATCAATTAGAATGGGCAATTACAAATGAGCAACAGATTTGGAAATATTTTATTGAAAATAAATTATTATATAGTACTGATGCTGATTTATATACACGTTTTGTAGCAAATGCACCATTTTCAAAATTTTATATTGATATTGATAAAGAATCGCCCGGTAAAATTGGTGTTTGGTTAGGTTGGCAAATTGTACGCTCGTATATGAACAATAATAATGTAACTTTGCAACAGCTTTTGCAAACCAATGCAGAAGAAATTTTTAAAAAATCTAAATACAAACCAAAAAAGTAATGGCAGTAGCACATACATCAAAAATTGAATTTAACGTAGGTTTAGACGAAAATAAAGTTCCAGAAAAATTAAATTGGACTGCTGAAGAAGGTGGTATTTCAAATGAAGAAGCCAAAGCTTTAATGATTTCAGTGTGGGATTCAAAAGCAAAAGATACGTTACGTATGGATTTGTGGACAAAAGATATGCCTATTGATGAAATGAAACAATTTTTTCATCAAACATTAGTGTCTATGGCTGGTACTTTTGAACGTGCTACAAACGATGAAAAAATGAGCGCTACCATGCGCGATTTTTGTGATTATTTTGCTGAAAAATTAGAACTCAATAAAAAATAGGAGTTGTTTTACGTGCGGAATCAGGAATCGTTGCCTAAGAAAACGTAATTATTTTGCTGAAATTTCATTAATAATAGCCTTGTAATCTTCTGGATTATTAACGAAATCTTTGTCTGAAACGTCAATTATTAGCGTGTCTAAGTTTTTTTCGGTTTTAATAAATGTTGAATATCCTTGGTGAATTTTATCTAAATAAGCAGGTTCAATATTTTGTTCGTAATCTCTACCTCGTTTTTTAATATTCTCAATTAAACGTGGCGTGTTTTGGTATAAGTAAATATACAAATCGGGTTTAGAGATTTCTTTGTACATAATGTCAAACATTTTTCGGTATAAAAAATATTCTTCTTTTTGCAACGTTACTTGTGCAAAAATCAGCGATTTAAATATGTAATAATCTGAAATTATAAAGTTTTTAAATAAATCAAATTGCGCTAAATCATCAGTGAGTTGTGAATACCTGTCGGCTAAAAAACTCATTTCTAACGGAAAAGCATATCGGTCGTTATCCTCGTAAAATTTAGGTAAAAACGGGTTGTCGGCAAATCGTTCCAATACAACTTTAGCATTAAAATCTTCAGCAAGCATTTTAGAAAGTGTTGTTTTACCAGCTCCAATATTTCCTTCAATAGCAATGTAATTATATTTTTCAGAAAGGCATATAGGTCTAACTAATTGTAAATTGATAAGCTTAATTTCACTAGTGTCATTGCAATTTGTTAAACAAACTTCAATGCGTTGTTTCTCAATAGGGTGTATTAAATTTGGAGCAATTTCAGCCAAAGGAACCATCACAAATTTACGGTTCAACATATCTTTATGCGGAACAATTAAATCTTCCGAAAAAATAATTTCATTGTCAAAAATCAATACATCAATGTCAATAGTTCTAGGTTTGTAACCTTCTTCAGAAGAACGAATTCTTCCCATTGAAAATTCAATTTCATGAATTTTTTTCAATAAATTTTCAGGGTTCAATCCTGTTGCAACTTGAATACAAGTATTGTAAAAATCATCACTTTCAAAACCCCAAGCAGCAGTTTTATAAATGGAGGCTATTTTAACAACATTACCTATGCTTTCAGCAATTAAATCAATAGCATTTTGTAAATGTTCAAGTTTGTTGCCTTGGTTGCTTCCGAGGGATAAATATGTGGTTCTTAATAATTGCATAAAGTGATTGCAAAGAAAAGAAAAGTATCATTTAAAAACTTATCTTTGTGTTTCAACTTATAAACATTTGCAATATTTTTTTGCATTTTAAAGAGCAACGGTTACATGAAATTTTTAAGAAATTTATTAGCATCTATTATTGGTAGCTTTATAGCATTAGGTTTAATTTTTGTTTTGTTTTTATTGGTCGTAGTTGCCTTAAGCGAAGACAAAGAGATTACCGTAAAAGAGAACTCAGTTTTAGTGATTAAGCTTGATAAAACGGTAAAAGATTATGCACCAAAGAGCGAGGATCCTTTTGATGAAATATTTGGGGCTAATAATAAAAGAATGGGGTTAAATGATATTTTAAATGCCATTGAAAATGCAAAATACGATGCTAAGATAAAAGGAATTAGTATTCATACTTTGGGTGTAAATGCAGGTGTAGCTCAAACACAAGCCATCCGAAATAAAATTGAAGAGTTTAAAGGAACTGGAAAGTTTGTAAAAGCGTATGCTGATGTTTACGATCAAAAAGCCTACTATTTGGCTTCAGTCGCTGATTCGGTTTTTATGAATCCGGTTGGTGAAATTAGTTTTAAAGGGCTTTCTTCAGAAGTGCTATTTTATAAAAAATTGCAAGAAAAAACGGGTGTTAAAATGGAAGTAATTCGTCACGGAAAATATAAAAGTGCCGTAGAACCGTTTTTAGCAAATGAAATGAGCGACAATAATAGAGAGCAAATAGCTTCTTTTTTAAATGCTATTTGGGTTGAAATGCTTGATGATATTTCTGAAAGTAGAAACAAAACAGTTAGTGAATTAAATAAGGTTGCTGATGGTTTGTTAGCTAGAAATTCAAAATTAGCTGTTGAAAATAATATGGTTAATGCTGCTATTTATTTTGATGAATACGAAAATAAATTGAAGTTAGCTTCAAACGTTGCAACTAAAAGTAAATTGAATACTATTAAACTTCAAGATTATATTGCTACAGGAAAGGGTAGAATATTAAATACAGCATCAGATAGAATTGCAGTTATTTATGCACAGGGTGAAATTATTTACGGCAAAGGTGATGAGAATTTAATTGGTCAGGATTTAATAATTAATGCTTTAAGAAAAGCAAGAACTAGTAATAGTGTTAAAGCAATTGTTTTACGTGTAAATTCTCCTGGTGGAAGTGCTTTAACTTCTGAATTAATTTGGAGAGAGATTGAATTGACGAAAGCAAAATTACCGGTAGTAGTTTCAATGGGGAATGTTGCCGCTTCTGGGGGTTATTATATAGCTTGTAATGCCAATAAGATTATTGCTGAACCAACTACAATTACGGGTTCTATTGGTGTTTTTGGAGTAATTCCAAATCTTAGTAAATTGGCCGATAATATTGGGATAAATGCGGAACAGGTAAAAACGAACAATGGACCAGATTATAGTGGTTTTGAACCTATGACCGATGCTTTTAGAACAGTAACTCAAGAAGGTGTTGAATTTGTTTATACTACTTTTATAAGTAGAGTAGCGGCTGGTAGAAATATGACTATTGAACAAGTTGATGAAATTGCACAAGGTAGAGTTTGGTCGGGTGTGCAAGCAAAAGAAAACGGGTTGGTTGACGAGCTTGGAAGTTTAAAAGATGCGGTTATTGAGGCTGCTGGCTTGGCTGGGATTACAGATTATAGAATACGAAATTATCCAAGCTATAAAATTGATTTTGAAGAAAGATTTAGCGGTTTGCCATTTGCTTCAACCAAAGAAGAATTGTTAATTGAAGAATTTGGAGAAGAAAATTATAAATTATACCAAACAGTAAAACAGTTTTCAAAAGTTAGTGGTATTCAGGCACGTTTACCTTATGTGCTAGATATTAAATAAAAATGTTTTAGTGTTGTTTTTGCTTTATGAAAAAAAAAGAAAAACAATTTGCATTTAAAATAACAACTTTAGCTGGGGCAAGGTTTAAAGTATTTCGTTTTGTTTCGAAAAAATATGGAGTTGAAAAAAAATACAAGACCAAATGGAGCTTAAGTGGTTTTGTAAGTGTTGTTGCTACTTTTTTTAGTTTTTTTGATTGGATTAGTTTCAAGCTAAGGTCTAAACCTAAAAATTTAAAAGATCCAGTTTTTATTTTAGGTCATTGGCGCAGCGGCACAACTTTATTACATAATTTAATGTGTTTAGATCCTGAAGCAGGATATCCTACTACATATCAAACTATTTTCCCAAATAATTTGTTTTCATTTCAATGGTTGTTTAAGTTTTTCATGAAATCTTTAATGCCAGATAAACGCCCTGTAGATAATGTTTCTTTACATGTAGATTATCCGCAAGAAGAAGAATTTGCCTTAAATAATGAAACTCCTTTTAGCTATTATAATTGGTGGTATTTTCCGAAAAAAAATAGAGAAATTGCCAATGAATATTTGTTAGGTAATACAACTAAAGAAAGTGATTGGACATGTTGGAAAGTTAATTTTAAAAAGTTTGTAGACCGTTGTTTAATCAATACCAAAGGCATTCGGTTTATTTCTAAAAATCCGCCTCACACAGCTAGAATTCCTCAGCTTTTAGAATTGTATCCAAATGCGAAATTTATTTATATTCACCGAAATCCTTATGAAGTAGTGCGTTCAACCGTTGCTTTTTATAAAAGTATCTTACCTGCAACACAGCTTCAAGATATTGACGATGCTATTTTAATGAATGATATTTTATGGGTGTATCAACAATTAATTTATAAGTATGAGAAAGATAAATTAAATATTGCTTCTGAAAATTTAATTGAAATTAAATATGCCGATTTAGTAAGTCAGCCAGATAGAGAAATACAGCAAATTTACTCGAACTTATTAAAAGATGACTACCAACGAATAGAACCATTTGCAACTAATTATTTAGAAGGGTTGAATCATAAATTAAAAACCTACGAATATAAAAGTGAGTTTTTAGTATTGGTAAATAAACAACTTTCTGAAATTATAAAAATGAAAGGATACACGGTGCTTTCTTAATATTGCATGTGTATAATGATGGTTTTTTTAGAAGCGTTAACCTCAAAATTAGCTTCTTCATATTTAGGTGCTCTAAACATCACTTTGTAATTTCTCGAAAAAGCAAATCCTTCTTTGGGTATTCCAATAAAATTTTTATTCATTTCACCATTTACATTCTCATCATGAAGTAATCCAATAGCGTAATTTCCATAAGGAAGATTTTCAAAATAAATTATATGCGTAGGAGCGTTAAATTCAGCAATAAAGCGTTGCTCGTAAAAATTTTCTTCAGGCCAACCTACAGCCCCTTGATTAATACTTATCATAATTTGTCCTTGTGAATTTTTTAAGCCATTTACAATAACCTTTAAATTACAGGTTTCTTGTGCATTTGTATTATTGATTGAAATTAGAATAATGACCGTAGTAAAAAGCAGTATTTTATTGAAATTCATGTGAACAGGTTGTTTGTTAAATAAAATCTGAAGTTTAAATTTATGAAATTAATTAGTTATAAAAGTTTATTTTTATATAGAATGGTAAAGAAAGTAATATCATAGTTAAAATAAAATAGAAATAAGAAAAATATGGAGTTATTTAAACGTTTTATTGGTTATACATTTGACTTATGTTTGGTTTACATTTAATAGATAATAAGCGGTTATTATATATTAATGAAGTTTAAAATCACCTCTTGTTAAAGAGGTGATTTTTTTAATTTAAAAATATACTTCTCTGTATGGAATAGGGTTAAAATATAATAGAAATAGGAAAAATTTGGTGTTATTTAAACCTTAAATGAGCCGTATCTTTGACCTATGTTTGGTTTACATGAGATAGATAATAAAAATTTATTATATATCAATTAAGTTTGGAATCACCTCTTTTTAAGAGGTGATTTTTTTTGCGCTTAATTTTCCCAAATTCTATTGAAAGTTTTGGTATTAAAAAAGCCATCAACAAATAAAATGCAATGGCTTATATACTATAAAACAATAAGTGTTTTTTAATACAGTTATTTTTGTTCAACAAGTTGTTTCATTTCATTTCTGTATTTCAACGGACTTTTTCCTGTGAATTTTTTGAAAAGCTTGTTGAAGTGAGAAAAATTATTAAAACCACTTTCAAAACAAATATCTGTAATACTTGTTGGCTTTTCTGCAAGCAATTTAGTTGCGTGTACAATTCTAAATTCATTTACAAACTGGGTGAATGTTTTTCCAGTTACTTTTTTAAAATATCTACAAAATGCAGGTACGGTCATACTTACTTTTTCTGAAATCTCATCTAATGTTATTTGTTGTGTGAAATTATTTCTTACGTGATGAAAAATAATTTCAATTTTATTATTGTCTTGTGGTTCTACTTCAAAAGCAAATCCATCTACATTTAATAAGGAGTAATCTTTAGATAAAGAAAGATCTTTTAATATTTCCAAAAAGTAAATAATTCTGTCAATACCTTGATAGTTTAATAAAGCTTCAATTTTTGGTCCAATTTCTTTTTTTGCTTCTTGATGAAACAACAATCCCTTTTTTGCTCTTGCAAACAACGTTTTAATAGTTTGCATCTCAGGAATATCAAAAAAGGTTTCCCCTAAAAATTCTTCTTTAAATTGAATAATTGTTTCAGCTCCATTTGAAGTAAACCTATCAGTAAAGCCGCTATGTGGTAAACTAGCACCTATTAATATTAACTGACTGTTATTAAAATAGGATAAGTGACTACCAATATGTCTTTTTCCTTTCGCTTTATTTACATAAACTAATTCAAGTTCAGGATGAAAATGCCAAAAAGGTAAGTTATTTTCAACAATCTCAGTATGTTGCTTAATAAGCAAAGAGTTTCCGAACTCTAAGTTTATTTTCTCAAATGCGGGCTTTGTATTTTTCATATTTGCCATAGTTACTACAAAAGTAAAAATAAATAAAAGAATGATTCTATTTAGATTTCACAACTTTATGTTCTAAATTACCTTTTAGCGCTATTAACATTAAATTAACAGTTAAAATAGGATATAAATTTGAAAAATTTGAAGTGTTTTACCTTGAATTTCCATCATACATTTGTACCATACTAATTAATAAATTATTGAATTATGAAAAATTTAATTAAAAAGAGTTTACTAGTTGTAGCCGTATTAACTACAATAGTAATGAGTGGAGCAAACATTAATAACAATGTTAAAGTAAATGTAATTGACTCAAAAGTAATTGATTTAAAATTAAAAAATTCAGATGGAGATTTAACAATAAGCGTAAGAGATGCTAAAGGTGAAACTTTATATACTGAAAAATTTGAAGGAAACTATTTCTCAAAAAAATATGACTTAAATACATTACCTACAGGTGATTATTATTTTGAGATTGAAGGGCGTACAAAAATTAACTTAATGCCTTTTAAAGTAACCTCTGAAGGAATTGAATTTGATAACAAGGTGGAAAGTATTTACTACAAGCCTAATGTTAGACAAGATGGCGATTTAGTTTTTATTTCGAAAGTAGCATTGAATAATGAAAATTTCACAATTTCTTTATACGATGATCATTTAAATATGTTGTATAAAGAAGAGTTAAGTGGGCAAGTAAATTTAGGTAAAACTTTAAATCTAATGAAACTTGAAAAAGGTAGCTATTCAGTTGTTATGAAAAGTGGAGGTAAATCATTTGAACAAAAAATTTATAAAAAATAATAATATCTCATATATTATTTATGTTTGGTTTGGTAAAAGGGTCTTCAATATGAAGGCCCTTTTTTTATTTTCTTAAGTACGATACAAAACTATAATCGTATTTGTTTTTTTCATCGGATTTAAAACAGGTACGCTCGGTTTCTTTCCAAATAGTACTGTTAATTTCAGGGAAAAATGCATCAGCTTCAAAAGTATGATGAACAAAAGTTAAATCTAGTTTATCGGCAATTTCGAATGCTTGTTTGTAAATTTCAGCACCTCCTAAAATATAAGGGTTTTCATCGGTTTTTGATGCTTCAATGGCCTCAGAAAGTGAGTTTACAACGATGCAACCTTCTTGTTTATAGTTTTTATTTCTTGTAATAATAATGGTAGTTCTATTAGGTAAAGGTTTTCCTAAAGACTCAAATGTTTTACGTCCCATAATAATATGATGACCAAGTGTAACTTGTTTAAAACGTTTTAAATCGGCAGGTAAGTGCCAAATTAATTGGTTGTCTTTTCCTAAGGCTCTATTTTCAGCAACAGCAGCTATTATTGTAATCATTCTTTGGTTGTTGAATTTGGTTGATTTTCCTTTTCTATCTCACTTGCGTGTAGCTCACTTTCTAATTTTATTCGTGCCTCTTTTTCAATTTCTTTTTGTAGTTTTTCTATCTTAGCTTCTTGTTTTAATATTAACTTTTCAGTTTGTTTTTCAACCCATTCCTTACCCATAAATTTGTGAGTAATAAACACATTTATAAAATGAAGTAAAAACAGAAAAAACCAGCCAACAATTGCCCAAACAAACCAGTCGTAAGGTTCTCCAACTTTTAATAGTTTGTTAAGTACAATAAAAAAAACCGAACCTACTAAAAATAAGATAAAATGAAAATATAAGCGTTTTTTTTGTTTTGTTCTTTTTTTTGCGTTTTCGTAAAGTTCGAATTGTTCTTTCATAAATAACTTTTTAGAGGTTATCGTATTGCTTGTTTAATAGGTAGTGAATAGTTGATATTTGCAGGTTTTCCCATTAGATATCCATGTTTTATTATTTCAGGAAAATTATATAATATTCGTTTTGTTTCAAACTTCAACGCATCATTAGGAGCTTTAACTTTAATATCAGTAAATCTTTTAGTGTCTTTATTAATTACAAACTTTGCATAAATGCTAATAGTTCCAGATAACCCCGCTCTTTTAGCTAAACTAGAGTCGAAATTAGAAGAAATAAATTCACTAACTTTTCGATTATTACACTTCATTAAAGTACTGTAATTTTTATTACTGTTTTTACATCCATCAAAAATAGCAGGAGTAGTGTATATTAAAATTGAACTGCATTTAAGTACGGGTTTATTATTTTCTCTAGAAATAATTTGGAGAGCATAATTATTTAATACTGATTTTTCTGGCAAATTTAATTCCTCTAGTGAAAACAATAGGAACGCATTAATAATAGAATTATTAAGTTTTTTGTTTTTTGAATTAGTTCTTAGATTAATAATTTTATTATTCTTGTCTAAATTAAATTGTAAAATAATAGTTTTCCTACTTTTGGAAACATCGGCTGAAGCTATTAAACTTGAATTTAAGAATTGTTTGAAATGATTTGTGTAAGTATTTTCAAAACTTGGTTTTGAATGTTTTTCCCAAAAAGTTCCTTTATTAGCAACTGAATCCTGAGTTCTTATTTGTTGTGAAAATCCATAATATAAAGTGCAAATAAATAATAGCGTGAAAATTTTTTTCATAAAGACATTACATGTTTTTAACCCATTCCTTAATGTAATCTGTATATTCATTGGTTTCACTTACATCAGCATTTTTGTTTTGTTCAATAGCAAAAGTTAAAAATTTTGCTATTTCTTCTTCGGAAGAATTAAAAAGAATTTCAATAGATTTTAAAATATTTACATCTTCAATTTGATTAATTCGTTCAATTATTTTTTCTTTTAAAACTTGATCTTGCATTTTTCGTGATTTTAACTTTAAATATATTAAATCTTTTGCGAATGCTGTATTAAAAAAATTATAATATTTTCTTTTGAGTAATGTTATTAAAGTTGTTTCAGAGAATCATTAAATTCAATATTATAAAAAATAAATTTATTTTAAACTGCTACAGCTCCTTTTATATGTGGATGTGGGTTGTAACCTGTTAAATTAAAATCTTCGTATGTAAAATCAAAAATGTTTTTAATTTTTGGGTTGATTTCCATTTGAGGTAATTCTCTGGGCTCTCTAGAGAGTTGTAAATCTATTTGGTCACTGTGATTACTATATATGTGAGCATCTCCAAAAGTATGAATAAAATCACCAGGTTTTAAGTTACAAACTTGCGCCATCATTAACGTTAATAATGCGTATGATGCAATGTTAAAAGGAACTCCTAAAAATATATCAGCACTTCGTTGATATAATTGACAAGATAGTTTTCCTTCAGTAACATAAAATTGAAAAAATGCATGACACGGTGGCAATGCAGCTTTTCCGTTAGCTACATTTTCTGAAAAAGAAATGGAGGTATCTGGTAAAACACTAGGATTCCATGCAGTAACAATCATACGTCTACTATCTGGATTGTTTTTGATAGTTTCAATTACTTCTGTAATTTGGTCTATTCCTTCGCTGTTCCAGTTGCGCCATTGATGTCCGTAAACAGGACCTAAATTTCCGTTATCATCGGCCCAGGCATCCCAAATTTTAACATTGTGTTTTTTTAAATAATCAATGTTTGTTTCACCTTTTAAAAACCAAAGTAATTCATAAATAATAGATTTAAGGTGCAATTTTTTTGTGGTAACCATTGGGAAACCTTCATTTAAATCAAAACGCATTTGATAACCAAAAACACTTTTAGTTCCAGTACCAGTTCTATCTTCCTTTAAAATCCCGTTATCTTTTACGTGTTGTATTAAATCTAAATATTGTTTCATTTAAAACTTTTTAGTTGTAGTAAAATTTATTTGTTGAATTGCTATTTGATCTATAATTCAACAAATAAACAAAAATTATCCGATAATCATACCTGCAATTGTAGCTGAAAGTAAAGAGGCTATGGAGCCTCCAATTAATGCTTTTAGTCCAAATTCAGACAAGGTTTTACGTTGACCAGGAGCTAAAGATCCAATTCCTCCAATTTGAATTCCGATAGAGGCAAAGTTAGCGAAACCACAAAGCATATAAGTAG
The DNA here is from genome assembly GCF_900188235.1 of Lutibacter agarilyticus. GTDB lineage: Bacteria > Bacteroidota > Bacteroidia > Flavobacteriales > Flavobacteriaceae > Lutibacter > Lutibacter agarilyticus. The sequence goes on along the minus strand of NZ_FZNT01000008.1, from coordinate 139,787 downwards.
CCATAATTACTGATTTATTATAGGTGAAATGCGTTAAGTTGGTAACGTCTTTTAGTTCTGCTAATTGTATGTAGCCTACAAATTCACTTGCGGCTAATTTAACGCCTAATAGTTGTCCCATTAGCATAATATCTTCAGTAGCAACACCAATTAACCACATTAATGGCGAAAAAATAGTTCCTAAAATAGCTTCTAAAGAAAAGCTTTGGTACGGAGTGTTTGTTGCCATCCAAGCATTTAGAGTTGTAATATCTCCAATCCATCCTAAAATACCATTTAGCATAGCTATAATTGCAACAAAAACTAATAACATTGCCGCTACGTTTGCCGCTAATTTTAATCCTTCAGTAGTTCCGTTTGCAATAGCATCTAAAATATTTGACCCAATTTTATCTTGTGAAACATTCACATCGGTATTAATTTCTTCGGTTTGTGGATATAGCATTTTTGAAATTACGATTGCTCCAGGAGCAGCCATTACAGATGCTGCTAATAAATGTTTTGCAAAATGCAAACGTAATACAGGGTCACTTCCGCCTAAAAATCCAATGTATGCAGCTAAAACACCACCAGCAACGGTAGCCATTCCACCAATCATAACTAGTAATATTTCTGAACGATTCATGCGCTCTAAATAGGCTTTAATCATTAAAGGGGCTTCAGTTTGACCTAAGAAAATATTTCCTGCAACCGATAAACTTTCAGCACCTGAAATTTTTAATAATTTAGTTAAAAGCCAGGCCAATGCTTTTACAATAATTTGTATAATACCTAAGTAAAATAATAAGGAAGTTAATGCTGAGAAAAAGATGATTGTTGGTAAAATTTGAAATACAAATATAAATCCGTAAGATTCTGCATTCATTAAACCGCCAAACAAAAATTCGCTACCAGCAGCTGTATAATCTAGTATGTTTGTGAAAATACCTCCAACAAATTCAAAAATAGCTTGTACAAAAGGTATTTTTAATACACCAATGGCAATCAATAATTGCGCGCTTAAACCAGCTCCAACCGTTTTCCAGTTTATAGCTTTTCTGTTGCTGCTAAATAAATAGGCAATAACCAAAAGCGATACCATTCCTAAAACACCTCTTAAAATAGAGTTTAATGAAAGTCCTTGGTTGTCAATAAGTTGATTTTGTAATGTTTCTTGTGCGTTTATTGATAAAACACTACATACGAGTAGTATAGATAAACCTATTTTTTTTGTCATTCTAAGATTATTTGGAGGAACGTTTATTTATCTCGTCTCTAATTTTTGCAGCCATTTCGTAATCTTCATCTAAAACAGCTTTGTTTAACTTTTCGTTTAACTGTTTTAAAGTGTCTTTTGAATAAGATGAGTCTTCTTTGGAAGTAGGTTCTTGTATTAATTCTTCAAGTTCAATACTTTCTTTTTCAGGAAGAAATTCATCTTTAATTTTTAAATAAATACCCGCTTTATCTAAAATGTTTTCATAAGTAAAAATAGGAGCATCAAAACGGGTGGCTAATGCAATTGCATCAGAGGTTCTGGTGTCTATAATTTCTTCAATATTGTCTCTTTCACAAATTAAACTTGAATAAAAAACACCATCAACCAGTTTATGAATGATTACTTGTTTAATTACAATTTGAAACCTATCGGCAAAAGTTTTAAACAAATCATGCGTTAATGGGCGTGGAGGTTTTATTTCTTTTTCAAGCGCAATTGCAATGGATTGTGCTTCAAAAGCACCAATTACAATTGGTAAGGTTCTGCTTCCATCAACTTCATTCAAAACTAAAGCATAAGCACCACTTTGTGTTTGACTATACGATATCCCTTTTATATTAAGGCGAACTAAACTCATAAGTTAAATTTAATAAAAAAAGCTATCTAATCAAAGGATTCCATTATCCAATTTAATTAGATAGCCTTTTTTTAAGAGGCACAATTTACTAAAATTATATGTTATTTGTTTTAAATTCTTTCAACTTTTCAATTAATTTAGGAACAACTTCAAAAGCATCACCTACAATACCATAATCAGCCGCTTTAAAGAAAGGAGCTTCAGCGTCGGTATTGATAACTACCTTCACTTTTGAGGAGTTAATTCCAGCCAAATGTTGAATGGCTCCTGAGATTCCTATGGCAATGTATAAATTAGAAGCTACGGGTTTTCCGGTTTGTCCAACGTGCTCACTGTGAGGTCTCCACCCTAAGTCTGATACCGGTTTAGAACAAGCGGTTGCTGCACCTAATATTTGAGCTAACTCTTCTACCATTCCCCAGTTTTCAGGACCTTTTAAGCCTCTTCCTCCTGAAACTACAATGTCTGCATCAGCAATTGTTACCGTACCTGTTGTTTGTTCTATTTTTTCTGAAACGATTGTTGTTTCAATTACAGATGGTGAAAAATCTTCGGTAGTACCTGCAACTTCGTTTTCAATTATACCAAACGAGTTTTTAGACAAGCCTATCACTTTAACATCAGTATTGATTTCAGTATTGTTAAACCCTTTACTTGAAAAAGCTTTTCTTTTTACTACAAAGGGTGTTGTAGAGCTAGGAATTGCAACTACATTACTTGCATATCCTGCATTTATATTTACTGCAACCATTGGCGCAACATACAAGCCGTTTGCACTTGCATCTATAATAACAATTTGTGCGTTTTCTTTTTCAACGGCTTGTTGAATGATGTTAGCATACACTTTTGCATTAAACGTTTTTAAGTTTTCGTTTGAAACATTTAAAACTTTTTCAGCACCATAGGTGTATAGTTCTGATGGATTTGTTGCATTTATGGCTAAAACTACGGTAGTTGTACCTAATAATTCGGCAACTTTTTTTCCGTAGGAAGTAGCTTCAAATGTTGATTTTTTAAATTTCCCTTCTAATGTTTCTGCTAAAATTAAAACTGACATATTTTTTTATTTTTTTATTCGTTTAACTGATAATTCTTAATTATTATCAATTCAACAGAAATTATTAAATTACTTTGGCTTCGTTGTGTAATAAATCTACAAGCTCTCCTATATTTTCGGTACTTACTATTTTACAAGCCGATTTAGTTGCGGGTTTTTCAAAAGAAGCTGTTGTTGTGGCAGTTTTAGTTGAAATTGGTTCTAAAATACTTAATGGTTTTTTACGCGCCATCATAATTCCACGCATGTTTGGAATGCGTAAATCCTTTTCTTCAACGAGTCCTTTTTGTCCAGCAATAACCAAAGGTAAATTTGCAGATAAAATTTCTTTTCCGCCGTCTATTTCACGAGAAATAGTTGCTTTTTCACCTTCAATTTCTAATCCAATACAAGCATTTACAAAATTATAATCTACTAACGCAGCAAGCATTCCCGGAACCATTCCTCCGTTGTAATCAATAGATTCTTTCCCTGCCAGCACTAAATTATAACTTCCATTTTTAACAACTTCGGCTAATTCTTTTGCAACTTGTAATCCGTCAATAGCCTCCGTATTTACTCTAATAGCATCATCGGCACCTATGGCCAGTGCTTTACGCAAAGTAGGTTCAGTAGAGGTGTTTCCAACAGTAACTGCGGTAATAGTTGCTCCTTGTTTTTCTTTAAACCACATGGCACGTGTTAAAGCAAATTCATCATATGGATTTATTACAAATTGCACGCCATTATTATCGAATTTTGTATCGTTTTCTTTGAAATTTATTTTTGAGGTTGTGTCGGGCACATGACTTATACAAACTAATATTTTCATTTTAATAGATTTTTGGTTTGAAACTATAAAATTAATGGGAAAACCATTACATTTTTACGAATGTACTACTTTTTTTTAAAAGTACTATGCGTGCATAGTAAAATTTTATAAATCATAATTTTTTTGATAGTAAAATTAGAAATGCTTATTTTTGCATTTCGAAAAAACACACAAAATGAAGACAATACAATTTAGAGAAGCTATTTGCGAGGCAATGAGCGAAGAAATGCGCCGTGATGAATCTATTTTCTTAATAGGTGAAGAGGTTGCTGAATATAATGGTGCTTATAAAGCTTCAAAAGGAATGTTAGATGAGTTTGGTGAAAAGAGAGTTATTGATTCTCCTATTGCCGAATTAGGTTTTACAGGTATTGCTGTAGGGTCTGCTATGAATGGTAATAGACCAATTGTAGAGTTTATGACATTTAATTTTGCATTAGTTGGTATTGATCAAATTATAAATAATGCTGCAAAAATTAGACAAATGTCTGGTGGACAATTAAACTGTCCAATTGTTTTTAGAGGCCCAACAGGATCTGCAGGACAATTAGGAGCTACGCATTCACAAGCATTTGAAAACTGGTTTGCAAATACACCAGGTTTAAAAGTAGTAATCCCATCAAACCCATACGATGCAAAAGGATTATTAAAAGCAGCAATTAGAGATGATGATCCAGTAATTTTTATGGAATCTGAACAAATGTATGGTGATAAAATGGAAGTTCCAGAAGGTGAATATTTGATTCCTATTGGAGTTGCTGATATAAAAAGAGAAGGTACTGATGTTACCATAGTTTCTTTTGGTAAAATTATTAAAGAAGCTTATAAAGCTGCTGATGTTTTAGAAAAAGAAGGGATCTCTTGTGAAATTTTAGATATGAGAACGGTTAGACCAATGGATTGGGAAGCTATTTTTACTTCAGTTAAAAAAACTAACAGATTGGTTATTTTAGAAGAAGCTTGGCCATTTGCTAGTATTTCTTCTGAAATTACATTCCAAGTTCAAGAAAATATATTTGACCATTTGGACGCTCCAATTAGAAGAATTACTACTGCTGATACACCAGCGCCATATTCTCCAGTATTACTTGAAGAATGGTTACCTAACTTTAACGATGTTGTTAAGGCTGTTAAAGATGTAATGTACATAAAATAATTTAAGCTAAATTTGCGTTATAAATTCCTTTTGAGTTTGTCTTGAAAGGAATTTTTCTATATTATGAAAAAATATATTGTTTTAAACATATTGTTTTTACTGATTTTTTCAGTCTCGTTTTCGCAAGTAAAAATTAGCGGAACAGTAAAAGATGAACAAAACAATACTATTCCTTTTGCAAATATCTTATTTGTAGGCTCTAATACTGGGACTGTTTCAAATGAAAATGGAAAATTTTATTTGGAATCAGATACTACATTTTCAGAAATAGAAGTTTCATTTTTAGGTTTTGATACCAAAATTATTCCAATAAAAAGTCGAGATTTTAATATAGTAATTACCTTAAAAGAAGCTGCTTCACAGCTAAATGAGGTTTTTATTTATAGCGGAAAAATTAAGAAAAAAGGAAATCCAGCCATTGCAATTTTAAAAAAGGTTTGGGAAAAAAAACGTCAGAATGGTATTTACTTATTTGATCAATATCAATATGAAAAATATGAAAAATTAGAGTTTGATATCAATAATGTTGATAGCACTTTAATTGAAAGTAAGTTGTTCAATAATATTGAATTTATTTTTGAAGGAATTGATACTTCAAGGGTTACCGGAAAAGCTTTTTTACCAATTTTTATCAATGAATCAGTTTATAAAACCTACGGAGATAATACTAAAAATAAAGTTAGAGAAGATATTGAAGCTAACAAAAATTCAGGTTTTAGTAGTAATCAAAACGTAATTGCTTTTATCAAAGATTTATACGTAGAGTATGATATTTATAGTAACTACATTAAAATTTTCGACAAAAGTTTTGTAAGTCCTGTTTCAAAAGCAGGAGTATCATCATACAATTACGTGTTAACCGATAGTGCGTATATTGATAATAAATGGTGTTATAATATATTGTATTATCCGCGCCGAAAAAGTGAACTTACTTTTAAAGGTGATTTTTGGGTAAATGACACCACTTTTGCAGTGAAAGAAATTAATATGCAGGCTACTAAAAGCGCCAATATTAACTGGATAAAAGATATTTATATAGAGCAAGAGTTTAATGTGTTGAATGATTCTATTTTCTTATTGAAAAAGGATTATATGATGTCTGATTTTAGTTTGAAGAAAAAAGACAAAGCTAAAGGTATTTATGGAAAGCGAACAACAATGTATAAAGATTATGTTTTTAATGAACAAAAAACAGATAAATTTTACAATGTTAAAATAGATGCTTTTAATGAAGAAATTTACAATAAAGGAGCAGACTTTTGGAATAAAAGCAGGCAAGAAAAATTAAGTGAAAATGAGTTGGGTATTTATAAAATGATTGATACCCTAAAAACGGTTCCTAAATTTAAACGAATGTATGATTTGATGTCTATTTTAGGCTCAGGATATATAGAGTTAAATAATTTTGATTATGGACCTATTTTTTCATCAATAGGAACAAATGATGTTGAGGGAATTCGTTTAAGAATAGGTGGAAGAACCTATTTTGGACCGAATGATAAGTGGAGGTTGCAAACCTATTTAGCCTATGGTTTTAGAGATGATCAGTTTAAATACGGCGCCCAAGGAAAATGGATGCTAAATCCTAAAAGTAGGTTTATTATTGGTGGTGGAAATAGGCGAGATGTGGAACAAATAGGAGTAAGTTTAACAACAACTAACGATATATTAGGTAGAAGTTTTGCTTCTTCGGCATTTTTCTCAAGTGGAGATAACAGTAAATTAACTTCAATAAATCTAAGTAATTTATACCTCTCTATTGAGCCTAAAAAAAATCTTGAGTTTAGGGTAGGTGCTTCTTATAGAACCTTAAAATCTGCATCACCTTCAACTTTTAATTTAGATTGGTGGGTTGATAAAGATAATGGAATAAAGAACTATAAAACTGTACAATCAGAAGTTGATTTCTCTGTAAAGTATACCCCAAATAGAAAAACAATAGGTTGGGGTGTTGAAAGGAACGAAGTTTCAAGTGTGTATTCAACCTTGTTTTTTAGTTTTTCTCAAGGAATCAAAGGCGTGTTTGACAGTGATTTTGATTATCAAAAAATACAAGCATATTATCGTCAACCAATATTAATAGGCGGATTTGGAAGAATGTTTACCACTTTTGAAGTTGGGAAAACTTTTGGTGAAGTCCCGTTAGGGTTGTTAAGTGTTGTGCCTGGTAACCAATCGTATTTTACCATTGAAAACACCTATTCATTATTAAATTATTATGAATTTATTACAGATACCTACGCATCAATACATATAGATCATAATTTTAACGGACGGTTTTTCTCAAGAGTTCCTTTTCTTAGAAAATTAAATTGGCGAGAATTAGTTGGAGTAAAAGCTGTTTGGGGCTCAATATCAGATGAAAATATTGCTTTAAATGCTTCTAATATAACGTATGTAGCTCCAGAAAAAGGTTATTTTGAATACAGTGTTGGTGTTGGTAATATTTTTAAAGTACTTCGTATAGATTTCAGTTGGAGAGGTAGTTACCGAAATATTCCTGAAACAAATAATTTTGTGATAAAGGCAGCTGTAGGAATCCATTTCTAAAATTTAGGTGTCATTTTAGCTATTCCGTTTTGAATTTTGTATTTTTGAAAAAATTAAAAAAACTAAAAAAATGAGCGCTAAAGCAAAGAAACCTATAACTTTTGATGTATTAATTGAGATACCAAAAGGTAGTAGAAATAAATATGAATATGATTTTACTTTACATAAAATTAGATTCGATAGAATGTTATTTTCATCTATGATGTATCCTGGAGATTATGGGTTTATTCCTGAAACATTGGCTTTAGACCAAGATCCACTAGATGTATTAGTATTAGGTCATCAACCTACTTACCCAATGGTGGTAATGGAGGTTAGACCTATCGGAGTTTTTTATATGACCGATGAAAAAGGACCTGATGAAAAAATTATTTGTGTTCCTGTTTCAGATCCAATTTGGAGCCAAAGGGCTGATATTTCAGATTTAAACCCACATAGATTAATGGAAATAGAGCACTTTTTTCAAGTTTATAAAGATTTAGAGAAGAAAAAAGTAGATACTGGCGGTTGGGGAAATGCTGAAGCTGCAGTAAAAATATACCATGAATGTGTTGCACGCTATGAAAATAGTGAACACAAAAAGAAAAGAACTTTTACCATATAGTTAGTTATATTGATTCCAAATAAAAAGACCACCTTATATTAATTTATTAGGTGGTCTTTTTATTTATCTTATTTTACTAAATTCGCGAGACCAAATATTAATTAATTAAATAATAAATTTAAAATGGAGATTATTGTGAATTATTTACCCCTGTTTGGGGTACTAGCGCTTGCGTTTGTAATTGTGAAAAACGCTTGGGTGTCAAAACAAGATAGCGGAAATGAAAAAATGACTAAAATTGCAAAACACATTGCCGATGGGGCCATGTCGTTTTTAAAAGCTGAATACAAAATATTATTAATATTTGTATTAGGAGTTGCAATTTTATTATACTTTAAAGGAACTTATGATGTTGATTCTAACGGAATGATAGCAGTTTCATTTATTGTAGGTGCTATTTGTTCAGCTTTAGCTGGATTTATTGGAATGAAAGCAGCTACTAAAGCAAATGTTAGAACTACTCAAGCAGCAAGAACTTCTTTAGGAAAAGCCTTAGAAGTTGCTTTCGCAGGTGGATCTGTAATGGGGCTAGGAGTTGTTGGTCTTGGAGTACTGGGATTAAGTTCTTTATTTATCTTATATCAATTGATGTGGCCTGGAACTGAAAATATACCAATGGTATTAAATGTACTTTCAGGTTTTTCATTAGGAGCTTCATCAATAGCTTTATTTGCACGTGTTGGTGGTGGTATTTATACCAAAGCAGCCGATGTTGGAGCTGATTTAGTTGGTAAGGTTGAAGCAGGTATTCCTGAAGATCACCCATTAAACCCAGCAACTATTGCAGATAATGTAGGTGATAATGTAGGTGATGTGGCAGGTATGGGAGCCGATCTATTTGAATCGTATGTAGGTTCTATTATAGGTACAATGGTTTTAGGAGCTCTAATTATAACTCCTGATTTTGGAGGTTTAGGAGCGGTTTATTTACCATTGGTTTTAGCAGCTGTAGGAATTGTATTATCAATTGTAGGTACATTTTTTGTGAGAGTTAAAGAAGGTGGTAACCCGCATAAGGCTTTGAATTTTGGTGAATTTGGATCAGGAATCTTAATGGTTATTGCTTCATTTTTCATTATTGTAAAGTCTGGTTTATTACCAGCTGAATGGGTAATAGATGGAGTGCAATATAATGCAATGGGTGTGTTTTATGCTACACTGGCAGGTTTAGTCGCTGGTTTTGGTGTTGGTAAAGTAACAGAATTTTATACAGGAACTGGAACCATTCCAGTAGCTTCTATTGTTAAACAATCTGAAACTGGTGCTGCAACTAATATTATTGCAGGTTTAGGTGTAGGAATGATGTCTACAATGTTTCCAATATTATTTATTGCTGGAGCAATCATGTTCTCTCACTATTTTGCAGGTTTATACGGTATTGCAATAGCAGCTGTAGGAATGTTAGCAAATACAGGAATTCAATTAGCAGTAGATGCTTATGGACCAATTTCTGATAATGCAGGTGGAATTGCTGAAATGGCTGAATTGCCGAAAGAAGTACGTAAACGTACTGATGAATTAGATGCTGTTGGAAATACAACTGCTGCAATTGGTAAAGGGTTTGCAATTGCTTCTGCAGCATTAACTGCATTGGCTTTATTTGCCGCCTTTATGGAAACTGCAAACGTAACATCAATTGATGTGTCTAGGCCTGATATTATGGCGGGTCTATTAGTTGGTGGAATGTTACCTTTTGTGTTTTCAGCTTTGGCTATGAAAGCTGTTGGACGTGCAGCAATGACTATGATTGAAGAGGTTCGTCGTCAATTTAGAGAAATACCGCAATTACATGCCGCTTTAGAGGTAATGAGAAAGCATGATTCAGATACAACAAAATTTTCAAAAGAAGAACGTGCTATTTTTGATGGAGCAGATGGATATGTTGAATATGAAAAATGTGTAGAGATTTCTACGGAGGCTTCTATTAGAGAAATGGTTTTACCTGGTTTATTAGCTTTAATAGTGCCTGTTTTAGTTGGATTTATTGGTGGCCCACAGATGCTTGGAGGTTTGTTGGCAGGTGTAACAACTTGTGGTGTTTTAATGGCTATTTTTCAGTCGAATGCTGGTGGAGCTTGGGATAATGCTAAAAAAACAATTGAAGAGCACGGAAGAAAAGGATCTGAGGCACATAAAGCTTCAGTAGTTGGTGATACTGTTGGAGATCCATTTAAGGATACTTCAGGACCTTCTTTAAATATTTTATTAAAATTAATGTCTGTTGTAGCATTGGTAATTGCGCCAAGTATTGCTTTAGATACTGTTGATGTAGCAAAATATGCTGGAGATAAAGCTCAAACTGAAGTTGTGGTTGAAGTAGTTAAGAAAGAGGTTGTTGTGCAAATGGAAAAAAATGAAAACGGAACTGTAAAAGCTACAGTTACTACAACTACTATTGAAAATGAAGAAGAAGCTGTTGTTGAAATAGTTTTTGAAGGTACCGAAGAAGAGGTGAAATCAAAAATAGATGCTTTAGAAGATGCAGATGTTAAGGTGAAGAAAGTTGAAAAAATAATTAAAGAAGTAGAAAAAAGAAAATAAATTATTTTTTTATTTAATAAAAAAGCTCGCCATTGGCGAGCTTTTTTTATGACTTATATTTGGGTTAAAATAACCCGTTTATTTGAGCATCAATTTTATCAATAATACTACCTAAATCTTCTTGATTGTCAACAAAATCTAAATTATCTACATCAATAATTAATAAGTTTCCTTTGTTGTATTTTGTAATCCAAGCTTCGTACCGCTCATTTAAACGACTTAAATAATCAATGCTAATTGAGTTTTCATAATCGCGTCCTCTTTTATGAATTTGCCCAACCAAAGTTGGAATAGATGCGCGTAAATAAATGAGTAAATCTGGAGGAGAAACTAAGCGTTCCATTAAATCAAATAAAGAATCGTAATTGTTATAATCTCTATTAGTCATTAATCCCATTGCATGTAAGTTGGGTGCAAATATTCGGGCGTCTTCATAAATAGTTCTATCTTGAATAATGTTTTTACCACTTTCCCTAATTTCCAAAATTTGACGAAAACGACTATTTAAAAAATACACTTGTAAATTAAACGACCAGCGTTCCATTTCACCATAAAAATCATCTAAATAAGGGTTTTCTGCCACAGATTCATAATGTGGTTCCCATTTAAAATGTTTCGCTAAAAGTTTTGTTAGTGTGGTTTTTCCTGCTCCAATATTTCCAGCAATGGCTACGTGCATAATTCTTTATTGTGTGAAAATTAAAAGGCTAAAGTAATTAATTTTTTTATGATTTAACAGAACAATATTAACGCATTAATAAATGAGCTTATAACCATAGCCACGAACGTTGATTATTTGAATGGAACTATCTTCTTTTAATTTCTTTCGAAGTTTTGTAATAAACACATCCATACTTCTGGCATTAAAGAAATCATCATCACCCCATAATTTTTTTAAAATGAATGATCTTTCTAAAATCTGATTTTTATTTTTAATTAAGTAATACAGTAAGTTGGCTTCTCTATGCGTTAAATTTTCAGAAGTATTATTTATTAATAAAGTTTGCTTTTTTAAATTAAACGTATAATTTCCTAATTGAATATTTTCTGCAATATTTTTTTTATTTCTATTTAAAAGTGCATTTATACGAACAATTAACTCTTCCATACTAAATGGTTTTCTTAAATAGTCATTTCCTCCTAAATTAAAACCTTCAACCACATCTTCAGTTTGAGATTTTGCAGTTAAAAATATAATAGGAATTTCAGGATCTTCTTTTCTAATTTCTTTTGCCAGTGTGAAACCATCTTTTTTTGGCATCATTACATCTAAAACCAGCAAAAGAGGTTCTTCAGTTTTATACGTTTTGTAGGCTATTTCACCATTGGCACATAGCAGTACTTCAAAATTTCGAGTTTCTAAACTTTCTTTAATAATTTGACCCAATGAAGGCTCATCTTCAGCCAATAATATTTTAATTTTTTTATTCATTAGGTAGGGTAATTTTAAATAAGGTGTTATTATTTTTATCGTAAATTACTTGCATAGTTCCACCGTGTTTTTCAATAATGCTTTTGGTGTAAAATAGTCCAATTCCAAAGCCTTTTACATTGTGGGTATTTCCTGTTGGAATTCTGTAAAACTGTTTAAAAATATTCTCTTTTTCGCTCTTAGGAATCCCATTTCCGTTATCTTTAATTAAAATGTGTAGCTTATTTTTTTCTGAAGTTAATTCAACAGAGATTTCACCACCTCCATATTTAATGGCATTATCAATAATATTTCCAATGGCATTTTCAAAATGAAATTTATCTAAGTTAAGTATTGTTTTTTTAACATTGTTTTTAAGGCTAATGGTTTTGTCAGCTGCAATTAATTTAAACTTATCAATTACTTGTTCCAGTAATTCACCAATATCAGAAGGAAGCTTTGTAATCGCTAAGTTTTCTTGATTTATGGTCGCAGTCTCTAGTATTTTTTCTACCATTTCGTTCAATTTCATTAACTGTAAATTAGCCATTGAAAGGTATTTTTCAGACTTTTCTTTATCGTCTAAAGCATTAAAGCTTTTGAGCGCTTCTAGCACTGTTGAAATGGTTGCAATTGGTGTTTTTAATTCGTGGGTAATATTATTTATTAAATCGTTTTTAACTTCAGCTAATTGTTTTTGTTTATAAATTGTTTTTAGTAAATAAACCAAACTTGCAATAATACTTATTGAAAGCAATAATGATAATAAAACGCTAACTAAAGAAGCTTTTAAAAGTGCTATTGTTTCGTTGGTAAAATATAATTCTAACTTATTTCTGTGTAAAAAAGTAGATTTAGAGGTTGCTGTTAAGTGCTTTTTTGGAATGTTGGCTAGGTTAAACTGTTTGGTTTTTTTTACAATACTATCGTTAATAGTTCGGTAGCCGTAATTAAATTTCAACCCATAGGTTACATCAATATTGTTTCGTTCAAATTCTTTTTCTAAATAGGAGTTTAGCTTTACCAAATCTAAAGTGTCACGAGAAATTGAAACGACTACTTTTGAAATTAAACTATCTAAATGTTTTGGGAAATCGTCATTAGGTGTAAAAAAAGGATACGATTCATTTCTGAAATTTTTAATAATTATGGGTTTTCCTAAGCTATCATTTTTTGCCAAATTTTGAAGAGTACTATCAATTTTTCTTCTAAAATGATGTCTAGAAGTTGTACTTACAATTATAGTGTCAGTTTTACTTTTAGCATTTTTTGAATTATATGTAATAATACCAGATTTGGTTAAATTAGCAAAATAAGCTTCTACAGAGTTATCTAAGCTTAACTGCACTTTACTTATAAGGTGCTGCTTGTTAATTCGGTATTCTTTAAAGTTCCAATATACTTGTACAGCAATGGTTGTTGCAATGGTTATTCCAATAAAATAAACAACCCATTTATAATTTTGCTTGTTCATAAGTTCAAAGTTAAGTACATAAATTGTATAATCCCAAACGCTTAACAGTCGTTAACACTTATTAACGGCTATTTATACAAAGACTTTCTATATTTGTTTAACAATTAAACAAAAGACACCTTAAAAATGAAAAACTACCTTTTAAAAAGTACTACAGCTATTTTACTCTTATGTACTGTTACACTCAGTGCCCAAGATTTTCAAGGAAAGGCAATCTACTTCTCTAAAACAACCTTGGATATTGATCTTTCTGGTTCTGGAATGCCAGCCGATCGTATTAAAATGGTAAAGGAGCGCATGAAAAATAATTTAGAAAGAACCTACGAATTTACCTTTGATAAAACAGCTTCTATATACAAGCAAGAAGAACAATTACAACAAGCTGGTGGTCCTGGTGGTGGGCGAGGAGGAATGCGAATGATGATGTTTGGAGGTGGAGCTTCTGGAGATTATTATAAGAACATTCAAACAAAAAAATCAACCAAAGAAAATGAGTTTAGCGGGAAAAACTTTTTAGTGAAAGATGACTTGGTTGCTTATGATTGGAAAATGGAGCAGGAAACAAAAATGATTGGGAATTATTTATGTTTTAAAGCTACAACTACTATTGAAAGACAGGCTAAACCTGAAATAAAATTTGGTAGAAGGTCTCCAGAAGAAAGAGAAGCGGAAGAAAAGAAAGCAAAAGAGTTAGAAAATGTAATGGAGGTTATAATTGTTACTGCTTGGTACACTATGGATATTCCGGTGAGTAATGGCCCTGGTGATTATTGGGGATTACCAGGTTTAATTTTAGAAATTGATGCGGGTGATACAAAAATATTATGTACAAAAATTGTAATGAATCCTAAAGAGAAAGCAACCATTTCAGAACCTTCTAAAGGGAAGGTAGTAACACAAGCAGAATATGATAAAATTGTAAAGGAGAAAACTGAAGAAATGAGAGAGCGCTTTCAAAATGAACGTCAAAAAAGTGGTGGCGGAGGTCACATGAGAGTAAGAGGGTAAATTTTGAATAAATAGCATTAATAATTAGTTGAAATGAAAAATTTTATAATACTTTTTTTGATTGTGATTATTCCTGTTTTAGCGTTTGCTCAGCATACTATTAAAGTAGAAGGGACTGTAAAAGACTCTTTAGGTAACCCTTTAGAAATGGCCAATGTAATTGCTTTTAAAAAGGGAACAAAATTTTTACAGTCGTACTCAATTACCGATTCTAAAGGACATTATAAGCTAAGTTTAGAAGAAGAGCAAGCATATACTTTAAGAACAAGCTATTTAGGTTTTGATGCACAAAGTATTGATATTTCCATAGGAAGTTCTTCCGAAGATTTGATTAAAAATATTGTTTTAAAAGAATCTAACGAATCTTTGTCTGAGGTTGAAATTACTTACGAAATGCCTGTTAAAATTTCAGGAGATACTATTTCATACAATACCGATTCCTTTACCAATGGAACTGAAAAAAAATTAGAAGATGTGTTAGAAAAATTACCCGGTGTTGATATTGATGATAATGGTGAAATAGAGGTTGAAGGAAAAAAAGTTAACAGAGTTTTGGTTGAAGGAAAGGAGTTTTTTGATGGAGATTCAAAATTGGCGACTCAAAATATCCCTGCAAATGCGGTTGATAAAGTACAAGTTTTAAGAAATTATAATGAGGTTGCAGGAATGCGTGGTGTTACCAATAATGAAGATAATATTGCTATTAATATAAAGTTAAAAAAAGGAAAAGATAAATTTTGGTTTGGAGAAGTAAACGCAGGTGCAGGTGCTAGTGATGATAACACTAAATATTTGGCAAAACCAAAGTTGTTTTATTACAGTCCAGATAAAAGTGTAAACCTATTGGCTGATTTTAATAATATTGGTGAAGCGCCTTTTACGCGCCGTGATTATTTTAGGTTTACTGGTGGTTTACGTAGTGCTTTAAGTGGCAACGGAACTAGTTTTAATGTGCAATCTGATGGGTTGGGTTTTTTAACAGCTCAAAACAATAGAGCGGTAGAAATTACGTCTAATTTTGGAGCCTTAAACTTTAGTGTTGCGCCTAAAGAAGGTTTAGATTTAAATGGTTTTGCTATTGTAAACAATTCAGAAACACAAATGTTTACCCAAGCACAAACGGTTTACAATGAAACAGGTTTGGTTGATGAAAGTGAATCATCATCTGTACAAGAAAGTCAATTAGCCATGGTGAAATTTAGTACAACCTATAAACCAAATGATAATTTGCATATAGATTATGATATTTTTGGTAAAATTTCAGAACAATCTGAAATGAACGATGTGACTTCAACTCAAAGAAGTGCAGATACTTATAAGGAAGAAAAACCGGCATCCATCAATCAAAATTTCAATGTATATTATAATATAAATGAAAAGAATATTTTTTCTGCAGAATTGCAATATGCATACCAAAATGATAAGCCGTTATTTAATTCGGTAGCCGATTCGCAACCATTTTCATTTGTGCCAACGGTGCCTGTAGATGTTTATGATTTACTTCAGAATAAAAAATTAAGCACAAGTAAATTTGACGGACAAGTTTCTTATTACTATTTATTAAATGCTAAAAGTAATATTAATTTTACGTTGGGTTCAACGCTTAGTTCTCAAAAATTAACGTCAAAAATTACTCAAAATTTAGCAAATGGTTCTAGTATTGAGTTTGATCAGGAGAATTTAAATAATGATGTGAAGTTTAATTTTACCGACGTGTTTTTAGCTGCGCATTATAGAATGATTACGGGTATTTTCACCTTTGATCCAGGTGTTATTTTACATCAATACACTATTAAAGATGATCAATTAGGGTCTGTTGATAAAGAAAATTTAACGTTAGTATTGCCAGATGTATATGCGCGTTTACAATTTAAATCTTCAGAAAGTTTAAGATTCAATTATTCAATTACATCTCAGTTTTCAGATATAAATAAAGCAGCAGAAGGGTATATGTATAGTAATTATAGGTCTATGAGTAGAGGTAATAGAGATTTAGAAAACTCTTTAAATCACCGCTATTCATTAAGCTATTTTAGTTTTAGTATGTTTTCTTTTACCAATATAAATGCATCATTAACTTATACAAAAAAGGTGAATGGTATTAAAAATAGCACTGAGCAAATTGGTGTTGATAGAGTTTCGTTTCCTATAAATTCAGCATTTGCTGATGAAACTTTAGCGGGTAATTTTAGATACGGAAAAACCTACAGCAAGTTAAAAACTAATTTTAGAGCCAATTTTAACAATTCAATATTCAACAATATTGTAAATAATGAATGGGTGAAATCTAAAAATTTCTCACACAGTTACCAAGCAAGTGTGGCAACAAAGTTTAAGAATGCCCCTAATTTTGAAGTAGGTTATAATTTATCGTTTGCTAAATATGCTGAAACGGGTAGTACCACAAATAGGCCTTTTGCTAATATGGAAATAGCCTTTTTAAAGAGTTTTATTTTAACTGCAGACTATAGTTATTACAATTATAAAAATGAAGAGCAGACCTACAAAAACGAGTATTCATTTTTAAATGCTAATTTGTATTTTCAGAAGCAAAATAGTAAGTGGGAATTTAAATTGTCGGCTAATAACATTACAGACAATCAATCAATAAATACAGATAGTTATAATGAACTTTCAGATAGTAACTCAACTTCTTTGTATTATATTCAACCAAGATTGTGGCTGTTTTCGGTAAAATATAATATTTAGGTTGAAGGGTGTTGAATTTGAAAAAGGCTGTATAAAAAGTATCAAAACCCGTCATTCTGAATTTATTTCAGAATCTCATCATATTGATCATTAACCTTTATGAGAACCTGAAATAAATTCAGGTTGACGAAAAGCTTACTTTTTACACAGCCTCTTTTTATATAATTTATAAAGCTAATTACAAGTTAAAAGCTTCTTTCACTTTATCTAAGTAATCTAATTTTTCCCAAGTAAATAATTCTACATCAACAGAAATTTCAGTTCCATCTACGTTTTTAAATGATTTATTTACAGTTTCGTTTTTACGTCCCATATGTCCGTAAGCAGCGGTTTCAGCATACATTGGTTGGCGTAATTTTAAACGACTTTCAATTGATGCTGGTCTCATATCAAAGATTGTTGAAACAATTTCAGCAATTTCACCATCGGCTAAATCAACATTGGCAGATCCATTTGTGTTTACATAAATCCCCATTGGTTCAACCACACCAATAGCGTAAGAAACCTGAATTAAAATTTCATCGGCAACACCAGCAGCTACTAAATTTTTTGCAATATGACGTGTTGCATACGCAGCACTTCTGTCAACCTTACTTGGATCTTTTCCAGAAAAAGCACCACCACCGTGCGCTCCTTTTCCACCGTAAGTATCAACTATAATTTTTCTTCCTGTTAAACCTGTATCTCCGTGTGGCCCACCAATAACAAATTTACCAGTTGGATTTACGTGATACACAATATGATCGTTGAATAAGGCTTTAATTTCCGTAGGAACTTTAGCAATAACTCTTGGAATTAAAATTGAAATAATGTCGCTTTTTATTTTAGCTAACATTTCCTCATCATTTTCCATAAAATCATCATGCTGTGTTGAAACAACAATATCTTTTATTCTGAAAGGAACATTATCATCGGTATATTCAATAGTAACCTGACTTTTAGAATCTGGACGTAAATAAGTAATGTCTTTATTTTCTCTACGTAACTCAGCTAATTCAACTAAAATTAAATGACTTAAATCTAAAGCCAAAGGCATAAAGTTTTCAGTTTCATTTGTTGCATAGCCAAACATCATTCCTTGGTCACCAGCACCTTGCTGCTCCTTAGATTCACGGTCTACACCTTGATTAATGTCTTGAGATTGTTCGTGAATTGCAGATAAAACTCCACAAGAGTTTCCATCAAACATATATTCACCTTTTGTATAACCAATTTTATTAATAACGTCTCTTGCAATTTTTTGAACGTCTAAATAGGTTTTAGATTTTACTTCACCAGCTAAAACAACTTGCCCAGTAGTTACTAAAGTTTCACATGCTACTTTTGAGTTTTCGTCAAAGGCTAAAAAATTATCAACTAAAGCGTCTGAAATTTGATCAGCTACTTTGTCTGGATGTCCTTCTGAAACAGATTCAGATGTAAATAAATATGACATATCTTTTTATATTTTAATTATAAATAATTGAAAGAAAAGTTGATTACAGCGGTCGCTAAAAGAAGTAATGAATACTGCTTTAGCATTTTTTAATGAGGTTGCAATCAGTCAAATTCTTCCTCCTAAATTTTAGACTGCAAACTTAGGAAAATTATAGGTATGAAAATATTTTTTAACGAATTTTTTGGTTTTTGACCAATTTTCAATAAAAAGCCCAATAAGTTTAATACACTTATTAGGCTTTTAGTAGTTTGTTGTTATTAACTAAGTTAACAATTAAACTTTATAAAGTTTCTTGCCATTTCCAAGCCGAAAGTAAAGCTTCATCTAATGATAATTCAGTTTTCCAACCTAATTCGTTGTTTGCATAATTGGTGTCAGCATAAGCAGCGGTAACATCACCTTCTCTTCGAGCAACCAATTTAAAATTCACTTTTTTTCCAGTAACTTTTTCAAAAGATTTAATAACTTCTAAAACTGAATTTCCTTGACCAGTTCCCAAATTAAATACTTCAAATTGAGATTTATTATTGTCTTCAATTAATCTTTTTAAGGCAACAATATGTGCTTTTGCAATATCTACTACATGAATATAATCACGCACTGCAGTTCCGTCAGGTGTGTTATAATCACTTCCAAACACAGATAACTCATCGCGTAAACCAGCTGCAGTTTGAACTACATACGGAATTAAGTTTTGAGGAACTCCAATTGGTAATTCACCAATTTTTGCTGATTCATGTGAACCAATTGGGTTGAAATAACGCAACGCAATTGCTTTTAATTCTGAAATTTTTGTAGCATCTTTAATAATTTCTTCGCCAATTTGTTTGGTGTTTCCGTAAGGAGATTCCGCTGGTTTAACTGGTGCATTTTCAGTAATAGGCAATTCATCAGCCTGACCGTAAACCGTACAAGAAGAACTAAAAATGAAATTATTTAGGTTGTTAGCCTTCATTTCTTGTAAAATGTACACTAAACTTCCAATGTTATTTTCGTAATATTCTAAAGGTATTTGAACACTTTCACCCACAGCTTTATAAGCAGCAAAATGAATTGTTCCGTCAACTTTATTGTTTGCAAAAAAATCTTTTACAGCAGCTTTATCTCTTAAATCAATATTGAAAAAAGAAGGTTTAACTCCTGTGATTGATGTAATTTTGTCTAATACTTCAATTTTAGAATTTGATAAGTTATCAATAATGTAAACTTCAAATCCTTCGTTTTGTAATTCAACTACGGTGTGAGAACCAATAAAACCTAATCCTCCTGTTACTAATACTTTTTTCATAATTATTTGATGAAATTTATGATGGTTGTGGTTATAAACTCTAATTGTTCTTCATCTAATTCGGTATGCATTGGTAATGAAATAACCGTATTAATTAATTCATTGGTAACTTTAAAATCTTCCTCTTTATATCTCTCGTCTGCATACGCTTTTTGACTATGTAATGGAACTGGGTAGTAAATTGCGTTTGGAATACCATTGTCTAATAAATGCTGGTGCAATTCATTACGTTGACCGTTTAATATTTGTAAGGTATATTGATGAAAAACGTGGCAATCACAATTGTCGCAAATAAACTCGCAACCATTGCTCATTTTTGGAGTAACAATATTTTGTGCATTTTTAAAAGCATTGTTGTAAAAACGAGCTGCTTTTCTTCTTGCATCACAATAATCATTTAATAAAGGTAGTTTAACTCTTAAAACAGCTGCTTGTAGGCTGTCTAAACGAGAGTTTACACCAACAACATCGTGGTAATAACGTTTGTACATTCCGTGATTTACCATTCCTCTAATTGTGTGCGCTAAATCATCATCGTTGGTAAAAATAGCACCACCATCACCGTAACATCCTAGGTTTTTAGAAGGAAAAAATGAAGTAGTTCCAACGTTACCTATAGTGCCCGCTTTCTTTTTACTTCCATCTTTAAATGTATAATTTGCTCCAATAGCTTGGGCGGTGTCTTCAATTACAAATAAATCATATTCTTTTGCGATTTCAAGAACAGCTTCCATATTAGCACATTGTCCAAATAAATGAACAGGAACAATTGCTTTTGTTTTTGGAGTAATTGCTTTTTTCAAGGCATCAATATCCATATTAAAAGTGTCTTTTTCAACGTCAACTAATACCGGTGTTAAATTTAATAGAGCAATAACTTCAACAGTAGCTGCAAATGTAAAATCGGCTGTGATTACTTCATCTCCTGGTTTTAAATCTAAGCCCATCATTGCTATTTGCAATGCGTCTGTACCATTGGCACAAGGTATTACGTGTTTTACATCTAGATATGCTTCTAAATCTTTCTGAAACGCGTGAACCTGAGGTCCGTTAATATAAGCTGATGAGTTTAAAACTTCTTGTAATTGGATATCTACTTTATCTTTAATTTTTTGGTATTGACCTTGTAGGTCAACCATTTGAATTTTATTCATGGTAAGAAATTATGTAATTCGTGCTAACAAAAGTACGATAAATGCAATTCACAAACAATGATAAATAGAGAATACTGCTACAACGTTTTATTCAAATAAATCAGATGATAAATAGCGGTCTCCACGGTCGCAAATAATGGCTACAATAATCCCAGAATCTATTGTTTCTGCAATTTTTAAGGCGGCAGATACAGAACCTCCGCTACTCATTCCTGCAAAAATCCCTTCTTCTTTAGCGAGTCTTTTAGTCATTAAACGAGCTTCAGTTTCGCTAACTTCAATCACAGTATCTACTTTTGAAGGGTTAAATATTTTTGGTAAAAATTCTGGAGACCATTTTCTAATCCCAGGTATTTTGGAATTATCGGTTGGTTGTGCTCCAATAATTTGAACATTTTTATGTTGTTCTTTTAAAAAGGTTGAAGTTCCCATAATTGTTCCTGTAGTTCCCATTGCTGAAACAAAATGTGTTATTTCTCCATTGGTATCTCTCCAAATTTCAGGACCTGTAGTTTTATAATGCGCCTTCCAATTATCATCATTTGCAAATTGGTTTAGCATGGTATATCCTTTTTCAGTTACCTTTTTCTCAGCATAAGCTCTTGAACCTTCAATTCCAACTACGGAAGGAGTTAAAGTTACTTTTGCACCGTAAGCCTCCATAGTTTGAACGCGTTCTTTTGTAGAGTTTTCGGGCATTACTAATTCTAGGTTGATGCCAAATTGTTGTGCAATCATAGCTAAGGCAATACCCGTATTTCCGCTAGTAGCTTCAATTAAATAATCGCCTTTTTTGATTTCTTTTCTTAGCATTGCTTCTGAAATCATATTAAAAGCGGCGCGATCTTTTACACTTCCGCCAGGGTTATTTCCTTCTAATTTTAAAAACAATGAAACACCTTCTTTTTTTAAAATATGATTGGCTTTTACAAGAGGTGTGTTTCCAATAAAATCAAATAAACTACGGCTTTTCATAACTACTTTTTTTGTTTTAACTTGGTTTCGGGTTTGTGATATACTAGTGAGTTTTTTGGAATAGATTCCGTAATCCAAACGTTACCACCAATAACACTGTTTTCACCAATAACAGTTTCTCCGCCAAGAATTGTAGCATTGGCATATATAGTTACATTGTTTTCAACTGTAGGATGTCTTTTTACGTTTTTCAACTCTTTGGCAACTTGTAAGGCACCTAAAGTAACCCCTTGGTAAATTTTTACGTGGTCTTTTATTAAACAAGTTTCACCAATTACAGTTCCTGTAGCGTGATCAATAAAAAATGATTTGCCAATGGTTGCTCCTGGGTGAATGTCAGTTCCTGTTTTACTATGCGCATATTCACTCATTAATCGTGGGATTAAAGGTGTGTTTAGTAAAAATAATTCGTGACTAAATCTATAAATAGCAATAGCATAAAATCCAGGATAAGCTAAATATACTTCTTCAATATTGTTAGATGCAGGATCGTTATTTACCAATTCCTGAGCGTCTAAATTTAGATTTTCTAAAATTTCTGGTAATTCAGATAAGAAATTTTTCCAAATAGTTCCGCAATATTCTTGGTCAACTTTACAAGCTAACTTATAAATTTCTTCAAAATCTATTTCTAATTGTTCAATGTTTTTAGCAACGCAAGCAGTTGCATCAAATAAGGTATGAAATAAATTATCGGTAAATTTTTCAGTTTTAGTTTTTAAACTAAAATCTAAATGTGGTCGATTTTTACTCGACATAATTTTATGTATAATACTTTCTTTTGCGGTCATAATTGTATTGACTTTTCTAATTCTTTGTCGTGTTAATTTTTAAAAAATTACCACTGTTTGTAAATTTCATTAAAAGGAATTCTAAAACGCTCTCCGTAAACACCTTCAGGCTTTCTAATTCCACAGGAAATAACCATATTTATTTCGCTTCTAAGTGGCAAATTTAATGTTTTTTTAATTCGTAGGGTGTCTGAGCCTTCCATTGGGCAAGTGTCATAATTTTCTGCAGCCATACTTAACATAAATGTTTGTGCTGCTAAACCTGCCGATTTATGTGCTACAACTCTCATATCTGAATTTCGTAATTGACGATAACTTGGTTTAAAAAGTCCTGTAACCCAAGAAAAACCATATTTTAAACATCCAAAAATTCCTAAAAAATCAAAATAGATAAAAGGAATTAATTTTTGATAATAGTTTAAGGCGAATTTTTCTTTTGACGAATAATCACTTTTTGGTTTGTTGCCAAATGTATTTATTAAGTGTGATGCGTTTGCTTTTGCTCGTTTTTTCCACAAATCTTTTCGAACCACAACAACAACTAATTGCTTGGCTGTTTTTGCTGCAGATTGCCCTAAGCACTCTTCTGTTAATTTACGTAGTTTTTTTGAAGAAGTTATATGATGAAATTCCCATAGCTGCATATTGCTACTAGTAGGAGCTAAAGTTGCTTGTTGAATACATTTTTTTACAATTTCGGTATTAATTTCTTTGTTTTCATCATACAATCTAACTGAGCGTCGATAATTTAAAGCGTCTATAAAACTTGTCTTGTTTTTCATAATTGGTAAATCTACAAAAAACTACACCCAAAATTTGTTGTAATTTTGTGTGTAGCTTTAATAAATTGTTAATTTTTACCCGGTTTGCATAATGATTTAAAAGAAAAAAGTTGTTCATTTTTGTTGTGTTTACCTTTGCTTTGACGGTTTTTTAGAGTCCATAAATATTTATAAATTTGATTATGTCAAAAATTTTGAACCCGATCCTAAATTAAAACAATACCCCTTAACGATTGAAGATTCTTCAAAAGAACATTGGCGTTTATGGGTTTTAAAAAAGTATATGTTACCTTATTTGTATTGGAACAAAATGATGAAAGGTATAGAAGTATAAATAAAAAAACCGAGACATTCGCCTCGGTTTTCTCTTCTTTATAGCAATTCAATTATATTTTTAAAATCTTACTGTAGCTCCTAATAAAAAGTTAATAGTTGCTTGCGGATAATAACCAGCACCATCTATTGTAGTAACTTCACCAGGTACAGACCAATCATCATCATAAGTATAGTAATATCCATTTGAAATATATTCAGCATTAAAAATGTTATTTACTAACAAATCAAAGCGGATAGATTTTGCAATTTTGTTTGGTGTAATTTCATAAGAAACATTAAAATCGTTTACAAAATAGCTGTCTAACTTTGAATTGTTTGTATCAATATTTCCCATATATTGTTCTCCAACAAATTTTGATAATAATGATAATTTAAGGTTTGAAGTTGGTTGGTATGCAAGGTTGTTTCCTGCAATAAAATTAGGTGAAAATGCAATGTTTGTACTCTCAAGTATAACCTCTTCACCATCAATATAAGCTGGGAAATCAATGTTTTTATTGCTGCTAATGGCAACGTTAGGCATCACACTAAACTTATTTGAAATTTTTACTGCTGCATCAATTTCTAACCCTAAACGGTAGCTTTTATCACTAGTAGCTCTAATAGGAGAACCAACATCATCAATTGCACCTGTTAACACCAATTGATCTTTATAAAGCATATAATAAGCATTCGTGTTAATTTTAAATGTTTCCTTATTTATACGCCACCCTAATTCAAAGTCGTTTAACTTCTCTGGACTAGAAATACCATTTTCAAAATCATTTCTATTTGGTTCTCTATTTGCTTTTGCATAAGAAAAGTACAAACTGTTGTAATCGTTAATTTGGTAGGTTATACCTGCTTTTGGATTGAAAAAAGAATAATTTTCATCTACATTTATTGGTGTTCTGTCTGAAGTTAATCCGTTGGTTTCAAACGAAACAAAACGCCCTTGTACATCAACAAATAAAGACCAAGCTTCACTAAATTTGTAATCTAGTTTTGCAAAAATATTTGAATCTGTTTTTTGAGTTTCACTTTCGTAATACCTGTCTCTTATTTCAGAATTACTAGCATATTCAGCCCAAATAATTTCACCAAAATGATCACCTGTATAGTTGCTGAAAGATCCTCCAAAAATTACATTGTAATTGGTGTTTGTATAAGTTGCATTCGCATTAAAAACATAAAAATCGTTGTCTAACCAACGTCTTCTAATTAAGTCGGTTTCATCAATAGTTTCTCCACCAATAACTATAGGGTCAAGGTTGTAATCTGCAAAATCTTCCCCATCTTTAAATTGTTCAAAATATCCTTTTCCTTTGGTGTAGTTAAAAGCAATGTTTGTAGACCAGTTTTCTGAAATAGTTTCATTCCAGTGTAATTGATAATGATCTTGATTGTAATTGTCAATCTCATTGTCATAAGTGTAGGGATTGTAAGTTCTTCCAAATTCTTCCATTTCTTCTTTGGTTACACCGTACCAAGCTTGGTACGTTTTTTCGTGACCTCCAAAAGTAATGGCCTTAATCAAGGTATTATCATCAACATAAGCAGCTTGTAAAAAGTAAGAAGTTAGGTCTGAATATGCTCTGTCAATATATCCGTCAGAATCAATTTTAGAGACTCTTCCTGAAATTTCAATATGGTCATTCAATAATCCTGTACTAAATTTCCCTGTAATTTTTGTAGTGTTGAAAGATCCTACAGAAGCACTCAATTCTCCAAAGGCATCTTCAGAAACAGCATCTGTTAACAAGTTTAAACTCGCTCCAAATGCACCAGAACCATTGGTTGAAGTTCCTACACCACGCTGTAACTGTAAACTCTCTGTTGAAGAAGCAAAATCGGGCATATTTACCCAAAAAGTTCCTTGACTTTCAGCATCGTTGTAAGGAATACCGTTGATAGTTACATTTACTCTAGTTGCATCACTACCACGCACTCTAATTCCTGTGTATCCAACACCTGCTCCAGCATCAGAAGTGGTAACAACTGATGGTAAATAGTTTAATAAAATTGGAATGTCTTGACCTAGGTTTCGGTCTTTAATTTCTTCTTTGCTTACGTTACTAAATGTAACAGGAGCACCAGATTTTACGCGTACTGCAGATACCAATACTTCATCTAAGCTTTCAAAATTATCAGACAAATCTATAGTAATAGAAGTATTTTCTGTTAAGGTAATTTTTACTTCCTTAGGAGTACTAATTAAACTTACTTGTAGTGTATAGGTTCCCTTTTTTAGGTTTAATAAAAAAGAACCATCTGCACCTGAAGTAGTTCCTGTTTTTGTTCCTTTTACTACAATTGAAGCGCCAGCAATTGGGTTTTCCCCGTCAACTACATTTCCTTTAATAGTAAATAATTGTTGTGCGTTTGTATTGATTGAAAATACAATGATTAAAAAAGCTACTAAATTCTTCGCTTTTTTAAAGTTCTGTTTTAAATATTGTTTCATTTTTTAATAAATAAAACGATATAAAAAGAGGTAATTAAATCGATGATTTGACAAAATTACAAATTGCCCCAACAGAATTTTTCTGTCTGAACGTCCCTTAACAGCATTACCTGTTCAGGTTCAATGGGTTTGATCTCAGCCGTTATAGGCACCCCTTTTGAGATGCGGCAAAGCTACTCAATATTTTTTTAAAAGTAAAATAAAGAAAAATTATATTTCTGGTTTTCTTCTGAAGGCCTTTTTAAATGCCTGTTTTTTCTTTTTATCTAGCCGTTTTCGAATGCTAGATTTACTAGGTTTGGTGGCTTTTCGTTTTTTAGGAACTTTTAATCCGTTTGTAATAAGTGTAATAAATCGGTCAATTACAAGCTCTTTATTTTTATGCTGACTTCTACTTTCATCACAATTTAAGAGTAAAACACCTTCTTTTGTTAGTTTTGAATACAAGTTTTTTTGTAGTAATTCTTTTTCTTCAGAAGACAATTCAATAGAATTTATAAGGTCAAAAATTAGTTCAACTTTTGAAGAAACTTTGTTCACATGTTGTCCGCCTGCACCGCTACTTCTAACTGCTTTAAAACTTAATTCTTTTATGAGGTTTTCAGCAATCATAACCCTGAAAATGTTTGTAAATTAGGCTTTGATGCTAATATTTTATCAATAGCTTTTACAGCTTTATCTAATCTGGTTTTTTTATCTCCTTTTAATAAAATATAAGGTCGATTGTATTTTTTTAAAGCATTTTCAAAAGCATTAAACATTTCTAAACGTTGTTCAGGTCTGTCTCTTAAGTCATCAGCATCCCAAGGTGTGTCAATATAAGTTAGCAGGTACAAATCATATTGATTTGTTTTTGCGGCTTCTTCCAAGTCGGGGTGTACATAACCGCCGTAAAACTCTTCTGAATACACTTTGGTTTCTAATAAATCAGTATCACAAATTAAAACTCTATCAGCTTTTTTTGCCAATTCATTTTCTAATTTCATTTGACCAATGGCAATTGGAATTAAGTCGGAATTTTCACAAGTTTTACGTTCGTTGTTCCATTTATCTTGTAAATATTCGCGTGCATATTCACGTACCCAAACAGTATTGTAATGGTGTGCTAAATTACGAGATAGGGTAGTTTTTCCTGTGCTTTCAGGACCAAACAACACAACTTTTATTATGTTTGCGTTTGTTTGTTTAAGAGTTTCTTCCATGATAAATAACCAGAAATTGCGATAAGTGTAAATATAAGATATTGAAAGCTTGTAAACGTAAATCCTTTGTAAAAATATAGCGGAACAGAAATTAGGTCTCCAATAATCCAATAAATCCAGTTTTCAATTTTTCTTTTCGCCATTAACCACATTCCTACAAAAAATATAGCTGTGGTAATAGTGTCAACATAAGCAACCCAACTGGTCCATTTATCAAAATAAGTATAAACAAAATACACAAAAACTAAGGTGGCTAAAAATATAAAAATGGATGTGATTTTTTCTTTTTTAGTGGTTTTTGTAATAGGCGTATTATGCGTGTCATCTACTTTTCTAGTCCAAATATACCAGCCGTAAACACTCATTATAAAATAATAAGCATTGATCATCATATCACCTAAAAGTTCCCATTTTAATAATAAATACACAAAAATTAAGGTACTTACCATTCCGGTTGGATATACCCAAACCTTGTTGTTTTTTGAATACCAAACCGATAAAAAACCAAAAATAACAGCAATAATTTCTAATGCAATATCTATTGTATCATAGCTACTATATTGCCCAAAAAGGGTATCAAATAATTCGTTCATAGTTATAGCTCGTTATTTTCAAATGCGGTTCCAATTACCACAAGGTCTGCACCATTTTTATAGGCATTTTTTAATTGTTCTTTTGATCTTATACCACCACCAACAATAAGTGGTATTGAAATATTTTTTTTCACTTCTGAAATTAATTCAGCACTTACAACTTGTTTAGCACCACTTCCGGCTTCTAAATAAATTAGTTGTTTGCCTTTGTACATACCGGCAACAGCTGTGGAAACGGCTAATTCTATATTATTTTGTGGAATAGGACTGGTTTTACTCACTTTTAAAACTGACGAATTTGTGCCGCCATCAATTAAAATATAACCTGTCGGAATTATTTCTAAAGTTGAATTTTTTAAAAAAGGAACTGCTTTTATTTGTTGTTCAATTAAATATTCGGGATTTCTACCAGAAAGCAACGATAGAAATAGCAAACCATCAGCATAATTTGTGACTTGTGAGTAATCTCCTGGGAATAAAATGATTGGAATTTCAGTGTTTTCTTTCAGTTTTTTTACAAAGTTGGAAGTAACTCCATCTTCAACAAAACTTCCGCCAACAAAAATAAAATCTGCATTTAGTTTTTCAATTCTTTTTATAATTGAAGAAATTTCACCCAAAGTACTTTTATCAGGGTCTAATAAAATAGCCAATAATTTTTGGCTCTTTTTTGAAGCGTTTTGTATGTTTGAAAGAATTGATTTAATCATTCGTAGCAGGATCTAGAGCATAAACCAATGTGAAATTTTCTACTTGGTGAAAATGAATATCGTAGGTTTTGTCCCAATTTTCCACTTTAATATAACCTGTTGTTTTTTTATCTGAAATTTGAAAAGAATCAATATCAATATCATTTTTAAAAGTCAATCCGCCATACGGGTAAATTTTATACAAACTTTCTTTTGCACCCCAAATAACTGTTAATTGCTGAATGTAATCATCATTCTCATGAATAAAACCTCTTTCAAAATTGACAAACTTATGCTGAATTATTTTTATTTTCTCTCTATTTTTTTCAATGTCAATTCCCACTTCATTAGTGCTAATTGCAATGGCAGAAAAGGTAAATGAATGCGTGATTGAAATATGCTTACCATCGGTTAAATGTGGCTTTCCATTTCCATTATAAAATAAATCGTTGTCGCAATATCCTGCTTCTTTTAATAAATGACGTACGCTTAAAAAACCGCGTTGGTGTAATTCCGATTTCATAGATTGAATTCGGTTTTTACTTCTATCTGTTAAAAGCATACCCTTAGATAATGCATCAAAAGACTCTTCAATTTTCCACACATAAATTGTGGTGTGCTTATTTGGTTTAATGGTTTTAAATAAAGGCATTTAGTTTCTCAAATGTATTTTGTACTTTTGCAAAATATTAAAACAATACTAACTAATTGTTTTAAATAAAAAAACAAATTTAAGAAATATGAGTACAGAAACATCAACATACGTAAAATATAAGGTAAAAGATATCAATCTTGCCGATTGGGGACGTAAAGAAATTGAACTTGCTGAAGCTGAAATGCCAGGTTTAATGAGTTTAAGAGAAGAGTATAAAGGTCAAAAACCTTTAGCAGGAGCTAGAATTGCAGGTTGTTTACATATGACTATTCAAACAGCTGTTTTAATTGAAACATTGGTTGATTTAGGAGCTGAGGTTACTTGGAGTTCTTGTAATATTTTTTCAACACAAGATCAAGCTGCCGCTGCTATTGCTGCTGCAGGAGTTTCAGTGTATGCTTGGAAAGGTTTAAGCGAAGAAGAATTTGACTGGTGTATAGAGCAAACATTATTTTTTGGTGAAGATAAAAAACCATTGAATTTAATTTTAGATGATGGTGGAGATTTAACCAATATGGTATTAGATAGATATCCAGAATTAGCTGCAGGTATTAATGGTTTAAGTGAAGAAACTACTACAGGTGTGCACCGTTTATACGATCGTATGAAAGCAGGAACATTGCCAATGCCTGCAATTAATGTAAACGATTCTGTTACAAAATCTAAATTCGATAATAAATACGGATGTAGAGAAAGTGCAGTAGATGCCATTAGAAGAGCAACAGATATTATGTTAGCTGGAAAGCGCGTAACAGTTTGTGGTTATGGTGATGTTGGTAAAGGTACAGCTGCATCATTTAAAGGAGCAGGTTCTATTGTAACGGTTACTGAAATTGATCCTATTTGTGCATTACAAGCTGCAATGGATGGTTTTGAAGTAAAACGTTTAGAAACAGTTGTTGGTAATTCTGATATTGTTATTACTACAACAGGAAATAAAGATATTATTCAAGGTCGTCATTTTGAAGCAATGAAGGATAAAGTAATTGTATGTAATATTGGTCATTTTGACAATGAAATTGATATGGCTTGGTTAAATAAAAACCACGGACATACAAAAGATACAATTAAACCACAAGTTGATAAATACAATATTAACGGAAAAGATATTGTTGTTTTAGCTGAAGGTCGTTTGGTGAATTTAGGATGTGCAACAGGTCACCCAAGTTTTGTAATGAGTAACTCATTTACAAATCAAACATTGGCGCAATTAGAACTTTGGAATAACAGAGAAGCTTATAAAAATGAAGTGTATATGTTGCCAAAACATTTAGATGAAAAAGTAGCTCGTTTACATTTAGCTAAAATAGGTGTTGAATTAGAAACATTACGTGAAGATCAAGCTGAATATATTGGTGTAACGGTTGAAGGACCATTTAAACCTGAGTATTACAGATACTAATTAAAGGTATTTTAATATAAAAAAAGGCTTCATTAAATTAATTAATGAAGCCTTTTTTTGTCTTGTTTTCTAAATTAATTAATACCTTTGGCGAAAATTATTTTTTATGAAAACCATTTTAGTTCCTCTTGGAAGTTCAGAAAACGCAGTGAATACTTTACAGTATGCAATTGACTTTGCTTCGGAAGTAAATGCAAATATATATGTTGTTCAAGTCTTTGGTTCAACAAAAGTAACAGGTTCTTTACGAAATATTGATGACCTTATTGAAAATAGAACAAAAGAAGAAATAACAGCTGTTTTATCAAAAGTTGATGTTAAAAATGTTGATATAAAAGCAATTACATCAACAGGTAAAATTTTAGATGTTATTGCCAGAGCATCAAAAGAATTAAATGTTGATTTAATAATTGCATCTGCAAATATTACAAGTGCCGATAGCTCTCTATATGTTGGGTCAATAACAGGTGGAATTGTAAAACGCACTGAACTTCCAATGTTAATTATTCCTGTGAATTGTAAATTTAAGCCGTTTAAAAATGGTTTAATTGGATTAAGATCAGGTTTGCTTAGAAAACATAAAGTATTAAAACCTTTAGAAGATTTAATGGCTAATTTTAATACAAAATTTAATTTATTGCATGTGATTACCCCACATAATAGTGAGAAAGATAACGTATTGCATGAAGATTTTAAAGAAATTGCAGATACTATTACAACAAGTGAAAACGCTACAGTATTTCATGGTGTATTATTGCATTTAAATAGCATTACTCCAGATTTAATTTGTGTGATTAGACGAAAACGTGGATTTTTTGCTAAATTATGGGAGAAAAATAGCATCAAAAAAATTGATTTTGAAAGTAAAGTTCCATTATTAGTTTTAAAAGGAAACTTATAATAAAATTGGGAAGTAGCTCTTTTTTAAAATAAGGAATATAAACATTTACTATATGTTTATAGTTTAAAATAATCGTGTCTTTTTTTGCATGTCAAAAAAGATACGATTATTTTTTAGTTTATGGAAGAGGTAAATGTTGGTTACTTAATTTTAAATGAATGTTTGAAAATTCGTAAACAATAATATAGTCTTTTGTCCCGTTGTGCATTATGATTTAAAAGAAAAAGGTATTCATCTTCCTGAAAATTAGTAAATATATTTAATTGCAAATTATTAACAATGAGTAACTTGAGTGTAAATTATCACGCAGTTCTCGTTCAAGTATTTGTAAATAAAATACTTATGTATTTCTAGGTAGAGGCTATTGTACAGCTCAAAGTTCTAATTATTACGGTTATAAACTACATGCTGTTTGTTCTGTAAATGGGGTTTTTCAAAGTATCGATTTGAATCCAGTATCTGTATACGATATTAATTACCTTAAAGATATTAAGAAGCAAATAAGTGATTGTACGTTAATTGGTGATAGAGGTTATTTATCAATAGAAATACAACTTAGCTTGTTTGAAACCTGTAATATAACACTAAGTACACATAAGAGAAGCGATTAAAAAAATTACAAAATACCCACCTTATGTATTTAGAAAAAGGATGAAAAGGATAGAAACTTTATTTTCACAACCTTGTAAGCAATTTATGATAAGACGTAATTATGCTAAAAACTTTTGAAGGTTTTAAAACTAGAATAGTAGCTAAGATAACTGCTTTAACAACTGTTCAATATATCAATAAGTTATTTGGTAGAAATATTAATAATATTAAATTTAGCATTATTTAAAATGCACAACGGGTTAATTTTTAAATAATAGTTGACTGTCCTAAATCAATATTATTTTTATTGTAAAATGTATTTTCATCATCCAAAATAAAATCTCTTAAAAAATTTCCAACATTGGTAGTTGAAAAATGATTTGTAGAATTTAAATCCGGTGTTGTAATATTTAACTCTATTGATTTTTCAACAGCATTTTTAATATCTTCAGCTTCATCAATTAATTGAAAATGTTCTAAAAGCATCGCTGCTGATAATACTGCGGCTAAAGGATTAGCGAAATTTTTACCTTTTGCTTTTGGATACGACCCGTGAATTGGTTCAAATAAAGCTGTTTTTTTGCCTATAGATGCCGAGGCTAACAAACCAATAGAGCCTGAAATTACACTTGCAGCATCAGATAAAATATCACCAAACATATTTTCAGTTAAAATAACATCAAACTGTGTTGGTTTTAAAATTAACTGCATTGCAGCTGTATTTGCATATAAAAAGTTAAGTTGTACTCCTGGGTAACTTTTTGAAATTTCTTTCACTCTTTTTCTCCACAAACGAGATGTTACAAGTACATTAGCTTTATCAATTAAAGTTAATTTTTTACGTCTTGATTTTGCAGCTTTAAATGCTAAATGTGCAATTCGGTCAATTTCACTTGCAGTATATTTACATGTATCTATTGCTTCTTTACCGTCTTCACTAAACTTTTTTTCGCCAAAATAAATACCACCAGTAAGTTCTCGGTAAATAATAAAATCAGTTCCTTCAACAATCTCCTTTTTTAAGTTTGATTTATGAATTAAGTAGTCGTAAGATATTACAGGTCTAATATTGGCATATAAATCTAATTCTTTCCGAAGCCTTAATAAACCTTGTTCAGGTCTTATAGTTGCATTGTGGTCTTTGTCGTATTTTGGATCTCCAATAGCCCCAAATAAAATGGCATCAGCACTTGAACAAATTTCTAATGTTTCGTCAGGTAGCGGATTTCCAGTTTTATCAATGGCAATAGCACCAACATCAGCCTTTTTATATTCAAAAGTATGATTGTATTTTTCGGAAATTGCATCTAATATTTTTACAGCTTGATGTATTACTTCGGGTCCAATTCCATCACCAGGAAGCAAAGCGATTGTTAATTTCATAAATTAAATATACAATTTTTACCAATACAAGTTTAAATTGCTATACGAGTTTTTGAAATTTGATTTAGTTCCATTAAATGTTGGATATCTTCATCATTCACTTCTTTATGATGATCGGCAAATTTTAAAAATTGAGGATAAATATCATCTAACTGAATTTTAGTTAAGTCGTATCCAACATTTTTTGCACGGTAAGCCAATGCAGCTCTACCACTTCGGGCAGTTAAAACAATAGAAGATTCAGTAACACCAACATCAGCAGGGTCCATAATTTCGTATGTTTCACGGTTTTTTATAACTCCGTCTTGATGAATTCCTGAACTATGAGCAAATGCATTTTCACCTACAACAGCTTTGTTTGGTTGAACTATCATTCCCATACTTCGTTGCACTAATAAACTTGTATCGTATAATAATTTGGTATTAATTCCAGTGTCTAAATTTAAGTATGGGTGTTGTTTTAAAATCATTACTACTTCTTCTAAAGCGGTATTTCCAGCACGTTCACCTATTCCGTTAATTGTACACTCAATTTGACGTGCTCCATTTTGAACCCCAGCAATAGCATTTGCAGTTGCCAAACCTAAATCGTTATGACAGTGGCATGATAACGTTACATTATCAATTCCTTTTACGTTTTCTTTTAAGTATTTTATTTTAGCACCATACTCATCAGGTAAACAGTAACCTGTAGTGTCAGGGATATTTAAAACAGTTGCTCCAGCTTTAATAACTTGTTCTAAAACTCTAGCTAAATATTCGTTATCTGTTCTACCTGCGTCTTCAGCGTAAAATTCAACATCTTCAACAAATTTCTTTGCGTAAGCTACGGCATCATAGGCGCGAACAATAATTTCTTCTTGAGTAGATCTAAATTTATGTACAATATGCGATTCAGACGTTCCAATTCCTGTATGAATTCTAGGGCGTTTAGCATATTTTAAAGCGTCTGAAGCTACCTCTATATCTTTTTGATTTGCTCTTGTTAAACCACAAACCGTTGCATTTTTCACTAATTTTGAAATTGCGACTACTGAATCAAAATCTCCCGGACTTGAAATTGGAAAACCAGCTTCAATTACATCAACTCCTAAAATATCAAGGCGTTCAGCAATCACTAATTTTTGCTCAGTATTTAACTTACAACCAGGGACCTGTTCACCGTCTCTTAGGGTTGTGTCAAAAATTTGGACTCTATTTTTACTCATTTCTGATTTTTTTTTATCAATTTTGGAAAGTCAAAAATAGAAGTATAGTATTCGTATAATTCTTCATGTAGAAGGTTATTACTATATTCAAGTTCTTGGCATTGGTTTTAAGTTACTGATTAACAGTATAATAAAAATATTTTTATTACAATGGCTATTGAGCAAAAAGATTCACTTTTTACTTTAGTGAAATCACTCTCTAAATCTGAAAAACGTCAATTTAAATTGTATGTTGGGCGATTGGGTGGTAATTCTGAAGCAAACTTCATGTCTTTATTTAATTTGTTAGATAAGGTTAATAGTTATAATGATGAACTTATTTTAAAAAAAACCAATATTAAAAAACAGCAAATTTCTAATACAAAAGCACATTTATACAAGCAAATTTTGGTGAGTTTAAGATTTAACCCTGTGCATCAAAATGTAAAAGCGCAAATAAGAGAGCAGTTTGATTTTGCTTCAATTTTATACAGTAAAGGTTTATATAAGCAAAGTTTAAAAATTTTAGATAAAGCTAAGGAATTGGCGCTAACTAACGATGAAAACAATTTAGCCTACGGAATTGTAGAATTTGAAAAAATTATTGAGTCGCAATATATTACTCGTAGTATGAGTAATAGAGCTGATGAACTTTCTGAACAGGCAAAACAATTAAGCTTAAAAAATGTTAGAACCAGTAAATTATCAAACCTTTCATTGCAATTATATAGTTTATTATTAAAACAAGGGTACGTTAAAGACGAATCAGATTCTCAACTTGTAAATGAGTATTTTGAAAAGCGTTTGCCAAAGTATAAATTATCTGAGTTAGGTTTTATGGAAAAACTTTTTTTATACAAAGCTCATTTATGGAGAAGTTTAATTTTACAAGATTTTGTTTCGAGTTATAAATACGCTCAAAAATGGGTTGATTTGTTTGAAGATGCTCCCGAAATGAAAAAACAAAACACGGTTTTTTATTTAAAGGGGTTAAATTACTTATTAGAGTCTTTATTTTTAATTCGACATAAAGAAAAATTTAAAAATGTTGTAGAGAAATTTAAATTAGATATTGATGAAGGGAATGTGTTGTTAAATGAAAATACGTTAACTCTAGCATTTTTATATTACAATCAAAATAAATTGAATTCCTATTTTATTAATGGTAAATTTACTGAAGGCTTAAAATTTATACCAACATTACTGTTAGAATTAGAGAAGTATAAAACAAAAATAGATCCACATCATATTATGGTATTTTACTATAAAATTGGTTGTATGTTTTTTGGGGCTGGTAAAAATGAAGAATGCATTGTTTATTTAGAGAAAATAATTAATAATAAAGATTTAAAAATGCGAGAAGATTTATTGTGCTTTTCTCGTGTATTAAATTTGGTTGCACATTACGAAGCAGGGATAGATTATAATATTGAGAAACTAATAGTTTCAACCTATAAGTTTTTGTTGAAAATGGATGATTTACACGATGTTCAACGGAAAATGATTGCGTTTTTAAAGAACTTGAGTAATATTTATCCACAAGACCTTCGTAAAGAGTTTATAAAATTACATAGTGAGCTCATAAAATATCAAGACCACCCTTACGAAAAAAGAGCATTTTTATATTTAGATATTATTTCTTGGCTTGAAAGTAAAATACAAAACTTAACTGTTGAAGAAATAATTCAGAAAAAAGAAAAAAATAAAGTACACTAAAAGTCTTTTATTTAAAATTATTTTACATATTTGTACCAATTAAGATGAAAAAATTAATTATCAATATCATTTCTATTTATGTCTCTGTGATTATTTCACAAGAAGCATAGGAATGTTGTTGAAGTATATATCGTACAAAACCTTCCTAATATAATTTGGGAAGGTTTTTTAGTTAAAAATAATATGAAAGCAAAATTTATATATATAATTATTTTAATTCAAGTCATTATAGTCAGTTCAAAAGATTGATACAAGTTTGTTGTGTAAGTAACTTAAAAACCTGTATCATTTATTCGATGCAGGTTTTTTTATTGTATAATCATTGTAAAAAAAATAGAGTTAACTATCAGCATTACAGTAGTGTAAGTAATATATTTGGTAGATGGCTATTGTAAAAAAACCAAATGGAAAACTGTTAAAAGAAATAGCTGAATTAAATTTGTATCTTATTGTTAAATAAGGAATTAAAATGTGATTATTTTAAAAATAGTTTAAAATAATTTAAAAAATGCTAAAATTAATGCAATTAAATAAACATAGTAAAAGAGTAACACAAGACCCTACGCAGCCCGCAGCGCAAGCAATGCTATATGCTGTTGGACTTTCTGAAGAAGATATGAAACTTCCACAAGTAGGAATTGCAAGTACAGGTTACGATGGTAACCCTTGTAATATGCACCTAAATGGGTTGGCATCTCAAATTAAAGAAGATGTAAATAAGCTAAACCAGGTCGGACTTATTTTTAATACTATAGGTGTTAGTGATGGAATTTCTATGGGGACTTTAGGTATGAATTATTCATTACCTTCTCGTGATGTTATTGCAGATTCTATTGAAATTGTAATGAACGCTCAAAGTTATGATGCGTTAGTAACGGTTGTTGGTTGCGATAAAAATATGCCAGGAGCCATTATTTCAATGTTGCGTTTAAATCGCCCATCTTTAATGGTGTATGGTGGTACAATTGCTTCAGGAAATTATAAAGGAAAAAAATTAAATATTGTTTCGGCATTTGAGGCTTTGGGTCAAAAAATTGCAGGAGAAATTTCAGAAGAAGAATATAAAGAAATTATTAAAAATGCTATTCCAGGAGCAGGAGCTTGTGGGGGCATGTACACGGCAAACACCATGGCTTCTTCTATAGAAGCATTAGGTTTTGCTTTGCCTTATAATTCTTCAATTCCGGCAGAAAATCCAACGAAAGAATCAGAAAGCGAAAGAGTAGCTGCGGCAATTAAAAACTTATTAGAATTAGATTTAAAGCCGTTAGATATTATTACAAAAAAATCATTAGAAAATGCCATTGCTTTGGTGAATGCCTTAGGAGGTTCAACCAATGCCGTATTGCATTATTTAGCCATTGCACATGCTGCAGGAATTGAATTTACACTAGAAGATTTTCAACGAGTAAGTGATAGAACTCCACTTATTGCAGATTTAAAACCGAGTGGTGAATATTTAATGGAAGATGTTCATGGAGTTGGTGGTACGCCAGCAGTTATGAAATATTTATTAGATAAAGGGTTTTTACACGGAGATTGTATGACTGTTACAGGTAAAACATTGGCAGAAAACTTAGCAAATGTTAAACCATTGACTTTTGAAGAAGATCAAAAAGTAATTCATACAACAGATAAAGCTTTAAAATCATCAGGAAATCTTCAAATTTTATATGGAAACCTAGCGCAAGCAGGTTCTGTAGCAAAAATTAGTGGAAACGAAGGTAATTTGTTTGAAGGAAAAGCAGTGGTTTTTGATAGCGAACAAGAAGCAAATGATGGAATTGGAGCCGGAAGGGTTTCAAGAGGTGATGTTGTGGTGATTCGTTATGTAGGTCCAAAAGGAGGTCCAGGAATGCCAGAAATGTTGAAGCCAACCTCTATGATAATGGGTGCTGGTTTAGGAAAATCTGTAGCTTTAATTACCGATGGTCGTTTTTCAGGCGGAACACACGGTTTTGTGGTAGGTCACATTACTCCTGAAGCGCAGGCAGGTGGGAATATAGGTTTAGTTAAAGATGGTGATATTATTGTAATTGACGCAGTAAATAAATCAATTGATGTGAAAGTTTCTGAAGCTGAACTGTCTGAAAGAAAAGCGCATTGGGCTGAGCCAGCTTTAAAACATTCAAAAGGAATATTATATAAATATGCAAAAACCGTTTCTTCTGCTTCAGAAGGTTGTGTAACGGATAAATTTTAATATTATTATGAAAACATTAAATAAAGAAGCTAAACATCAAGAAACTGCACAGGAGGTAAAAATATCAGGTGCAGAGGCTGTAATTAAGTGTCTGTTAGAGGAGGGAGCAGATTTAGCCTATGGTTATCCAGGTGGTGCTATTATGCCTGTTTATGATGAAATATATAAATACCAAGAAAAATTTCACCACGTATTAACACGTCATGAACAAGGCGCTATACATGCAGCGCAAGGTTTTGCCCGTGTAACTGGTAAGCCAGGTATTGTATTTGCTACTTCAGGTCCGGGTGCAACAAATTTAGTAACGGGTATTGCTGATGCTCAAATAGATTCTACACCTTTAGTATGTATTACAGGTCAAGTAGCATCTCATTTATTAGGTTCTGATGCTTTTCAGGAGACTGATATTATAGGTATTTCAACACCAGTTACAAAATGGAATTACCAAGTTACCGATGCCTCTGAAATTCCAGAAGTTATTGCAAAAGCATTTTATATTGCAAAATCAGGTCGTCCAGGTCCTGTTTTAATTGATATTACAAAAGATGCACAGTTTGGAGAATTAGATTTTTCATACCAAAAATGTAAAAAAATAAGAAGTTATAAGGCAGTTCCAGATTTAGAAATCGAAAAATTGAAAGATGCGGCTACCTTAATAAATAAAGCTAAAAAACCATTAATTGTTTGGGGTCAAGGTGTTATTCTTGGTGAAGCAGAACAAGAGTTTAAAGATTTTATTGAAAAAACCAACATTCCTTCGGCTTGTACAGGTTTAGGTCTTTCAGCTTTAGAAACATCACATCCGTTACATGTTGGAATGGTTGGTATGCACGGAAATTATGCGCCAAATGTTTTAACCAATTCTTGTGATTTGTTAATAGCTATTGGTATGCGTTTTGACGATCGTGTAACAGGTAATTTAGCTACGTATGCAAAGCAAGCAAAAGTAATTCATTTTGAAATAGACGCTGCTGAAGTTGATAAAAATGTAAAAACTGAGGTTGCTGTTGTGGCAGATGTTAAAGAATCTTTAACTAAAATTATGCCTCTTGTAAATAAAGGTGATCATAATGAATGGATGCAAGAATTTCAAAAATTATATGATATTGAACATGAAAATGTAATCTACGATCAGTTAAATCCTACAAAAGAAGGATTAACAATGGGTGAGGTTTTAGGCGGAATTAACAAAGAAACAAATGGCGATGCTGTAATTGTTTCAGATGTTGGTCAGCACCAAATGTTTGCTTGGCGTTATGCCAACTTTAATAAAACTAGAAGTAATGTAACTTCTGGTGGTTTAGGTACCATGGGCTTTGGTTTACCAGCAGCAATTGGAGCAAAAATGGGAGTGCCAGATCGTGAAGTTGTTGCAATTATTGGTGATGGAGGTTATCAAATGACATGTAATGAGTTAGGAACCATTCTTCAAACCAAAGCAGCAGTTAAGGTTGTAGTGTTAAATAATAATTATTTAGGGATGGTGCGCCAATGGCAAGAATTATTTTTTGATAAACGTTATGCTTCAACAG
Source organism: Lutibacter agarilyticus (assembly GCF_900188235.1). Taxonomy (GTDB): domain Bacteria; phylum Bacteroidota; class Bacteroidia; order Flavobacteriales; family Flavobacteriaceae; genus Lutibacter; species Lutibacter agarilyticus. The sequence continues at coordinate 99,370 of NZ_FZNT01000008.1, read as the reverse complement.
AGATGATTAGCCCTGATTTTGTTAAATTAGCAGGCGCTTATGATATTGAAGCTCAAAGAGTTTCAAAACGTGAAGATTTAGATGCAGCAATTCAAACAATGATTGCTTCAAAAGAAGCTTATTTCTTAGAAGTAGTTATTGAGCAAGAAGATAATGTGTTTCCAATGATACCAACAGGTGCAAGTGTTTCAGATGTAAGATTAAGTTAAGATGGAAGAAATAAAAAATTATACAATTTCAGTTTACACTGAAAATAACGTAGGGATATTAAATAGACTTTCAGCAATATTTTTAAAACGTCATATTAATATTGAAAGTATGACCGTTTCAAAATCAGAAATTGATAACGTACATAGGTTTACATTTGTGGTAAATATTAGCGGAAATCAGGCGCACAAAGTTGTTGGGCAGTTAGAAAAGCAAATCGAAGTAATTCGTGCGTTTTTTCATACTGAAGATGAGATTATTTATAATGAAACAGCATTATTCAAAATTTCTACAGAACACTTATATAATGAAGAAATTCAGGAAAGAATGAAATTTAGAAGGGCTCATATAATTGCAATAACAGAACGTTATTTTGTAATTGAGGCTTCGGGATTAAAAGAAGATATAGACAATATGTACGATAAATTAATGCCTTACGGTTTATTACAATTTGTACGTTCAGGTCGTATCGCAATTACAAAGCCAAAAATGGCAATATCAGAATTATTAGCAGAATTTAATTAAATAGAATAAAGATAGAGAAATGGCAAATTATTTTAACACACTTTCATTAAGAGACAAATTAGATCAATTAGGAAGATGTAGATTTATGGATTCTTCAGAGTTTGGAGAAGGTGTAGAAGCTTTAAAAGGGAAAAAAATTGTAATTGTTGGTTGTGGAGCTCAAGGGTTAAACCAAGGATTAAACATGAGAGACTCAGGTTTAGATGTTTCTTATACACTAAGACCAGCTGCTATTGCAGAAAAAAGACAATCTTTTTTAAACGCAACTGAAAACAATTTTGCAGTAGGAACGTATGAAGAAATGATTCCTACAGCAGATTTATTAATTAACTTAACTCCAGATAAACAACACACAGCGGTTGTTTCTGCTGTAATGCCTTTAATGAAAAAAGGAGCAACATTATCTTATTCTCACGGTTTTAATATTGTAGAAGAAGGTATGCAAATTCGTAAAGATATTACCGTAATTATGGTGGCGCCAAAATCACCTGGTTCTGAAGTTCGTGAAGAATATAAAAGAGGATTTGGAGTACCAACTTTAATTGCAGTACACCCTGAAAATGATCCTGAAGGAAAAGGATGGGATTATGCAAAAGCGTATGCGGTAGCAACTGGTGGGCACACAGCAGGTGTATTAGAATCTTCATTTGTTGCTGAAGTAAAATCAGATTTAATGGGGGAGCAAACAATTCTTTGTGGGTTGTTACAAACAGGTTCAATTTTATGTTTCGATAAAATGGTAGCTGAAGGTGTTGATGCTGGTTATGCCTCAAAATTAATTCAGTATGGTTGGGAAACAATCACTGAAGCTTTAAAGTACGGTGGAATTACAAATATGATGGATCGTTTATCAAATCCAGCAAAAATTGCTGCATTTAACGCTTCAGAAGAATTAAAAGATATTATGCGTCCATTATTCCAAAAACATATGGATGATATTATGGAAGGTGAGTTTTCTAAAACAATGATGGAAGACTGGGCTAACGATGATGTGAATTTATTAACTTGGAGAGCTGCAACAGGAGAAACTAATTTCGAAAAAACACCAGCCGGAGATATTGAAATTTCAGAACAAGAATATTTTGATAACGGTGTGTTAATGGTTGCAATGGTAAAAGCAGGTGTAGAATTAGCTTTTGAAGCGATGACAGAATCTGGAATTATTGATGAGTCAGCTTATTACGAATCTTTACACGAAACTCCATTAATTGCAAATACAATTGCACGTAGAAAATTATACGAAATGAACAGTGTAATTTCTGATACTGCGGAGTACGGATGTTATTTATTTGACCATGCTTGTAAGCCTTTAATTGAAGATTACGTTAAAAATGCACCAAGTAATTATGTTGGTAAAGCTTTTAACGATGGTTCAAATGGAGTTGATAATAAAGAATTAATTGAAGTAAATGATGCAATTAGAAATCACCCAGTTGAAGAAATTGGAGAATTCTTAAGAGCTTCAATGACAGCAATGACAAAAATTGTTTAATAAGTTTAAAGCAATATTAAATTTTGAGTGAAACTATTAAAAATAGCCTTTCATTAGAGAAAATTTATAAAGCTCAACAGAGCATTAAAGGAGTTGTGCAAGCAACTCCTTTAGTTTTTATGAAAAATTTCTCAGAAGAGTATCAGGCAAATATCTACTTTAAAAGAGAAGATGTCCAAGTAGTTCGTTCGTATAAAATAAGAGGAGCCTATAATAAAATACAGGGTTTAAGTCAAAAAGAACTTAAAAACGGAATTGTGTGCGCTAGTGCTGGAAATCATGCACAAGGTGTTGCTTTTGCTTGTAAAAAGTTAGAAGCAAATTGTACCATATTTATGCCTATAACTACGCCTCATCAAAAAATTGATCAGGTTAAAATGTTTGGAGGTGAATTTGTTGAGGTAAAACTTTTTGGAGATAGCTTTGACGATAGTCAGGCTGCTGCATCAATATTTTGTAAGGAACATAAAAGTACTTTTGTACATCCGTTTGATGATTTAGATGTAATTGCTGGTCAAGGAACAATAGGTTTAGAAATATTAAATGATATCAATTCTAAAATTGATTATTTATTAATGCCTGTTGGAGGTGGAGGTTTGGCTTCAGGAGTAGGAAGCGTATTTAAATCTTTAAGTCCAGAAACCAAATTAATTGGAGTTGAACCAAAAGGAGCGCCATCTTTAACAACTTCATTAAAAAAAGGTGAAAATACTACTTTAGATGAAATTGAAAAGTTTGTAGATGGAGCTGCTGTTAAACGAATGGGTGAATTAACCTTTGAGTTTTGTAAACAATTTTTAGATGAAACCGATACCATTTGCGAAGGCTTAATTTGTTCAACAATTTTAAAAGTGTATAATGAGAATGCCTTGGTGGTTGAGCCCGCAGGAGCACTTTCTATTGCAGCTTTAGAACAACACAAAGAGAAAATTAAAGGGAAGACGGTTGTTTGTATTGTAAGTGGAGGTAATAATGATATTACCCGAATGGAAGAAATGAAAGAGCGAGCTTTGTTATTTAGAGGTTTAAAGCACTATTTTATTATAAAATTTCCGCAAAGAGCAGGTGCGCTAAAAGAATTTGTAGTAGATGTTTTAGGGCAAAATGATGATATCACGTATTTTGAATATACGAAGAAAAATAATAGGGCTGAAGGGCCTGCTGTAGTTGGAATTCAATTAGCAGATAAAGATGATTTTGAGCCATTAATTGCTAGAATGAAACAAAAAGGATTTTTAGGTGAGTATTTAAATGATAATCCCGAGTTGTTCCAGTTTTTAATTTAGGTGATTTATAATAAAAATTGATGCATATTGTTAATAAAGGACTGTTTAATATGAAATGTTGTTAAATAATAAACAAATGAGTGGTTGTATAGAATATTTAGCGTAATATTGTGGTAATGAAAAATTACAATTTAAATACTACAATTGTACGCCGCTTCGCACGCCGCCCCTTACGGGCGTAATTTTCTATTGAAAACGGTGAGTCCGTTTTCGTTTCTCAAAAAAAACATCAATAAATCAATTTAAAACAAAAAGTAATCAATGAAAGTTGTTATTGCTAATATATCGCATATTAAATATGCTGAATTAATTTGTGAGACTATTAAAGAGTCTGCCAAAGTTAGAGGTACTGGTATTGCCGAAAGAACACCAGAATACATCACAAAAAAAATTAGTACAGGTGATGCTGTAATTGCTGTTGAAAACGGAAAATTTGCTGGGTTTTGTTATATAGAAACTTGGGATAATAAATCTTTTGTGGTAAATTCAGGGTTGATAGTACATCCCGATTTTAGAAATCAGGGTTTAGCAAAAAAAATTAAAAAGAAAATTTTAGACTATTCTCAGGAAAAATATCCTGAAGCTAAAATATTCGGAATAACTACTGGGTTGGCGGTATTAAAAATTAATTATGAATTAGGATACCAACCAGTAACTTTTTCAGAATTAACTACAGATGAAGCTTTTTGGAATGGGTGTAGAACTTGTAAAAATTACGATGTTTTAATGAGAACCGATAAAAAAATGTGTTTATGTACAGGAATGTTATTCGATCCTAAGCAGAAAAAAAATGCAAAGGAACATAAATACAATTCAAAAACATTAAGCAGATTAAAAAGAATAAAACAAGCATTATTTCTAAAGAAGAAAAAATAATATCATGGAAAAAGTTGTTGTAGCATATAGCGGAGGTTTAGACACATCATATTGTGTAAAGTACTTGCAAAACGAATTAAATTTAGAAGTTCACAGTGTATTGGTAAATACTGGTGGGTTTTCAGCCGAAGAATTAAAAGTGGTTGAAGCGAAAGCTTATGATATGGGAGTAAAATCGCATACAAACCAGAATATTTTAGATATTTATTACGAAAAAGCCATTAAATTTATGGTGTATGGTAATGTGTTAAAAAACAACACATACCCTTTGTCAGTTAGTGCTGAACGTGTTTTTCAAGCTATTGAAGTTGTTGAATATGCTAAAAAAATAAATGCAAAATATATAGCTCACGGAAGTACTGGTGCAGGAAATGATCAAGTGCGTTTTGATATGATTTTTCAAACATTGGCTCCTGAGATTGAAATTATTACTCCAATTAGAGATTTAAAATTATCTAGACAAGAAGAAATAGAATATTTAAAAAAACACGGGGTAGATTATCCTTGGTCAAAAGCTAAATATTCCATCAATAAAGGAATTTGGGGAACAAGTGTTGGAGGTGTTGAAACCTTAACTTCGCACCAAGCATTGCCAGAAGAAGCCTACCCAAGTCAATTAAAAAGAACCGAGCCAACCAATATTAAATTGCATTTTGAAAAAGGGCAAATAGTTGGTCTAAACGGAGAGTTTGATACACCAGTAAACACCATTTTAAAGTTAGAAGAAATTGCTTCTAAGTACGCTATTGGTAGAGATATTCACGTTGGAGATACTATTGTAGGAATTAAAGGTAGAGTTGGTTTTGAAGCCGCAGCTGCAACCGTAATTATTAAAGCGCATCATTTATTAGAAAAGCATGTGCTTTCTAAATGGCAACAAAATTTAAAAGAAGGTTTAGGAAGTACCTACGGAATGTTACTACACGACGGGCAGTACTTTGAGCCTGCAATGCGCGATATTGAAGCCTTCTTAACCAATTCTCAAAAAACGGTAACCGGAGAAGTTTATGTAACTTTAAAACCGTATCACTTTAGTTTAAATGGAATTGAATCTAAACACGATTTAATGAAATCTAAATTTGGAGAATATGGAGAAACTAATAAAGCTTGGACATCTGAAGATGCTAAAGGATTTATTAAAATTTTAGGAACAGCAAATAAAATTTATCACAGCGTAAACTCATAAGTATGATTAAAGTAGGAATAGTTGGAGGAGCAGGTTATACAGCAGGTGAACTAATTAGATTGTTAGTTAATCACCCAAGCGCAGCATTAGATTTTGTATACAGTACATCAAATGCAGGAAACTATATTTATCAAGTACACCAAGATTTATTAGGAGCCTTAGATTTAAAATTTACGAGTGAAATTAATCCAGAAGTTGATGTGTTATTTTTATGTTTGGGACACGGAAATTCTACCGCGTTTTTAGAAAATAATTCGTTTTCAGAAAATACAAAAATTATTGATTTAAGTAACGATTTTAGATTGAATGCCGATATGGTTTTTCAAGGTAAAGAATTTGTGTACGGATTAACCGAAGCTAAAAAAGAAGAAATTAAACAAGCCAAACACATTGCAAACCCAGGTTGTTTTGCAACCGCAATTCAATTGGCATTATTGCCATTGGCAAACGCAGGCTTATTAAATAGTTCTATTCATATAAATGCTACTACAGGAGCTACAGGAGCAGGTGTTTCACCAGGAGCAACAACTCATTTTGCATGGAGAGATAATAACTTTTCTGTTTATAAGGCTTTTACACATCAACATTTAGGTGAAATAGGTGAAAGTCTAGTGGCGCTTCAAAATAATTTTAATCAAGAATTATTTTTTATACCAAACAGAGGTAATTTTAGTAGAGGAATATTTGTTTCCATCTATTTAAAATTTGATGAAAGCATAGAAAAAGCTTATGAATTATTTGAAGATTATTACAAAGATGCCTTGTTTACACACGTATCAAAATCACCTATAAATTTAAAACAAGTTGTAAATACAAATAATTGTTTTTTACACTTACAAAAGCACGAAGAAATGTTGTTAATTACTTCGGAAATAGATAATTTATTAAAAGGAGCATCTGGTCAAGCCATAGAAAATATGAACTTAATGTTTGGTTTGGATCAAATGGAAGGTTTAAAATTAAAAGCAACATCGTTTTAAAAAAACTAATCACAATACAACACCAAATTATAATGAAAATAGCAATTTTAGGAACAGGAAATTTAGGGTATTCAATAGCAATGGGGATATTAACCCAAGACGATTTTAAGGTTAAAAATTTATACTTGACCAAACGTAATATTGATTCTTTAAAAAAATGGGATAAGCTGCCAAATATTAAAATCTCAACAGATAATAAAAAGGCAGTACGTTTTTCTGATGTAATAATTATTGCGGTTCAACCAAAACAATTACAAAGTGTTCTAGAGGAAATAAAGCCTCAGTTAAATGCAAAAAGGCATACTATAATTTCTGTAGTTACTGGTAGAAAGATAGAAGAAATTGAAAGCATTGTAGGTCATGGTATCTCAATTGTTAGAAGTATGCCAAATACAGCTGCTTCGGTTGGACAATCTATGACATGTTTAAGTGGAAATGAAAAAGGAATGGAAAATGTAGAAACTGCAAAATCTATTTTTAATTCTGTTGGGCAAACTATGTGTATTGATGAAAAATTAATGCAAGCTGCAACTGTAATTTGTGCTAGTGGAATTGCTTTTTGGATGCGTTTAATACGTGCAACTACACAAGGAGCTGTTCAATTAGGTTTTGATGCTGAAGAAGCACAAGAGTTATCTATGCAAACAGCTTTAGGAGCTGCAAGTTTATTAATTAAATCTGGAAGTCATCCAGAGCAGGAAATTGATAAAGTTACAACGCCAAGTGGTTGTACTATTGAAGGGTTGAATGAAATGGAGCACCAAGGTTTAAGCTCATCCTTAATTAGAGGTTTGGTAACTTCATTTGAAAAAATTAATCAGATTTAAAAAAATAACTATGGAATTATTTGATGTATATCCGTTGTACAATGTAACGCCAGTAAAAGCAGAAGGCGCTTATGTTTGGGATGAAAAAGGTACAAAATATTTAGATTTGTATGGAGGTCATGGCGTAATTTCTGTGGGGCATACACATCCTAAATATGTAAAATCAATTTCCAATCAATTAAATAAAATTGGGTTTTATTCCAATTCAATTCAAAATCCATTACAAAAAGAATTAGCGGAGAAATTAGGTCGAATTTCAGGTTGTGAAAACTACAATTTGTTTTTATGTAATTCTGGTGCCGAAGCAAATGAGAACGCTTTAAAATTAGCATCTTTTAAAACTGGTAAAAGTAGAGTTATTGCTTTTAGTAATGCTTTTCACGGGCGAACTTCAGCAGCAGTAGCAGCTACAGATAATAAAAATATAAATGCGCCAATAAACCTACAGCAAGAGGTTGTTTTTCTACCTTTAAACGATATTGAATTAGTGATTCACGAAATAGGAAAAGGTGATGTTGCAGCGATTATTATTGAAGGAATTCAAGGTGTTGGTGGTTTAGATGAAGGAACTACAGCATTTTTTCAAGAAGTAGAAAAAATATGTAATAAGCATAACGTATTTCTTATTTTAGATGAAATTCAAAGTGGTTACGGAAGAAGCGGACAGTTTTTTGCATTTCAACACCACAATATTCAACCAGATATTATTACAACTGCCAAAGGAATGGCAAACGGTTTTCCTATTGGAGGCGTTTTAATTTTAAATAAACACGAAGCCAAATACGGTATGTTAGGTACTACTTTTGGCGGAAATCATTTAGCGTGTGCAGCGGCAATTTCAGTTTTAGATATTATTGAAGAAGAGCAGTTGTTGGCAAATGTAAATAGTGTTTATGCTTACTTTTTAGAAGAAATAGCAACAATTCCAGAAATTAAAAAAGTAAAAGGAAAAGGTTTAATGCTGGGCGTTGAATTTGATTTTGAAGTGGGTGAACTAAGAAAGAAATTAATTTTCGACAAACAAATTTTTACGGGTGGATCAAACAATAAAAATTTATTGAGAATATTACCTCCATTATCAATTTCAAAAGAACAAATAGCTAGTTTTATAACTGCACTTAAAGAAGTTTTAGCCTAATGAATACCATGTTAACACACCAACAACGAAATGCTGTTTTAAATACAATGGCAACTTTAATTGCTCAAGAAAGGGCTAGTATTTTAGCCATTAATAAAATCGATGTTGAAAATTATAGCGGTGAAGATATCGCCATGTACGACCGACTAAAAGTTGATGATAGTAAAGTTGACGGAATGATTTTATCATTACAACAACTAATTGAAGATTCAGACCCTTTAGGGAAAGAATTGTACAACTTTACGCACGAAAACGGCATGAAAATTATAAATAAAACGGCACCTTTTGGCACCGTTTTAATTATTTATGAATCTCGCCCTGATGTAACTGTTGAAGCTGCAGGAATTGCATTTAAATCTGGAAATAAAATTTTACTAAAAGGGGGGAAAGAGTCGTTAAATTCAAACCTGAAAATTGTGGAATTATGGCATAAAGCACTTGCAAGTCATAACATAACAACAGATTGGGTAGCATATTTAAATTACAACCGAACAGAAACACAAGAATTTTTAGAAAATCCTACTCAAAAGTTAGATTTAATTGTGCCACGTGGAGGTGAAAAACTAATCGCTTTTACAAAACAACATGCCAAATGCCCGGTAATTGTAAGTGGTAGAGGTAATAATTTTATATATGTTGAAAGTGAGGCAGATACCGATGTAGCTTTAAAACTAATTATGAACGGTAAAACAGCTAAAATTTCGGCATGTAATGCGGTTGATAAAGTGTTAATTGCGGAAGATCTTCCAAATAAAGAAGCATTTATTCAAAATTTAATTCAACAATTAAAAGAATTTAAAGTTGAAATTTTAGGTGATGATGAATTGTCGAAATTTGAGAATGTTGCAGCTTTTGAAGATGATGCTATTTGGTTTGAAGAGTTCTTAGATTACAAAATTGTGTTAGGAAGTGTTGCTACGATACAAGAAGCAATAACCAAAATAAATACTTATGGAGGTGGACATTCAGCAGTAATCATCACAAAAAATAACGCTACTGCGCAGCAATTTATGGAGTCGGTAGATTCGGCGGCGGTGTATCAAAATGCATCTACTCGTTTTACAGATGGTGGACAGTTTGGTTTGGGTGGTGAGTTGGCAATTAGTACAGATAAATTACATCATAGAGGACCAATGGGATTACACCATTTGGTAACTAATAAATGGTACGTTTTTGGAGATGGGCAAATCAGATAAAAAAAGAATCTTATTAAAAATTGGTTCTAATGTTTTAACAAAAGAAACCAACCAAATTTCTAGAGGGAAATTAGAGGATATTGCGCGTCAAATAGCATCGTTAAAAGAGGTGTATGAGTTTATAATTGTAAGTTCAGGCGCCATTGCTGTAGCAAAACAGTTTGTTGAACTAGAAAGTAACGGCAAGCTTATAAATGTAAAACAGGCACTAGCTTCTATTGGTCAACCGCACTTAATGCGTATTTTCCATGAAAATTTTTGGGAATTAGGTTTGTTTACATCTCAATGTTTGTTATCGTATTCCGACTTTAAAAAAGAGAAATCTAGAACCAATATAAAAAATACCATTAATGTGTTGGTAGAGAATAATTACATTCCTATTATCAATGAAAATGACACGGTTGCAACTGATGAAATTAAATTTGGCGATAATGATAAATTATCGGCATTAGCAGCAGCATTGTTAAATGTTGATTTGTTAATAATTGCAACCAATACTGATGGGATTTACACCAAAAAATCTATGGATGGTGATCACAAAGAAACCATCAAGCAAACAGCAGATATAGCATCTTTAAAAGAGCAAATTCAACAAGCCTCTGTTTCATTGCATGGAACTGGAGGTATGGCAACAAAAATTGCTGCTGCTGAAATAGCGCAAGAGGCTAAAATTGAAACTTGGATTGTAAACGGCTTAAAAGAAAATTTTATAATTGACGCCATTAATAATACTACAGAGTTTACAAAAATAATTACAAAATAAAAAACATGAAACATTACTTGAACATTAACAACTTAGATAATTTGCAAAACACCGTTCAAGAAGCAATAACGCTTAAAAAAAACGAATTGCAATTTGAACACTTAGGAAAAGGAAAAACAATTTGTTTGTTATTTTTTAACAATAGTTTACGTACCCGCTTAAGCACCCAAAAAGCAGCTCAAAATTTAGGTTTAAATGTAATTGTAATGAACTTTGGAAGCGAAGGTTGGCAGTTAGAGTATGAAGATGGAGTTGTAATGAATCAAGACAAAGCAGAACATGTAAAAGAGGCGGCAGAAGTAATTGCACAGTATTGCGATTTTGTTGCTATTAGAGCGTTTGCTTCGTTAACAGATAAAGAAAAAGACAAAGCCGAGATTGTTTTAAATAATTTTAAAAAGTATGCCGGAATCCCAGTAATTAATATGGAAAGTGCCACAGGGCATCCTTTACAAGCGTTAGCTGATGCTATTACTATAGAAGAATACAAGGTTGCTCACAAGCCAAAAGTGGTTTTAAGTTGGGCGCCGCATCCAAGAGCTTTACCGCATGCGGTTGCTAATTCGTTTGTTGAAATGATGCAATTACAAGATGCTGATTTTGTAATTACGCACCCTGAAGGTTACGAGTTAGATACAGAAATTACAAAAAATGCAAAAATTGAATACAATCAAAAAAAGGCTTTTGAAAATGCAGATTTTGTGTATGTAAAAAACTGGAGTTCTTTTAAAGACTACGGGAAAGTGGTTTGTACCGATGAAAATTGGATGATTAATGAAGAAAAAATGAACGTTACAAATAATGGTAAATTTATGCATTGTTTGCCTGTTCGTAGAAATGTTGTGGTTGCTGATGAGGTAATAGATTCTGAAAATTCAATCGTAATTCAGCAAGCAAATAACAGAACGTATTCAGCACAGATTGTGTTGAAAAAAATATTGGAGAATAATTAAAATAAGAAACGTCATTCTGAACTTGATTCAGAATCTCATCATAAAGAGTAAATGAGCAAACAAATAGTACAAATAGTTAAAATTGGAGGAAATGTAATTAATAATGAAGAAGCTTTAAATTCGTTTTTAAAAGATTTTTCAGAAATTTCAGAACCAAAAATTTTAGTACACGGAGGCGGTAGAAAAGCAACTGAAGTGTCTTCAGCAATGGGTTTAGAGCCAAAAATGATCAATGGTCGTCGTGTAACCGATGAAGCTACTGTTGAGGTGGTAACAATGGTGTATGCCGGTTTGTTAAATAAAAAAATAACAGCTAAACTGCAAAGTTTTGGCTGTAACGCAATGGGATTGTCGGGTGCTGATGCCAATTGTATTTTAGCGCATAAACGTATTGTAAAAGATATTGATTACGGTTTTGCAGGTGATGTTGATGCTATTAATTCAGAAATTATTGATGTGTTACTTCAAAATAAAGTTACACCTGTTTTTTGTGCCATTACACATGATAAAAACGGACAGTTATTAAATACAAATGCTGATACTATTGCTTCGGAAGTTGCTATAGGAATGAGTAAATTGTACACTACAGAATTAAATTTTGTATTTGAATTGAAAGGTGTTTTAGAAAGTATTGATGATAAAGATTCAGTAATTACAGCAATCAATTCAGAAAAATATGAGCAATTAGTTGCAGCAGGAATAATTGCTGACGGAATGCTTCCTAAAATGCACAATTGTTTTAATGCGCTTCAAAAAGGAGTAAGTAAAGTGAAAATTGGAGACGCTTCTTTAGTGAAAAATTCAACAAAATTATACACAACATTAAGTTTGTAAAAAAAATGATAGAACAGTTGACAAAAGAAGCAATTGAGTTGCTTCAAAAATTAATTTCAAAGCAATCTTTTTCTGGAGAAGAAAACGAAACGGCTTTATTAATTATGCAATGGTTTTCAGATCACAACATAAAATTTGAAAGTAAAGTTCATAATGTTTGGGCAAAAAACAAACACTTTGATCCTTCAAAAAAAACCATTTTATTAAACTCTCATCATGATACTGTAAAGCCAAATAAAGGTTATACACGTGATCCTTTACTTCCTGAGATAATAGATGGTAAATTGTATGGTTTAGGTAGTAATGATGCAGGTGGTTGTTTGGTTTCATTATTGGCAACATTTACGTATTTATATGAAAGAGAAGACTTAAAATATAACTTTGTAATGGTGGCTTCTGCCGAAGAAGAAAATACAGGTCCAAATAGTTTGGTAAGTATTGTACCAATTCTTCCTCAAATAGATTTCGCCATAGTTGGTGAGCCAACCTTAATGAATTTAGCCATTTCAGAAAAAGGGTTAATGGTGTTAAATTGTGAAGCAAAAGGAACTTCGGGGCACGCTGCACACGGAAATGCTGACAATGCAATTTACAATGCGATTGAAGATATCAACTGGTTTAAAACCTATGAATTTCCGAAGGAATCAGAAACTTTAGGGAAAGTACGAATGACGGTGACTCAAATTGGAGCAGGAAGCCAACACAATGTAATTCCTTCAAGTTGTAAATTTGTGGTTGATGTTCGGGTGACAGATGCATATACAAATCAAGAGGTGTTTGATATTGTAGCAGCACATGTAAAATCAGAAGTTTGTCCAAGATCACAACGCTTAAACTCATCTTCAATACCAAAAGATCACGAAGTTGTACAGGCGGGAATTAAATTAGGACGCGAAACGTATGGGTCACCAACAATTTCAGATCAGGCAATATTAACCTGTCCGTCCTTAAAATTAGGTCCGGGTGAAAGCTTAAGGTCACATACGGCAGATGAGTTTATTTATATTCGTGAAATTGAAGAAGGAATAGATTTATATATTAAAATATTAGAACAAATAGTATAATGGTGACTGAGCGGAGTAGAAGTGACAGCAGTAAAATGTTACGTGATTTCCACTCCGCTCAATCATCAAACTAAATAAAATAACAATATTATGAAACTTTGGGATAAAGGATTTTCAACCGATAAAAAAATAGATATTTTCACAGTTGGAAACGATAGAGAGTTAGATTTAATTTTAGCAAAATACGATGTAATAGGAAATTTAGCACACGCTAAAATGTTGCATAAAATTGGTTTGCTTTCTTCTGAAGAAATTTCAGCTTTAGAAGTAGAATTAAACGCCATTTTAAAAACAATTGAAGCGGGAGAATTTACTATTGAAGACTCGTTTGAAGATGTACATTCAAAAGTAGAATATTTGTTAACTGAAAAGTTAGGAGATACAGGTAAAAAAATTCATACAGCGCGTTCAAGAAACGATCAAGTTTTAGTAGATGTGCATTTGTATTTAAAAGATGCTTTAGTTGAAATAAACGAAGGTGTTGATGAGTTATTTGATTTACTAATTCAATTAGCTGAAAAGTACAAAAACGTGTTATTGCCAGGTTATACGCATTTACAAGTTGCAATGCCATCTTCTTTTGGTATGTGGTTTTCGGCTTATGCTGAAACTTTAATTGACGATATTTACTTTTTAAAAGCAGCGTATAAAGTTGCCGATCAAAATCCGTTAGGTTCAGCGGCAGGTTATGGAAGTTCATTTCCTATTGATAGAGATGAAACGACTGAATTGTTAGGTTTTGATACGTTGAAATTTAATTCAGTTGCGGCACAAATGGGGCGTGGAAAATTAGAGAAATCGGTTTCTTTTGGGTTGAGCTCAGTGGCAGCAACCTTATCTAAAATGAGTATGGATATTTGTTTGTACATGAGTCAGAATTTTAATTTTATCTCTTTTCCAGATGAATTAACAACAGGTTCAAGTATTATGCCTCATAAAAAAAATCCAGATGTTTTTGAATTGATTCGTGGGAAATGTAATAAGTTACAAGCATTGCCAATGGAATTTACATTAATTTCTAACAACTTAACAAGTGGGTATCATAGAGACTTACAATTGTTGAAAGAAGGTTTAATTCCGTCGTTCTCAACGTTGAAAGCTTGTTTGGAAATGTTAACCTATTCGTTAAAAAACATTCAAGTGAAAACTGATATTGTTGAAGATGAAAAATACTTGTATTTATTTAGTGTTGAAGAAGTAAATAAATTGGTTCAAAATGGAGTGCCATTTAGAGATGCTTATAAAATAGTTGGTAAAGATATTAATGAAGGAAACTTCAATCCTGATAAAGCCGTAAATCACACACACAAAGGAAGTGTAGGTAATTTATGTTTAGATGAAATTGTAGCCAAAAAAAATAGAGCTTAAAAAAGAAGCTTGCTAAAAAAGTATTGAAGGTCTCGTTATTCTGAACTTGTTTCAAAACTCACCATACTGGTAACTTAACTTTCAAAGAACCTATATTTCGACTCCGCTCAATAACTGGTTGCTGAGCGGAGACGAAGCATAGATTGACGAATATTTAACTTTTTTAGACAGCTTTTTTAATACAGCACAAACTTAAAACCGGCATTCACAATACCTGCCGATAAGCCTGTAGTTCTATCGTAATAGTGATAGTTTAAATCAATGCTTTTTAAGCGAAGTTTCCATATATGTGCCTTGGTAAAAATATCGGTATACGAAATTCCTAATCCATATTGACTAGAATCAAACGCAGATAAATCATAATCAGATGTGTAAAATTCATCTGTTGAAGTATGTGCTTCAAAAGGTGCAAAATAATCTGCAGCAGTTTGTGTGTAATATCTATAAGAAGGGTACAGTGTAAACTTATCTGATATTTTTATAGGAAGTTCAATTTTTGCTGTATGTGCTGCAATTTCCCAATCATCATAATAATAGCGATAATAGGTTGTTAAAGCAACCACTTCATTCATATAATAGTTGATTCATCAATACTAAAATAGTTTTGATTGTTTGTTATTAAAAAACGAGACTTTTGTTGAAATAGGATGTAACTTATGTGTCTTTAGTTACATGCGTTCCAAATAACTTCGTTTGGAGTTGGAGCAGTTATCACTATTTTTTTGTTGGTAACAGGATGCATAAAATCAATTTTTCGAGCGTGTAAATGAATACTTGCATCTTTATTACTTCGGTCA
Source organism: Lutibacter agarilyticus (assembly GCF_900188235.1). Taxonomy (GTDB): domain Bacteria; phylum Bacteroidota; class Bacteroidia; order Flavobacteriales; family Flavobacteriaceae; genus Lutibacter; species Lutibacter agarilyticus. Next base: position 83,878 of record NZ_FZNT01000008.1, on the reverse strand, counting down.
AAACCATATTTTAAATCGCCTTTAATAGGACTTCCAATGGCTGATAATTGGCAGCGAATTTGATGATGTCGACCAGTTTCTAAATCTACTTCTAGTAGGTAATAATTGTCTAGAGATTTTATAGTTTTATAATGAAGGATTGCTTTTTTACTATTCTCAATTTCAGAAGAATATGAAGTGGATTTGTTGTTTTTAGGGTTCTTTTTTAAAAAACCTATAAGTGTGTCGTTAGTTTTTTTTGGTTTGTTTTTTACAACAGCCCAATAGGTTTTATGAACTGTTTTATCACGTAACATTTTATTAAAACGTTCCAATGCTTTTGAAGTACGAGCAAATACAATTACACCAGTTGTTGGTCGGTCTAACCTGTGAACAACACCTAAAAAAACATTGCCTGGTTTATTGTATTTATCTTTAATATAATCCTTAACAACATCGCTCAACGGTTGGTCGCCAGTTTTATCACCTTGAACAATATCACCAGATTTCTTATTGATAATAATGAAGTGATTATCTTCAAATAAAACCTCTAAATCTTTTTTGGTAGAAGCCATTTTAAGATTTCTCTAATTGATTATTTATTTGGTCAATATAATTAAGAAGTTCTTCTTTTCCGGTTGAATTTGTTGCTGAGGTGGCAAAGTAAGGAGGCATTTCTTCCCAAAGAGTACTGGTCATTTTTTTTGAATAAAACTGAATATTTTTATTCAATTCATTCAGCTTTAATTTATCTGCTTTTGTGAAAATTATGCAAAATGGAATGCCGTTTTCACCTAAAAATTCCATAAATTCTAAATCTATTTTTTGAGGCTCCAAGCGAGAATCTATCAATACAAATGTGCAAATTAATTGTTCTCTGTTTAAAAAGTATTGTTTTATAAAGCTCTGAAATGTTTTCTTAATGCTTTTAGAAACCTTGGCATAACCATAGCCTGGTAAATCCACTAAAAACCATTCGTTATTAATTTTGAAATGGTTGATTAGTTGAGTTTTTCCTGGTCTTCCAGATGTTTTGGCTAATTTATTCCTATCAGTAATCATATTGATTAACGAAGATTTCCCAACATTAGACCTGCCTATAAAAGCATATTCAGCAATACGCTCTTTTGGGCATTTTGCCACATCAGAATTGCTTATAATAAATTCGGCAGTTTTAATTTTCATAGCTTAAAGATTACGTTCTTTTAACCATTTTTCCAATACATCGTTAAATTTATCAGGATGTTCCATCATAGGTGCATGCCCGCACTCATCAAACCAAAATAGTTGGGCGTCAGGTAATAATTTCTGAAAATCTACAGCAACTTCAGGCGGTGTAACAGTATCATTTTTACCCCAAATAATACAAGCTGGAACTATCATATCTGGTAAATCTTTTGCCATATTGTGTCTAATAGCACTTTTAGCAATTGTCAAAGTTTTTAACACTTTACTTCGGTCGTTTACTAATGCATAAACATCATCAATCATCTCTTTGCTTGCAACTTCTGGTCTGTAAAAAACAGCTTCTGTTTTGGCTTTAATGTACTCGTAGTTTCCTCTTTTTGGGTAACTATCTCCCATTGATTTTTCATACAATCCAGAACTTCCAGTTAGCACAAGTGCGTCAACCTTACTTAAGTTCATTTTTGCAAAATATAATGCAATGTGTCCACCTAAAGAATTCCCCATTAATATGGCGCTATCAATGTTTTTGAATGCCATAAATTCTTTTAAAAATTTAGATAAATTTCTAACATTGGTTTTTAAAATAGGTAAAGAATAAATAGGTAATTCAGGCATAATTACTTTATACCCAATTTTGGAGAAATGTTTAAAAACACCTTCAAAATTACTCAAGTGTCCCATTAGACCATGGAGTAAAATAATAGGTCGCCCTTCACCAGCTTCTATATAGCTAAATTTACCTTCTTTTTTAAGAGTTAAGCTCATTAAAATACACATTTAATACGTGGTGCAAAGGTAGTCTTTTTTTTGAAATTCAAACCTTTTAAAAAATCCCTTCAATTTTATTTTTAAGAGATTGACATTCAAATTTATAGCCCAAATATGGGTGATTGTGGTAAAAGTTATCAACAAAGTGGGTAAAAGTGGATAATTGTGGGAAAAAATTTATATTTTTGAATTCATTCAGTACACTCATGGTAAATATAATTGGGACATACGAAGGGAAAGCAGATGCCAAAGGAAGATTGGTGCTTTCAGCTGCGTTAAAAAAACAATTATCGCCTATGTTGCAAGACGGATTTGTATTGAAACGTTCTGTGTTTCAGCCATGTTTGGAGTTGTATCCAATGTCTGAGTGGAATGTGTTGATGGGGCAGGTTAACAAACTAAATAGGTTTGTGAAAAAGAATAATGACTTCATTAGAAGGTTCACTGCAGGTGTAAAAATTGTCGAGTTAGATGCCTCAGGAAGGCTTTTAATTCCGAAAGACTTGCAAGTGTTTGCTAAAATTACAAAAAATGTGGTGCTTTCTTCAGCTGTAAATATTATTGAAATTTGGGATAAGGAAAATTATGAAAAGGCTATTGAAGATGCTTCAAATGAGTTTGCAGATTTAGCTGAGGATGTTATGGGTAATATAATTAGCGATGAAAATGGAGTATCATAATGCAGTATTGTTGAAGGAGAGTGTAGATGGTTTAAATATTAAGCCTGATGGAGTGTATGTAGATGTTACGTTTGGTGGCGGTGGTCATTCTAGAGAAATTTTAAGTCGTTTAGGTTCTGAAGGAAAGTTATTTGCTTTTGATCAAGATGAAGATGCACAGCGAAATAGTATTGATGATCCAAGGTTTACGTTGATACCTCAAAATTTCAGATTTATAAAAAGGTATTTACGTTTTTATGGTGTGAAGAAGGTAGATGGTGTGTTGGCTGATTTAGGTGTTTCATCACATCAATTTGATGAAGCTGAAAGAGGGTTTTCGACTCGTTTTGATGCGGAATTGGATATGAGAATGAATCAATCTGTTGGTTTGTCGGCGTTTGATGTGGTGAATAATTACGATGAAGAACAAATTAGCAATGTGTTGTTTCAGTATGGAGAATTAAGAAATGCCAGAGCTATTGCAAAGAAAATTATTGAAAAACGTTCAGAAGGATCTATAAAAACAAGTTTTCAATTAAAAGAAGTATTAGAACAATTTATTCCAAAAGCAAAAGAGCACAAAGTGTTGGCTCAAATTTTTCAAGGAATTAGGATTGAAGTAAATCAGGAGATAGAAGTGTTGAAAGAATTTCTACTTCAAATACCTGAAATATTAAATGAAGATGGAAGGTTGAGTGTAATTTCATACCATTCTTTAGAAGATAGGTTAGTGAAGCGGTTTATAAGAGATGGTTTGTTTGAAGGGCAGCCTGAAAAAGATTTTTTTGGAAATATTAAAGTTCCTATGAAGAAAGTGGGGAAATTAATAATACCAAGTTTAAAAGAAATTAAAGAGAATAACCGTGCAAGAAGCGCAAAGCTTAGAATTGCAACACTAGCGTAAATGGCAAAAATAAAAGAGCGCATATTTAACATATTAAAAGGTAAATTTTTAATAAGTGATGATTCCTTAAGTAATTGGGGTTTTATTTCATTTATAGTATTGCTAATGTTGTTGATGATTGCCAGTGCTCATGGTTCTGATAAAAAAGTAATGGAAATAGCAAAGTTAAATAAAGAGGTAAAAGAGCTGAGGGCTCATTTTGTCGATTTAAGGTCTATTTCTATGAAAATGAAATTAGAATCGTCCATAAGATATAAGGTTGTTGAAATGGGGTTGAAACCTAGTGAAACGCCTCCGAAAGTAATTAAGGTAATTTCAAAAAAATAAATTCAACTTGGCTGTAACTAAAAAAAACATACTAAATAGATTAAATTTTGTATTGCTTTTTATTGTTGTGTTTTTCATAGCAATAGCTGCTCAGTTGGTTAATATTCAATTTGTAGAAGGTGACAGGTATAGAGGTTTATCAGAGCAGTTGACCATTCGTACGGATACAATTCATGCAAATAAAGGAAGTGTTTTTTCGGCTGACGGAAGTTTGTTGGCAACCTCTATGTCTCAATATGAGATAAGAATGGATTTGGTGACGGTAAATGGTGATGTGTTTGAGAAAAATGTGAAAGGACTTTCAAAAGAACTTTCAAAAATGTTTGGAAATTCAGCTTCAAAATGGGAAACCAAATTAAGAAGAGGTAAAAGTAAAAAGAGTCGCTATTTATTTATAGCTAGAAATGTTGGGTACACAGATTATGTGAAAATAAAAAAGTTTCCAATTTTTAATTTGGGTGTGTATAAAGGTGGATTTATTGCAGAGCAAACAACGGTAAGAGCGCATCCTTTAGATAAAGTAGCTGAAAGAACAATAGGGTACGACGATTATAGAGGTGCTCCGGGTATTGAAGGTGCTTACCGTAGTTATTTAACGGGGGTTAATGGCGTTAGGTTGAAGCAGAAAATAGCCAAAGGACAGTGGAAGCCTATCAATGATAACAATGAAAAAGAACCGGTAAACGGAAAAGATATTGTAACCACTATTGATGTAAATATACAGGATATAGCGCATCATTCTCTTTTAAGACAGTTGGAGTTTTATAAGGCTGAACACGGTTGTGTGGTGGTTATGGAAACTAAAACAGGTGAGGTGAAAGCGATTTCTAATTTAGGGAGAAGTAAGGCGGGTAAATATTACGAGAAAAGAAATTATGCGGTATATGAATCTCATGAGCCAGGATCAGCTTTTAAAGTAATGGCTATGGTTGTGGCATTGGAATCCGGTAAAATTGATACAAGCACCGTAGTTGATACTGGTACAGGGCGTTATCGTATGCATGGAAGGTATATTAGTGATTCTAAAAGAGGTGGTTATGGGGAAATTTCTGCAGCACGAGCTTTAGAAGTGTCTTCAAACATTGCATTTGCAAGGTTAATTGATGAGAATTTTGGTGAAAAACCTGAGGAATTTATCAATCCGTTATTGAAGATGAATCTAAACAATAAATTAGGGTTGCCTATTAAAGGTGAAGGAGCGCCTCTAATACCTAGTCCTGGGCATGAAATTTGGAGTAAAAATGCATTGCCTTCTATCGCTTATGGGTATAACTTAAAGCTAACACCTTTGCAAACATTGACATTTTATAATGCTATTGCAAATAATGGAGAGATGGTAAAACCCAGTTTTGTGAAGGAGATAAGATCTTATGATAAGCATGTTCAGAAATTTGATAAAGTAGTAATAAACCCTAAAATATGTTCTGAAAAAACAATAGGAAAAGTTCAGGAAATATTAAAAAATGTAGTTTTTAGAGGTACTGGAAGAAGTTTGTATGAAGAAAATTTCTCTATGGCAGGTAAAACAGGTACAGCAAGAACTGAATATGGAAATTATCAAGAGTGGGTAAAAAATAAAAAATACATTTCATCGTTTACAGGTTATTTTCCTGCGGAAAACCCTAAGTATTCATGCATTGTTGTCATTCATAAACCAGATAAAACTGTAGGGTATTATGGGGCAGATGTTTCAGGACCTGTGTTTAAAGATATTGCTCAAAAAATTTATACATCAAATCACGAAATAAATTTAGCAGAGAATAAAGTGCCAGAATTTGAAAGTGTTGATAAGAATTTTAACAAGTATAATAAGTTGTCAGATATAGAGTTGAAGTCAATCCCAAATTTAAAAGGAATGGCAGCTATGGACGCGATTTCTATACTTGAAAATTTAGGATTGAAAGTGCAAGTTGAAGGTAACGGGAAAGTTGTAGAGCAATCTTTAAGTGAAGGTGAAAAATTAGTAAAAGGATCAACCATTTTTATAAAGTTAGTTTAATTGAAATTAGTTAAAGACATATTGTATAAGGTTGCTGTTACTGCGGTAAAAGGTAGTATAGATCGTTTTGTGAATGCAATAGAATTTGATTCAAGAAAAGTTGGGTTAGATGCATTGTTTGTAGCTCAAAAAGGGTTGGTTTTTGACGGACATCAATTTATTGATAAAGCAATTGAACTAGGTGCCTCGGTGGTGGTTTGTGAAGAGTTTCCTAAGGAATTAATAAATGAAGTAAGCTATATTAAAGTTGAAGATGCAGATGAGGCTTTGGCAATTATGGCTGCTAATTTTTATAATAATCCTTCTTCAAAATTAAAATTGGTTGGAGTTACCGGTACAAATGGAAAAACAACTATTGTTACTTTATTATATCAGTTATTTCAAAAAGCAGGTTATAAAACTGGTTTGCTTTCAACAGTAAAAAATTTAGTAGATAAAAAAGTATATAAAGCTACGCATACAACACCTAATTCAGTAGTTATTAATCAATATCTGAATGAAATGGTTGAAGCTGGTGTTGCCTATTGTTTTATGGAGGTTAGTTCTCACGGAATTGATCAAAAACGAACTGCAGGTTTGCATTTTGAAGGTGGAGTTTTTACGAATTTAACACATGACCATTTAGATTATCACAACACATTTAAGGAATATAGAGATGTGAAAAAATCATTTTTTGATTCATTGCCAAAAACAGCTTTTGCATTGGTAAATGTTGATGATAAAAATGGCTCGGTAATGCTTCAAAATACAAAGGCAAAACAATATACATACGCTTTAAAAACAATGGCCGATTTTAAAGTGAAAGTTTTAGAAAATCAGTTTGAAGGCTTGTTGTTGAATATTAATGGAAATGAAGTTTGGACAAAATTAATAGGAAGTTTTAATGCTTATAATTTAGCAGCTGTTTACGGAGTTTCAACTTTGTTGGGCTTAGAAAATACGGAGGCTTTAACCATTATTAGTGAGTTAGAAAGTGTAAGTGGCAGGTTTCAACATTTTATTTCAGAAGGTGGAGTAACTGCTATTGTAGATTACGCACATACACCAGATGCTTTAAAAAATGTGCTAGAAACCATTAATAATATTAGAACAGGAAATGAACAAATTATTACCGTTGTGGGATGCGGAGGTAACCGAGATAAAGCTAAACGTCCTGTTATGGGGCGTATAGCTTCTCAATTAAGTTCGCAAGTGATTTTTACTTCAGATAACCCTAGAAATGAAGATCCGCAACTAATTTTAAATGAAATTGAAGCGGGTGTTGAGTCGCAAAATTTCAAGAAAACGTTGTCTATTTTAGATCGTTTGCAAGCAATTAAAACGGCTAGTAAACTCGCACAAAAGGGTGATATTATTTTAATAGCCGGAAAAGGGCATGAAAACTATCAAGAGATAAAAGGAGAGCGATTTGATTTTGACGATTACAAGCAAATTAAACAATTATTATAAGTTATAGAAAGTACATAAAATGTTATATTATTTATTTAGCTATTTAGAAAATCATTACAGTATTCCTGGGGCAAGTTTGTTTCAGTATATCTCGTTTCGTTCGGCAATAGCTTTTATTTTTTCGCTGTTAATTTCAACAATCTATGGAAAGCGAATCATCACATTTTTACAGCGAAAACAAGTTGGAGAATCGGTGCGTGATTTAGGACTTCAGGGTCAGGTTGAAAAAGCTGGTACACCAACAATGGGAGGTGTTATTATAATTTTGGCAACTTTAATTCCTGTGTTGTTGTTTACCAAACTTGAAAACGTTTACATTATTATTTTAATAGTTACCACACTTTGGATGGGGGCCATTGGTTTTATTGATGATTATATTAAAATTTTCAAAAATGATAAAGATGGCTTAAAAGGTCGTTTTAAAGTTTTAGGTCAAATTACTTTGGGAATTTTTGTGGGGTCTATGCTGTATTTTCATCCTGCGGTTACTATGAAAGAAAAGCTACCTCAAGGTGTTGAAGTGGTTACAGAAAATGGAAGAACGAAACTATTTGCAGATGAAGTGAAATCAACAAAAACCACCATTCCATTTTTAAAAGATAACGAATTAGATTATGCTGCGGTATTAGATTTATTTGGTGACGGGCTTAGAGGATACGCGTGGATTATTTTTATACCAATCGTAATTTTTATTATTACAGCGGTTTCAAATGGAGCAAATTTAACTGATGGTATTGATGGATTAGCTGCTGGTTCTTCGGCGATAATTGTACTAACATTAGGGGTGTTTGCCTGGGTTTCTGGAAATATTATTTTCGCAAATTACTTAGATGTCATGTACATTCCAAATTCAGGTGAAATGACCATCTTTATTTCAGCATTTGTAGGTGCATTAATTGGATTTCTATGGTATAATACATACCCTGCTCAGGTATTTATGGGTGATACAGGAAGTTTAACAATTGGAGGTATTATTGCTGTTTTAGCTATTTCAGTTCGAAAAGAATTGTTGATTCCAATTTTGGCAGGCGTATTTTTAGTTGAAAATCTATCGGTGATTTTACAGGTAAGTTATTTCAAATACACCAAAAAGAAATTCGGAGAAGGAAAACGCATATTTAAAATGTCACCATTGCATCATCACTATCAAAAATCAGGTTATCACGAAAGTAAAATTGTAACCAGATTTTGGATTGTGGGTATTATGTTGGCAGTATTAACCATTGTAACATTAAAGTTGCGATAAATGAAAAAGTTAGTTGTATTAGGCGCAGGAGAAAGTGGTGTTGGCACAGCGATACTTGGAAAACAAAAAGGGTACACTGTTTTTGTTTCTGATAAAGGAGCAATTGCAGAAAAATATAAAAAAGTTCTTTTAAATAATGGAATTTCTTTTGAAGAAGAAAAACATACAATAGCTGAAATAATAGACGCAGATATTGTAATGAAAAGTCCGGGAATACCCGATTCAGTTCCCTTAGTAACGGAATTGAAAGAAAAGGGTATTTCGGTAATTTCAGAAATTGAATTTGCGTCAAAATTTTCGAAGAGTGTAATTGTTGGTGTTACTGGTTCAAATGGTAAAACAACTACAACAATGTTGGTAAATCATATTTTGAAAAAGGCGAATTTAAATGTTGGAATGGGAGGGAATATTGGCGATAGTTTTGCGCAGCAAGTTGCAGAAAGTGATTTCGATATACAAGTATTGGAATTAAGTAGTTTTCAATTAGATGGTATTGAAGATTTTGCACCGCATATTGCCATAATAACCAATATTACGCCAGATCATTTAGATAGGTACAATTATAAGTTTGAAAACTATGTTGAGTCAAAATTTAGAATTACTAAAAATCAAACGGAAGATGATTTTTTAATTTATGATGCTGACGATGAGGTGATTGCAAGTTGGTTAAAAAATAATAAAGTAAAAGCTACTTTGTTGCCTTTTTCATTAAGAAATGAAGTGGAGCAAGGGGCGTACATAAAAGATAATAAGATATTCATAAAATATAATACAGAGATAGAAATAATGAAGACTAAAACTTTAGCGGTAAAAGGGAATCACAATACAAAAAATGCCATGGCAGCAGCTATGGCAGCAACTTTATTAAAAGTTAGAAAAGATACGATTAGAGAGAGCCTTGAAGATTTTGAAGGAGCAGCTCATAGATTGGAGCCTGTGCTAAAAATTAATGGTGTTCAATACATAAACGATTCTAAAGCAACTAACGTAAATGCTACTTACTACGCATTAGATAGCATGCAAACTCCTACAGTTTGGATTGTTGGTGGTGTTGATAAAGGAAATGACTATTTAGATTTAATGCCTTTGGTAAGAGAAAAGGTAAAAGCAATTGTTTGTTTAGGTGTTGACAATCAAAAAATCATGCAGACTTTTTACAATGTGGTCGATTTAATTGTTGAAACTGCTGGGGCTGAAGAAGCAACAAAAGTTGCTTATAAAATTGCAGAGAAAGGAGATACTGTTTTGTTGTCTCCTGCTTGTGCAAGTTTCGATTTGTTTGAAAGTTATGAAGATAGAGGTAATAAATTTAAACAAGCTGTTAGAGAATTATAAATGAAACGCCTACTTAAAAATATTGAAGGTGATCGTGCTATTTGGGCAATTGTTACAATTTTAGCAATCTTGTCCTTTTTGCCGGTTTACAGTGCAAGTACCAATTTGGTTTATGTAGCCAATAATGGTACCACTACCTATCATTTATTTAAGCATGCTTTTTTATTGTTCTGTGGTTTTTTTATTATTTACGCAGTTCACAAAGTTCCTTTTAGGTATTTTAGTGGAGGTTCTGTATTAGCTTTACCGCTAGTTATTGTCTTGTTAATTTACACACTTTCGCAAGGAACCACCATTGGAGGTGCAAATGCAAGTAGGTGGATCCAAATTCCAGTAATTGGTATTGGTTTCCAAACTTCAACCTTGGCAGCCTTGGTTTTAATGGTCTATGTTGCCAGGTATTTAGCACGAAATAAAGAAAAAGTAATTATTTTTAAAGAAAGTATATTCCAATTATGGTTGCCAGTAGCGGTAACTTTAATGTTCATTTTACCAGCAAACTTTTCAACCACCGCCATCATTTTTTCAATGGTGTTATTAATATGCTTTATTGGCGGTTATCCATGGAAATATTTAGCATCTGTTGTGGGGATAGGTGTATTTGCATTAACTCTATTTGTGCTTACTGCAAAGGCATTTCCGAATGCCATGCCAAATAGAGTTGATACATGGATAAGTAGGATTGAAAATTTCTCCGATAAAAATGCCCAAGAGGGGTATCAAGTTGAAAAAGCTAAAATAGCCATTGCAAGTGGAGGAATTAAGGGGAGAGGTCCAGGTAAGAGTGTTCAAAAAAACTTTTTACCACAATCTTCTTCCGATTTTATATTTGCAATTGTTGTGGAAGAATTCGGGCTTATAGGTGCAGGAACCTTAATTTTCTTTTACCTGTTTTTATTGATCAGAATTTTAATTGCAGCAAAAAAAGCAACAAGCATATTTGCCACATTACTAGTCATAGGTGTTGGTTTACCTATAATTTTTAGAGCCATGATAAATATGGCAGTAGCGGTTAATTTATTTCCTGTTACAGGTCAAACCTTGCCGCTAATTAGTAGTGGAGGTACTTCAATTTGGATGACTTGTATTGCTATTGGAATTATTTTAAGTGTTACCGCAAACAAAGAAAAAACGGATCGCGAAATTAACGATGAAAACCCTTTAAATGTACTGCATGAAACAATCGGTTAATATTATATTAAGTGGCGGTGGAACAGGCGGACATATTTATCCGGCGATTTCTATTGCGAATGAGTTGAAGGCGAAATACCCTTCGGCTAATTTCTTATTTGTGGGTGCAAAGGATAAAATGGAAATGGAAAAAGTGCCTCAGGCGGGTTACGCAATTGAAGGTTTGTGGATTTCAGGATTACAACGTCAGTTAACTTTAAAAAACCTGTCGTTTCCTTTTAAACTCTTAAGTAGTTTGTGGAATGCATATAAAGTTGTTAAAAAATTTAAGCCAAATGTGGTTATTGGTACAGGTGGTTTTGCAAGCGGGCCAACATTGTATGCTGCAAGCAGAAGAGGTGTAAAAACCTTGATACAAGAGCAAAATTCGTATCCGGGAATAACCAATAAATTATTAAGTAAAAGAGCAGATAAAATTTGTGTAGCCTATGATGGTTTAGAACGCTTTTTTCCTGCTGAAAAAATTGTAAAAACAGGGAATCCTGTACGTCAGGATTTATTAAATATTGAAGAGAAGCGAACTGAAGCGCTTGAATTTTTCAAGTTAGATATTGCTAAGAAAACCTTGGTAATTATAGGTGGAAGTTTAGGTGCAAGAGCTGTAAATAATTTAGTTGAAAAACATATTAATTGGCTGGTTGAATTGGGTATTCAAGTAATTTGGCAAACGGGGAAGTTGTATTATGAAGAGTTTAAAAAATATGACAACTTAGAAGGTGTTCAAACTTTTGCATTTTTAAATAGGATGGATTTTACTTATGCAGCTGCTGATGTTTTAATTAGCAGAGCTGGGGCAAGTTCAATTTCAGAATTGTGTATTGTAGGTAAGCCGGTTATTTTTATTCCATCGCCAAATGTAGCTGAGGATCATCAAACAAAAAATGCCTTGTCAGTTGTCTCTAAAGATGCTGCTTTATTGTTGAAGGAATCTGAAATAGAACTATTTCAAGCCATGTTTTCTGAGTTAATTGCCAATGAAGAATTACAGTTGAAACTCAGTGAAAACATTAAAAAATTAGCATTGCCAAATGCAACAAAAGATATTGTGAAAGAGATTGAAAAATTAATGATTAGTTAAAGAATTTGAATTTAGATAGTATACATAACGTTTATTTTATTGGTATTGGAGGTATCGGAATGAGTGCTGTTGCACGCTATTTTAAAAGCAATGGTAAAAATGTTGCTGGGTATGATAAAGCACCTACAATTATCACCAAAACTCTTGAAGATATAGGTATTGCAATTCATTTTGAAGATTCAGTAGGTTTAATTGGTTCAGATTTTAAAGACAATCAAAATGCCCTTGTAATTTATACACCTGCTGTTCCTAAAAATCATTCAGAATTAAATTATTTTTTAGATCACAATTTCAAGGTTTTAAAACGATCTGAAATTTTAGGAGAAATTACTGAAAAAACGTTTTGTTTGGCTGTGTCAGGAACGCACGGTAAAACAACAACTTCAACCATATTAGGTCATATTTTAGAGGAAGCTGGTGTAAATGCGACTTCTTTTTTAGGTGGGATTTCAGAAAATTACAACTCTAATTTAATTTTAGGTGGCAATGAAGTTTCGGTAGTAGAAGCTGATGAATTTGATCGTTCATTTTTAAAATTGTCGCCAAATATTGCTTGTATCACTTCAATGGATGCTGATCATTTAGATATTTATGGCGAACATTCCAAGTTGGAGCAGTCGTTTAGAGATTTTGCAGTAAAAGTTTCGGACACCTTAATTGTTAAAAAAGGATTGTCAATTAGTGGTTTAACTTATGGTATTGAAGAGCAAGCAGATTTTGATGCTTCATCCATTAAAATTGAAGATGGAGCTTATACTTTTAACGTAAAAACTCCAACAGAAACCATAGAAAATGTACAAATAAATTTACCAGGAAAACATAATGTGCTAAATGCAGTGGCAGCTTTAGCAATGGCAAATAGTTATGGTGTTTCATTACCTGTCATTGCTAAAGCTTTACGATCCTTCAAAGGAATTAAAAGACGTTTTTCCTATAAAATAAAAACAGAAAATTTAGTATTGATTGATGATTATGCGCATCATCCAACCGAAATAAATGCAGTGATAAGTTCGGTGAATGAAATGTATCCTTCAAAAAAGGTGTTGGGTGTTTTTCAACCGCATTTATACAGTAGAACAAAGGATTTTGTAGATGATTTTGCCTCGGCACTTTCAAAGTTTGATGAATTGATCTTATTAGACATTTATCCGGCGAGAGAATTGCCTATTGAAGGGGTAACTTCAGAATGGTTATTGGGTAAAATTTCCGCCAAAAAGAAACAAATTTCAACCAAAGAAAATTTAGTTGAAAATATTTTAAAATCTGATGCGCAAATTATTGTGATAATTGGCGCTGGAGATATAGGAGAATTAGTAGATAATATTAAAAATAAATTGACAGTTGAAAATTAATTGGATTTTTATAAAGGGCTTGCTGTTACTGGTCTCAGTAATGTTTCTTGTTGGGTTTTCACACGTGAAAAACGACAGTAAAACAGTGCGTGATATTAGCATTGAATTTGAAGGGGGAAATAGCCTTTTTATGGATTATGAAATGGTTAATAAATTGTTAATACAAAATGGCAAGACGGTTAAAAATGAGTCGAAAACTGTTATAGATTTACATAAATTAGAAGCCAACGTTTTATCGCACCCCATGGTAGAAAACGCTTCAGTTTTTTTAACGGTTGATGGTTTGCTGAAAACGGTAGTGAAACAGCGAACACCTATTGCAAGAGTTATATCAGGTACAGAAAGTTATTATATTGATAAACAGGCAAAAAAAATGCCTTTATCGAAGAATTACTCAGCTAGAGTTTTATTAATTTCTGGCGATGTAAATGAAGAAGATAATACTCAAATTTATTTGTTAGTTACGAAAATTTTAAATGATGAATTTTTGAAAAAGCAAATAATTGGAATTCAAAAAACAAGGAATAATGAGTTTGTTTTAAGTACCAGAATTGGTGGTCAAAAAATTGAATTAGGGAAAATTGAAAATCTAAAATTGAAGTTTAAAAACCTAAATTCATTTTTTAGTAAAACAATGGCAGATCATTCAATAGACAATTACACGTTAATAAATTTAAAGTACAACAACCAAGTTGTGTGCACTAAAAAGTAGGATATGGAACACAATGATATTTCAGTAGGATTGGATATAGGAACAACAAAAATTGTTGCTATGATTGGTCGTAGAAATGAATATGGAAAGATTGAATTGCTTGGAACTGGAAAAGCCAAGAGTTTAGGTGTGCATCGTGGTGTTGTAAATAATATCACACAAACCATACAATCTATACAAATGGCGGTTGACGAAGCTATAGCCGTTTCGGGAATAAAAATAACCGATGCAGTTGTAGGTATTGCGGGTCAACACATTAGAAGTTTACAACACAGCGATTATATTACGCGTGTAAATGCTGAAGAAGTTATTGATGATGATGATTTAGATGCATTAGAAAAGCAAGTGTATAAATTAGTAATGCTTCCAGGTGAAGAAATAATTCATGTATTACCACAAGAATTTAAAGTTGATGGTCAAGCTGAAATTACCGAACCTGTGGGAATGTACGGAGGAAGATTGGAAGCTAATTTTCATGTAGTAGTTGGACAGGTTTCTTCTATCAGAAATATTGGACGTTGTATTCGTAGTGCAGGTTTAAATCTGGCAGGCATTACATTAGAACCTTTAGCATCAGCTGAAGCTGTTTTAAGTACCGAAGAAAAAGAAGCTGGTGTAGCATTGATTGATATAGGTGGTGGAACAACAGATTTGGCAATATTTAAAAATGGTATTATTCGCCATACAGCTGTAATTCCATTTGGAGGAAATGTAATTACGGAAGATATAAAAGAAGGTTGTTCAATTATTGAAAAGCAAGCCGAATTATTAAAAACAAGATTTGGATCGGCTTGGCCAGGTGAAAATAAAGACAATGAAATTGTTTCAATACCAGGTTTAAGAGGAAGAGATCCAAAAGAGATAACATTAAAAAACCTTTCAAAAATAATTAATGCACGTGTTGTTGAAATTATTGAGCAGGTATTTTTAGAAATAAAAAATTATGGGTACGAAGAGCCAAAGAAAAAATTAATAGCAGGAATTGTTATTACAGGTGGTGGTGCTCAATTAAAACATTTAAAACAATTAGTTGAATATATTACGGGAATGGATTCTAGAATTGGATATCCAAATGAAAATTTAGCAGGTGATTCTGACGAAAGTTTATCAAGTCCGCAATATGCAACAGCAGTTGGTTTATTAATGAATGGTTTAAAACAACTAGATAAAGAAAAAGTAAGAGTAGCCGAACAACAGAAGTTTGAGGAAGAAGCCGCAGCCGTAGCGGAAACAAAAGAAGTTGTTAAGGAGGTAGTTAAGGAAGAGCCAAAACCACCAAAGAAAACCATTTTTGAAAAATGGGGAGAAAGATTCAAAGATTTTTTAGACAACGCAGAATAATTAAAAAAAAGAAAAAGAAACAACATACCAAAATATATATTTATGAGCAGTTCAGATTTTAGCAACATTTCATTTGATTTACCAAAGAATCAGTCAAACGTAATAAAAGTCATTGGTGTAGGTGGTGGCGGTAGTAATGCCGTTAACCATATGTATTCTCAAGGAATTAACGGAGTAGATTTTGTGATTTGTAACACCGATGCTCAGGCGTTACAAAACAGTCCTATTCCAACAAGAATTCAGTTAGGAGTTGATTTAACTGAAGGTTTAGGTGCAGGAGCTAATCCAGAAGTTGGGGCGCAAGCAGCTGAAGAAAGTATAGAAGAAATAAGAGCAATGTTAGGTACCAACTCTAAAATGGTATTTATTAACGTTGGAATGGGTGGAGGAACCGGTACCGGAGCTGCACCAGTTATTGCAAGAGTTGCTAGAGAGTTAGATTTGTTAACTATTGGTATTGTTACAATTCCATTTTCTTTTGAAGGTAAAATGCGTAATGATCAAGCTAAAAAGGGGATTGAGAAATTACGTGAATATGTAGATTCTTTAGTGGTTATCAATAATAATAAATTAAGAGAAGTTTACGGTAACCTAGGTTTTAAAGCAGGTTTCTCAAAAGCTGATGAAGTTTTGTCAACAGCCTCACGTGGTATTGCTGAAGTAATTACACATCACTATACACAAAATATTGATTTAAAAGATGCTAAAACGGTTCTTTCAAATAGTGGGACAGCTATTATGGGATCTGCGACGGCATCAGGTATGAATAGGTCTGAAGAAGCTATTTCAAAAGCCCTTGATTCACCACTTTTAGATGATAATAAAATTACAGGAGCTAAAAATGTATTGTTGTTAATTGTTTCGGGTTCAGATGAAATAACAATTGATGAAATTGGAGAAATAAATGATTTTATTCAATCAGAAGCAAAGTCCAATGTAAATATTATTATGGGTGTTGGTGAAGACGAAAGCTTGGGTGATTCTATTTCTGTAACTGTTGTAGCTACAGGTTTTACTAAGGATCAGCAAAATGAAATTTCAAATACCGACCCTAAGGTAATCAAGCATGTGCTTGGTGACGATCAAGAGGCAACATTTGATTTGTCTGGTGATAAAGGAATTAAAGTGTCTAGTAACAAGCCAACAATGCCTTTAAATGAAAAACCTGAAGAAGAAGAAAAGGTGGTTTATGATTTAGGAGAAGAAGTTGAAGATGAATTTGATATGATACCTTCAACAGAGTTTATAAATAATTTAGATGTAATTTATGAAGAAGTAGCTGTTACATCACCAAGTGATTTTGTAATTACAAATATAGCACCTGTAAGTGAAGAACCTGAGGTAGAATCTATAGAAGAGGAAAGTCAAATATCATTTACGTTTGATATGCCAATAGCAAAAGAGCAAGGCGAACCTGTTGAAAAAAAGCTTGAACAACCTATTGTAGAAGAGCCAACTATTGAAATAAATGCAATTGAGGTTATTGAGCCAGAAGTTGTTGAGCCAGCTAAAACGGTTGAAAAAGTGATACATTTTTCTTTAGAAGACTATACGGAATTAGAAGATAATTTAGCGAATGCAAAACCAAATGCAAAAGCAAATGCAAAAGCAAATGCAAAAGCACCTGTAAAACCAATTAGTAAGGTTGCAATTGAAGAAGAAGCCGATTTAAATTTAACCTTGCGTTCAGAAGGTAAAATTGATATTAATGAACAAGAAGTTGTAGATCACAAGGAAGTTTCACCGTTAGATTTAACCATTTCAGAATTGCAAAAAAGAGCTGATGATAGAAGAGAAAAAATGAAAAACTTTAATTATAAATTTATGAATAAAGTGAGTCATAATATTGATGAAATTGAAAAGGTACCTGCATACAAAAGAATGGGAGTTGATTTAGATGCTAGCACACATTCATCAGAAACAAAAGTTTCTAGAACTTCTTTAGAAATTGATGATAATGATGACGTTCAGTTAAGATCAAACAATTCATTTTTACATGACAATGTAGATTAAAAATATATTGCCCAAAGACGAGTGCCCTTAGACTAATTTTCTAAGTTTAGACTCGAAAATCTTCTTGTTATATTGAAGATTTTCGAGTTCTTTTTTTTTATATTCGCAGTATCAAATTATAGACTATGAGTTTACAAAAAGAATTAATGGTGAAAATAAAAGAAGCAATGAAAGCTAAGGATACAGTTGCTTTAGAATCTTTAAGAGCCATAAAGTCAGAAATATTGTTAGTGCAAACTAAAAGTGGAGCTTCAGAAGATTTAACGAAAGTAGAAGAAATTAAGTTACTTCAAAAATTAGTAAAACAACGTAAAGATAGTGCAGCTTTATATTTAGAACAAGATAGAAATGATTTGGCATCGCCAGAATTGGCACAAGTTGAAATTATTGCTCAGTTTTTACCAGAGCAAATGAGCCAAGAGGAGCTAAAGAACATAATTGCAACAATTATTGCTAACGTAGGAGCTTCATCAATGAAAGATATGGGGAAAGTTATGGGGATGGCTTCAAAACAATTGGCGGGTAAAGCTGATGGAAAAGCTATTTCAGCAGTAGTAAAAGAGTTATTAGGATAACATAATAAATGGCCTCGTGGCGCAACTGAATAGCGCACTGGATTTCGGCTCCAGCGGTTGCAGGTTTGAATCCTGCCGGGGTCACTAAAGTAACAATCAAAAAAGCCCAAATCCTTGTAAATCCTATGTTTATATAGGTTTTTTAAGTTTTTAGGAATACATAGAATTTGATGCTATTTGATATGAAATGGTAGTTAACTGTCAGTTAATTTTCAAAGTGTCAGTTTAACTGACACTTTCATTAAATCAAATATAAATCAGTATAGTAGATTTGACTTTCGTCATAAACAATGTTAAACATTTAAAAGACGACTGCTATGCGTGCAACAAACACATTCTCAATTCTCTTTTGGGCTGACCAAAAGAACAGTAAAAACAATGAAGCATTATTATATGCTAGAATAAACGTTAACCAAAAAAGAGTTAACATAAGCCTTAAAAAGAAAATTCCAATTGACCTTTGGAACCCTAAATTAAAAAAGGCTAAAGGAAACTCAGCTGAAGCTAGACAAATTAACCAGTATTTATCTCAGGTTAATTCTCAAATTTTTCAGGTTTATCAAGATTTAAAATTTAAGGATAAATTAATCACAGCCCAACTCATTAAAGCTAATTTCTTGGGTGAAGGAGAGCATAATAAATCTCTAATCGAATTAATTGCCTATCACTCTAATAAAACAAAGAATACATTTGCTATTGGAACCATAAGAAATTATGGTATTACAGAAAATTATATTTCGAAGTTTCTTGAGCAAAAAAGAAAAACAACAGACATTTATTTAAATCAATTAGATTACAAATTTATCTGTGATTTCGAAAACTTTCTACACGGTTTCTGGCCAAAAGGGCATCCTAAGGCATTGGGCCAAAATACGGTGATGAAGCATATTCAAAGGTTAAGGAAAATGGTGACACTTTCATATCATTTAGAATGGATTGATAAGGATCCATTCATAAGATGGAAGCCAGTTTTTGAAAAAACCAATCGAGAATTTTTATCAGATAGTGAATTGTCAAACCTTGAAACCTATGAGTTTATTTCTGAGCGTTTAGACCGTGTTCGAGATTTATTTGTTTTCAGTTGTTACACAGGAATAGCATATATAGATATTATGCAACTTACTGAGAACAACATTCATTTAGGAATTGATGGTAATAACTGGATTATTACAAAACGTCAAAAAACAAATGTAATGGTAAAAGTGCCGCTACTAGAAAAAGCAAAATATATTTTAGATAAATATAAAAGTCACCCAATTACAGAAGTTACAGGAACATTACTTCCCGTGATAACAAATGAAAAATTGAATATTTATTTAAAAGAGGTAGCAAATTTTTCAGGTATCAAAAAAAATCTAACATTCCATATGGCACGTCACACATTTGCAACTACAGTAACTTTAACAAATGGAGTACCTATAGAAACTGTTTCAAAATTATTAGGACACACTAAAATAGCGACTACTCAAATTTATGCACGTGTAATTGAACGAAAAGTGAGTGATGATATGAATGCTCTTAGGGATATATTAAATAAGAAAAAAGCTGACGATAACAAAAAGGCGCAATAATTAACAAAATATAAAATAGTGTTATTTATGTGATTTTTGTCACACAATAAAAGATGTTTTAGTATTTTTATTTCGAGAAAAAGATTAAAAATACGATTGTAAATGAAAAAAATTGCTTCGATTATCGAATGTTTCGACACATCTATATCTGAAATTGAAAAATCAAATTTAACACAGTTATTACAACTTAAAAAAAAGATAAATAGAACTAAAAACTGTTTAAATGAACTTAGACGTGAAGTCCTATTGAACAGTTTTGATTCTCCAAAAAAGGAAATATATTTTTTTAAACATCAAAAACCCTATGTCAAAGGAAGGTTAATATTTTACCTTAATTTGAATGGTTATTTACACGAAAAACCAAAGGGAAGCAAATCGGAACAGCGTAAATTTGTGAATCTAAAATTGAGTGAAATTTCAAAAGAACATTGTAGGCATATAGATTTTATAAATTATTATAAGCTTGAGGAATCAAAAAATGATAAAACTTATTTCCTAAGAGGTGAAGAGCAATTAGAACTATTTATCGACAATACGACCATTTTTGAAGACCCTGAATTTAGCACCTTGAGAGATCATCTTGCTTCAAAAGTAGTTGCGTACGATTTGCTTATTAAGTTTTACGAAAAACAATTAGAATCTTTTAAAAAAAAGAATTCAAAACCACCAATTAAGGAAGTTCGGGCACAGCAAGATACAGGCTTAAAATGGACGGCTTCAAACACCGATTTGATAGAGTGGATACTACCTTTAATAAAAGCAAAGGCTATAAATAATGGAAATGTAGAAATGTCTAAAATTGTTGAATTTTGTAAAAATAATTTCGATGTTGATGTAGGGAATATTTACAATACCTTCAGTCAAATTAAAAACAGAAAAAAAGATCCCACAAAATTCCTTGATAAATTAAAAATTGCCTTGTTGAAAACAATAGATGAAGATTTGAAAAAATCTTAATAACTTATAAGTCAATCTATTATAGATTAGTAAATGTTAAAATTTTTAGTAGTAAGTAGTATATACTATTTACTATTATTTTTGAAAAATAGTCCTTTTTTAGCCTGAAAATTGTCAATTTTCAGGTTTTTTTTGATAGAAAAACAAGGTCTGGTTAAAAATTTTTTAAGGTTCAAAAAAATATCAAAAAATAAATCTCTGATTACAAGTGATTTAAGTGTTTTGAAATGTTAAATTTTTTAGTAGCTACTAAGTTACTACTAAAAATATTCAAACAAGTTTTACAGCTTTGTAGTACGAAAGTCAAATCGCTATAAAAATTTATTAATTCAAAAAACAATTAAAATGCCTACAGAAATTATCACAACCGATGATCTGAGAGAATTCAGATTAGAACTACTAGACGACATAAAAAAATTATTAAAATTAAGTGAAGATTTAAGCCGTAAAAAATATTTGAAATCTCCCGATTTAATGAAAATATTAAAAGTAAGTTCTGGAACACTTCAAACAATGAGAATCAATGGAACACTGCCCTATATAAAAATTGGCGGAATTATATTTTATGACCCAGAAGAAATATCAAAAGTGATGAAAGAAAATAGCATCCATAATAACTTTTAATATCAACGTCATTCTGCACTTGATAAGGAATCTCATCATTAAAAAACTATGAACTACATAAAACACCTCAACGCTATACTAGATCAATTTTCAAAAGATAGGAGATTAAATACAACACATATCAGCTTATATTTAGCCTTATTTTATATTTGGAATTACAACCGATTTCCGAAAGATTTTTTCATAAATCGAGAAGAAGTTATGAGTCAATCTAAAATAGGCTCAAAATCCACCTACCATAAATGCATCAAAGAGCTAAGTAACTGGAAATATATACTTTATAGTCCATCTCACAACCCGTTTAAAGGCAGTAGAGTTCAGTTGTTTCAATTTGGGACAAGTGAAATTCAAGGTGTGGATTTAGACCGTCCTATAAACGGACAAGCTTCGGTATCTTATATAAACATTAATAAACATAATACAAACATAAATAAACCTCTCTCTATAAAAGAGATTTTTAATTTTTTCAAAAAAAAGAATTGGTCTGAAAATGAAGCTGAAAAATTCTTCAATTACTACGAATCTGTTGGATGGAAAAAAGGAAACAATCCAATTGAAAATTGGCAAGCAGCAGCAGAAAGTTGGATGCTAAAAACATCCGATTTTAAAGTTTATCAAAAATCAAAAAAGAAAGCAACACAAAACGATCCAAACGCTTTACCACTTGACCATTTTTACGACAACCTCCACGTCAACGAAAACAAAAGATACGATGAACCACTTTAGAAGCTTATTAAAATTTCTTTTTCGCAAGAATATATTCTTAAAAGCTTCGAGATTCAGGAACGCAGTGACGCGAAGTTTTAAGAATGGTTCTGCAAAGCAGAAATTCCTACGAAAAAGTGTCCTTTTTTGATTCGTTTTTTGGACAAGCAAAAAATGAATAAAACATCAAAAAGAAGAGATAAGCAACTGCGAAGCACATCACGATTTCCAATAAAAAGTAGAAAAGGAATGAGCAAAAAATGAATAAGAATAATTAAATAACCAAAAAAACCACTATGAACCCAACACCACACATAAAAACCGAAGGCACCTCCAAATTCCAAATCGGAGAAATCCGAAACAACACAGTACACTACGATTTTGAAAAAATAAAAACCTACCTCAACATCAAAGGCCATATCTTATTCGGAAAAAACTTCAGAATCCACAAAGAAGACGAAGCCTTACTGTTCAAGTTATGCTCATACTTCATTCAAGACCATTACAGCTGCGCTCAAATGGGAATCGACACCAACAAAGGCATATTACTTTCAGGACCAGTAGGGTGTGGTAAAACATCGCTAATGCAATTACTACTGCACTTAGCACCACACAAAACAACCTACGAAATCATTCCAACACGCAACATCGTATTCAGCTTCAATGCATCCGGATTTGAAACCCTGAAACAATATAACCAAACAAAAAACTACTGTTTTGACGATTTAGGTGTAGAACCTATCGGAGTTCATTATGCAAAAGACTGCAATGTACTAGGAGAAATCTTACTATCAAGATATGATCTATTTACCCAAACCAGTCAAAGTCTTAGTCATAGTTTTAGTCATAGTCAAGGTCATAGTCATTCAAACACCCACATCACCACCAACCTAAATACTAGGGAACTAGAAACCCGCTACGGAAAAAGAGTCCGAAGTCGAATGCGTTCTATGTTCAACCTCATCACCTTTGACGTTAACTCAAAAGATAAAAGAATCTAATTATGTCCTGTCTAATATAGTAAGTCCAGATATTGGTTATCAAGCTACACCTTTTAAACGAGAAACTATATAACCTCCTTTAAGCGAGGTTTATCTGTGGTTTCCAGTAAAGTTTCGCATTTATTCTTAATCATGTTTCATAATTAAGTTTAATGTAAGTTGTTAATTAGTCTCTAGGAGTTTCATTAGTTTTAAGATTTTCAAAGTATTCTTTAGGCGAAACATTATACACTTTTTTAAAACACCTTGTAAAGTAGGATTGTGAACTAAAACCAACTTTATATGTAACTTCACTAAAGCGATAGTTTTCTTCTATAATTAATTTTACAGCATATTTTATTCGAACAAGATTTACAAAATCAGATGTGCTTAGACCTGATAGTGATTTTATTTTTCGGTGAAGATTACTTCTGCTTATCATTATTTCATCTGTCAATTTCTCCAAGCTAAAATTTTCATTTGATAAGTTGTTCTCAACAACGGTGCGCACTCGGTTAAGAAAGAAATTATCTAAACCTCCAGCATCTATGGTTTTTTTAGAAATAAATTGTTTTGTAAAGTTTTCATGAATGCGTCTGCGCTGTTCTAAAAGGTTTTCAATTTGTTTCAATAAAATATTTTCATCAAAAGGCTTCATTATATAAGCATCTGCACCTTTGTCCAAACCTACCATTACATTTTCAGAGGATGATAAAGCAGTTAATAAAATAACAGGTATATGGCTGCTTTCTATTTGCGATTTAACAATGTTACAGAATTCAAAGCCATCCATTTCTGGCATCATGATATCAGATACAATAATGTCAATGTTGCGTTGTTTTAAAACGGCCAATCCTTCTGAGCCATTTTTTGCATACTCTACTTGGTAATAGTCACTCAGAAAAGTACATATTAAGGAACTAAAATCAGGATTGTCTTCTACAACTAGAATTTGGCTTCTATTTTCAGGTGATTTTTCGTTTTTTAGTTGAACAGAAGGTAGTTCGTTTTCGTTCAGGTTTTTGACTTTTTGGTGGCTTTCGAAAAGAATCTTTTGTGCTTTTTGCTTTGTTGGTAAAAGAAGTGAAAAACGTGAGCCTTTGCCAAAACTACTTTGCACCATTATTTCTCCATGATGTAGCAGAGTAAAATCTTTGCAAACAGATAGCCCAATGCCACTTCCTTCATTCTTAGTCGTATCTTTTTTATTGTTTTGTCTTCCTTGCTCAAATCGGTTAAAAATTTTAATTAAATCATCATTGTCAATTCCTGTTCCATTATCTTCAATTGTAATTTGGATAAAATCATCAGTATGTATTTGACCATATCTTAATTGATTGTTATATGAGTTAGATATGGTATTCAGTTTTTTATTTATAGATATTTTTATCTGACCATTTATTTGAACATATTTGAACGCATTGGAAAGGAGGTTGTAAAGTATTGTATCAAGTTTTTGTTGGTCAGCCTCAATTTCTATTTTGGTGTAATTAGAATCAATTAAAAAATCAATTTGTTTAGATCGTATCTCACCTAAAAAACCCTGCTTAATGTCTTTTATTAATTCAACAACATCAAGGTTAGAAATATTTAATTTGTTTTCACCTTTTTCAATTTTCCTTAAGTCAATAATTTGATTTATTAACTCAAGTAATCGATTGGTATTTCGTTTAGCAATTTCTAAATTTGTACGATCTACGGTCGAAATATTTTTTGATTTCAAAAGTTGTTTTAGTGGCCATGATATTAAAGTTAAAGGTGTTCTAAATTCGTGTGAAACATTTGTGAAAAATTTTAGTTTCATTTCGTGAATTTGCTCTTCATTCTCACGTTGCGTTTTCTCAAGTAAAATAACGCGCTTAAGCTTTACACGCTCTATGTAGAATCGACCTATAAAATATAAAATTGTGACAAAAATTAAAATGTAAAGAATGTATGCATAGTTTGTTTTATACCAATATTGTTTTATAATAATTGTCATTTTGGTAGGTGAATCATTCCATATACCATCATTATTAGAGGCTTTTACTTCAAATATATATTTACCAGGATTAAGACCTGTATATAATACTGACCCTTCATTTTCTATAGATATCCATTCATTATAATAATTTATCAAGCGATATTTATATTTATTTTTTTTAGGCTTCAAATAATTATCAGCAAAGAAATTGATTCTAAAAGTTGTTTCACCAGGATTTAAATGAATGGGTTTAATTTCAAAATTATTGGAGTAAATAGGGTAAATAGACTTATTATTTTTTATATTTAATGTGTTAATTATGGTATAAGGTTTTTTTGAATTTACTTTTATATCTTTTGGATTAATTCGGGTAAATCCATTAGTACCACCAAAATTTAAAATTCCATCTTGATCCTTAAATATTGCTTGAGGGCTAAATATGTTACTTTGAATGCCATCAGAATAGACAAAATGACGTTTGCTTTTATCTTCAGGGTTATAAAGAATAAGTCCATTGTTAGATGATATCCAGATATTTTTATTTGAATCTTCTATAATACCATAAACGTTTTTTTGCTTAAGAAAACCACCATCATCAAAATATTCAATTTTGTTTGAATCAGGATTGTAAATTAGTAATCCTTTATTTTTTGTTCCAATCCAAATATCACCTGAGCTGTGTTGCCATAAACTATAAATGGTATTAGCCTCATTTTTTTTTACAATCTGGTTATCCGAAATTTTTGTTATTTCTTCAGTAGGTAAATGAATACGGTATAGGAAATTGTCATAAGTCCCGATCCATAAATTAGATTTATTATCGGCTAGTATAGATTGGACTTCAATGTTATTCATTGGAATACCTTTGCTGTTGTTTAAAAAGCAACGAGTAATAGATTTGGTTTTAAAACTATAGAAATCAATGCCGCCGTGATACGTACCAATCCATACCCCAGAATCTACTGCACATAATGAATAAACACTGGTAGATGATATGTGGTTACCATCATCTATTCCATAGTCAAATACCTTAAATGATGAAGCTCCTGCAGGTTTGTACCAAAGTCCTTTTCTAAAAGTACCAGCCCAAATTCCACCATATTTGTCTTTACATAAAGACTTTATATTTTTTATTTGTTGTTTTTTATCTAAAGGAATAACATCAAATTTTTCTGTAATTAAATTAAATGAATTTAATCCGCCAACTTCAGTTCCAATTAGTAGTTCATCTTTATTTGTTTGTAAAATTGAACTGACCACATTGTTACTTATGGAATTATGTGATGGACTGTGTCTATATGTTTTAAAATTGTTATCGGAATGGTGTAATAGTGCCAATCCTCCTGACCAGGTTCCAATCCATAATTGTCCCTTATTGTCTTCATAAATTTGAAATATGGAATTATGAGGTATTCCAGGATAATCATCAGGATCTAGCCAAGTAAAGCTTCCTTCGTAATCCATAAATAAACCATCATCTGTACCAAACCATAATCTACCATAGGTATCTCTTTTGATAGTCCTTACTCTTTCAGATTTGGAAAGTTCAGAGGTGCTTTTAAATACAACTTGTTTTATAAAATCTCCTTTTAAATTGTATATTTTAGCTCCATTTTCTTCTGTTCCTATCCAGATTTGATCATTTTCAGAATAAATACAAAGAGCTTTTACATTGGTTGAAATTATTTTTTTTAGGGTATTAGATGAAGGAGAAAAACGATAAATGTCACCATTTCTAGTAGTAATCCAAATTCTGTTTAAATCATCCTTGTATAAAACTTCGGGATATTTTAATTGATTTTTAGCTATTCGGTTTAACTGTTTGTTCTTATAATCCAAAATACCAAAACTATTATTGTCTATAACCAAATACCGTCCATCTTTTATTTGAAGTATTGATAACACCTTTTCACTACCCTTAGAACCATCTTCATAAACATACTTTATAGGTTCAAAATTTTGAGTTTCTCTTTTAAATTTACACAAGCCTTTACTTGTTGTAACCCATATTTGGTTGTTTTTATCAGAATAAATTTGCAAGATTTCTTCGCTTGGTAAACTTAAAGAATCGTTAGATATAGGTTCAAACCAATCTGTGTTTTTTGAGTCATACCTTATAAGCCCTTGCTGAGTACCCATCCATATATAGCCCAAATCATCCTGAATAATAGACTGAATAGCATAACGCGTAAAACCTCCTGGAGGAGACATCTCTCGAAAAATGATATTTTGTGTTTGTCCATATCCAATATTTTGAAAGAAAATAGTGAACAATAATAATGTAAATAACGGTTGTAATTTATTCATTGTAACGTGAGAAATATTTTTCATAAAAATATTAAATGTTTCAGTTTGTTTTTTTTCACTATTGATGCAATTGTGGGATTATAGTGAAAAACTACAGTAGATTTGACAATAATGGAACAATAGTGCATAGAAATAACTTCTTCTAGTGTCTAAGTTTGTCTTCTAATAACCAAACTACATTTTAACCGCAAATGTACAAACTTAGATTTATATCATCTTTTGTAAAGATTTTAACTTGTTTAAAAAAAAGCAATTCTAATGAACTTTTAAATTCTAATAATGGAATAGAAAGTGCGAATTGCAATAACCTTAATTTAGGGTGTATTTATTTTAATATGCCAAACCACTCTAATTATAATACTTCTAAAATCCACTTAATAAGTTTAGTTCTGGCTGAACTTAATTTGTATTCAAAAAAAAAAGGAAGCTATGTGTACACTAACTTTCTAGGAGGTCTTAAAAGTTATTATCATTATTTTTTTATGAAATACTTCTACGGAAATTTCATTTAAATAAAAATCACTTAAACAATAATTATGGAAATAACATTACTAACATTTTAACAAATATTAATTAACTAATAAAAAACAAACACTTAAACTAAATTTAAATTTATGAGACTAAATGACAGATTAAAACTTTGTATGGTCGTGATGCTTTTTTTATGTACAGCATTCGTTTTTGCACAGGAAAAAACAATTGCGGGAACTGTTACAGATGAAGGAGGTATCCCCTTGCCAGGGGTGTCAATTATTGTAAAAGGCACTAAGAATGGTGCTGTTACTGATTTTGACGGTGAATTTGCAATAAAAGTAAAGAGCGAACTTGATATTCTTGTATTCTCTTATATAGGGATGGAAATAGAGGAGGTGCCTGCTTCAGGGAAAACTAAAATAGCATTGATAATGCGAAGCGCTGCAGAACAATTAGATGATATAGTAATTATAGGATATGGTTCACAAAAGAAAGAAAGTGTTGTTGGCGCCATAACTAAAGCTAAAGGAGAAGACCTAATGAAATCTGGGGGTGTATCAAACGTAGGTGAAGCAATTCAAGGAAAATTACCTGGTGTAGTTGCCATCTCGTCTAGTGGATTGCCAGGGCAAACAGATCCTAAAATTTTTATTCGTGGTCAAGGTTCTTGGAATGGAGGAGGACAGCCTCTTATTCTTGTAGATAACATTGAGCGTTCAATGGGTGATCTTGATTTAAATGAAATTGAGTCAATTTCAGTATTAAAAGATGCTTCAGCTACTGCTGTATTTGGTGTTAAAGGTGCTAACGGGGTTATTTTAATTACAACAAAAAGAGGTAAGTCAGGTAAAGCTCAGCTTTCACTTTCTGGTAATGCAACCGTTAAATCGGTATCAAAATTACCTAAACAGTTAAATTCATTTTCATCTATTACGCATGCAAATGAGTCAATTATGCGTGAGTTGGCTTATACTCCTAACTCATGGAATGACATTGTTCCTTTCCAAATTCAAGATAAATACCGAAACCCTGCTACATTGGAAGAGAGTTTTCAGTATCCAGATGTTGATTGGCACGATGTTCTTTTGAAAGATCAAGTCACAGATACTAGAGTTAATCTTTCTGTAAGAGGTGGTTCAGATTTTGCTAAGTATTTTGGAAGTTTATCTTACCAAACAACACGAGATATTTTTAAAGGATCAGAATATAATAATGGTAAGGGATATAATAGTGAATATAGATATGATCGTTTTAATTACCGAAGTAATTTAGATTTTAATATTACATCATCAACAAAAGTTTCGGTTAATATTTCTGGGTATTATGGAGTTCAGGAGAAACCTATAAGTGATATAACAAAGCCTCTTAATGGATTATATAATATTGCATCTTCACTTTACACACCTCTTTATCCAGATGGATTATATGGAGATCATGTTAGTGGTGAGTCAAGTTTTAGAAACCCGTTAATTTACCTTACTCAAAGAGGAGCTGAAACTTCAAATAGAGTAGGGATTAGTAGTGATTTTATTTTAGATCAAAAACTTAATTTTATAACTAAAGGGTTAAGTTTAAATGCAAGATTGTCTTATGACAATAACACGACAGCAGGAAGATCTATTAGAGATAGAGGTGATTCCGATTATGATAATGTAATTTATAGAATTTATGATGTTGATGGAAATGAAATAATTACTTCACCTGATGGTGTTAATGATTTTGATTATGTAATTCAGCCTTGGACACAATCGGCTTTAAATGTAAGTAATGGCTCAAAGTTTAGAAGATTAACATATCAAGGAGCCTTAAATTACAAGAGAACTTTTGCAGATAAGCATAATACTTCAGGATTATTTTTATTCCAAAGAGAAGAGTCTGCTAGAGGGTCTGTATTTCCTTCATATAGAGAAGATTGGGTAGGTCGTATTACTTATAATTACGATGATAAATATTTTTTAGATGTTAATGGAGCTTATAATGGTTCAGAGAAATTTGGTCCAGGCTACCGTTTTGAATTGTTTCCTTCTGCCGCTGCAGGTTGGATGATATCCAATGAAAATTTTTTAAGTAATGAAGATTGGTTAAATACCTTAAAAATACGTGGTTCTTATGGTTTGGTAGGAGATGATAGAGCTAATGGTAATAGATTTTTATACGACACTAGATGGGAAAATGGAGGAAGTTCTTTTTTAGTACCTAGTCATATTCAGAATAGATCACCATATATATGGTACAGTGAACAAGTTGCGGGTAATCCAGAATTACAATGGGAAACATCTTTAAAGTCTAATATAGGTATAGATTTAGCTTTATTTCAAAACGCTGTAACAGCACAGTTTGATTATTTTGCAGAAGACAGAGAGAATATTTTTATAACAGGTACAAATCGAAATGTTCCAGATTTCTTTGGTTTTGCACCACCAGCAGCAAATACAGGAGTTGTTCATGTAAAAGGATTTGAATTTGTACTTGGACTAAAACATACGTTTGCAAATGACTTGAGGTTATTCACAGACTTTAGTTATACACGTGCAAAAGACAAAGTTATAGCAAGAGAAGATCCAGAATTAAAACCGTTTTATCAAAAAGCAGCAGGATACATTATTGGTCAACCACGTGCTGCAATTGCAGGAGATATTTTAGCTAGTTGGGATGATATTTATATGTCAACTCCAACGGTAAATGATCAAAATTTCCGTCGTCCAGGATATTATGATGTTATTGATTATAATGGAAATGGTGATTACAATAGCACAGATGATAACGCGCCTTTAGGTTACTCAGACCGTCCTCAAAATACTTGGACTTGGAATGTTGGAGGAAGCTATAAAGGATTTAATCTAATGCTAATGTTTTATGGTTCTCAGAATGCCAATAGAACACTAGACTCAAGAACATTTAATAAAGAAACATATTTGTTTTTTGATTATTTACAGGATTACTGGTCTCCAGATAATCAGGATGCTACCCTTACTTTACAACCTTGGACTCTTGACAATGCAGCTTTAGATCCAATGCGAAATAGATTTGATGCATCGGTAGTGCGTTTAAGAACAGTAGAATTTGCTTATGATATACCAAAATCGTTTTGTAGTCAAATGGGAGTAAGTAGTATGCGATTTTTTGTAAACGGTAATAACTTGTTATTGTGGACTGATTTACCAGATGATAGAGAATTTAATGGTAGTAATTCTCAAGATTCTGACCGTACAGGAGATTATCCAACGTTGAGAAGAATCAATTTTGGTTTTAACTTAAACTTTTAAACAGAGAACAATGAAAAATATTATTATTAAAACACTATGTATTTTAGGGCTTTTGTTTTCTTTCTCATGCGAGGAATATTTAGACGCAGCGCCTGAATCAGTGATCGAAATTGAAGATGTATTCAAGAACTTTGATAATATGCAAGGGTTTGTGGAAGAAATGTATGCTTTGGTAACAGATTACCAAACAGGTGGACATCAACAAACCGATTATTTGTATGGAGATGATGCGACAATAAATAATGGTTGGCAACCAATGAATCGAATAGATAAAGGGGAGCTAGGTTTTTGGATAAGAAATGATTTTACTTATTTAAATAAAACGGATCGCATTAGAACAAATGATCCTAACGATGCGAGAACATTGCATAGACCAGGGGTTTATAATGGATCATTATTAGGAATTCGTAAAGCAAATATTGCAATTGAAAATATTGACTTACTTGTAAATGCTACAGAGGATGAGAAGAATGTTATTTTAGGTCAAGCATATTTTTTTAGAGCTTTTTTTCATCTAGAAATTATGAAGTTTTGGGGGCGTTACCCTTATGTTAATAAAGTTTTGGTTGAGGATTATAACTTACCTCGTCCAGACTCTTACAGAGAAACTGCACTTGCAATTCATGAAGATTTTAAAAAAGCTGCAGAATTATTACCAGTAAAGTGGGATGATGAAACCTATGGACAAAAAACATTTGGCGAAAATAAAGGTCGTGTAACTAAAGGTGCTGCTTATGGTTATATGGGTAAAAATTTACTTTTTGCTGCCAGTCCATTAATGAAAGGAAGTACTAATACCTATGACTATGATAGTGATTTAGCTGCAATGGCTGTTGATGCTTTTGCTGAGTTACTTAAATTGGCAGACCAAGGTACCTATGCATTATCCACTTTTGAAAATTATGAGGAAGTATTTTGGGATGTGCCAGCTAAAGTTTGGCCAGGAGGTACCGAATTTATTTTCAATAGTACTGGATTTAATTACAGTTTAACTAGGGAAGTTATTAGACTTCAAATGGATAGTAAAGTTGCAGGTGGAGGTAGTAAAGTGCTAAGTCCTACACATAACTTTATTCATTATAATTTTGGAATGGCCAATGGGCTTTCAGTTCAAGATGATATGAGTGGAAATTATGGAGCCCCTACATTCGATCCTGCAAAACCTTTTGAAAATCGTGATCCTAGGTTTTATAAGTGGATTACTGTTAATGGAGATGTTTTGGCAACAAAATCATCAGCAGGACAACATAAAATAGCTCAACTTTATGAAGGAGGATTGCACCGTAACAGTAGTACAGGGTCTGAAACAGGTTACTTCTTTAAAAAATATTATCCAACATTACATAGTAAATGGAATAGATTGGATAATAAATATACACCATGGAGAATTCGAATGCGACTTACAGATATTTATTTAATGTATGCCGAAGCATTATTAGCAGCTACAAACAGCGCTGTTTCACAACCAGCTTCATACAATTTATCAGCAGAACAAGCTATAAATATGTTAAGAGATAGAGCAGGAATACCTCAGGTACATCCTTCTAAAGTTTCAGATCCAAACGAATTTATGGACGAGTTACGTCGTGAACGTAGTGTTGAACTTTCTTTTGAAGCGCACCGTTGGGTAGATATTCGTAGATGGGTTGTAGCACATTTAGATCGATATAAAACTAAAACGGGTGTTAATTTTCCTGAAAAGGACCCTAATACTGGAACTTATTCGTATTTCGAGGAATTTGTGCTGGTAAATAGAGTTTGTGATTATCCAAAACATTACTGGTTGCCATTTGAAGCAAGCCAAACTCAGATTTATGATGGATTTCCTCAAAATCCAGGTTGGTAAATTTTCAGAGTCTTAATTTAAATGAAAGAATATAACATGAAA
The DNA here is from genome assembly GCF_900188235.1 of Lutibacter agarilyticus. Taxonomy (GTDB): domain Bacteria; phylum Bacteroidota; class Bacteroidia; order Flavobacteriales; family Flavobacteriaceae; genus Lutibacter; species Lutibacter agarilyticus. Next base: position 51,027 of record NZ_FZNT01000008.1, on the reverse strand, counting down.
AAATATATAAAAGACAAAATTCTATTCCTGGGATTATTAACCATTTTTTGCTTTGCCACTATGGCAACAGCACAACAAATGGGAACAGGAATTTCAGCAACAATTGTTGACGAGCAGGGAAAACCCTTGAGTGGTGTACAAATATTTGCACCTAAAGGTATTAGTACCACTACAAATGCTAAAGGAGAATTTACTTTAGCTAAAGTTTCTTTAGACCAGAGTATTATTATTGAAATGGATGGGTATAATACACAGCTAATTAATTCTTCTGATTTAATTGGGGAAGTCACCCTTAAGAAATCTCTTTTCCTAGCTTCAGATAAAGATATTGTTAAACAAGCTATTAAAACAATAACGAAAAGAGAAATGACAGGTGCTTTTTCTTCAGTTAATACTAGTGATCGAATTGTTTATGATAATACTCAATATGTTAGAGATTATATTGAAGGCCTTATGGTAGGAGTAAAAGGTACTTCTAGTGTAAGAGGTATTGGTACGGCATTATTTGTTATTGATGGTGTAATTGGTAGAGACCCAAATATTTTAAATATGGATGAGGTTGATCAAATCACGGTACTAAAAGATGCTAGTGCTATTGCACTTTACGGTAGTCAAGCTAAAAATGGTGTAATTATTATCAATACCAAGCGTGGAGCTATTAATAAGAGAAGTGCTACAGTAAATATTAGAAGTGGATTAAAAACACCAATTGAATTGCCAAATTATTTAGGCGCTGTAGATTATATGCAGCTATTTAACGAGGCAAGAAGAAATGATGGCTTAGAAGTATTTTATGAGCAGTCTTTAATTGATGATTATAAAAGTAGTACCAACCCTTATTTGTATCCAGATGTAGATTTCTATAATGATGAAGGATATTTAAGAGGGGCTACAACTACAACAGATATTGTAACACAGTTTGCTGGAGGAAATGATAAAACGCAATATTACATTAATATGGGCTGGAATTATGACCAAAATCAGGTACTGCTAAATTCTGAGGCTAATAAAGGTAGCAACCGTTTTAATGTAAGAGCGAACGTTGATTTTAAAGTGAACGATTGGATTAAAAGTAGTGTTGATGTAGTTGCTATTATAAATTCAAATAAAACAGCAAACGAAAATCTTTTAAGTAGTGGTACAACATTTAAACCTAATGCTTATGCACCGTTTTTACCGCTTTCTATGATGGACCGTTCAAATAATAGTTTAAATGCAATAATAGAAGGAGCAAATGTTTTCAATGGTAGCTTATTAGGGACAACTCAGGCACTAAGAAATAACACACCGGTTGCAGAAATATTAGCTGGTGGTCGTAAAAACAAAATTACAAATACTACTCAGTTCAACAATGCAATTGATCTAGATTTAAGTATGATAACAAAAGGTCTGTCAGCTAAAACATATTTAAGTTTTGACTTTTTGGATGTATATACGGAATCTCTACAAAATCAATATAGAGTTTATGAACCAACTTGGGAAGATGGACAAATTGTAGACCTTACACCTTATGGTGAGGTAGATTTGAAGGATCAAACTCAAAATGTAAATTCAAATTCTTTTGTAAGTAGATTAGGGTTTTATGGTCTTTTAAATTATGAGAAAACATTTAAAAATAAGCACTCAATTAATACAACCATACTAGGTTATACATTTACAGAGCAGGAAGATGATGTTTTACAGGCAGACAAGTATTCTCACCTTGCTTTGCAAATATCGTATGATTATAAGAAAAAAATATTCGCAGATTTTGGAGCTACCTATGCTAATTCTATAAAATTAGCTGAAGGAAATAGAGGAGGCTTGTCTCCAACAGTTAGTTTAGCTTATATTATTAGTGAAGAGAGTTTTATGAAAAATGTAGGCTTTATAAATTACTTAAAATTAAAAGCTTCTGGTGGAATTATCAAATCTGATATTGACATAGATGAGTATTATCTTTATGATGAAAATTATAGTGATGGTGCAACTTTTACGTGGGCTGATGGTGTATTTAATCGTGAAAAAGACATATCACAAGGTCAAAATTTATCAATAGACTATGAAGATCGTATTGATTTAAATTTCGGATTAGAAGCTAATTTATTTAATTCTTTATGGTTAGAATTTAATTATTTCAAAACTGATTTTGACAATCAGGTAACTAGATTAAGCAATAGATACCCAAATTATTATAATATTTTTAGACCTTATGATAATTTTAATAAAGATGCATACCATGGGTTTGAATTAGGATTAAATTATGCAAAGAACTTTGATAGTGGTTTTTCATTTAATTTAGGGGGTAATATATTGTATTCACAGTCTGAAGTTAAGACTCGTGATGAAGTAGTAGAGTATGATTATTTATCTAGAATAGGTAGACCAACAAACGCAATTTTTGGTTTAGTTGATGATGGGTTTTATTCAGAAAATGATTTTAATACGAATACTAACGGAGATTTAGTACTAAACGATAACCTACCAGTTCCAGCTTTTGGAGCAGTACAACCAGGAGATCTTAAATATGTTGATCAAAATAATGATGCTATAATTGATGATAATGATAGAAAGGAAATAGGTCAGTATAGCAATCCTTGGTCTTATGGGGTTAACCTAAGATTACAATATAAAGGTCTAAGTTTATTTATACTAGGTGTTGGACAATTTGGAGGCGAGCTAATTACAGATGATAACTATTTTTGGGTAGACGGAAACGATAAATACTCTGAAGTTGTTTTAGGACGTTGGACTCCAGAAACTGCAAATACAGCTACCTACCCAAGATTATCTTCAAACACAAACAATCATAATTATAGAAGATCTACATTCTGGATGAAGGACAATAGTTTCTTTGATATCAAACGAGCGCAATTAACTTATGAGTTTGGAAAAGATGTATGTGAAAAATTAGGAATGAGTCAGTTTAGTATAAATACAGCTGCAATAAACCTATTTCAATTTGGAGAAAGTAGAGATATTCGTCAGTTAAATATTGGGAGTAACCCACAATATAGAACGATCACTTTTGGTTTAAGAACAACATTTTAGGTCAATTAAATAAAACTTTTAAATATGAAAAAAATAATCAATTATATAACGATTGCACTTCTTTTTACAGGTCTGGTAGCTTGTGAAGATATGCTAGATCCTCTTGATGAAAACCGGATTACAACCGATTATATTGGAACTGACCCAGAATCAGCAGAAGGAATACTGCTACAAGGGTATAACAAGATAATGAATCAGTACCAATATACCGAAGCAGGTACAGATGACGCCGTTCACAATCAAATGGATAATGGCTATAAAAGAATGGCTTTAGGTGAATTATCAGCTCAGTATAATCCTGCTTCTGAATGGGGGCAATTCGAAAGAGTATTTTACATTAATAAATTTATTGAAATTGTTAATGAAGGCACAGTTCAATGGCATAGAGATCAGGAAGTTGATCAATTATTTAATGATAGACTACTTGGAGAAGCATTAGCACTAAGAGGCTTGTTTCATTTTTATATATTACAGGCGCATGCAGGTGTAGGTGTATCTGGTGATTTATTAGGTATTCCTTATATCAAGGAGTTCATTCCTCCAAGTGGAAACTTTAATATACCGCGTTTATCATTTCAAGAATCTTTAGACGAAATTTTAGCTGATTATGATGAGGCTTTTGAATTACTTCCAACAGATTATTCGGATAATGAAGCAGATATTGATCCTAAATATGGAGATGTTGATTTTGGAAAATACAAAACAGTAAATGGATCACAATACAATCTTAGAGTTTCTGGTAGAATTGTAAAAGCATTAAAAGCCCGATTGGCATTATATGCTGCTAGCCCATCATTTTTAAACGGGTCAGGGTATTATGAAAAAGCAGCAACTGTGGCTTCAGAACTTTTAAATGATATTGGAGGTATTTCAGGTTTAGATCCTAATGGAGTAGTTTTTTATGACTCTGATGATGATAAAGATGGTGCTGAAATGTTGTGGCGTGGTTCTTTGGGAAATAACAATTCAACACAAGAAGAAAGAAATTTTCCACCTTCAAGAAATGGATTAGGACAAATAAATCCTACGCACAATATTGTGAGTGCCTTTCCAATGAAAAACGGCTTTCCAGCAACTGTTGCTAATGGATATGATCCGCAAAATCCTTACAATAATAGAGATCCTCGTTTGTTGGAATATATTGTTACTAATGGCTCTTCAATTGGAGGAGGAACTATCAATTCTGGACTTGGGGGTGGTGTAGATAGAACAGATTCAATACCTGAATTGTCTACAACTACAGGTTATTATTTAAAAAAATTACTTCGTTCTGACGTACGTTTAAATGATGATGGTACAACTTCAGGTAAAAGACATTTTAACGTATATTTTAGATATACTGAATTGTTTTTGATTTTAGCAGAAGCATCTAATGAAATTGGAGGTCCAATGCACCAAGTAAATGGTATTTCAGCAACCGATGTAATGAGTGCTATTCGTGAAAGAGCAGGTATTACTCAACCTGATTTATATTTAGCTTCTATAAGTTCAAAAGAGCAAATGCGAGATTTAATTCGAAATGAACGTCGTTTAGAACTAAGTTTTGAAGGGCATCGTTTTTGGGATATTAGAAGATGGGGACTTCCTTTAAACGAAACAGCAACAGGATATTTTTATGATGGTACAAACTACGTAGAATTAACAACTGTAGAAATTAGAGATTACCCTTCTCATGCCAAATATTTACCTATTCCTAATAACGAGATTGTAAAGTTTTCAATGCTTGAGCAAAACCAAGGATGGTAATATTAGTGAACATTTTATTTAAAAAAGTTTAAAACACGAATTATGAAAACAAAAATATTAATATTATTAGTTGCTGTAATCAGTATTATGGCTTGTGAAAATCAAGACATTGAGTTTGGTGATTACGATTTTACAGCTGTGTACTTTCCTTTTCAAACTCCAGCACGAAGCCTTATTTTAGGAAAATATGATCTTGGAGTAAACGAAAATGATAACAATAGCAAGTTTGAAATTGGAGTAACCATGACGGGTGTATATAGTAATAAAGAAAATAGAAGTGTGCATTTTCAAGTAGCGCCAGAACTTCTTGACGGTGTAGAGAATGTAGTAGCTTTACCAGAAAATTATTATACCATTGAAACTCCAAGTCCAGTTACAATACCTAAAGGATCTGTTAAAGGAAGAATTGAAGTACAATTAACTGATGCCTTTTTTGAAGATCCATTATCTTTTGCTCCAGAAAAAACAGTAAACTATGTGGTTCCTGTATTAATTACAGAAGTCGAGAATTTAGATACTCTTTTGGTAGGTAAACCTTTAGAGGGGATTATAAATCCGTCTAGAGTAAATGAAGAAGATTGGGAATTTACACCTAAAGATTATACACTTTATGGTATTAAATTCATGAATAAATACCAAGCAATTTATTTACGTCGTGGAGTAGATGTAATGACAAACGCTGCAAATGAAACTATTACTACTGAATATCGCACAGAATTTATTGAAAGAGATGAACTAGTAAAATTAACCACAACAGGTAAAAGCAATGTAGAATTATCAAATCGTATTAGAAGAGGTGATGATGTAAGTCCTGGTGATGTAAATTTTGAACTAGTTTTTGATAATGAAGGTAGTTGTATTGTTAGAAGTTTTGGTGATGATCCATACAATGTTTCTGGCTCAGGTATATTTGTTGAAGATGGTGATACTTGGGGAGATAAAAAACGCGATGTAGTTTATCTAGATTATGCTTATACAGATAGTGCAAGCAATGAAACCCATAAGGTGAAAGATACTCTAGTGGTTAGAGATAGAGATGTGATTTTTGAAGAGTTCAAAATAGAACTTACAGAATAATAAATTTGATTAGAGTTTGGTTTATTAAGTAAGGGGATGCCCGTAATATTGGGCATCCCTTTTAAAACAAATTTTAGTTTTAATTTTCTAAACAAAAAAATAAAATGAAAAAAGTATATATACTAACTATAAGTTTAGGCATGTTACTATCATGTGGTGGAGGTGGAGATAATGATTCAGATTTTATTACTACTACTGAAAATAAAGCCCCTACAACACCATTAAAGGTGTACCCGCTAAACAATACACTTTGTGTAGACAACGCTGTGAAATTTGAGTGGAATGAATCAACTGACCCAGATAATAATTCGGTTAGCTATAAATTAGAAGTTTCAGAAACTAACTCATTTTCATCGTTATCATATAATGAAACGAGCAATGCGACATCAAAAATCATTGTTTTACCAAAAGGTAAAGCCTATTATTGGCGTGTAAAAGCAGTAGATAATAAACAAGCTGAGAGTACTTACTCATCATCAAGTCAATTTTTAACTGAAGGAGAAGGAGTAACCAATAATTTACCATTTTTACCAGTATTAGCATATCCAGAATTAAATGCAGAAATAGTTGGTTTCAGTGTCACATTAAGTTGGACTGCCAGTGATGTTGATAATGATACATTAACCTTTGACGTGTATTTAGATACAAATAGTAATCCTACTACCAAAGTTTCAGAAAACCAAACTGAAACAACCTATACAGCTAGTAACCTAACTGCAGCTAGTACCTATTATCTTAAAGTGATAGTGAAAGATGGTAATGGAGGAATAACTATTGGACAAATATGGAACTTTAAAACAAAATAAAAAGCGATGTATTACCATAACTCTAGATGCTAGGATTAGTAAAAGACTATACTATTCAGAAGGTTTGAAATGGGCGTTGTGTAAAAATTGGATTAATAAGAATATAATAAGATCAAGAAATGAAAATTAGTAAAAAAAGTGTTTTAGGCCTTTTGTTAACTTTAGTAACAATTGTTGGTGTGTCAAAGATTGTATCAAAGAGTCTAGATAATAAACAAATCGAAGAACCATTAATGGAGCCTAAGTTGGTAATTACAAATCCATTAATTCCAGAACCAGGAATGTCTGATCCTCATATGTTGGTAGTTGATGATGTGTGCTACGTTTTTACAGGTCACGATATAGGTTTTGGTATAAGCGATTGGGTAATGCCAGATTGGCGTATCTATAAATCTATGGATATGAAAACATGGGAGCATGTAGGTACTATTAGTCCTGAAGATAATTATATGGGGAAAGGAAATACATCATGCTGGGCAGGAGATATTGTAGAACGAAACGGTAAGTATTATTGGTATTTTTCAAATCACCATGACAATGCAGGGGTTATGGTAGCAGACAAGCCTGAAGGGCCATATAAAGATGCACTAGGTAAACCTCTAGTAGATTCATTTGACCCTACTATTTTTGTTGATGATGATAACACTCCATATATAATTTATGGTAGAACAAATTATAAAATAGCACGCCTTAAAGAATCTATGATTGAGCTTGATGAAGAGCCCAAAACAATTGTTATTAACAAAACAACCTATTTTCCAGATATGGATAAAAATTCGTTACATAAGTATAATGGTATATACTATCTAAGTTGTTCGGGTTATTATGCTACTTCTAAAAATTTGTATGGTCCTTATGAAACTCAAGGACTTGTAGGAGAAGGTTGGGAATTAGACACGCCTTATGGCCATGGTGACTTTTTTGTTTGGAAAGGCGATTGGTATCATGTATGGTGCCACTACAAGGATCGTACAAAAGATCGTATAAGAGATTGTTTTATAGCACCTGTTATATATGGTAAAAATGGAGAAATGAAAGACGATTTAAGTCAATTAGAAGCAGCACTTACTAAGTAATACAAAGCTGTAAATTACATAATTAATTATATCATTAGTATGAACAAAATCTCAACTAAGTTGCAACTTTTAGTTTCTATAATTGTTTTGTGTTTACAAGTAAATATGTTTTCGGGTATTTACGCACAAACAAAAACAACTTCAGATTTATGGGGTGAAAAAGGAGAGTTATGGGACTCACGTGGCCGACTTTCCGATTTTTCTTATGCAGGTTATGGAGGTGGGTATGCTGAAAAACCAGTATTTAGTAATATTATTAATGTATTAGATCAAGGTGTTGTAGCTAATGATGGTTTAAGTGATATTTTGGCTATTGATGTTATAATTAAATCAGCTCCCGATAATAGTATTATTTATTTTCCTGCCGGAAGATATGTGATTGATGATTGGCTCAAAATAGAAAGAAGCAATGTTGTTCTTAGGGGAGCAGGTGATGGAGCAGACGGTACTGTATTTTATATGCCCAATTCAGCTACTGATATCAATGGGGAATTTAATGGACTTTATGCTACAGGAGATAAAGGTCATATTATAGAGTTTTTTGGGAGATATAGTAGTAAGGTTACTAAAATTACAGAGGAAGCATTGAGATCTGACAAAGTGATTGTAGTAGAGGATGCCAGTAAATTAAAGCAAGGAGATATTATAGAAATAAATGCTGATGGTAATAACCCTGTAAATGGAGAATTGTGGTATGAATACTTTAATAACCAAACTCAAGATTATCCTGAACCTCATAGTAGCTGGCTTTCGGCTGATGGCGGTAATATGTTTCATACCATAGAAAAAATTGAAGGTAATTTAATTACGCTTCGTGAACCCTTAAGACTTAGACTTAAACCTTCTTGGGAAATGTTTGTATACCAACGAAACAGTGCGTTGCAAAATGTGGGTATGGAAGATATAAGGATAGAAGTGATTGAAAAAGAGCATGCAGAGCATTTAACAGAACCAGGATATAACCCTATTGGTTTTAATAGTTGCTACAATTTTTGGTGTAAAAACCTAACAATAGTAAATGCTGATAATCCAATTTTCCTTAAATATTCAGCGTACGGAGAAATTGATGATATTGTAATTGAAGGAAGAGATGGGCATCATGGTTTTACGTATGCTTATTCTTCTAGCAATGTAATAAGTAACATCAACATAAATACAAGTATTCCATATACACATGCAATCACTTTTATACATAAATCAAATGGAAATGTATTAAGAAATGTAAAAGGAGCTAGTACTATTAGTCTGGATTTTCACCGTAATGCACCTTTTTCAAATTTAATATGTGATGTACGTACTGATTGGAATCATAGAAGTACAGGTACTAATACAGCAGGACCATATGCAGGAGCACGTAATGTTTATTGGGGCTTGTATGGAGAGTCGACTGCTTTGTATTGGGGCGATATAAATAATATAATAAGAAATCATTGGGGTATGTATCAAAGTACCATCGTATCTGCTTTAAATACAGGAGAGCTTTTTACAGAGGAAAGAGAATGGTATGAGCATGTACCAAATTTAGCTGAAAAAGACTTGTATGAAATTCAACAAAAATACCATACTGAATTTATTCATGAGTCAGTTTTTAATAGTAATGAATATGGAAACCGAGCTGACTGGAAAGAAAGAGATAACTCCCGATGGAAAGTAATTGATATAGCTGGTAATAATAGATATGCGCTTTTTGCTAAAGATCTTCCACCAGTTTCAACCGGGAAATTATCAGAATATTCTGTTATTGATATTCCAGAAGGAAACACTTATGAGGTTGAGGCAAGAGTAAAACGTTATGTAACTAGTGAAATTGAAAACGAATCTGATGTTGCTATAATTACTGCGTTTAGTAATGATGATAATTATATTTTTGGAAGATTGAGTGCTGATTCAAGCAAGTCAGGAATATATAGAGTGCTTAATGGTAATGTTACAAAATTAGCAGGTACAGGTTCTACGCTTTCTACAAATGGTTATGTGACACTAAAATTAGTAATTGATAGTGGAAATGTTGTTTTTACCTTAGATGATAATGAAATAGCTAAAGCTAATAATGTACTTAACATTTCATTTGGTAAGGCAGGTGTAGGATCCTCTAGAAACGGAATAGTTTTATTGAAGTTTTTAGAAAATGGAGATGTGCTGTCTCTTAATGAAAGTACAATCAATAGCTTTAAAATTTATCCAAATCCAATTGAAAATGAGTTTGTTATATCCTTGCAAAACTTTACAAATGCTACAATTACCATTTTTAATATGAATGGACAATTGTTGTATAAAACAATAGCAAATAAGACATCAATAAAAATAGCTGCTAAGGGTGTATTTTCTCAAGGTGTTTATATTGTGAAAGTCTCTAATTTAGAGGGGCAAAGCTATTTCAAAAAAATGATAATTAATTAACATGGAAAGGATTATAAAAAAAATATCAATTTTATTAATTCTACTACTAAGTAGTAATTATATTCAGTCACAAACAAAAACAACTTCAGATTTATGGGGTGAAAAAGGAGAGTTATGGGACTCACGTGGCCGACTTTCCGATTTTTCTTATGCAGGTTATGGAGGTGGGTATGCTGAAAAACCAGTATTTAGTAATATTATTAATGTATTAGATCAAGGTGTTGTAGCTAATGATGGTTTAAGTGATATTTTGGCTATTGATGTTATAATTAAATCAGCTCCCGATAATAGTATTATTTATTTTCCTGCCGGAAGATATGTGATTGATGATTGGCTCAAAATAGAAAGAAGCAATGTTGTTCTTAGGGGAGCAGGTGATGGAGCAGACGGTACTGTATTTTATATGCCCAATTCAGCTACCGATATCAATGGGGAATTTAGTGGACTTTATGCTACAGGAGATAAAGGTCATATTATAGAGTTTTTTGGGAGATATAGTAGTAAGGTTACTAAAATTACAGAGGAAGCATTGAGATCTGACAAAGTGATTGTAGTAGAGGATGCCAGTAAATTAAAGCAAGGAGATATTATAGAAATAAATGCTGATGGTAATAACCCTGTAAATGGAGAATTGTGGTATGAATACTTTAATAACCAAACTCAAGATTATCCTGAACCTCATAGTAGCTGGCTTTCGGCTGATGGCGGTAATATGTTTCATACCATAGAAAAAATTGAAGGTAATTTAATTACGCTTCGTGAACCCTTAAGACTTAGACTTAAACCTTCTTGGGAAATGTTTGTATACCAACGAAACAGTGCGTTGCAAAATGTGGGTATGGAAGATATAAGGATAGAAGTGATTGAAAAAGAGCATGCAGAGCATTTAACAGAACCAGGATATAACCCTATTGGTTTTAATAGTTGCTACAATTTTTGGTGTAAAAACCTAACAATAGTAAATGCTGATAATCCAATTTTCCTTAAATATTCAGCGTACGGAGAAATTGATGATATTGTAATTGAAGGAAGAGATGGGCATCATGGTTTTACGTATGCTTATTCTTCTAGCAATGTAATAAGTAACATCAACATAAATACAAGTATTCCATATACACATGCAATCACTTTTATACATAAATCAAATGGAAATGTATTAAGAAATGTAAAAGGAGCTAGTACTATTAGTCTGGATTTTCACCGTAATGCACCTTTTTCAAATTTAATATGTGATGTACGTACTGATTGGAATCATAGAAGTACAGGTACTAATACAGCAGGACCATATGCAGGAGCACGTAATGTTTATTGGGGCTTGTATGGAGAGTCGATTGCTTTGTATTGGGGCGATATAAATAATACAATAAGAAATCATTGGGGTATGTATCAAAGTACCATCGTATCTGCTTTAAATACAGGAGAGCTTTTTACAGAGGAAAGAGAATGGTATGAGCATGTACCAAATTTAGCTGAAAAAGACTTGTATGAAATTCAACAAAAATACCATACTGAATTTATTCATGAGTCAGTTTTTAATAGTAATGAATATGGAAACCGAGCTGACTGGAAAGAAAGAGATGCATCACGTTGGAAAGTTCAGAATATTGAAGGTATGAAATATTATTCGTTGTTTGCAGAGGAACTCCCTCTAGTTTCAACGGGGAAATTATCGGAATATTCGGTAGTAACCATACCACAAAAAGCTATTTACGAAATTGAAACTAGCATAAAAAGTATTGATAAGTTAGAGAATAGAACAGAATCAGATATTGTTTTAGTTACTTCTTTTATTGATGATAATAACTACCTGTTTGCACGTGTTAGTACAGATAAGGAAAAATCAGGTATTTTTTCTGTAAAAAACGGAGCTACAAGCAAGTTAATAGGAAGTTCTTCAGTTTTACAAAATGATGAAGAAGTACTTTTAAAGTTGGGTGTAGAGAATAACCAAATCATATTTACCATGAATAATGGGCTAGTTGCAAAAGTAGCTTATAGTGGAACGATACCATTTGGCAAAACAGGTGTAGGCTCTTCAAAAAATGGTATTTTATTTCAAGAGTTTCAAATAAACGATACGGTAACAAGTAATGTTAATGATTCAGATAACGATGGTGTTCCTAATTCAGAAGATTTATGTTCAAGTACACCAGAAGGAACAGTTGTAGATAATCAAGGTTGTCCAAAAACGCAATTGCCATCAGATAATTTTACTATTGAAACTACGGGAGAAACTTGTGTAGATAAAAAGAATGGTAAGTTGGTTATTAATGCAGGAGAAAGCAGGAATTACATATTGAGTATGAATGGTGTAGATTACGATTTTACAACTACTAAAATAATTGATGGATTAAGCCCAGGTACTTATGATTTATGTATCAGTATTTCAGGAGATGATTATGAGCAGTGTTACTCAGTAATAATTGAAGGTGGTGTTAATTTATCGGGGAAAATAAAAGTTACAAAACAAAAGGCTTATGTATCTGTAGCAGTTGGAACAGCTCCATACACGGTCTATAAAAATGGAGAAGCTATATTTGAAACGTATCAATCTAGCTTTTCGCTACCTGTTAATCATGGTGATCAATTAAAGGTAGTAAGCAAAACAGCTTGTGAAGGAGGTGTTTCAAAAAGTATTAATTTTCTTGAAGAAATAAAAGCTTATCCAAACCCATCCAACGGTTTGTTTGAAATTTATATTCCAAATAATATACAAAAAATAGATGTTGAGATTTATAATATGCTTTCACAATTAATTGAAGCACAAATCTACCCTGTAAGTTCGGGCATGATATTGATAGATATAACAGACAAACCCAGTGGTGTTTATATTGTAAAAGTAAATGGAGATAAACCAGTATTTGTAAAAGTGATAAAAGAATAAAAATGAAAAATTTATATATCGTATTTATTAGTTTAGGATTTCTAATGTCTTGTCAGGTAAGTAAGAAAAATGAAAAGCAGGCAGAAGTATCAAATACAAAAACACTCCTAGAAAGAAGATATCAAGAGCTTCTTAATTATCCTGTAGATTCTATGTCTATTCCAAGAAGTTATACCAAAACAACAAATGAAGTTAGGGGTGTAGCTTCCAAAGATTGGACAAGTGGTTTTTTTCCAGGAAATCTTTGGCAATTATATTTAATTACGGGTAAACAAGAATTTTTAGATAAAGCTGAAACTTGGACTTCATTTATAGAAAAAGAAAAGTTTAACAATAACGACCATGATATAGGTTTTAAAGTGTACTCTTGTTTTGGTACTGGCTATAAAGTTACAGGAAAAGAACATTATAAAGACGTTATTATTAAAAGTGCCAAAACACTTTGTACCAGATATAGTGATACGGTTGGAGCTATTAGATCTTGGGATTTTAACAAGAAGAAATGGCAATATCCTGTGATTATAGATAATATGATTAATTTGGAATTGTTGTTCGAAGCAAGTGAAATTACAGGAGATAGTCTTTATCATAAAATTGCAGTAAACCATGCAAATACAACTTTAAAAAATCATTTTAGACCAGACAATAGTGTGTACCATGTCATCGATTACAATCCTTCAAATGGAGAGGTTCGATTAAAAAATACGCATCAAGGATTAAATGATAATTCAACTTGGGCTAGAGGTCAGGCTTGGGCTATTTACGGCTTTTCAATGGCTTATAGATACACAAATGATCAAAGATATTTAGATCAGGCAATTGCTACGGCCAACTTTTATTTAGAGCATGAAAATTTACCAGAAGATGGTATTGCTTATTGGGATTTTGATGATCCAAAAATTCCAAATACACATAAAGATGTTTCTGCATCAGCGGTTGTTTGTTCAGCTTTATATGAAATTTATGGATATACAAAACAGCAATATTTTTTGGATAAAGCAAATTTAATATTAGCATCTTTAATGTCAGATAAATATGTTTTAGATGCTGAAATTGAAGCTCCTTTTATTTTGGATTACAGTACAGGGAATAAACCAAAAGAGGATGAGTTGGATGAGCCAATAGTTTATGGCGATTATTATTTTTTAGAAGCTTTGGTTAGAAAAAAATTAAAAGATTCGAAATAACATAAATATAGGTTATAAAGAAATATATATTGTTATTTATTTGGGTATCAATTTTAACTTTTGTCTTTGAAATAAATATCAGGTTAGAAATTCAAAGGAACTTATATAAACAGTTTCAAAAGTTAAACAGGAGATGTAATGATTCTTCTTAACTGGAATTATGGAGTCGAAACATTTATAATTAAACCGTAAGGATTAAAAAAAATAATTGAACATTAAATAAAACATCGTGAATAAAAATAGTAAATATGTTACCAGTTCATAAGTTTTGTATTCGATTTTAGAATAAATCCAAAAGAAATAATTTAGTTTACATCAGTTTATGAAGTATATTATTAGTTTGCTTTTATTTATTAATAGTGCTTATTTTTTCGCTCAAGATGAAGAAAAAGATTTTAATATACTAGATAATAATGAGCATTGGAATTTAGTTTTTAAGGATAATTGTAAAAATGATTGGACCAATAAATGGACTTTAGACGGACTCATTGCAAAGGTAGAAAATTCAAATAAAGGAATGCATTTCAAAGCAGGGCCAAAACCTAATGATGATGCACATCATGCTGTTTTATGGACCAAAGAGTCTTTTGCTGGAGATGTTAAAATAGAATTCGATTATACTCGAACAGATACCGAGAATAGATATGTAAACATTTTATATATCCAAGCAACAGGGGATCAAGATACAGAAGTGTATGATAAGGACATCTTAAAATGGAGTGATTTAAGGACAGTTCCTGCAATGCGAAACTATTTCAATAATATGAATCTACTACATATCAGTTTTGCCGCATTCAAAAATGATGGTGGCGGAGCCTATTACGTAAGAGCTAGAAAGTATCCTAAGAATACTTCATTTGAAGATATGCGTATACAACCTTCTTATGATATGGATGGTTATATGAAATCGAATCAAAAATATCATATTACAGCCATTAAAAGGGATAAAGCGCTTTTTTTTAAAGTGGAGAGTGTGGATGGGGTAAAGCTTTTTTTCTGGGATCTTTCTAAAATCCCTCCAATAAAAGAGGGTAGAATAGGCATTAGGCATATGGCCACACGTTCTGCTATTTATAAGAATTTCAAAGTGTATACAAATTGAATTTTAAAACTAGATTTCTTTAGGATGTCTACTTAGGTTTTAGTTATAAAATCAGATTGAATTCCTTTTGTTATTAGTCATTATTGAGTTGAATGTAAGACTTCAACTTAAAAATAATATAATAGCGTTTTTGAGACAATAATATAAATACGCATCAATAATGAAAGTAATGATACAATAGTGCTTAAATATTGAGTGTGTAAGTTGGTAAATTTGACTGTTTTGAAAATCTCATACGATAGTATTATTACTTACCAGTATCTAAGAAATGGATATGTGTTGAATTCGACAAATGGTAAAAGAGGATTAAATGGATGTACTAATTTAAATTCAAATATTTAATTGTAATTGGCAATAAATATATATTGAAAATAATTTAGTTAATCATCAAATATTTACAGAAATAAGAAAATTGATAATGTTTACAAAAAAAACGACTAAAAGACTAGTGCAAATTAACTTTATAATCTGTTGCATCTTAGCATCAAGTTTGCAAATGTTTGCAAACACTGTTACTGTTACATCTATTGCTCAGTTACAAACTGAGGTAAATAGGGCAACAGCTGGTACCGAAATAATTGTTAAAAATGGTATTTATACTACAAGTAGTCAAATTTCCATTAAAGATGTAATGGGAACAGAAAGTGAACCAATTATTATTCGTGCTGAAACCATTGGAGGTGTTACTATAAATGGAAAAGATGGATTTGTTACCCAAGGTTCAACGCAATATGTGATTATCAAAGGATTTGTTTTTAAGCACGAGGCATATCATAGACTTTTTAATTCTGCATCCCATTGTACTTTTACCAGAAATGTATATGAATGTATCAAGGATTCAGAAACAGATGCAAATACGAGTTCATCATATTTAGCTATTTCAGGTAGTAATAATGAAGTGAGTTATAATACATTTCAGAATAAGAATTTTAGAGGGCCAATGCTTTCATTACAAGGTTCAAACGGTAAAATTGCACAAAATAACTGGGTGCATCATAATTATTTTAAAGATTTTACAACTAGTGACGCTGATAATGACAACACTGCCGTGCAGCCGGGTTATGGTAAGTTTGGTAACAGTAGAGCAAATATGGTTATTGAACATAATTTGTTTGAAAATTTATCTGCAGATGCCGAAGGAGTATTATCAGCCAAATGTTGGGATGTAACTTTTAGGTACAATACTGTAAAAAACTGCACACATACTTCGCTTCGTAACGGTCAAGAACATAAAGTCTATGGAAATTATTTTTTTAATTCTAAACTTCGCTTTGCAGACAGTAACCATAAGTTGTATAACAATGTATTTATTGGAGATAATGCAGGGATAATCCTTTTTAGCAGATTAGAAGCATCAAAACCAACCGGATACTCACATATTCGTCCTGTTAATTGCTTCATTGGGTTTAATACGTTTAGTAAAAACAGTTCAGCATTCATAAGTAACGGTGATGGTGGTTCACAAGATTTAAAAATAGTGAACAATATTTTTTATGATTGTGATAAAGCTATAGAAGATGTAGGAGCCAAAATGGATGGTGTTCAATTCGATGCAAATATTATTTGGAAAGGAAATAAAAACAATCATCCAAATAGTGGATTAATAATTAAAGATCCCATGTTTGAATTTGATAACGATGGTATTCCAAGTATAAAATCAAATAGTCCCGCAGTTGATAATTCAAAAGGAAACTATGAGTTTGTTCTTGATGATATGGATGGTCAAATTCGCACAGGGAAGAAAGATATTGGAGCTGATGAGTTGGGGAAAGGGAATAAATCTGTCAGCGTTTTGTCTGCCAACCAAGTTGGGCCAAATGGATAAAGTTTACATTAAAAATCAATAGTAAAATCATATAAATACAACTATTGGTATTTTCAAAAGCTTACGATAAAAAGTTGTGGGTAATTACTGTCAACTTTGTTGGTTCAAAAAAGCAATATCAATTTTTGGTCGAAGTTAAAGGTATTATAATTTTTAGAAATCTTTATATTTTGATTACACCAGAAAATTTAAACGAATGAAAAATATATCACGAATTCTATCTATTCTATTTCTAACTGTATGTTCAGAGGTAAGTAGTCAAAACTTAGAAAAAACTTTTAAATCACCACCAAATTCTGTAAAACCGAAAACCTGGATGCATGCCATGAGTGGTAATATGAGTAAGGTGGGGATGACCAAAGATTTAGAAGCAATAGCTGCAGCAGGACAAGGTGGTATTTTGTTATTTAATATTGCCAACAAAATACCTTACGGAAATGTTGATTATAACTCAGATGAACATCACGACATACTTACGCATACAGCTAAAGAATGTGAACGTTTAAATTTAACTTTTGGGGTGCATAATTGTGATGGTTGGACTTCAAGCGGTGGTCCTTGGATTACCCCAGAACAAAGTATGAAAATGGTAGTTTGGAGCGAAACTATTTTAGACGGAGGTATCATAAATAAGCCGCTATTGCAACCTACTACTATTGAAGGCTTTTATAAAGATATTGCCGTTATTGCGTATCCAGCATTTGAAACCGAAATTATAGATGCTAATGCTAAACCCGTAATTACAGCTTCAGATAAAAAATTTGATATTGGTATTGCTACTGATAATTGGAATGAAAAATCTTCAGAATTGAAGAAAACTAGTGATTACGATCCCTCAATTACTTTTGATTATGAACAACTACATAAAATAAGTTCGGTATATGTTTCCTATTTTGGTGAAGGTATTGTTGCTGCTCTCGAAATATCGGATGATGGAAAAAATTACACAAAGATTAAGACGTTTAAATACGCTACCCGAATTGGTAAAAAGAAAAGAATTATCAGCGAACAATTTGATGCAATTAGCGCAAGATATTTTCGAGTGTCTTTTGAAAAATCAATCAATATTAGAGAAATCAACTTAACACAAACACGCCCCTATAAAGATTATTTAAAGTTTAGCGGGTTAGGCTCGCCTGAAAATTATTTGGATATAGTTAAAAATTCCAAAAATGTAAATGTTATCCCCATGTCATCCATCTTAAATTTAACAGGTTCACTTTCAAAAGAAGGAATATTACAAACTAAATTAACAAAAGGGAAATGGATGGTGATGAGATTTGGATATACATCTACAGGAGCAACCAATTGGCCAGCCTCTAAATCGGGTATTGGTTTAGAATGTGATAAATTTAGTAGAAAAGCATTTAAAATTCATTTTGATGCTTTTTCAAAAAAGGTCATTGACAATACAAAAAAAGTAGCGCCAAACGCCTTACAATATATTGAGATTGATAGTTATGAAATGGGTGGGCAAAACTGGACCAACAACTTTGAATCAATATTCAATAAAGAAAAGGGGTATGATATCATCTCGTTCTTACCCATTTTTGCAGGTCGTTATGTAGAAAATTCCGAAACTACTAGTGCTATTTCTTATGATCTTAATGAAGTATACTGCAATTTAGCAACCAATAATTACTTTAAATATTTTACGGAGTTGTGCAATGAAAATGGTTTAAAAAGTTACATAGAACCTTATGGAGAAGGTCCTTTGAGTCCTCTTGATATTTCTAAATATATTGATTTGCCAATGACCGAGTTTTGGATGGGTAGGAAAAATCAAAAAAGACTAACTGGAACCATAGATGGCGCCCATATTTATGGGAAAAATATTATCTCGGCAGAAGCCTTTACAGCGACTCCAGATGTCAATTGGAAAATGCATCCAGCAATGGCCAAAATTTGGGGTGATATGGCTTGGGTTAAGGGTGTAAACGAATTTATGTTTCATCGCTATGTACACCAACCCAATACCAATGTAAAACCAGGATTGACGATGGGAACTTGGGGTTCGCATATAGACAGAACGCAACCTTGGTGGATGAATGCAGGTTCTGCTTGGTTTCAATACATAACACGCGGTAGTTACTTATTGCGACAAGGGTATCCTGTGGCAGATGTATTAGTATTTGTTGGCGATGTACCACATAAAGATGGTTTTAAACGCAAAGAATTAAATATCAAAATACCAACAGGCTTAAATTTCGATTGTACAAATACCGACGTTTTAATCAATCGTACTGTCATAAAAAATAAAACACTTGTACTACCAGAAGGAAATGCTTATAGTCATTTAGTTCTTCAAGATGTTGATTTAATGGCGCTACCAACTTTAAAAAGATTAAAAGCAATTGTTGATGCAGGTATTCCAATTGTTGGAAATAAACCAAAAAAGTTAACGGGGTATAAAAATTCCGAAAGTAATATAAAGATGTTTGAAGAATTAGTTGCTTACATCTGGAGCAAACCAAATTGCATTACTTCATATAATTTTAACAATGTACAAGCAGACTTTACAATAAAAGATAAAGATATAGAATTTGAACACCGGAAATCTAAGGAAGCTGATATTTACTTTTTTTATAATGAAAAAGAGCAGCCTGCTAATTACGAATGTAAGTTTAGAGTTGGTAATAAAATTCCAGAATTATGGGATGCTACTACTGGAGAAATTACAAAAATTGCACGTTTTAAAACTAATGAAAAAGAAACAATCGTTTGGTTAAATTTAAAGCCATTAGAATCTGCTTTTATTATTTTTAGAGAAAATGCCAATAACGTTATTTCCATTGTTGAAGTAAATGACGCTAATGAATACCATTTCGACGAATCGAATAATATCATAGCTGTATCTGATAAATCAGGAGATTATAGCTTAAAGCTAAGCAATGGAAAAACAAAAATTTTTAGCATAAAATCTAAAGAAATAGTTAAGCCTATTAGTTTGAATACCTCTTGGGATGTAGAATTTTTGGAAGAAAATGATTATGCAGTGAATCTTAAATTTGAAACATTAACAGATTGGAAAGATAATGCTAATGAAAATATCAAATATTACTCAGGTGAAGCTATTTATCGTAAAAATTTCACTATTTCTAAAAAGCTAAAAGAATCAGACAAAGCAATATTAGATTTAGGAAATGTAAGTATTACAGCAGAAGTATTTATAAACGGGAAAAATGCTGGTGTACTTTGGATAGCGCCGTTCACATTGGATATAAGTAACAATCTCGTAAAAGGTGAAAATACCATAGAAGTAAAAGTATTCAACCAATGGACTAATAAATTAATTGGTGATGAACGCTTTCCTAAACAAGATGACGGTTATAATTTATCAAGTTACATACCTAAAGATGATAGTAAAATGCCAGATTGGTATATAAATAACCAACCCCTGCCAAAAGGACCAAGAACCACCTTTGATGCGGGACAATTTTATAAAAAAGGAGATGAACTTATGTCGTCAGGACTTTTAGGACCAGTTAGTATATTTTTTAAAGAAGAAAAAATAATTAAGTAAAAATTTATAAATAATGAAAAAAGTAATTTATACGATACTTACCTTAATGGCATGTAATTTTTCACAAGCTCAGGTTAAACAAAAAATGGTATTAGATAATGAATTCGTTAATCCGGCTCCAGAAAACAGACCACGAACATGGATGCATGTCATGAATAGTAACATGAGTAAAGTAGGGTTAACTAAAGATTTTGAAGCCATGGCCGATGCTGGTATCGGTGGAATTATCCTTTTCAATGTTTCTGCTTATATAAAAGATGGCGATGAGAAATTTAATTCGCCTGAGCATATTGATAAGATTGGACATGCTGCAGCAGAATGTGAGCGACTTGGTTTAAGCTTTGGAGTGCATAATTGTGATGGATGGACTTCAAGTGGTGGTCCTTGGGTTACTGCCGAACATTCAATGAAACAAATTGTACATCGTGAAATGGTTGTAGAAGGAGGTAAAATAAATTTGAAATTGCCTGACCCTACAAAACGAGGTGATTATTACAAAGATGTAGCTGTTATTGCATATCCTGCTTTAGAATCTGAAGTTATAACATCTGAAATAAAACCAGAAGTTACAAGCTCAAGTTCAGACTTTAACATAGATATGGTTATTGATGGTAAAATTGATGAACGCAACTGGCTAAAAGTTCCAGAAAAAGGCTTGTCATGGATTCAATGGGACTTTAAAAAACCACATACTGTGAGATCTTTCTATCTAAATTGTGAAAAGAAAAAAGAAAATGGTATTACCAAACTTCAAATGTCTAATGATGGTATTAATTTTAAAGATGTTGTAGATTTCAAAGTATTGCGCCAAGGTAAAAAAGAGTATGCTATAGACAAACATTTTGATGCCATTACAGCTCGTTATTTTCGTTTTGTAACCGATATGGATTTTGAAATTTCAGAAATAAACTTAACCGGAGTTTATAGGTTTAATGATATGTTGGCACGCACTAGTTTATTTATGCAAGAAAATCATAGGCTACCATCTTTAGATCAAGCGCCAGAAAATATGATTGTAAAGAAAGATGAAATTATCAATCTAACCGAATTTGTTAACAACAATGGCGTGCTAAAAACAAAGTTGCCAAATGGGAATTGGACCATCATGCGTTTTGGATATACCATCACTGGGGCCGTTAATGGTCCTGCATCAGATGAAGGTCGAGGATGGGAAGTAGATAAAATGAGTAAAGCTTCCTTTAAAACTTTTTTTGATGGTTATGTAAAGAATGTTATTGATGTTTCAAAACCAGTAGCACCCAATGCTTTGCAATATATAGAAATTGATAGTTATGAGGTAGGTGGTCAAAATTGGACACTAGGATACGAGAACTATTTTAAAGAACATTTCGGGTATGATATCATGGACTTTCTACCATTATATGCAGGACGTTATGTAGAGAATACAGATACCACAGAACGTGTTTTGTGGGATATGCGGAATTTTACTAGTAAAATGATGACCGATAATTACTTCGATTATTTTACAGAGTTATGCCATGATGAAGGGTTGATAAGTTATGTGGAGCCCTACAGTTTTAATGCTGCATTTAACGAACTAGATGCCACTAAGAAAGTAGATATCCCAATGGGAGAATTTTGGATGCGTGGGTATTTTAAAACAGAAACAGCTGTATCTGGAGCCCGTATTTATGGTAAGAATATTGTATCTGCAGAGGCATTTACAGCACTACCAAAAGTGAATTGGAGAAGTCACCCAGGGCAAATGAAACTATCTGGAGATAAAGCTTGGACTTTGGGTATTAACGAATTTATGTTCCATCGTTACGCTCACCAAGCCAATACAAATGTAGCACCTGGAATGACTATGGGGATTTGGGGTTCTCATATTGATAGAACGCAAACTTGGTGGGACAATGCTGGGAAATCTTGGTTCAAATATTTGGCACGTGGTCAATATATGTTACGAAAAGGAATCCCTGTTTCAGACTTACTAGTATTTGTTGGGGATGGAACACCTAATTCATCTTATAAAGTAAATTCCATTAGTCCAAAATTACCAGATTATGTAAATTTTGATTGTATTAATTCGGATGCAATGATCAATAGAATTACTGTAAAAGATCATAAAATGGTATTACCCAATGGTATTTCCTATTATATGCTGAATTTAAAAAACATGAAGGAGGTAAAACTTTCTACCTTAAGAAAAATAGCCGAGTTAGCTGAAAAGGGCATTATAATTACGGGTGATAAGCCTGAACAATTAGGAGGTTATAACAATTCTTTAGTAGATAAACAGGAATTTGAAAAATTGGTAAAATTAATTTGGAGTGCACCTAATACTTTAAAAAACAAACCATGGGAAGAAATTTATAATTCATACAATATTCCTAAAGATTTAGTTATTGAAGACGGAAATGATATTGGGTACACGCACCGTAAAACTGAAAATGAAGATATTTACTTCTTTTACAATCCAACTGAAAATGAAAAGACCTTCAAATGTACCTTTAATGTGGCGAATAAAATTCCAGAGCTATGGAATCAATTGAATGGAGAAATTACAAAAGTTGCAGCCTTCAATCATAATAAAAATGGCACAACTATTACTATTGTTAAATTGTCTTCTGAAGGATCTGTATTTGTTGTATTTAGAGAGTCGTCAAATAATGTAACGAGTATTCAAGCCGATTATGCCTTAAATACCCCATTAGTTCAAGCTGTTTTATCAAAAGAAAATAAGATTGAATTTAATATTTCAAAAGCTGGAGTTTATAATGTAAAATTAAATAACGGTGAAACAAAAACGATTAAAGTAAAACAAATTTCTGAAAATGTTGATATTTCATCTAATTGGAAAGTGTCATTTCCAACGATAAAATCGGAACAAAAAACATTTAATTTTTCTGAATTAATAGATTGGACTACACATAGCAATGAAGAGATAAAGTATTTTTCTGGTACTGCTATTTATGAGAAATCTTTCAATATAAATAAAAAGGTGCTTGCTAAGGATGTAAAGTTAATACTAGATTTAGGCAAGGTAGACATTGCTGCAAAAGTAATTTTAAACGGAAAAGATTTAGGTGTTATTTGGAAAGCGCCTTATCAAATAGACATTACGGATGCTGTGAAAAAAGGAGGAAATGTTTTGAAAATTGAAATTACCAATCAATGGACGAATAGATTAATTGGTGATGAAAATTATCCAGACCTTTCGGGGTATTACGATTCAAAGGAGATGCCAGAATGGTATAAGAATAATGAGCCTGCACCACTAGGTAAGCGTACCACGTTTACAACATATAATTTCTTTAAAAAAGGAGATGATTTAATACCAGCAGGATTAGTTGGGCCAATTATGATAACGTTTAAACAATACAAAACAATTAAGTAATGAACAATAAATATATCTTTTTGGAATGTAAACGTAGCTACAAATAGAATGGTTTATAATTTTTTGAAAGGTTTTTTTGAGCAAATAATAACAACACGCTGATAAAATGAATGTTATGGGCAATAAATCTAAAAAAGAAAGAAAGAATAAGTATCTATTTAATACTAAAGTATTAGTTTTTGTAGGGGTATTTGTGCTAAACACTGCATTTTCTCAAGAAGCTAAAATGCCAGAAATTTTGGTAAACAAAAAAGTAATCAAAGAAAATTATTTGCCAGATTTCTCTTTTGCAGGTTATCATTTTGGAGAAAAGGAAACACCAAAACAATATGATCATTATTTAAATGTAACCGATTTTGGTGCAAAACCCAATGATGATATTGATGATAGTAAAGCCTTTATTGACGCCGTTAAAAAAGCAGATGAATTAGAAGGCTATGTGGTAATAAATATTCCTTCTGGAAAATTTAACATCAGTAAAATTATCTATATAAATCGTAGTAAAACGGTTTTGAGAGGTGTTGGTGCTGGTGAAAAAGGAACTGTTTTGTATTTCCAAAGATCTCTACGTTTTGTTCAAGATCCACCCGAGCATGAAGAGTTGATGGCATATCTTTCTGTTTTTGATAAAAAACAAAGAGAACCACAAAATGGTGTGGATAACACTTTTTCACAATACTCATGGTCTGGAGCTTTTATTTGGGTAGCTAAAAAGGGAAAGTTTTATAAATCTTATAACATTCCAAAGTACAATCAACCTATCACTACTTATGCAAAAGGATTATCAGGAAAACAAGGTGATTTTAAAATTCAAGTAGATGACGCCTCAAAAGTTAAGGTTGGAGAAACCTATAAACTATGTTGGTTTAATAAAGATGGCAAAGAAGGTTCTTTTTTAAAGCACTTGTACGACAACCAAAATATAGAAATTGGAAAACATCATTGGGATAATCCAGAAAGTCCGTTGGTTACACAAATGGTATTGGTTACTAAAATAGATAAAAATACGGTTTATATTAAAGCGCCTTTATTACACGATATTAAAACAGACTGGCATTGTGCCATTACTGAATGGGAGCATATAGAGGAGGTTGGTATTGAAAATATAGCTTTTGAGTTTCCTTTATATCCAGATTTACCACATCACTTAGAAGAAGGAAACAACGCTATATACTTAACTAGTTTAATGAACGGTTGGGTAAAAAATGTTCGATTTAAAAATGCAGATAGCGGTATTTTAACAGATGATATTTCAAATGTAACCATACAGGATGTTATTACTTATGGTGATAAATTAGCACACTATTCTGTTTCTATGGGTGAGGTTCATAATGTTTTAGTAGAAAACCTTTACATTAAAAATAAGGTTAGGCATCCGTTGAGTTTTAATACACGTTCTACAAAATGTGTGTATACAAATTGTACAATAGAGCAGCAGCCTATTTTAGATCAGCATAGTGGTGCAAACCAACAAAATTTATTCGATAATATTAAGGTTTACATTGATGCACCAGTGCACGAAACATTAAAGTATCCTTTATTTAAGTCGGGAGGTTCAAAATTTTGGCATCCTGCTCATGGCGCTTTTAGTACAATGTTTAATATTGATATTAATTTTGCAAACATACCTGAAAGCTTAAATAAACCAATTCTTTTAAATGGAATAATTAACGGTATATCAGCTAGGTTAATTGGGTTTCATGCCAATCATCCAATAAAAATAGATTATACACCTAATGCGTATATTGAAAATCAAAATCAGATACCTGCAATTAGTTCATTATATAATTATCAACTTCAAAACAGATTGAAAAAGAAATAATTAATGAGAATTTTAGATTATTTAACAAGATTATTGTTCAAAACGATAGTTCTATTTTTCACTATTGTTTAAATAGCTGTATAAGTGTTGAAAAAAGTGGAAAAAGTGAAAATAATAGAACAATAGTGCAAAGAAATGAACACTTTGAGTCATTACTTTTGAATCACAAACTAAAATAAAATATATACATTATGAAAAAATTATTACTATTATCTGGTTTATTTTTAACCAGTTTACTTTATGCCCAAGATCCTGCTTTGCAAAACGATCAATTTGACGAAATACCTAAAATAGGGGGAAGTGATTGTGCTTGTTCGCAATGGATCAATGAAGATATCGCTCCAGATAGACCCGCTCAAACTACATCTGGGCTTACATTTCCTAATACAGGTGTAAAGCTTGTTGGTACAAAAGATCAAGTAATATATCAAGAAGTAGCCGTTTTAGCTAATACAGACTATAAATTTACTTATCATGTTTACATCAAAGACGGAACCGCAGGTGTTCCTCAAGTAGAGATACGTATTTTAAAAGGTTCTGGATATGAATCTGGATATACGCCAATTTATTATACTGATAGTTCACAGAAACCCTATAGTGGTTTTGGGTACAAAACAAAGGCAGCTGTTGAAACAACATCTAATAATATTAAATTAGTTACAGAGGAGTTTCCAGGCAATACGGATTATAATACAAAAGAATTTACTTTTAATTCTGGGTCAGAAACGAGTATAGCTATATACATGAAGATGCTAGATGTAAACGAAATCCGATTTGATTGGGTGTCTTTAACTAATCAAGCGACCGCATCTGTGCAAGATGTCTTTAAATCTAGTTTAAGTGTGTATCCTAACCCAACTAAAAACTTAATTTCTGTAAAGTCTAAAGATATTAAAATTGAGTCTGTTGAAGTTTTTAATATGCTTGGAAAAAGTATTTTAAAAGGTAGTTTAGTAAATGAGACAATTGATGTTTCTAATTTAACTCCAGGAGTTTACATGTTAAAAGTTAATAGTGAAACTTCAAGCTCAACAAGAAGAATAGTTGTAAATTAGTTTTTGTTTTAATTTATGGTAAATAAATAATTAGTGTGTAAGTTAGTTTAACTGCACACTATTATTTATTTAACTAATAAAGTTAGAGAACAATTTAGTAAAATATAAATATTTTTATTTTGAGACTTATGAATTAGCAAGATGAGAATTCCGAGAATTAGTAGTGTGATGTAAAATTCGAAAAGACAACACAAATTATAATTATACTGAAAAATAAAATACAAAAAGAATAGCATTAAATATAATAATTACCGCACAAATTTAAACCCTTATGAATGTTCCAAGTTTTATCAAACGACTTTTTCTTATATTATTAATATATCCAACAATTTCATCATGCCAAACAAAACAAAAAAAGCAAACGCCATATAATGTACTGTTCATTGCTGTAGATGATTTAAGAACAGAACTCAATTGTTATGGTGCTACACATATTAAATCACCAAATATTGACCGTTTAGCAGGTAGTGGAGTTCGTTTCACCAATGCACACGTGCAACAAGCTATTTGTATGGCTTCAAGAGCTTCAATTATGTCTGGTATTAGACCAGAAAAGCAGGGAATCTATACAGGTGAATCTGTTACTGATCTTTTACCAAATGTACTTACCATGAACAAGTTTTTCGCACAAAATGGTTATGAAATAGCTTCTTCTGGAAAAATTTATCACTATACTGAAGACACCAAAGCACAATTTGGAGATACTTATATTGAACCAAATCCTACTTGGGAAGCTAAGGGTTATGTAACAGAAGAAGGTTCTGAAGCTCTTAAATTAACTAAAAAACCAGGAAATGGTTTACCGTATGAGGCCGCCCAGGTTCATGATACCATTTATCCAGATGGCATAAATACTTTAAATGCCATGAGAAAGCTGGAAGTTCTTAAAAAAGAAGGCAAACCTTTTTTTATGGCTGTTGGTCTTATAAAACCTCATTTACCTTTTAATGCACCTCAAAAATATTGGGATATGTATCCTAAAAGTTCTGTGGGGCTATCTAAATTAACTGAAAGACCAGAGAATTCTAGTAATTATACAATGCGTTATGGAGGAGAATTAGGTAACTATTATGGTATGCCAAAATTATTTGAAGATGTTCCAGATTCAACGGCTATTTCTTTACGACGTGGGTATTACGCTTGTGTGTCTTATGTTGATGCTCAGGTTGGAAATTTAATGAATAAATTAGATGAATTAGGGCTGAGAGAAAATACAATAGTGGTTTTATGGGGAGATCACGGATATAAATTAGGAGATTACGGTAGTTGGTGTAAGTGGTCTAATATGAACATAGACACAAACATACCATTTATATTTAATGTACCTAATGGAAAAAAAGGGCAAGTGTACACACATCCTGTAGAAGCTCTAGATATCTATCCAACATTAGCAGAATTATGTCAATTAAAACAACCTTCTCATTTAGAAGGAAAAAGTTTAGTTCCTATTCTAAAAAATCCAAAGAAAGAGTCTAAAACAAAATCGTATGCCTATTCAATTTGGCCAGACAACCGCTGGAACTATGATAAAACCGTTATGGGATATTCAGTAACAGATGATCAATTTAATTATGTAGAATGGGTACAACTAAATACAGGAGAAGTATTAGAGCGCGAATTATATGACCATGCTAAAGACCCAAAAGAGACGAAGAATGTTATTGCTGAAAGTCAGTATCACAATGTTATTAGTGAATTAGCTAAAAAAGTTAAGGAGAAAAAAGAAGCTACAGACCATAATCACAATTTTAAAAAGTTGAAATAATAAATCAATAGTAAAAACGAATTTAAAATAAATAAATAATGAAAAAAATAATTGTAATATTATTAGTGTTAATTTCAAATACCGAAGTGTTTTCTCAAGATAATTTATTGCAAAATAGTTTTTTAAGAGAAGGTATAACACTAAATGGTAGATGGAATTATATAGTAGATGTATATGAGTCGGGTTATTATAATTATAGAAGAGAGCCACATGACGAATCTGAAAATCCGGGAGCAGGTGCCTTTTTTGTAAATGCAAAACCTAAAGATAAAACTGATAGAGTAGAATATGATTTTGATGCTGCACCAACATTAGTTGTACCAGGTGATTGGAATTCACAAAAAGAAAATTTGTTTTATTATGAAGGTACACTTTGGTATAAAAAATCATTTGATGTTCCTAATTACGATGCTTCAAAAAGGTATTACTTACATTTCGGTGCTGTAAATTATTTTGCAGATGTATATGTGAATGGAGAAAAATTAGGAGCGCATAGAGGTGGTTTTACACCTTTTAACTTTGAAATGTCGAAGGTATTAAAACCTAAAGATAATTTTGTAATTGTAAGAGTAGACAACAAACGTTTTCCAGATGAGGTGCCTACAGTAAGCACTGACTGGTGGAACTATGGAGGTATTACACGAGATGTAACCATTTACGAGTTAAATGAAACTTTTATAGAAGATTATAGCGTTCAATTAGATAAAGAAAATGATAAATTGTTAAAAGGGTTTATTCAATTAAATGGAGAAAGCAAAGCGAACTCAAAAGTTTTAGTAAACATACCAGAATTGAAAATAAATAAAACTTTTACAACAAATGAAAAAGGGTATGCTTCTTTTGAAATTCCTGTAAAAAAGATAGACAAATGGAGCGATACCAATCCAAAACTTTATACTGTTTCTATAGCTACCGATAAAGATAAAATTTCAGATAAAATAGGATTCAGACACATAAAAACAAAGGGTGCTGATATTTTATTGAATGGAGAAAAAGTATTCTTAAAAGGAATATCTATTCATGAAGAAAATGTAATGAGAGGTGGAAGAGCACATTCTATTGAAGATGCTAGAGTTCTTTTAGGTTGGGCAAAAGAGTTAGGATGTAATTTTGTGCGATTGGCACACTATCCACACAATGAAAATATGGTGCGTTTGGCTGATGAAATGGGGCTATTAGTTTGGGAAGAAATTCCAGTTTATTGGACCATTGATTGGGAAAATATGGAAACCTATAAAAAAGCAGAGACACAATTAAAAGAGGTGGTTAGTAGAGATAAAAACAGGGCATCGGTAATCATTTGGTCAATGGCAAATGAAACACCACAATCAGAGGAGCGACTTAGTTTTTTGTCAAATCTAGCGAAGGCTACAAGAGAGTTAGACAATACACGTTTAATAACGGCTGCACTAGAAGACCATCCAAGTAAAGACAATAAAAATATTATGGTGATTGAAGATAAATTCTCAGACATTGTAGATATTGTTAGTTTCAACCAATATTATGGTTGGTATGGAGGTTCTATTGAGGATTTAAAAAATATTAGCTGGGAAATAGCAATTGATAAACCTGTAATTATTTCTGAATTTGGAGCAGCTGCTCTACAAGGTTTTCATGGTGATAAAACAACAATGTGGACAGAAGAAAATCAAGCATATCTTTACGAAGAAACTTTACCAGCATTAGCTAAAATACCACAATTTAGTGGTGTAACACCTTGGATTTTGACAGATTTTAGATCGCCACGTCGTATGCATGATGTGTATCAAAATGGATACAATAGAAAAGGATTGATTTCTGAAACAGGAAATAAGAAAAAAGCATTTTACACTTTGCAAAAGTTTTACGAAAATATTAAGATTAAAGAGTAAAGTTATTTTTTTAATAAAGTAGAACAAATTTAATTTAAAATAAAATTTAAAATGAAGTTAAATATTTTAAGAAAATTAATGTTAGTAGTTATTATGACTTGGGTTTTAAACGCTTGTCAACAACAAAAAGATAACACACCCTGGGTAAACCTAATAAATAAGGATAATACAGAAGGTTGGACTATTTTAGGAGGTAATGCTACCTATAAAGTTGAAAATGGTGTAATTACTGGAACCACAGCGCCTAATACACCAAATACATTTTTAACAACAAATAAGATATATGATGATTTTATATTTGAAATAGATTTTAAAGTCGATGCAGTGATGAATTCAGGCATTCAAATTAGAAGCAACAGCTTTCCTTATTATCAAAATGGAAGAGTTCATGGTTATCAAGTAGAAATTGATCCATCAAAACGTTCATGGAGCGGTGGTATTTATGATGAAGGAAGAAGAAAATGGTTAAATACCTTAGAAAATAATGCAGCCGCTCAAAAGGCTTTTAAACAAAATGAGTGGAATCATTATCGAGTAGAAGCTATTGGAGATACCATAAAAACTTGGATTAATAATATTCCTGCAGCTTACTTAATAGATGAGATGACTTCAAGTGGTTTTATAGGTTTACAAGTACATTCTATTGGTGATAAAAAAGAAAAATTAGGTAAAACAGTTATGTGGAAAAATGCAAAAATAATAACTGAAGATGTATCAAAATATTCGAAAAAATCAACTTTAGAACCTGTAATAACTAAAAACGAGCTAACCTATCAAGAGAAAAAGGACGGTTGGGAAATGCTTTGGGATGGTAAAACCACAAATGGTTGGAGAGGTGCAAAATTAGATAAATTTCCAGAAGAAGGATGGAGCATTAAAAATGGTATTTTATCTGTAGCCGATACTGGAGGTGGAGAGTCTACGGCAGGAGGAGATATTGTTACAACAAATGATTATAGCAATTTTGAACTAAAAGTTGACTTCAAATTAACTCCAGGTGCAAATAGTGGTATAAAATATTATGTAGATACAGAAATAAATAAAGGTGAAGGATCTTCAATTGGTTTAGAATATCAAATTTTAGATGATGAATTACATGAAGACGCTAAATTAGGTTCTCACGAAGGTAGTAGAACAGTTTGTTCTTTATATGATTTAATACAAGCAAACCCTAAAAAACCAATCAAACCAATAGGAGACTGGAACACAGCATATATCAAGTCTATTAACAATAAAGTTGAACATTGGTTAAATGGTGTAAAAGTTTTAGAGTATGAAAGAGGAAGTAAAGAGTTTTTAAAATTGGTTTCTGAAAGTAAATACGCTAAATGGCCAAATTTTGGAGTATTGGAAAAAGGTCAAATTCTTCTTCAAGATCACGGAGATAAAGTATCATTTAAAAATATAAAAATACGTGTTCCTAAAAACAAGAAAAAGTAATTATGAGCAGTAATAGAAGAGATTTTTTAAAGAAAACTACAATGGCAGCGGCTGGTATAAGTTTAAGCAGTAGTATAAACGCAATGTCTGCACTAAGCTATAATAATATTATAGGTGCTAATGATAGAATTAATGTTGCTATTCAAGGTTTAGGAAGAAGGTATGGTGCTTTTATTAATGGCATAGTGGCTAAAGAAAGTAATGCACGTATACTTTATTTATGTGATGCTATGCAAGGTCAAATGGATAAAGCTGCTACTAAAATTGGAGAAAAGATAAATTATAAACCAAAGTTAGAGGAGGATGTTAAGAAGATTCTAACTGATAAAGATGTTGATGCTATTTTTATGGCTACACCAGATCATTGGCATACGCCAGGTGCTATCATGGCAATGCAGGCAGGTAAACACGTGTACTTAGAGAAACCTTGTAGTCATAATGCTTGGGAAAACCAATTAATCGTAACTGCTCAACAAAAATACAATAAAGTAGTTCAAATGGGGAATCAGCAACGTTCGTCTCCAGAAAGTATTAAAATAGTAAATGAAATTCATAACGGCATCATAGGTAATGCATACAAAGCCATTGCATTTTATGCAAATGGAAGACCTAAAGTTCCGCACCCTGTTAAAGCAGCACCTCCAGAAGGTTTAAATTGGGACCTGTTTCAAGGACCATCACCTAGAAAAGAATATACTCATGACACTTGGAATTATAATTGGCATTGGTATGGTTGGGATTTCGGAACAGCAGAAATGGGTAATAATGCCACTCATGAATTAGATATTGCACGATGGGCCTTAGATGTTAATTATCCAAAACATGTGGATGTATTGGCAGGGAAAAATTATTTCAAAGATGACGGTTGGGAAATGTATGATGAAATGTTGGCAACTTTTGAATTTGAAAACGAAAAAATCATTCAATGGGATGGAGTAAGTAGAAATCGTTATAATAAATACGGTAGAGGTAGAGGTACGCTTATTATGGGTACTGAAGGCTCTGTGATGGTAGATCGTAATGGATATGAACGTTTCAATCGTAAAGGAGAATTGGTTGATAGCATGAAGTCCGGAAGTACTGAGGGTGGAGTTGCTTTAGGTGGAGGTGGAAGTTTATCCACACGACACACCATAAACTTCTTTGATGCTATTCGTGGAAAAGCCAAATTAACTTCGCCTATTGAAGTTGGAGCCATGTCTCAAATGTTAACACATTATGCAAATATCTCATATAGAATAGATAAAGGTTTTGATGTTGATCAACAATCAGGAAGAATATTTGATAGAGATGCAATGAAACTTTGGTCTAGAGCATACGAGCCGGG
Source organism: Lutibacter agarilyticus (assembly GCF_900188235.1). Taxonomy (GTDB): domain Bacteria; phylum Bacteroidota; class Bacteroidia; order Flavobacteriales; family Flavobacteriaceae; genus Lutibacter; species Lutibacter agarilyticus. The sequence continues at coordinate 17,730 of NZ_FZNT01000008.1, read as the reverse complement.
TTGGGAACCAAAAATATAAGTTTTGAAAAGACGCACATTTATAAAAAAAACAGGAATTGCAGCCTCAGGAATTGTAGCCTCAGGTTATTTATATGGAAAAGTGATGCCTCATTTTACTAATACTATTAATATTGGTGTTATTGGCACAGGGGCTAGAGGCTGTGGACTTACTTCTATAATAAATTCAATTGAAAATATAAATGTTTCAGCAGTTTGTGATATTCTTCCATTTCGTCTTAACCAAGGTTTGTCAAAATCAAATGCTATTGGATATTCAGATTATAGGGAACTTATAGAAAATAAAGATATTGACGCTGTAATTGTTGCAACCCCATTTAGTACACATGCTAAAATTGCAAAGGATGCTTTAGATGCAGGTAAACATGTGTATTGTGAAAAAACACTAGCAAAAGGATTTGAAGAAATTAATACGTTAGTTGTTAAGGCACAAAAATCTAAACAAATATTCCAAACAGGACATCAGTACCATAGTTCTAGATTGTATGCTCATGTTGTAGATCTTATAAATGAAGGAAAAATAGGAAATATTTTATCTTTTGAATGTCAGTGGAATCGTCATGGAAATTGGAGAAAGAAGGTGCCAAATCCAGAATTTGAAAAAGCGATTAATTGGAGAATGTATCGTGAATTTTCAGGGGGACTTACTGCTGAATTATCTTCTCATCAAATTGATTTTGTAAATTGGATTTTAGGAACAACTCCAATTCAAGTTATGGGAGTTGGAGGTGTAGATTATTGGAATGATGGTAGAGAAACCTTTGATAATACACATTTAATTTATAGTTACCCAAATGGTGTAAAAGCAACATTCAAATGCTTAACTAGTAATGCGAATGAGGGGTATCAAATTAAAGTGTTTGGAGATAAAGGGACAATTATTATTGACCGTAAAAATGCTTATTTTCTTCCCGAAGGTAAAAGTGAAAAGGTAATGGGAGAAGTTGATGGTGTTACAGGAGCCACAGCAAGTAGTACTTTAAATAAAGGTGAGCCATTAAATATTGAACATTTAGATCCAAGTAAACAAGCTTTGGTTGATTTTAGAAGTGCTATTATAAATAATGAACAACCAAAATCCAATATTATTACAGGTGCTAAAACTGCATTATGTGTGCAAATGGGATTAGATGCCATGTATAGTAATGAAATAGTTAAATGGAGCCCTAATTCAATAATAGGTTAAATTAATAAATATAGAAATGAATTGATTATTAGTCACATTTTTTACTGGTTCAATAAGCCAAAATGCAACTGCTTAAAATTCTGTAGCGTATAAAATATTAATAGTAGATTAGACCTAATAATTATAACAATAGATTTATTAGAAAAAAATTACAAGAAGAGATGGTAATTTAAGTATTATGAAATTAATCAAAGGTTTACAAATTAATCAGGATCTGATGACGCCATTATATTTGCAAATAGCAAATAAGATTACTGATAATATTAAAATCGGCAATCTTAAAATGGGTGAAAAATTACCATCTATCAATACTTTTAGTAATGAGTATAAGATTTCAAGGGATACTGTAGAAAAAGCATATAATATATTGAAACAAAAAGGAATTCTTGAAGCTAAAAGAGGAAAAGGAGTATATGTAAAGACTAATAATGTTATCTCAACAGCAAAAATCTTGTTTCTCCTAGGTAAATTAAGTTCCTATAATTTAAAAATTTATGATTCTTTCATTCGAAGTATTGGGAATAACTATCAAACCGATTTTGAAATTTACCATTGTAATGATTCTCTTTTCTTAAGTTTAATGGATAAAAATAAAGAGCTGTATGACTATTACGTTATTATGCCTGAATTTGAAAATACTGGAATAAAAAAAAATCAGCTTAGAAAGGAATCAATTAATTTTATTAAAAGTATTGCTAAAGAGAAGCTTATAATGTTAGATAATAATGGATTATCAGTTGATGGCGATATTGTGGAAATTTATCAAGATTATGAAACCGATATTTACAATGCACTTAAATCTAGTGTAAATAAAATTAAAAAATACGAAAGGCTAAATTTAATAATACCTAATAAAGTAGCATTTCCATATATTGAGCAAATAAAATTAGGATTTTTAAGGTTTTGTGAAGAATTATCATTTGAATTTAAAATTTTAAATAAAATTGAAGAAGACATTGTTGATCCATCAAATTTGTTTATTGTAATAACAGACAATGAGTTATTTGAACTATTAGATTTAATATCCATAAAAAATCTTACCATTGGAAAAGACTTAGGGGTAATATCTTATAATGAGACTCTATTTAAGCGCCAGTTAGATTTGGATGTTTTTACAACAGATTTTACAAAAATGGGAGAGACTGCAGCCAACATGATTATAAATAACAAAAGGGGGAAAATTAAAAACCAGTTTAATTTTATTCCTGGGAATTCAATGTGAATGGATATTACAAATATTTCATTTAGAGGTAATAGGGTTTTGATGTCAATCAAAAATCAGAAAGAATATTTAATAAAGATGCTACGAAATTATCGTATGGAACTTACCAGGCAGGATAGTATCTAAAACTTTAAAATAATAATAATGCGAAATAAAATTTTAAAAATGAATAAGGTAATACTCATAATAGTGCTTTGTATAATGTCTCAAAGCATTTTCTCCCAAAACTTTAATACTGAAGTTAAAGGTGTACTAAAAAAATGGCATAAAGTAACACTAAATTTTGAAGGTAAAGAATTGAGTGAAAATGATGAGGATAATCCATTTTTAAACTACAGACTAAACGTAACTTTTAAAAATAAAAATAAAATATATGTAATACCTGGTTTCTATGCTGCCGATGGCAATGCATCAGAGTCTAGTGCAAAAGGAGGTAAAGTATGGCAAGTTCGATTTTCTCCTGATGAAGCTGGATTATGGACCTATGAAGTTTCTTTTAGAAGAGGAAAAAATATTGCCATAAATAATAAACCAGATGCAGGTGTTACTTCAGATTTTGATGGAGCAACAGGTAGTTTTACAGTAAAAGATTCAGATGCTAGCGGAAGTAATTTTCAAACCAAAGGAAGGTTAAAATATGCAGACAGCAGATATTTATATTACTCAGAAACCAATAAGCCTTTTTTAAAAGGAGGAACTGATAGTCCTGAAAACTTTCTTGGTTATTATGAGTTTGACCAAACACCACCTTCACATAGGTATGAACCACACGCTAAAGATTGGAAAAAAGGAGACCCCACTTGGCAAAATGGAAAAGGTAAAAATATTATAGGAGCTCTTAATTACTTAGCGTCAAAAGGAATGAATTCTGTTTATTTCCTAACTTTGAATGTGCTAGGAGACGGCAAAGATGTTTGGCCTTGGATAAATGAAAATGAAATGACCCGTTTCGATTGCAGCAAGTTAGATCAATGGGAAGTCGTATTTGATCATATGGATAATTTGGGCTTAATGTTACATATAGTAACTCAAGAAACTGAAAACGAATTGTTACTGGATATTGGTCAATTAGGTATTCAAAGAAAGCTCTACTATAGAGAGTTAATAGCGAGGTTTTCTCACCATTTAGGGGTGACTTGGAACTTAGGTGAAGAAAACGGGCCTATACATTTTTCTCCAAAAGGGCAGGATGATAAAGATAGAAAAGCTATGGCTAGGTATATCAAAGAAAACGACCCTTATAAAAACATGATTGTTTTGCACACACATTCGCATCCAGAAATGCAAGATAAATATTTAAATCCGCTATTAGGAAACCCATATTTAGACGGTATATCATTTCAAACGCATAGTATAGATTCTATACACTCAATAACTAATAAATGGATATCTAAATCTCAAAATGCAGGAAGGAATTGGGTAGTAAGTCAGGATGAAATTGGACCCGCTGGCTCTGGCGCGAAACCAGATGCAGACGATCCTACACATGATGAGATAAGACATAAAGTGCTTTGGGCTAATTTAATGGCTGGTGGAGCAGGAGTAGAATGGTATTTTGGGTATAAGTATGGGCATAATGATTTGAAATGTGAAGATTGGCGTTCCAGAGATATTCTTTGGGAACAGACAAAACATGCCTTAGACTTTTTTAATAATTATTTGCCATTTGAAGATATGCAATCGGCGGATGGATTAACCGATAATGAAGAGGACTACGTTTTTGCTAAAAATGATGCTATTTATGCTGTTTATTTACCAAAAGTTAAAAACACCTACATTAATTTATTTGGATCAACAAATACCTTTTCAGTAAAATGGTATAACCCAAGACAAGGCGGTAAATTACTAAATGGATCAATTAAAACTATTAAAGGAGGAGCAAATGCCTTTATTGGATTACCACCTAGTAATAATATGGATTGGGTAGCATTGATAAAATCGAAAAACAAGAACAAACCTTCAGTGAAATTTGAAAAGGAAGTGACCGTATTGAATGCAGTCACAGACTTTCATTTTGAAAAATCACAGGCTGGTATTTCATATTACAAAGATTATAAAAACGATGCATTAGCAATAGACGCTTCCAACAAAAATAATCGCAACAAATTTGCGATTGCTACTGCTAAATTTTCAAAAGCAACAGGGAACTATAAAGTGGTATTTGTAACATCTGCAGAAAATGATGGCGAATCAGAATACATAGTTTTTAAAAATGGTACACCAATCGATACTATCTTAAACCCTCAAATTAGTGAAACATTTCAGGCAGTTCGTCATGAACTTGGAGCGTTTCGTTTAACTGAAAATGACATTATACAAGTAGCATCAAAGGCAGTAACTAATGGTAAAATACCTGAAAATGACGAAACTGCTTGGTCTAGGGGGCGTTGGAATTCTTTAATTTTAATTCCCGAAGGTTTGTCAATAAAAGAACAACTTAAGAATGTAATTCCTTTTGAAGAAAATAATGGATTATTAGAGGTGGAAGCTGAAGCATTTCATTACAAATCAAACAATGGTACAAAAAGGGATTGGTATATTAGGTCTCAAGAGAGTGTTATATCATTCGCTGAGAGCAAAATGGAAGACCACACAAAGCAAGCAAGTGGAAATTCTTATATAGAAGCTCTGCCAGATACACGAATTACACATGATGATAATTTAATACCTGGTGAGAATTTTTTCCCTATTGCAGGTGTTGGAGGTATTGTTTCTTATAAAATAAAAATTATTAATCCAGGAAAATATTATATATGGGGGAAAGCATTTTCTAGCGGAACTGAGGATAATGGTCTTCACGTAGGTATTGATGATAACTGGCCCGAAAGTGGAGCTAGGATGCAGTGGTGTGACGGTAAAAATGAATGGACATGGTCTTCAGCTCAGCGTGTGCCTGCTAACCATTGTGGTAAACCCAGTACAATTTATTTAAATATAGATACACCAGGAGAGTATATAATTTCCTTTTCCATGAGGGAAGATGGTTTTGAATTAGATCAATGGGTAATGACGAAGGATCCTAATTTTATACCTAAATAGGTGTTGTTTTGTAACTTGTAATCAAGTTACATGAAATAATATAAATATGAAAAGTATTATAATTTTAGAGAAATTTTGTTTAGTATTTTTTTGTCTACTTACAGTAAATACTTTTAGTCAAAACAAAACATATAATAATCCTGTAATACCAGGATTTAATCCTGATCCATCAGTTTGTCGTGTTGGAGATGATTATTATTTGGTAACTAGTACATTTGAATATTTCCCTGGTGTGCCTATCTATCACAGTAAAGATTTGGTAAATTGGCAAATTATAGGTCATGTTTTGCATAGACCTGAGCAGCTAGATTTAGACAATGTAGTTTCTACTGCAGGTATTTATGCACCAACATTGCGTTATCACAATGGTGTGTTTTATATGATAACTACTTTAGTTACAAATCGTGAGGATAAAAAACCTAAAGGAAATTTTATAGTTACAGCAACTAATCCCGAAGGTCCCTGGTCTATGCCATACTGGATAGAAGATGCGCCAGGAATTGATCCGTCACTTTTTTTTGATGATGATGGGAAAGCGTATTACTGTGGAAATTTTACGCCTAAAGACGAGGAACTTTTACACACAAGTCATAGAAATATATGGATTCAGGAAATTGATTTAAAAACATTTAAATTAAAAGGGAAAAGAGAAATATTGGATTCAAAACCCTATTTTATAGAACGCACTATTGGGTCTCCTTATGCTTTTGAAGCACCACATCTTTACAAAAAAGAGGGTTTTTATTATTTAGTTTTGGCTCATGGAGGTACAGGAATGTGGCATGCAGTTTCAATTTGGAAGTCCAAATCACCATTAGGATCTTGGGAAGAAAATCCTAATAATCCTATTTTAACTCATAGAGGAGATGAAACTTCAGGAATTAACGCTACAGGACATGCCGATATTTTTCAAACGAAGGAGGGCGATTGGTGGTCGGTTTTTTTAGCTGTAAGAAGTAATGATAAAAAAAATAATGTGATGGGGCGAGAAACATTTTTAGCTCCTGTAGATTGGTATGGAGAATGGCCCGTATATAATCCTGAAGGGGAAACGGGTAAAACAGCTTTTATTCATAAAGCGCCTAAAATGTTTATGGGTAAGCAACGTAGTTTTAATTATACCGATAATTTTGAAGATAAGAATTTGAATCTTTCTTGGAGTATGATACGAACTCCTAGAACCGTTTGGTGGAAAATTAAATCAGGGAAATTAGAATTAAAATTGAGACCAGATGAAATCGAAAATTATGAACAACCTTCATTTTTAGGTATTCGTGTTCCAGCAATGAAAATAGAAGCTATAACATCTTTGATTTTTAAGCCAAAAAAGGAAAATGAATGTGCAGGTTTAGCATTTGAACGAGGGCATGATGAGGAATATACTTTAGTAAAAGAACTTCATAATGGCAAAATAGTTGTAAGTGCTTATTATGATGGCAACACACTTTTAGGTAGGCTAGAATTAGAAGCAAATAAAATTATTGAATTAAAAATTCATTTAGACCATTTTACAATATCTTTTTATGTTAAAGAACCTCAAGCATCGTGGAAACAAATAGCTAAAGCAGATGCTAGTAAACTTGGGTTTCCACCCGCAGGACGATTTACAGGTTCTATGGTAGGCCCTTATGCGTCATCTAGAGGAGAAGTGTCAGATAACTATGCCAGTTACAATAATTTTCAACTAAAAACCTATACTGGTAAATAATATAAAATTATAATTAAATAGATAAAATGAAAAATAAATTTATAGAAATTCAAAGAGTTATTTTAACGGTTATCTTATTGTTTTTTTTAACTAGCTGTTCTCAACAGAAATCAACTTCTAATTTAGAAAATACAGCTCTAAAATTACCGCAACGGCCTAATATTTTATGGTTGGTTACAGAAGATTTAGGAGCTTATATTCCACCATTTGGGGACAACACTATTGAAACACCAAATCTTAGCAGATTAGCAAATGAAGGCGTAATTTATCCAAATTTATATTCAATATCAGGCGTTTGTGCTCCAAGTAGAGCTGCAATTGCTACGGGTATGTATCCTACTAGCATTGGAGCAAATAATATGCGGGTAAACTCCTTTACCGAAGTAACAGGACTACCAATTTATGAAGCAGTACCGCCTACAGGTTTGAAAATGATAAGTGAGTGGATGCGATTAAACGGCTATTATTGTACCAATAATTATAAAGAAGACTATCAATTTAACCCTCCAAAAACAGCTTGGAACGAAAGTAGCCCTTATGCACATTGGCGTAATAGAGAAGACAATCAACCTTTCTTTGCCGTTTTTAATTTTCATGAAACACACGAATCAGGTTTGTTTGAGCCTTATGGTTTACGCTACCATGAAAAAAGACTTTACGCAGCAGGTGATAGAAATTTTAAGATAAGAGGCAATGGCAAAAAACGGATGAAAGAGTCTGAGTCAACCATTCACGTACCAAGAGATATTGATTTTAAAATCCCACCTTATTTACCTGATAATGCTATTGTAAAACGGGATATGTGGAAGGTTTATAATAATATTGCCGAAATGGACAAACAGATTGGTGCTGTTATAAAACAATTAGAGGACGATGGTTTGCTGGAGAATACCATCATATTTTTTTATGGAGACCATGGAGGGCCTTTGCCTAGAGAAAAAAGATTAACCTATGATTCGGGATTAAATACACCAATGATTATAAGGTTTCCGAATAAGTTAAAAGCTGGAACTAAAGATGATCAATTAATAAGTTTTATTGATTTTGCTCCAACATTGTTGTCGTTAATTGGGGAAAAACCTAAAAAGTACCTGCAAGGACAAGCATTTTTAGGTAAGTACACCGCGAAAAATAAGCGAAAATACATTCATGCTGCGGCAGACCGATTTGATGAATATACAGACGTTATTAGAGCAGTTAGAGATTCACAATTTAAATATCTTAGAAATTACAGACCTGAACAAGGGTATTATTTACCCCTTGGTTACGTGCAAAATATTCCAACCATGCAAGAATTATTACGTTTGAATAAAGAAGAAAAACTAAATGGTTTTCAAAAACAATGGTTTAGAAAAAGCAAGCCAACAGAAGAATTGTTTGATTGTTTTGCAGATCCTTACGAGTTAAATAACTTGGCAAATGATCCTAAATATAAAGATAAACTGGTAGCGTTAAGAATGGAAATGGATCGTTGGTTGGTTACAGTTGGAGATGAGCCCAATTTACCTGAAAGAGATTTAATAAATAAGTTATGGGAAGGTAAAAATAAACAGCCTGAAACAACCAAACCTGTAATTGCTATTTCAGATAATAAAATCACAATAAGCTCAGAAACTGAAGGTGCTTCTATAGGTTATAAAATAATAAATAGAAATGGAGAAGATCCAACAGAATGGTCAGTTTATAATAGGCCGTTAAATAGTATTAATAAAGGAAGTCGATTATTAATTCAAGCACATCGTATAGGGTTTAAACCTAGTGAAATTATTGAGCATAAATTTTAATTTCTCCAAAATTGAAGATCAACAATGAAAAATAAATTTACTTTATTTGTGTGTTTCATATCACTAATGTTAAAAGCGCAAACATCAGAACTTTTAGTTCTTGATATTAATGGGGAATTAACGTATGTAGAAGATGAGAAAGGGAATAGAATTCCTGATTATAGCTACGTAGGTTATCACCATAGTGAAAAGGCTATTCCAAATGTACCTGTGCGAAAAACTATTAGCCCAACAGCTGGAGACAATCTAAATCATATTCAAAATGCTATAGATGAATTAGAAGCCTTACCGTCAGATAGTGATGGTTTTAGAGGAGCATTACTTTTAAAGGCTGGAGTTTATAAAGTTAATGGGATTTTAAAAATTAAAAAAAGTGGTATTGTAATTAGAGGAGAAGGAAAATCTACTATTTTGATAGCCACACAAAAGGTTCAGTCTAATTTTATTGTTTTTGAAGGTGTTGCAAATCCAGAAAAAATAAAATCAAGTAGAAAAAAAATAACAGATTCTTATGTTCCAGTTGGAGTTCAATCCGTAATTGTTGAAAAAAGTCATAATTTCAAAGAAGGAGATGCTGTTATGATAGAAAGAAAACCCAATCAAGCTTGGATAAAAATGTTGGGGATGGATAACTTAAGTCAAACGGATCCCGATGATAAAAATTGGACTCCTGAAAAATACACAGTTACTTATAGACGAAAAGTACTAAAAGTTATTGAAAGCAAAATTATTTTTGATGCTCCTATAGTAGATCTAATTGATTCAACTTATGCAGAAGGTTTCATCTACAAATACTCTTGGAATGGAAAAATAGAAGAAGTAGGAATTGAAAATATACAATTAGATTCTTATTACGCCTCAGAAGAGGATGAAAACCATGCTTGGAATGCTGTTAGCTTTAAGAATGTGGAAAACGGTTGGGCAACAAAAGTATATGCTAATTATTTCACATATTCCTGCATAAATATTGAGCGGTCTAGTATGAAAATTACGGTAGATACTTGTGAAATGCGCAATCATAAAGGGGTAGTATGGGGTGGTAGAATGTATTCTTTTAATATACTTGGTGAACAAAATTTGATAAAAAATTGTATTGGTGAAAAGGGAAGGCATGACTATGTAACAGGTGCAGTAGTTGCTGGGCCTAATGTTTTTTTTAAATCTAAGTCTATAAAAGCACAAAGTATTAGTGGTCCTCATCATAGATGGGCTTCGGGGTTGCTTTTTGATAACATTGAAATTGAGGGGAATAATCTTGGTGTTGAAAATAGAAGGAATTCAGGAAGTGGTCATGGGTGGGCAGGTACAACATGCATGTTTTGGAATTGTACTGCCGAAGAAATTTTAATTCAAGATCCTCCAGGAGATCATACCAATTGGGCAATTGGCTGCGTTGGAAAGCACGTTAACAAAGGCTGCTGCGGACCAATTGAACCTTATGGATACATCGAATCGAAAAACACAAACGTTAAACCAGAAAGCCTATTTGAAAAACAACTTAATGAACGTTTAAATCTGAATTTAAAATACACAATCCCATAAAGTGTGTAAACTTATTATCAGGGTGTTATTTTATTAAGTTGAACCCTATTTTCAGTTAAATGTATTTAGGGAGTTAAGAGTTTAAATACAATGTTAAACTGAAAAAAAAATATTGCCTCATCTCCAGCAGTATTCCATTTCGTTTCACTCCATTACATACAGTTTCCAATTCCGCCCAGTAAAAACCACAGGCAAAGGTGGTATTTACTTTTTGCCTTTGCGCTAACTATCGTCACCCTCAGACCCGAGAAAAAATTTTTCAAGCGGAGGGAATGACGTAACTTAGAATTGAATTTACCAAATTGTAAAATAATCGTTACAAGAATAGTGTTCAGTTACCTGTGCCTCAGTATGATTTTCAAAAATAGAGTAAGCGAATTTGGTACTCAAATTTTTAAATTTGATGTCCGTATGGTAGCCTTTCAAGCGTAATTTCTTTTTTGAATGCAATTTGGTTTCTAAACTATTTATGATGAAAAAAATCAGATTAAATTCAGCAGGCATTGATATTGGTGCTAAAAAGCTGTTTGTTAGTATTGAAAATCAACCTGTAAAAAGTTTTGAAACTTTTACTGAAGATTTAGAAATGTTAGCCACTTATTTAATAAGTCACGGCATAAAAACTGTTGCTATGGAAGCTACAGGAGTTTACTGGGTCATTTTATATGATATATTAATGTCTCATAGTATAGATGTATGGTTAGTTGATGGCAGGAGTACAAAACAAGTACCTGGCAGAAAGACTGATGTTAAGGATTGTCAATGGATACAACAATTGCATAGTTATGGTTTGTTAAACAAATGTTTTATACCTGATAATTTAGTACAAGAGTTACGCACTTATCAGCGTTTGAGAGAAGATCATATTAGAAGTAGTGCTATGCATATTCAACATATGCAAAAGGCATTAATTTTAATGAATATTCGTTTAAAAGAAGTTATTAGTCAAATCCACGGGGCAAGTGGTATACGTATTATACGGGCAATATTATCAGGAGAAAGAAGTGCAGAAAAACTAGCTTCGTTATGTGATTCAAGAATACTCAAAACAAAAAAAGAATGGGTTATGAAATCCTTAAAGGGTCATTATAATGAATCTTGTTTATTCAGCTTAGAACAAGCAGTAAACTGCTACGATTTTTATCAACAACAAATTACAAATTGTGATATCAAACTAGAGCAGGTTTTAAAGAAAATGCATAAAGATGAATTTGGGCAACCAAAAAACAATAAAGCTAGAAAACCCATTCGACACCATAAACCAAATATTGATAATATGGGAGCCCATTTAATGATAATTTTTAAAGAAATAGACGCTACAGTATTACCAGGTATAACAGATTATAATTGGATGCAATTACTAGCTGAGATTGGAGCAGATTTAAAGAAATGGAAATCGGAAAAACACTTTACTTCTTGGTTGGGTTTGGCTCCAAAACAACATAACTCAGGAAAAAGAAATCGCAACTATAAATCGAAAGGAACACCAAAAGCTGGATTAATATTTAAACAGGCAGCAGTAGGGTTGCTTAACAGTAAGCATATAGCATTAGGTGCATTTGGTAGAAAAATACGATCCAAAAAAGGTGGTTTAGTAGCTATAAAGGCAGTAGCTAGAAAATTAGCAGAGTTGTATTGGAAACTTTTTGTAAAAGGATTAGAATATGTAGAAAATGGAATACATAAATATCAAGAAAGAATGCTCTTAAACAAGCAGCGCTCTGTAAAAAGAATGGCTAGAGAACTCGGTTTAGAGGTTATTTAAAATATACTGATTATCAGGAGTTTAAAAAAGACGTCAATGGTAGCTTGACTGGGGGTCTCATAATCCGAACTACTAACAAATCCGTTTCCAAAACAAACTTCAGAACAAAGCACAAACATCCGTGCAGGTAATAAGGTGTTCACAATACGCTCCATTTTGTTCCATAAAATATAATTACAAGGGCATTTTAGTAAATAAACTAAAATCAAAACTCCTGACCTTTTAAGGGGAGGTGCCAAAGGCGGAGGGGTAAACAATACCCTTGTACTTACCATAAATTGCACTAATCGTCCACAGTCCTCATTTAGCACAATTTATTTATTTTACTACACACAATACACGTATTGCTCACGCATAGCTATCTTTTGCCCCTAAAACCCTCAACGGTTATGCTTCGCAAGAAAATACCATTTACACCAGAGCGAGGTTCTAAAGAAAAATGATAGATTTTTTGAATTTTACGAAATAGAAAATTCTAGCATAGCCTTAGCTACGGTTTAATTTTATGTTGAAGTAAAAACGAAAAAGGTGCATTTTAATAGAAATTCGTTTCGGTGTAAATGGTATATCATTAGGGGCAAACCGCTATTACACAATTTGGCTCGCCTGCTGCTCACTTCGGGCTAAAAAAAGGCTGTCACAGTTTTTGATTGCAGCCATTTTGCATATAAAATAACCATTGCAAGTACTAAATACAATGCAGTAAAAAAGTTCAATTAAATACATTAACAACTTCCGATTTGTTAACCAAACAATGGATTATTACATATTGCAAACGCACACAAGAGCAATGTATTCCGATCATCATTCATCGTTTAGGCACTGCGCTACTCTCAATATATATCATAATTCAATTCCTAAAAAGTATACTGTGCATAACAAGCAATCAACAACCTAAAGCGAAGTGCACATCTCTTTTCATTCTTCACTACATAAATTGAACTTGCCTTTCCTACCGCATCAAAAACACCGCCACCCTTGCGTGTACCACGTAATTGTTGCACGTACTTATGCCGAAGGCAACGTACTTTTGCCCCAACACCCTTCGTTCAACTCGCCGGCGGCTCGCGTTAATGCTACCGCATTAGGCAGCCATTACCTGCAAAAGATTAATTCTAGAACGACTATTAAAACAATAATCCTACTACAAAAAAAATAAAAAAGTTTGCAAATTTCGGTTGTTCCCCGCACCAGCCACACTTATGTAATCAAGGTCAAGCCCTACGGGTTTTGAAAAAAATCTCCACCTTAGAATTCGTTTTTAATAAAAATATTAAATAAAAGAAAACTGCCAACTGTTACTGTAAACTGTCAACTAGAATACGGTAGTATTTTTCTCAAAAACCTTGACAACATTTGCCACACAACCTAGCTTATGCTATCTTTTTTCTTTCTCTTCCGAAAAAAATTACGTGCGCGAAGCGCAAATAATTTTAATTCCGGAACTATGTCTACTTATGAAATCAAAACCCACCAACTAGGAAGAACCTACTCAGCCCCGCATTTTTTTATTCTAAACAAAGGCCTGAACAGTGGCAAGCCACTAGATCAGCCTTGCCCTAATTGTTTTGTAATTACAACACGGTCAGAACAAACCCGTGAATCCTTGTATTATTTATGCTTATCACTTAAAACAGGTCGATTTTTCAGCTACTATTTAAAAGGAAGTGTCATTCCATTTATCTGTATTTCAGATGCAAAAAAAGTAATCAATACAGCACTTCAAAACAACCAGGAGCAGCAATGGAAAATCAAAGTTGAGAAGCTCAAAAAAATCAATGCCTTTGAAGAAAACCTGCAGCAACAACTCGCAGCAATCAAGCAACTAAAAATTGCATTGCTGAGGTCTTAATAAAAATACCTCTCCCCCTTTTCAAGGGGGACAAAGGGGGTAAAACGTCATCATGAACTAGGTCACTGAGAGGAGTCGAAGAGCAAACAAAGTGTCATTCCCAGCTTGACTGGGAATCTCATTCTGAACTGTCATTCTGAGCGCAGTCGAAGAATCTCATCATCAAAAACCTAATCGTCATTCTCAGCTTGACTGGGAATCTCACCATTTAAAACAAAAAAAATGAAACTAATAATTGCAGGAACCAGAACATTCACCAACTACCAAAAACTAAAACAAATCTGCGACCACTTCCTCCAGGATCAAAACAACATTGAAATTGTATCTGGAGCTTATTACAAAGGTGCTGACAAACTTGGAGAACAATATGCTAAAGAAAAAGGATATAAACTCACACAATTTCCTGCAGATTGGAATAAACACGGTAAATCAGCAGGACCAAAAAGAAACCAACAAATGGCAAATTATGCTGATGCATTAATTGCCTTTTGGGATGGTAAAAGTAAAGGAACTTATAATATGATTGATTTAGCGAATAAGAGAAAATTAAATGTACTGATTTTTTATTATTAGCTCTACAGAGTTTTTAAACTCAAGATCTTAAAAAGACACTTCGTTAATTAAGTTTTTTGTAATTTTCTTAAATAAGATCTAGCCAAAACGCAACTTTGATTATTAGACAAACTGCCGTTGGGCAACATTTTGCACCGTCCTGAATAAAGGCTACATGATTTTAAACAACATGTACTTATGTAGAAATAACGAAGAAAATTTAAAGAAACACACCAAAAGTAATTGTAACAAATTAAGCGCATAATCGGAATAATTCCGATTATGTGCTTGTTTTTTTACTTAAAAAGCCTATATTTACATTAGTTAATCGGATATTATCCGATTATCATACACAATAATTACAATATGAATTTTAGAGAGATAGTAAAGGAATATGCTGAAGCACCTATATCTAGACATTTGATTTTAGAACTACTAAGTGATTATCAGAGTCCTAATGACAAAATTAGTGAGCTACTTAAAAGCAAAGAGCTTATTTCAATTAGAAGAGGACTATATATAACTGGACCCAAAATGGACTTACCAACACCAGAACCTTTTCTAATAGCGAATCACCTTAGAGGACCGAGTTATGTGACATTAGAGTCCGCATTATCTTATTGGAACATGATACCAGAAAGAGCTTATGAAATAAGTTCAGTAACCATAAAAACTTCAAAGTTATATAAAACTCCTGTTGGACGATTTAGTTACCAACAATTAAAGACTCCTTATTATTCTTATGGAATAAAAAACATAGAATATTCACCTAAGCAAACAATGTTAGTTGCCTCACCTGAAAAAGCTTTATGTGACAAAGTTGTGCTAACACCCAAAATTTATCTTAGAAGTATTAAACAAACTCGAGAATTTTTAATAGAAGATCTTCGTATGGATAGTGAAGTATTAAAAACATTAGATACGAAAGTTATGGAATTATGGATTAAAAATGCTCCTAAAAAAAGTAGTCTAAAAATGCTTATTAAAACGTTGATAGAATTATGATAAAAGAGTGGATAGAGGAATATAATCCTCAAAATGAAGAAGAAATATTAGCTGCATTACGAGAAATAATGCAAGAAATAACTTTAGCAGGTTTATCAAGAACTGACTTTTTTGAGAAAGCAGCTTTTTATGGAGGAACAGCTCTCCGGATTTTTTATGGCTTGGATAAATATTCAGAAGATTTGGACTTCTCGTTACTTAAACCTGACCCTAATTTTTCAATTGAGCCATATTTCAAAGCCGTTATAGATGAATTTAAGTCATTGGGACTGACTGTTAGTATTAAGGAAAAGAAAAAAACTAAACAAACAGCTATTGATTCTGCTTTTTTAAAAGCTGAAACAATATGGCAAGAAATTGTACTCGAAGACATCATCAAAGAAATTGGGGTGCGTTCTAACAAGACTTTGAAGATAAAAATAGAAGTTGATCGACAGCCTCCATTGAATTTCAGAACCGAAGAAAAGTTACTACTCCGTCCATTTTCTTTTTACGTGAAATGTTATACTAAATCAAGTTTATTTGCAGGTAAAATGCATGCCTTACTTTTTAGAAAGTGGCTAAATAGAGTCAAAGGAAGGGATTGGTATGACTTAGAATGGTATATCAAAAAAGGAATTCCTTTGGATCTAAATCATTTCCTAACTAGGGCAAAAGATACAAACGACTGGCAAGATGATAGTATTTCTAATGAACAGATTATCGAGCTATTAGATACCAAAATCAAATCAGTTTCTTTTAGCAGTATTAAAGAGGATGTTGTTAGGTTTATTCAAAATGATGATGTTTTAAATATTTGGAGTCCTGAATATTTCAAAGATTTAATAGAGAAAATTAAATTTGAGAATACTTGATCATAGTAAAAGGTCAATAGTTGAGAATTGCCAGTAAAAAAATAAAAACGATTGCCCAACAAAGAACTGAGTTAAAAACCATTTAGTTTTTCAACTCCTCAATAATTAGTTGCTGAGGTAAAAAATTCCAGCAATAATAACTACTGCTAAACGTAATTTTATTGGCAACAACACCATTGTTAAGAAATTTCATACGCTTGTCAAACAGCAATAATTGCAGCTCTTTGTGTTTGAAAAGTTGTTTTGGAGCAGCATCATTAAGCCAGGTATTGGTCATAATTAATGCAAAGGGTTTATTAAAAGATAATGCTCTTTCAAAGTATTTCCGTTTGTTAGTAAACGGTGGGTTACTAATTAATACATCCCAATGTTGAGGTTCATAAGAAAAGAAATCTTGTCCTGCTGCAATATGACTAAACACCACTTTGTTTTGTTGGCTAATTTGTTTTACAAACTCACTTTCTTTAGTGTCAAAAGGACACCAAACAATCGCATTTTTAGGAATGTATTTTAAAATGGGAGTTACTCCATAAGCGGGTGTATAACATTCATCATTCTTGCCTTTACTGTACAATACCTTCTTACTATTCATAGGTTTTAATTTGAAAATAATTTCTTTAAAATATAAGAAACAAAAAAACTAACTACTGCACCAATAACAGCCATTACAATGGTAAAAACCACATCATGCAAACTGATATTAAATACAGTAGATAAAAGTGTGCCCCCAAACACACCGTGTTTTAGTTGTAAATTATTTTCCATTTAATCAGTCTTCGTTTTCGTCCAAGTCAGAAGCCTGCACTGAGCTTGTCGAAGTGTCATTGTCAGATACCACCGCCTGACTCACAGCTGTAGCCACAGTTCCGGCAACTGTTAAATAAGTCGCTACAGTAATAACAATAGCAGGTAAACTAATGGGTGCTGCAATAATAACACCTCCAGCCGTGGCCAATGCAATACCTATATTTCTAAGTTTTCTAAAAAATGTAGGAGTCTTTTTTTTATATCGAGTAGTTAATTTCATAATTAAGATGTTATGGTTAATGTGATGTTTTCTTTTCGGTCAAATGCTTGGTAGCAACTAGATATTATTTTTTGAAATAAGGGTGTAGATTTCAATCCTTTTCCAATACCAGTCAATGTTGAAACAGGAGCCAAACAACCTTTCAATTCCTTTTTTGCATCATTCGCAGGATGTAT
>NZ_FZNT01000006.1 GCF_900188235.1 Lutibacter agarilyticus | reverse complement strand
TGTATTTTCTACAGAAATATTCATAGGACGGTTTGTTGTAAATAACCACAAGTCGAAAGTCAACAGCTAACAGCCGTCATTCCCAACTTGATTGGGAATCTTTCTCATTGAAATCAGGAACAATAATGATGAGATTGCCACGTCGTTATCTCTCCTCGCAATGACATAGCCTTTATGGTACAGTGAACATTCCACTCTTATTGTTAGAGAATTAGTGTGATGAGATGTTGAATCAAGTTCAGAATGATGGGGAAACTTGAAACGTCATTCCTGTGAAGGCAGAAACCTTTTGCTTTGAAAGTATAAACAATCTTATTCTTTTTTGCATTGCCCAAAAAAGAACCAAAAAAGTCTAGTCTGATGAAGATTTCTTTAAAATTCAATCCTCAAAAAAGACATGCGCTGAACTCGCACAGCTCAAACAGCACCGCCTGTTTCTTTTTCTTCAGATGTATTTTCTACAGAAATATTCATAGGACGGTTTGTTGTAAATAACCACAAGTCGAAAGTCAACAGCTAACAGCCGTCATTCCCAACTTGATTGGAAATCTTTCTCATTGAAATCAGGAACAATAATGATGAGATTGCCACGTCGTTTTCTCTCCTCGCAATGACATAGCCTTAATAGTATAGTAAACATTCCCCTCTCCTCGCAATGACAGAGGGTTTATAGTATAGTGAACATTCCACTCTTGTTGTTAGAGTATTATTGTGGCTAGATGCTGAATCAAGTTCAGCATGATGGGGAAACTTGAAACGTCATTCCTTGAAAACGGGAATCTTTTTGTATAGAGTTTTAATGTAAAAGACCCTCAGCCAAGCTGAGGGTGACTATTATTTTAACCTTCACTCGTCATAATAAAAAGCGGATTCATTTCAAAACTATTATAATATGGACGTAAACGATCTGTGTTATAAAACTTTTCAATATTTACTAATTTTGATTTTCCTACTACCACATCAATAGGTACATTATCATATCGACCATTTTTTAATACCACTAAACGTCCGTGAACTCCTTTCAAAATAAGGTCTAAGGCTAAATTTCCATACGCCATAGGTACAATTGAATCTACAGCATCAGGATCTCCACCACGTACTAAATACCCTAATTTTTGATTGATGACATTTATTTTTTTACCATTATTATATTTTGGAGATAATTCTTTAATATTTTCAGAAACAGCATCTCCAATACCTCCTAATTTTGCATGTCCAAATTGATCTTTTACAGCATCTTTAAATACCATAGCTCCACCTTCAAACATAGCACCTTCAGAAACCAATACCACAGAATAATTACTAGGATTTTCATAACGATCTTTTACTAAATGTTCGGTTAAATTTTCAATATTAAATTTAAATTCAGGAATTACACAACGGTTAGCTGCACCAGCCATAGTTGGTAACATTGCTGTAAAACCTGCATACCTTCCAAATACTTCTAACACTAAGAAACGCTCGTGAGAACCTGCAGAAGTTCGTAAAGTATTGGTCATATTTATGGTTCGTGTAATACACGTACTAAATCCAATACAATAATCTGTCCCCGGTACATCATTATCCATTGTTTTTGGAATGGCAACTACTTTAAATCCTTCTTTATACAACCTCACGGCATAGCTTAAGGTGTCGTCTCCTCCAATAGGAATTAAAAAATCTACGCCTAAAAAAGCCAAATTATCCAATACAACTTTAGTCATATCGTTAAACTCTTCATTATAAGTATCTCTATGTTGTTCGGGTACATTATCTTTTGGTAAATGACTAGGTCGTGTTCTAGAGCTATGTAAAAATGTTCCTCCTGTTCTACCTGCTCTATTTACAATAATTTGAGTAAGTTCAATAAAATTATTACTATTATCTGCCTTTTTATCTTGATTTAACTCAACAATACCGGCCCATCCCCTTCTTAAACCAATAACCCTATACCCTTCACGCATTGCTCTAATTGTAATTGCTCTAATTGCTGGGTTTAAACCAGGAACATCTCCTCCTCCTGTTAAAATTGCAATAGTACCTCTATTTTTTTTCGCCATGATTTTTATATTTATGATTAATTAAGTTTTAAACTGTGCATGTTATTATGTTGATCTTTTCATTTACTTAAAAATGAACATCATAAAAAGAGTCATAATTATGAATTATTTAAAGACGAATAACATATTGTTTGAATGGTTTTACTCTCAAATATAACGATTTATATTTACCTATTTTAACATCTAATCAATAATTTAATTGGTTTTCATCAATTCTTTATTTTTTTTAAAATACCCCTATATTTATAAATCATAAAAAAGTTTTAGACATTTATTTATTAAATATGTTATCATTATTCAACTAAATATTACCACCTTAGATACTACAATTAAAGATTAAACTATCTTCAATTATTTAACATTATTCAGATTTAATCGCTAATTTCTCAGCTTTTTATTTATATATTTACAAATAACATAACGTTAAATTTATGTTATCTAACTACTAACTAATCTTTTTTCACACATGAAAAATCTACTTTTAACAGGGATGGTATTGTTATTTCTTACATCTTGTCAAAAACAACGTTACACACAACAATCTGAAGAAATTGAAACCGTAAAAAAATTAATTTCGAATTACAATGCCAAAGAATATGCATCTGTTGTTTCACATTTTGCTGATACTGCAAATGTGTATTTTAATTCTTCACAATCGTTTAAAGCTAGTAAATTACCAGAATACCATGCACCTACAGATGCCGAATTTTCTTCAAGAGGTTTTATTGATGAAGGATTAGAATATGAAATGGTTGAAACTGATTAGGGTGAAATTTGGGTAAACTTTTGGGGAACTTGGGAAGGAACACTAGCCGCTAATGAGAAAAACATAACACTTCCAATTCATTTAACATTTCAATTTATAAATGGTAACATTGTAACTGAATATGGCTATTGGGATGCCTCCCCTCTTGTACTTGCTTTACAAGAAGTAGCTGCAAACAGCAAACATTTAGATGCTGTTAAACAAATGTACAGTGCTATTGACAAAGGTGATATTCCTTCGCTTGTAGCTGGTATGGATCCTGCTATAGTTTGGAATGAAGCTGAAAATTTTATTTATGCCAACGGAAACCCATATATAGGTCCTGATGCTGTTATTGCAGGTGTTTTCCAAAGAATTGGTGCCGATTGGGAATATTTTAAAGTGGTAGATAAAAACTTTTATACAATAAATGACTCTAAGGTATTAGTAATTGGAAGGTATGATGCCAAGCATAAAACTACTTCCAAAAAAATATTTGCACAGGCTGTGCATTTATGGACTTTAAAAAATGGAAAAGCTATTGAATTTCAACAATATACCGACACTAAGCAAGCTTTTGATGCTATTCAATAAATAAAAACTATAAGTCTAATTTTGGACATTATAATTTCTTTATACTACGTTGAAATCAATCATGAGATTTATTTTAACCATAAAAGATTGCCACTTTTTTATAATGAATTACGAATTTTTAAAATTTTAATTAATTATTGCTATTTATTATTAATTAATTGTATATTTGCAACTTATATAATATAATAATAAATATCATGAGTAAAGGAACAGTAAAATTCTTCAACGAAACTAAAGGTTTTGGATTTATTAAAGAAGATGGTTCAGGTAGCGAACATTTTGTACACATTTCAGGTTTAATCGATGAAATTCGTGAAGGTGATGAGGTTGAATTCGAATTACAAGAAGGTAGAAAAGGAATGAACGCAGTAAACGTAAAAGTAATCTAATATACACTATATATATTATTTTTAATGTACAAGCCTATCAACTATGTTGATAGGCTTTTTTTTGTGCTTATAATTTATTACTTCTTATGTATCACAAACAACCCTGTTTTTAAATATTATACTATATTTAGCTTTTTAAATGTAACTTTTTTACTATGGCCGAAAAAACATTGTGGGGACACCCTAAAGGATTGTACGTGTTATTTTTCACTGAAATGTGGGAACGTTTTTCCTATTATGGTATGCGTGCCATTTTAATTCTATACTTAACTGCGAAAACAAGCGAAATAAACCCAGGACTAGGTTGGGATAAAGTATCTGCCTTAGAATTGTACGGTTGGTATACAATGATGGTGTATGTAATGTCTGTTCCTGGTGGTTTATTAGCTGATAGACTCTTAGGTCAGAAAAAAACAGTGATGTTGGGTGGGTTTTTACTCTGTATTGGTCATATTGTGTTAGCTTTTGATGCTGTTTGGGCTTTTTATACCGGAATTGTTTTAATTGTTTTGGGTGTTGGCGCATTAAAACCTAACATATCAACAATGGTAGGTGGCTTGTATAAACAAGGAGATATTAAAAGAGATAGCGCTTTTACAATTTTTTATATAGGAATTAATATTGGCGCATTTATTGCTCCTTTATTGGTTGGTTATGTAGGTGAAGTTATCAATTGGCATTATGGCTTTGGATTGGCAGGAATTGGAATGCTTTTAGGACAACTTGTTTATATATGGGGGCAAAAATACTTGAAAGATGTTGGTAATTTTGTACCTGTTGAGCGTATAAAAGGAAGTTCTGAAAAAGTAAAACTAACTGCTATTGAGAAAGATAGAATGGTGGTTTTAATTTTATCATTTATCATTGTGATTGTTTTTTGGGGCGCTTATGAACAGGCTGGCGGATTGATGAATTTATATGCACGTGATAAAATTGATAGAGTCATGTTTGGCTTTACTGTCCCTACCAGTTTTTTACAAGCGTTACATGCTTTTTACGTGATTATTATTGGTGTTCCAATCGCTTATTTTTGGACACAATGGCGTAACAAAGGAAAAGAAGATTCTTCGTTATTTAAAATGGGTGTAGGTACTGTAATTACAGGGTTTGGATTTTTATTATTAGCAGCTGCAGCTATTGAAACTTCTACTTCTTTAGATGGAAAAGCTTCTATATATTGGATGCTTGGTGCTTACTTTTTACATGTAGTAGGCGAATTAAGCATTTCTCCTGTTGCACTTTCTTTTATTACAAAATTAGCTCCGGTTAAATATGCAAGTTTTATGATGGGCGCCTATTTTATGGTTAGCGGTTTAGGGAATAAAGTAGCTGGATGGATTGGTGAAGCTGCGCAAGATGCCGGTGAATACACTATATTTATGAGCGTATTTGCATTTTGTGTTGCATTTGGACTGTTGTTAATTATATTTGTTAAGAAGTTAAAGAAATTAACACACGGAGCCGATACGGTACAAGCTTTACCAATTGTAGAAGCTGAATAACTATTTTTTTTGAAATTTAAAAATGGCTGAAGATAAAAAAAAATCTAATTTTGAAGATTCTTTAATTGAGATTAAGCGTAAATCTGAATTTACACTAATTTTAATTAAAAATAAAAAGAAGGTTTCTAAAGCATTGGTAGACTTTTTAATTGGTGTTAAAAATGAAGCATATGACACCAAGGAAACTTCACGCATAATTGTAAAATATCTTTACCAACAAAAAATTACTAAAGACGAAGAAAAACACTTAAAAGTTCAGGTGTATGATGTTTTTAAAATTTTAGGTGTTGGTGTGCCTTTTATGTTAATTCCTGGTGCAAGTATTATTATTCCTTTTATTTTAAAAGTAGCTGAAAAAAAAGGGATCGATTTGTATCCTTCAAATTTTAAATCGAAGGACAAACCTGATGCTACAACCTTAGAATAAGTGTTAATAGCTGAAATATCAAAAGCAACGTCATTCCTGTGAAGGCAGAAACCTTTTGCTTTGAAAGTCTAAACAATCTTATTCTTTTTTGCATTGCCCAAAAATGAAATCGACATAGGAGATTCACGAATACTTCATAAAATAATAAATGAGTGAGCTAACCAAAAAAGTCTAGTCTGATGAAGATTTCTTTAAAATTCAATCCTCAAAAAAGACATGCGCTGAACTCGCACAGCTCAAACAGCACCGCCTGTTTCTTTTTCTTCAGATGTATTTTCTACAGAAATATTCATAGGACGGTTTGTTGTAAATAACCACAAGTCGAAAGTCAACAGCTAACAGCCGTCATTCCCAACTTGATTGGGAATCTTTCTCATTGAAATTAGGAACAATAATGATGAGATTGCCACGTCGTTATCTCTCCTCGCAATGACAGAGGGTTTATAGTGTCGTGGATATTTCAAAAAAAAACGTCATTCCCAACTTGATTGGGAATCTTTCTCATTGAAATCGGGAATTAAAATGATGAGATTGCCACGTCGTTATCTCTCCTCGCAATGACAGAGGGTTTATAGTGTCGTGGATATTTCAAAAAAAAAACGTCATTCCCAACTTGATTGGGAATCTTTTTCATTGAAATCGGGAACAATAATGATGAGATTGCCACGTCGTTATCTCTCCTCGCAATGACATAGCCTTTATGGTATAGTGAACATTCCACTCTCCTTGCAATGACAGAGGGTTTAGAAACGAACCTATTAATTACTACGTAACTTACTTATAATGAACTGATATTTTTTTGGTTTCTATTTTTTATTTTGATTTCAAAAGTGTATTTTTGGTTAGCTATGAAAAATAATATGACACAAAAAAAGGATTCTTTACCTACCCTATTGTTAAAAAAAGTTGAACACCGAAATAAGGTGCAGCTATTGGTGTTGTTCGATTTTAACTTCAAAATGAAGGAACAAATTAAGGCTTTAGGGGGTTATTATTGGAGTCAGTCTTTGAAAGGTTGGTACACTCCTTTTTCTTCAGAAAATGTTACTATTTTAAAAGAGGCTTTAAAAGATAGTGCTTCTTTTAAGTTAGATGCTTCAGTTTATGAAAGTATTTCGGTGATACCGCTTCGTAAACAGCGTAATATTTCCGAAGAAAATAAAAACGTTTTGCGCTTATTTGTAAAATATTTAAAAGGTAAACGATTTAGTGAAAGCACTGTAAAAACGTATTTTACTTTTGTGGCTGATTTTTTTGATTATATACAGGATACTGAACTAGAGAGCGTAAACAATCGTACTATTGAGTTGTTTATTGAAGATGTTTTTATTCCGAGGAAATATAGCATTAGTACACATAGGCAATTTATTAGTGCTATGAAGGTATTTAAGGCTTTTTATCCTGAATCTAAAATAGACGAAATACAATTAAAACGCCCTAAAAAAAGTAAATTATTGCCTACGGTTTTAAGTAAAGAAGAAATTATAGATTTATTGCGTTGTACCAAAAATTTAAAACATCGTGCTATATTGGCTATGATTTATAGTGCTGGATTGCGTATTAGTGAACTGTTAAATTTAACGCTTAAAGATATTGATATTGATCGCCGACAGATTATTGTTAAAAATAGTAAAGGAAGACGTGACAGACATATTATTTTGGCAGATAGTTTTATTCCGTTGTTATTAAATTACGTAAATAGTTTTGATCCGGTTACTTATTTTGCTGAAGGAAAACCTGGTGTTAAATACAGTTCAGAAAGTGTGCGAGCATTTTTACACCGTTCAACCAAAATGGCTAAAATTTCAAAAAAGGTAACTCCGCATACGTTACGTCATAGTTATGCTACGCATTTATTAGAAAATGGAATTGATTTACGCTATATACAAGAGTTGCTAGGCCACGCAAAACCTGAAACAACTATGATTTACACACATGTAAGTAAAAAAGATTTATTGAATATTAAAAGCCCGTTAGATATTGCTTTAAAAAGTTTATCACAAGATAACGGAAATTCAACTCACTTTACTAAAAAAATATCTGGGAATATTAATTAAATCAGTTATATTTATACTACAATTTAACCTTACAATTAAACATTAAAATGTTTCATAAAATAATTAGCCTAGCATTGGTTATTACATTCTCTATTTGTAAACTAAATGCTCAATATACTATTCAGTTTAGCGATAATTATCCACCTTATAATTATTTAAATGAAAATAAAGAACTTGTAGGTTTTAATGTTGATTTATTAAATGCTATTATAGATTTATATAAAACCGATATACAAATTAGTAGCGGTAACTGGAAAAAAATTAATAATGCGCTTGCATCTGATAAAATTGATGCCATAGGTGGATTTCATTTCCCTGGGAGTCTTGATTCTGAATATATTTACACACGATCGGCCATAAATACGTCGCATTGCTTTTTATTCAATAGTAATTATTTAACTAAATTTTCGCTTGAATATTTAAGAACATCAAAAAAACCACTAATAGCTATGTGGAAAAACGATGTTCTTATTCATTATATAACATCTATTAATCCGTCTGCGCAATTTTTATTTGTTACATCTTACGAAGATTTAGTAAATGCAATAGATAGAGAAGATGTAACTTGTGTTTTTGGGCAAAGAACAGGTGCTATGTATTATGCAAAGCAACTTAACAAAGATTATGTAATACCTTTTGATCATAGAATTTTAGAGCGGTCTATGGGCTTTAAGGTTTCAAAAAATGTTCCAGAATTGGCTTCTATTTTAAATAATGGTTTAGAAGTTATTTTAGCCAATGGCACCTATCAACAAATTTATGATGAATGGATTGCTAAGTATGATAAAAGCCCAACTAATTGGAAAGAGCATATTGAAACAATATTAATAATAAGTTTAATTGTTATAACATTATTTATATTATTACTTATTGCTAACTGGATTTTACAAACAAAAGTTAGAAATAAAACTAAAGACCTTAGAGCACAATTAGAATTGAATTCTGAAATAATGACCGAGCTAGAACAAGAGAAAAATAAGGCACAAGAAAGCGACAGAATGAAGTCGGCCTTTTTGGCTAATATGAGTCATGAAATTAGAACACCTATGAACGGTATTTTAGGGTTTACCAATCTTTTAAAAACAGTTGATTATTCTTCGGAAAAGCAGGCTCAATTTATTGATATTATTCAGAAAAGCGGGCATAGAATGTTAGATACTATTAATAATATTATTGATGTTTCTAAGCTTGAATCGGGACTTGAAAAACCAAGCATTAAAGAAGTTAATATTCAGAAAAACATCACCGAACTATGTGAGTTTTTTATGCACGAAGCATCTGAGAAAGGACTACATTTAATTTTTAAAGAAGGATCATCTACATTGTCTAAACCATTTTATACAGATGAATACAAACTAAACTCTATACTTACAAACCTTATTAAAAATGGATTGAAATTTACCCATGAGGGCTATGTTGAATTAAAATACCATTTAAGTAATGAGGCTGTTGAATTTTGGATAAAAGATACAGGGATTGGAATTCCGCTTGATAAGCAAAAAACCATTTTTGATGATTTTGTACAAGCTGACTACTCACATTCTAGTGGTTATGAAGGTTCTGGTTTGGGCTTATCAATTTCAAAAGGCTATGTTGAATTATTAAATGGAGCGCTAAAACTTGAGTCAGAAACTGGCAAAGGTTCGATTTTTTATGTTCGTATTCCTAATTTAAATAATGGTATTGAATTACAAAAAACACCACAAAAAAAAGAATTCATAAAATCTACACCGTTTTATAAACTAAATATGTTAATTGCTGAAGATGACAACATGTCTTTTTTATATTTAAAAACCTCTTTGGAAGGTGTGGCCAAAAATATTATTAGAGCTACTAATGGTAAAGAGGTGGTTGAGTTGGTTAAAAATAATACTGATATAGATGTGATATTAATGGATGTTAAAATGCCTTTATTAAATGGCTATGAAGCAACCAAAGCGATTCGAAAATTTAATAAAACGGTTTATATAATTGCACAAACGGCTTATGCCCAAGAAAATTTTAAACAAGAAGCAATTGCTGTTGGATGCGATTCGTATATTTCGAAACCTATAGACCAAGATCAATTACTTAAATTATTGGCCAAAATTATTATAAACTAAAGAGCTGTTGTTTTTAAGTTATTTATTTTGGTAATGAAATAAAAGATTAAGAGTAATTGGTACTTTATATATTTTGTTTATTTAAAAAAATGTTTAATTTAGTTAAAAATTTAAAAATTGTTATTTCGAGCATTTTATTTAACTGATAAAAAAGTAAAAACATACGTTTATCCGGAAATTTAACCCGATAAACAGTTAATATAGTTTTGATATAACAAGTTAGCCACAAGGCGAAAACCAATCTGAACAAATAAAAAATGGAGAAAGATTATTTTCTTTTAGAGGACAAAAAAAAAGATATTGAATCCAAGTTCTTAATCAAAAACGGTTGGTTGAAAATATACGAAGACGATTCTAAAGATTTTGACGATTCTGCTGGAATATATTGCTGTCTAATATCAAATGACAAAGTTGATAAATACAGTGAAGACTATAGTTGGCCACTTTCTATGGGAAGTGAAGGAAAACCATCTGTTTTTGGAGACAACACATATAAATCCAATGACGAAGAAGGTTTAGAACCTTTTTTATTTTACAAAAGTTTTTCATTACAAGAAACTTCAATAAAATACATAGATGTTGCAGAAGAATTTGTTCTCTACTTTAGACTTTACGAAAAAGGAAATGACAAACAAAACCGCACATTTTATTATGTAAGCGATTATGGAGAATTGGACGAAGTACTAATTATTGAGCCAAAACTGATTAAAGTTAAAATCAAGTATTTGAGAGAATATATCACAATGAGAGATATGAACTTCGTAGTTTGCTATGATTTTATGAGATTGCTAAAAAAAATCCCTTCAGATTGGAACATAAAACACAAGGATGAATTAATCAAAGAAAACGAGTTTATTTACAGTCATTTAATTCGAAATGTATCCGACAAAACTCAAAGTTGGGTAATGGGAAAAGTATTCATTAAACCAAATGGCATAAAAAAATCACATTTTGACTTCGGAGAATCTAAAAATGAAAGCTTCATAATCGGAATTGATGACGAAGGAGAATTAATTTATGAAGATTGCGGAAAAACAGATGGAAATCAATTCAAAGTAACCTATTTCAAAAAAGAGGTTTTAAATAAATATTACAATGAACCAAACAAATACCAAGTTGATGGATTCAGCGTTGGTTCAAAATTTTTTAGATTAAAAATAGACAATAATGTTGACGATTATATTCCAGTATTTCTTACCAATTTAAGAATGCTTCCAGAAAAGGAACAACTTCATTGGAAACAATATAACATTCCACCAAAAGAAGGAATGAATATAAGCCGAACTTATTACAGAACTATGATAGAAGGTCAATGGGCAGAAGAACCCGAAACAGTTGACTTGTTTTTTAAATCAAAATATCAAAGCTTCAACAAAAAATGGCAAGAAAAGTTTGGTTGGCAATTGTACAAACCATTATCCAAAACAGATGAGCATCTATTTACAGCATTACATAAGATAACTACAAACAATGTAAAATCTTTCTGTGAACAAACCTTAACAATAGTAAAACTGACTATTGATAGACTAAATGAAAAGGAGTTAACAAAAGGATTAAATTTAGATTCTAAAATTCGAGGAATTGGAAAGTTTGAAAAGTTTTTGGAATCAAAAGGAATGAACATTCCCGATATGTTTGTGTTTTTAAGAAATCTTCAAAATTTAAGGTCTGGACTAATTGCTCACACATTTAGCGAATCTAATAAAGACTGTAAGAAAGCTATTGAATATTTCGGAATTACCGATAGTAATTACATTGAAGTTTTAGATGAAATATTTGTAAAGTCAGTGTTTACGTTTAATACTTTGGGAAAATATTTTGAGTTGAAAGAATAAAAGCCCAGTGGCTAACAATGCGCATAAAAAATAGCTAATTCATTGTAAATATGATAATCATCAAACAAAAAAACATTAATTTTAAACATCGGAAAATTGCGTTTTCAAACCCGCAACTTTTCATGCTCTAACCCGTTGCCTTTAATTGCGAAAAAAATACATATATGAAAAAAAATACACGGATATTAATAATAATAAGCTATGCGGCTATAATTTTGAGTATTATTTTACTGATTTTAAATTACTATGAGCTTGATTTTAATGATTTAAAAAAGAGAACTATTGTCGGGATAGTTGGTAATATATTAATAATAATTGGAATGATATTTACATTGATTTCGATAAAGAAAAACAATTAGATTTTAAGCGGTAACAACAAAACTGAGTAATATTACGGAATTGAAGATTGAATAAATAAACTTAGCATAACGGAGAACTATAAATTGAAAGATTTAAATTAAAAAGACAAATTTCAGATTTTTACGATTGAAACGCAGATTTGAAAATTGAAACGGATTATTTTTAATATGAATAATGATTTGAACAAAATGACAAAAAAGCAACTAAAAGGCAACACCTCATAAAATTTATGCTCACATTTGAACTAATACAAACGACAAACATTCAACTAACGATTTGCTACGGCAGAAAAATCTCCAATTTTCCAGTCGCACAAATCTTATAAAATCCCGTTGTACAACATTAGAATACAGTGCTCAACACAAACTTTATAGATTAGAAAACTATGCAAATGGACATTACAAACATTCAGAAAACTAAATTTTAATTAATGAATTTAATTTTAGACTTCTTTTTAGTGAGTGGCATCGTAATTATTGCAATAGTTTTATTAAGACTACTAAGAATAAAACAGAAAGAATTGCCTCAAAAAATATTAATTGTATTTTTTTTACTTCTATTTTTTGTTTCTATCTATTTTTATGCTTCATTACATAATATTATTTGGCTAATAAGACTCACATTTCTACCAAATGATATTACTATAATTACTTTAGGTCCTTTATTGTTTCTCTATGTAAAATCACTATTCTTAAAAGAAGATAGTTTAGTGAAAAACACTTTAGTACATTTTATTCCTACTTTCTTTTTTGCTTTTGGCATTACAATTCCAACAATATTGTTCAATAATTTTAAGATAGATGAACTGGCTTACACACATACAAATTTTATACGTAGCATAATAAGAATTGAAAATTTATACTTTATTCTATACTTAATTATTTCACTACGATTGTTATCAAAATATCGAAAATTGACTAAATATAAATATTCGAACCTAAAAAAATACGATTTTAATTGGATAAAGATTATGCTTTTATCTGCATTAGGTATTATAATCATTGATATAGGACTTAAAATATATGAATTCTTTTTTGGTGATTTCCAATGGAATGTTGATAATATTTCTGTATTAGCTATGATTATCCTAGTTTCATATTTGGCTTATTATGGTGTAAACCAATCTAAAGTATTATTACCATCTTTTTTATTAGTTAATGAAGTTGATGAGCCTGAAATTAATAAGAAAAAAAAGAATACATTATCTTCTGAGAAAAAAGAAGAATTTGAAAAAATGAAAAACAAACTTGAACTTATTATAAAAACTGAACAGCCCTATTTGAACGAAGATTTGACATTAGGAAAATTAGCTGAACAGCTTTCTACAACAGACAAAAAACTTTCCACAATGTTAAATCAATACTTGAACACTACATTTTATGATTTAATAAATAAGTATCGTGTAGAGGCTGTAAAAGACAAAATAAACTTAGATAGCTATAAAAATTATAATCTATTTGGAATTGCGTCCGAATGCGGTTTTAAATCAAGAACCAGTTTCAATAGAATTTTTAAAAAAGAAACTGGTCTCTCTCCTTCTGACTTCAAAAAAAGTATTTCTTAAAGTTATTCAATGTTTTTTTTAACATATAATAACGCACCAATGCTTCTATTGGTCAACCTAAATCATTATAAATTTATTGATTTGCAGTTAAATTTATAAACTATAATAAAATGAAAAAAAAGGTATTGACATTATTAATTTGCGGACTTGCTTTAATTGCAACGTCACAAAACACTCCTGAAAAATCACAAAAACAGAGTGTAGAAAAATCAATTTTCGGAATTCAAACAGGATTTGCTGGATTATGGATTAACAATGAACTAAAACTATCAAATCAAATTGCTCTACGAACTGAATTAGGTTTTGATGCTTATGATAATGATGATTTCTATCCTAATGCTGGTTTTCTTCTGACTACCGTTATTACATTAGAACCACGATGGTATTATAATCTAGATAAAAGATCAAGTAAATCAAAACGAATAGATAATAATAGTGGAAATTTCTTTTCACTTAAAACAAGTTTTCGTTCAGACGATTTACTACTCGATTTTGGAGATGATAACAATGCACAAATAGTAGATAACTTATCAATAATTCCAACTTGGGGAATTAGAAGAAACTTAGGAAAACATTTTAATTATGAAACTGGTATTGGAGTTGGTTATATTCAATATTTTTCTAAAAATGCTGGGTTCTCAAAAAATAAAGGAGAAACTGCGGTAAATCTACACTTACGTATTGGCTATCAGTTTTAAGAATAAAAACGTTGTACAACAACGTGTATAAGTAATAGCGATTTGGTTTATAACTTAAATCGTTATTACTTTTTATTTTGTATTTTACTTTCCGAAAAGTAGTGTCTATAAAATCGCTACTACTCATACACAAACCCGTTGTAATTAATAACTCCGATGAACTGTTTCGGTCAGAAATAAAACAGATAAGATTGAGTTTAATAAAATCGATTTTTAAGATAAAAAACAGGCGGAGAATTGATTTTATTTAAAATTTGTAAAAAGACAAATTCATCTAAAAAGATAAATTTTAGTTGATTAAAAATTCGTTCAATGACAAATTTAGTAAAATGAGAAAATTGATTTTTTTTAATTAATTCAATGACAAATTAAATTAGAATGATAAATTTGAGTTCACTTCTACTCTACTGATTTTTGAGAGTTGAAACGCAAAAAGCTCAATGAAACGGAGAAATTTAAAATTAGAATGGATTTGAGCATTGAAACGGAGAAAAATTGCAGAACGCTAAAACAAGTAAAAAGATAAATTAATAACAAAAAAGATAAGGATTTTTATAAAAAACAAGAATGATAAAACTCGGAAAGTACTAAAATTCAATTATCAGCATAACGTGTCGTTAAAAATTACAACAACTCATAAAATTTATGCTTAAATTTGATTTAGTACAAACGACAAACATTCAATAAACAATTTGCTACGTCCGAAAAATCTCCGATTTTCCAGTCGCACAAATCTTATAAAAGCCCGTTGTACGTAATTTAAAAAAAAATGCTAAACGAAAAAAACAGTATTAGATTATTATGGATAGGATTATTATTATTCGTAATAGGATTTTCTCTTTTCATATGGAAAGAAAACCTTTCAACAACAGAAATTATTAATTCAGCAAAGATAGCTCAATTTGGAGATTTCATTGGAGGTGTTATAGGTTCCATTTGGTCCTTGGCGGGAGTAATATTATTTTATGTTGCTTTAACTGAACAAAGAACCGATATACAAATAAATCGAGAAACTTTAAATGCCCAAGTAAAAGCTTTAAATCAACAAATTGAGGAATTTAAATTACAAAAAGTTGAACTCGAACAAACAAGAGAAGTTTTTAAAGAACAAAGTGAAACATTAAAAATTCAAAGATTTGAAAATACATTTTTCCAATTATTAAATTTACATCACGAAATAATTGATAAATTTAACTTTAATAGAAATTTAGGGTTTTCAGATGAGAAAATTGAAAAAAGAGAGATAATCTCCAAAGCTTTCGAAGATCTTAGTTTTCGCTTTAAATCCGTTAATTCAATTAAATCAAAAAACTCTATAGGCGAAACTATTTATATAAATAATGAGCCGGAAAATATTGATATTGCGGAAACTAGAATCGATAATGCATATAAAGAATTCTATTATAAAGACTATAAACAATTGTGGAGTCACTATTTTAGAAACATATATCACATATTTAAATTCATTTATTTCTCCAAACTAATTGAAAATGAGAAAAAACAATTTTATGCGTCAATTGCAAGAGCTCAATTATCATCAGATGAATTGTTTTTAATTTTGTATAACGCATTACAACCAAAAACAGGTTATCCAAATTTTTTATTTTTAATAAAAGAGTTTGATATTTTACAAAATTTTGATTTTGGATTAGTGAAAAAATATAATTTTCATTACGCAATCTACAACCGAAAACTTAAAGATGTAAAACCTGAATTTGAGGTTTTTTAAAAAATGACTAAAAAACTACGTACAACAACTCATAAAATTTATGCTTAAATTTGAACTAGTACAAAACGACAAACATTCAACAAACAATTTGCTACGGCAGAAAAATCTCCGATTTTCCAGTCGCACAAATCTTATAAAAGCCCGTTGTGCCTAATTTGAGAAATGACTAAAAAAGATTTAAATATAATTGATAACCTTTTAGATAGGTTAAATAATTTACCGAAAATACTCCATTTAAGAGCTTCTGAAATAGGATACAAATTAACAGAAGAAGATAAAGAATTATTAAAGGATACATACCAAAAACTTGACGATATATTAAAAGAAGTTGCAGCTTTTATAAACGTGAAATTTCCCGGTAGACAAGGTTTTATACAACATTGGAATGAAATTAATTTTGATACAAAGATTGGAGATTTTAAAATCATTACAACTGACAGAGAACATATCAAAAGAGAATGGAGAAATGGAATATTTGATTTAAAAAGTTTAATAAAATCAATGAGAAATGAAATTATTCTTATGATTGATGATGAAGATGAAAAAACGATTGATTCAAAGTCCATAGATTCTAAAGTGTTTAGTGGTAATATTATTTATAATGAGAATAAAGTAACTGGAGATCAATTTCAATCATCATCAAAGAAAAAAACGACTAAACAAACGGCAAAAGATGAGAAAAATACTATTAAGAAAATATTCATATCGATAATTATTAGTGTTTTCTGTGGATTTTTAGTTTGGTATTTGACAACATATATATTTTAAGATTAAAAAAACTAGGCACAACAACTCATAAAATTTATGCTTAAATTTGAACTAGTACAACCGACAAACATTCAACAAACGATTTGCTACGGCAGAAAAATCTCCGATTTTCCAGTCGCACAAATCTTATAAAAGCCAGTTGCAAGTAATAGCTCGGATAAATTTTTCCGGTCAGAAACAAAACAGATAAAATTGAGTTTAATAAAATAGATTTTAAGATAAAACCAATCGGAGAATTGATTTGATTTAAAATTTATTAAATGACAAATTAAACTAAAAAGATAAATTTAAGTTCATTAAAAATTCGTTCAATGATAAATTCACTAAAATGACAAAATTAAGCTGATTAAAATTAGCTTAATAACAAATTTAGTAAAATGAGAAAATTGATTTTTTTTTTAATTAGTTCAATGACAAATTAAATAAAAATGATAAATTTGAGTTCACTTCTACTCTACTGATTTTTGAGAATTGAAACGCAAAAAGCTCAATGAAACGGAGAAATTTAAAATCAGAGTGGATTTGAGCATTGAAACGGAGAAAAATTGCAAAACGCTAAAACAAGTAAAAAGATAAATTAATAACAAAAAACAAAAGGATTTTTATAAAGAACAAGAATGACAAATCTCGGAAAGTACTAAAATTCAATTATCAGCATAGCGTGTCGCTAAAACTTGCAACAACTCATAAAATTTATGCTTAAATTTGATTTAGTACAAACGACAAACATTCAATAAACAATTTGCTACGTCCGAAAAATCTCCGATTTTCCAGTCGCACAAATCTTATAAAAGCCCGTTGCATAACATATTAGCTGGTGGCTTTTTCATCAAACCTAATGCTTAACCGCCTATTTTATTTTTTTTCTTTGCAATCTACACGTGTTAAAAAATTGATATACTATGAATTGGAAACAAGCTAAATTGTTAGATATTCTATTAAAAGATTTTACAATTATTAAATATAAAGGAAACGGATATACGACCGTTGAAAAAGTAAAAAAAGGTAACAAACATTTAAATAAGCTTTCTAACTTAGAAATAGATAAACTTCTATTCATAATAAAAAAGGAACAATTAAAATTACCAAAACCTATGTTAAGTGGAGATATAAGTATATTTTTAGCTAACGAATATACTATAAATGAGTTTTTAAATTCAGGAGGTTTTAAAAAAATATTTTGGAAAAACATATGGGAATTATATTTAAAAAGATTAGTTCAATTGATTGCAATTATTAGTTTTATTAAATTAGTTATTTTTGGATTAAATAAATACATAAGTCAATCAGAAAAAATAGAGGACGATAAATCATCACCCCAACAATCGGAAAAAAAACAAACAAAAGTTTTAAAGGATTCGTCAGATATCCATTATCATAAATCCAACCTAATAAATCAAGAGTATGATTCTTTAAAAGTTCAATAATTATATTCGTTAACTGTTTTATATTTTCCATCGTTTCTAAATCTTTATTCTAAAACGAGAGTAATGTTTTCTAAACCGCCAACTACATACGTGCTACTTGTAATGAATTTGGCATTACTGCCATCGCCTACGCTCAAAAAAAATAAAAATCATTTCGCTTTTTCAACTAAGCTAATTTTTATCCCACTAAAACGTTAAGCAACTATCGGCATATAAAAAATTACTTCTCTATTGTTAATATTATATTCTTTTTACTTAAATTTACTTTTTGAATGGCTGAAAAATGTGGTTAATTAAACCGTAACTTTTCATATACATTCAGTTGTAAAAAATAACGGATTTCCCTCGGAAATCCACAATTTTAGTATAATGAGTTAGATTATTGACTAACTATTTTGTTG
Organism: Lutibacter agarilyticus; assembly: GCF_900188235.1. Lineage (GTDB taxonomy): Bacteria > Bacteroidota > Bacteroidia > Flavobacteriales > Flavobacteriaceae > Lutibacter > Lutibacter agarilyticus. The sequence goes on along the minus strand of NZ_FZNT01000006.1, from coordinate 259,293 downwards.
TCGGAGTTTGAGAATTGAAACGCAAAAAAAGCAAATTGAATCGGTACGATTTTAAGCACAATTACGGAGTGAAAAGTTGAAACGTATAAAATCTCAATCAGAACCGAATTAAGCAATGAAACGTATTGATTTTAGCATAATTGCGGAGAAAAATAGGCGGAGCGAAATCCTAAAAAGATAAATTCTAACAAAACGGAGAAATAAAAAAACAAAAAGTAAAATGATTAAATCTAACTAAAACGAGAAACATTTATGATTTTGCTAATTATTACGGATTTTGAGAATTGAATCGATTCGATTTTTAGCAATGGAATGAAAAAGTTACTTTTTACAACAACTCATAAAATTTATGCTTACTTTTAAACTAAATAACGAACTGATTAACATCCAACAAACGATTTGCTACGTCCGAAAAATCTCCGATTTTCCAGTCGCACAAATCTTATAAAAGCCCGTTGCCATTCATTGTGGAAAAATCTAGCAATTAATTACAATATGAAAAACCTTTTATTATTTGCATTCATTATTTTCAGTTTGATTAATTGTAAAAAGAAAACAAAATTTATTGAGAATGAAATTCAAAAAAATCAAATTGTAATCGGACAAATAGATAGTATCTACTCCGAAATCTTGGGCGAATCTCGCGAATTATGGATACACATACCTGAGCGTGTTAAAGATGTAAAATCTGATAAAAATAAATACCCTGTTTTATACTTATTAGATGGACCTTCAAAATTTAATTCTGTAACTGGAATAGTTGAACATTTAAGTAGAAATTTTATTGTTCCAGAAATGATAATTGTTGGAATAACAAATACAAATAGGACTTTGGATTTTACTCCTCCAAAAGCAGGTCACGTAACCATTTCTAAAAATGGTATTCAAAATCCTTCAGGTGGCGGAAATAGTTTTTTTGGTTTTATGGAAAAAGAACTTATTCCCTATATAGAGAAAAATTATTCTGCATCTAAATACAGAACTTTCGTTGGTCACTCTTTAGGTGGTTTGAGCGTTGTTAACGCCCTAGTAAATAGACAAGAACTATTTAATAATTATATAGCTATAGACCCAAGTTTATGGTGGGATAATCGTGCTTTTTTAAATTTAGCTGATTCCATAATATCAGTGGAAAAATTTGATAATAAAGCACTTTATGTCGGTGTAGCCAATACATTGGAAACCGGAATAGAGCCTAAGTTGAATATTGACAAAATCCTAAATGATGATATTCCCGACACTCCTTCTCATTTTCATATAAAATCAATATTGCAATTCGTAAATTCTCTTGACACTAAAAAAGATAATAAGTTACAATTTGATTGGAAATACTATCCTAAAGATAACCACGGTAGTATTCCATTAATAACAGAGTATGATGGGCTTCGCTTCCTTTTTTCTTGGTATGAATTAAAAAATGTAAAAGGTTTAATTTTGGAGAAATCAAAATTAAATACTCAAGAGATATTGAACATAATAAATAATCACTATGCTGTCGCTTCAGACAAACTTGGTCAAGAAATGAAACCTCCTGAAAGATTAATTAAACTAATTGGAAATGCATTTATGTCTAGCAAGAGACCCAATAAGGCAAAAGCGTTATTTCTTCTAAACATTAATAACTATCCAAAAAGTACAGATGCCTTTGAAACTATGGGTAATTGTTATATACAACTATCTGACACTTTGAATGCAATTAAAACATTCAAAAAAGGACTTGATATTGGAGAAAACAAAGCTCTAAAGGAAAAATTACACAAATTGATAAACCATAATTAAAACAACGAAATGGCAACAATGTGTAAAAATAATTGCTTGGTTCTTGCCTACTCGGAAAATCCTGCGGATTTCCCTCTGGTTCGTTCCATTTTTGCTAAGTTAGTTGCTTAATCGCGCAACTATCCTTACACCAACCGTTGTAAAAAATAACGGATTTCCCTCGGAAATCCACAATTTTAGTATAATGAGTTAGATTATTGACTAACTATTTTGTTGTCGGAGTTTGAGAATTGAAACGCAAAAAAAGCAAATTGAATCGGTACGATTTTAAGCACAATTACGGAGTGAAAAGTTGAAACGTATAAAATCTCAATCAGAACCGAATTAAGCAATGAAACGTATTGATTTTAGCATAATTGCGGAGAAAAATAGGCGGAGCGAAATCCTAAAAAGATAAATTCTAACAAAACGGAGAAATAAAAAAACAAAAAGTAAAATGATTAAATCTAACTTAAACGAGAAACATTTATGATTTTGCTAATTATTACGGATTTTGAGAATTGAATCGGTTCGATTTTTAGCAATGGAATGAAAAAGTTACTTTTTACAACAACTCATAAAATTTATGCTTAAATTTGAACTAGTACAAACGACAAACATTCAACAAACGATTTGCTACGTCCGAAAAATCTCCGATTTTCCAGTCGCACAAATCTTATAAAAGCCCGTTGGCTAAAATAGCTCGGATGAACTTTTCCGGTCAGAAATAAAACAGATAAAATTGAGTTTAATAAAATAGATTTTTAAGATAAAAACAGTCGGAGAATTGATTTGATTTAAAATTACTTTCAATGACAAATTAAATAAAAATGATAAATTTGAGTTCACTTCTACTCTACCGATTTTGAGAGCTGAAACGTAAAAAACTCAATGAAACGGAGAAATTTAAAATCAGAGCGGATTTGAGCATCGAATCGGATTTTTTTAGCATTGAAACGGAAAAAAATTGCAGAACGTAAAACAAGTAAAAAGATAAATTAATAACAAAAAAGATAAGGATTTTTATAAAAAACAAGAATGACAAATCTCGGAAAGTACTAAAATTCAATTATCAGCATAACGTGTCGCTAAATTAGCCAACAACTCATAAAATTTATGCTTAAATTTGATCTAGTACAAAACGACAAACATTCTAACAAACCGATTTGCTACGTCCGAAAAATCTCCGATTTTCCAAACGCACAAATCTTATAAAAGCCCGTTGGCAACAAGCGGAAAAAAAATACTATGAACAATTTAAATGAAACTTTAAAATCCAAAAGAAACATATTAAAAGCTGTTGGAATTATAGAAATAATCGGTGGATTATCTGGAATTGGATTGATTTTTTGGTTATTACTTCAAGGGTTTCAGACAAATTCAAAATTAATTTTGGTTTTTCTGTTTCTATTAGCATTTTATGGATTTTCAATATTTGCAGGAATTGAGTTATTTAAGAAAAAAGAAAAATCAATTAATTATTCAAGAGTTTTACAATATTTTCAAATATTTGCAATTTCATTTGGTGGAATAACTTATTTATTGAGTTCTGGGGGAAACCTATTTGTTGGATATAACTTGACAAAAAACACATTGGAATTTAATTTTTCAATATTAGCTAGTGAATTTCAAATTGACATTTTCAGTTCTGACAATAACAGTTTTGTTTATTTGAATCTTTGGGCAATTATTTTACTCAACTTAATTGAAAACTCAACAAAAAAGATAAATACTGAGCTTGAAATTGAAAAAGAGAAAAAGGAAAATTATTTAAAACGAATTAATGAGTCTATGAATATTACATTAAATGAATAATGCCAGTTGCCAACAACTCATAAAATTTATGCTTACATTTAAACTAAATAACGAACCGACAAACATTCAACTAACGATTTGCTACGTCCGAAAAATCTCCGATTTTCCAGTCGCACAAATCTTATAAAAGCCCGTTGGCACAAATAATGAAAAAAACTATGAAAACGATATTAACGACTTTATTTTTATTGATAAATTTAATTTCATATTCACAAAACTTTACAGAAGAATATTTAAAGAAAAGCACAAACCTGAGTGATGAAATTCCATCATATATTAAAGATGTGATTAAGAATGAAAATCTAGCAAAAATTGAAATCTATAAAACCATTTTAGAAAAGAATGATTTAAATATCGATAAACTAGAATCATTTATGATTATTGATGAAAAGTCACAAGACCCATCAAATTATTCTCACGCTGGAATAATTATTGTCGGAAAAAAACATTACTCTTTTTTATTTGAGAAAGACAATTATAATATTACAAATGAGTTTTTAGAAAATTATTCAACAATTGACAAATCTAACGCAAGGAGTATAATATTTTCATATTTGAGTAATAAAGAATTTGATAAATTATTAGCTCTTGCAAAAAATGAAAACTCTTATTTTGAAAAATCAATTTCACCAAAAATGGAATATGAAATATCTGTTTATAATCAAGGTTCTGAGAAAAGATTAAAAATGCTTTTTTTACACGATTTTATAACAGAAATTATTGAATAGATAATAATTGATTAAAAATTACTAGTGCCAACAACTCATAAAATTTATGCTTAAATTTGAACTAACACAAACGACAAACATTCAACAAACAATTTGCTACGTCCGAAAAATCTCCGATTTTCCAGTCGCACAAATCTTATAAAAGCCCGTTGGCAATAATACCAAACATAAACCTCAATAAACAAATGAAATTTTTACTTAAACTTGAACATTGGCAATTGTTCCTTATTGTTTTTACACCTGTATTTATAAACTTTTTTTCATCCTATAATTCAACACTGAATACGATTTCAATGATTTTTTTCACAATTGGAACTTTGGGATGGGTTTGGGCAATATCAACATCATTGAATGATAAATTACCACTGGATTCAAAACTGAATATTAAAGTATTTAGAATTTTATTTTTAATTCCAATAATCTACATTTTACTTCTGACTCTAGGATTGGATTATATTTTAAATGAAGGAGATGGGAATGGAGGACTGTTTGGAGTAATTATTATTTTACATCTATTTTCAATGTTTTGCATCTTTTATGGATTGAGATTCGCTGCGAAAACTATGAAATCAGTGGAATTAGGAAGGAATGCTAAATTCGGAGATTATGCTGGTGAATTTTTTCTAATGTGGTTTTCATTTATTGGGTATTGGGTTTTACAACCAAGATTGAATAAATTAATAAAATAAAGTACTATTGCCAACAACGTGTATAATTAATTGCTACGGAATTTCCTTGGCGGAAATTCACTCGAATTAATTACCTTAGTGCTACGGCGGAAAAATCTTGCGGATTTTCCCGCAACTAATCATACACAAGACCGTTGTGGTTTATATTATGACTGACAAAATCCCATAAAAATGATTACGGGAAAACCGTAAAATTATTAAAATAAAAAATTGCACCTTCAAAGAAATATTTATTAACTTTAAATACAATAATTTATGAAAAAGAAAAAAAATACAAATTTGTTAAAAAAGGGAATTTTGCTATTTGGACTACTCTTAACATTTACTAATTGCCAAAAAGAAAACGAACTTCTTTTAGAAAGTTCAAATAACAAAATTACTGAAACTGAATTATCCAATAAAAAAACGAGCAAAGAGCAAGATGATATTGAAAAAGCTCAGCAATGGTTCGAACAAAATAGTGAACTCAATCAATTTTCTATTTTAGATATTACTAGAATAATTGATTGGGATTATGCTTTTGTTACAAAACTTAATGGAAGAGTTGCTGTTGAAGTTCCGTTAATATTAAATGAAGACGTAAATATAAATCATAAGAATTATAATGGATTAAAAACTTTTAACAGATTATTACTCTTACCCTCAAAAGACAACTCTCATAATTATATAAGTTTTATTGTTAATATTTTACAATTTAATAGTAAAAGTAATTTTAACAACAAATCTTCTGAATTAAATTATTTTAAACTCCCAAAAAACTTTGATGGTTTAATTACTGTAATTAATAATGAAAATGAAATAATTGAGAAAAATGAATTTAAAGAAAGTAATATAATTAAACCTAACTATGCGAGTAAAGTTTTAAGAAAAGATGAAGAAAAAAACCTTGAATATACTTGCATTCTTTTTGGTTATTGGAATCCAGATGGGACATTTGAAGCATTAGGTATCCTATCTTGTTTTCTTTCAGGAGGAGGAACGGTTGGTGGACCAGGATATTCTAATCCAGAAGGTGAAAACCCGGGTAGCGGTGGCCCTAGTGGATCAGACTACTCTGAGAATAATGGTTGTCCTCCAAATTATATACCTGATCCAAATGGAGATTGCATACCTGAGCCTGTTGAAATAATTAACGACCTCACAGGTAAAGCTTTGTGTGCTTATGAAAAACTTATCTCATCAGGAATAGGAAATACCCATAATTTAATTACAGAACTTTTTATTGAATTTGGTGATGGAAATATTGGAGATAATGATCTTACTTTTTTAATGTCAGATGATTTACCAATTAATGAAGGAGCTCATACATTTGATCATCCTATTGAAGAAGGTCATTACATAATTAAGGTTAATAGTAATTTATTAAACCATAGGTCTTCAATTGAAATTGCATCTAACATCGTTCATGAAATTGCACACGCCTCTTTAGCTAAACATTTTGATAATTCAAATGCAACATTTCAAGAGTTGTATAATCAATATATAAATGATACAGGAATAGGGAATTATAGCCATGATATAATGGCAGATAAATTAATAAATCGAATGGCGAATGTATTATATAATTATGATAGTTCAATTTTCCCATATTTTGATGACTATAAAATCTTAGTTTCAGAAGGTGTTTATAATTTATCTGAGGTAGACCTAGAACTATTAAAACAAGTAAAAACAATAGCAAGAAATAATGATTCAAACTGTAAATAAAAAAATAAAGTATAAATATATTATTGGCTCAATTATTTTAATTTTTGGGCTTATTAGTATTATTTATTATTCTCAAAAAAAGACAGATGTTTACATTATTTATGATGATAATTTTTCAAATTGCACTAATGTTAAAGAGTTTTATAAAAAAATGTTTTTTGTTGTTTGTGATGGTGATAAGACAATCCTCTTTTCAAAATTAGAAAACATTCCGTCGAATACTCAAAATAGTAGTGTCTTAAAAAGATTGAATATACTTTCAAAAAAAGAATTATTCGATCAATTTGAAGATAGCATTAAGTTTGCTAATAAGAATTATTTAAAAATAAATGAACCAAAAAAGATTAACTTTTATATTATAATTAAAGATGATTCGAATAGCTTAATTGAAATCATTCCTGTAGGAAAAACAAGAGTATTTAGTTAAAAATACAAACCACAACTACGTATATAAAAAATAGCAGAAGAAGTACAAGCTTCCAAAACTTGTACTTTTCTGTTATTTTATAGTTTAAACGAAAATTTAAACTCTTTAAACTGCTGCTTTTCATATACAATACCGTTAGCAGCAATTAAAAAATGACAGGTAACACTATAATAATTAAAAATGTAAAAGGTATATCGAAAATGGAATTCGAATTACCGAGTCCAGGTGTCCACGTAATGACTGCCAGAAATGGTTGTGGTAAAACAACATTATTAATTTGTTTAAGTAGATTGAAAGATAAAAATTCTTTTAAAAATAATTTTCATCAAAATATATCTAATAATGTTGACTCTTATGGTTTTAGCGAGATTACTTTTAAATCTAACAAAAATAATTCTGTAACATATACATATAGGGAAAGTTCCGATTCTTGGAGACCAACTACTAAAACAGTCTCAACTCTTTCCGATTTTAATTACAATGAAATAATAACTATGCTACCTCTTGGTGAAAGAGTATATGTTCAAGGTGAGAAAATTAAGGGAGGAAAAGGTCGTTCTGCTAGGTCAGCTTCTAAAGAATTACAGACACAAATGTCTGAAATTTTAGAGAGCCCTAAATTTAAAAATTTAAAAAAAATTAATACTGGAGAAACGAGAGGAAGAAGAGGTGCAGAGCGAAGAAATACTACAGCTTTTTTAATTAGTTATCAGAAAATAATTGAAGGTAAACAAAAATTATTTTTTTATTCAGAGTCTAGTTTTAGTCTTGGAGAGATTTATACTTTGAATTTATTATACCAATTAAAAACTATTAAAAAAAACTCACTAATTGTTATTGATGAATTAGAAGTTGCTTTACATCCTAGAGTTCAAGTGAACCTCTTAAAGTATTTACAAGATAAAGCCAAAGAAAAACAATTAACAGTTATTATCTCAACTCATTCGAGTAGTTTGATAAAAACTGCTGATAATTTAATATACCTTAATCAAGATGAATTTGGCAAGGTAGATATCAATTATAATTGTTATCCAGCTTTAGCTCTACAAGAAGTCGCAGTTGAGGAAGATTTCCAACCTGATTTCGTCTTTTTTGTTGAAGATTCATCAGCACAAGTTTTACTAAAAGAATTAATTAGAAAATATTTTCAAATAAAGAATAAAGAAGTTCAACCTTTATGGAAAGTTCTTCCTATTGGAGGTTACACTGAAGTTTTAAGGTTTATGAAAAATTCTCACCAATATTTATTAAATAAAAGTATTGGACAATTTTCATTTTTAGATTATGATGTAATTGAGAGCAAAAATGAACTTTCAAAAAAAGGAAATAAACGAAGTGACGAAGAAAATGAAATTTACAAGTTATTTACTTCTCAAAATGAAAAAATTAAATATCTTGATATAACACCCGAATTGGGTCTTTGGGATTGGATGAACAACAACAAGAATAAAGTAAATTCGGAAATTAACATTCAATTTCCTGACTCATCAATAGATATCAGAAAACTAATCAAAAATTGTAAATCATTCCACCCAAACAAAGCAAAAAATCCAAGAGCTGGTGCAAAAAAATATACAAATTGGATATTTAAAGAGATTTGTGAACTTACAAATGACTCAATAGCAAGAGTTAAGCAAAGATTATATTCAGCTTATGTTGATGACACTTATGATTATACTGAAAATAAAGGTAAATTAAAAAATATGTTTTCACCAATATTTAAAAAATAAAAGCTGCTAACAATTGGTATAAAAAATTGCTAAAATCAATAAAATAAAATATTTCTAAAACTTAAAAAGCTTAAATTTAAACATCGGAAAATTACGTTTCCAAAAACGCAACTTTCCATACCAAAAACCGTTGTACAACATATAAAAACGAACATATGAAAAAGATAATTATCACAGTTTTGACAATTTTATTTATTTCTAATATTGGATTTTCACAAACTAAAAACTTCATCGACCAACCTTATATTGAAACGAGTGCAAAAGTTGACACTTTAGTAACTCCAGATAGAATATTTTTAACAATATTGATAACTGAAAAAGACACTAAAGGAAAAATATCGGTTGAAGAACTTGAAAATAAGATGGCTGACAAACTCAAATCTTTGGGGATTAATTTAGATAATCAACTTTCATTATCTGATTTATCGAGTAATTTCAAAAAATACTTCCTTAAACAGCAAGATGTTTTAAAAAGTAAAGCTTATTCATTATTAGTCTTTGATGCTTTGACTGCGGGAAAAGTGATAATGGAATTAGAAAATATCAATATTTCAAATGTTCTTCTTGAGAAAACCGAGTATTCTAAAATTGAAAATTTGAAACTTGAATTAAAATCTAAAGCAATTAAAAAAGCAAAATTAAACGCAATTTCAATGACAAATCCATTAAATCAGAAAGTTGGAAATGCAATTTTCATTTCAGATTTAGGCAATATTTCTAATCAATTACAAGGTAGAGTTGCAGGAATACGAATCAGAGGAATGAGTAGTTTAAAAGAAACCAAATTCAAGCCGATTGATATAGAGTTTGAGAAAATTAAAGTTGAAAGTGAAATTACTGTTAAATTCAAATTAGAATAAAAATACGTTGTACAACAACTCATAAAATTTATGCTTAAATTTGATTTAGTACAAACGACAAACATTCAATAAACAATTTGCTACGTCCGAAAAATCTCCGATTTTCCAGTCGCACAAATCTTATAAAAGCCCGTTGGCAGCAAGCAGAGAAACGAACTAAACACATAACATTTTAGATTAATGACTGACAAAAAACGATATTTTATAAAATGTGGAGAATGTGAATATCTAACTGAGATTCTGAATAAAAATCAAACTTGGTGTCCTAATTGTACAAAACGATTCTCTGATTATTACAAAGGTTGGCAACCTAAGTTAGGCAAAAAGAATTTGGATAACTATAAAGAATCTGTTTGCTTAGCATATTCGAATTTAGATATAAAACAGATTGTTTATCCTAATAATAAAAAATCTAAGATTACTGAGCCTACAGATGACCAGTTTATGAGAAGAGCTTACATAAAAGAAGGAATACCTTTAGATAGAGGAGGAAACTATGAATGGAGCTCCAAACAACAAATGAGACAATTTTTATTTTTATTAATAATGATGGGATTTCTTTTTTTTATTTCATATTTATTCGATTTATATTAGTATGAGAAATAATCACAGTCAACTATGGTTAAAAAAAACAAGTATATGAAAATAGTCAAAAGCGGCATAAAGTTTTTTAAATAGAGTGAAACGACAAAATATTATAAATATGAATAAGTGCCAGCAGCCAACAACTCATAAAATTTATGCTTAAATTTAAACTAATTTAAAACGACAAACATTCTAACTAATCGATTTGCTACAACCGAAAAATCTCCGATTTTCCAGTCGCACAAATCTTATAAAAGCCCGTTGGCAACAAGCTGAAAACTGAAGAACCAAGTTTAATCTATCTTAAAATACACCGATGACATATAAACAATTAGAAGAGCTGAAAAAAGACATTTACTTACTTAAAGTTAAAACCATAGAAAAGAATAAGGCTAAAACCATAAAGAATCGCGAAACAATTGAATCGATTATTCAATATCAAACACAAAGAATAATTGATAATTATCAGCTTCTCAAATACCATTTAGGAATCAAAGAGGAATCTCACATAACAAAATTTTTTATTCAAGATGTAGAGGATATCATACAAAAAATTGAAAATAAAAACACTAACGACAATTAATAAAAAACTTCTTATGAAATTCACTCTTTATCTTTTGATATTTTTAAACCTTTCATTTTGCTTTTCTCAAAGCGTTGTTCAAAAATATAATTCATTATATAATCGATATGAGTTTTTTAATGAATCCGGCGAAATGATAGCATACAAAACCTATAATTCACTATTAAATCAATGGGAAATATATTCCACTGAAGACAATAACCGAAAAACAGACTATGGAAAATATGTAGCTCCAGTAAATTTAGAGTTATTAGCGAGAGTTATGGCTCAAAAGCAAGCTAGATATGACAACTTAAGTTACGAACAAAAAAGAAGGTTGAGTCAACAAAAAGCTTACAGAAATTATACAAATCGCCAAAATCAAGTGACAGATGAATTCTTTAAATTCCACGATAAATCAAAAAAAACATATTCTGCGATTGTGAAAAGTGGTATTAAAAACTTCAAAGAGAATAAGAATAAAGATTTAAAGAATATTTTAACTTTTTCTGACGGTTGGTACAATTGCTTTTTTATTTCCGAAGCTCAATCCAGCGTTGAAGAAACTCCCAAAGCAGTTAATTATGAGAGATGCCTTCAAGTCTTAAATGGAAAAGTTATAAATTATATTGGAAATTACAACATAATCTATCCCGTAATAAATACAAAATCTTCATCTTCATTTCTAACCTTGACAATAGAAACAAAATTAGGAAAACAAGAAAATGTTTTGATTTATGCTGTTTCTGACAAACCATTAAAAAGAGTTCCTGAATTTTATAGCGGAATATCAAAAATATTTTACACTACAGTTCAAGAAGGAAGTAAAATAGATATAATTATAAAGCACAAGAATGGTTATTCTTATTTAGGCAAAATTAGTGAATATTGGAAAGATGAAACAATATTAAATTGCGATATAGAAAAAGGTGTAATAAAGGTTAATTTACCTCCTGGAGAATATGAATATTTTGCATTTGGTGACACAAAGATTTGGAAAGGTGAATTCAGTCTAAATGAGAACGATTATTGTCATAAAACAAAACTTATAAGCAATTAATTCAAATTTAACCGAACTAATAAAAAAGCCAGTTGCCAACACCTCATAAAATTTATGCTCAAATTTGAACTAGTACAAACCGACAAACATTCAACAAAAATTTGCTACGTCCGAAAAATCTCCGATTTTCCAGTCGCACAAATCTTATAAAAGCCCGTTGCCTGCAATGTCGGAAAAAAATTAAATCTGAAAATTAAACATCTAATGACAAACAAAATTTGCACAAACTGTGAAACTGAAAATTCGATAAATAGTAAATATTGTAAACAATGTGGATTCGAATTACCGAATATTAAAATAGAAACCCCTCCTATTCAAGAAACAGAATTAAAAAATAATAAGAAAAAAATTACAAGTGTCGTTATTGGAATTATTGCTTTTGCAGTTTCATATTTCGCTGTTCAAAATTTTCTATTCAAACCAACTTTTGATAAACAAATGATGGAAGTTGCAAGTCTGATAAATGAATCTTGTCCAATTATGGTAGATTCCGAAACTCGTTTAGATAATTCGATTTCACTTCCTGAGAATATTTTTCAATATAACTACACTCTTATAAATCTTGAAAAAGCAGATGTTAACACAGAGGATATGAGAAATTTTCTTGAACCAACATTAACTAACTCCGTTAAAACGACTCCACAAATGGAGATTCAACGAGAAAATAAAATGACTATAAATTATCATTACAAAGATAAAAACGGAGAGTTTCTTTTATTAATTTCAATTACACCTGATAAATACGAGTAATGATTCGAAAAACACAGCAGGCAACACCGCATATATTTTATGCTTAAATTTGAACTAGTACAAACGACAAACATCCAATAAACAATTTGCTACGTCCGAAAAATCTCCGATTTTCCAAACGCACAAAGCATATTCAAACCCGTTGTAAAGCATTACGAAAAAAATCTTAATATGATTGAGTTTTTGATAGAGGTAAGAGAAAATTTATTGTTTATATATTTAGCAATATTTTTCATTGGATTACTTGGAATAGCTTTCTTCTCTGATTCAAAACCAAAGAACAATACATTGTTTGGAATAGCTTTTATAGTTTTTATGGTCTTTATGATAATTGGATTGAATATGATAATAAGTACTTCATTGAGAAATGAAATAATTGAAAAATCAGAATTTGCTCTTAAAAACGATTCAAAAATATTAATAAATGGAAAAGAAGAAAAAAACTTGAATAATAAAGAACTTTTAACAGATTTATCAAATGTGAATAGTTTTTATTTCAATAATCATTCTCATCCAGAGACAAAATATTTAGTAAGTATAATTTCAAAAAATGACACATTAAATATCCAATTAGAAAGAGATTTTAATAACGCAGAAAAATATTGGGTCTTTTTACCTAAATATAATTATGAAATGGAATTAGACATAATGAAAACTGAAACATTGAATAATATTAAAGGAATAGATTAACGCTTTACAACAACTCATAAAATTTATGCTATAATTCGAACTAATAGAAAATTTAAAATATTAAACAAACTATTTGCTACGGCTGAAAAATATCGTATTTTTAAACCGCACAAATCTTATAAAAGCCCGTTGCCAAACATTACGATGAAAATAAAAAACTTAATATTTATGATTATTGGATTGTTTATTTTAGGAATCGGATATTTATATAGTTTTGCTAGTGGAGTAAAAAATGATTCGATAAATAAGCGATATGAGTTGAAATTAAAGGATTCAATAATTCTACTGAAAATTACAAATGGATTATGGATTCATTCAGAGGATTCTTTAGCGACAGTTAAAATTGATGGATTTCAATGGATTTTTCAATACAAAAATGAAATAACAGATTCAACTGATATTTATGATTATCAGATAATTGATAAAACGATTGAAAATAAAATTAAAAGTCTAACGTTAACGAATAAATCTGACACGTTAGAATATGAGTTAGATTATCTTACAGATAAAAATATGACTTTGATTTATTTACCAAGAGGCAACTTTCATAATTATACAAGAATAGATTAAAACGTTTGGCAACAACTCATAAAATTTATGCTTAAATTTGAACTAGAACAAACGACAAACATTCAACAAACGATTTGCTACGTCCGAAAAATCTCCGATTTTCCAGTCGCACAAATCTTATAAAAGCCCGTTGCCACACATTGCCGAAAATGAAAAAAATAATATTAATGATTCTAGTTTTCACCCTACTAATTGGATGTAAATCAGATGAAATCATCAAAACAGAAAGAGATAAAAAGATAATACTAAATCGAGGAGAATGGAAAAATGATAATGATACTCTGAATGGAATAAGTGTACGAAAAAATCAGTTAGGATTTTATAAAAAAATGACTTTACCTGCAGAGGATATTTGCTATTATACGATTATTGATTCTATTGAGATTATAAATAATAATGAGAGAAAATTGAATGAATACTTGAAAACAATAAATGTCGGAGATACGATTTACCACAAGATTCTTGAATTACAAGATAGTTTGATAATTTTAGAATTGAATGATAAAAAAACGATTGAAACTTTCAGATTGAAAAAATAACGATGTGGCAACACCTCATATAATTTATGCTTAAATTTGAACTAGTACAAACGACAAACATTCAACTAACGATTTGCTACCACCGAAAAATCTCCGATTTTCCAGTCGCACAAATCATATAAAAACCCGTTGCAAAACATTTAAGCTATGAGTAAGGAAGGAAAAATTAGAATATGATTGAGAGAAATTTAAAAACAAAACCTACTGCAACAGAAAAATTAGATTCTGTTCTGAATTATCTGAATGATAATCGAAAACTCGCATATCATTGTAGCTTTAAAATACCAATAGAATATTCAAAACCAAAAAGTATAATTATATCTAATCAAGATGTTTTAAATGTATTAGATAAGTTAGAAAGAGATAATATGGTGCGAATTGAGATTCAAGGAGATGGTAATGGAAACCCGACTAAACATTACACAATAAATATGGATGGAGAAGTTTTATTACAAGATGGTGGATATACTCAAAAAATTAAAAACGATAAAGCAAGAATAAGAAATATGGAGATTAAAGATAATCTTTTAGTGATGTTTTCATTTGTGGCAGCAGTGTCGACTCTATTGCTTGGGATTCTTGGAATTTTGAACCTCTATTGCGGAAGTTGAATATTAGTAGTTTAAGGCAGTAAAAAATATACACAGAATTGGATATAACTAAAATAGAAAGAATAATTATTTTAAAAATATTGAGATAAGACATAACTACACAACGTTTTGCAACAACGTGTATAAATAATTTTGGCTTTGTGCTTCAATCTATTTACTGTTTCCCATTACATTGTGTAGGTTTTTATTCCGAATAATTTAACTTTTTAACCAAAACTATTCATACACAATCACGTTGCCCACAATACGAATACTATGGAAAGTGAAGAAAGAATAAATATAATTGTAATACCGACTGATAATATTGAAAATGATTTAACTAAGAAAAAGTTAGTTAAGAATACTTTATTACAGATTAAAGAAATGTTTAAGGAGATGGAATGTAGTAAATGTGAAGACAAGACAAAAGGAACCATTACCGCAGAGTTAAATACCGATAATGGTTCAGTTGGATTATTATTTGATGATTTTTGTTGTTTTGAATTTATGGAGGATATGAAAAAAATACCTAAATAAGTTGTTGAGTTTCTTCACCATCTGAAAACTCCAATGTAAAATTATGCTTTTTGAAAAGTTCTTTATTTTCTTTGATTTGAGTTAATATTTTATCTAATATGAGTAATTCCTTATAATCTGCCATTATATTATCGGAAATTTCTTTAAATTGAGGATTAAATTCGTGATATTCAACTTTATTTGATTCAGAACTTAACGGAGTGTTTTTTTTGTTTTTTGACATAATGGTGGTTTTTAATTATTAATTTTATTATCAGATTATTTACGTTTAGAAATAACAAACCTTTGGAACTCGCTACCATCAAGTGATGTTGAGTGATTTTCCATAAAATCATTATACATTTTAATGAAATTATCGTGAGAAATCATAAAAGAAAGATTATCGGTTAGATTAACATATCGAATCCAATTACCTTCAACGAAAATTTGAATAGGATTATTATTTATGACAGATTCAGAACTTAACGGAGTGTTTTTTTTATTTTTTGACATAATGTTGGTTTTTAAATTTAGTGATTATTTGAAATTGTGAACTATGAATGATTTAGGAAATGAAATTTTTAAGTATTATATATATTTATCAAGAAAACACCCAAAACGAAAATATTGATAATAAAACGGAAACCCAAACAATGTATGAAAAATCATCATCTGAATCTTCAGATTTTGAAATTGCATTGCCTGAAAAAAACGATACGATTATGAAAAATAGCAAATCAACAACGTTGAATAAAAATTGAAACGGTTTGATTAGAAATGATAAAAGTTTACTGTGGGCAACACTGCGTATAAAAAATAGCTTTATTTTGCCAAGCCATTTACCTAATTTTGTGTTTTTAAACCAATTTACTAATCTGAAATTTACTGTTGTTTTTGCGCTACTTTTCATACTCTAAGTCGTTAACTAAAATTGCTCGATTGAAAACGGAATTAAAAAACTGAATAATATTAACGGAATGATTTTTGATTTCAGAAATAATAATTCAATCAAAAGAAATATGAAAAAGATTTCATTTACCTTATTACTTTTTTCAGTTTTATGTTTTTCTCAAAAAAGAGATGCATACTTCATTCTTGATAATAGCAGCGATGATTACATCATCTTAACTAATAGTAGAAAAATAACTAAAGAGACAAACATTAACTCAATTGATTATTTCTCAATTAGTTTAAGAAAAGATTATAATGAGTATTTGAAACAAATTGAAATAGAAAAAAAGGAAAATCCTGGAATTGAATCTTTATGGGGATTAGGCGGAGGACCTAAATTAAATAAGTTAGAATTTAACGTAATCTCTAAATCAAAAGAATTGATTTCAATTGATAAGTTCAAGAATAAATGGTTTGTTGATTATAATTGGTTGTATGCGAATAGCTGGAAAGAAAACAATGACAATATTGTATTTAAAAATTTATATTTTTTAATAAAAGTTGATTACTATCAATATAAATCTTTTAAAGTTGGACGAACACTAACGATAAATTAAACCAAAAATTACAATGAATTTGTAAAATTCTAACTAAAATAAAACTAGAATGATAAAACTTAGTAATCACTAAAATTAAATAATCAGCAGAACGTGTCGCAAATTAGTTAACACCTCATATAATTTATGCTTACATTCGAACTAACACAAACGACAAACATTCAACTAACGATTTGCTACGGCAGAAAAATCTCCGATTTTCCAGTCGCACAAATCATATAAAATCCCGTTGCCCACAATTACGATAAATGAGTAAAATAGATAAATACCTTTCTGATTTTGATGATTATGAACTAGCTTTTTTTGCTAAATATAAGCTTGATACATACTTGAAAAATTCTCAAGAAAAGATTAAAAAGATTCTATTTAAAAGAGGATTAACCGAGTACAGAATTGAAAAATTGATTGAGGAAAATCCTAAATCAAAATTGATTGATGAAAAAGAAAGATGTCCAAGATGTTATTCTGATAAAATTAGAAGGGATAAAGTAAAATATACTAATGAATCAAGTGGAGGGAGTTTTGGTATTTTAATTAAAGCTTACAATTCTAATAATGAAAAAGTCACCTACAAAAATGAGGTCATTTGTAATGTTTGCGGATTTTGGCTAAAAGACCCAAATAATGAAAAACCGAAAATGAATATAACAAGATTAATGAGTACGTTTTTGACAAAAATAAGAGGAATAAAATAATTGGATTAAAATAACTGTGGGCAACAACTCATAAAATTTATGCTTAAATTTGATTTAGTACAAACGACAAACATTCAACTAACGATTTGCTACGTCCGAAAAATCTCCGATTTTCCAGTCGCACAAATCTTATAAAAGCCCGTTGGGCGTAATGCCGAAAAAAAATTGCAAGAAGACAACAAAATATGATAAAGAATAAATTTACTAAGGGTTCTGAGTGGAGAATCTGGGATTTACATATCCATACACCTAATTCTATCTGCCAAAATTATGGAAATACTCCTGAAAATTGGGAGAAATTTATTTCAGCTTTAGAAAACTTACCAAATGATGTAAAAGTGATTGGAATCACCGATTATTATTTCATTGATGGTTATGAGAAAGTTATGGAATACAAATTAAAGCATAACAGACTAAAAAATATTGAAAAGATATTTCCAATTTTAGAGTTTAGAATTGACACATTTGGAAGCGGTAATGAAAATAAATTACAAAAGATAAACCTGCACATACTATTTGACTTAGATGAATCAAATTTGAGTCAAGAAATTAAACTTGTAAATGAAGAATTTATTAGTAAAATAAATATTTCATCTTTAGATGAACACAAAACCAAAAGTTTATCCAAAGAAAATTTCATTTCAATTGCTGGTAGTTTAAAAGAAGGTTTTAATTCATTAATTCCATCCACAAGACAAGTGTTTGAATTTCTAAATTCCATTACTTGGAAGGAAAGAACATTTTTATTCTTAGGTTATAAAGAGTGGAGTAATTTAGAAAAAAATCAACAATTGAAACTGATTAAAGATAATTTGTATTCTCAAGTTGGGGCATTTTTCAGTAATAACTTCACAACTAACCCTTCTAACCAAAGTTGGCTGGACGAATTTGGCAATAAAAAACTACTTCATTCTCTAGATATACACGAATTCAAATATTTGGATACTTTTGAATTTGAGCCAGATGGCACACAAAAGCCAAGTAAAAACTATCAATGTAATACTTGGATTAAAGCTGACCCAACATTTGAAGGTTTAAAACAGATAAAATATGAACCAAATGAAAGAGTAAAAATTCAAAATACTAATCCATCATTTGACTTTGATAAACCTTATTTTTCATCATTTAGATTTAATAATGACGAACAAATTTTCACAGATGATGATGATTTAATTTTTGACAAATCCTCTGCCATTATCCCTTTAAATCCCAATTTAATAACAATCATTGGTGGTCGAGGAGAAGGAAAAAGTATGTTAACCGAATATATTGCGACTAGTTTTTTTGATAAAGAAACAAATAAAGAAGGTGTTTTCTCTAAAAATGGAAATATTGAAGTTGATTACTGCAAAACCATTAGAAATCAATCAGAAAGCCTGACATTTCCAATTAATGAGGATAAACATTCTGTAGATTTTATATACATAAATCAAGGTAACTTGAAAAATCAAGTTGAAGACCGTGAGAAAAAGTCAAAATTAGCAAATTCCATTAGTAATTTAGCAAAACTCAAAAAATCAATATTTAACGAGGAGTTAAATCAAAAAGTTTTAGATAATATTGATGAATTACATAAGTTAAAAGAATTTTTAAATGAAAATGAGAATAAAATAGAACATTTAGAAAGTCAAGAAAAGTCTACCAATGAATTTATAAATAATATTACAACAAAGGAAAATAAAGATAAACTCGAGAAATATTCGAAAAATTTAATAGAATTAAATACTTTAAAATTAAAGAAAGTTCAACTTGAAAATTTCACAAAACAATTAAATGAAAATATTACTTCCTTAAATGAGAAAATAGTCTCACTTAATGAAGAAACAAAAAATATCCCAGAGATAGAACCTTCTTCTAAGACATTTAAAAACCAAGTAGTTGCTATAGACTTATGGTTAAAAAATGTTAACAAAGAAATTGCTAAAATTGAAATTGAAATCACTAAAGTAAAAGATGAATTTGAAAAATATTATAAAGGAGACTTAACAACTCTATTAAAAGATGTTGATAAATTTCAAAATTCATTATTTGATATTAGAAAAAAAATAAAAGAGACAAAAGCAAAACAAGAACGATTAACAAAACTAACAATTGAGTTATTCACTGACAATAAAGAATCAAAATCACTTATTTCAAAAATAGAGGAAGAATACACAATTCAAAAGAATAAAATTTTGTCTGATTGGGAAACTTTCACAAAAGTTGATGAAAGAAAAGACTTGAACATTCAGCAAAAAGAAATTATGAAAAATCTTTTAAATGATTTGGATATTGAGGTTATAGTTGATTTCGATGAGCAAAAATTTTACAATGAGATATATCATTGTATAAATGGTTCAGAATGGAGAGTAAAAAACAATAAAGCTGCACAAGTAAAACATTTTGGAATTGAGAATTTATCAACATTCTTCGAATATATTAAGAACAAATATTTACAAGATTTTTATAGTACAGGTTTTTATAAAGAAACTTTTACAAATGTATTATTTGATGAAAATAAAAGGAAACAATATATAAAAGTTTTTCCTATTTTAAAGTATCAAAAGAAAGACCTTAATAAAATATCTGTAGGACAAAAAGGGACTGTTTATTTAAAAATGATGCTTGCGACTGAAGCATTTTCAAAACCTATAATTTTTGATCAGCCAGAAGATGATTTAGATAATGAATTTATTATGTCGAATCTGATAGATTTATTCAAAAATTTAAAAAAATATAGACAAGTAATTATTGTTACTCACAACGCTAATTTAGTGATTAATGCAGATGCAGAACAAATTATAATAGCACAGAATAATAAAGGAAAGCTAAAATATATTTCTGGAAGCTTAGAAAATGAAAAGATAAATAATAAAATATGTGAAATCTTAGAAGGTGGTCATTTAGCATTTGAGAAACGAAGAGAAAAATACAAGTTCATAAAATAAAGCACTCACGCCCAACAACTGGTATAAAAAATTGCTAAATTCAATAAAATATAATGTTTCTAAAACATAAATAACTTAAATTTAAACATCGGAAAATTACGTTTTCAAAAACGCCACTTTCCATACCAAAAACCGTTGTACACTATTTCAGATGAAGATTTTTAGAATACTAATAATATCAATTTTACTTATTTCTTGTAGTAAGCAGAGAAAATTCGTTAAGATTAGTGATAATCCTTTCATAGAATATACAAAAGAAGGACATAATGTCTCAATTTACATTTCTGATTTTAGCCTTGGAAAAGGAAATGAACTTGCTCTCGAAGCAATGAAATTTGCTCGTAAGAATAAGTTTGATAAAGCTCGTGAAAAATTAACTCAAGCCATAATTGAGGAACCTAATAACCCTATTTTATATAATAATTTAGGTAATGTTGAGTATCACGATTATAAATTTAATAAAGCAATAGAATGTTATGAAAAATCTTTGATTATATCTGATTCTCTATATATTTCGGCAGGAATTAATTTAGGAAAAGCATATTCATTAATTGGAGAAAAAGAAAAAAGTGAATTAATTTTTAACCAGATTATCATTAAAAGTGATATTGAATTTTTAAGAGGGATTTGTTATTACGAATTAACCAGAAAACATTTAGATTACGGAGAAATTGAGGAAGCTAAATTGAGTTTTTCAAATGCTAAATCAATTTTAATTAACTATGAAGATTTCGAAAAAGAGTTGAACGATGTAGAAACAAGAATAATACACTACTATGATTAAAAAAACAGTGTACAACAACTCATAAAATTTATGCTTAAATTTGAACTAGAACAAACGACAAACATTCAACTAACGATTTGCTTCGTCCGAAAAATCTCCGATTTTCCAAACGCACAAATCTTATAAAAGCCCGTTGCTAGTAATTGCGGACAAAATTCAATTATGAGAAAAAAAATTACAATATTATTTTGTTTTATATTTATTACGAGCTGTAAATACTTTCGTGGAGATAATTGTAATAATACATTACCAATAGTTGGAAAGTATGAAAATATTTATGATAAAGAAGCTGAAAATATTTTAATCATAAAAAAAGATGGAACATTTGAACAAGTTTTCACTAAAGGAGATTTAGTAAAAACAAATAAAGGAACTTGGAAGTTTTTTAAGGAAAGTTGCTATGTGAAATTAACTAATTTGAAACTACTACATAAATTACCACAAAGAATGGAAGATAATTTTTTTCGAGAAAATGGTATTCATAGATTAAATAATATTGTGTTTGTGGAAGGACTGAGTTTCGAATTCAATTACTATAGAATATATGAATAAAATAAGCCCTAATTGAGTAATATTTCAGAAAAAAACTGATTAAAAAATTAAATTCGTAGGATTTTGAGAAATAAAACGGATAAATAAGTGGAATGAAAAGCAAAAACTAGCAACAACTCATAAAATTTATGCTTACTTTTAAACTAAATAACGAACTGACAAACATTCAACTAACGATTTGCTACGTCCGAAAAATCTCCGATTTTCCAGTCGCACAAATCTTATAAAAGCCCGTTGTAATTAATTGCCGAAAAAAGAAAATTATGAATAAAACAAGAATTTTAGGAATACTATTATTAATATCAGGAATATCGTTATTTCTATTATATGATAATGATGGAATTGATTTTGCTTTTGGATTTTTATCCGCCTTAGGATTAATCTTAACAATAGCAGGTAGATTTAAAAATAAAGATTAACGTTAGAAAAATAGAAGTAATTTGATAAATTTCTAATTTACTTCTACTCATCAGATTTTGAATTAAACAATATGATTTAAGATTAATTACGGAATGAAAGTTGATACGGAAAAAATCTTCAATCAGAACTGAATTACTCAATGAAACGGATTGATTTTTAGCAAAAAAACGGAGAAATAAACTGAACGAAATCCTAAAATGATAAATTCTTACTAAATCGAGAAACAGTTCGGGTTAATTCTCTAATTGAGTGAATATAAATAGAACGCAAAAGCAACTAATTACAACAACTCATAAAATTTATGCTTATATTTAAACTAATTTAAAACGACAAACATTCAACAATCGATTTGCTTCGTAAGAAAAATCTCCGATTTTCCAAACGCACAAATCTTATAAAAGCCCGTTAGCTGTAAGCGCGTAAAAAAATTAAAATGAAAAATTGAAAAATGAGCCTAAAAAGTTTAAACATTGAAATTAACCCAGAAAACCCTTTCGAAAATTGCAAATTAGATAGAAAAAAATACTCGACCATTTTAACAAAAATAGTTGAAAATTATTCTGATGGTTTCGTTTTAGGAATAAATAATAAATGGGGAACTGGAAAATCTACCTTCGTAAGAATGTGGAAACAAGAATTAAAAAATTTAGAGTATCAAACCGTTTATTTTAATGCTTGGGAAAATGATTTTGAGAATAACCCATTAATTGCTTTGATGGGAGAATTAAAATCCGTGACAAAATCATCTACAGAAGTTAAATTCAAAAAGACACTAAAAAAAGCAGCAACTATTTCGAAACACTTAACTCCTATTATTATTCAAGCAATAGCGGATAAATATATCAATACAAAGAGCTTAAAAGATGCAATTTCTGGTGTCACAGATAGTTTAAATGACATCTTTGAAAATGAGGTTAATGAATACTCAAATAAAAAAAAGAGTATTGTAGATTTTAAAGAAGAACTGTCGGACTTCATTAACGATTCGATTGAGAAAAAACCATTAATTTTTATAATTGATGAGCTTGATAGATGTAGACCTAATTATGCAGTTTCAATTTTAGAGCAAATAAAACATTTTTTCTCTGTTCCTAATATTGTTTTCGTTTTATCAATTGACAAAAAAGAATTAGGAAACGCAATAAAAGGAGTTTATGGAAGTGATAGAATTGATACAAATGAATATTTGAGACGATTTATTGATGTTGAGTACTCAATTCCAGAACCAAAACCCGAATTGTTTTATACTTTTTTGTACGATTATAACAAGTTCGATAATTTTTTCAACTCAACTGAACGTTTAAAATATAGCGAGTTTAGATATGATAAAACAGAGTTTTTAAAGATATGTAAACTATTATTTTCAAATAAACCAATTACACTAAGACAACAAGAGAAAATATTCAATTTAGCAAAATTATCAATAAAATCATTTAATCCTAACAACTTTGTATTTCCAGTTTTATTCATATTCTTAAATTTTATAAAAATTTTATATCCAGAGTTTTATGAAAATTTAAAACTAAAAAAACTTACACTTTCTCAAGTCCAAGATGAATTCAAGAAAATAGTTAAAATTGAAAAAGATGAAAATATTCAGAGAGAACTAATGTGGCTAGAAGGGTATTTATTAAATCATTATAAAAATTACCTAATTGAAAATCACTACTACAGAGAAAAACTTTTTGAAAAAGATACAAATGGAGAAAACAAATTACTTGTTAAATCTGTAGTAGGTAATGACCAAGACTTTTTGGGAGTTTTAGAGGGTATTAGTTATAGAAGTGGTGGAGATTTAGGTTTAGACTATTTGATGGATAAAATTGATTTATTTGATTCAATGACAATTTAATGCCTACAGCTAACAATGCATATAAAAAATAGCTAAATTATTGTAAATATGATATTTATAACACAAAAATACATTAATTTTAAACATCTGAAAAGTGCGTTTTCAAACCCGCTACTTTTCATATTCTAACCCGTTATAGGTAAGTCATAAAATGAAAAAACTAACAATATTTTTAATTACGATTTTAACTTTTATCAGTTGTTCGATAAATAGAGAAAAAGAATTGTTGAAAAAGGATATTTATTCTGCATATGAAAACTTGTCTGAGACGCAAGATGATTCAATCGTGTTAAATAAAATTCAGGTTATTGAAAGTTTTTATGTTAGTTATAATTATTTCAATGAATATAAAATTTCTCAATATAAAAAACTTATAGATATAAGGAAAAATTCAATTTATAATTTGACCAAATCCGATTCTTTGAAAAAGAATAATTTAAGTAGACTTGAAAAATTACTGAAAATTGATAAAGAAAAAGAAAAAGAGTATAAAGAAAAAATTGAGGATCATAAGAGAGAAATAATAAAAAATGAAATTCAATTAAAAAATATCGATAATGAAATTACAATCAATAGTCAAAAGATTGTTTTGTTAAAAGTTGAGAAACTTGATAAACTACCAAAAGATTTGAAAGTTGTGAGGTTTATTTTTAACGGATTGTACAATGGAAAAGTTAAAAATGATACAATGTTATTAATATACGGGAAAAAAGGAGAATTGAATATTATTAATGATATAGGATTACCAAATGATTTATGATTAAAACCTACCTATAACAATGTATAAAATTTATGCTAAAATTTAAACTAAATACAAACCGACAAACATTCAACAATCGATTTGCTACGTCCGAAAAATCTCCGATTTTCCAGTCGCACAAATCTTAATACTAAACCGTTGGGCGCAATTTAAAAACGACCGTAATCAAATTAACTAAATGACTGAAAATAAATATAAGTTCAATATACCTACGTCAAATAATGGAACGCTTAATATTCCATTGACCGAAGGAAATACAGTTTTCGTTTTAGGAGCAAATGGAGTTGGAAAATCAACTTTAATGCATAATTTATTTAATCAAAATAGGAATCACGCTAAACGCATACTTGCTCATAGACAAACTTGGTTTACAGATAATGCTATGAATATGACCGCTTCTCAAAAGAAGAATACGGAAACTAATATAAAATCAAGTGATTCTCAAACTTATTCACGGTGGAAAGATAATTATTCACAAGCCAGAACTTCTCTATCAATTTTTGATTTGATAAATTCACATAATATAAGGGCAAGGAATATTGCTGACGCTGTTGATGGCGATAATATAGAACTTGCTCAAGAACATTCAAGAGACCAAGCACCAATTCAAGCAATAAATGAATTATTAGCTATATCAAATATTCCTATTACAATTATTCTTGGAAAAGACGAGCAACTATTTGCATCAAAGAATGGCAGTGAACCATATAGTATTGCGGAATTATCCGATGGCGAAAGAAATGCACTTTTAATTGGAGCAGATGTTTTGACAACTGAACCAAATTCTTTGATTATACTTGATGAACCGGAAAGGCATTTACATAGGTCAATAATTTCACCATTATTAACATCCTTGTTTAGAAAAAGAGAAGATTGCGTTTTTGTAATTTCAACTCACGACATTCATTTGCCAATTGATTGTCAAGAATCGAGTACCCTTTTAATTCGTAGTTGTCAATGGCAAGGAAAGAATATTAAAGATTGGGATGCCGATTTAATAACAGCCGATTTGCCTATTCCTATCTCAATAAAAACTGATATTCTTGGTTCAAAAAGAGAATTACTATTTGTAGAAGGTCAATCTACAAGTTTGGATAGACAAATCTACCAACTTATTTATCCGAACGTATCCGTTATTCCACAAGGAAATTGTAGAGAAGTAGAAAAAGCAGTTAACGGAATAAAAAAAACAGATAATATTCATTGGATTAATGCTTTCGGATTAATTGATACAGATGATAGAACACCAGAACAGGTTCAAGCACTATTAGAAAAGGGAGTAGCCGCAATTCCTTTCTACTCGGTTGAAGCTTTATATTATCATTTGCACATTATTGAAAAAGTTGCTCAAAAAATATCAGAATTAACAGGTCAAAATGCAACAGCATTAAATCAGAAAGCCACAGAAAATATAATTTCTGATATCTCTCAACATAAAGAAAGACTTTGCTCAAAACTTTGCGAAAAGAAGCTTCGAAATGAAATAATGTTATCAATGCCAAAACATAGAGAAATACAACAAAGAGGTCAATTTAATGTAACATTTGATTTAGACCAAGTTCTACAAGATGAAGAAAGTCATTTTGATAGCCTTGTTGCAAATAGCAACCAGTTAGAATTACTAACACGCTATCCGATTAGAGAAACACAAGTTCTAAATAGAATAACATCTAGCTTGGGACTTACTAAAGAACAATATGAAAATACAGTCAGGAAATTAATTCTTGATTCAACAGAAATAAAATATTTTTACAGGACTCTATTACAACCTTTGACAGAGCTTATCGAATAAAAAACTGCGCCCAACAACGTGTATAATTAATTGCTTTGGCAAGTGCTTATTTGGAAAATTCCTTCGGAATTTTCTCGCGTTCGTTTTTGTTTACTAAATTAGTTGCTTAAACACGCAACTAACCATACACAAGACCGTTGGCAACTATTAAAATGAAAATTGAGAAAAAGACAAGAAATTGCTTTATAAGCTATCATCATAATAATGACCAAAAATATCTTTCAAAATTAAGAAAAGTAGTAAAAAGTATGAAAGTTTCAGATTATTCTTTAAAAGATGATATTGGACATTTAACTGATGACACTATATATTCTAAAATTAGAAATAAGATGAGATCTTGCTCTGTAACAGTTGTATTAATTGGAGAAAAAACAGGTTATAGAAAATGGATTGATTGGGAAATTTGGGCATCACTTCGCTCATATTCATATCTATCAATTAGAAAAAAATCTTTTAAGCCTAATGGATTATTAGCAATTTACCTTCCTGTAGAAAATCATTCTGTTCCAAAACGTTTAAAAGACAATATAGAATCTGGTTATGCTGTATCTATGAGATGGAAAAATTTAGAGAAAGATTTTGAAAGTAAAGTGAATTTTGCTTATTGGAAAAGAGATAATTTGTCTCATAAAATTTGTAACAAAAGAAATCGACAAGAAAATAATTATATGAATTTTTTCGGTTTCAAAATTTAAAATAAATAAAAATGGCTTGGACAGGAATTAAAAGAAGAGTATTTATATCTCATTTCAGAGGAGATAGAAAAGAAGTAGATGATTTTATAAATCATTTTGCAAATAACCTAGGAATATTTACTCCTTATGTTTTAGGTGCAAATGACAACGATGAATTTATTGATAGTACAGATACTGATTATGTTATGAAACGCATACGTGAAAAGTACCTTTCAGATTCAACTGTTACAATAGTTCTGATGGGAAGTTGTACGCATAGCAGGCGCTATGTTGACTGGGAAATTAAATCATCTCTTAGACAAGGAGAGTATATTCCAAATGGTTTGATTGGTATTGTCTTACCTAGTCAGAATAATTCCGCGTATTTACCTTCAAGGTTTGAGAGAAATTGGAAAAGTGGGCATAATGAATGTTACGCGAGATATTGGTCGTATCCAACGTCTGGAAATCAACTTGGCGAATGGATAGATGACGCTTTTAACTCAAGAACTTCAAGAAAACATTTAATTGATAATCCCCAAGAAATGATGAAATACAATTCATCTTGTAAAACACATAATACCACACATTAAAATATGGATATTTTTAAAATATATTTTGACGATAATTATAATCTAGTTATTCATATTTCACTATGGTTAATTGGAATATTAATTTCACTTTTTATAATTTACTTTTTTTGGTTAAAGAACAAATTAAGATACGATTTAGTGAAAGTAGATATAAAACTCGGAAATGTTGGAGTTGCAGAATTTAGACCGAATAAAAGTGATTTACAAATTGCTCACAAAATTTGGACAGAATTGGTTACTCGAAAAGCCGCAATCCCAATTGATAGAGAACACGATGTAATTGAAGAAATTTATAATTCTTGGTATAAAATGTTTCAAAAAGTAAGAGAATTTATAAGTGACATTCCAGCGGATTTAATAAGGAATAATAAAAGTACTCAAGAAATAGTTAGAATATCAACACAAACTCTAAATGAAGGTTTAAGACCTCATTTAACGAGATGGCAAGCGAGATTTAGAACTTGGAGTGATGCAAAAAAAGAAAAACTTATGGATATGACTCCTCAAGAGCTTCAACAAGAATACCCAGAATACAATGATTTAATTGAAGATTTAATGAGAGTTAATGAACAATTAATACAATATTCACAAGAATTAAAAAGAATTATCGATAAAAAATAACAGTTGCCAACAATGCGCATAAAAAATTGCTAAACTCTTGTAAATATGATATTTACAACACAAAAATACATTAATTTTAAACATCGGAAAATTGCGTTTTCAAACCCGCAACTTTTCATGCTCTAAACCGTTGTATGCTATTTGAAAAAGAAACTATATGAATAATCCGAGAACATTTATTTCATACGCTTGGGAAAGTGATGAAATCAAACAATGGGTGAAAAACCTTGCTACCGAATTGAGAAATGATGGAATCGATGCAAAACTTGACCAATGGGAAATAATCCCAGGAGACCAGATGCCTCATTTTATGGAAAAATCTGTTAGAGAAAATGATTATGTTCTGATAATATGCACTCCAAAGTATAAATCAAAATCTGAAAACAGAATTGGAGGTGTTGGATATGAAGGAGATATTATGACAGCTGAAGTGTTACAAAAACTAAACCATAGAAAATTTATTCCAATTCTTAAATCGGGAACAAACCAAACTGCGATACCATCGTGGCTATCAGGAAAATATTATGTCGACCTATCAAATGAGCAACACTATTCAAACAATTATTCAGATTTAACAACAACGTTATTCAACAAACGTGAAACTGCTCCAAAACTTGGAGTTCCGAAAGAAAACTCGAAAACAACTTTAAAAGAGACAAAAATTCCTACTATTGAGAACCAAGTAATGATAAAAGGAATTTTAATTGATGAAATTACCGAACCCATAAACGACGGAACAGCTGGAAGTGCTTTATACAAAATCCCATTTGAACTGAATAAGACACCAAGTCAAGAATGGAGAGATTATTTTGTCCAAGCTTGGAACTTCCCACCAAGTTTTAGTACAATGCATAGACCTGGTATTGCCTCAACTTATGGAAATAAAATAATATTAGATGGAACTACAATTGAGGAGGTAGAAAAATATCATAAGGAAACTTTAAAACTTTGTGTTAACGTTGCAAATGAACATTTCGAACAAATTGAATTAAAACGAAATCAAGAAATTGAAAGAAAAGCAATAGAAAGAGAAAAACACAAGAAAAATATTGATGATATAAACAAACGAATTAGTTTTGATTGATTAAAAAACAGCATACAACAACTCATAAAATTTATGCTTACATTTAAACTAAATAACGAACCGACAAACATTCAACAAACGATTTGCTACGTCCGAAAAATCTCCGATTTTCCAGTCGCACAAATCTTATAAAAGCCCGTTGGGTAAAATAGTGACTCGTCCTAAATAAATACATTATAAAGATTTGATTTAAAAAGCGTAATATGAAAAAACAAATTGTTTGGAATGAATTATAATATCATTAAAAATAAAGGTGGAGTTATTTCATATACCTTTATTATTCTATTTTTAACATCTTGTATTAGTATCTCTAAAATAATTATTGGATTTAAAAATCCAAAAGTTATTACAATTGAGGAATTAAAAGACATTAGAAACCAAATATTTAATGATAACATAAGTGATTATTATTTTACGGAAGGAATCAAAGATTCTATTTTTTTAAATAAAATCTTAAGCTTATCTTTTAACGGGAGTTTAAATATATATAATAAAAATGGAGAAAAAATATTCTTTAAAAATTCAACTTGTATAAATGATGATATAGAAATAATAAATAAAAATAATGATTCTTTAATGTTAATATTAAATGAAAAACTCGAGGACAACATTAAAAGCTTAAAAAATCTAGATTTGAAAGAACAAATAAAAATATCTGATTTTAAAGAGTATGAATATTACATTATTTATTATTGGAGTTCATTTATGAACAAAAATACTTTAATACAAAATGAGTTTAATTACTTAAACCTGAATTTTAATTCTAGTAAATATAAAATTATCAGAATAAATTGTGACTTTTTAGATATATGGAATCTTGAAAAAGATAAAAAATTAAAACTTAAATTTAAAAAAGCTGATGATGGTTACTATAATGTTTCATTTAAATCAATTCCTTGGAACTAACATTTACCAATCACCATAAAAATTGCTGATAAGAAAATTCATAAATATTTTGCTAGAAATATATTCTTCCAATGGAGATATAATACCCAAAACTACTTTACCCAACAACTCATAAAATTTATGCTTACTTTTAAACTAAATAACGAACTGATTAACATCCAACAAACGATTTGCTACGTCCGAAAAATCTCCGATTTTCCAGTCGCACAAATCTTATAAAAGCCCGTTGTAAAACATTAAGATGAAAGAGATAATTAAATCATTTTTTGAAGCATCAAGAGAAAGAATTAAGAATCCATTAATTGGAACATTTTTGATTTCTTGGATTGCAATTAATTGGAAACCTATTTCTATTTTATTTTTTTCAAATAAAGACATTGAATATAGAATTACACATATAAATGATAATTACTCTTCATTTCAATCCTATTTTCTTGTTCCATTTATAATTACAATAGTGTATTTAATAATTCTTCCTTATTTTATGTGGGGAATGGATGAAATACTTAATAAATCAATTATTGGTAGAAAAAAGAATATTATAAAACAGTTAGTTATAGATATAAAAGGAAAACAAGAATTAGCAGAAGAAGAAAATAAATTAGAAGATTTAAAGGCAAAATATAGAGACAAGGCCGATTTAAATAAGTTAATAGAAAAGTTAAAAAAACAACTTGAGGATAGAGACAATACAATAGACAATTTACAAATTGATTTTAAAACTTTGAACGAAGATTATTCTCAAATAAAATCTTTAGTTGAAAAGGACAACACAAAAAATCTTTCCGAGAATACTCTAAAAAAATTAGAAAATGATTATAAAGAGTTTAAAGAATCTGATTTATATGAGGACTTCAGAGAAATTGGATTATCTATCAGAAACAGAAATGAATTCCCAAACCACATAAACGATATTATTAAAGAAAAATATCTTTATCAAAATATCGTTGATAAAATTACTGATGATGAGAATCAAAGAATTTATTATGAATTGACAGATAAAGGGAATTTCTTTTGGAGAGAGTATATAATGAATGTAACTGTAGTCAAAAAACGAAAAGTACCACCGCCTCCACCAGTTGAACAAGAAGATTTACCATTTTAAAAAACGTTTTACAACACCTCATAAAATTTATGCTTAAATTTGATTTAGTACAAACGACAAACATTCAACAAACAATTTGCTACGGCAGAAAAATCTCCGATTTTCCAGTCGCACAAATCTTATAAAAGCCCGTTGGCTTTAATTAACGAAAAAGATTAAATGAAATCTCACAAAGAAAAAATTGATAAATTAATTACACTTGAAAGAGAAAATAATTTATTAAATCACATTTCTACAAGTTTGTTCAACAAGGGAGAAACTATTGCCGAAAAAAACTTGAGTGAATATACTATTTGGATGACAAATTATTGGGTTGGAACTTTTTATCCGATTTTCAAAATTAACTTCAACGAGAAAAACGAAATAAAGAATATTAAAACGGAGTTAAGCCTAAATGGAAAATTATGGACAATCGTATTAGGTGGTTTAATTCTATCATTCTTTGTTTTCGCTCTAATAATCCCAATGATTCAGGATTTTGAATATCTTGATTATACTGCTTTGATAATTTTAGGAATTTATGGGTTACTAGCATTTGGAATTTATTGGGTTTTTAAGAAAATTTATCTAAACGAGACAAAATATTTATTAAATGACCTAAAAATTGCTATTGGAATAGAAACCAAAGATAATATTGAGAAAATTGAAAATGAAAAAAATGAGTGGACAATAAAAATGATTTTATTCAGATTGTTTGCTTATCCATTTTCAATATTTATTATTTTATTTCCAATATATACAATCTTAACAGGCGGAAATATTGTACCTAAAGTTGGAGGAGCAATTGTTTTAGGTACTTTATACTTAATTACAGACATTAAAACGATTATTAAGAAAAAAACTAAAGCCAACAACTCATAAAATTTATGCTTACATTTAAACTAAATAACGAACCGACAAACATTCAACTAACGATTTGCTACGTCCGAAAAATCTACGATTTTCCAGTCGCACAAATCTTATAAAAGCCCGTTGGGCAACATTACGAAATAGCTATAAAAAGAAAAAAAAATGCAAGAAAAAAGAGAATTCCATACTAACATTGTTGGAAAAGTTCGAAACACCAAACTACCAAAAAGAAAAGCGCTTTGGCCTTTATTTGAAACAATAAGCAACTCTATTCACGCTATTGAAGAAAAAGGCAATCTTGAATCTGGACATATTTATATCTATATCATTAGAAATGGAGATGCAGAAACATTAAAGGGAATGAATAAAATAGATATTTTCCCTGTACAAAGCTTCGTAGTTCAAGACAATGGAATGGGTTTTAACAATAATAATTTCGAATCCTTTTTAACCGCAGAATCTGATTATAAAATTGAAAAAGGAGCTAAAGGAATCGGTAGGTTTGTTACTCTGAAAGCTTTTAAAGAAGTTCATTACAAAAGTTCATTTAAATTAGAAGATGATTATTTCACAAGAGAATTTAAATTTAAATCAATTGGAAATGGAATTTTCGATTTTGATGAAAATGTTAATTCAGAGAAAAAATCTTGGACAATTACTGAATTAAAGAATTTTAAAGAGGAGTATCAAAAATATTGCCCGTTAACATTAGATGATATTGCAGAAAAAATTGTTGAACATTTTTTAATATACTTTTTACAAAATAAATGTCCTTACATTACATTAATTGACCAAAACGGAAAAGAATTATTACTTCAAAATTATTATGGTAGCGTTTTTAAAGGTTCAATTAAAGAATCAAATTTCAAAATTTTAGAGAATGATTTCCATCTATATTTATTAAGAGTATTCAATACTAGAAAAACCCACCAAATACATTATTGCGCAAATAATAGAGAGGTTAAACACGAATTATTAAATAACTATATTTCAGATTTAGGAAGAAAAATCGATGATGAAGATAATAATCATTTCGTCTATCATTCCTACATTACAAGTCCATTTTTTGATGAGGCTGTTGATAGTGAAAGGATTGATTTCAATCTTAACGAATCGATTGACGAAAATGAAGAAGGAGAAGAAGATTCAAACGAGGAATTATCTTTAAAAAAAATCAGAAATCTTGCAATTGAAAAAATTGAAGTTTTACTTGAACCATATCTATCAAAAGTTAGAGAACATAAATTTGAAAATTATCAATCTCACATATATGATTCAGCTCCTCAATATAAAACAATATTAAAGTATCATCCGGAAACAATAAAAAAACTTCCACCAAATTTAAAAGGAAATAAATTAGATATAGAATTATTTAAAGTTCAAAATACTTTAGAATCCGAAATTAAAGAATTAGGTGAAGAAGTTTTAAATGCAAAAGAGGATATTAAAAGTTCGGAAGAATATCAAAAAAAATATTCAGAATATATTGAAAAATTTAATGATATCGGAAAATCTAATTTAGCTAAACACATTGTTCATCGAAAATCTGTAATTGAATTATTAGATAAATTTCTAGGAATGGAAGATAATAATTTCCAAACCGAGGAAACTATACATAATTTATTCTTTCCAATTCGTTCAGAATCTGATGAAATAAGTTACGATAAACAAAATTTATGGTTAATTGATGAACGTTTATCTTATCATAACTATTTGTCATCTGATAAATCATTCAAAAGTATTAAAGTTTCAGAAAGCAACGATTTACAAAGACCCGATTTACTAGTTTTTAACGATAGTTTTGCTTTCGTAAATGATGATGCTCCGCATCACTCTTTTACAATTGTGGAATTTAAGAGACCTGAAAGAGTTGGTTATTCTTCTGAATCGAGCAAAAAGAATCCAATCGACCAAGTTTTACAATATATTAGAACAATAAGAGAAAATAAAGGAATTGATCGTAAAGGTAAAATTATTGATTTTGTAGATAATAATACTCCTTTTTACGCATATATAGTTTTAGATTTTAATCAAAGTTTAAAACAAGTTTTGGATGATAAAGATTTTAAGAAAACACCTGATTCGATGGGTTATTTTAAATTTCACGATAAGTACAATGCTTATATTGAGGTAATTTCTTACCCGAAACTATTAAAAGATGCTAAAATGAGAAATAGGATATTATTTGATAAATTAGGATTACCGACAAATTAAAACGATTGCCCAACAACTGGTATAAAAAATTGCTAAATTCAATAAAATAGAATGTTTCTAAAACATAAATAACTTAAATTTAAACATCGGAAAATTACGTTTCCAAAAACGCAACTTTCCATACCAAAAACCGTTGCAAGTAATTACTCGGCGGAGTTTTGGTTGGATGTAAAACAGATAAAATTGATTTTAATAAAATAGATTTTAAGATAAAAACCAGGAGGAGAATTGAGTTGATTAAAATTTCTATAAATGATAAATTCAGTAAAATGAGAAGATTGATTTTTTTTAATTAGTTCAATGACAAATTAAATAAAAATGATAAATTTGAGTTCACTTCTACTCTACTGATTTTGAGAATTGAAACGCAAAAAGCTCAATGAAACGGAGAAATTTAAAATCAGAGTGGATTTGAGCATTGAAACGGAGAAAAATTGCAAAACGTAAAAACAAGTAAAAAGATAAATTAATAACAAAAAACAAAAGGATTTTTATAAAGAACAAGAATGACAAATCTCGGAAAGTACTAAAATTCAATTATCAGCATAACGTGTCGTAAAAACTTGCAACAACTCATAAAATTTATGCTTAAATCTGATTTAGTACAAACGACAAACATTCAATAAACAATTTGCTACGTCCGAAAAATCTCCGATTTTCCAGTCGCACAAATCTTATAAAAGCCCGTTGTAGGTAATTCCGAATTACATCAGAAATAAAATTGTAACAAAATAGATTAAATGAAATTTGAAATTATTCCAGAATATCGATTTAAGAATTATTTTAAATATTCAATTTTTGCGATTGGATTAATTTTGATAATGATTCCAACAATTATTAACGATTACGATGTGTTATCCTTTTTTGGATTAATCATTATGATTATAGGATTATTGATTACATTATTTTCATCTAAACAATATCTGAGTATTGATCAAGAATTTATAGAATTTGAATCAAAAAGTATTGTTAAAGAGTTTAGTAAATCGATATCGATTAGTTTCAATGATATTGAGAAAATATTTTTTCTAAGAAGACAATTCTTGATTTTAGGAGGACGGAGTCCAATAGCAGATGCGGATGCTCAAACATTGTATAACGAAAATAGAATTGTATTTGTTTTAAAAGACAATAAAAGTGAAACGATTAAACAAGTTGGAAAAATAAAGGAATTTAAGACAGCTTATTCAATGATTAAAAGTAGATTAGATAAAAAGGATAAATAAAAAACTACCTACAACAACTCATAAAATTTATGCTTAAATTTGAACTAGAACAAACGACAAACATTCAACAAACGATTTGCTACGTCCGAAAAATCTCCGATTTTCCAAACGCACAAATCTTATAAAAGCCCGTTAGGCACAAGCGGAAATGAAAATTATTATGACAAGAGAAGAAGCTGAAAATAAATTATATTTACTTTGGGAGGATGGTGAAATCCCGAGTAACTTTACAACTGAACATACAGAATATGAAAGAGCTGTGAGATTAATGATGAAAACTGGAGAATTTGATGAAACCGAATTTTATTAATAATTATGATTTCGTTTTTATTAATTATTCCTTGGTTAATATTTGGTTTTTTTAAATCAAAAGAAACCTTCATTGGATTAAATCAAACTAAACTTTCGTTGATTCTTTTAATTATAACAGAATTGATATTTTTTTTAATTCTATTATTTTCATTACCTGAACCAAATCATAAACTTGTAGGATTAAGTAGTTTTTCTTGGACATATTTGATGATTTATACAAAAGGAATAATTCCAACTTGGTTTATAGCAGAACTGATGGAAGGAACATTAGGCGATAAAATAGACACTGATTACCAATTTACATATCTGATTATAAGTTTGATAATAGATTATTTTCTTTTATTTATGATTAGTCCTAGATTATTAAAAATCTTCCGAATGAAAAAGCCAGTGCCTAACAACTCATAAAATTTATGCTTAAATTTGAACTAGTACAAACGACAAACATTCAACTAACGATTTGCTACGTCCGAAAAATCTCCGATTTTCCAAACGCACAAATCTTATAAAAGCCCGTTGCCTGTAATACGATTAAAATCATAAAACAAAAAATAGTTTCCATATATTGAAACTTTTCACTAGATTTGTTGTCTAAACAGTAAGAAAAGGAATGAAACCTAAATTTGATGTTATATTTTTAGAACAAGCTATTGAGTTTGTGGAAAATTTAGACAATAAAACGAGAACAAAAATTTTCTACAATATTGATAAAGCTAAATTGATAAATGATCCTAAACTTTTTAAAAAACTAAAAGATGAAATTTGGGAATTCAGAACTAAATTTAACGGAGTTCAAATTAGACTTTTTGCTTTTTGGGACAAAACAGAGAAAACTGATACACTTGTAATATCAACTCACGGAATTATTAAAAAAGTCAGTAAAGTTCCAAAAGGTGATATTGAGAAAGCTGAAAAATTGAGAGAGGAATATTTTAATCAAAAAAAACTTTAGAAAATGGAAACTAATAAAAAAATGAAAATGATGAGTTTAGACCAACTTAAAGATAAACATCTTGGAGAAGTTGGAACAACTGAAAGAGACAAATATGAGTTTGATTTAAAAATTGAAATTCTTGGAGATATGATAAAATCTGTAAGAAAAGAAAGACATCTAACACAAGAGCAATTAGGAGAATTAATTGGAGTCCAAAAATCTCAAATATCAAAACTGGAGAGAAATACGAGAAATGTTACAATTGAGACAATTTTGAAAGTCTTTAAAGCTTTGAAAGCTAATGTGAAATTCAGTATAGAAATGAACGAGGGAGAATTCAAAGTAGCGTAAAGTACTACAGGCAACAACTCATAAAATTTATGCTTACTTTTAAACTAAATAACGAACTGATTAACATCCAACAAACGATTTGCTACGTCCGAAAAATCTCCGATT
Organism: Lutibacter agarilyticus; assembly: GCF_900188235.1. Classification (GTDB taxonomy): domain Bacteria; phylum Bacteroidota; class Bacteroidia; order Flavobacteriales; family Flavobacteriaceae; genus Lutibacter; species Lutibacter agarilyticus. Next base: position 221,453 of record NZ_FZNT01000006.1, on the reverse strand, counting down.
TTCCAGTCGCACAAATCTTATAAAAGCCCGTTACCAGCAAGTTGAAAAAAACAGTACTACAAATATTGATATTATTACTATCATTGAGTTCAATCGCTCAAATTGATGGAAAGTTTAAACACAATATTTGTGAATTTGGACCTAATTGTTTTGTTTATAAATTCAATGAAAATGGAACTTTTGAATATCAATATCACCAAGACATTTTAGGTAGTGGAACACTAACAGGAACATATAAGAAAATTGGAGATACATTAAAACTAAGTCCCGACAAAGTATTGTATGCTGCAAAGTCTAAAATCATCGAGAAAGAATACAAAAATTCTGATTCGACAAAAATTGAGATAAAATTTCAACGATTGGCTGAAAAAGGAAAAACTGACATAGAAAATTGGGATTGGTATGTGTCTATTAATAATGCAGAATTCATTAAAACTAACGAAAACGGAGTTCTAACTATTCCAAGAGCTAAAGTTGAAAAAATTGAAATTAAGGATATTTTAAAAATGGAAATAGGAGATGATTTTTTAAAACTGACCGACTCTATTTTCAGACCAGAAACGGATAAAAATTATATTGAGATTTTTGCATCAGAAAGTGAAGAGACTGGAGACATTGCAATATTGGACTGGATGACAAAGACTTTTGTTCTTAAAGGGAGAAAATTATATCCTCTGACATTTGAGCCAGAAGTTGGATTTTTAGGACAGAAAAAAACATATTATAGAAAATTTGAATAAAAACCAGCTGGTAACACCGTATATAATTTATTGCTAGTTCTAGCCTACTTACGAAAATCCTCGCGGATTTTCTATTCGGTTTTTATTTGCTAAATTAGGTGCTAAACCACGCAACAAACCATATACAAACACGTTGTGCAACATAAATGAAAATAGTTAAATAAAGAATAATTAAAACTTTTATGAATATGAAAACAATAATGAAAACTGTTCTTTTTTTATTAATATTTACATCAATTGGATGTGAAAAAGACAATGAAACTATAACAATTAATGAATCCGACAAATTAATTGGACATTGGATAAATCCAATCTCAAATGATTCCGAACTTAAATTGACAAGAGCTAATTCCTTGAAAGATAATGAGTACGGAATCTCATTTTTGGAGAAAAGTAATTGTATTGAAAGAAGTTCAGGATGGTGTGGAACTCCGCCATTAACTTTTTTTGATTTTCAAGGAACTTGGACAAGAAATGACTCTGATTTAATTATTACAATTGATAGTGGAATAAATGGAATGGAAGATATCAAATGGAAAATTATAACTCTTAATGACAAAAATTTGATAATTGAAAGGATACGATAAGCCTAAAGTAAAAACGTTGCACAACACCTCATATAATTTATGCTTAAATTTGAACTAATATTAACGACAAACATTCAACTAACGATTTGCTACGTCCGAAAAATCTCCGATTTTCCAGTCGCACAAATCATATAAAAACTCGTTGCCTACAATAATGAAAAAACTGCTTCAAATATTAATTCTACTCATAATAACCTCTTGTGGTTCAATGAAAAACTCGAATGAAATTATAGCAGATGAAAAATTTGAACTTTGCAATAAATTAAGATTAGAAAGCAGAATAAATAATTTAGCTCCTGATAATAGTAAACCGATTTATAATCAGAATATTTATAGTTTATTTGAAAATTTTTTAATTCAAGAAAATTACTTGACCGAGATATCTAAAAAAGGATATTCTCAATTATTGGATAAAATAAAACTTAATGAGAAAAAGTCAGATTTAATTGACAAATTTAGTTCAGAATTAGGATATGACCCGTATTTCGGATTTTCACCAAACACAAGATTATCTTGTTATGGATATTTATTTGAACAATTGAAAATTTTAGATAAATCAAGTTGGCAATATGAGTTTTGTCTTGCATATAACAAGTTTGAATCTGTTGGAATTGATAAAGAGAATTATGATTATCTGAAAAATGCTATGAATAAAATACCAGATAAAAAGTTTGAGAAAATAGTTTACAGAATAATATTTTTAGATTTGATTTATTTTGAGCTTGAGTAAAAAATTACTGTAGGCAACAACTCATATAATTTATGCTTAAATTTGAACTAACATTAACGACAAACATTCAACTAACGATTTGCTACCACCGAAAAATCTCCGATTTTCCAGTCGCACAAATCATATAAAAAACCGTTACCAAAAATAGCTCGAAAGAAAAATGATAAATAAAATTGGAATTTATACTGCAATTATTTCTTTTGTTTTAGGCTCAATATTTTTCTTGAGTTTCTTCTATACTGATTATAGATACCAATTAATGATACCAGGAATGTTTTTTGTAATTATTGCAGCAATTGTAAATGCTGGAATATTATTAGGATTAATAAATAAATTTATCAAAGAAAAAGAGAATAGAAATAAGAATTTAATTAGTGCTGGAATTATACTTTTAAATATACCGATAGCAATAATCTATTTTCACTTTGTAATGATAGAATATATGAAAAATACTGTTGCATTTTAATAGTTTGATTCCTGAGTTTACAAAGTTTTAATATTCGAAACTGAGAAAATATATAATGAGAATAATTGAGTTCACTTCTACTCTCTATCGATTTTAGAGTTAAAACGAGAAATTCAATGAAAACGGAGAAGTTTTAAAATGAGGACCGATTTGAGCATTTAATCGGAGAAATTTAAAGTTGAATCGGAGAAAAAATTGCAAAACGCTTAAACAAGAAAAAAGATAAATTTATAATTAAAGAAATGATTTGATTGAGTTCAAACAAAAATAAAACTAGAATGATAAATATCGGAAAATACTAAAATTCAATTATAAGCAGAACGTGTCGCTAAAATTTGGTAACAATGTATAAAATTTATGCTAAAATTTAAACTAAATACAAACCGACAAACATTCAACAAACGATTTGCTACGTCCGAAAAATCTCCGATTTTTAAGTCGCACAAATCTTAATACTAAACCGTTGTACACAATTTACGAAAAACAAAAAATGACACAAATGAAAAAGAAAATTATACTAGGACTGTCAATTATATTTACCATTCTCTTAATAGGTTGTGATAATGATGATTCTAATGATAACGAGAAATCCATTGTTGGAACTTGGCAATTAATAGAAATTTATAGTGATATTGGAGATGGAAAGGGAAAATGGAATTCAATTGAGAATGGATACAAGTATGAGTTTGATTCCGAAAATAGATTTACCTCAGACAGATTCTCCGAATGTCAATCGGGAACTTACACATTGAATGAAAATGAATTAATTTTAGATTATGATTGTGATGGATTTACTGCAGGAATTGAAACCCCAGAAGGAACTTTTGTAGAAAGAATAACTTTTGAGTCAGATAAACTGATTATAAATCCGACTTATCTTATGTGTGTTGAAGGATGTGAATGGAAATTTCAAAAGATTGATTAAAAACTGTGTACAACAACTCATAAAATTCATGCTTAAATTTGAACTAATACAAATGACAAACATTCAACAAACGATTTGCTCCGTCCGAAAAATCTCCGATTTTCCAAACGCACAAATCTTATAAAAAATCGTTATGCACAAGCGGGTTTCAAAAAAAATTGATTAAAAAAGATACTATAAAATTTATGAAAAAGATTTTAGTAATTATTTATTTAGTTCTTAACTCTACAATATCTAATTCACAAGAAAGAGATATTAAAGGAGTTATAACTGACAGTTTAAAAAACCCAATTCAATATGTAAATGTGGGAATTTTAAATAAACCTGTTGGAACAGTTACAAATGAAAATGGAGAGTTTTTTTTAAACATAAACAATTCATTTATTTCAGACACTTTAAAGATTTCTTGTTTGGGTTATAAATCTAAAGAGTTACAAATTGAAAAATTGTCAAATAACGAATCAGCTATTATTTCATTGGAGAATCATACCGAAATACTTAATGAAATTATCATAAAATCGAGTAATTTAAAGACTTATTCAAAAGGTAAAGAAAAAACAAAAACTAAAAACAAAGTGTTTTTTGCTATTCCAAGTTTGAAAAATTTGAATTTAGGATCAGAAATTGGCAGAAAATTTTCTTTAGGAACAAAAAAACCAAGTTTATTAAAAGAATTTAAATTCTTTCTTAAAGAGAATAATTTTGACTCGGTTTTGTTTAGAATAAATTTCTACAAAATTGAAAATAATAAACCATCAAAGAAAATTAATAGCAGAAATATTCTTATTCCAGCAGAAAATCAATTTACGGGTTGGATATCTGTTGATTTAACAGATTACGAAATTAAAACTCAAGAAGATATAATTGTAGCAGTTGAATGGATTAAAGCTTCTGAAAAAGGAGATAAATTAAGCTTACCAATACTCGTTCCTTCGTTTAGTTCGACACATTATTATAAATATGGAACACACGCTAAATGGAAAAAATATGGGAGTATTTCAACCGCAATGATATTAACATACAAACAATAAAAACAGATTGATAAAGCCAGTGCATAACAACTCATAAAATTTATGCTTACATTTGATTTAGTACAAACGACAAACATTCAACTAACAATTTGCTACAACCGAAAAATCTCCGATTTTCCAGTCGCACAAATCTTATAAAAGCCCGTTATATGCAATAAAAAAACACTATGGATACATTTGGAAATAAATTAAATTTACTTATTGATAATGCTAAATCGTTACTATTTTCACAAGGAGAAATGGCACAATTAACATATATTTCCTTTGAGAAATTTCTCGAATGGATAGATAATCAGGGAGGAGATTCAATTCCTATATCATACCCAATAGGATATAGAGCCAATAATACGCCTAATATGTTTGAAAGAAACTATACAAAGGAAGAACTAAAAGGACGTTATTCTCATTTAGGATTAAACAAATTGCCTATTGATAGTATTTTTCAATTAGTAACAATAATGGAAACTTTATTGAATGAAATTTTAAAGTCCATTTTGACAGAATATCCTAGTAAAATATCCAATAAGAAAAAAGTTGATGTTGAATGTGTACTTTCATCAAATTCAATTGAACAAGTAAAAATTATTATCATAGATACAATCTTGAATGAAATAGCTTATAAATCCCCAAGAGATTATGCCGAAGAATTTAATAAATATACTGGAGTAAATTTCTTAGAAAACCCTGTTTATCATAAATATATTGAACTAAAAGCTACTAGAGATATTCATATACATAACGGAGGAACTGCAAATGACATTTATCTTTCAAAGGCTGGAGTATTAGCTAGAGTTAAAAGTGGAGAATATTTACCCGTTGATAATCAGTATTTCTTGCATTCTTATGAACAATGCTTACAATTAACTGAAATTTTAGAATCTGAAGTTGACAAAATATGGCCAAGTGAAATTTATAGAGAAGCGAAAAGAAAAAGAATTGAAAAAGAAAAAGGTGCGATTGAAACAACAAAGGAAGATAAAAAGAAAATATCAGAATAAACTGCATATAACAACTCATAAAATTTATGCTTAAATTTGAACTAGAACAAACGACAAACATTCAACTAACGATTTGCTACAGCAGAAAAATCTCCGATTTTCCAAACGCACAAATCTTATAAAAGCCCGTTACCATACATTAACAAAAACTATGAAAAATTATTATTTAATAACCTTCTTTATCATTTTATTTTCTTGTTCCAATAAAGAAAAAGAAGAAGAAATAGTTTCATCAGGAGTATTTTATCCTAAAGTTGAAAGTCGTTCTGTAATTACTGGAAAAATAAGTAACATAAAGAACTTTTCAAATAAATCTAAAACAATTCGATTAATTGTAGATGATATAACAATAGACAAACAAGTAAAATATATAACAACCATAAATGAGAACGGAAAGTTCTTATTCGATATCCCCTTAAGTCATTCAACAAAATCTTTTTTAGTATATTCAGATGGACGAATAGCACCATATATTTTTCCAAATGATACGCTTATGATTAATTGTGAAATTATTAAAAGAGAATCCTTAATTGGTATAAAGGCAACATCATACGATGAAAAACATAAAAAATTTCAGAATAATTTTAAAAAACACGATAATTGGTTTTATACAGAAGTAGATAAATTTAAAAAAAATCTAGAAAAAGAACAATCACCTAACAACCTTAAAATAGAATTTCTCGACTTTGAGAAGTTACTACACAAAAAAATAGATTCACGTATAAAAGACAAACAATCAAATAAAATAATTTACGATTATCTTAAATATAGTGCGACATATAGCTGTTATGAAAATATTATTAAATTGGGACGGAAAATTGAGGACCAAAAAGAAAAAAAAACATTTTATTCTTTTTTAACGGATTCTATAACTTTTAATCAAAATGCTCTAATTACATCAGAATATATGTATTTTCTTAATTTCTATTCTAATTTTGTAGAACCTCGAAGTACAATAAGTATTATATCAACAGGTAAATCTGATGAACAAATAAAAAAAGAGTTAATCGCTCAAAAAATTGAAAATAAACTAAAATTAAGACCCGGTATATGGGGAGATTATTCAGTTGCCTCAAATATTAGAAATACCGTTATTGAGAGAGAAGAAGAATTTACAGCTTCGTCTATTGATTATTATTTAGAACTAGTTAAAAAAAATATTAAAGATAATTACACCAGACAATTACTTCTTGCAATGCTAAAAAAGGAGAAACTTTCTATTATTGAACGAGACAATATTAATATTCCTTCAGGTTCTGAATTTCAAAATACTTCCAAGGATTTAACTAGTAACTTGTATGATGAAATACTACAAAAAAACAAAGGAAAAGTCATATATATGGATTTTTGGGCTACTTGGTGCAATCCTTGTATAAAACAATTTCCATATTCGAAAAAATTGCATTCAAAATTTGAGAGCAAAGATGTTTCATTTGTTTTTCTCTGCTGTAAATCAAAAAAAGAAGCCGCTGAAAACATTATAAAAACATACCAATTGAAAGGACAACAATATATACTCAATCAAAAGCAATATGAGTATTTTGAAAAACAGTTTGAAATCGTTGGTTTCCCAAGTTATATCTTGATTGACAAACAAGGTGAAGTTTATAGTAAAAATGCTTCGAGACCACAATCTGAAAACACATCAATTACAATAGAAAAATTGTTGAATAAAAAATAACGTATGGTAACACCGTGTATAATTCATTGCTAGTTAAAGCTTACTTACGAAAGTCCTCGCGGACTTTCTATCTGTGATTTATTTGCTAACTTTAGTGCTTAAACACGCAACGAAATCATACACAAACACGTTGTATAACATGGCGGAATTTACTCCGAAATTCCTAATTTGAGTTTTATGAGTTAAAAATATTAAACTGTCTGAGACACGAGCATTAAAAATTATTGAGAAAGATAAAATTGTCAGATTTGAGCAATGAATCGGAAAATGGAAAGTTGAAACGGAGAAAAATCATTGAATTGGTTAGATTTGAGAATAATTACGGAATTAAAAATTGAAACGCATAAATTGAGCAATGAAAACGGAAAAACTCATTGAAACGTGAGATTTGAGCTTTGAATCGGAAAAGTATTTATGATAAATTATTACAAAAAAGATAAATTCAACGATTTATCAATCTTTGCAGATTTGAATATTGAAACGTGAGATTTTAGCTTTGTATCGGAAAAGTATTTATTACAAAAAAGATAAATTCAACAATTTATAAATTAAAGCGGATTTGAATGTTGAAACGGATTTAATTAGAACAAAATAAAATAATTTGAACTCAAAACCACGTTATACAACACCGCGCATAAAAAATTGCTATATTCAGTAAAATAGAATGGTTCTAAATCAAAAAAATAATATATTTATACGCCTGAAAAATTACGATTTCAAAAGTCGCAACTTTTCATGCTCAAACCCGTTAGGCACTATTACGATTGAAAAAAATGACAGATAAAATAGAACGATTAAAATCCTTTGATTCTGAGAAATTAATAGATATTGTTAAAAATTATCGTCAATACGGTTATGATGAAAATTTGAGAAATGACACATTAGAAATTCTAAAAAAAAGAGGAATTGATAAAGAGCAACTAATTTTGACTGGGAATTATAAAAATCAAAATTATGATTCCGCAAAAGACATTTACGAATCGTTTAATCGGAATTCAAAAAAGTTGGTTTTACAACTTTAGCTATTGGAATTTTTCAATTAGGATTTTCAGAAATTTTTGGAGGCAAATTATTATCAACTTCTCTTATATTAATAAGTGTTATAAGCTTATATATAAGTGTTTATAATTCCGATACCGAAAAATTTGATAAAGAAGGTATTAGATTAACCAAATTATTTAATAAACTTAAGGATTTATATTTTTCTGTAAAATCAAGCACAAAAAATGATTTCACACAGGAAAAATCTGAATTAGATGAAATAATGAAAGATTTTTATTCTAATACTATCAGTAAACAGGTATTTCTTTCACATTGGTTTGCTCATTTTAAATTTTTTTATGAAATGCAAATTGATTGGATTAATGAGCAATTGAATTTTCAGTTTTTTAAGGATAAAGTACCCAATTCATTAAAAATATTTTTACTAATCGTTTTATTAACCTCAATCATTTTCATTTGCTATGAATACTTCGGAGATATTTCAACAGCTTCTATCTAACTTAATAATTAAGAATAAGGACCAAATTTCAAGAAAATATAAAAACATAACAAAAGCACTTAATAAAGATTTCTTTGATGATGAGTCTGAAATAAAAAACTCACTTCAAGTCGGTAGTTATGGACGAAAAACTGCTGTAAATGGGATTAGTGATTTGGATATGTTATTTGAATTAACTCCAGAATTATTTACCAAATATGACAACTTACAGAATAATGGTCAATCCACTCTACTTCAAGATGTTAAAAGCGCAATTTTAAATACTTATTCTACAACTGATATAAGAGGAGATGGTCAAGTTGTTGTTGTTTCATTTACAAATGACATAGTTGAAGTTTGTCCTGTATTTGAGCAATCAGATGGTAGCTACAAATATCCTGATACTAACAATGGAGGAAAATGGAAAAAAACAAATCCTAAACCTGAAATTTCAGAGATTAACAGTTTCAATATTACCACCAATTCTAACCTCAAAAATCTTGCGAAAATGACAAGAGCTTGGAAAAATAAATGTGGTGTAAAAATCGGAGGATTACTCATAGATACACTTTGCTATGAGTTTTTAGTTGCAAATACAAATCATCACACAACCACATTTTCAGATTACGACATTTTTGTTCGAGATTTCTTTGAGTATCTAAAGAATCTAGATAAAAATAGAGATTTTTGGTATGCTCCAGGAAGTAATCAAAAGGTTTACAAGAAAAAATCAAACTTTATTAGTAAAGCTAAAAAAGCTCACAAAAATGTTTTAGAAGCAATTGATAAAGAAAACAATTCAACAGTATATACGATTTGGAAAAAAGTTTTTGGTTATCCATTTCCTTATCCAAGTATTATAAAAGAGCAATCAATAGACTATACTGAAAACGAAGAGTTTATCGAAGATTTATTTCCAGTTGACATCATCACTTCTATGAGAATAAACTGTGAAGTTAATCAACCCGGATTTAGAGTTGAGTTTTTAAGAAATATGTACTCAAAATTGAAAATAAATAAAAAACTTAAATTTTACATAGAGTCAAATGATGTTAAAAAACCATATTTAGTAAAATGGAAAGTTAAGAATGAAGGTTCGATTGCGAAATCAAGAAATAATTTAAGAGGTCATATTCTAAATGATAAAGGAAGTGAATTCCGAAAAGAAAATTCAAATTTTGCAGGAGCACATTTTGTGGAATGTTATATCATTAAAGATAACATCTGTGTTGCAAGAGATAGAATTGATGTGCCAATTTCGAATATTTAAGATAAATCACGATTTGAATAATGCCAGCAGCCAACAATTGGTATAAAAAATTGCTAAATTCAATAAAATAGAATGTTATTAAAACATAAAAATACTAAATTTAAACATCGGAAAATTACGATTATCAAATCGCAACTTTCCATACCATAAACCGTTGTGCTTAATGATTGAAAAAGAAAGAAATGAATAACTCCCCTATTATATTTGAACGTATTAAAGAATTAAATAAACGTTTCGAAAATATTGCAAAAGAACTTCAAGCTAACCAAGAAGTTTTTAAAATGCCAAGTGAGATTAAAGATTCTTTGAGTAAAATAGGAAAAGGACTAATCAGAGTTTATACCGAGACACCAGATAATTTATTAAACATCTCAAAATTCGGATGGTTTCTTGATTTAGATTGTGAAATGAAATATTCATTTGAACTTAATGATTTAATAGAAAATGACAAATATGACGAGGCAGAAAAATCATTAGTAAATTATTACTCAAATAATTTAACAGAGATATTTGAAGTTCTATCAAAAAGACATCCTATAAGAAAAGAAATTTTAAGCCAAATAGAAAAATCTTACAATGAGGAATTATTCTATCTAACGATACCAGTTGTCTTATCTCAAATTGATGGAATATGTAATGATATAACTACAAAGAAATTTTTCATAAAAAACAAAGAGTATTTACCTGAAGTATATCCTATAATAGAGAAAATGCATAGCAGTATGACTGATATATTTTTAGCTCCTATAAAAAATTCTTCGCCATTAAATGTCTGGGAAAAGAAAATTGGAGATTTTCCTTTAAAATTAAATAGACACGAAATATTACATGGAGTAGATATCAATTATGGGAATAAGATTAATAGTTTAAAATGTATTTCATTATTAAAATATATATCCGATTTGATTATTAGAATTGACAGATAAACACTAAGCACAACAATGTATAAAATTTATGCTTAAATTTGATTTAGTACAAACCGACAAAGATTCTAACAAACGATTTGCTTCGTCCGAAAAATCTCTGATTTTCCATTCGCACAAATCTTAATACTAAACCGTTGTACAATATTTGATGAATAAAAAAGTAATCATAGGAAAATGGATTTTTAGAGATAATAAAATGATTGCTGATTCAAATTGTGGAATCATAGAATTAATGATTAAAAATGAGTTTGTTAAACTTGAATCAAGTGAAGATGGTTGGACAACTAGATATAAAAGAAACGATAGTGAAATTTGGGAATTGAGTTATCCCGAGAATCATTTACAAGGAGGAGGTCCACCAAAACTTATTCAAATCAAATAAAAATATTGCTAGAAAAGATGAAACTCGAATCAAAATGCAAAAATTGTGGAAAATATATTGAGTTCACTGAGAATGTTTCTGACCGAGCAGAATTGAGTCTTGAAAAAGGAGAAAATATAGAATTATTCTGTAAAGAATGTTCAACTAAAAGTTGTCATCATCCGAATGATATAAATGCAAAGAAAAATAGAGTTATCTCAATAATTGGATTTTTAATTTTCGTAATTGGAACAATTCTGATTTATCATTTTATTGGAGAATTTTACTTGGAACATAAAGAACAATTTGAAAGTAAAAAGAACTATTCTAGTTTTGGAAAATTACTTGGAGCATTTGCAATTCCATTTATAATTTTTCAATTAATAGAAAACATACAAATGAGAAAAGTTAGACGATTTAACTCCTACAAGATTAAAGATTAGAATTAAAAAACATTGTACAACAACTCATAAAATTTATGCTTAAATTTGAACTAGAACAAACGACAAACATTCAACAAACAATTTGCTACGTCCGAAAAATCTCCGATTTTCCAGTCGCACAAATCTTATAAAAGCCCGTTGCAAGTAATAGCTCGAATGAGTCACGGCAGAAATGAAAAAAGATTATATTAAAAAAAACTAAAAATGACTGGAAAAGATTTTTTAAAAAGAGAACATTGGAGTTTATTGATATTATACGTTATCGGATTGATTGCGTTCTTAATCCATCTATTCTATTTTTCTAAAGGTGATAATGAAAATAAGATATTCCCAATATTAGCTTATAGTTCAATGACAATTTTTTTCTTAAGATTAGCTTTCGCTCAAATGAGTAAAAAAGTGAAATGATTTCAAAGCTGTTTAAAGATAAATTAAACTTAATGATAAATTTGAGTTCACTTCTACTCTATCGATTTTTGAGAATTGAAACGCAAAACACAATGAAACGGAGAGATTTAAAATTATAACGGATTTGAGCATTGAAACGGAGAAAAATTGCAAAACGTAAAAACAAGTAAAGAGATAAATTAAACCAAAAAACAACGATTTAAGAAAGATTTACACGAATGACAAAACTCGGAAAATACTAAAAGTCAATTATCCGCAGAGCGTGTCGCTAAAACTTGCAACAACTCATAAAATTTATGCTTAAATTTGATTTAGTACAAACGACAAACATTCAACTAACGATTTGCTACGTCCGAAAAATCTCCGATTTTCCAGTCGCACAAATCTTATAAGGTATTCCAAGGTCAAATCCTAATATATTTTTATAATTTTTTTAAGCTGCATATTGATGTAATTCCACATAAGGTGTTCCTCTTTTAATCACTGAAAATACTCTAGCCAATATTTTATTTCTAACATTATTTAATGCTACCAATTTAGGCTTTCCTTCTGCTATTTTTCTCTTATAATATAATTTTAGTTCACTATCACATTGTATCGCTGAAACGCTTGCTAAACTAAGTAATGTCTTCATTTTCCTATCCCCTATATGATGGCATTTATGAGCCCTTTTAATACTCGTTCCTGAACTATATTCAAAAGGAGCTGTACCACAATAATTTGAGAATTGCCGCCAACTATTGAATCGATTAAAGTTTGAGGTGTGATACAGCAATTGACACGATAATATTAACCCAACTCCCTTGATACTGTTTAAAAGCTTAAAATTTCTTTCTAAACAATCTTCAGACTTTATGAGTTCCTTCATTCTGTTTTCAAGCGTCAAAATTTGCTTTGTAATGTAAGTTATACTCCGTTGTATACTCTTACAACATAAATCTGTAGAGGAACTGCTTAAAAGTGATTTTAGCTCTTTTAAACTACTCTTCATCCCTGTTCGATTACGCACTAACTGGTCTCTAAATGCCAATATCCTCCCTAACTCTAGATGTCTAGTATCTCTTACACTACTCAAACCTAGTTCTTCTCTATGAAGCCAAGCATACCTGGCTATCATCGCTGAATCCAGCTTATCGGTTTTACTCCGTACAATACCTGCAGAACGCTTTATCAATAAAGGATTTTCTTCTACGTAATCAATACTTCTTTCATCTAAGTAAATGGATAGATTTAACGAGTAATTTCCAGTATTCTCAAAACAGTAAAAATAAAGAATCAATCCTAGCTGTTTTTCTGCCCAACTTAAGAGCTTTTTAAATCCCTTTGTATTGTTTGAAAACAAACGATGGACATCCTTTTTATGGATATGAGCATCTATTGTTAATTTTGATACATCAATACCGATTACATCTGCATAATTTTTCATATTTTTATAATTAAATTAATAATTGTTGCTATGACTATTACCTATAATGGGTTCTAATAAACCTAGTATTCCAAGTGGTCCTAAGCAACCTAAGAGAACAAGAGGACTAATACTTATAAGAGAGCTTTAGTCTAAAACCCGTTTTAGTTCTCCTCTTGTTTCTTAGTAAAGTTAATAAGCATTATTTTTATAGTGCTAAATAAAGAAGCCCGTTGTACCCAATTAAAATTTGACAGAATAATAGTATTTTCAGATAAATGATATTATATTTGATAGTATCAAATGATAGTATCAAAATGAAACCACCATACGAAATAACACCGAAAATTTTAAAACTTCTAACTTCAATTTCTGAGAAAATCGGAGAAGTAAATGCAACCTTTCTGAATAAACCTTCTCCTCAGTTAAGAAAACAGAATAAAATTAGAACAATTCATTCTTCACTGAAAATTGAGGGAAACACCTTGACAGAAGAACAAATTACTGCGCTAATTGAAAATAAGAGAGTTATTGGACCTCAAAAAGATGTAAAAGAGGTTATAAATGCAATTGAAATTTATGAGAATTTAGTAAAGTACAATCCTCTAAGTGAAAAATCATTTTTAAAAGCTCACCAAAACCTAATGAATAACCTTATTGAGGATGCTGGAAAATATAGAAAACAAGGAGTCGGAATTGTTAAAGGGTCTAAAGTTGAACACCTCGCTCCTCCTTATGAGAATGTCCCATTTCTAATGAAAAATTTATTTGAATATTTGAGCGATTCAGAAGAATTAGAATTAATAAAATGTTGCGTATTTCATTACGAAATGGAATTTATACATCCTTTTTTAGATGGAAATGGTAGAATGGGTAGGTTGTGGCAAACATTAATTTTAATGAGAAAATATCCTGTATTTGAATTTTTACCTTTTGAAACTTTAATAAGTAAAGACCAAGAAAAATATTACAATGCTTTATCCGAGTGTGATAAAGTTGGAAAATCAACAAAATTTATCGAATATATGTTGAGTGTAATTGATTTATCTATAAATGAGCTATTAACTTTTAATAATAGAACACTAAATCAAAAAGATAGACTTGAATATTTTATTTCTTTAAATAAGATTGTGTTTTCTAGAAAAGATTATATGGACATTTTTAAAGATATTTCATCCGCTACTGCAAGTCGCGATTTAAAAAAAGGAATTGAACTTGAACTATTTAAGAGAATTGGAGAAAGAAACAAAACAATTTATAAATTAACAACTGGGTACAACAACTCATAAAATTTATGCTTAAATTTGAACTAGAACAAACGACAAACATTCAACAAACGATTTACTACGTCCGAAAAATCTCCGATTTTCCAGTCGCACAAATCTTATAAAAGCCCGTCCAAGATCAAATCCTAATATCTTTTAGCTTTATTTTTTAAGCTGCATATTGATGTAATTCTACATAAGGTGTTCCTCTTTTAATTACAGCAAATGCTCTGGCTAATATTTTGTTTCTTACATTATTTAATGCTACCAATTTTGGTTTTCCTTCCTCTATTTTTCTTTTGTAATATAACCTTAGTTCGCTATCATATTGTATTGCTGAAACACTTGCCAAACTTAATAGAGTCTTCATTTTCCTATCTCCTATATGATGACATTTATTAGCTCTTTTGACACTAGTTCCTGAGCTATATGCAAAAGGTGCAGTCCCACAATAATTTGAAAATTGCCTCCAACGATTGAATCTCTTAAAGTTAGATGTGTGGTAAAGCAATTGACACGAAAGGATTAGACCAATTCCTCTTACACTGTTTAAAAGCTTGAAATTTCTATCTAAACGAGTGTCAGATTTTATAATTTCTTTCATTCTTTTTTCAAGCATTAAAATTTGCTTTGTAATGTAGCTTATGCTTCGAAGTATACTCTTACAACAGACATCTGTAGATGGACTGCTTAAAAGTGATTTCAGCTCTTTTAAACTACTCATCAGACCTGTTCTGTTACGTACTAATTGATCTCTAAGCGCCATTAACCGTCCTAACTCTTGATGTTTATTGTCTCGTACACTACTTAAACTTAATTCTTCTCGATGAAGCCAAGCATACCTGGCTATCATCGCTGAATCTAACTTATCTGTTTTTTCTCTTACAATTCCTGCTGAACGTTTTATCAATAAAGGGTTTTCTTCCACATAATCAATACTTCTTTCATCTAAGTAAATCGAAAGGTTTAATGAGTAATTTCCTGTATTCTCAAAACAGTAAAAATGAAGAATCAATCCTAGGTGTTTATTTGCCCAATTTAAGAGTTCTTTAAAACCCTTTGTATTATTTGTAAACAAACGATGGAGGCCTCTTTTATGCATATAGGCATCTATTGTTAATTTTGATACGTCAATTCCGATTACATCTACATAATTTTTCATATTTTTATAATTAAATTAATAATTGTTGCTATGACTATTACCTTTAATGGGTTCTAATTAAACCTAGTATTCCAAATGGTCCTAAGCAACCTAAGAGAGACAAGAGGACTAATACTTATAAGAGAGCTTTAGTCTAAAACCCGTTTTAGTTCTCCTCTTGTTTCTTAGTAAAGTTAATATGCTTTATTTAATAAGGCTAAATAAAGAAGCCCGTTGTAACACATTAAAACGAAACACACATAAATTATGAATATAAAAAAAACCGCTTTTTTCGTAATACTGTTATTGAATGTTAATTTTTTAATTGCTCAAAAGAGTTATGATAAACTCAATGAATTTGAAGCTCTAAATGGAATTACATACAAAATAGGTGATACTATAAAACTAAAGAAAGGGTCAATTGCAAATGGAGAATTTGAATATGTGTACTTCTTAAACAAAGTTAACCATGTATTACACGAAAATTTATCAAAAGAATATTCTGACAAATTCATAACAATAAAAAAAATTGAACGCTATAATATGAAACTTATAAAAGGTGTGTACTTTGTTGTGTCTGGGCAAGGATTTAAAAATTATACCTTAGACATTCAAAATGCTATTTTAACCTGTGAAATTGAAGATTGTATCGAATAATAAGAATTTTTAAAAATATTACAATGAGAAAATTTACTATAATAATTATTTTGATCTTATCTGTAAATTTAAGTTTTGCTCAAAAAAAAGTAAAACTTAAAAATTACAAAGCATCAAATGAAGTAACTTATAAAATTGGTGATCAAATAAAACTAACTAAAGGATCTCGAAAAGATTTGAAATTTGAGTCTATTAGATATGGGATTTTCGGAGGTTTAGATAAAGATAAATTAACTCCTGCAAATCAAGGTGTCGACCTAACAATTCTAAAAATCATTAAATACGAAGGATACGTAGGATATAATATAGTAGAATTTGTTGTTACTGGACCTACTACAACCTTAACATATAATCATTATTTAGACATAGAAAAGGCAATCAAATTATGTGAAATAGAAAATTGTGGAAAGACATTTAAAAATGAGAAAGTGATTATTTCAAGTAAAAAAAATGAGAATAATAGTGAACTAACTAAATACGACAAATTACGAGAATTAAAAAAACTGCTTGATGAAGGCGTATTAACAGAAAAAGAATACCAAGATGAAAAGAAAAAAATACTCGATTCAAATTAAAAACGTGTTACAACAATGCATATAAAAAATTGCTAAATCCAATAATATAGAATGTTTCTCAAACGTAAAAAACTTAAATTTAAACATCGGAAAATTACAATTTCAAACCCGCAACTTCCCATATTCTAGACCGTTGGCAACTATAAAGATTAAAATTCAACTTATAAAGAAAATTTGGATTGAATACATTTTTGGTGTAAATTTACATCAAAATAGATAATTATGGCAAGACAAAGTATTTCATTTACAGAACCGAATGATAATTGGTTAAAGGCTCAAATTGAAAATAAAGAATATTCAAGTAAAAGTGAATTAGTCAATGATTTGATTAGACAAGCAAGAAAACAACAAGCTCAAATTGATTGGATTAGTTCTAAACTTGAAAGAGCTGAGAAAAGTGGATTCACTTCTGATTCCAAAGAACAAATTTTAGCTCAATCAAAATCATTATTAAATGACAAATTATAGACTGAGTAATACAGCAAAAGAAAATTTAATAAGAATTCATCATTACGGAATAAAAACATTTGGAGAAAGACAAGCGGATAAATATTTTAATTCATTTTTTGAGTATTTTGATGTAATATCTAAAAACCCATATTCTTTTGACTCAGTTGATTATATCAAAATAGGATATCGAAAATGTGTCTGTGGTTCAGATTCTATTTATTTTAAAATTAATGAGAATGATAAAGTTGTTGAGATTATGGCATTAATTGGACGTCAAGATTTGAAAAATATATTATAAAAATTACAATTGCCAACAACTCATAAAATTTGACACTATCCCGTAAAAGTGTCAACCGATTCGAATTCTAATCAAATCAGTGATATACTAATTGATGGAGTGTCTACAACATTCGCCATCCTTAGCTAATGTACCGTTTTTTACAAGCTGTTTAAACTCGCTTTTATCGTTTCAATTTTTGCCAAGGCATCTGCTTCTTTTTTTCGTTCGTTTGTAATTACTTGTGCTGGTGCATTGTTTACAAAACGTTCGTTGCTTAATTTCTTTTGAACAGATTTTAAGAAACCTTCATTGTATTTTAATTCTTCTTGCAACTTCGCTTTTTCAGCTTCCACATCAATGGCATCACCCATAGGAATAAAATACTCATTCGATTTTACTCTAAAACTCAACGCTCCATCAACTTTCTCATCTACATAAGTAATACCAGACAAGTTTCCTAGTTTTTCAATTACTGCATCAAAATCAGTATTTATTTGGTCGTTATTTAACACTGAGAACTCTATTTCATTTTTAAAGGCAATGTTCTTTTCTTTTCTAATATTTCTAATTCCTGAGATTACCTCTGAAGCTACTTTAAAGTTCTGAATGATACTTTCATTTACTTCCGTCATTTTTGGATATTCAGCAATAATCAAGGCTTCTTCCGGAGTTCTATCTGAAATATGTTGCCAAATTTCTTCGGAAATAAATGGCATATATGGATGCAACACTTTTAAATTGTCTTCTAAAAATGAAATCACTGCTTTTAAGGTTACCGCATCAATTGGTTGTTGATAAGCTGGTTTTACCATTTCTAAGAACCAAGAAGAAAAATCGTCCCAAATTAATTTGTAAATGCTCATTAAAGCTTCACTTACTCTGTATTGATTGAATGATTTTTCTAGTTCAACCAATGTTTGTTGAAACTTAGCTTGATACCATTCAATGGCTATTTTAGCCGATTGTGGTTGTTCAATAGTTTCAGAAACTTCCCATCCTTTAATCAAACGGAAGGCGTTCCAAATTTTATTCGAGAAATTACGTCCTTGAGCACATAAATCTTCATCAAATAGTAAATCATTTCCTGCAGCAGAACACAATAACATTCCTACACGCACCCCATCAGCACCATATTTTTCAATCAATCCAATTGGATCAGGTGAATTCCCTAAAGATTTTGACATTTTTCGTCCTTTACCATCACGTACAATTCCTGTAAAATATACATTGGTAAAAGGTTTTTCATTTCTAAATTCGTATCCAGCAAAAATCATACGAGCTACCCAAAAGAAAATAATATCTGGTCCTGTAACTAAATCGTTGGTTGGATAATAATATTCAATTTCTTCATTATCAGGATTTCTAATTCCGTCGAAAACTGATATTGGCCATAACCAAGAAGAAAACCAAGTATCCAATGCATCAGGATCTTGTGTAATATCATTCAGGGTCAACTGTTGGTTGTTGGTTTTTTGTTTTGCCAATTCCAATGCTTCTTCAATAGATTGCGCAATTACAAAATCTTCTACTCCATCTCCATAAAAATAAGCAGGAATTTGGTGTCCCCACCATAACTGACGAGAAATATTCCAATCACGGATATTTTCTAACCAATGTTTGTAAGTACTATTGTAATGCTTTGGAAAAAAGTGAATTTCTTCATCTTCTAACACCGCTTTTAGAGCAGGTTCTACAATAGTTTCCATTTTTAAAAACCATTGTGCAGAAATTTTAGGTTCAATTACTACTTTTGTTCTTTCAGAAGTACCTACTTTATGCATATGTTGTTCAATTTTCACTAAACAACCAATTTCTTCTAATTCTTTGGTGATTTCTTTTCTAACTACAAAACGATCTTTTCCTTCATAATGCAATCCAAAAGAATTTAAAGAAGCATCATCATTAAAAATATCAATTACTTCAAGGTTGTGTTTTTCACCTAATACTTTATCGTTTTGATCGTGTGCAGGTGTAACTTTTAGACAACCTGTACCAAATTCAATATCAACATATTCGTCTTCAATAATAGGAATGACTCTACCAACAATAGGAACAATAGCTTTCTTTCCTTTTAAATGCGTAAAACGTTCATCATTTGGATTGATACAAATAGCGGTATCTCCTAATATTGTTTCAGGACGTGTAGTTGCAATGGTTAACAACTCATCACTTCCTTCAATTTTATAATTTAAATAGTATAGATTCCCTTGTTTCTCTTCAAAAATAACTTCTTCATCAGACAAGGTTGTTTTTGCAGAAGGATCCCAATTGACCATTCTATACCCACGGTAAATTAAGCCTTTATTATACAAATCAATAAAAACTTTAGCAACAGCTTCACTTAAATCAGCATCCATGGTGAACTTCGTACGATCCCAATCGCAAGAAGCTCCCAATTTTTTAAGTTGTTCTAAAATAATTCCACCATGCTCATCTGTCCAATCCCATGCGTGTTTTAAAAATTCATCACGAGTTAAATCAGATTTATTAATTCCTTGTTCTTTTAATTTAGCAACCACTTTTGCTTCAGTAGCAATAGAAGCGTGATCGGTTCCTGGCACCCAACAAGCATTTTTACCTTTTAAACGGGCGCGTCTAATCAATACATCTTGAATGGTATTATTTAACATATGCCCCATATGTAAAACACCAGTTACATTTGGTGGTGGAATTACTATAGTATAAGGTTCTTTTTCATTAGGTGTTGAATGAAAATAATTATTCTTCATCCAGTAATCATACCACTTGTCTTCTACGTCTTGTGGATTGTATTTTGTTGCTAAACTCATTTTTGGTCTAATATTTGTAAACTAAGTTTGCAAATGTACAATTATAAGCATTAACATAAAATATTTTGAAAGCATAAAAAAATAACTAACTTTACATTTTAAAATTAAAAATGATGAGAAAAATAATGACACTTTTATTTGTTGGATTACTAACAATCTCAATGAATGCACAAGAAAAACAAGTAACTGAAACTGTTATAGACCCTAATGCGCCTGTATTTGAGTTTGAAACAGATGTAATTGATTATGGAAAAATTGAGTTGAATGCTGATGGTTTACGTGTTTTTAAATTTAAAAATGTGGGAAAATCACCTTTAGTAATTAGTAGAATTCAATCTAGCTGTGGGTGTACGGTGCCTAAGAAACCAACTGATCCTATTATGCCTGGAGCAAGTGGTGAAATTGAAGTAAAATACGCTACGAACAGACAGGGCGGTTTTTCAAAAATGATTACTGTTTATTCAAATGCTTCGGAACCTACTAAAAAATTACGAATTAAAGGAATTGTTTTAAAACCTGAATCACCAGTAGAAAAAGCAAAATCAACTGTTTCTTCAAAGTAAAACATCGATTTTTATAATATTTAAAAAAGGCTTTCTTAACGGAAAGTCTTTTTATTTTAACTGATTTTTCAATCTAAAACTGTATTGATAATCTATTCCATTCCTTTCAATAACCACATTAATTTTTGTATTTTCTTTTTGATAAAACTGGTGTACAATTTCTTCTAATTTTAAATTGAAGGTATATTTACCATTTATTTTAATTAAAACATCTCCATCTTTTATTCCGGCTATTGCTGCAGGTGAACCTGGACTAACTTTGTAAATTTTATAGGTTGGTTTAAAGGTATATTTATAATTGGTATTGATGCTAACTGTAGTATTTGATGCTTGCTGATTCTCTCCATAAGCCCCTAAAGTATTATAGGCTTCTTTTTCTTTCACCAACACCTTACCATTATACACCAATTCAATACCGCTCATATTGTACCTAAAAGCATCGTTAAAGTGGCCGCCTTTTTTCAATAATAATCGGTTATTTTTATAATCAAATGTTACTACAAATCGTTTTAAGATGCTTGCTCCCAAACTGCCGTTTCGTTCTTCAAACCTTAAAGCGTGTGCTACCGACAAAGAATCTGGATATGAAACTGTTGGGTTCTTCAATAAAAACTTTCCAATTTGTAAACTTTCAATCATTGTTCTTTTTCCATAAATAACACCACTCAAACCTTCACCTAAATAGTCTTCAAAATAATTTAAAGGCGGTACAATATCTGGATGCGAATTTTCAAACAACCACATAGCATCGCTTCCTCCAGAATCTATCAATAATTTTACAGGTACTTTTTTGGTAGGTGCTTCCTTTAAAACAACGGCTACATTTATGTAGGGTTTCATCATATTAAACTCTAGTGGAAAAACTTCACAATTTTTACAAATTTTATATTCGTAAAAAGCAGTATCGTAGAAGGTGAGTCTACGCGAACTGTAATTAATACGAATGGTAAAGCTCTTAAAAAGTTCGTACCCAATAATTCCATGAATTGTTGTCCCTAATTTTGAAGATAAATCGAAACCATCATTAAAAATAACATATAGTTTTTCATTATTACTTTTTATATTGGTTAAACTTAATTCGTTTCCTCTAGATAAAATAGCATCAACAGGTGCTTCTTGCCCCAAACCTTGCAGTTTTATTTTTTCAATATTCCGAAGATTCAAAGAGTCACTAGGATTTAAATTAAAAAGAATGGTTGCACCCACCCCAGAATCTAAAATAAAATTTAATTCTTTCCCATTTACCTGCATTGGAAATACAATTAAATTGCTTAATAATTTAAATGAAATCGTTTGTTTTTCTATGCCATTTTGCAGCATAAAATCTCTTTGAGCGTTTATCTCTAAAGAAAATAAAAAGATAAAACCTATAAAAATGATATGTGTGTATATGTTTTTCAAAATTTTGAAGTATAAACTATTAATTTAACATTTTATCCTCAATTTATGCAACTTTTATGAAAACTTTAACCTTTAACAAATCATTGAAAACTTGAAGGTATCTGAATAAATTTTCGCAAATTTGTGATTAATTCTAATTAAATTTCAGAAATATGCCAAAAATTTCAAATACGGGTAAAAATATGCCCGAATCACCCATAAGAAAACTTGTTCCATTTGCTGAAAAAGCAAAGAGCAAAGGCATTGAAGTTTTTCATTTAAACATTGGTCAACCCGATGTTAAATCACCTAGTTGTGCATTAGAAGCTGTAAAAAATAACACGATTGAAGTATTGGCATATAGCAATACAGACGGATCAGAAAGTTACCGTGAAAAATTGGCAAATCATTATTTTGCTAAAAGCAATATAAAACTAAAGGCTGAAGATATTATTATAACTACTGGGGGTTCTGAAGCTTTATTATTTGCGCTTGGAAGTATTACAGATCCAGGAGATGAAATTATTATACCTGAACCATTTTACGCAAATTATAATGGTTTTTCGTCATCATTAAGTGTAAAAATAATTCCAATTACTTCTAAAATTGAAAATAACTTTGCACTACCTGATATTGAAGATTTTGAAACATTAATTACATCAAAAACCAAGGCAATATTAATTTGCAACCCTGGCAATCCAACAGGCTATTGTTATTCAAAAGAAGAAATACAACAATTGGCTGCTCTAGTTAAAAAACATGACATCTTTTTAATTGCAGATGAAGTATATAGAGAGTTTATTTATAATAAAGGTGCAAAACACCATTCTATTTTAGGAGATTTTGGATTAGAAGAACACGGTATTTTAATTGATTCTGTTTCTAAACGTTATAGTATGTGTGGCGCACGTATTGGGTATCTAATTTCAAGAAATAAAGACGTTTTAACAACCGCTAAAAAATTTGCACAAGCACGTTTAAGTCCGCCAACCTATGCACAAATAGCTAGTGAGGCAGCCTTAGATACACCAACATCTTATTTTGATGAAGTAATTGTGGAATACAAAAGTCGAAGAAATTTATTAATTGAAGAATTAAACAAGATTGAAGGCGTAAAAGCTACAAAACCAATGGGTGCTTTTTACTGTATGGTAGAATTACCTGTGGATGATGCTGAAAAATTTTCGCAGTGGCTGTTAGAGGATTTTTCAGATAACAATCAAACAGTTATGGTAGCTCCTGCTGCTGGTTTTTACACTACACCGGGACTTGGATTAAATCAGGTTCGAATTGCGTATGTATTAAAAAAAGAAGATTTAAAACGATCTGTAGAACTTTTAAAAATTGCCCTTTCAAAATACAAGAACTAATTGAAAATTCAAGAAAACATATCCTTAAAACCTTATAATACGTTTGGTATTGATGTACAAGCGAAACGTTTTGTTACCGTTAATTCTTTACTCGAATTAAAAAAAATAGTTGCTACTGAAAAAGAGTTGTTTTTAATAAGCGGTGGTAGTAATATGCTGTTAACTAAAACTATTG
Source organism: Lutibacter agarilyticus (assembly GCF_900188235.1). Lineage (GTDB taxonomy): Bacteria > Bacteroidota > Bacteroidia > Flavobacteriales > Flavobacteriaceae > Lutibacter > Lutibacter agarilyticus. Next base: position 197,357 of record NZ_FZNT01000006.1, on the reverse strand, counting down.
AAGACTTAGTAATACATTTAGACTTCAAAGGAATTATTGTTAATGAAACTGAGAAAGATAGCGTTTTTGTTACTGCGGAAGCTGGCGAAAATTGGCATGATTTTGTTATTTGGTGTATTTCTCAAAACTATGGCGGTTTAGAAAACTTATCTTTAATCCCAGGAAATGTGGGCACCTCTCCTATTCAAAATATTGGGGCCTATGGTGTTGAAATCAAAGATACGTTTCACCAATTAGAAGCTTTGGAAATTGAAACGGGAAAGTTGCGTGTGTTTAACAACAAAGAATGTAATTTTGGATATCGAAATTCGGTTTTTAAAAATGAATTAAAAGGAAAGTATATTATTACATCTGTTACTTTTAAACTGACTAAACATAAGCACAACTTTAATATTTCTTATGGCGCTATAAAAGAAGGATTGAAAGCTATTGAAAATCCGACCTTAAAAGATATCTCTGACACTATAATTGCTATTAGAGAACGTAAATTACCTGATCCTGCTAAAATTGGTAATAGCGGCAGTTTTTTTAAAAACCCTGTAATTACTAAAAATACTTTTGAAGTATTACAAAAAAAGTATCCTAACGCACCACATTATGTTGTTTCAGAGAATGAAATAAAAGTACCTGCTGGCTGGCTTATAGAACAGTGCGGATTTAAAGGAAAACGTTTTGGTGATACTGGTATTCATGAAAATCAGGCATTGGTATTGGTTAATTACGGCAATGCTACTGGTAAAGAAATTTACAGCTTGGCTCAAAAAATTCAACAAAAAGTAAAAGATGCGTTTACTATATCTTTAGAAATTGAAGTGAATGTGATTTGATTTAGAGTTTGGAGTTTTACAGCTAACTTATGGATTTCTGCCTTCGCAGGAATGACAGCCTGCTTATAAATTGAAGTTGAATTGTAGCGTTAGTAACGCGGATTATAAATAGTTTAAGGAAAAGATTACCACTCAACATTTCAGCTACGCTTAGTACAAGGTTGGGAATGACAGATTTTTGGTTGTTGGTTTTAAACCGTCCTATGAATATTTCTGTAGAAAATACTTCCGAAGAAAGAGAAAACAGGCGGTGCTGTTTGAGCACAGCGAGTTCAGCGCATGTCTTTTTTAAGGATTGTATTTTAAAGAGATTTTCAGCAGACTAGATTTGTTTGGTTAGCTCACCCATTTATTATTTTATGAAGTATTCGTGAATCTCCTAAAGTCGCTTTCTTTTTTTAACAATGAAAAAAAGAATGAAATATCTTTTGAATTCCTATGGTAAAGATCCTCAATCAACACTTCGGCTACGCTTAGTACAAGCTTGGGAATGACAGATTTATTTCAAGTATATCTAACGCTTAATTTTTTGTGATTTCTCATTAGCATTCGAAATGACAAAACGCCTACTTTGTCTAGCAATATACAGGTTGCTTGGTAGGTTGGTTTTGGGGTTTAGTGACTGCTAACTGCGGAATGCTTACTAAAACTGTTGTTAGAAGTTGGCGGTTCGCTACTAACATTAAAAAAAATCAAACTTGTTTTTTAGTTTCAATTGAAAAGATCCCCGCATACGCGAGGATGACATTAGTTTGGTTGGTTTTCCATTAAAAACTACACACCGCTAACCTCTCATTTCAGCTACGTTCAATACACAGCTCTAGAGGGGAATTGTGCTGAATTCCTATGGAAAATATTCCCGTTTTCACGGGAATGACGTTTTTTAAATACGCGTAGATTGGTAAAACAAAGTTTACTTAATAAGTCCTTTTAAGGTTTCAATCACATAGTCAATATCCTTTTTTGAAATGAACTTACTAAATGAAAAACGTACTGAAGTTTTTTTTGCTTCTTCTTCGTTTAAAATTTCATTTAATACATGTGATCCTTTATTACTTCCACTTTGGCAAGCACTTCCACCTGAAACCGCTATCCCTTTTAAATCAAGATTGAATAATAACATTGGATAATCTTTCGGAAAACGCACATTTAAAATGATATAACTGCTTTCTGAAACACTCTCAGAAACTCCATTGAATTTAACTCCTTCAAAATTAGCTTTTAATGCTTCAATAAAATAACTTTTTATTGCTTGAATATGTGTTGTTTCTTCGTCAATTTTAGCACAAGCAATTTCCAAAGCTTTTTCCATTCCTAAAATACTGTGTACATTTTCAGTCCCTGCTCTAGCTCCTTTTTCTTGTTCACCACCGTGTAACATTGGAAAAATTCCAAAACCTTTTTTTACATATGCAAAACCAACTCCCTTTGGTCCGTGAAATTTATGAGCACTTGCTACAAAAAAATCCATCGGTGTTTTTTGAACATCTATCTTAAAATGTCCAACAGCTTGAACGGCATCACTATGAAAAAGTGCATTGTTAACGCTACATAACTCAATTACTTTTTGAATGTTAAGCTTGTTGCCAATTTCATTATTTATATACATTAAACTTACCAATTTTTGGGTGTCATCATCTTCAAGTAACGAAGTCAAATGTTGGTAATTAACTGTTCCTTCATTAGTTAAATCGACCCATTTTACATTAATTTTGAATTCTTTTTCTAAGTTCTCAATAGTATGTAAAACGGCATGGTGTTCAATTTTTGATGAAATAATGGTGGTAATACCTAAATTTGTAACTGCATTTCTTAAAATTAGATTGTCTGCTTCACTTCCACCTGCTGTAAAAATAAGTTCGTTGGCTGAAGCGTTTAAACATTTTGCAATGTTTTTTCGAGCAGTTTCCACAGCCGATTTTGCCTTTCTACCATATTGGTGAGTTGATGAAGGATTCCCGAAATTAGCAGTCATAGCCTCGGTAATTGTTTCAATTACTTCGGGTAATATGGGCGTTGTAGCAGCGTTGTCTAAATAAATTTTTTTCATCAAAACAAAAGTAATTAAAATAGTTGGTATCTATTAGTGTAGAATTACTTAAAACAATTATTTTTGTAGCATATATATTAAAATCATGAAAAAATTATTGACTCTTTTTATTGCATTCACATTGTTTTCTTGTAACGATGGTGATTTTAATGTACCCGATTTTGAATTTGAAGATACTATAAATGGTTGTTGGGATCATCAAGTATTATATATTACAAGTGCTTCAGATACTGAAGCGATGGTTATGACATTAATTAATGGCGAATTAGGAACTGAAGTTGGCACTGCATCTTTCTCAGTAAGTTCAACGCGTGAAGTTGCGTATCGTATTTTTGATGAAGGAATAGACAATAATTATTTTTGTCAGGCAATTCCGCCAACAACGCCAATAGTTGTTAAAGAGTTAAATGCTGAAAGTGGAACTATAAACATTACAACATCAGAAATTTTAGATGATGATAACCTAGTTACAGGTTACAACTATGTAATTACACTATCTGATTTATTATTTATAGAAACCAATGGTAACCAAATTTTCTTTGAATCTTTTGAATTTGGTGAGGATTACGAAATTGATGTTGATTAATTTTTAGGATTTTGAAATACATACACTTCTGTAGCACCTAAGCCATATTTTTTATACGAAGCTTCATAATACTCAACGTGATAGTTTTTAAATAAAAACTGCAATTCACTTTTTAAAACACCTGCACCTACACCGTGAATAAAAACCACTCTAGGTATTCTGTTCCTAATGGCAAATTCTAACTTATGCTTGGCATGTTCCATTTGAATGGTTAACATATCATAATTATCCAGTCCTTTTACTGAGGCTGTTAAATTATGAATATGTAAATCAACTTCCATTGGAGGCTGTTTCTCAGGCTTTAAATCGGTTTTAAATTTAGTTGTTTTCTTTTTCTTTGAAGTAAAATCTTCCTTTTGAAGTAATAACGATTCGTTTGAAATATCACTATATTTTGAAAGTTCTGATTGACTTTGTTTAATAACAACCAATTCTTTCGGCATAAATTCAAAAGGAAAACCATCCGTAGTTTCAATCACTATTTTAGTTGGATGTACTGCAATTACTTTACCACTAATCGCATCATCAATTACAGCAACTTTATCACCAATTTTAAAACTCATTTCTTAACTTTATATTAATTTTTTAGAAATATATAGGTATCGTTAATTTTTTAAACTTGCACAAAGTTAAACTCATGACCCGAAATATCTCCATAAATACCGAACATTTTTTTTTAACAGCTTTAAAAGAACTTGAAATTGATGAAAACAGGAAGCAATTATTAACAAAAATTGCCCATTTTATTGTTTCTCAATTGAAACAAAACAAGCCCGTAAACCTTAATTATATTTGTACACATAATAGCCGAAGAAGCCAATTATCAAATGTTTGGAGTAGTTATGCTGCCAATTACTTTGAATTAAGCACTGTTAAAAGTTTTTCTGGCGGAACTTCGGTTACCTCCTTTTATAGAAACACGGTAAAAACATTACAACAAACAGGCTTTGTTTTTAAACTTTCTGAATTTTCACATCACAACCCTGTATATTCTATTGAATATGAAAATTGCCAAAAACCAATTTTGGCATTTTCAAAATTATACAACGATGAATTCAATGCAGTTCCTTTTATTGCGATTACCACCTGTTCAAATGCCGATGAACATTGTCCTTTTATTTCAGAAGCCATTCAACGTTTTCATTTACCGTTTAATGATCCTAAAACCTTTGACAATACTTTATACGCTTCAGAAAAGTATTTAGAAACCAATAAACAAATTGCAGGCGAAATTCATTTTATTTTTAAAAGTATTGCAACAGCTCTTTAATATTTTGTAATTTAGTATTTCAAAATAACATTTATCTTATATTTTAAAATTCTATGGAACAACCTCAACCAAAAAACTACCTTGTAGAAGCTATTTTAATAACTATTTTTTGCTGTCAACCCTTCGGAATTGTAGGTATTGTGTTTTCTAGTCAAGTAAATTCAAAATATGCTGTTGGTGATTATGAAGGTGCTTTACAAGCCTCAAAAGAAGCAAAAAAATGGACTAAATGGGGTTTTATTACAGGACTTGTAGCAGGTATATTGTTTTTATTAATTTATGGAGCGATTTTCTTTTTTGCATACCAAAGTGGTGAGTTTAATGACTTTTAAACATGTTGCTATCTTTTTACTTCTACTCGGAATTGTTCTTCTATACCTAAACATCAATCCAAATGAAGTTGACTTTTTACCAAAATGTCCTTTGTATTTTACAACTGGATTGTATTGTCCGGGCTGTGGAAGTCAACGTGCCACACATCAATTATTAAATCTTAATTTTTTAGGTGTAGTACAACAGAATCTGTTATATGTTTTGGGCTTTGTTATCTTTACCTATCATATTGTTATTTTAGGATTGAATCGATTTCTTAACAAAACATATTACAATTATATATACCATCCAAAAACGCCAATTGCTTTGCTTTTGGTAATTATTGCTTTTTGGATATTTAGAAATATTCCTACCTACCCTTTTAATTTATTAGCACCCCAATAATTTAGATTTACTCCTTTCTTTGAGATCAAATAGCTAGTTGACAACTATCATCTAATCAAACTGATGGAGGTCATTTTACAGGTAATAAATTATGCGTTCTTTTAACTATTATTTCACTAAAATAGCTCATAATGTCACGAATGAATTTTCAACTATTTAGATTCTTAACTATGAAGGAAAGCAAGTTCTTTGGTAGTTTATAATTACAGGAAAAAATCTAATAAAATCTTAATACAATGATAAAATTAATATTAAATACATTATTATTCTCCTTCATACTTATAAGTTGTAATAGTCAAGTTAAGCAAGATGAACAAGTAAAAAATTTGGATACGATTCAACCCAAAATAGATATAAAAGTTAAAAAAAAATACGATAAAGACGGAAATTTAATTAGCATTGACTCAACCTATTCTTATTTTTATTCTAATATTCATAAGGATTCCATTCAAGAAAAATTAATCTTTGATAAATTTATGTTTGAATTTAACAATCAGTATAAATCCTTAGACAGTATATTTATGAGTGATTTCTTCAGTGACACTCCTTTTAAAATAAAGGACTTTTATACTGATGACTTTTTCCAGCAGAATTTTAAATTTCATCAAAAAAGAATTGAAAGAACATTTAAAGAAATGGACTCTTTAAAAAACAGTTTCTATAATAACCAAAATAAAAATTTTAAAAATAACGTTCCAACAGATCTACAATGAAATTCACTATAAAAAGAATGTTAAATTAATAGATTACAATATCTGTACACTTATTACATTATAATGGTGTAATGGATAATTATTGTAATTAAATTACTTTGCAACACTTTAAACAACGGTTTAAAAAAAGACTTTCACTTTAGTGTCTTTTAAAATCACTTTTAAGGAACTAACGAAACAGATTGCAAGAAAGGCAAATTACTAATGTATACCTCCGAATTTCCATTTATTTGAATCTTTTTTTTGATAGCAGCAACACCTGCACCAACTCCAGTCCCAACAATTCCAAAGAAAAGACCCGTTACGGTTGAAACTACTCCCTCCCATTCATCGTTATTTGCAGCAAGACCTAATGCTACTCCAAATCCAGCTCCAGAAGCAGCACCAATCCATGCTCCCTTTCCAATTTTCCCTTTCCGTCTAATTTTTATAACATCTATTTTTTCATCATTAATAACTATTAAATTGGAATCGCTGAATGAATTGTTTTTAGAAATTTTAATAGACTGTTCATCCGCTGAGTATAATACACCTTTAACCATAGAGCCATCCATTGTTTTTGCCCAAACCTTATGAATTTGAATTTTTTTTGAATTGTTTTGAGCATTTAATCCGTAAGAAAATAACATTAAAAATGCGAAGAAGCGAATAAATGGTTTCATTTAAAGTAGTTTTTGAATTTAGTTAGATTGTAAATATAGATTTTTAATTAATAGCAAATACTATCTTTTTTTTACGAAAGTGAAAATTAATTAATAGCTCCAGATTGTAAACTTTAAGATCTATGGTATTTATTAATGTGTAGGTAATAAATAAAGACTATCTAAAAGCTCAATTATTTGCTAACTTATATTTAAACTCCGCGCAATAACTGGTTATTGAGCGGAGTCGAAATAAAGGCTCTATACTATTTTAGAATCAGTGTAACCAATTCAAAATGATGCGTTTTAATACTTTTTATACAGCTTTTCTTTATGAATCATATTTAGAATACTATTCAAAAATAGTATCTAAATTAATATAATCCATAAATTCTTTTTTAACTGCTGGGTCCTTAAATTTACCGCCAAATTCAGCAGTAACTGTGCTACTGGCAATATCTTTAACGCCCCTAGAGTTTACACATAAATGCTTAGCGTCAATTACACAAGCAACATTCTCAGTTCCCATAGCTTCTTGCAAAGCTTGTACCACTTGCATTGTTAAACGCTCTTGTACCTGAGGTCGTTTTGCATAATAATCTACAATACGATTCATTTTAGACAATCCTATAACATTTCCGTTTGAAATATAAGCAACATGCGCTCTACCAATAATTGGCAATAAATGATGTTCACAAGTAGAGTAAACCGTAATGTTTTTTTCTACCAACATTTCACCATATTTATAATTATTGTCGAACGTTGATAATTTTGGCTTATTTGCAGGATCTAAACCTCCAAAAATTTCATTTACATACGCTTTTGCAACTCTTCGTGGTGTTCCTTTGATACTGTCATCATCCAAATCCATTCCTAACGTATCCAAAATATCTCTAACACTAGCTTCAATACGCTTTCTTTTTTCTTCATTAGAAATATCAAAAGCATCGGCTCTTAGTGGTGTTTTAGCAGAAGACCCAACGTGATCTTCTCCCATTTCATCTATTTTATCTATCATTATATTTTTCCCTTCAAACATTCTCTATATAATTAGCTTGCAAATTTACAACTTTGTTTTAAAGTTTTGTGGTGATTTTAAGTAATTCTTCCAAACTACACGCTTGCTGTTCACCAGTTTGCATATTTTTTAATGTATAATTATTATTTTTAACCTCATCAGCACCCACTAAAACAACAAATGGAATTTCTCTTCTGTTTGCATAATTTAGTTGTTTTTTCATTTTAGCACTCTCTGGATACAACTCTGATTTTATACCTGCTTTACGCAATTGAGCTAATGCTTTCATACAAAAAGCAGCTTCTGCATCACCAAAATTAATAAACAAAACGTTGGGTTTTGGTAACTCAACAGCATCAAATAAATTCAATTCTTCTAACACTAAATAAATTCGATCTAATCCAAATGAAATACCTACTCCACTTACATCCTTCAAACCGAAGATTCCTGTTAAATCATCATATCTTCCACCACCACCAATAGATCCCATGCTAACACCTTCAGGTGCTGAAACCTCATAAATAGCTCCTGTGTAATAATTTAAACCACGTGCCAAAGTTACATCCAACGCTAACTTGGCAGATTGCAATCCTAACACTTCAATATGATCTACTACAAAACGCAATTCTTTAACACCCTGTAAACCTTCTTCTGATTCGGCCAATAGCGCTTGTAACTGATCTAATTTTTCCTGATTGCTTCCATTAAAACTAAACAACGGTTGTACTTTTTCAATCGCAGCTTCAGAAATCCCTTTTGAAATCATTTCATTTGTAACGCCTTCAGCACCAATTTTATCTAACTTATCTAAAGCAACTGTAAAATCTATTAATTTATCTTTTGCCCCAATAATTTCTGCAATTCCTGCTAAAATTTTACGGTTGTTCAATTTGATAGTCGTACCCCTTAATTTTAACTTACTAAAAACTTCATCGTACAACTGTACAAACTCTATTTCTTGCCAAAGACCTTTACTTCCAACTACATCAGCATCACATTGATAAAACTCTCTAAAACGTCCTTTTTGTGGTCTATCAGCACGCCAAACTGGTTGCATTTGATATCTTTTAAAAGGAAACTCTATTTCGTTTTGATGTTGTACCACATAACGTGCAAAGGGAACGGTTAAATCGTAACGCAATGCCTTTTCTGAAATTTTTGGTGTTATTTTATTACTTTCTTTATTTGCCAATAGATTTTCATCTACTTTCTTTAAATAATCACCTGAGTTTAAAATTTTAAAAATCAAGCGATCTCCTTCTTCTCCATATTTTCCCATTAACGTTCCGTAATTTTCAAACGAAGGGGTTTCAATAGGCTGAAATCCAAACGTTTCAAAAACTTGTCTTATGGTTGAAAATATATAGTTGCGTTTTGCAACTTCAGTAGGTGAAAAATCACGAGTTCCTTTTGGTATGCTTGGTTTTTGTGCCATTTTAAAAAATTAGTTTGCAAATATCTGAAATTAAATATACTAATTAAAGCTTTTCAAGCATTGATTTTTCCTTTGTTGATAATGGAATATCTTTTTCGAAGGTTGTTTTTGTTGGAAACAATGCTAACATCATAAAAGACAATATACCTACCAAAATAAAATAAAAACTATTATTTGAGTACAGTACAAAAATTGCACACATTAATGCAGGGAATTCTAGCATAGCAATTCTAAAAATATGTGCTGTGCTATATTTTACTACTTTTTGGGATAAATCTAACTTTGCTGAGATTTGCTTGATTAGTTTTGCATATAAAAACTTACTTGATAAATTTCCTAAAAACGCTATGATAATGGCTAAATATAAAAATGCCTTTCCTTCTTGGTAAGAAAAAAATAATTCTTCTTTAACGGTTAAGGCCACATACGCTGAAAACCCTAAAACACCAACTAGTAAAACGGTGTGAATAATTTGTAACGACTTTATAAAGTCTTTTGGTTCTTTTGAATAACTCATTTTATGTTAATGTTAAATTGTTTGAAGTAAAACTAAAATTACGAATCCTATTAATGATTGTTTTTAAAAATTGCATTGGCTTTTTCTAAGTCTTCAGGAGTATCTATTCCAATAGCTATTTCGTTTGTTTCAACCATTTTCACTTTTAATCCGTTGGCTAAAAAACGTAAATTTTCTAATTTTTCGGTGGCTTCCAAAGCATTCATTGGTAATTGGGTGAATTTCAATAAAGCCTCTTTTCTGAAAGCATAAATACCAATATGCTTGAAATATTCTGCTGTAGATTTTTCTCTTGGATAAGGAATTGGTGAACGTGAAAAATACATTGCGAAGTTTTGTTCATCTGTAACAACTTTTACATTGTTTGGATTGTTAATTTCATCTTCAACATTCATTTTAATTTTTAAGGAAGCAATTGCTATTTCTTTTTCAACATCAGTTTTAAAAACTTCTAACAAGTTAAATAAAGCATCTTTTTGAATAAAAGGTTCATCTCCTTGCACATTTACTACAATATCTACCTCCAAATTTTCTACAGCCTCAGCAATACGATCGCTTCCAGATTCGTGTTCCTTTTTACTCATAATTGCTTTACCGCCGTTAGAAGTAATTTCATTAAAAATAATTTCACTGTCGGTAACCACATACACTTCTGAAAATAAACCTGCATTTTTAGCAGCTTCATAAGTTCTTAAAATCACTGTTTTTCCGGCTAAATCTTTCATTAATTTCCCTGGAAAACGACTCGCTTCATAACGAGCTGGTATCATAGCTATAACTTTCATAATCTATTTAGTATGTAATTTTTTCAAACGGTTAATACTTGCATTTAATTCAAACCCAAGCAATAAAATAATAGAATTCAACCAAACAAATAACATTAATACCAGTAACGTACCAATAGAACCATACAACTCATTATATGTTGAGAATTTTACTACATAAATAGCAAATAGCCTAAACATTACTATGGTTAATAAAGTGGTTAATATGGCGCCCGGTAAATAGGTGAAATCTTTTGATTTTTTTGTTCCGTATTTATATAAGAACGAAACGGATACTAAAATAAGGACTAAAAAGAATACTGCACTACCTATTTTAACCCAAAATCCTTCGTTTTGCAACCATCCTTTTTCAGTTAAATCGTGAATTCCTATGGCAAAATAAACATTTATGGCAATGGAGCTTAGCAGTATGGCCGACAACATTAAAGCCATTCCCATAGACACTAAATATTGCTTTATTACATTTCGCATTTCTTTAATATGATACGAATATTCAAACGCCCCTAAAACGGCATTTACACCATTGGTCATTAAAAAAATAGATGCAATAAAACCAAAGGAAAGTAGCCCTCCGTATCTATTATTAGCAATATCTGAGATTACATCCTTTACCACATCACCTGTATTTGGTGGTAATAACGTTTCTAATGCTTTTATAAAATCTGCTTGAAAACCTTCTATAGGAACAAAAGGAATAAGCGTTAATATAAATAACAAAAAAGGAAATAATGCCATAAAAAAACTAAAAGCAATACCTCCTGCTCTTGAAGTTAAAGCGCCTCTAACTATTCCAATAATGTACATTTCTAAAATATCGTATAACGACAAACCTTGTAAGCCCGGAATTTTTATTTTTTTCCCGAGAACTACCAATGAATTGATCAAAGGAATGTTAGCTAATTTGTCTTCTACAATTTTTGTCATTATTAGTTATGAATCTAAACGAATATCAAACGATTTTAGTAAACCTATTATATTCTCTTTTGAAAATAGTGCCTTTTTAACAAAGTTATCTGTTGGATTTATGTCAAAATTAAAAGCTGAACTAAAATCCGATTTTTCTAATTTGGTTCTATTAAAAATAGCATTTTTCAAATCGCAATTATCAAAAACTCCATTTGAAATATTGGCTTCTGTAAAATCAACTTCTTGCAAGTTACAGTTTACAAAACTGATATTTGGAACGTTTAACTGATAAAATGAAGATACATTTAACTGACAATCTTTAAAATTTAAGGCTAATAAAAAAGGATCACATTTGTTAAACTTGAGCCCTAACATTTTACATTCAATAAAACTAGCCGTTTTAAACGCTGTATTACCAATATCCGCATTGCTAAAATTACAATTGATAAATTCACATTCAACAAAACCAATATTTGACGCATGAATACCTGAGAAATTACAATTTAAAAAAGTACAATTATCATATTCACCTTTTACAATATCTTTCTTAGTAAAATCAACACCTTTAAATGTTACATCGTCAAAATATGCATCCATTCTAATTATTTTACAGCTTTTAAACTTAAATCCATATTGTAAACCGAATGTGTTAAAGCACCCGATGAGATATAATCCACCCCACATTCAGCATATTTTCTAGCGGTTTGCAAATTAATTCCTCCCGAAGATTCAGACTGACATTGGTCTCCAATTAATTCAACAGCCTTTTGTGTATCTTCATAATTAAAATTATCAATTAAAATTCTATGAATGCCTCCACAAGCCAATATTTCTTTAATTTCATCCAAGCTTCTACCTTCAACAATAATTTTTAAATCTAAGTTATTGTCTTTTAAATACTGTTTTGTTTTTTCAATTGCTTTTGTAACACCACCTGAAAAATCAATATGATTGTCTTTTAACATAATCATATCATACAATGCAAATCGGTGATTTTCACCACCACCAATAAGTACTGCCCATTTCTCAATAGCTCTAATTCCGGGAGTGGTTTTACGGGTATCTAACACTTTTGTTTTAGTGCCATCTAACAAATGCATAAATTCATTTGTTTTAGTTGCAATGGCGCTCATACGTTGCATAATATTTAACACCAAACGTTCCGATTTTAAAATAGCTTGTGAGCTTCCTTCAACATAAAAAACAACATCGCCATATTTTACGTGCTCTCCATCATTTATAATGGTTTCAATTTTTAACGAAGGATCTACATAATGAAACACTCTTTTTGCCATTTCAACTCCAGCAATAATACCAGTATCTTTCACTAATAATTTAGCTTTTCCCTTTGCATCTTTAGGAATACAAGCTAATGAACTGTGATCACCGTCACCAACATCTTCTCTAATTGCGTTTGAAATTATTAAATCTAGTTCTTTTTCAAATTGTTCTTTACTTATCATATTGTACGCGCATTTAACTACAAAAATAACTTTTTTATTTTCAAAAAAATCATCTTAATTTCTTTTTATATTTGCAAGATGAAAATTAAGTTATTGGCCATTGGGAAAACCGATGATAAAAATTTACAAACGCTTATTGAAACCTATCAAAATAGGTTGAAACATTATATCAACTTTCAATTAGAAGTGATTCCCGATATAAAAAATGTAAAAAATCTAAGCGAAGTTCGGCAAAAAGAAAAAGAAGGAGAACTTATTTTAAAAAAATTAGCTGCTACAGATCAGTTAATTTTATTAGATGAAAAAGGAAAAGAGTTTCGTTCGCTAGAATTTTCATCATTCCTTCAAAAAAAAATGAATGCAGGAATTAAACAATTGGTGTTTGTAATTGGCGGTCCTTACGGATTTTCAGAAGCGGTTTACAAAAAAGCACAAGGAAAAATTTCTTTGTCTAAAATGACTTTTTCTCATCAAATGATTCGTTTATTTGTAGTGGAACAATTGTACCGCGGATTTACTATTTTAAAAAATGAACCTTATCACCATGAGTAAATTAAAACTGGTTTTTGCCACCAATAATAAAAACAAGCTGAAAGAAGTTCAAGCAATGCTTACCAACTTTGAAATTGTTAGTTTAGCCGATATTAATTGTTTTGATGATATTCCTGAAACGGCAAATACACTTGAAGGAAATGCCATTTTAAAAGCGAACTATGTTACTGAAAAATACGGTTTAAATTGTTTTGCCGATGATACTGGTTTGGAAGTTGAAGCTTTAAATAACGAACCTGGAGTATATTCTGCACGTTATGCTGGCGCTGAAAATAATGCAAATGCTAATATGGACAAATTATTAGGTAATCTTGAAAACAATACGCATAGAAAAGCACAATTTAGAACAGCAGTAGCTTTAAATATTGAAAGCAAACTGTTTGTATTTGAAGGTGTTTGTAAAGGTGAAATTTTAACCAAAAAAACGGGTAATAGTGGTTTTGGTTATGATCCTATTTTTAAGCCTGAAGGTTATAACAATTCTTTTGCTGAAATGGATATGACTGAAAAAGGAGCCATAAGCCATAGAGGAAAAGCCATTCAACAATTAGTCGAATTCTTAAAAAATTACACTTGTTAAATCCAATTAAATCATATAGAAATACCTTTATAATATTAGTAATTGTATTGCTTATTATTTGTCTTATAAACATAAGTTTAGGTTCTGTAAGCATTCCGCTAAAACAGCTGTTTTTATCATTGATTAATGGCGAAGTTGAAAAAGAATCGTGGCGAACAATTATTTTAAATTACCGCTTACCTAAAGCAATTACTGCCATTATTGTAGGTTCTGGCTTATCTATAAGTGGTTTGTTAATGCAAACGTTATTTAGAAACCCGTTGGCAGGTCCGTTTGTTTTAGGTATTAGTTCTGGAGCTAGTTTAGGAGTTGCTATCTTAATTTTAGGCGCTTCATTTTTAGGTGCCAATATTACCAGTTATGCTTTTACCAACTTTGGAATTGCAATTGCTGCTAGTTTAGGTTCATTTATAGTACTTTTAGCTGTAATGCTTGCTGCTATAAAAGTTAGAAATACCATGTCTATATTAATTATAGGTTTAATGTTTGGCAGTATTACTTCATCTGTAATTAGTGTATTGGCTTATTTTAGTAGCGCTAGTGAACTACAACAATATATGTTTTGGAGTTTTGGAAGTTTAGGTAATTTAAGTTGGAAAGAAATTACGGCATTATTTAGCATATTTATTATAGGTGTTGCTTTGGTAACCTTCATAATAAAACCATTAAACAGTATGCTTTTAGGCGAAAATTATGCAAAAAGCATGGGAGTTAATGTTAAATTAACTAGAAACATCACATTAATTGCTACTAGCTTGCTAACAGGTGTTATTACCGCATTTTCTGGTCCTATTGCATTTGTTGGTTTGGCAGTACCACATTTAACTAAATTACTATTTAACACCTCTAATCACAAAACATTATTACCTGCAGTAGCCATTTGTGGTGCTATAGTTATGTTAATTTGTGATAGTATAGCACAAATGCCTAACAGTGAATATACGCTACCTATTAATGCAATTACATCGTTATTTGGTGCACCTATTATTATTTGGTTATTGGTTAGAAAAAGAAAAATATATTACTAATGAAACAAGTAACGAATCCTATCATAAAAACAGCTAATTTAAGCATTGGATATTCCTCAAAAAAAGGCATAAATACCATTGCTTCAAATCTAAATATTAATTTAGAATCAGGAAATCTTGTTTGTTTATTAGGAAAAAATGGAATTGGAAAATCTACTTTACTTAGAACCATTACTAAAGTACAACCTGCCTTAGAGGGTGATGTTTTAATTGACAATGCATATTTAGAAACATTCACCAACCATTCCCTAGCCAAAACATTAAGTTTGGTACTTACTGAAAGATTGCCAGACACCAGTTTAACCGTTTATGAATTGGTTGCTTTAGGTAGACAGCCTTTTACAAACTGGATTGGTTATTTAACAACGAATGATTTAGAGATAATTCAGGCTTCCTTTGAAAAAACAAACACACAACATTTAATGAATGCCAAGTGTCATGAGTTAAGTGACGGACAATTACAAAAGGTGTTGATAGCGCGTGCGCTGGCTCAAGATACACCTATCATTGTTTTAGATGAACCTACAGCTCATTTAGATTTACACCACACCATTAATACGTTTACATTGTTAAAAAAGTTGGCTAAAGATTTCAATAAAACTATTATTGTATCTACCCACGAAATAAATCTAGCCCTACAAATAGCTGATGCTCTTTGGTTAATGACGCCCACAAAATTTATTGCAGGCACAACTGCTGAATTAATTTCAAACAACGATTTAAATCTGCTTTTTGATTCAGAATTAATTAGCTTTAACAAAACTTTAAAGCAGTTCACTATAAATCACTCTTAAATATTTTGATATATTTGGTAAATAGAAGCTTTATACAATGAAATACCTTATTTACATCATCCTTGCTTTACCTCTTATTTTTTGTGGAAATAGTGATCCTCTTTTAACCAACACTGAAGCCGAAATAATTACTGGTAAATTAGCGGAAAAATATGCTGAAGTTATATCTTCGGAAGCCTTAAAAGTCCATTTATATGAAGTTGCTTCTGATGAATTTGAAGGAAGAGCTACGGGAGAACCTGGTCAGAAAAAAGCAGCTGATTATTTAAAGAATTTTTATATTGAGCATCATATAGCTTCACCTTTGGGAGGAACAGATTATTTTCAAGACATTCCTACGGAAGCATTAAAACCTGGCATAAAACCTTCGGAAAACGTAGTTGCCTTTATTGAAGGCGCTGAACATCCTGAAGAAATTATAGTGCTTTCTGCACATTTTGATCATTTAGGAAGTACCGATGAAGATATTTTTAATGGTGCAGATGATGATGGTTCAGGTACTGTTGCATTGCTAAAAATTGCAGAAGCATTTCAAAATGCAAAAAACAATGGTGTTGGTCCAAAGCGCTCTATTTTATTATTACACGTTACAGGTGAAGAAAGAGGATTGTTGGGTTCTAAATACTACGTAAACCACCCTATTTTCCCGTTAAAAAATACGGTTGCCAATTTAAATATTGATATGATTGGTAGAGTTGATGATGCACATACAAAAACACCCGATTTTGTGTATTTGATTGGTAGCGATAAGTTGAGCTCTGAACTTCATGAAATCTCAGAAAACATCAATAAAAAGTTTACTAATTTGTTATTAGATTATACCTATAACGATGATAACGATCCAAATCGTTATTATTACAGATCTGACCATTATAATTTTGCGAAAAATAACATTCCTATTATTTTCTATTTTAACGGCACACATCAAGATTATCACAGACCTTCAGATACACCCGACAAAATTAATTATGACGTTTTAGCAAAAAGAACACAATTGGTTTTTTATACTGCTTGGGAATTAGCGAATAGGACTGAAAAGATTATTGTGGATAAATAGGCTTGAAGGTTTATAGGTTTAAATTTCCACATTGAAGGAACCTGTATCCAACTACTTATTGCTTATTAAAAGATCATATTTTATATAGGATCAATTGTGATACCTGCTCAGGTAAGCATCAAAACAATTGATGGTTTACTTCTCTAACCTACTGTAGATTCATGTTTTCACAGGAATGACATTTTTTTTATACACACTTTAGTTTAAATGGATGAGACACTGAATCAAATTCAGGGTGACGTATATTTTAGATTAAAAAAACTCTTGTTCGCGTTATGCTGAACTTGTTTCAGCATCTTTGCTTTATATTATTGAATTTCAAAAGAAAAAGATCTTTCGACTGCGCTCAAGATGACGGTAAATTTATTAATGAATAATTTTAAATAACAACTCTTTTAAAATATCCTTTGCAGGAAGTGCATTTGCTCCTAGCCCTTTTGTTTTTAAATCTGCTTCACGAAGTAACCCTATCACCTGTGAAACTTTACGCATTGGGTAATTTTTAGCTGCGGTTACATAATCGCCAATAAAATACGGATTCACTTTTAAGGCTCTTGCTGCACTATTCTTTGATTTATCTTGTAAACTATGAAAAATAAGCAATTGTGTGAAAAAACTATTCAACAATGAAATGGTCATAATCATAGGATTTGCTTTCTGATTTTGCCCAAAATAATTGATAATTTGATTGACTTTTAACACATTACGCTCTCCAACTGCTTTTCGCAATTCAAAATTATTATAGTCTTTACTAATCCCAATATTATCTTCTATGTCTTTTGCTGTAATAGTTGAACCGGCAGGGAGTACCACTAACAACTTATCCAATTCATTACTAATTTTACTTAAATTAGTTCCTAAAAACTCTACCAACATTAAACTAGCTTTGGGTTCAATTTGATAGTTTTTTCCAGCCAACACTCTTTTTATCCACTCGGGTACCTGATTGTCGTATAATTTCGGACTTTCAAAAATCTCACCATTCTTTTTAATGGATTTATACACCGCTTTACGCTTATCTAATTTTTTGTATTTATAGCAAAGCACCAATACCGTAGAAGGTTGTGGGTTTAAAGCATACACATTTAAATTATCAATAGTTCTAGATAAATCCTGCGCTTCTTTAACAATAATAACTTGCTTTTCAGCCATCATTGGAAATCGTTTGGCATTGTCTACAACATCTTCAATAGTTACATCTCTTCCATACAATACCATTTGATTGAATCCTTTTTCTTCTTCCGATAAAATATTATTTTCGATAAATTCTGAAATTTTATCAATATAATAAGGCTCCTCACCCATTAAAAAATAAATAGGTTTAATATTTCCGCTTTTTATATCTGAAACTATTTTAGCAACATCACTCATTTCATAAAAAAATTTAGCATTTTTGCTGAATGCAGCCATTGAATTTGCCTACATATCCATTGAAAATCAAAAGTAACGAAAATAACTATGCTATTTTTGATATCATTCGAAAAAAATATATGGTTTTAACACCCGAAGAATGGGTGCGTCAACATCTTATTCATTATTTAATAAAAGATAAAAGCTATCCCATTTCTTTAATTGCTGTTGAAAAAAAACTGACTATCAATGGCTTAACCAAAAGAACTGATATTTTAGTTTTTAACACCAAAGGACTTCCTGAAATAATTGTTGAATGTAAAGCTCCATCTGTAAAAATTACACAAGGTTCTTTTGACCAAATAGCGCGTTATAATTTAAAATTACAAGCAAATTATTTGATTGTTAGTAACGGATTACATCATTTTTTCTGTAAAATGGACACTAAAAACGAATGCTATATATTTTTAGAAAACATTCCCAACTATACTAAATAATTAAGAAAATATTGATTCTATTTTATCTTTTTTAAAGTAAGTTTGCACTTGTGAAAATAGCCATCGTCATATTAAACTGGAACGGTAAAAATTTACTAGAAAAATTTCTACCTTCAATTACAACTTACAGCAACCTTCCTAAGGTTACAATTTACGTTGCAGACAATGCTTCAACAGACAATTCTGTTTTATTTATTTCAAAAAAATATCCTGAAATAAAAATTATACAAAACAAAAAAAATGGCGGCTATGCAAAAGGTTACAACGATGCTTTACAACTTATAAAAGCGGATGTATATGCCTTGGTTAATTCGGACATTGAAGTCACTCCAAACTGGTTACAACCTATTATTTCAGTTTTTGAAAACGAGCCAACTACAGCCATTATTCAACCTAAAATTTTAGATTATAAAAACAAAATATACTTTGAATATGCTGGTGCAGGTGGTGGTTATATTGATGAATTTGGGTATCCCTATTGCAGAGGTCGTATTTTTAATACCATAGAAAAAGATGTGCAACAATTTAATGATACTACTGAGGTTTTTTGGGCTTCAGGGGCATGTTTTTTTATCAGGGCCGAAATTTTTCACGAATTGAATGGTTTTGATGAAGACTATTTTGCACACCAAGAAGAAATTGATTTATGTTGGAGAGCTGAAAATGCACAACAAACTATAAAATATGTTGGCGCTTCAACCGTATACCATATTGGAGGCGCTACTTTGAAAGAAGAGAGTCCAAGAAAAAGTTTTTTAAATTTTAGAAACAGTTTATTTTCATTGGCAAAAAACTTACCCACTTCTAAATTACTGCCAATAATTTTAGGCAGACTTATTTTAGATGGAGTTGCTGGATTGAAATTTTTGCTAGAATTACGCCCAATACACACGCTTGCAATTATCAAAGCACATTTTAGTTTTTATTTTCAACTACCTAAAATGTTGAAAAAGCGCAAACAATCTACTCAAAAAAGCAATTACTTTCATCGAAAAAGTATTGTTTGGGATTATTTTGTTTTAGGAAAAAAAACAGTAAAGGAATTGTAAACTACAAATCGTCTATAGATCCTTTTCCTTCCCTCACAATTTCTATTTCTCCATCAGACAAATCAATTACTGTTGAAGGTGTATTGTCTCCATAACCACCATCAATTACTACGTCAACAATATCTTTCCACTTTTCAAAAATTAACTCTGGATCAGTTGTATATTCTACTAAATCATCTTCATCATAAATTGATGTTGAAACAATTGGGTTTCCTAACATTTTTACCAAATCCCGAACAATATTATTATCTGGCACTCTAATTCCAACAGTTGATCTGTGTTTAAATGCTTTAGGTAAATTTGTACTACCAGGTAAAATAAAAGTATAAGGTCCCGGTAATGCGCGCTTTAGAATTTTAAACGTTGAATTATCAATTTGTTTCACATAGTCTGAAAGATTACTTAAATCAGAACAAATAAACGAGAATTTGGCTTTATTTAACTTAACACCTTTAATTTTAGCTACTTTTTCCATAGCTTTTGTGTTTGTAATATCACAACCCAACCCATACACCGTATCTGTTGGGTAAATAATTAAACCTCCTTTTTTTAAGACTTTAACAACCTTCTCAATTTCACGTTCATTTGGGTTTTCTTCAAATATTTTTACAAATTGTGCCATCTTTTTACTATATTTTGATTCTAATAAATTCTGAAATGAAATATACACTAAACCACTTTAATAAAATCATCTTTTTTTTATTTTTTATTTTAACTACTTTTTCTTGTTCAGACACCTCTGATGAAATTTTTAGCAACGCTACAGATGCTTCCGAAGAAATAGCTTTACTAAATGTTGAATATGGTTCGGCATCCTTACAAAAATACGATATTTATTTACCAAAAAATAGATCAGGTAGTACTACAAAAGTTTTTGTATTAATTCACGGTGGAAGCTGGGTAGGCGGAGATAAAGATGATTTAAACAACATTGTTTCAGGGATTCAAGTTAGGTTTCCAAACTATGCGGTTGTTAATATGAATTACCAACTTGCGGGGATTGGGAAAAGCCCTTTCCCGATGCAATTAATAGATATTGAAACTGTAATTGACCACCTAAAATCAAATACTAACAACTATCATATCTCATCAAATTTTGGGTTTATAGGAACAAGTGCTGGCGCACACTTAGCAATGCTATACGCTTATGATTATGATGCTTTGAGTGAGATTAAAATTGTTTGTAGTATTGTAGGACCTACAAATTTCACCGATGACAATTATGTTTTAAATCCTGATTACCAACAATTAATTTTAGGAATTCAGTTAATTACTGGTGTCAGTTTTCAAGAAGATCCAAGCTATTATGAAAATGCAAGCCCTTATCATGTAGTTACTTCAACTGCTCCGCCGAGTATTTTATTTTATGGAGGTGAAGATGATTTAGTACCTAGATCTCAAGGCATTGAAATGCACGAGAAATTGAATAGCTTAAACATTATCAATGAATTTACTCTTTATGAAAATGAAGGTCACGGTTGGGAAGGTGAAGCTTTAAACGATACTTACACTAAACTTTCATCTTTTATTACTACTTATTTCTAAAAAAAATCCTCTTCTAAAATGAATTAGAAAGAGGATTTATTATTTTATAAAAGGGAACTATTTTTAAGATTTCTCAATCAATCTAAAACCTTCACCGTGAATATTTAAAATCTCAACATTTTCATCCTTTTTTAAATATTTTCTAAGTTTTGCAATATACACATCCATACTTCTTGAAGTGAAATAATTATCATCTCTCCAAATTTTGGTCAATGCCAATTCACGCGGCATCAAATCATTTTTATGAACAGCCAACATTTTTAACAACTTACTTTCTTTAGGAGACAATTTTTGAGATTCTTCACCATTATAAGACAAGTGTCTTAATTTTGAATTAAATTCGAACTTTCCAATTTTAAATTCAAAAGCATCTTCTTCAGCACTTTGTTCAGTTTCTTTACGTTGTAAAATCGCTTTAATTTTATACAAAAGCACTTCTGAATCAAACGGTTTATTTAAATAATCGTCTGCACCGGCCTGATATCCTTTTAAAACATCTTCCTTCATAGTTTTGGCCGTTAAAAATATAATAGGCACTTCAGAGTCTGTAGCCCTAATATCTTTTGCCAAAGAAAACCCATCTTTTCTAGGCATCATAACATCTAAAATACATAGATCAAAATCGTCATTTTTAAACATTATTAAACCTTCTAAACCATCTTTAGCATGGGTAACATTGTAATCATTTAACGATAAATAATCTTTTAAAACTGTTCCAAAATTAGGATCGTCTTCTACCAATAAAATTCTATTATTTTCCATATATAGTTTGTGTTATCTTATTATATCAAAGGAAGTTTAACTATGAAAGTGCTTCCTACTCCTTTTTCACTTTCAACGTGTACTTCACCTTGATGAATTTCTACTATTTTTTTCACATACGAAAGTCCTAAACCATGCCCCTTCACGTTGTGTATATTTCCTGTTTCTTCTCTATAAAACTTCTTAAAAATATTTTTTTGAACATTATGATTCATTCCAATACCTTTATCTTTTATCATAATTACAATATGCTTCTCTGTATTTTCAGTGATGACTTTAATTTTTGGAGCTCCTTCGGAATACTTAATTCCATTATCAAGCATATTTACTATGATATTATTTAAATGGAATTCGTTTCCTGAAACCTCGGTTAAACTTGCTTCTAATTTCAAGTCTATAAAACCTCCTCTATCTTTTACTAACAGTTCAACATGCGTAATCGCCTCTTCAATAATATCGTGCATGTCAACCACTTCCTTACTTACATCTAATTGATTCTTTTCAAGTTTAGAAATACGCAACACATTTTCAACTTGGGTGTGCATTCGTTTATTTTCATCACGAATCATTTTTACATAGCGCTCAACCTTCTCTTTATCATTAATTATTTTAGGATTTTTAATGGCATCTAGCGCTAAGTTAATGGTTGCAATAGGCGTTTTAAACTCGTGTGTCATATTATTTATGAAATCTGTTTTAATTTCAGAAATTTGTTTTTGACGTATTAATTGGTACAATGCCGTAACAAAAGCTAAAATAATAATGACAATAAAAAATACTGATAAGATTAAAATTTTTGAAATTGAAGACAATATAAAGTTCTTTTTCTCAGGAAATGTTACATACAACTGAAAATCGCTTTTACCATCAGCATTTACAAACATAGGCACCATATAACTTTTACCGATTTCTTTTCTAAAATAGCCAGATTTTAATTGTGTTGCCAAACCATTACTATAAACACCATATTTAAAATCGGTTTCAATACCTTTTCTTTTCAACTCACGATCTAATCGAACCATTATCTCGTTGTTACTTACTCTTTTATGAATAGGTAATTTACTAGTATACACATCAAATAAAGGCTCAATATTTGCTTTTTCAGCTCTTACAAACCTTCCCATTTTTATAATACGTTCAACGGGTGGATTCACTAGATTGCTTTGATTGTCTAAACTTTGATCTTTTACAACTACAATTTCTTCTTTACTAAAAATTTCTTTAAAGTAAACAGAATCATTTTCAAAGAACTCGGTGGGAACTTTATAATTTTGTTCAATTATACTTTGTGAAAAAGTAAAACGTTCGTTGTTAGTGGTATCTACTTTTTCAAAAATAAATTTAATAACATCTGATTTTTCAACCTGTTCACCTTCTTTATAATTATCAACAAATTTTTGATAAAAATTATCAAATTCTCGTTGCCCAATATCTTCTGAAACCTTTGCCAATACAAACCTTACGTTTGCAGTAAATTGCTCTTCAGTAATTTGAACTGTATTTTTTATCCAAAATACTTGAACCGAAATAATGCCTATTAAGGCGGTACTCATTAAAACAATAATCAGCAAAAATATTCTTTTCCCCATTGATTCAAAATTAAACTTTTAATAGTAAAAAAGCTTTGTTTTAACGTTCATTAACAAACAATTTATTTTTTTAACATATTCTTAAGAATATCTACAAATTTAGTTTAATTTTAGTAATATTTCAAAAATAGTTTTCACTTGTTCTTTTGCTGATTGAAATGTGTTATTTGTAATTACAAAATCTGATTTTAACACTTTAGCCTCATCATTTAATTGATGTTTTATTCTTTGCATAACAGCCTCCTTATCGGTTTGATCTCTAAGCATAACACGTTTAATCCGTTCTTCAAAATCTGCCGTAACCGTAATAACATAATCACACAAATTATGGCTACCACTTTCAAATAAGATGGCTGCTTCATAAATCACAATTTCAGCTTTAGTTGTTTTGGTGAAATTTTCAAAATGTGCCCGCACTTTAGGATGAACGAGTGCATTTAATTTGGCTAATTTGGCTTTATTGTTAAATACTATTTCTGAAATATAAGAACGATTCAGTATTCCATTTTTGTATGCTTCCGAACCAAATAAAAATGTAATCTCTTTAATTAGTTCAGCATTTGTATTCATAAGTTGTTTAGCTTCAATATCGGCTATAAAAGTTGCAGCTCCAAGCTCTTTAAAATAAGTTAATACCGTGCTTTTACCGCTTCCAATACCTCCCGTTAAACCAACTATTTTCATATACTTACTTTTGAATTAAAAACTCAATTTGAGTTGGATTCACTTTTAACGACTGAATAAATTCACTTTTCTGCTGAATTACAGGTGTTAAATAACGAACAAGCGTATCGTTCATATATTGATTGTAATCAAATACTACAGATACACTATTCGTATTAATTTTACTAAAATGTGTCAAACCAACCCTATAAATAATTTCAATTTCTTTTGGAAAAGGGTTAATTTTTATGTTTTCAGGTTGATTTATAATTTGCACTGGAACTTTTAAAACACCTTCTGTAAATTTATCTACACTTCCAACTACATTTACTGTATTGGTTGATAGTATTAAATTTTTATGTTTGCTAGGCACTACTAATTTTAGTTTTGTGTCTATACTTTCATAAACTTCAGTAAGTTTCAACGGAATGGTTGAAATTTCTAAAATGGAATCCAGTTGTTTTTCAGGTCCTGTAACTAGTACAGAATCTGGTATCACATTTAATTTTTCAATAAAATTATAGCCCAATTTAAATTTCACATCAATAGTTGGATGAACAACTACTTTTTTTGAAACATTTCTACCCAGATCTAAAAAAATGGTATCTGTTAAAACATTTAATACTTTTGTTTCACTAATTAGTTGTTTATTTAAGTTGGTTAGCTGCGTATTTGGCAACAAAAAATCTCGTTGTTTATTGCTTTTTAAAGTGTTTAAGTTGAATGTAATTTTATGTTTTACAACCTTATACCTAAGCAATGTAAAACCAGGTGCGTTTATTGTTAATTCAAGTTCTGAAACTGGTGTGTTTTGTAAAACTTTATCTATTGGTAAACCCGCATATTTAACCTTAAATAAAGCCGTAGTTGTGTAATTTTTTGAAAGTGCTATTAACAACCAAATTATAGATGTCAGAATTAAAAAAAATAAAAAAACTTTAAATTTCCTATTGTTTTTTAACCTTAAATTTGAAATTTTTTGAGCTGTTTTCATACCATTTATAAAACTTAAATATACAAAAAAAGTGAGCCGATTAGCTCACTTTTAAATTAGAAATATAATTTCTTATTTTTTTTCTACAGGGGCTTGTAATTTTTTACTTAACTCCATAGAAATTGCTGAACGTTCAAATTTCATTTTTCCTGCACCTGTTTCAACAATTACCGTATTATCGTGATCAACAATGTCAACAATTTTTCCGTGAATACCACTTGTTGTAATTATTTTGTTTCCTTTAGCTATTTCTGCTTGGAATTTTTTTTCGTTTTTAGCTTTTTTCATTTGAGGTCTAATCATAAAAAGATAGATAACCACAAACATTAATAAAAAAGGTAACATACCTTGTAATGAAAATCCTTCTGCTTGTAAAAAAATTGCTGTATACATTTATTTATATAATTTATTATTATTGAATTAACTTTTTGCTATTACAGTACCTTTTAAACGAATAACTTCCGTGTTTTTTTCGGCATTAGACTTAACGGTAATAGATTTATTTTGTTTCCCTACTCTATTGGCTGAATTAAATTCAAATTTAATTTCACCGGTGGCACCTGGAGCAATTGCTTCTTTTGTATATTCTGGAGTAGTACAACCACAAGAAGGTTTTACACTTGTAATAATTAAATCAACCTTTCCTGAATTTGTTACTTTAAAAACGCCTTGTACTTTTTCACCTTCTGTAACGGTTCCAAAGTCGTATTCTTTTTGATCAAACTCTATAATAGGTGCGCCTAAACTAAGCTTAGCATCTCTTTCTTTGGCGGTTTCTATGTTTGTTGTGTTAATTTTTGCTGAAGCTTTTTTTTCACAAGCAGTAAAAATTAAAGTGAATAAAGCTATACTAAATAAGATTTGTTTTTTCATTTTTTAAAAATTTTAGTAAAAATATAAAATTACATCAATCCTCTACCTATTTTATTCAATCTTTTTGAAGCTGTAAAATCTTTTAAAATTTTATCTAACACTCCATTAATAAAATAGCTACTTTTATTAGTTGAATAATCTTTTGAAATCTCAATATATTCATTAATAGTAACCCTTGTAGGAATTGAAGGGAATTTTAAAAATTCAGTTATTGCCATTTTTATTAACAACATATCAATTTCTGCAATTCTATCTGCATCCCAGTTTGGTGTTTTATCTTCAATATCTTTTTCAAATTCTTTATGATTCAACACAACTTTTCTAAACAAATCAACTACAAACTTTTTATCATCCTCATCTTTATACAAGTTTCCAAAAAGAAGTGGTTTAGTTGGTGCTAAACCATTTAATGTTTTAACTACCCAAGTATTTACAAAAGGAATATCATCAACCCAACTAATTGTTTTGTCTTCAAAATAATCAGCTAATTTATCATTCGGAGCTATTATTGTTTTGAACATAGCAACCACAAATTCTTTATCCGTTTGAAAATTTGAAGTTTCAGACTCCATATAAGTCTTATACAAATCACTTTCTTTGGTCAATTTCCAAATCTCTTTTACATACTCATCATCTAATTTCCAATTATGTAAACTATGTGTTTCTTCAAAATCTTTTAATGAAGAACTTTCTGAAATAATATCAAAAACTTGGTTATTAATAAATTTTGGATTTGGATTTTTCTCTTCTGGAGTCGCTAAAAACTTTTGTTGTGAAATTTTGATATGCTTTTTTTCAAAATCTCTTACTTCAACCATCAATCGAAACAAAAGCGCATACAAATCGTACATTTTATCTATACTGTGGTATAGAAATTTTTCTTCCCTTACAAGGTTATCACTTTTAGATTGCAGCAATGCATAAGCCGATTGCATAACTTTAACTCTAATATGTCTTCTGTTTATCATTTAAAGAACTTTGTTTTTAACTTTG
Organism: Lutibacter agarilyticus; assembly: GCF_900188235.1. Taxonomy (GTDB): domain Bacteria; phylum Bacteroidota; class Bacteroidia; order Flavobacteriales; family Flavobacteriaceae; genus Lutibacter; species Lutibacter agarilyticus. The sequence continues at coordinate 170,103 of NZ_FZNT01000006.1, read as the reverse complement.
CAAAAATAGTATTATTTTGTTACAATTCATTAGTTGTTTTTAATTTTTTAAACAAAGTTAAAAGTATCTTAATAATTGTATAATTAAAATTATATTGCTGTATATTCGTGCATTAAAATTTGAAGTTCGCTACAACTTTATGAAAGCCTTAAAATACCTAAATAAATACTTTGTAAAATATAAATACCGCTTGCTTGTTGGTATATTTATCACCTTTTGTTCTAAATACTTAGCACTTGAAATACCACAACTTGTAAGTCAATCAATTGATATTGCCGATGATTATCAAAACGGAATTATAACTGATTTAGCACTTGTAAAAAGTGACTTACTTTACAATATTTTATTAATTGTAGGTGCCGCTTTACTCTCGGGATTCTTTACTTTTTTAATGCGTCAAACCATTATTGTTACTTCAAGATTGATTGAATTCGACTTAAAAAATGAAATATATAAGCAATACCAACGCTTATCTATTAATTTTTATAAAAAAAATAGAACAGGCGATTTAATGAATAGAATTAGCGAGGATGTTACTAAAGTTCGTATGTACTTTGGACCCGCAATCATGTATTCCATAAATATGTTGGTATTATTTATTGTAGCCATTGTTAAAATGTATAGTATTGACAAAACGCTCACAAATTACACATTGCTTCCGCTTCCTATTCTATCCATTTCGATTTATGTTTTAAGTCGTGTTATTAACAAAAGAAGTACCATTGTTCAACAATATTTATCAAAATTAACGGCAAATGCTCAAGAAACTTTTTCAGGGATTAGCATTATAAAATCGTATGGAATTGAGCCTAAAGTAATGACTGATTTTATAGATCTTTCAGAAGTTACCAAAGAAAAAAACATTAACTTATTTAAGGCACAGGCCCTATTTTTTCCGTTAATGATTTTATTAATTGGTTTGAGTAACATTTTAGTAATTTACATTGGTGGTTTACGTTATATGGCTGGAGAAATTTCTTTGGGAACCATTGCTGAATTTATAATGTATGTAAATATGCTTACCTGGCCAGTTGCTGTTGTGGGGTGGGTTACTTCAATTGTACAACAAGCTGAAGCATCTCAAAAGCGTATCAATGAATTTTTAGAGCACCAACCTGAAATTGTAAACAACAACTTAAAACCTTCAACCATCAAAGGAAGTATTGAGTTTAAAGATGTTTCATTCACCTACGACGACACTAATATTACGGCTTTAAAACACATTAGTTTTAAACTTGAACAAGGAAAGACACTCGCTATTTTAGGGAATACAGGCTCTGGAAAATCCACCATTATTAATTTAGTTGCTCGATTATATGATGTTGATTCAGGAAAAATTTTAATTGATGGTATTCCAATTGAACAATTAAATTTAAATAATTTAAGACAAAGTATTGGTTTTGTACCACAAGAAGCTTTTTTATTTTCAGACACTATTAAAAACAATATTAAATTTGGAGACGAAGATGCTTCAGATGCTAAAATTGAAACAGCCGCCCAAAACGCATACATACATCATAATATTGTAGAGTTTAAAGAAGGATACAACACGTATGTTGGAGAAAGAGGTGTTACTTTATCAGGCGGACAAAAACAACGTGTTTCTATTGCTAGAGCCATTATTAAAGATCCTCAAATATTAATTTTTGACGACTGCCTTTCAGCTGTTGATACTGAAACTGAGGAAATTATACTGAATAATCTACACGAAATTAGCAAAAATAAAACAACCATTATTGTAAGTCATAGAATTTCATCAATTAAAAATGCAGACAGCATTATTGTACTTGAAAAAGGTGAAATTATTCAACAAGGTTCACATTCTGAGCTTGTTAATAAAAGCGGTTATTACAAACAATTATATGAGCAACAACTTTTAGAAAAAGAAATCTAAAAAACATTAAAAAAGCAAAATATTTTTATAGATTTGTGGGAGAATCTAATAAAAAGATTAATAAAATAGAAAGTTAATTATGAGCGACAACGAACATTTAGAACAAGAAGAGATTTTTTCTCAAGTTCTTAGAGCAGGAAGAAGAACTTACTTTTTTGATGTAAGAGCTACGAAAGCTGAAGATTATTACTTAACAGTTACTGAAAGTAAAAAATTCACACACGACGATGGATCTTTCCATTACAAAAAACACAAAATTTATTTATACAAAGAAGATTTTCAAGAATTTAATGAGATGCTGAAAGCTGCAACTGATTATATTTTAGAAGAAAAAGGTGAAGAAGTTATATCTGAACGTCACCAAAAAGATTTTAAAAGATCTTCTGAAGAGGTAGAAGTTACCAGTACAGAAAATTTTACTGATGTAAAATTTGAAGATATTTAAAATTCAAAAATCATAAAAAAAAGGCTAACAATTTATAAATTGTTAGCCTTTTTTTTATTTGCTGCACTACGCTACTTTTAACTGTATGCGTTTATTTTAAAACAAAAAATGCGATTTCAAAATTTTGAAAACGCATTTTTATAATTAGATTATATTTTATGCAAGTACTTCTTGTACTTTATCAGCAGCTTCTTGAAATTCAGTAGCTGAAATCACATCCAATCCACTATTATCAATTAACTGTTTTGCCTCAACAGCATTGGTACCTTGTAAACGAACAATAATTGGCACTTTTATAGCATCTCCCATATTTCTATAGGCATCAATAACACCTTGAGCTACACGATCACAACGTACAATTCCACCAAAAATATTTACTAAAATTGCTTTCACATTATCATCTTTTAAAATAATTCTAAATGCAGTTTCAACACGTTTTGCATCGGCTGTACCACCAACATCTAAAAAGTTTGCTGGCTCTCCTCCTGATTGTTTGATTAAATCCATCGTACTCATTGCCAAACCAGCTCCGTTTACCATACAACCAACATTTCCATCTAAATCTACATAATTTAAACCTGCAGCGTTAGCTTCAACTTCAATTGCATTTTCTTCGCGAAGATCTCTTAAGGCTGCTAAATCTTTATGACGGTACAATGCATTATCATCTAACGTAACTTTAGAATCAACAGCTAAAATTTTATCATCAGATGTTTTTAAAACAGGATTAATTTCAAATAAAGACGCGTCCGATTCTACATACGCAGTGTATAAACTAGTTACAAACTTTATCATCTCTTTTAAAGCTGCACCTGAAAGACCTAAATTAAAAGCTATTTTACGTGCTTGAAAAGCCTGTATACCAATTAATGGATCAATTTCTTCAGTAAAAATTAAATGCGGTGTATTTTCAGCCACCGTTTCAATATCCATACCTCCTTCGGTAGAATACATAATCATATTTTTTCCTGTTGCACGATTTAACAACACAGACATATAGTATTCTTCAGGTTCATTATCTCCCGGATAATAAACATCTTCAGCTATTAAAACTTGATTTACCTTTTTACCTTCAGCAGAAGTTTGAGGCGTAACCAACATCATTCCAATAATATTTTCAGAAATAGTTTCAATTTCAGCTAAACTTTTTGCCAACTTTACACCACCGCCTTTTCCTCGACCACCTGCGTGAATTTGAGCTTTTACTACCCACCAACCTGTTCCGGTTTCAGTAGCTAGCTGTTTTGCAGCTTCTACTGCTTTTTTATGGTTATCAGCAACTATTCCTCGCTGAATTCTAACCCCAAAACTGTTTAGTAATTCTTTTCCTTGATATTCGTGTAAATTCATTAGCCGTAAATTATTTAGTTAATATTCACAAATGTAATAATCCAAAGTTAAAATTTACATTGAATTCAAAAAAAATTAACATTCAATTGTTATTTTTAGAAAACTTAAGAAAACGTTTTCATAAACGAATCATTATTAACATTAATTTAAGACGATTTCCTTTAGATGTTAAATAGTTTTGTAATAAATATCCAACCAAACCTTCCATGAAAAAGTACCTGTTTATTTATTTCCTCTGTATTTTTTCATTTGCATTTGCACAGCAACCTAAAAAATCCGTACAAGCATCAAAAACAAAAAAAGCACCAACTATTGATGGAATTTTAAATGATGAAGCTTGGGAAAATGCTGACATTGCGAAAGACTTTGTAATGTTTAGGCCTGGTGATGGCACAAAAGAAAGGGAAAACAAAAAAACAGCGGTTAAAATAACCTACGATGATGAAGCCATTTATTTTGGTGCTATATTGTATGATGATACCCCTGAAGAAATACCGCTTCAATTTACCAGTCGTGATGATTTTGGAAATGTTGATTGGTTTTTAGTGAGTTTAAATCCTTTTAACGATAACCAAAACGATTTTGAATTTGTAGTAATGAGCACTAACTCACAAGCCGATGCCAAAGTATTTGCTAATGGAAATGAAGATTTTAGCTGGAATGCTGTTTGGGATAGTGAAGTAAGTATAAACAAAGACAGCTGGGTTGTTGAAATTAAAATTCCTTATTCGCAACTTCGATTTTCAAACGCACCAGTTCAAACTTGGGGTGTTAACTTCCATAGAAAAATTAACTACTTAAACGAACAATATGTTTGGAATTATATTGACAAAAGTGCCGGAGAACTTTCACTATACGCTGGATTAATTAATGGTATTGAAAACATTCAACCTCCTACCCGCTTAAATTTTTACCCATACACCTCAGGAACTTTATCGTCTTACAATAATGATACCCGATTTGATGCTAATTTTGGACTGGATATAAAATATGGTTTAAGTGAAAGTCATACTTTAGACGTTACACTAATACCCGATTTTGGTCAGACAGCTTTTGATGAGACCGTTTTAAACTTAGGTCCGTTTGAACAACAATACTCCGAAAAACGTGCTTTTTTTACAGAAGGAACGGAGCTTTTTGGACTAGGAAATTTATTTTATTCAAGAAGAATTGGTAGCAGTCCTATTGGTTATTACGATGTTGAAGAAAATCTTCAAGAAAACGAAGCAATTGCAAATAACCCTACCAATGTGAATATGATTAATGCCATTAAACTTTCTGGTAGAGATAAAAATGGCTTAGGTATTGGGTTTTTTAATGCCATTACCGAAAAAACCTATGCAACAATAAAAGATACAGTTTCAGGAACTGAAAGAAAAGAAATTACAGAGCCTTTAACCAATTACAATGTTTTTGTAATTGACAAACAATTCAATGGAAATTCATCTGTAAGCCTTATCAATACTAACGTACTTAGAAATGGTGATTTTAGAGATGCAAACACTACTGCGTTACTTTTTGACATTTCAAACAAAGAAAACAAATACAATGTCTCTGGAAATATAAAAATGAGTAATGTTCGTGAAGATGGTGAAAATAATGCTGGTTATGCTGGCACTGTTAGATTAGGTAAAATTTCTGGAAACTATCAATATTACTTTCGTTATTCTAGAAACGATGATAATTTTGATATTCAGGATTTTGGCTTTCAACGAAGAAATAATTACTCGAATTTCTATTCTGGAATTTCGTACCAAATTTTTGAACCTACCAAAAAATTTGAAAGATTTAGAATACGGTTTGATGCTAGTTTGCGCTATTTAAGTGAACCTAACGAATATACAGGAAACGATGTTGAATTAAATGCCTTTTTTATTACTATTAATCGTTTGGCTTACGGAGCAAACATAGAAGCAAATATTGGAGATCAATACGATTATTTTGAACCACGAGTTGAAGGTCGTTTTTTTAAACAACAAGGTGTATTTGAATCTGGAGCATGGATTTCTTCAGATTTCAGGAAAAAGTTTGCCGTTGAAGCTAATATCAATTACGCAAAAAGGTACACACTTAACAATTATTATTACGGAATTGAAATTGAACCTCGTTATCGATTTTCTGATAAATTTCAAATGATATACAATGTAGAATATGGGAAGTTAGTCAACGAAAACGGCTATATTACCCAACTTGAAAATGAAGATATTATTTTTGGAACTAGAGATGTGAAAAATGTAATAAATACCCTTAGCGGAAAATTGAGTTTTTCAACTAAATCGGCACTCACACTTTCTTTTAGGCATTATTGGTCTCCTGTTCAATACCAAGATCAATATTACGTTTTAAATAAAGAAGGTACATTAGATCCAACCTCCTATTCAGAAAACAACAACATCAATTATAATATTTGGAATTTAGATTTAAACTACACCTGGCAATTTGCTCCAGGAAGCTTTTTAACAGCGCTGTACCGAAATTCTATATTTAACGAAGATGATTTATCGTATATAGATTTTGGGGAAAATCTAACCAACTTGTTTAACGAACCTATAAACAATGTTATTTCACTTAAAGTAATTTACTTTTTAGACTACAACAAACTAAAAACGTGGTTGTAAATTCGCTTTAATTGTTTAATTTCACAGCATTAATTTACCACATGATTGAAGCAAAAAATATACACAAGTTTTACGGAGATTTAGAAGTTTTAAAAGGCGTTAATTTAACCATTAAAAAAGGAGAAGTTGTAGCTATTGTAGGACCTTCAGGTGCTGGAAAAACAACCCTTTTACAAATTTTAGGCACATTAGATACACCTTCAAAGGAAGCCAATTCACACTTAACAATAAACCAAGAAAACTTATTAAACTTAAAAGATAACGCACTTTCTAAATTTAGAAATAAGCATATTGGATTTATTTTTCAATTTCACCAATTACTGCCAGAATTTACAGCTTTAGAAAATGTGTGTATCCCAGCTTTTATAGCCAATAAATCTAAGAAAGAAGCTGAAAAAGCCGCCAAAAAATTATTAGATTTTTTAGGACTCTCAGATAGAATTCATCACAAACCAAACGAGCTTTCTGGTGGTGAACAACAACGTGTTGCAGTTGCTAGAGCTTTAATAAACAATCCTGATGTTATTTTTGCTGACGAACCAAGTGGAAACCTAGATTCAACTTCAGCAAAAAATTTACACGAATTGTTTTTTACGCTTCGCGAAAAATTCAATCAAACCTTTGTAATTGTTACACACAATACCGAATTAGCTGAAATGGCTGATCGAAAATTAGAAATGAAAGATGGCAAAATAATCAATTAATTTTTTAGAAATGATAGGAATTATAAGCGCAATGCAAGAAGAAATTCAAGCTTTGCTAAACGAACTTGAACATATAACAACTACTAAAAAAGGAATGCGAGAATACTACTCAGGTACGCTTTTCAACAAAAATGTAGTGCTTGTTTTTTCGCGTTGGGGAAAAGTAGCGTCTGCTGCTACCACTACTCAGCTAATCAATGATTTTAATGTTGAAGAAATTATTTTTACGGGTGTTGCTGGCGGAATTAAAGAAACGTTGAATATTGGTGATGTTGTAATTGGAAAGCATTTATATCAACACGATTTAGATGCACGTCCGTTTTACAATCAATTTGAAATACCCATTCTGAAAAACAAATACGTGGCTACAAAAAATCCTAAAAATCTTTTAAAAGCAACAGAACAATTTATAGGTACATACGGCGATTTTATTTCGAAAACCGAAGCTAATGCTTTTAACATCACAACACCAAAAGCAATTTTAGGAGACATTGCTAGTGGTGATCAATTTATTTCGAGTATAGAAAAAATTAAATTTTTAAACGATTTGTTACCCTCAACAACTTGTGTTGAAATGGAAGGCGCATCTGTAGCGCAAGTTTGTTTTGAATACAGTGTACCGTTTTCAATTATTCGAATTATTTCAGACAAAGCAAACGATAATGCGACTATAGATTTTTCAAGATTTGCAAATTCAATTGCAAGTAATTATGCGCTGGGAATTTTAAAAAACTATTTTGCTTAAGTACCATTGAATTTTTTATCTTTGATAAACTTTACATAAATAATGCAGTTTAAGCATCCTGAAATTTTATACGCACTTCTGCTACTTATCATTCCGATAATAGTTCATTTATTTCAATTGCAGCGCTTTGTTAAAATACCTTTTACCAATGTAAAATTTTTAAAAAACATTGAGCAACAAACACGTAAAAGTGCACGTTTAAAAAAGTGGTTCATATTACTCACAAGAATGCTTGCCTTTACCTGTTTAATATTCGCCTTTTCACAACCTTATTTTTCAAAACACAGGACCACTCAAAAATTAAATACCACCATTTATTTAGACAATTCTTTTAGTATGCAAGCTAAAGGTGAAAATGGTGAACTTTTAAAAAATATAGCGCAACATATTATTGAAAACAATACCAACCCAAATCAAAAAATATCTTTACTCACAAACAATGATTTTTTTAAAAATTCAACTCCTGAGAATTTAAAAAATGAATTGATGAGTATTAAATACTATCCTCATAAATTAGAATTAAGCACGCTTTTACTTCAATTAAACAGCAACAGATCAAACAAAACTAACACTTTAAATGAATCTATATTAATATCTGATTTTCAAAATATTAATAACAAAAATAAAATTGATGTTACAAATGTAAACTTCCCAATTCAGCTTTTAAAAACAACACCTACTAAAATTAACAATATTTATATTGATCGTATTTATACAGAAGCAACATCTTTAGAAGAAACCACCTTAAACGTAGTTATTAAAAGTACGCTAAAAAACAATTTAAGTATTCCAATTTCTTTATTTGAAGACACTAAACTCATAGGTAAAACAACCGCTAAATTTGATAACAGTACCTCTAAAATTGTTCAATTCAATATTCCTAAAACAACTAAATTCAATGGTAAAATATCACTAGTTGATAATTTTTTAACGTTTGATAACGACTTCTTTTTCACCCTTTCAAAACCAACTAAAATCAACGTTTTAAGCATTGGAAAAAACAGTACATTTCTAAGGAAAATTTATACTGAAAATGAATTCAATTTCAACACTTCACTCCTACCAAATTTAAACTATAATAACATTCAAAAGCAGCATTTAATTTTACTGAATGAGTTGGAAAATATCCCTGCTGAATTAGCGAATAATTTACTTGAATTTTCAAAAAACGGAGGAAGCGTCGTTATCATTCCTTCTGAAAAAAGTAATATTAACAGGTACAATTACTTTTTAAATTTATTACAAATAGGCAACATTAACTATAAAATTAAACAAGAGCATAAAATAACGACCATCAATTACAAGCATCCTTTATTACAAGATGTTTTTGAAAAACCGATCACCAACTTTCAATACCCAACCACTTCTATTTATTTTGAAAGTACTTTAAATTCGAGTTCTAATATAATAAGTTTTGAAAATAATTCGCCTTTTATTTCTTCCATAGACTTTAAAAATAACTCCGTTTATTGGGTTGCTTCTCCTTTAAATAAAAACAATAGCAACTTTACACAATCCTCTTTAATTGTGCCTGTTTTTTATAATTTCGCCAAAAAGAGCGTGCAATTATCTGAACTTTACTATACCATTTCACCAAATACAAACATTGATGTTTTAACTGAAATTGGTAAAGATGCTGTTTTAAAAGTTTCAAATGAAGCTACTGAATTTATTCCACTGCAAACAATTTCAAACAACAAGGTCCGTTTAGACTTGCAAGATCATATTTTAAAAAGCGGATTTTACAACATTACTTCAGCTAATAAAACACTGCAAACCATTGCATTTAATTACAATAGAGACGAAAGTAATTTAGATTATATGGATCTACAACAACTAATTTCAACCAATAAAAACATAACAACAGTAGCTTCAGTAGCTGCTATTTTTTCATCAATTCACGATCAACAAAAAATCAATTGGCTTTTTAAATGGTTTTTAGCATTTTCTGTACTATTTTTGTGCATTGAAATGCTGATATTAAAATATTTCAAAATATGACACTACTTATCAAATCTGCAACAATAATTGATAAAACAAGCCCTTTTCACAATCAAACAAAAGACATTTTAATTGAAAATGGGATCATTCTTAAAATTGAAAATTCCATAGAAAATAAGGGGAATTTTGAAGAAATTCAATTAGACAACCTTCATATTTCACAAGGCTGGTTTGACACAAGTGTATGTTTTGGAGAACCTGGTTTTGAAGAACGAGAAACCATTGAAAACGGTTTAAATACCGCTGCTAAAAGTGGTTTTACTGCTGTTGCGGTTAACCCAAATACTTCTCCAGTTGCAGATAATAAAGCAACTATTGAATTTATAAAAAACAAAGCCTGCGGTTTTGCTACTAGCCTTTACCCGTTAGGAAGCTTAACTAAAAATTCAGAAAGTGAAGATATTGCAGAGCTTTTTGATATGAAAAATTACGGAGCCATTGCTTTTGGTGATTATAAAAAACCGATTTCAAATGCTAATTTGTTAAAAATTTCTTTACAATATGCGCAAAATTTTGACGGTTTAATTATGAGCTATCCTCAAGATAATTCCATCGCTCGCAACGGCTTGGTAAACGAAGAAAAAAATAGTACAAGACTAGGATTAAAAGGGTTGCCTGCACTTGCTGAAGAAATGCAAATAGCGCGTGATTTATTTATTTTAGAATATACTAGCGGAAAATTGCACATACCAAGTATTTCAACTGCAAAATCAGTACAATTAATTAAAGATGCTAAAAAGAAAGGTTTACAAGTTACTTGTAGTGTTACTGCTCATAATTTAGTGTTAACCGATGATGAATTGATGGATTTCGACTCAAACACCAAAGTTTTACCTCCTTTAAGAACTTCAAAAGACATTAATGCTCTAATAAAAGGCTTAAATGATGGTGTTATAGATATCATTACAAGCGATCACAACCCAATTGATATTGAACATAAAAAAGTAGAATATAGCAATGCTAAATTTGGAACTATTGGTTTAGAAAGCTTATTTGGAGCCTTAAATAAAGTTATTGATACTGATGTTTTAATTGCGAGTTTAACTACAAACCCTCGTAAAATATTTAATATTGAAATTAATTGCATTAAAGTAGGTGAAAAGGCAGATTTAACCCTTTTCAATCCAGATGATGCATACACTTTTACCGAAGCTCATATTTTATCAACTTCAAAAAACTCCATATTTTTAAATAAAAAATTAACAGGAAGAGTTTATGGTGTTATAGCAAACAACAAAACAATACTTTAAAATAAAACTAACTAAAATAACTATGCAAAACAATACAGTTTCAGAAGGTAAAACCAACGCAATAATAGCTTACTTATGGTGGATTGGGTTAATTATAGCCGTAATTTTAAATAAAGATAAAAAAAATTATTTTACCTCATTTCATATTCGTCAAGCAATTGGCTTATTACTATTAAGTTTAGTTGCAAATTTAGCCTATAAATTTTTACCACATACTGCTGGTTATTTATTAAACCTTGGTGTTTTTGTACTTTGGGTAATAGGACTTATAGGTGCATTTAACGGTGAAGAAAAAGAAGTTCCTTTGTTGGGAGATAAATTTCAAGAATGGTTTAAATCAATTTAATAAAACAGTTGCCAACTAATTTATGGAAGAATTATCATTAAAATATATTATTCGAGAACCAAAAACACCTTCAGAAAATACACCATTACTTATTTTATTACACGGTTACGGTAGCAATGAAGAAGATTTATTTTCATTTGCAGGTGAATTACCTGATGAATTATTAATTATAAGTGCAAGAGCGCCTCAAATGCTTGGCTTTGGAAGCTATGCCTGGTACTCCATTAACTTTAACGACACACAAGGGAAATTTTCAGACATACCTGAAGCCATTTCAGCAAGAGAAACCATTGCTGCTTTTATAAAAGAAGTTCAAGAAAAATATGCGATTGCACCTAAAAATACCTTTTTACTAGGCTTTAGTCAAGGAACAATTTTAAGCTATTCGGTAGCTTTAAATTATCCTGAAATTATTCAAAAAGTAATCGCGTTAAGTGGTCATGTAAACCCAGATTTACTACCTGAAAATTTAGAAACTAAAGATTATTCGGCATTGGATTTCTTTATTTCTCACGGAAGCGTTGATCAAGTAATTCCTGTAACTTGGGCTAATAAAGCTCCAGAATTCTTCAAACAATTGAATATTAAACATTGTTATCAAGAATATCCTGTAGGACACGGTGTGGCTCCAAAAAACTTCTTCGATTTAAAAAAATGGATTGAAGACCGTTTAACAAAAACAAGTAACATTTAAAAATATAATTATGGAAGTATTAGGTATTGACGTAGGTGGAACAGGTATAAAAGGTGCTATTGTAGATACAAGCACAGGTAAACTAACTACCGAAAGATACCGAATACCAACTCCTAAACCCGCAACACCGGAAGCAGTATCAAAAGTTATTCAAAAAATGGTAAAACATTTTAATTGGACTGGCTTAGTGGGTTGTGGCTTCCCTACTCCACTACAACATGGAACCTGCTTAAGTGGAGGAAATTTACACGAAGATTGGAAAGGTACTAATGTAAAGGAACTATTTCAACAAAAAACAGGAAATCAATATTCTATTGTCAATGATGCTGATGCCGCGGGTTTAGCTGAAATTGGATTTGGCGCAGGTGTAGATAAAGAAGGAGTTGTTGTTGTAATTACTTTAGGGACCGGAATTGGATCGGCTGTTTTTTTAGATGGAAAACTATTACCTAATACTGAATTTGGACATGTATTACATAAGAATGGAGAAATTTTCGAAAAATACGCTGCTGATTCTGCCAGAAAAAGAGAACAGTTAAGTCGTAAAAAATGGGGGGACAGACTGCATGAATACTTTGAACATATTGAGCTTTTACTATCGCCAGATTTATTTATTGTTGGCGGTGGAGCAAGCAAAAAATTAGATAAATTTGAAGCAAGAATAAATATCAACACACCTATTGTGGCTGCTGAAGCTGAAAATGAAGCCGGAATTATTGGAGCTGCATTGGCTGCAAAATTTCATATTAAATAAAAAAGTAAACGCTTTACTGTACATTAACCTATGAACTTCTTTGATTTATTAGACCTTTTAGGAACCATTGCTTTTGCTACCTCAGGAGCTTTAGTTGCTATAAATAAGAAACTCGATCCTTTTGGAGTTTTTATGGTTGCTTTTGTTACTGCCCTAGGAGGTGGTACGCTTAGAGATGTTTTAATAGGGAAAGAACCTGTAGGATGGATGCTTGAAACGTATTATGTATTTACTATTATTGCAACTACTATTGTAACTATTGTAATTAGAAACCACATAAAATACTTAAGTAAATCCCTATTCTTATTTGATACTATTGGATTGGGTATTTTTACCATAACAGGTACACAAATTGGTGTAGAATCAAACTTCAATCCAATTATTTCTATTGCATTAGGTATCATAACAGCTTCATTTGGAGGTGTTATTAGAGATATTCTTTGCACTCAAATTCCTGTAATTTTTAGAAAAGAAATTTATGCAACAGCAGCCTTTATTGGCTCAATAACTTTTTTAATATTAAATAAGTTTGATTTACCAATAAATATGATCTATGTAATCACAACTTCTATTGTAATTGTTATTAGAATTATTGCTGTAAAATTTCATTTATCATTACCTACCTTTTATACTAAGGAATAATATGGATTTTTCACTTTTTAAAGATCGTATTTCTGCAATAGATACCCTTCCGACTGGAGGCTTAGATGCTCAATTTAAATTGGCTCCTAAAATAAGAAAACAACTTTCAGAAGATTATATTGAAAACCAACAACCAAAAAAAGCAGGTGTACTAGCGTTATTTTACCCAAACAAACATAATGATACTTGTTTTTTATTAACCAAAAGAGCAAGCTATAACGGTACACATTCTGCACAAATAAGTTTTCCTGGAGGGAAATTTGAAGCCAACGACATTGATTTAAAAAATACAGCTTTAAGAGAAACTTTTGAAGAAGTAGGAATTAAAAAAAACACTATTTCTGTTTTTAAAGAAATGACAAACGTGTACATTCCACCTAGTAATTTTTTAGTTACTCCTTTCTTAGGAATTACATACCAGTCACCGCAATTTAGAACAAATCATGAAGTTGAAGAATTAATTCAAGTTACATTAGATGATTTTTTAAACAAAACTGTTATTTCAACAACAATATTATCAACTTCATATGCAAAAGAAATTAAGGTACCTTGCTTTAAATTAAACAGTTATATTGTTTGGGGCGCAACAGCCATGATGCTGAATGAAATAAGGGAACTCTTAAAAAATATCTAACTTTTTTTTAGTAAATTTGTACAACCAACAAAACTAAACCAACCAAATGCCAATATTTAAAAGGAACCCTTTTGGGCACATTTTATTTCTAAAAAAATGGCTTATTCGCTTTTTTGGAATTGTTTCACACGGACGTTATCGCCGCTTTAACAAACTCCAAATAGAAGGCTCAGAAATTATTAGAAACCTTCCCGAAACAAATGTACTTTTTGTTTCAAATCATCAAACATATTTTGCTGATGTCGCAGCAATGTTACACGTATTTAATGCTTCTTTAAAAGGAAGAGTTGATACCATTAAAAATGTTGGATACATTTGGAACCCTAAGCTAAACATCTATTATATAGCCGCTTCAGAAACTATGAAAGCTGGACTTCTACCTAAGATTTTTGCTTATGTTGGTTCAATTTCTATTGAACGTACTTGGAGAAGTAAAGGTCAAGATGTAAAAAGGCAAGTAAAAATGTCTGACATTAGTAATATAAAAAAAGCGCTAGATGATGGTTGGGTAATTACCTTTCCACAAGGTACTACAACTCCTTTTAAGCCTATTCGTCGTGGAACTGCGCATATTATTAAAACCTATAAACCTGTTGTTGTTCCAATTGTGATTGATGGTTTTAGAAGATCATTTGATAAAAAAGGACTCATCATCAAAAAAAGAGACGTATTACAGTCTATGGTTATTAAAGAGCCTATGAAAATTGATTACGAAAATGAAACTTTTGAAGAAATTGTAAAACGAATCCAAATTGAAATAGAACAAGACCCTTCATTTTTAAAAGTAATTACTCCTGAAGAATACAAGTTACAAGAAGATGAATTGAATAAAAAACGTAAATTTTGGTCGTAAAAAAATACTATTGATATATCCTTCATTTTATGGATGCATCAAATTATTTAAATCATGAAAAAAGCGGTTTTCAATTAATTGAAAACCGCTTTTTTTTACTTAAATTAATTAAGACAACCAAGCATTTAACATCCAAATTGTTTTTTCTTGTTCTGCTATAAAATCGCTCATCATAGAATTTGTACCTTCATCACTTGCTTTATCAGAAGCTTCTAATATGAAACGCTCAATTCTCAACAATTCAGCTAAAGAATTTACTACTAAAGAAACTCCTTCAACATCATTGGTAACATTTTTTCCAACAGGAACTTTAGCTAATTCAATATAATCAGAAAACGTATGTAATGGCGTACCTTCTAACGTTAATATTCGTTCAGCAATCATATCAATTTTTTCTTGTGAATCTGTATAAAACTCCTCAAACTTGACATGCAATTCAAAAAAGTTTTTTCCTTTTATATTCCAATGCAAACCTCTTAAATTTTGGTAATATACCTGAAAATTAGATAATAATTCATTTAAATTAATTGTTAATTCTTCTGCTTGTTTTTTATCTAAACCTATAATTGTAGTATTCATATATCTATTGTTTTTAATTATTAATCTATGTTTTATTTCTAATACAAATTTCTTGAAAAAAAAGAACGATTTATCATAATTACAATTGATAGTTTTAATATCTTTATCGGAAAAACTTATAGTCATGACTATTACACAATTAAAATATGTTTTAGCTGTTGCTGAATACAAAAACTTTACAACCGCATCAGAGCATTGTTTTGTAACCCAGCCAACATTAAGTATGCAAATTCAAAAGTTAGAAGATGAATTGGATACCAAAATATTTAATAGAAATAAAAAACCGATTCAACTTACTGAAATTGGCAGTAAAATTGTTGAACAAGCAAAAATTATTGTTGATGAAAGCAATAGAATAAACGATATAGTTGAACAACAAAAAGGGTTTATTGGTGGAGATTTTAAATTAGGAATTATTCCTACAGTAATGCCTACCCTACTTCCTTTATTTTTAAAGACATTTATCAAGAAATATCCTAAAGTAAATTTAAAAATTGAAGAATTAACTACTGAAGAATGTATAAAAAAATTAACTGATGGACATATTGATGTAGCTATTGCTGCAACACCGTTAGAAAATGATTTAATTAAAGAACGTGTATTGTATTATGAACCCTTTGTTGGTTTTGTACCCAAAGAGCATCGTTTATTTGAAAATAAATCTTTAAACATTGATGATTTAAATATTGATGATATTCTTTTATTAGAAGACGGACATTGTTTTAAAGAAAGTGTTATTAATTTATGTAGAACCTTTGGAAGAACAAATCAACACTTTCAATTGCATAGTGGAAGTTTTGATACGTTGATAAAATTATCAAAAGAAGGCTTAGGCATGACATTACTTCCTTATCTACAAACATTAGATTTAAACGATAAGGATCGTATTTATTTACGCCAGTTTAAAGAACCAGTTCCAGCTAGAGAAGTCAGCATTCTTTATCATAAATCTCAACTAAAAATTCATTTAATTGAAACCTTAAAAAATACCATAGACGGTATTGTTAGAGGAATTATAGCTTTTAATGATGTTAAAATAATAAGTCCTATACTACAAAAAAAAGGAGCCTAAGGCTCCTTTTTTAATTTTTAGATACTAACGCTAAACACGGATATAATTCTGGTTTATTATAGGTAAATTCTTTTAACCAAATGTATAATTCTTTAATTTCAAATGGTAATAACCTATTTACCGCTTTTTCTAATTCTTTTTTAAATAATTCTGTGTTAAAGCTTACTTTTTTGAGTACCGTTTTTGTATACTCAAACATTTCTCTTGCCATAGGGTTTAATTTTTTTGTTATAAAAACATGAACGTTTTAAGTTGTATTTTTAGTGTTATAAATATACAAAAAAAACATTACTTTAACATTTAACCACTACAATTTATTTACTCTAGCAATTAATTCTACAGCTTTTGCTTCTAATGCAGCTTCTATAGCTTTAAAATGTGCTTTTTTATTTTCAACATCTTTCGTGTTAATCAAATCTATAAGAGAATCAAAAGTATTAACTGCCTCATCCATAATAGCCTCAGACTCTTTCTTGTCAGCTTTTGGGTTTGATAATTCCCAAGAATAACACTCTTCAATAATATCTCCTAAAACGTAATTAATATCTTTTTTTAAGTTTTTAATGCTTCCCATAATTTATGTATTTAAAATATTTTGCAAATGTACGAGAAATTGGTTTAGGATGTATTTAATTTTTATCTTTTTGATAACTTGTTTTTTATGAAATGTAAAAGGCACCTAGTTTATTGTGAATAATTTAACAAAAAGATGAAATAACATAAAATTAACACATAAAAATACCTGCATTTTAAATAATAATATTATTTTTGATAAATAATGAAAGTATTTACTGCACATACAACAATTTTAAATTATGTCAAGTCGGCCATACAATCGATTTGTTCCCTGTATGCTATGCGTAATTTTAAGCAACAACATATATATGTAAAAAAAAGCACTTTCAATAATTTTAGTAAATAAACTAAAAATTACAACATATTTAAAAGGTGCTTTTACAACAAAAAGCACCTTTTTTTATACACTAATATTAATTTTAAATAAATACAATTATGAAACATTTAAACATCATTATTCAACAAGTCGCCAAGTCCATTCAAATGCTAGGTAAACGCTTAGCTTATAACACTACAACAAGAATACCCATACCATTGCGAATAAGAACTTAAAAATACAAAATTATGAATACGTTAAATAACATCACTACAAACAACCCTACCACCTACTTCAAAGTAACAAAAAATGACATTAACAATCACAAAGCATTACTTCCTAACAAATTATATGAGGTAATGGAACAATTTGTGACAGATATGATTACTAACAATCCTGATTTAAGTGTGAATGCACCCAAATTATATAAGTTAGAAATTTTGAAAAATGCATTTTTGAATGATAAATTGCTAATACAATCTCAAATTACAAAATTAAACCATAACGAATTACAATTATTAGTTTTAGTCAATGATGAAAAAACAAAAACTACCACTTGTAAGGCTACATTTAAATTTCAGTTAAAAGAACCTTTTTTAAAAGCTTCTTAGATCTTTAAACTTAAGAAACTGTTTGAGTAATGGTTTAACACCTAATTTCAAACAGTTTCTTTTATAATTAGTTTAGTAACTGATTGGTTTTAGTTTTAAAATGATTGTTTAATAATTCACTCCTTTTTTCTAAAACAGTACACGTATTAAAAGAAATTTCTTTTCTGTGATAAAACCTTAATTTTTGTTCCGTTTGCCTGTGCGAACTAAAGCTTGAAATTCGTTTTAAGTAACCAATTACTCTAGTACCGTAATCTATATCTGTACTTGCACACTTACTACATTTAGTCAACGTTTTTTTATCAATATGATTGCATTTATTACAAATGGTAATTTTTACGTTGAAACAAAAATAATTACACCCTGCTACTGCTGCTGCATTAATTAATTTTAAAAATCCTTCTTTATTAGGAATTTCTTCTAAATTTAAATGAAGTGCTGAACCACCATCTAAATATTTAATAGTTTCTTTTCCATGTAGCAAAATTTTATCTAATGTATTCATTGTAGTATCTTCAACAGCATAAAAGTAAGAGTTATAACAATCTCTAAGCACTATTAAACCGTCTTCCTTATCCCATTTTGCATTTTTAACACCTAAATTTTCAGCAGGTACAAATTCAGTATTAAACATATAGCCGTATTTCTTTTTAGCTTCTTTATTAGCATCATAAATAATTTTTAATTTTTCCTGAACAAAAGATTTATAGCTAGTTGAATTTTCAGCTTGCAAACCTAAACTCTCCGCAGCTTCAACCATACCATTAATACCAATTGTTAAAAATTGCTTATCTAACGAAATAAAACCAGCCTGATACACCGGTAACATTCCGGCCTGTTTATATGCTTCAATTATCTTTCTATATGCAACTTGATATTTATGAATTTTTTCAATTTCAGTTTTTAAATGCTTTCCTTTTTGCACCAAACGATTCATGTTTAAGGTGATTACATTTATTGATCCTGTTGCAACTCCTCCAGCCCCTAAAGAATAACTAAAGGTATTATCGCTTATTTCATTTCTAAGCCTGCAACACGAAGCTAAACTATCTGCATTTTCAGATTGATAGATAAAAAACGAATTGCCTTCACTTAATTCCTCCGCACACATATTGGCAAAATCATGGTCTACAGGTTTTCCTTCTTTTACCAACATAGCAGCTGTAACTACAGGAAAAGTTAGCACTGCTTTTTCACGTTCTTTATTAAACCATTTCATAAAAAACTGTTGTGTTTTTTTAAGGTTTTCCCAAATAGGCTTACTCATATCTGGAAAAACAAACTCTCCAAACATACTATTAAAATAAGCTTCATCATATAAAGATATATTCCAAAATACCGACTGATAGCCTCTTGCTGCTGCTGGTTGATTTATAGCATACACTGCGTGTTGTAAATGATTGGCTACTAATTTACCATTGGTTTCTAAATAATTATCTCCGTAATCTTTTCTAGCGAAATAGTCAAAATACATCAAAAATTCTACAGTTGCCATGGCTCCTGCAAATTGAGAACTTATGGCAAAAACCAAGTTTACAAATTCGCCACAAAAACTTTCTAAATGCTGTGGTGCTTTACTTTCACCACCTAATTTTGTTAAACCATCAAATAAAAATGGATACATACTTATTGAAACGCAATATGGTTTTAATGATGTTTCATCATGTACATAAATTTCATGACTTTCAATTTGGCGTATGTATTCATTCGCTAAGTCTTCTCCAAATAATTCGCTTATTTTATTTTTAACCAAGCTTCTATTTACCTGAATATTAATATCTTTATTCAATTCAGCCTCCATTGTTGCAATGTTTTTTGAAGTTACATTGGCGTTGGCATCAACCGCTGAACCGTCGGCCGCATTGTTAGAGTTGATGTAATTTTCAATAAAATTGATTTTTTGTGTAAGTTGCTCGTCGGTAAGTCGTATCATAGCTTAATTATTTTGAAATAAGTGATTTAATATGTTATTTGATTTTACTTCTATAAATTTTTGATTGGTGGTTTTTGATTCCAAACCTCCTAATTTCTCAATCCAAGGTCCAGTTTTAACCCAAGTAAGTTGATTTAGTAATATATTTGAAACAGTAGTTTTACCTGTGTATAAACAGGTTTTATAATTAAATTCTTTGGCTATTTTTAAAAATTCTTCTAACTCATTTTCATACCATTCACCTCCCATAAAAAGCACACAACTTGCTAAATTGCTATATCCTGTTAAAATTTGTGTATATTTTTGAAGTGTTAAAGGATCTCCATTTTCTTTTTTCCACAGGTATGCAGAATGACAGTTGTTACACATTAACTCACAACCTGTTATTGAAAAACAAATGCTAATCTCACCCGGAACCTCTTGTAAAACAACACACAAATCGACGTAATTCATCATAATATTAAATTGTACAATGCAATATTGTTTAGAAAACATCTAAACAATAGAACCTGTAAAAAACAAATCTTGTTATCTTTTAGAAATATTTAAACAAACTTTTCTCCCGAAAGTTTTATGTTATTTTGAAAAAGGCAGGTCTTCTGACTTACTTCTGTTTTACGCCTTCCCATCCAATAACTATTGATAGTGGCAAAAGATTGTAAAACAACTACTGAGTTTACAGCTGCGGGAACAGTTTAAGATTTACACTTAATTCCCTTTTAATCTATTTTAAATTGAAATTTAATAAAGAACCTAATTCTAGTCAAATCTATTATTAATTTAGCTTCATTAATTAAAGACTGATTAGTATTTATTAACCACTTATGAACAAATCAATAAAATAAAAGCCTTCGTAACTACTACAAGGCAATTGTTTATATAAAAAAAACCTTTGCTATATGCACATCTTATTTTTTATTATTTATATATGCACAAAAGCCAAATAAATTTGAAAAATATGTAAATTAGCAGTTTTATGAGTGAGAAAAGTATTAACTTAGATATAATTGGTAGTATTAAAACACCTTGGGTTACACCCGAAAATATGCCAATTCAACCAACTGGAGCAAAAACAGTTAAAGGCACAATTGTTTTAAACGAAAATTATGTAAATGGATTAAAAAATTTAGAAGAGTTTTCTCATATTATTTTAATTTACCAACTGCACTTAATAAAAGAACCGCAGCTTGAAGTAATTCCGTTTATGGATACTGAGCCTAAAGGAATTTTTGCTACTCGATCTCCAAAAAGGCCTAATAAATTAGGAATTTCTATTGTTGAAATTGAACGCATTGATGAAAATAAAATTCATATTTTAGACGTGGATATGATGAATAATTCACCTTTATTAGATATTAAACCTTTTTTTGAAGACTTTGACAATCGCTTCAATACTAAAAAAGGATGGCTTGCTAAAAAAACAAACATAGATAAAGAAAACTTTAAATCGGATAAACGTTTTAAATAAACTTTACACCTATTTACAATAACTCACAACAACATTCGTTAAACACCTAGATATTAATTATACCCCTCTATACAAATGAAAACTAAAACGCTCATACTATTTACACTACTATTCACAGTTAATTTAACCTTTGGACAGACTGTAAAGAAATTTACTGATACTGGTTCAGTAAGCAATCAATTCGATAATTTAATTAAAAACTCCAACCGTTATCAAGATTATAAAGTAGTAAAAACAACCTGGTTATATAAATTAAAAGAAAATGTAACCGATTCTATTTCAGCTTCAAAAAAAGAAATAATAGCTGCTGATAAATTAATAAACTCCCAAAAGAAAAGCATTGACAGTCTTAAATTAGCGATACATACATCAGAAGCCACTATTACTAATTTAAATAATGAAATTCAAAGTATTTCTTTAGTTGGAATACAAATTAATAAAGGAACTTTTAAAACCATCATGTTTTCAGTAATTGTAATTTTAACTCTATTATTACTGTTTTTTATTACAAAATTCAAACAAAGTAATAGCATTACTACTCAAACAAAACTAGATTTAAAAGAGCTTGATGAGGAGTTTGAATTGCATCGTAAAAAAGCTTTAGAACGCGAACAAAAAGTTAGACGTCAATTACAAGATGAATTGAATAAACAGAAAAAAGATAATTAATTATTCACCTGAATAGGTTACATAATTTCGAGGCGTTTCATATAATGTGATTGAAATTTCTAAATTTGAATCAATTTTTGGTCTTAATTTATTCCAAATCACAACGGCTATATTTTCAGCCGTTGGATTTAAATTTTTAAATTCTGAAACTTCTTCGTTTAAATTTTTATGATCAAATTGATCTTCTATCTCAACTTCAATCAATTTTTTTAGGACTTTCATGTCCATAACAAAACCAGTTTCTGGATGTACCTCGCCTTTTACAGCTACAATTAAATCGTAATTATGGCCGTGATAATTTGGGTTGGCGCATTTACCAAAAACAGTCGCATTTCGTGCATCTGTCCAATCGGCGTTGTATAATCTATGCGCTGCATTAAAATGCGCTTTTCTATGAACCGTTACTTTCATAATTAGTGCTTAATAAAACTATAAAATTTATCAAATATAATCTTAAACCATTCGGTATACATCTGAGGGTTTACTTCCATATCAGCTTTCACTTCTTCAACAGTCATATACTTAAAACTTTCTACTTCCTCTTTATTAATAATTGGATCTTCATCATAAAAACCAACCATTACATGGTCTAATTCGTGTTCAGTTAAGCCATTATCAAAAGGTGCTTTGTAAATAAATGAAGTTTTCTCTTCTAACTCACAAACAAAACCCATTTCTTCTTGTAAACGTCTTTTTCCTGCTTCAATATTACTTTCTCCATTGCGTTGGTGACTACAACAAGTATTTGTCCACAATAAAGGTGAATGATACTTATCTGCAGCTCTTTGTTGCAACATTAATTGTTGTTTACTATTAAATACAAATACTGAGAATGCACGGTGCAATACCGCTTTTTCGTGAGCTTCCATTTTTGGCATCAAGCCAATTTGCTCATCTTTTTCGTTTACTAAAATTACTTGTTCTTCTTTCATTTATTTTTGAATTGCAACAAATTTACAAAAAAGAATGTGTAATAACCGCCATATTAAAAGTCAATAATGTGAAATTTTTTAACGGTATTAAATCAAGTATTACCATAAAATAACCAGTTGTAATTACAGTAAACATAAATGCACGTAAAATAAAAACTTCTTAGATTTTAATTAATCCTTCTTAAAAAGCTCTTCAATAGAAAGATAGCGCTCTCCTGTATCGTAATTAATAGTTACTATTGTTAAGGGTGTATTTATTGTTTTTAATTGTTTTCTAACTGCTGCTAAAGAGGCTCCCGAAGAAATACCCACCAAAATACCTTCAGTATTTGCTATATTTTGAACTTCAGAAAACGCTTCTTCTTTTGTTATTTTAATTACACCATCAATTGAGTTTCTATTGAATACTTCTGGAAAAAAACCCGGTCCAATACCTTGTATTGGATGAGGCCCTGGTTCTTCACCAGATATAATGGCTGAATCATTAGGCTCTACAGCAATAACTTTTAAGCTTGGGAATTTTTCTTTTAAAACCTCCGACATACCTGTAATATGGCCTCCTGTACCAACACCCGTTATTAAATAATCAAAACCTTCAGGAAAATCAGCCGCAATTTCTAAAGCAGTTGTTTTACGGTGTATTTCAGGGTTTGCTTGGTTTGTAAATTGGGAAGGCATCCAAGCATTTTTATTATTTGCCACTAACTCATTTGCTTTTGCTATGGTACCACCTAATCCTAATTCTTTTGGAGTAAGCACAAGATTAGCCCCATAAGCCGCCATTAAAGCCCTTCTTTCAACTGACATTGATTCAGGCATTACCAGTGTAAGCTTGTAATTTTTTACTGCAGCAACCATTGCCAAGCCAATACCCGTATTTCCTGAAGTTGGTTCTATAATTTCTGTGTCTTGAGTTAAAATATTTCTTTTTTCAGCATCCTCAATCATAGCTAATGCAATTCTATCTTTAATACTTCCACCTGGATTGGCTTTTTCAAGTTTCATCCAAACATTAGCATTTGGAAATAATTTAGCAAGTCGCACAACTGGGGTGTTTCCAATGCCTTCTAAAATGTTATTGATTTTCATAATTTATAGTATTTGTGATTATTTAGTGTTGAAGGTAATATAGTAAAAAATCTTATTATGTGATTGTGGTAATTTACTTTTATACTGTTTTATTTATTTTAATTGGTAAGTAAATAAATTTTATAATTATCTTCTTTTGAAAGTCTTACATAAATAGCTAACATAGTGTGGTAATTATTTATATTTTTGCAAACCGAAATTAATTAAAGAAATAAACCCACACAAATTTTAGATACACAGATGAGTTTTTTAGAAGAAATACAACGCAGACGAACTTTTGGTATTATTTCGCATCCCGATGCAGGTAAAACAACTTTAACTGAAAAGTTATTATTATTTGGTGGTGCAATTCAGGAAGCAGGTGCCGTAAAAAATAATAAAATTAAAAAAGGTGCAACTTCCGATTTTATGGAAATTGAGCGTCAACGTGGTATTTCGGTAGCTACATCAGTATTGGCTTTTATTTATAAGGACAAAAAAATAAATATTTTAGATACGCCTGGTCACAAAGATTTTGCAGAAGATACCTTTAGAACCTTAACTGCTGTTGATAGTGTAATTGTGGTTATTGACGTTGCAAAAGGGGTTGAAGAACAAACAGAAAAATTGGTTGAAGTTTGTAGAATGCGAAAAATCCCAATGATTGTTTTTATCAATAAGATGGACCGTGAAGGAAAAGATGCCTTTGATTTATTGGATGAAGTAGAACAAAAATTAGGGTTGCGTGTAACTCCACTAAGTTTTCCTATTGGTATGGGATACGATTTTAAAGGTATTTACAATATCTTCGGAAAAAAATTAAATGTTTTCTCTGGAGATAATAAACAAACTATTTCTGAAGGTGTTGAATTTAATGATATTTCGGTTCCTGAATTAGACGAAATTATTGGAAATAAAGCTGCTGAAACCTTACGTGAAGAATTAGAGTTGGTTGAAGAAGTTTACCCTCCTTTTGATAATAATGAATATTTAAAAGGTGATTTACAACCAGTGTTTTTTGGTTCTGCTTTAAATAACTTTGGAGTTAAAGAATTATTAGATTGTTTTATTGAAATTGCTCCTACACCACAACCAAAAAAATCTGAAGAGCGTTTGGTTGATTCTAAAGAAGAAAAACTTACAGGTTTTGTATTTAAAATACACGCCAATATGGATCCAAATCATAGAAACCGTTTGGCTTTTATAAAAATTGTATCGGGAACTTTTAAACGTAATTCGCCATATTTACATGTTCGTTTAAATAAAAAAATGAAATTTTCAAGTCCGAATGCCTTTTTTGCTGAAAAGAAAGAAATTGTAGACGAATCATTCCCTGGAGATATTGTAGGAATTCAAGATACTGGAAACTTTAAAATTGGAGATACACTAACTGAAGGCGAAAACTTAAACTTTAAAGGAATTCCAAGTTTTTCACCAGAACATTTCCGTTATGTAAACAATGCCGATCCTTTAAAATCTAAACAATTATTTAAAGGTTTAGATCAATTAATGGATGAAGGTGTTGCGCAATTATTTACCCTAGATTTAAATGGTAGAAAAATTGTTGGTACTGTGGGTGCATTACAGTATGAAGTTATTCAATACCGTTTAGAGCACGAATATGGAGCTAAATGTAGCTACGAAAATTTACCTGTACACAAAGCTTGTTGGGTACAACCTGAAGACCCTAAAAATGAAGAATTTAAAGAGTTTAAGCGTGTAAAACAACGTTTTTTAGCAAAGGATAAACAAGGTCAATTAGTGTTTTTAGCAGATTCTGCGTTTACTATTCAGATGACGCAGAGTAAATATCCTTCAGTTAAATTACACTTTACTAGTGAATTTAGTTAGAAGTTTTGAGACCTAAACGGAAAATCGAAGGTTGATATTAAATAGTAAATAGTAGATATTTGATATTTGAAGTTTTGAGACTGAAGATGAAAATCGAAGGTTGATAGTAAATAGTAGATATTTGATATTCGAAGTTTTGAGTCTGAAGATGAAACACTTAAGTTTGATATTAAATATTAGAAGTTGTGCTTCATACACACGAAAAAAATTTAGTTCCGACAATAAACCGATTTTTTTGTAAATTTGATTTAAGAAATAATATATTATGAATATTCAAACTTCAAAAATTGAGCTAGTAAAAATGATTCTCAACATTGAGAATCATAAATTCATTGCGAAAATAACGGAATTTATTCAAAAAGAAAAAGTTGATTTTTGGAATGAATTAACTTTGTCTGAGCAAAAAGAAATAGAAAAAGGCATTAAAGAATTGAATAAAGGCAAAAGAGTTGAGTTCAATGACTTTTTGAAAAAGATTTCTTAATGAAAGTATTTTTATCAGAATTAGCTGAAAATAAACTTCTAAAATTGAACAAATTTCAGATCAGCCTGAAAGTTGTCCTCAGTCATCTGAATTTAATGGTTTATTTAAGTGTGTTGTAACAAAGCAGATAACTTTCTATTACAGAGTAAATTTTGAGAAAAAAGAGATTGAGATTATTACAGTTTTTGACTCAAGACAAAATCCTAATAAATTACAGAAGGACATAAAATAAGCACGAAAGCACAACAACTCATAAAATTTATGCTTAAATTTAATTTAGCATAAACTACAAACATTCAATAAGCAATTTGCTACGTCAGAAATACCTAAGGTTGATATTAAATAGTAGATATTAGACGTATAGATACTGAAGATGAAAAACCTAAGTTTGATATTAGAAGTTGAAAATTTGGAGTTTGGAGGAGTTTGGAGTTTAATATTATAAATTTAATTTTCTAATATCGTAAACCCAAAATCGCTTTACTCAAACTTAATAGATTTCACCGGATTTATTTTTGAAATAATTATTGAAGGAATTATCAACATCAATAAACAAAGCAGCAACGTACCTATGTTTAACAAAATAATATACCCAATATTTATATAAACAGGCACATTGGTAACGTAATATGTTTCGGGATCTAGCGTAATAATACCCGTATATTTTTGAATACATAAAATAGATAATCCAATTAAATTTCCCCAAAACAACCCTCTAATTATAAGGTAACCTGCATTGTATAAAAATACTTTACGTATGCTTACATTACTTGCTCCTAACGCTTTTAAAATCCCCACCATTTGAGTGCGTTCTAAAATTAAAACAAGTAAAGCTGTAATCATATTAATACCTGCAACCAAAATCATAATTGCAATTATTAAGTAAATATTGTTATCAAATAAACCAATCCATTCAAAAATAGCTGGGTATTTTTCAATCACATTTTGTGTATTTAAGGTAGAAGCGGTTTGTTCATAAACCTCTATACTTTTAACTTCAATTTCATCAAAATTAGAAATAAGCACTTCAAAACCCCCTACTTCATCCACTGCCCAACGATTCATTTTTTGAATATTTCGAATATCAGCAATCACAAAATTTTCATCAAAATCCTGAAAACCGGTATTGTAAATTCCTACAGCGGTGAACACACGTAACCAAGGTGCTTTGGAAGGATCGTCTTTTACAAACAACACATTGAACTGATCACCTAAATTAATTTGCAAACGATTGGAAATTTCCTGTGAAATTAAAACATCGGTAGAAACATCTTGCGAAAAATCAGGCAACTTTCCAGCCACCATATATTCTTCAAAAAAACGCCAATTATAATCATTAGAAACACCTTTTAAAATAATACCTTCAAAGTCTGAAGCCGTTCTAATAATTCCTGCCTTAGTAGCAAAAATCTGTACATTATCAATATTATCTATCTCTTTAAATTCAGGATAAAATTCTTGATTTGTAGATACGGATTCTAAGGTAATTTCAGAATAATTATTATCAAAATTTGTAATTTGAATATGCCCATTAAAACCTGCAATTTTTTCTCTAATTTTTTGTTGCAAGCCAATACCTGTCGCAATCGCAATCATCATAATAACAATCCCCAATGAAATGGCAATAATTGCAATTTTTATTATTGGTGACGATATACTACTTTTATACTGTTTAGCAGCAATAATTCGCTTGGCTATAAATAACTCGTAATTCAACTTATAAATGATTTCTAAATTTTTCAAAAATACATATTTCTTCTTGGTTTTCAGCTTGTTTTTTAGCTTCATTTCTTGTGGTCAAAACAATAAATCTACTACCGAAACTAATTCAACCAAAAAAAATACTACTTCAATTTCAAAAATTGAAACCGGTGCACAACAAACAGTTGAGTATTTACAACTTTTGAAGAACAAAAATATTGCCATTGTTGCCAACCAAACTTCTGTAATATTTAAGAATGAAGTTGAAACTTATACCCATTCAATAGATTCATTATTGAAGTTAAAAATCAACATAAAAAAAGTGTTTTCTCCTGAACATGGCTTTAGAGGGAAAGCAGATGCTAGTGAAAAAGTAGCAGACGGCATAGATGTTAAAACAGGTTTACCTATTGTTTCTTTATATGGGAAAAACAAAAAACCTACCCCTGAACAATTAAAGGGAATTGATGTAGTTATTTTTGATATTCAAGATGTTGGTGTTCGCTTTTATACCTATATTTCTACGTTGCATTACGTTATGAAAGCTTGTGCTGAAAATAAAATTTCGTTGATAGTTTTAGATCGACCAAACCCAAACGGACATTATATTGACGGACCAACATTGAACATTGAATACAAAAGTTTTGTGGGAATGCACCCTGTTCCGTTAGTTTACGGAATGACCATTGGGGAATATGCACAAATGATAAATGGTGAAGGTTGGCTTAAAAACAATTCAACTTGTAATTTAACGGTAATTCCTTTAAAAAATTACAAACATAAAAGCACGTACCATTTGGCTATTCGTCCTTCTCCTAATTTACCAAACGATATTGCTATTAATTTATACCCAAGTTTAGGTTTTTTTGAAGGAACAATTATCAACGCTGGGCGCGGAACCGAATATCAATTTCAGCAATATGGTGCTCCTTTTTTTCCAAAAAGTGAGTTTAGTTACACACCTGAACCTAATTTTGGATCAAAATACCCTAAACATCAAAGTAAATTATGTTATGGTATAGATTTAAAAAATACTTCAAAATTAAGCGCTGTAAATATTGAATGGTTGATTGATGCTTATAATAAAACACCCTCAACAGAAAAATTCTTTGGAAGTACTTTTACCATACACGCAGGCAGTTTAGAACTTGAACAGCAACTTAAAAACGGACTTTCAGCCAAAGAAATTCAAGATTCATGGCAACCAAAAATTGAAGCTTTTAAAAAAATTAGAAAGAAGTATTTAATATACAATTAAGCTTTTCGGGTTTCTTTGACAAATTTAACTCTTAGTTACTTTAATCTTTTTTCTGAAATCAAATTCACCATCATTTATAATTGCTTGAAAAACATAAGTACCTTTTTTTGGTAATTCAATTACTGGTGTTAAGGTGTTTGGGTTGTTATTTTCAAACACTCCTTGCGCAGGTCCACTAAGCTGTTTCCAATGAATTTCAGGATAAATATCGTCTGTATCATTGTCTTCAATTACGGTGGTTATATTAACAAATTTATTCTTTTCTAAATTATGGTTAATCGTAATTTTTGGTGGGTTATTAATTCCTTTATTAATTTTATTTACCTCTAATGAAATTCTACTTTCATCTTCAACTCCTGCAGCAAACAACATTAATCGTTGGGTAAATTCTCTATTATCTGAATGGCTTAAACGTGTACCTGCTCCTGCATTCCAAAATAAATTTCGATCAAATAAACCAACCACTCTACCTTTTCCAATTGTTGAAACTGCTAAAGCCGCATCTGTTTCTATATTAAAAACTCCATCATTTTTATTTACTCTTAATGCACCTCCTAAACCACCTTCTTGAGCTTTGGCTAATATTTTTGCTGGTGGAGAAACACGTACAAAACTTACTCCTTCCCCCCTAAACTTTACACCACCATTTTTATTATTGGCGTTCAAAAAATGATTTTCAGTATAATCTTTCACTAAATAATTTCCCGCTCCATTATCTGTTAAAAACTCCATTCCAAATTGTTCCGTGATTATATTATCTGAATTTCTTCCTGTTTCATTATCAACACCAACTACCTTATACTCACCTCCAAATGCACTATCAGACCACACTACCATTCCGCCACCATTTTTAACCCATGTAGCAACTACATCTGCTTCATTTTCAGAAAACATACGTTGGTTAGATCCTAAAATTAATACATCAATATTTTCTAAACTTTTTGAGGTAAATTCAATTTCCTGATCATACACTTCCGTTACATTTAATTTAACTTCTTCCAAAGCATTTAAAAACTGACTCATCCCTAAATCGCCAGTATCATTTAAACGCATTTGATGAAATGGTTCTTTAACCCCTGAAGGTATATCTCCTTCTGCAGAAACATCTCCATAAATATATAATACATTTTGGGCGTTTAAAAATGTAACTAAAAAAAATAGTAATATAAAAAATGATTTTTTTGAAAAATTTGGCATAATATAACTGTTTATTTTTTACCTCCTACAAACGGTAATTTAATTTTTAATGCTTCCACAATATTATATACTGCTGGGCAAACCTCTGTATTCTTTAACGTTAGGTCTGTTAATTGAATAAACTTTCTTCTGTTAGTATGTGGATATTCTTCACAAGCTTTTGGGCGAACATCATAAATAAAACAAGTATTATCACTTTCATCAAAAAAAGTACAAGGGGCTGTTTTTAACACATAAAAATCATCACCATCTCTTTCCAAATATTGCGCTATAAAATTAACAACCCTCATTTTCATAGATTTAGCAATACGCTCAATATCTTTATTTGTGAATATTGGGCTTGTAGTTTTACAACAATTTCCACACGTTAAACAGTCTGTTTTCTTAAACTCTTTTTGGTGCAAATCTTTCATTACAACATCTAAATTTTTAGGTGTTCTTTTCTTTAATCTAGCAAAATACTTTTTTGTTTCTAAGTGTTTTTCTTTTGCTAATTCTGGTAACTCTTTTAAAAACGCGTCCATCCCTTTAATTTTCAACAAAAATACAATTTAAACTTTTAAAAATTGTGTACTTTTGCACTTCCTAATATTTAATTAAAATTATGCAACATAATTTAGAACTCGCTGTAAAAAAAGGGTTTAAAGAAATTTACGATAAAGAAATTGATACTGTTGAATTTCAAGCTACTAGAAAAGATTTTGAAGGTGATATTACCATTGTAGTTTTTGCTTTTTTACGCTATGTAAAAGGAAATCCTGTTGAAATAGGTACTAAAATTGGTGAATATTTAAAATTAAACGTTGCTGAAGTTGAAGATTTTAACGTTGTTAAAGGCTTTTTAAACTTGGTGATTTCCGATTCATTCTTTATTTCTAGCTTTAATAGCATTCTAAAAACAGACAAGTTTGGGATCATTGAGCCTAAAGAAAATGAAAAAGCGGTAATGGTTGAATATTCTTCACCAAACACCAATAAGCCACTTCATTTAGGACATATACGTAATAATTTATTAGGCTATTCTGTTGCTGAAATTATTGCTGCCTCAGGAAAAAAAGTTTACAAAACGCAAATTATAAACGACCGTGGAATTCATATTTGTAAAAGTATGTTAGCGTGGCAACGTTTTGGAAATGGAGAAACTCCAGAAAGTACAGGTTTAAAAGGTGATAAACTGGTTGGAAATTATTATGTGAAATTCGACCAAGAATACAAACAAGAAATAGCTCAATTAATTTCAGAAGGCAAAACCGAAGAAGAAGCTAAAAAACAAGCTCCTTTATTATTAGAAGCTCAAGCAATGTTATTGAAGTGGGAATCTGGTGATGCTGAAATTGTTAATCTATGGAAAACTATGAACCAGTGGGTGTATACTGGTTTTGATGAAACTTATAAAGAATTAGGAGTAGATTTTGACAAAAACTATTACGAAAGTAACACCTATTTATTAGGAAAAGATGTGGTGGCTGATGGGTTAGAAAAAGGCATTTTTTATAAAAAGGAAGATGGTTCAGTTTGGATTGATTTGACCGAAGAAGGTTTGGATGAGAAAATTGTTTTAAGATCTGACGGTACTGCAGTTTATATGACCCAAGATATTGGAACCGCTATTGAGCGTTTTAAAGACTACGATTTAAATGAATTGGTTTACACTGTTGGTAATGAACAAGATTACCACTTTAAAGTACTATTTTTAATTCTTGAAAAATTAGGGTTTGATTGGGCTAAAAACTTGTATCATTTATCTTACGGAATGGTTGATTTACCAAGCGGTAAAATGAAATCTAGAGAAGGAACCGTAGTTGATGCTGATGATTTAATGCTTGAAATGACCAACACAGCTAGAACTATTTCTCAAGAATTAGGAAAGTTAGACGGTTATGCCGATGATGAAAAAGAAGCATTGTACAAAACTATTGGTTTAGGTGCTTTAAAATATTACATCTTAAAAGTTGATCCTAAAAAACGTATTTTATTTGATCCGGAGGAATCTGTAGATTTTGCAGGTAATACAGGTCCGTTTATTCAATACACCTATGCTCGAATTCAATCTATATTAAGAAAGGCTACTTTTGATTATACTGTTGAAATTACTTCTGAAGATATTTCATTGCATTCAAAAGAAATATCATTGATAAAACAAATTCAGTTATTCCCTGAAGTAATTCAAAATGCAGCTAAAAATCATAGCCCGGCGTTAATTGCAAACTTCACTTATGATTTAGTAAAAGAATACAATTCATTTTATCAAACTGTTCCTATTTTAGGTTGTGAAAATGAAAATGAAAAAATATTTAGAACACAGCTTTCATTAAAAGTGAGCATTATTATTAAAGATGCTTTTAAATTATTAGGAATTAGTGTTCCTGAACGCATGTAATACGCAGCTTAAAGGCTAAAAATTACGATATTAGAAAAAAAGGAGTTGAAGAATTAACGAATTCTTAAATCAATTCAGTTAAAAAATAAGTAAATTTGCTGCGAAATTCAGCATTGAATAAAAAAATATATAGAACATGAAATACGACGTTATAATTATTGGTAGTGGCCCTGGAGGTTATGTTACAGCTATTAGAGCATCGCAACTTGGATTTAAAGTTGCCGTAGTTGAAAAAGAAAATTTAGGTGGAATATGTTTAAACTGGGGTTGTATACCAACCAAAGCATTATTAAAAAGTGCGCAAGTTTACGATTATTTAAAACACGTAGATGAATATGGTTTAAAAGCCGAAGCTATTGATAAAGATTTTGAAGCTGTAGTAAAACGTAGTAGAAATGTTGCTGAAGGAATGAGCAAAGGTGTTCAATTCTTAATGAAAAAGAACAAAATTGACGTTATTGACGGTTTTGGAAAAATTAAAGCTGGTAAAAAAGTTGATGTAACTGCTGCCGATGGTACGGTTACTGAATATAGTGCAGATCATATTATTATTGCTACAGGTGCACGTTCACGTGAGTTACCTAATTTACCCCAAGATGGTAAAAAAGTAATTGGATATCGCCAAGCAATGACTTTACCTACACAACCTAAAAAAATGATTGTTGTTGGTTCTGGAGCAATTGGTGTAGAGTTTGCTCATTTTTACAATGCAATGGGAACTGAAGTAACTGTTGTAGAGTTTTTACCAAACCTAGTACCTGTTGAAGATATTGATATTTCAAAACAATTTGAACGTTCTTTCAAAAAATCTGGTGTTAAAGTAATGACTAATTCTTCTGTAGAATCTGTTGATACTTCTGGAGATGGTGTAAAAGCTGTTGTAAAAACTAAAAAAGGTGAAGAAATTATAGAAGCTGATATTGTACTTTCTGCTGTTGGAATTAAATCAAACATTGAAAATATTGGTTTAGAAGATGTTGGTATTATTGTTGACCGTGATAAAATATTGGTAAACGATTTTTACCAGACTAATATT
The DNA here is from genome assembly GCF_900188235.1 of Lutibacter agarilyticus. Lineage (GTDB taxonomy): Bacteria > Bacteroidota > Bacteroidia > Flavobacteriales > Flavobacteriaceae > Lutibacter > Lutibacter agarilyticus. Next base: position 136,042 of record NZ_FZNT01000006.1, on the reverse strand, counting down.
CCTGGTTATTATGCAATTGGTGATGTTGTTCCTGGTCAGGCTTTAGCGCACGTTGCTTCTGCTGAAGGAATTACTTGTGTTGAAAAAATTGCAGGTTTACATTCTGAAAAAATTGACTACGGAAATGTTCCTGGTTGTACGTATGCAACTCCTGAAATTGCAAGTGTTGGTTTAACTGAAGCTAAAGCAATTGAAGCTGGTTACGAAATTAAAGTTGGTAAATTCCCTTTCTCTGCTTCTGGTAAAGCAAAAGCTGCTGGAACACCTGATGGATTTGTAAAAGTAATTTTTGATGCTAAATATGGCGAATGGTTAGGTTGCCATATGATTGGTGCTGGAGTTACAGATATGATTGCTGAAGCTGTTTTAGGTAGAAAATTAGAAACAACAGGACACGAAGTATTAAAAACTATACACCCGCATCCAACAATGAGTGAAGCCGTAATGGAAGCCGTTGCTGATGCTTATGATGAAGTAATTCATTTATAAAAGTTAATAAACTATTAAATTAAAAAGCCATTCATAAAGAATGGCTTTTTTTTAACACTATTGGTAACAATTTCAAATTATATTCGTCATACAACTTATACGAAAAACTTTAATTGTTATGAAAACATTTAGCTATTTAGCTATACTTACTTTAATTTTTTGTTGTATTTTCAATAGCAACGCTCAAAATTATCAAGCTACCTTAAAAGATACTATTAGCAACGAAATTATTCCGTACGCAAGTATTTCCTATGCTCCTAATAAAGGAATTATTAGCAACGAAGAAGGTAACTTTAGTTTAGATTTAAGTAAAATAAATCAGGATAGTATTTATATATCATCTGTTGGTTATCTAAAAAAAGGTTTTGCTATAAATAGCTTAAAAGACAGCATCCTTTATTTAAAAGAAGAAGTTGAAAATTTAGACTTGGTATATCTTTCTAAAAACAACTATTCAGCCAAAGAGATTATGGAGTTGGTTGAAGAACATATCGATAGTAACTACCAAAATGTACTTTCAAATCAAAAAATATTTTACAGACAATCTTATATTACTACAGTAAATAAACTTACAATGGATATGAAGGAATCTAGTATCCCTGAAATCAATAAAAAATTAATTGATAGTATTAACGGCTTAATTCCACGTAAATCCGACTATTACCAAGAAACACTAGGGAATTACTATACCGATTTAGAAAATCAGAAGCTAATCATTTCTAAGGCCGCTGAATTGTACGATAAAGATGTAAACCTTTCAATGGAAGGTTTATCTAAAAAATTAGAAGAAATTTTAAATAAAAACGTAAAAAGAAATTCGTACTTAAAAATTAAATCGGGCATATTTGGCAGTAAAGTACAAGTAGATTCTATTATTGCTGAAAATAAGGAATCAAAAGAAATTGAAGAAAAATTAAAAGCAAAAGACTCTGCCGCGCTTGCAGAAAAATCTAAAAGAAAATTATTTTATATAAAATCAAGTATCAAAAACTTATACGAATCTTTATTTTATGCTGAAGACCCTACGTTTAATTTAATAGACAAACTAAATAAATACGAATACACCATTAAAGGATATAGCATTGTAAACAATGAACCTTGTTATATTATTAATTTTGAGCCTAAAGGAAGTAAAGAGTACAAAGGAACCTTGTTTGTTAATGTAAATGATTTTGCTATTGTACAAATGGATTATAAAAATATAAAAAACTTAAAAGATTTTTCTCTTTTAGGATTATCATACAGTTCTAATTTATACCAATCAAAAGTTTTTTTCAAAAAAGAAAACAATAACTATTTCCCGTATTTTGTACAGCTAGATAAAGGAATGGATTTTGGCATTAAACGTCCTTTAACAATTATTGAAAAGAATAAACATGTAAAAGGTAGAAAAAAACAAAATGAAGTCGCTTTAAAAATTGAAGCTAAAATCAACTCATTTGAGCGTTTTGAATACCTTGTATATGAAACTAACGCAATTGATAAAGCTGAATTTGAAACTATTACCGAAAATAAAGACTTTCAACCTACACACTTAGCTAAATACGATGCTAACTTTTGGGCAGAAGAAACAATTATTGAGCCAAATAAAGCCATTCAAAGTTTTTCAATTAAAGAATAACTGCCGTTATTTAGAATTTCAACATTAAAAATTAAACAGTTTTAGTTTTTATAGTATATTTGATTTTTACAACTCACAAAAATATACGTTTATGAAACTTTTAAATTTTTTAGTGCTACTAATTGTTGTTCTTACTATTTCCTGTAAAGAAGAAAAAACTAAAGTTGTAAACTCTAAAAACACCGTTAAAAAAGTGCAACATTATATTTGTGAAAACAAGTGCGAAAATAGCGGTGGTGATGCGGCTGGAAATTGCCCAGTATGTAAAAATCCATATACACACAATACAGCTTACCACGCGAATGACTTATTAAAATCGGGACCTCTAAAAGTTGAGAGTAACGCTACAAATCCAACACAAAAAACGCCACAAGCAGCTCCAAAAGCTCCTACTCCAGCTCAAAACACAAAAGGTGTTTATCACTATACTTGTACAAATGGCTGTGCTGGTGGTTCAGGAGCTGCAGACAGTTGTAAATCTTGCGGTAATAAATTAACGCACAATCAATTATACCATAATTAATAAAATACAAATTCCTTCTATGGCTTTTTCTCTTTCAAAATTATTTAAACCAAAACCAACTGTTGATGCTTCTGAAATTCTCAATCAAATTGATTATAAAGAAGGTACTAAATATGCTGTATGTGCTACACATATTTTATATGCTGATGTTGAAGAATTAGGCGGATTTCCGTATTTAAAAACGGTGTTATTTGGTATTCATGAAATTAATATTAAAAGAACTGGCTGTACCATTTCGTTTATTTTTAAAGAAGGAAAACTAACGTTAACTTCAGATAACACCTCCATAGAATCTAATCAAATACAAAAAAGCGGCGTGTATTATACTCCTGTAGATTTTGAATTATCAGAGGATGAATCTAAAAAATTACAAGCAGAAAAAGTTATTGAAGTTGTAATTAACTACAAAAAAAACAACATTCATTTAAAGCCTGTTGCTAATATTCAAGAATCGTAAATTCTAATTTTAACGGATCTAAAGCTTCAATTAACATCGGAATTAAATTGGTTCCTAAATTTAAATAAACTTCTGAAAAATTTCGTGTTCGTTCTTCTAAACTTTGGTTTGGAAATAATTCATTTTGAATGAATTTAATTCTGGTTACTTGGTCTGCTAATTTTCGTTTTTGAGCTTTTAATAGTCTTTTTTCTAAATTAGCCAATCCGTTTAATTGCTTTTTCTCTTGCGCATTTACAGCTCCTAAAAAAGAAGCATCAGTTTGCAGTGAAAGTTCTTTTAAACCTTTAAACTGTTCTTGTAAAAATATTTTTTGTTGCGAAAAATCTATCGAAAATTTTGAAAGTTCTTTTACTTTTTTGGTAATTAGATCTTCTTGCTTGCAAAATATTTCTTGAAGCGAAATATTTAACTTTCCCATTTTAAGTAACTGTTTATCAGAAGCTAATAAAACAGAATTACGTAACAATAAAATTGGAAATGGAGTTTTTACAGCTTCAAAATAGTTTTTTAACTGAAACCAATATGCTATTTCTCCACCGCCACCAATATAACAAAGATTCGGTAAAATGGTTTCTTGGTATAACGGCCTCATAATTACATTTGGACTAAATCGTTCAGGGTGAGTTTTTAGTTCAGCAAGAATTTCTTCTTCAGAAAAAACAATAGAAGTATTGTTAATTTTAAATACATTATTTTCAAAAATAATACGTTCTCTTAGTTCATTGTTTAAATAAAATAAGTTTATTTCTCTTGGATTTACTTGAATATTATAATTTTCACCTAATTTTTGATTGGTTAATGAAACATTTTTAAACGAAGTTTTATGTAATAATTCATCTTTTACAATGGGTGAAAATTCATTTTTTAATGTACTATCATCACCATCAATAATTACCAGACCATAACTTCCAAAAAGTTCATTTACCAAATAGCGTGTAGCTTCGGTTAAATTGTTATGTGAAATGTATGCTTTCTGAAATAAATCTTTGATATATTTTTCGTTGTTAGAATTGCCTAACTTTTGTGAAAAGTTTTTAAAAACTGTATCAAAATCGGTTGTTTTTAATCTCCCAACAGCACCACTACTCTCTTGTTCCCAAGCTATTTTTTTTCCTTTGAAATTAAAATAATTTATTTCTTCAAAATCGTGATCTTCCGTAGCCATCCAATATACAGGTACAAAATTGCTATTAGGAAATTGCTTTTTTAACTGCGTTGTTAAATTTATGGTTGAAACAATTTTATATAAAAAATACAACGGACCCGTAAATATATTTAACTGATGCCCTGTAGTTATTGTAAAGGTGTTTTCTAATTGTAATTGTTCAATATTTTTAGCTGTAGCGTCTGAAATTGCTATTGAAACATATTGCTTTTTTAACGCATCAACCAACACATTTCTAGTTTTTACTGGAAACGATTGTTTTAATGCTAACTGATTTTTAAATCCGTTTAAATTTGGAAAATTGTTGTAAAAATCACTTAATTTTGGGTTCTTATCTAAATAATCTCCCATTAATTTTGAAAAATAACCTGTTTCTTGAAAAGGAATATTATGTACTTTCATGTATTCTTATGCGCTTCTTTTAAATAAAGTGTATACGTATTCTCGTGTGTTTCCTGATGGTTGTGTATAGGTATAATTAAATGACTTTAACAACTCAAAATCAGCACCTAAATACTCTTGAAGCATTACTTCATTATAATTGAAAACATCTAAACCACAACATTTTTTAGCTCCTTCTAAATTAAATTCAGCTAAAATAACAAAACCACTAACTTTTACCGCTTTTTTCAACAAATTAAAATAATTTATTCGTTGCTCTTCAGAAGTAAAAAAATGCAAAACAGCCCTGTCATGCCAAAGATCAACATTTTTTAGTTTTAATAATGAAGAAGGGTTTGTTAAATCATCAACAATAAATTCTACGTTTGAATGATTGTGTTTTGATAAACTATTTTTTAGTTCAACCAGTGCCGATGCAGAAATATCATTTACCACAATATTTGTAAACCCATCATTTAACAAACATTCAATTAAAGTACTTGCTCCTGCTCCTGCGTTAAAAATAAATGCATCTTCAGCTAAATTGCATTCACCTATTAATTCTAATGATTTGGTTGGAGTTTCTTCATACCAACCTAAGCTGGTTACAGGAGTTTTTCTGTAAGCATTGGTCCAATGCATTTCAAAATCATAATCTTCTTCAATACTACTACTCATTTTAATGGGTTTTAATTTTTATAAAAATACTAAATTTAAATAGTTTGTCGGTTAACACTAATATATCTAACATTATTTTAACTAAAAAACACTTTTATATAAAATCACCTACATAAAATTTAAGTACATTTGACCCTTAAATTAATTTTTCAATGAAAAAAACAATCTCACTTTTAGTTGCTATTATTGCCTTTTCCTTCTCAATAAAATCGCAAACTATTCAATCTCCGTCAGAATTTTTAGGGTACGAATTAGGAACACGATTTACAAGAAATCACCAAGTTGTTGCATATTTTAAATATGTAAGTGAACATTCAAAAACTACTGAGTTAAAAAAATACGGAGAAACTAATGAGCACCGACCATTGTATATCTCTTTTATTTCTTCGGAAGAAAATATTGAGAATTTAGAACAAATTAGAAAAGATAATTTAAAAAGAACAGGTATTTTAAATGGTGAAGCAACTTCAGAAGTAGGCATTGTTTGGTTAAGTTATAATGTGCACGGAAACGAAGCTTCAAGTTCTGAAGCATCCATGCTAACTTTGTATAAATTGATAACTGAAAAACAAAATTGGTTAAAAAATACCTTGGTTATTATTGACCCTTCTGTGAATCCTGACGGAAGAGATCGCTATGTAAACTGGTACAACCAAACTAAGAGCGCTCCGTTTAACACAAATCCAGATGTTATTGAGCATCAAGAACCTTGGCCAGGCGGAAGACCAAACCATTATTTATTCGATTTAAATAGAGATTGGGCTTGGGCAACTCAAATAGAAACGCAACAACGTTTGAAAGTTTACAATGCTTGGATGCCTCATATTCACGTAGATTTTCACGAGCAATTTATTAACAATCCATATTATTTTGCTCCAGGCGCTGAGCCTTTTCATGAAATAATTACAGATTGGCAACGCAATTTTCAGATTGAAATAGGTAAAAACCATGCCAAATACTTCGACAAAAAAGGTTGGAGATATTTTACAAAAGAATCGTTCGATTTATTTTACCCAAGCTATGGAGATACCTACCCAACTTATATGGGAGCCATTGGTATGACTTACGAGCAAGCTGGTCACGGAATGGCTGGATTAGGAATTGTTACCGAAAACAATACCGTGTTAACTTTAAAAGATAGAATTGCTCACCATACAACTACAGGGCTTTCAACTGTTGAAGTTGCATCAAAAAATACTTCGAAAATGATTACTGAATTTGGTAAATTCTTTGATAACACAAACCAAAAAACCAAAAGCTATATTTTAAAGGGTAACTCTAAAAAAATAAATGCTGTTGTTCAACTTTTAAATAAACATGAAATTATTAGTTATTTTTCTTCGGAAAAAACCATCAATGCTTTTAATTATGAAACAGGAAAAAGTAGTAAGCTTCATATCTCTAACAATGATTTAATTGTACCAACAAATCAGCCAAAAGGAAAAATGGTGAAAGTTTTGTTTGAGTTAGAAGCTGAACTTTCTACACCAATTACTTATGATATTACCGCTTGGAATATTCCTTTTGCTTATGGTTTACAAGGATTTTCTTCGGAAGTTTCACTTCAAAAATCAGAAAAAACGAATCAAAACATTACACTTACAACACCTAGCAATCAAAATATATACGCCTATATAAGCAATTGGAATACTGTTAAAGATGCAGCATTTTTAGGTGATTTATTAGAAAAAGGTTTTAATGTACGCTTTAGTCAAAAAGGTTTTACTGTTGAAGGAAAGGCATTCAATAAAGGAGCCTTAGTAATTATGAAGGGTGAAAATAAACACCTTCAAAATTTTAATGAAACTGTTCTGAAAATAGCCGCTGCAAATTCTCAAAATCTACAAACAACTGAAACAGGTTTTTCTGATGCCGGACCCGATTTTGGCTCAGATTATATGAAATTAATTAAACCTAAAAAAGTGGCTGTTTTAGGCGGTAAAGGAACATCATCATTAAGTTTTGGTGAAATTTGGCACTTTTTTGAAACGCAATTAAAGTATCCTTTGAATGTTATAAACGCTAACGATTTAAATCAGGTTACATTTTCAAAATATCAAGTATTAATTTTACCTGACGGCTATCGTTCAAACAAAGAAAGCCTAAAATTACTATCAAAATTCACTATTGATGGAGGTACAGTAATAGCTATTGGAAGTGCCTTAAAAAGTTTTGCTGATAAAGAAGGTTTTGTATTGAAAAGTAAAAAAGACAACACTGATAAAGATAGCATTACCGAAAATTTAACACCTTATAATCAACTTGAAGCTAGTTATTTTGAAGGTGAAATTACGGGAACTATTTTTAAAAGCACCATTGATAATACTCACCCTTTAGCATTTGGTTACAAACAAAATTATTACAGTTTAAAATTAAACTCAAATGCTTATAAATTACTAGAAAAAGGTGTAAATGTTGGATTTTTCCCTAAAGAAACTACTCCAATTTCTGGATATGCAGGAGAAAAAGCATTAAAAAATGTTTCGAACTCTTTACTTTTTGGAATTGAAAATAAAGGTCGTGGTAAACTTATATATATGACCGACAATCCTTTATTTAGATCGTTTTGGGAAAATGGAAAATTATTTTTTACGAATGCAGTTTTCTTGAATTAAATTTAGAGATAAACAAAAAAAGCGAGCCTTAGCTCGCTTTTTTTATATCCTTAATTCTAATTTCTAAACAGGTTCTCCGTATAAATCAAACTCAGTTGCTGAAGTAATTTTTATATTGGCAAACTTACCAACTTGAACGTAATGTTTTGTAGCATCAATTAAAACTTCATTATCAACATCGGCAGAATCAAATTCTGTTCTTCCAACAAAATCGTTACCGTCTTTTCTATCAATAATAACTTTAAACGTTTTACCTACTTTTTCTTGGTTCAATTCAAAAGAAATCTGACTTTGAATATCCATAATATCATTTACACGTTGCTGTTTTACGTCTTCAGGAACATCATCAACTAAACTAGCTGCATGTGTATTTTCTTCGTGTGAATACGCAAAAGCACCTAAACGCTCAAAACGCATTTCTTGTACCCAATCTTTTAATTCTTGAAAAGCTTCTTCAGTTTCACCTGGATATCCAACAATTAAAGTCGTTCTAATTGCCATATCTGGAACAGATTTTCTAAATTCAGCAATTAAATTTGTTGTTTTTTCATGCGAAGTTCCACGTCTCATAGATTTTAAAACTTCATCATTGATATGTTGTAATGGAATATCTAAATAATTACAAACTTTAGGTTCGTTTTTAATAACCTCTAAAACATCTAGCGGAAATCCTGTAGGAAATGCATAATGCAAACGAATCCATTCAATTCCATCAATTTTAACCAACTCTTTTAACAAATCGGCCAACGCACGTTTTTTATAAATATCTAAACCATAATAGGTTAAATCTTGAGCAATTAAAATTAACTCTTTAATTCCTTTCTTTGCTAATTTTGTAGCTTCAGTTACTAAATCTTCAATAGGTGTTGAAACGTGTTTACCTCTCATCAAAGGAATTGCACAAAAAGAACAAGGCCTGTCACAACCTTCTGCAATTTTTAAATAAGCGTAATGTGTAGGCGTTGTAGTTAAACGCTCTCCTATAAGCTCGTGTTTGTAATCTGCATCTAAAACTTTCAATAAATTAGGCAAATCATGTGTTCCAAAATATTCGTCAACATCAGGAATTTCTTTTTGCAAATCGGGTTTATAACGTTCACTTAAGCAACCTGATACATACACTCTATCTACTTCACCTAATTCTTTTTTATTTACATAATGTAAAATTGTATTGATAGATTCTTCCTTAGCATCACCAATAAAGCCACACGTATTAATCACCACAATGTTTCCATCGTCGTTTTCATCTTCGTGCACTACATTTTTATCATTTGCTTTTAGTTGCCCCATTAAAACTTCACTGTCGTAAACGTTTTTAGAGCATCCTAAAGTAACTACATTAATTTTATTTTCTTTCTTAGATTTAGTTCTCATCTTCTATATTTAAGGAGCGCAAAAATACTACTTTTTACTTGTAAACCAATTATTTAACTACATATAAAAAAAGACCTTTTATATATTAAAATACAAAAGGTCTTTTAAATTATTTAGATTATTTTTTATTTGAAGAACGAATCAACAAATTCAATTTTATTAAAAACTTGTAAATCATCAATACCTTCACCAACACCAATATATTTTACGGGTATTTGAAATTGATCTGAAATTCCTATCACAACGCCACCTTTTGCTGTTCCATCTAGTTTTGTGACAGCTAATGAAGTAACTTCCGTAGCTTTGGTAAACTGTTTAGCTTGTTCAAAAGCGTTTTGCCCTGTAGAACCATCTAAAACTAACAACACATCATGTGGAGCATCGGCAACCACTTTTTGCATAACACGTTTTATTTTTGTTAGCTCATTCATTAAGTTCACCTTGTTGTGTAATCTACCTGCGGTATCAATAATAATAACATCAGCATCTTGAGCAACACCTGATTTTAGTGTATCGTAGGCAACCGAAGCTGGGTCACTACCCATTTCTTGTCGTACAATAGGAACCCCTACTCTATCTGCCCACACTTGTAATTGATCAATTGCTGCCGCTCTAAAGGTGTCGGCTGCACCTAGTACAACTTTCTTTCCTGTTTTTGTAAACTGAGCAGCTAACTTACCAATAGTTGTAGTTTTGCCAACTCCATTGACACCAACCACCATAATTACATAAGGTTTCTTATTAGCTGGAATACAAAAATCAGTATCATTTCCAACATTTGTTTCGGCTAAAAGTCCTGCTATTTCTTCTCTAAGGATTGAATTTAATTCTTCTGTTCCTAAGTATTTATCTTTAGCAACACGTTCCTCAATACGCTCAATTACTTTTAAAGTAGTTTCTACTCCAACATCTGATGATACTAAAACTTCCTCTAAATTATCGAGAACATCATCATCAACTTTCGTTTTACCTGCAACTGCTTTAGAAAGTTTTGAGAAAAAAGATGATTTTGTTTTCTCTAAGCCCTTATCTAATGTTTCTTTTTTTTCTTTTGAAAAAATTCTTTTAAATAAACTCATTTTTTAATTATTAGTATGGTAAATATAAAAAAGAAAAGCTACTTTCAATAAAGAAAGTAGCTTGAATATTTTTATGAGCAAAAAATTATTTTTTGCTTAAAAAGTCTTTTACATTTGTAGGATCCATAATAGCTTCAACAAAAGTATAAGCTCCTGATTTTGGAGACTTTACCATTTTGATAGCTTTAGTTAATCTTTTTGATCCTGTTTGTAACGATGCTACTGATTTCTTTGCCATGGTCCTATATTATTTAATTTCTTTATGAACAGTCATTTTTTTCAAGATAGGATTGAATTTTTTAATTTCCATTCTATCAGGTGTATTCTTCTTATTCTTAGTAGTAATGTATCTAGAAGTTCCTGCTTTACCAGAAGCTTTGTGCTCTGTACACTCTAAAATTACTTGAATTCTATTTCCTTTAGCCTTTGCCATTTCCTAATATAATTATTTTTTTAAAAAACCTTTTTCTCTTGCTTCTTTAATAACAGCAGAAATTCCTTTCTTGTTAATATTCTTTAAAGCAGATGTAGCAACTCTTAAAGTTACCCACTTATCTTCTTCAGGAATATAAAAACGCTTTTTTATTAAGTTAGCGTCAAATTTTCTTTTTGTTCTATTCATGGCGTGAGAAACATTGTTTCCAACCATTGCTTTTTTTCCAGTAAGTTCACAAACTCTTGACATAATTCTATACCTTTTTAATGTATTCTCAAAACGAGATGCAAAATTAAATTTTTAATACGTAATAAACAAACTTATTTAACTAGTTTTTTAAAATTTCTTTTCTCAACAATTCTAAAGCCTTTATTGAAGTTCGTTCAATAACTTTCTCCCTTGGTTTACCAAAATTAAATTCTTCGGAAAAAACGCCAATTGGTGTGGCTATTGCAATATACACGACCCCAACTGTTTTATCTGTTAAATCTGTTGTTGGTCCAGCATTACCGGTAGTTGCAATCGCATAGTCTGTTTTAAATTTTTGCTGAATTCCCTTTACCATAGCTTCAGCTACTTGTGAACTTACAACCGAATAATTATTGATTAATTCTTCGGCAACATTTAATTCATTAATTTTTATAGCAGCTTGATATGCTACCACCGAACCAACAAAATAATTTGAAGAACCCGGAATTGAAGTAATCATTTTGGCAATATTTCCTCCTGTACAACTTTCAGCGGTTGCTAAAGTTTTATTTTTTTCAATCAATAATTTCCCTATTAAAGCTTCTAAATTCTCATTTTCTTCATATCCAACTATAATATCTCCAATAAGTTTCTGTAAAATAGCCACATTTTTAGCAATAGCTTCTTCTAAAATTTCTTTGTCAGGTCCTTTTGCTGTTAAACGCAACCTCACTTTTCCAAAAGATGGTAAATAAGCTAAACTTATAAATTCTGGTAAATTAGTTTCCCAATCTTCAATTTTTTCAGCCAACATACTCTCTCCCATCCCGTAAGTCTGAATTGTTTTATGTACAATAAAAGGTAAATGATACGTTTCAACTAATTTAGGCAGCACACTATTTATCATAAGTCCTTTCATTTCATAAGGCACTCCTGCGAGTGAAACTACTACTTTACTATTTTCATGAAACCACATACCTGGTGCTGTTCCTAATTCATTTTTAAAAACAACACATTTTGAAGGAACTAAAGCCTGATTTTTATTTACTTCGGTAAAAGGATAATTTGATTTTGCAAATAACGCTTTAATATGTGCTGCAATTTCTTCATTAAAAATAAGTTTATCTACATAATATTCAGCTAAAGTTAATTTTGTAATATCGTCTTTTGTGGGTCCTAATCCACCAGTAACAATTACAATATCACAATTTAATTGCGCTTCTTTTAGCGCTTTTAAAATATGCTCTTTATCATCTTGAATAGATGTAATTTGATATACCGAAACACCTATTTTATTTAATTCTTCAGCAATCCATTTTGAATTTGAGTCTAAAATTTGACCAATTAAAATTTCATCGCCAATGGTAATAATCTCTGCTTGCATTTCTAATTTATTAGTTGCATTAAAAGTACAAAATACAACGCAACCTTTTTCACTTTTATGTATCTTATAAACAAAAGAATGTTACTATAAACTAAAAATAAAACTTGAGCTATGATTACCAAAACCCAATTAACTGACGACCAATTACTTGGCAGAATACAAGACTGTACACTAGATCCTACAGACTTTACACATGAAACATTATTAAGGCTTACTTGGGTATTAATTAACAAGTATGGTTTAGATGAAGCTATTGTTAAAAACAAAGAAATAAAGGAAAATTACTTTAAAACAGCTTTAAGAAATGATAAATTCAATATTACGTTAACCAAAGCTTATACTGAAATTTTACATCATTTTATGGAACGCTCTTCAACCAATGATTTTGAAAAATTATTGCGTGAATTCCCTAGATTGAAATACAATTTTAAAAATTTAGTAAAAACACATTACGGCTACAACATTTTAAAAGAGCACAGAAAAGAAGAACCTACGGAAAACGGGCGTCCAATTTTATTTACTTTTTAAAAAGCAACTATTTAATTTTTACCGAAAAAAATTCTTCGCCTTTAATAGCTCCTAAAAGTATGTCGTTTTCTGAAATTTTACCCACGCCTGCAGGAGTTCCTGTAAATAACACGTCTCCCTTTTTTAAGGTAAAAAACTGAGAAACGTACGCTATTAATTCATCAATTTTCCAAAGCATTGCATTGGTGTTGCCTTCTTGAACAAGAGTTTCATTTTTATGCAGTGTAAAATCTAAACTTGTTAAATCACCTAACGTTTCTTTGGCTACAAACTTCCCAATTAAAGCACTCCCGTCAAAAGCTTTAGATTTTTCCCAAGGCAATCCTTTGTCTTTTAATTCATTTTGTAAATCACGTGCTGTAAAATCTACTCCCAAACCAATTTCATCGTAATATTTATGCGCAAATTTTTCTTGAATGTACTTTCCTACTTTATTTATTTTAACCAATACTTCTACCTCATAATGAATTTCATTTGAGAACGCTGGAATAAAAAATGGCTGATTTTTAGCTAAAATAGCAGAATCTGGCTTTAAAAAAATGACTGGATTTACTGGTTTTTCACTATCCAACTCTTCTATATGTTTGGCATAATTACGACCAATGCAAATAATTTTCATAAATAAGTAACTTAGTATTGTTTTATAAGATTCCTGCTTTCGCAGGAATCATTCTTATTAAATCTGTGTTAAAAGTAAAAACCTATTTTATTTTAAGGAATCCACTTTTTCTCAAAGTTTGGTTTGCGTTTTTCTAAAAAGGCATTTCTACCTTCCTTCGCCTCATCCGTCATATAGGCTAAACGTGTTGCTTCTCCAGCAAATACTTGTTGTCCAACCATTCCATCATCAGTTAAATTCATAGCGAATTTTAACATTTTTATTGAGGTTGGCGATTTTGCTAAAATTTCTTGTGCCCATTCAAAAGCGGTAGCTTCTAACTCATCATGCGGAATTACAGCATTTACCATACCCATTTCATAAGCATCTTGTGCAGAATAATTTCTTCCTAAGAAAAAGATTTCACGCGCTTTTTTTTGTCCAACCATTTTTGCTAAATAAGCCGATCCGTAACCACCATCAAAACTAGTAACATCAGCATCAGTTTGCTTAAAAATAGCATGTTCTTTACTCGCCAAAGTTAAATCGCACACTACATGCAAACTATGACCACCACCAACAGCCCAACCCGGAACCACAGCAATAACTGCTTTTGGCATAAAACGAATCAACCGTTGTACTTCTAATATATTTAAACGATGGTACCCATCTTCACCTACATAACCTTGATGCCCACGCGCTTTTTGATCGCCTCCACTACAAAATGAATAAACACCATCTTTAGTTGAAGGGCCTTCCGCAGAAAGCAACACAACACCTATTGAAGTATCTTCACCTGCATCGTAAAAAGCTTCGTAAAGTTCTTTTGTAGTTTTAGGTCTAAAAGCATTTCTAACATTTGGTCGGTTAAAAGCAATCCTTGCAACACCATCACATTTTTTATACGTAATATCTTCAAACTCTTTTACAGTTTTCCAATTTATTTTTTCCATATTCAGTTGTTATTTAAGGCTAAAATAATTGTTTTTTATGGTTTAAAAAATTATTACTTAAAAGTTATAAATGTGACTTTGGTAACCAAGCTCATGTAATTCCGATTGTAATTCGTAATTTTGTTATTGTAAAACCGACAATAGAAATTGAAAAGCTGTCCAAATGAGAATTATACCTTCAAATTATACTAAAACAACCGATTTGCCTTTAAAACTACATATTAGTTTTGAAGCTGTTTTTGAGTACCTTGAAAGCATCATTCAACAAAAAAACCATTATTTATACCACGCAGCTGTTAAACTACTGGAAGAATACAAAGCGTACCCTGAACTTAGATTGGGTTTTGAAGACCCTAAGAAATTAGAAAAATACAACGCTCAAATCGACAAATTGTTAGACATTTTATTTCCTGAAATGTTGCAAACAAACGAAATTAAAGCAGCAAGCATTCCTTTTGAATTTACAACATTTAAACTCTCTACTAGGTTTGAAAAACTATTAGATGATGCTGGTGATGAGTATAGATTAAAACTTCGGAATTTTGATGAAAATAACACCTACATACTTTCTTGTGCGTTTATTTTAGGCTACTGCTACCATGTAAATATTGATTTTAGAAGACCTTTTTATTACGATATACCAACCAGTACCGGTTTAATTAAACACTACAAAACGCTTTACAACGGAGATTTTTTTAAAGTAAAACCTTTAGCAAATGCTCCTGAAATTACAGATGAAGATATTCACTTATTACTAGATAACTTCAATAATATTGATATTTGGAAAGAAAAATTCCCACCAAATAGTTACGAATTTAAAGGTTTTGGCATCATAAACCTTGTAGATGCTACTGGTGATCAATCGTTAACAAACTTAAAAGAAAATCTACTAAAAAACGATCAAGAAGCCTTCAATAGAATTGGGGAAAGTATTGCTAAATTATATAATTCTTCAACCATTGAATTTGGTATCTCGTCATACACCCGTATCGATCATCATTTTGAATTCAACAGAACTATTGAAAACAATAGCTTCATAACCAATAAACTTGAAGTTAAAAATAACAGTTTTGAAAGCTTCTTTTGTAATGGTATCGCTTCAAAGGTTTTTGAAAATAAAGAATTATTGGCCATTTCTGATATTCAAAAATATGGCGAACAAAACAACCTTAATGGATTCTACAAAGCATTAAAAGCTAATCATATTGAAAGTATTATATTGGTTCCTTTACAACTAAATGAAAATTTATTGGTACTATTAGAACTAGTTTCCCCAAAAAAATATGAACTAAATTCAATAAACGCATACAAATTAAAAGATGTTATTCCTGATTTTAAAATCGCTGTAAAACGATTTATTGAAGAGTTCAATAACAAATTAGAATCTATCATTCAAGAAAATTATACGGCCATTCACCCTAGTGTAAAATGGAAGTTTTATGAAGAAGCTGAACAGCATTTATTCAGCATAAAAAACAACCAAAAAATACACAATTTAAATAGTATTGTTTTTGAACAAGTTACACCTCTTTATGGGCAAAGTGACATAAAAGGTTCTTCAACCGCAAGAAATATTGCCATTCAGGAAGATTTAGTGAAGCAATTAAAATTAGCTTCTGCTATTATTGAAAAAGCCTTTAAAAAATATAAATTACCTATTTATAACGATTTAATTTTTAGAATTGAAGAGTGTTTACACAACATAAAAAAAGGATTAAATTCTGGTGATGAGAATAGTTTAACGGACTTTTTACAAAAAGATATTTACCCTGTTTTTAATCATTTAAAAAAATTAGACAAAACACTGCAAAACGACATTTCGGATTATATGAATTTAATTGATGATGAATTACATGTAATTTATTACAAGCGAAAAATGTACGACGATAGTGTAAATACGTTAAATGAAACGTTGGCTCGTTTTATTGATCAGAAGCAAGAAGAAGCTCAAGAAATGTTTCCTCATTATTTTGAACGCTACAAAACCGATGGTATTGATCACAATATGTACATTGGTCAATCTCTAGTTAAAAATAAAACTTATGATCCTATTTATTTGAATAATTTAAGATTGTGGCAATTACAAATGATGTGTGAGGTTGAGCAAATTGCCCATCATTTAAAAAGTACATTACCACATCCGTTAGAAATTGCTTCTTTAATATTGGTTCATAGCAACCCGTTAGCAATTAAATTTAGAATGGATGAGAAAAAATTTGATGTTGACGGCGCTTACAATATTAGATACGAAATTATTAAAAAACGTATTGATAAAGTGCATATTAAAAACACCAACGAACGTTTAACAAAACCCGGTAAAATTGCAATTGTTTATAGCCAATCTAAAGACATGACTGACTATATGCAACATATAAAATATTTACAATCTAATGGTTATTTGTTAAATACAATTGAAGAATTAGACCTTGAAAATTTACAAGGTATTTCTGGTTTAAAAGCTTTAAGAGTTACTATAAATTATTCTAACTCGCTAAACAATACTTTAAACGAAGTTTTAAAACAATAAATCAAAAAAACTAGGCTCAATTGCTCCAGTTTCTACTCTCATTATTCGAAAAGAAATAATAAAGGCAATTACTGAAACCACAATACCAATCATAAAAATAGTGTAGGCAATTCTTAATAATTTATATTTTTTTTGAAGTACGATTCCCAAAAAGTACAAATCTTTCATTAAGGATTTATACAAGTAATTATAATCTCCCATAACTTCAAACATCCCCTCCTGAAATTCTTCTAATTTCATTTTATAAAAATTACCAAAAAACAACAAATTCACTTTTTTATTGGCTACATCTTCCTTGGTAAAATCTCCTGATGTTACTTTTGGACGGGTAGCTAAAATTGAAAATATAATGGTAGAAACAGTAATTACTAAAAAAATAAGTGTTGGATAAATTAAATATGAATTACCTGCTTTGTCAAGTTTAGGAACTAGGGTTGTTAAAACTATAGACATCATAATTGCACTCACAGAAAGTAAAATATTTGATTTTGTATCTGCAATATCACTCAATTTGATATGATTTCTTAACGTAACGCGAAACATTGTTTCTATGCCTTTTTCAGGTGTATCGATTTTTTTTAATGACTTCTTTTTGGGCTTTTCAACAGCTTTCTCCTTCATTTTTTTTAAATCTTTATGC
Organism: Lutibacter agarilyticus; assembly: GCF_900188235.1. GTDB lineage: Bacteria > Bacteroidota > Bacteroidia > Flavobacteriales > Flavobacteriaceae > Lutibacter > Lutibacter agarilyticus. The sequence goes on along the minus strand of NZ_FZNT01000006.1, from coordinate 118,402 downwards.
TGTTTTAATATATTTATTGATTTTTGATGATTGAAGTTTTCATAAGCATAGTTTGTAAAAAACGAATGGGTAGTTAAAAAATTCTCATTTTCACAACACCAATCAAATTCTGATACATTTTTATAACCTAATAAATCCCACTCTAACTTTAATAGTTCTGATTTTTCTTTGAAGTCTTTCTTCCCTAAATGCACTAAATCGGCATCACAAATTATTTCTTCTAACTTATTTTTTGGTTTTTGAGGCATTTTAGTCGCATCTATTAATGCTTCTATTTGTGCGATACTTTCTTTTTTGAAGCTTTTATTTGCTAAAAATTCAGCAGCCATTTTTTTACTTTCAGCCTCATGATTTTTATACCCTTTTACATTTCCCACATCATGAAACCAAGCAGCTAACAACAAGATTTCCATCTCTTTACCTGAAATATGTTCAGCATTTCCTATTTCAAAAGCAGCATTTACGACTTCAACAGTATGATTAAAATTATGATATACTACTTCCGCAGGAAGTTCATTTTTGAACAAATTAAACACATAACTTCTTACTTCTTTAAAAAAATCATTTTGTAGCATTTCATCTAATTAAAAACCAACAATAAAAATACATTATTTTATGTATTTTTAAACTTTAAATTTAAACACCATCAATGAGTCGATTTAATAGTGCTAAACTTTCATTTTTTTTAATTACTCTTTTTATTGCTGGTTGTGCTTCTTACAATAAGCAATATAGTGAATCTATTACAATTGAACATCAGGAAAACTACGAATCTAGCGATGAAATTGACCATACATTTTATTTAATTGGTGATGCTGGAAACGCAAGTTTTAGCAATCCGTTAAGCCACTTTAAGCTCTTAAAAAAAGAACTTTCAACAACAAATACAAATGCTACCGTTTTATTTTTGGGTGATAATATTTATGAAAAGGGAATGCCTAAAAAATCGGATCCTGAAAGAGATTTAGCAGAACATAGATTGAACACTCAAATTGATTTGGTAAAAGATTTTAAAGGCACTCCTATATTTATACCTGGAAATCATGACTATTACAATGATGGTATTGAAGGCTTAGAAAGAGAAGCTAATTATATTACAAAACAATTAGATGATAAAGATTCTTTTTTACCAAAAAATGGTTGTCCAATTACCATGCTTGATATTTCTGAAGAGATTGCTTTAATTATTATTGATTCGCAATGGTACCTTGAAAACTGGGATAAAAACCCAGCTATGAATGCCAATTGTGAAATAAAAACTAGAACAAAGTTTTTTCAAGAATATGAACGTTTAATTAAAAAAAACACACTAAAAACAACTGTTGTAGCTATTCATCACCCTATGTTTAGTTATGGATCTCATGCGGGGCACTATTCTTTAAAAGCCCAACTTTATCCTACAGGAGGTTCGTTTCCTTTACCAATAATTGGAAGTCTAGTTAATGTTTTACGTAAAACAAGTGGTCTTTCCTCCCAAGATATGATAAATCCATATTATCAGGACCTTAGAAAAAGATTATTAACTATTAGCCAAAAACAAGAAAATATTATTTTTGTTTCTGGTCACGAGCACAATTTACAGTACATTGTAAATGATAAAATTCCACAAATTATTAGTGGTTCAGGTTCAAAAACTTCACCAGCAAGGGTTATTGAAGGCAGTAAATTCTCTTACGGAGGATTGGGTTATGCTAAATTTGTAAAATATAAAAATGGAGCCTCTTGGGTGTATTACTATACTGAAACGAATGGCATAAAAGAATTGCTTTTTAAAGCCAACATTCAGAATACAAAAACTATTGAAGATATAAATAAGTATGATTTGAATTTTCCTGACACCATAGCCGCCTCAATCTACCTTCAAAAAGATACAGAAAAAAGTAATGCCTTCATCAGCTTTTGGGGTACGCATTATCGAAAATATTATGGTATTAAAATAAAGGCTTCAACGGTAAATTTAGACACTTTATTTGGAGGCTTAAAACCTGTTCGAAAAGGTGGCGGTAATCAATCTCGTTCATTAAGACTTCAAAATGCATCTGGACAAGAGTTTGTTATGAGAGCATTACACAAAAGCGCTACACAATATTTACAAGCTGTAGCTTTTAGAGATCAATATATTAAAGATGAATACTCTAATACGTATACTGAAAGTTTATTACTAGACATTTATACTACGGCTCATCCTTATGCTCCTATAACTATTGGAAAATTAGCTAACGCTGCTGATGTACTTCACGCTAACCCAGTTTTATATTTTGTTCCGAAGCAACCATCTCTTGAACAATTCAATACCAATTTTGGTGGTGAATTGTATTTGATTGAAGAACGTGCTACCTCTGGTCACGGAGATAAAAATAATTTTGGCAATTCAAACACAATTATAAGTACAGATGATTTTTATAAGAATTTAAGAAAATCTGACGATTTTTATTTGGATGAAGCTAGTTATATTAGAGCTCGTTTATTTGATATGTTAATTGGTGATTGGGATAGACATCAAGATCAATGGCGATGGGCTGAATTTAAAAAGAATGGTAAAACAATGTACAAGCCTATACCAAGAGATAGAGATCAAGCTTTTTCTATTTATGATGGTTTTGCTTTAGGCGCCATAAGTCGCATAGTTCCAGGATTAAAATTTCTTCAAATTTATGATGAGGATATACGAAATGTAAAATGGTTTAATCACGCACCTTTTCCGTTAGACTTGTCACTTATACAAAAAGCTACTTATAACGATTGGAAAGAACAAGTTGCCTTTCTTCAAAAAAATATTACCAATAAAGTTATTGATGAAGCATTGTCTGAAATGCCTTTAGAAGTTCAAGATGAAACCATTTCAATAATCAAGCAAAAATTAAAAGGTCGTTTAAATAATTTATATAAAATAGCTGGTGAGTACTATGAACATTTAATAAAATATCCTATTGTAACAGGTAACGATAAAGATAATTTATTTGAAATTAAACGTTTAAAAAATGGGATTACAGAAATAACTATTTCAAATATTAAAAAAGATAAAAAAGGCACCGAAATATTCAATAAAACGTATTCTAAAAAAGAAACTAAAGAGATTTGGATTTACGGATTAGATGATAGCGATACATTTATTGTCTCTGGAGAAAAAAAGAATGCTATTACGCTAAAAATTATTGGAGGTCAAAACAATGACATTTACAATATAAAAAGTGGTAAAAGAGTTACTGTTTATGATTTCTATTCAAAAAAAAACACGTTTAAAACTAATAAAGGTCGGAAACGTTTATTTGATGATTACGACATGAATTTGTACAACTTTAAAAAATATAAGTACACTCAAAACAGAATTAAGCCAGCTATTGGCGCAAACCCTGACGATGGATTAAAAATTGGTGTTTCTGATATTTTCACTATTTATGGCTTTGAAAGAAATCCGTTTTCTCAACAACATATTATTAACCTAAGCTATTATTTTGCTTCTAGTGGTTACGATTTAAGGTACAGTGGTGAATTTGCCAATGTTTTTAATAAATGGAATATTTTAGTAGAAGGCCTTTTTACAAGTCCGAACTTTACACATAATTTTTATGGCTATGGAAACGATTCCAAAAACCTACAAGATATTTTTGGAAAAGACTATCACAGAGTTAGAATTAGCACATACGCCGCTTCTCCTTCTTTAAAATGGACAGGAAGAATGGGAGGTGAAATTAAATTTGGACCGACATTTGAAAGTATAGAAATTGAAAAAACAGACAATCGTTTTATTAATTTATTCCCTATTTTTAATGAAAAAAGACACAATTACGTGGGTGTAAGAACTTCCTATTACTATGAAAATTTTAATAAAAGTACATTTCCAACACTTGGAATGGCAGTTGGTTTTAAAGCTGGTTGGCGGACAAATATAAATACTGATACTTCTGAAAACAATGGGTATATTACACCTGCTATAGGATTTAATTACAAATTAACAACAAACGGTAAATTAATGTTAGCAACAAAATTTAAAGGAAATATAATAATTGGTGACAATTTTAAGTTTTATAATGCAGCAAGTATTGGTGGAGATGATGGTTTGCGTGGTTATAATAACAACCGTTTTACAGGAAATACATCATATTATAACAATACAGATATTCGCTATAATTTCACCAAAATAAAAACAAAGATTGTTCCTTTTCAAATTGGTGCTTTTGGCGGGTTTGATTATGGTAGGGTTTGGTATAAAGGCGAAGATTCTAACGGTTGGAAAACCTCCTATGGTGGAGGAATTTGGGCAGATGCAGCTGAATTAATTAATTTTAATTTATCTTTTTTTGGGTCAAAAGATGGTACCCGTGTTCGATTTGGTTTAGGTTTTGAATTTTAAAATATAAAAAATTATGAAAAAATTAGTACTACTTTTTACAATGTGTTTGGTTAGTTACCAAAGTTGGTCGCAAAACATTCAACTAAAAAATTTCAATTCAAATGAATTAGGAATTGAGCGTTCAATTAAAATTTACATTCCGCCTAGTTATGAAATTGATTCAACCAAGTTTTATCCACTTACCATTGTTTTAGATGCTGAATATTTGTTTGATGTTTATGTAGGAAACGCTATTTTATTTGCAAACAAAGAAGAGGCACCAGAACAAATTATTGTAGGAATCAACCAAAATAAATACAACGAACGTTATGAAGATTGTTCGTATTTAAAAGAAAATAGTTTTCCTACCGAGCAAGGTGAAGCTTTTTACCGTTTTATTAGAAGTGAATTATTTGATTATTTTGAAGAAAATTATCGTGTTTCTCCATTCAAAACCATTGTTGGAAATACATTAACTGGCAATTATATAAATTATTTTTTAATTGAAGATTATCCTGCTTTTAATGCATTTATAAATGTAAGCCCTTATTACGCTATGGACATGCCAACGCTAATTCAAAACAAAGTAAAACAGCTAAACACCGAAAATGTATATTACTACCTTTCAACAACAAAACAAAATTCAGAAAAACGACAAGCAGCAATTACAAACACTAATAGTTTGTTAAGCGCTCTATCCAACGAAAAGTTTAAATACAAGTTTGATACTTTTGAAAACAGTTCAAAAACAGCTTCAATTGGCCAGTCAATTTCTAGTGCTTTATCGTTTATTTTCGACTTATATTCAGCTATTTCTAAAGAAGAATTTGACACCAATATTAAAAACCTTTCACCACCTGATGCGATTGCTTATTTAGAAAATAAATATGTTGAAATTGAATATCTTTTTGGAAGTAATTTAAAAATTAGAGAGCAAGATATATTTGCCATTGAATCTATTATTTTAGATAAAGAAAACGGCGATTATTTAAAGAATTTTGGCGAAATGATTAACAAATTATATGAAGAATCTCCAATTGGAGATTATTATATTGGTCGTTATTATGAAACCGGACAAAAGTTAAAACAGGCACTTAATTATTATAAAAGTGGTTATATGAAGCTTCCTGAAGGCGATCCAAATGCCGATGCTTATTACGAAAATGTTGAACGTGTTTTAGCAAAAAGAGATGGAACTTACACAGAACCTAAAAATTAAAAATATATTATGAGACAAACCCTATTTACAATTGCATTTTTATGCATTTCAACAATCTTTTACGCGCAAGAAGATACTGTTGTTAAAGTTCATATTCCTACGGAACAAAAATACGAATTCACAACCGTTATTGATATTGAAGCTTCTGCAGTAAAAAGTCAAGGAAACACAGGAACTTGTTGGAGCTTTTCTACCTCTTCATTTTTAGAATCTGAAATATTCAGAAGTTCAGGAAAAATGATTGATATTTCTGAAATGTACAATGTTAGAAATGCTTATATGGACAAATCTTGGAATTATGTAATGCGACAAGGTAAAATTCAATTTAGCGAAGGAGGATTGGCACACGATGTGATGAATTCAGTTCAAAAAAATGGTTTACAGCCAGAAATTGCTTATTCAGGTTTATTGGGTAATGCTAAAATACATAACCACGCTAAAATTGTTCCTGACCTTAAAGAAGTATTAGATGCTTATATTAAAAACGATAAAAATTCTAAACACAGCAATTGGAAAGTAGCTGTTGATTCAATATTAACAGTTCATTTAGGAACTCCTTCAGCAACATTTCTCTATGAAGGAATTGAATACAACGCTATGTCATTTTTAAAAATGACCAATATAAAACCAAACAACTATATTACATTAACTTCATTTTTACACCAGCCTTTTCATACTGAATTTGTATTGAATATTCCCGACAATTTTTCAAACGGAAGTTTTTATAATATTCCATTAAATGAGTTAGTTGATGGAGTTGATATAGCGTTAGATAAAGGATATACCTTGGCTTTAGATTGCGATGTTTCTGAAAAAACATTTTCTTCAAAATATGGTGTAGCCATATTACCAAATAATCCAAATGAAACAGAAAAATCATTGACTTATATTGTAACAGAAAAAGATGTTACTCCAGAATTTAGACAAGAAGAGTTTGAGAATTTTAATACTACCGATGATCATTTAATGCATATTGTAGGTTTGGTAAAAGATCAAAATGGAACAGAATATTACAAAGTAAAAAATTCTTGGGGTACAAATAGCAACCGAATAGGAAACAATGGTTACGTGTATATGAGTAAAGCTTTTTTCAAACTTAAAACCATTTCGGTAATGGTTCATAAAGATGCTGTAAGTGATCTTATAGAGTTATAACAATAAAAATAACGACAACCTGTACTTGATTCAAATTCTATTATAAATATGATAAGTTTTTGGATCAAGTGTAGAATAATTAGCTTTGAAAATTAGACATAAAAAAGAGGCTGTTTAAACGTAAAATTTTCGTCAACATGAAACTCGGTTCCTGAGCGGAGCCGAAGGATGATTTAGGCTCTCATAATGATTGACTATCAGCATAATGAGATTCTAAAACACACTTCGACAAACTCAGTGTGACATATCTAGAATGACTAATTTTGATACTTTCAGACAGCTTCTTTTTATATGATTTTTTTACTTCACAAAAGAAATTCCTTCATCAGAAATAGCAATTAATTTTTGACGAAACAACCCGCCAACAGCACTTTTAAATGCTTTCTTACTCATTCCTAATTGGTATTTAATATCGTTAGGGTCACTTTTATCATGCAATGCTAAAACCCCATCATGTTGTCTTAAAGCATTTAAAATGGTAATTTCATTTTTTACAATAGTTTGTTTAAAACCAACTGCTTGTAAGCTTACATCAATCTTTTCATCGTCACGTATTTTTTTAACGTAACCAACTAACCTTTGTCCTTCTTCTATTTTTTGATACAGTTCATTTCTGTATAACATTCCTTCATATTCCTCTTCAATTAAAACTGTAAAACCAATTCCTGCTTTTCTAACTACAATTAAATCTACTTTATCTCCTACTTTTAAATCCATTTTTATTCTTTTAAATTGTTGAAATACGCTTTTAACACGGTATCATTTATTTCTCTTGGTGTAAATATTTCTAATAGTTTTGGTGCATTAGAAGTATTGTAAAATTTAGAAAGCTTGCTTTCTAAATTGGTTATATTTGAAACACTTGAATATTCAAATTTATGCATTTTACACAAATGTTCGGCTGTTAAATTGTGTGGTGTTTCAAAATAATCTAAGGCGTTAGATTTTTGAGGCCCTGGTATAAATCTAAAAATACCTCCACCTCCATTATTTACCACAATAATTCTAAACGCATTAGGTATATAACTATTCCAAAGTGCATTATTATCATAAAAAAAACTAATATCTCCTGTGATAAAAACCGTATTTTTTTCTAAAACTACCGCTGCTCCAATTGCTGTGCTTGTACTGCCGTCAATTCCGCTAGTACCTCTGTTGCAAAAAACCTGTAGTGTTTTGTTTAAATCAAATAACTGTGTATACCTAATTACAGCGCTATTACTTACCTGTAATAATGAATTATTTGGAATACTTTTTAATAAAATAGCAACCGTTTTTAAATCTGAAAATTCACAATCTTCAATAAACTTATCGTGTTTTTTTAAACGAAGTTCTTTTTTTTGCAACCAAAATTGTTGGTAATTACTAGCTACTGGTTTTGTTAAAAAGAAAAACTGACTAAAAAATAACTGTGGTGAAATTTCAAAATGATGCTTTAAACAATGAAACGTATCAAAAGCCCTTTTACTATCTATATGCCAATGTAGCTTTGGTTGAATTTTACGTAAATGTTGTTTTATTTTTTTTGAAACAATCATACCTCCTAAACTCAATAAAATATCGGGCTGAAAAGCTTCTAGTTCATTTGATTCTAAAGGAAATATCAATTTATCAATACTATTAATAAATTTAGCATGTGAAACATTTGCTGTATTTTCTATAAGCACCAAAACCGAAGGGTCTTTAGTGAAATGTGCTAATTGCGTTTGCAACAATTCATCAGGAATACACGCACCAACCAATACCATTTTTTTTGTAGAACTATTCCAAACATCCGCAAATTTTTGAAGTTCATCAACATCTAAAGGAATTTCTTCAACCGTTGAATCTACTTTATCTAATGTAATTAATTCAGAAGTAGTTTCATACAAAGGTTCATCAAAAGGAACATTGATATGTACAGGTCCTTTTTCTACCATTGCAATTTCGATTGTTTCTTGTAACATTTCTGCAATCGAATTTTCTACGTTTAAATGTTCAACCAAACTAATTGAATTTAGGATATGGTTTTCAAAAACATTTTCTTGCCGAATAGTTTGCCCATCTCCAATATCTATTAAATGTGCTGGCCTATCTGCTGAAATTACCACTAACGGTATATTGCTGTAAAATGCTTCTGCAATTGCCGGATAATAATTTAATAATGCTGAACCTGAAGTACAAACAATTGCAACTGGTTTTTGCAACTGTTGTGCCATTCCTAAAGCAAAAAAAGCAGCACTTCGCTCATCAACAATACTATAGGTTTTAATCTCTAAATGATTTGAAAAACCTATGGTTAATGGAGCATTTCTTGAACCTGGAGAAATAACCACTTGTTCAATACCATTTGCTATGCATGAAGCGATTACTAACTGAGCCAATTTATTTTTTGGAAACTGCGTCATTCATTAAAAATATTAACGCTGCAAAGTTAAAGAAACTTATCATAGTACAATAATTAAGGCCTTTCAAATTCACCCTTGATAAATATCATCTAATTACCCACAAATAACACTTAATTTTAGTAGATAAAAACATACAAATCAACCCATTATAAGTAACCCTAAGTTATGATAAAAATAGTTGCCTTATTATCTACACTTTTCATAAACCTTTATGGCGCTATCTTTTTGTTTGCAACAAGTTCAAAAAAATTTAAAAATCGTTTTTTCTTAGGGCTATTCTTCTTCAATAGTTTTTTATTATTTGTTGGTCATTTTTTGTCGTTTAATGAATACTGGATTACGTTTAGATATTTTGATTTTATTTTCTTAAGCGCATTGCTCGCTTTTTACCCCCTGTATTACATTTATATTTACAGTGCCTTTAATTTTAATATTGTAGCAACTAAAAAAAGTTATCATTTTATTCCACCAATTTTAGTTGCTTTACTTATGTTTATTATGGTTTTATCTACGAGTTGGGAGAATTACGAAATGTATATGAATAACAATTTATACGGTACTGAAATTACAACCAAAGAAGCTTTATGGCTAAGTTATATGTATAAGGGAAGTCGGTTTTTTCATTTAGGTCAAATATTGTTTTATAATTATTTAACCATTCGATTTCTTATTATCGCAAAAAACAAAATGCAAAATTTCTATTCAAACCTTGATAAGTTTCAGCTACAATATTTTTACATTGTAACGATATCCTTTATCGTACTTATGTCGATTCCTGGATTTTATGTTACCGTAATTGGAAGAACTCCTTTAGATGAAAACGGTTTACAGTTATTATTTATGTGCAGCTTGTTTACGCTATTATTTATTATTTTGGCAATTGTAGGTTTAAGGCAAATTCCTGCGGAAATAAATTTAAGTAATAACATTGAAACAACTAAAGATGCAACAATACATCTAAAGGAATTAAACACAATTGAAGCCGAATTATTAACTTATTTTAAAAACGACAAACCTTGGTTAGATCCGCAATTAAATATTTTACAAGTGGCAAAACACATTGGTACAAACCGCTCCTATGTTTCAAATATTATAAACGAGCAAATTGGTTGTAATTTTAATCAGTTTGTAAATAGCTATAGAATTAATGAAGCAAAACTACTCCTGAAAAAAAGCCCTAAACTTTCTATTGCTGAAATAAGCGAACTTTCCGGTTTTGGTTCCGTAAATTCATTTATACGAATTTTTAAAGCCAGTGAACATAAAACACCTGCTCTCTTTAAAAAATTAAATTCTTAATTTTTACGATTTGAGTATTCAATTTTATGATTTAAAGACCCAAACACCTTAAATATTTTTACATTTATAACTCAAAAAAGAACATACTAAGTTTAACAAATTACACTTAATTGGGATGTATTGCTTGAAATTTTAAATTGCGTTGAAAAAACAAAAGATTTAAACTTGGTATTTCTTTTTTATATGATTGTTTTCATAATTTCTCCCTTAAAAACAGTTTCATTCCATTCTTTTTCAGCAACACTATCTTTTGTAATTCCACCACCAATATAAAGTGCTATGGTTTCAGATTCAACTTCCATACAACGTAAATTTACATACAAATTAGTTTCCTTATGTACATTTAATTCACCTAAATAGCCCGTATAAAACTTCCGATGATAGTTTTCATTTTCTACAATAAAATTGGTAGCAATTTGTTTGGGCACCCCACAAACGGCTGGTGTTGGATGCAATGCATTTACAAGCTCTCCTAACATTTTTTCCGAAGTTAATTTCCCTGTAATATCTGTCCGAATATGTAACAAACTTCCTGCTTTTATAGTGTAAGGTTTAGAAACTTTAATGGTATCTATTGTCTTTTCTATCGTATTTAAAATATAATTTGTTACAAATTGTTGCTCTTGTTGCTCCTTCTGTTTCCAAGTTACATTTGTTGTATCCACATAGGCTTGTGTTGCTGCCAACGCCATTGTTTTAAATTGATTATTTTGAATATGAATCAATCTCTCTGGTGAGGCCCCCATCCAACAACCAATATTTGGGTGAAACCACAAATAAACCATGGCATTTTGATAGTTTTTCAACATACGTTTAAAGCTCTCTAACACCTTTAATTGGCTATATTTTATTGTTTCCTTTCTAGAAATTACAATCTTTTCAGCTGCTTTCTGTTCAATAAATTCTATTGTTTTTTGGGTCAATAAAATATGTTGCTCTTTCTCTTTTTCTAGGTCTGAAATAATTTTAGTTTTAGCATTTTGCTCAACATTAGAAACTTCATTAAAATCTTTTATAGTTATTGAAAACGTAGTAGTTTTATTTGCTGGAAAAATTATGGAAGCTTCTTTTTTATTGAAAGGTGCAAATACAAAACCACGCTCCATAAAAGAATTTACAGTGTACATTTTAGTTGTATTTTGAACAATTACTGTTACCAAATTTTCATTTGGCTTCCTATACACAACAAAAGGCAAATTTGAATTTATAATGCCTTCAATTTTTTCAAAAAAAAGAGTAATCTCCTGCAAGTTAAATTATTTTAGTTGTTTCAAAATGGTTGCTTTTATTTCCTCAAAATGTGACCAAACCAACCCGTGTCCGGCACCGTTCAAAGTTACTAATTCAAACTTATTTGGTGTAAATATCTTATTTAAATACAATGAATTTTCATAAGGAACAATCCAATCCTTAGAACCGTGCATACTCAAAACCTTTGAAGGCGTTGAATCCCAGTGAGTTTCAAAATTTAATAAATCTTTTTTATGTGATAATTTTTCTATGGAAGCCGCTTGCCAAGCTAAAGGAACCAACCAACGCGTACTATTCCATTTATAAAAATTCAACGCCCATGGCATTGGCTCTACTTCTGAATAAACAGCAGGTGCTAGCAACACCACCTTTTTGTACTTTTTTTTTGAAGCTAACACAATAGGACCTCCATACGAGTAACCAACTAAAACGGTGTTATTAATCTTTAAATTTTTGGTAAAATCTTCTAACAATTCAACTTCAAAAGCTATAGATTCTTGCACTTCACCAGTTTGTTGTTCGCCATATCCTACCCTATCATACGCTAATAAATTAGCATTTTTATTTAGCTCACTATCCATTAAATAGCTTTTAAAATCGAGCACTGAACCTATGGAGCCGTGAATAAAAACTAATGATGGAAGCGTTGTGTCAATTTCTTTTTGGGTGGCTAAAACTCGATACTTAAAATCTTTAAACTGCTTTTGTGTTATAAAAACTTTAGCATTATTTTCTTTAAACTCTTTTTGAATATACGCATCAGACTTTGGTTGAGAAAATCGATAAAAAAACACTGCTAAAACAACAACTAATAGTAAAAAAACTATCGTAATTATTTTAAGTATTTTATAAATTCTCTTCCGCATTTATTTTTTATTCGCTAAAATATAGTTGGTGATTTTACATAATGAAATCACTCTATTTCTTTCATCAACAATTTTAATTTCAACCAAATGAATTGTTTTTCCTTTATGAATAATTGTAGCCGTAGCTGTAACTAAACCACTTTTTACACTTCGTAAATGATTGGCTGAAAATTCTATACCACGCACTGAATACTTTTCACGATCTATGGCTAAAATTGAAGCTGGACTACCAACACTTTCAGCTAAAGCCATTGTTGCACCGCCATTTAAAATCCCATCGGGTTGATGAACGCGGTAATCAACTGGCATTGTAGCTACTAAAAAATCTTCCCCTAAATCGGTGTATTTAATATTCAATGTTTCATTTAATGTATTTTCACACATTTTATTTAACATTTCTAAGGTTGCTTTTTTGTCCATATAATTTCAAAGTTGAATGGTAAAAATAAGAATTTAAAATAGTAACTTTGCAACAATTTAAAAAACTATTATGGCCTACAAATTTCGAGTAATATTAGATGTTGAAGAAGATGTGTTTAGAGATATTATTGTTGCAAGTAACATTCACTTAGAAGAGTTACATTTTACCATTGCAAAATCTTTTGGTTTTAAAGGTCAAGAAATGGCTTCTTTTTATACAACGGATGTTAATTGGGAGCAAGGAGAAGAAATTCCGTTGTTTGACATGTCTGAAGATGGAATGGCAATTACTATGGAAAAATGCTTAGTTGCAGAGACCTTTAAACGCAAAGGAGACAAATTAATTTACGTGTACGATTTTATGTCTATGTGGTCATTTTTTGTTGAAGTTACAGATATAGCCGACGCTACTGAAGAAAACTTACCAATTATAGCGCTTTCATTTGGAGATGTTCCTGATGAAGCTCCTGAAAAAGAATTTACAGCAGAAATTTCTTTAGATGATGAAGATGAAATTGATATTTTTAATGACGAAAATAACTTTGATAGTATTGATGATCTTGATTTAGATAATTATTAATCAACTATTCAATCGCTAAAAAACCTTCTATTTTATAAAATTTAATAATTAAAGCTTCATACCTTCGTGTGAAGCTTTAATTTTAGTGTATTAACGAATAATGTATGTGTTTACATTTTCGTAATTTCTAATTACAAATTTAAAAGCCACATCTAAAATACCTCCCATAGACGTAGGTTCTTTAAAATTTAAATCGCCCGTATATTTTTTCAAATCCATTTTTAATTGATCTATTTTTTCAGGAGTTGAAATTTGGTCATTACTCATACAATCAATCAACCTATGAATACGTATGTGAGAACCTTTTAAACGCCTAGCTATTGCTGAACGTTCTTCTTTTTTATATTGCTCAACAGATTCTGGTCCTAAATTATCCGATACCATTTTAACAAAAGGATAATTCTCTTTAAAAAACTGCGGATAGTATACTTTTAAATTCCCTTCATAACTTTGCTGATCAAAATCCATTGCTCTAATTCTATATTCAACCTGATCAAAATCGTACGAAGCAACAATCACGTAATTATAAGAACGCATATCGCCTAGCAAACGAATCATACAACGTTCATTGAATTTTACAAATTCTTTAGAAAGTCTTCTTAAACCACTTTTTGAAACTTGCTTTAAATTCTCCAGTAAAAATTGATCTCCAGGAATACCTAGTACATGCTCTTCAATTAAGGTATCTTTATAAATTAGAAAGTTGATATTATTTGGAGATAATATATGTTCTAACTCTAAGCCATAAACTCTGGAAGCATCGGCTTTTTTCACATAAATATAAGTGTGATTATCGTTTAATACATTTCTAATTTTAATTCTAAAAGGTTTAGAATTTCCAAACGTACAATAATCAATTCCATCAATATTTAAAAAAGATAAAGAGTCTTCCCCACCATCACCGTGAAGAATCATATACATCCGTTTTAAACTTAATTCAATTTCATCACGCTCATGTTCAGGATAATAAACACGTACCCATAAGGTATCTTCACCTTTTTTATCATACAAATTTATAGCTCCTGCAAAACGCAACAAATCATCATAAAAAACAGGTATTTTAATACTTCTACTGTATTTGGTTAAATACTCAGACAATTCTTGATTTATTGGAAATGCTGGTTTTTTCTTTGATATTAATTGCTGTTCCTCCATACTTTTTATAAATTAATCCGAGCAAATTTACTATATTGCTGTAACAAATCTTACAATTCTTCGTCTTAATTTTATACTAAACACCAAACTATTGGAAACAATTATATCTCTTAACAAGCTCAATAAAAAATTTGGAGCCATTCACGCAGTAAATAATTTATCATTTGATATCAAAAAAGGAAACGTTTATGGAATTCTAGGTCCTAACGGAAGTGGAAAATCTACCACCTTGGGAATTATCTTAAATGTTGTCAACAAAACTTCTGGAAGTTTTAGCTGGTTTGATGGTAGCTTATCCACACATCAGGCACTAAAAAAAGTAGGCGCTATTATAGAACGCCCTAACTTTTACCCGTATATGACCGCCGCTCAAAATCTTGATTTGGTGTGCAAAATTAAAGAAGTTGACCGTTCTAATATTGATGAAAAATTAAAAATTGTTAATTTATACGAACGACGAAACAGTAAATTCAAAACATTTTCTTTGGGAATGAAACAACGCTTAGCCATTGCTTCGGCGTTGTTAAATAATCCTGAAATTTTAATTTTAGATGAACCAACCAACGGACTAGATCCGCAGGGAATTCACGAAATACGAAAAATTATTAAAGACATTGCTGCAACTGGTACCACTATTTTATTGGCTTCACATTTATTAGATGAAGTTGAAAAAGTTTGTACACATGTTGTGGTTATTAGAGAAGGCGTAAAATTATATTCAGGAAGAGTAGATGAATTGACCGCTTCACATGGCTTGTTTGAATTAAAGGTTGAAGATGATTCAGAAAAACTAATCAAATTACTGTCTAAATTTGAAGGTATTTCTTCAATAAAAAATGACGAAGACATTATTATTGCCACTTTAAGCAAACCTGTAACTGCAACAGAAATAAACAGTTACTTATTTCAAAATGGTGTACTTTTATCACATTTGGTAAAACGTAAACCAAGCTTAGAACAACAATTTTTATCATTAACCAACAACAAAAATTAAAATGCTACGATTACTAAATATTGAAATCCATAAATTAAAATACAACAGAGCAAGTAGAATTTTAATTCTTATTTATTTTACCTTATTGACATCTATTGCACTAATTGCAGCCATTAAATTTGATATTGGTCCTATTAAATTTCATTTAGCAGAAATGGGTATTTTTAACTTCCCATACATTTGGCATTTCAACACTTATGTAGCATCATTATTAAAATTATTTTTACTTCTTGTTATTGTATCTATGATGGCTAATGAATATAGTAACAAAACCCTTAAACAGAATTTAATAGATGGTTTAAGTAAAAAAGAATTTATTCTTTCTAAATTTTATACCGTAATCCTATTTTCAGCAATTTCAACATTATTTGTTTTTTCTGTATCACTAATTCTTGGATTTATATATTCAGATTATACTGAATTATCAATAATATTAATGGATTTAGAGTATTTACCTGCATTCTTTTTAAAACTAGTAGGCTTTTTCTCGTTTGGATTATATCTAGGGATTTTAGTCAAACGATCTGCCTTTGCAGTTGGAGCTATGATAATTTGGTATATTATTGAATGGTTAATATTTGCAATTTTAGGTTGGAAAGCTGTTTCTTGGGAAACTGCACAAAAAATTAAAAACTTTTTACCTCTTGAAGCATTAAGTAACCTAATTAAAGAGCCAGGTTCTAGACTAGATGCTGTTAAAACGGTTGCAAAACAAGTTGGAGAGGATTTATCAAAAGATTTTTCGGTACAACCTTTAGATCTTATAATTGCGATTGCTTGGACGTTTCTATTTATCTATTTATCGTACGCTTTATTAAAAAAACGTGATTTGTAATATTTTACAGTATTTTTTGAAATTATTTTTTATTCATATTTAAACTTTTACATGTAAATTTGGTCTAAATATAAAATGATCAATTTGTGAATATAGTTAGGTTAAAAAATTTACTGTTATGGGCACTGCTGTTGTTTGCCGTCCAAATAAATTATTCACAATTAAGTAAAACGCATTACATTCCGCCGTTAACAGCGGCAAATAACGGTAGTTCTCTTCCAGGAGATCAATATTTATACATTTCAACACCTAGTGAAACTCCTGTAGAGTTTAAAATAATTATAGGAGCTACCGATCCAAATAACAATATTACAGGAACTGTATCAAATACTTCTCCTCAAAGGATTGAATTAGATAATAATTTTGGCTACGGACCATTGTTTGATGACCCTGTTAATTCAAGTAGAGTTTTATACGGAAGAGGTTATATTATTGAAGCGACAGATTTAATTTATGCTTCTGTAAGAATGAATAGTGAAAATGGTGCGCAAGCTGGTGCATTAGTAAGTAAAGGACTCTCGGCTTTAGGAACTGAGTTTAGAATTGGCGCATTTACAAACCAAGCAGGTAGAACCACAAATAACAATGGGTCAACTAGTGAAAATTTACTTAGTTTTCTTTCTGTAATGGCTACTGAAGACAATACAAAAGTTACTTTTTCCGATATTTCTAATGATACCGAAATTATTGGTAGCACAAAAACTTTTCCTTATTCAGAAACACTCCAAAAAGGGGAATACTACATTATTGCAATGAATAGTTATTCTGCAACTTACCCAGAAAACAATAAAGATGGTTTAATTGGTGCTCTCGTAAAATCTGACAAAGCTATTGTAGTAAACTGTGGTTCAGCCAATGGAAGTTTTCATAATGGTGGTGGAAGAGATTATGGAATAGATCAAATTGTTGGTGCTGATAAAATTGGATTAGAATATATTTTTGTAAAAGGTGATGGACAAAATGAATGGGAAAATGTATTAATTGTACCTAATACAACGGGTACAACTATAAGTATAAATGGAGAAGCTCCAATAACTATTACAGGAAAGTATTATTTAATTGAAGGTGATAAATATAGTTCCGTTGGAAATATGAATGTAAAAGCTTCTTATCCTGTTTTTGCATACCAAGGAGTTGGAGCTACAACAAGTGAGGCAAACCAAGGAATGTTTTTTGTACCTCCTTTAAGTTGTGAAACGAAAGGAAATGTAAATAATATTGCAAATATTGATTATATAGGATCAACAGCATATACTGGTGGAATTTCAATTGTTACTAAAAAAGGAGCTACAGTTACCATAAATAATACTCCTCTTTCATCGTTTGCTACGCAGGGTCCTTTTGATGTTACTGGAAATACCGAATATGAAACCTATAAAGTATTAGGTTTAACGGGAAATATTTCTGTTGAAAGCGATGACGAATTGTATTGTGCTTATTTTAATTACAACGGTGCTGCTACCTCAGGAAGTTTTTATTCAGGATTCCCTACGGCTCCCGAAATTAATTTTGACGCAGATTTTGTTACCCTCGGTAATTGTATTGACAATATTACTTTAGAAGCTGCAAATATGGGCGCTTTTGAAAGTATTGAATGGTATTATGATGATGGCTCTGGAGGGGGTTTTATTCCAACAGGAAATACGACTCAAACGCTTAAACCTACTTTTCCTGGTAATGGTCCGTTTAGTACTGGAACCTACTATTTAAAAGGAATTACCTGTACTGGAGATGAAATACTGTCTGATGAAGTTCCTGTAAGTATTTGTCCTGATGATACCGATAACGATGGTATTATTGACAATATTGATATTGACAATGATAACGACGGAATTTTAAATTGTACCGAATCTTACGGTGATCAAACTATAAATTTATCAAATCTTTTAAGTGGAAGTTTACCTGTAGGCAGTTATTCATACACAGGTGTTATTAGTACTCCTGTTGGTGATCCTTCAAACAACATAACAGGAGACGCAAACGGCATACTTACAAGTACCTTAGGTTCTAAAAACAGTTTACCCGAATCAAGTACTGAATATCAACTAAACTTCAATAAAAATTTAAATATTGAAGTAAATGCAAATAGTGCTCTAACAGATCAAGACGAATTTATAATTCAGGTTTCAAACCAAAAAACCATCACACTTTTAGACCCTGATGATCAACTGCTAGTAGATACTAATTATGACGGTGTTTTTGAAAGTGGTATCACTCAATTTTCTTCCTTCGAAATTCATTTCAAAATAAAAGGAACATCACTTGCTAGCGGAACAGCCACATTCAAATTTGTGTCGAGTATGGTTGATTTCTTTTCATACGAACATAAAAATATTTCAGATACCGTAAATACAAGTGCAGCTTTTAAAATAATAGCAACTTGTGTGCCTATTGATAGCGATAATGATGGAAATTCTAATGAATTTGACAACGATAGTGATAATGATGGTATTCCTGATATTGCTGAAGCAACTGGAACTCTTAAAGTATTACTTATAAACGACAGCAATAACAATGGTTTAGATGATGTTTTTGATATCAATGCAATTCCTGTTGATACGGATAACGACAATATACCAGACTATTTAGATTTAGATAGCGATAACGATGGTATTTACGATTTAGAAGAATCTGGTAGTGGTTTACCTGACACAGATTTCAACGGAATTATAGATAATGTAAACACTACTATTGGTTTAAATGGATGGGATGACAATGCTGAAACAAGTCCTGATAGTGGATTAGTTGGTTATACCATTAGAAATATTGACGGAGATGCAAATTTTGATTATATAGATAGTGATAGCGATGGAGATGCTTGTTTTGATGTTTTTGAAGCTGGATTTACACCGAGTGATACCAATGAAACTATTATAAAAGGTACAGGTACAAACCCTTTAAATGGGTTAATTACAGGAAGTGATGGATACGCTACTCCTAATACTAATTATAGCACGCCTGGAATTATTGAAATAACAACCCAACCTATAGATAAAACAATCTGTGAATTAGAAACTGTAATGTTAACTGTTGAAACAAATATTATTGATAGTTATCAGTGGCAAGTAAGTATTGATAATGGTACTTTATGGACAAATATTGTTGATGATTTAATTTACACTAACGCAACTACTAACCAGTTAACTATAACCATTACTCCATTACTTTACAACAACTATAAATACCGGGTTGTTTTAGAAAAAACAGGAAATAGTTGTGGCTTAATTTCTAATGAAATTACATTAACTGTGAATGCATTACCTATTGCAAATACCGTTTTAGACCTTGAAAATTGCGACGATTTAGTTGATGGTGATGATACCAATGGAATTGTACAAAATTTCGATTTAGAAAGTCAAACTAGTACTATTTTAGGAACTCAAAACCCTGCTGATTATAGCGTTACTTATCACTTATCACAAACTGAAGCTGATACTAACACTGGAGCTTTAACAAGTCCGTTTGAAAACACTTCAAATCCACAAACTATTTATGTGAGAGTTGAAAATTTAATCACTGGTTGTTTTGTAACAAATTTAAATTTTCAACTCATTGTAAATGCGTTACCAATTGCAAATCCTGTGATCGATTTAGTTGAATGTGATAATTTAAACGATGGTGATGATACGAACGGTATTGTACAAAATTTTGATTTAGAAAGTCAAACCAGTACTATTTTAGGAACACAGTTACCAACAAATTATACGGTAAGCTATCACATATCAGCAGCTGATGCTGTTTCAGGAAATTCACCACTTACTAGTCCGCATGCAAATACTTTGAGTCCGTTTTCTGAAACTATTTATGTGAGAATTGTAAATAATACCACTGGCTGTGTAAACCCTCATTTAACTTTTAACGTTATTGTAAATCCGTTACCAGTTGCAAATACGGTATCAGATTTAGAAGATTGTGATAATTTAGATGACGGAAATGATACCAATGGTATTATTCAAACCTTCGATTTAGAAAGTCAAACTAACACCATTTTAGGCACACAACCTAGTGCAGATTACCAAGTTACATATCATGCCAATAAAGCTGATGCCGTTTCAGGAAACTCTCCATTAGTTAGTCCACATGCAAACACTTCAAGTCCAAATTCACAAACCATTTTTGTTCGTGTTTTAAACAAGCTTACAGGCTGCGTAAATTCGCATTTAACGTTCGATTTAATCGTGCATCCGTTACCTATTATAACTTCACCTGTAACTTTAAAACAATGTGATAACGATACTGATGGGTTTAGTTTATTTAATTTAACTGAGGTAAATGATGAAATATCTGGAAATGCAGCAAATGAAACTTTTACATATTATTTATCTGAAGCTGAAGCCATTTCACAAACAAACGCCATTACAAACCCAACTACTTTTGAAAACAGAACGGTAAATAAAGACATTGTTTGGGCTAGTATTGAATCTCAATTTGGATGTACAAGAGTTGCTGAAATACAATTATTTGTTTCAACAACAGGAATTCCTTCAACCTATCACCGCACATTTTATGAATGTGATGATTTTTTAGATGAAAATGGAGATGATAACGCAAATAATAACAAAAGAGATGGTATTACTGCTTTTGATTTTAGTGAAGTAGATGCTGAAGTAAGAGCAATTTTCCCTTCAGGACAGCAAATTTTTATTACCTATTATAGAAATGAAGACGATGCTTTGGCTGAAATAAATGCCATTTCAGACATTTCAAACTATAGAAATATTAGCTATCCAAATTCACAAGATATTTATATTAGAGTTGATAGCGAACTTGACAATGATTGTTTAGGTTTTGGTGCTCATATTACCTTAAATGTTGAAGCATTGCCTTTTGCAAACCCTGTAACTATGAGCCGCCAATGTGATGATGACGATGATGGTTTATTTCCTTTTGATACTTCTTTAGTAGAATCAACTGTGTTAAACGGACAAACAAATGTAACTTTAAGTTATTTTGATGAAAGTGGTAATCCGCTTCCAAGCCCTTTACCAAATCCGTTTTTGTCAACTTCACAAATAATCACCATACAGGTTGAAAATAACAATACTCAATCTCCTAACGGACCTTGTTACGATGAAACTACTTTAGAATTTATTGTAGATAAATCGCCTGTAGCGTATCCTGTAAGCATTGCTCCTGTTTGTGACGATGAATCAAATGACGGGATTTATGATTTTGATACTTCATCAATTGAAGCACAACTATTAGGAACACAAACAAATATGGAAGTTCATTATTATGATGCAACTGGTACGGAATTATCTAGTCCGTTACCAAATCCATTTACAACCAGTTCGCAAACAGTTTTGGTTGAAGTAATAAATCCTTTAAATTCAGTTTGTATAGCAAAAACAACGTTAGATTTCATTGTAAATCCGTTACCTAATTTTCAAGTTATAACACCACAAATAATTTGTATTACAGAACCAGCATCAAATATTACTTTGAGTGTTTTTCCTGAAAACCCTTCCGAAGTTTTTAATTATGAATGGAAAAATGAAAGTGGAAATTTAATTTCAACACAAGCTACTGCAACCGTATCAGAACCTGGAGTTTATACCATTAAACTGCTTAAAACAGATGGAACTTTATGTGAACGCACTAGAACCATTAATGTAAACGCATCAATTATTGCAACTATTACGTATGATGATTTAATTATTAAAGACGATTCTGATAATAATACCATAACAATAATTATCGATAATTTAGGAATTGGAGCTTATGAATTTGCATTAGACAATCCGTATAATTTTCAAGATGAACCCTATTTTGATTATGTAGAAGCAGGAAATCACACATTATATGTTCAAGATAAAAATAACTGTGGAATTTCAGAAATTGAAGTTTCTGTAATTGGTTTCCCTAAATTCTTTACACCAAACAACGATGGTTTTAATGATACTTGGAATGTGTTAGGTCTTAACCAAGATTTTTACCCAACTTCAAAAATTTATATTTTCGACAGATTTGGTAAATTAATAACCACTATTGATCCTAATGGAAATGGTTGGGATGGGCTTTACAACGGAGAAATACTTCCTTCAACTGATTATTGGTATTCTGTAGAACTCACAAACACAAAAGGTGAAATAAGAACTAGAAAAGGGCATTTTAGTTTGGTTAGAAAATAAATAATTTTAATCATAAATCTTTAAGTTATTTATATATTTGATGTTCTTTAAAAATATATAATTTTAATGAAAAAGATTTTATTGCTAATTTTCTTATTTAGCTCATTAACATTTTTTGCTCAAGGCGAAGCCAATCATTGGTTTTTTGGACAAAATTCTGGTATTGATTTCAACGGAGGAACGGCAACACCAATATCTGGGAGTTTAGACACTTATGAAGGCTGTGCTTCTTTCTCTAATAGCAGTGGTGAATTACTTTTTTATACCGATGGAATTACTGTCTGGGATAAAAACCACCAAAAAATGACGAACGGGCAAAACCTCTTAGGAAACCCATCTAGCACGCAATCGGCCATTATTGTCCCGCATCCCGGTAACAATTCTCAATACTATATTTTTACTGTAGGTGCTAATGATTATGATTTTGAAGGAAACTTAATTAAAGCTACAGAAGGTTTACACAGCTATAAAGTAGATATGACTGCAAGAGGAGGTTTAGGTGATGTTGTTGAAGGACCTATAATATTATCTGGTAATAATAGCGCTAACTGGACAGAAAAAATCACTTCAGTAAAAGGAAGCGATTGTAATTCGTTTTGGGTAATATCATTGGTTGATAATACGTATGTTTCATTTAAAATTGATGCTTTCGGATTGCAAACTACTCCCGTATACTCAACCGTAACATACAACTCTGAAGACCCTAGAGGTTATTTAAAAGTAGCTCCTAACGGAAAAAAAATTGCCAGTGCAACCTATGGTGCTGGGCAGTTATACTTATATAGTTTTAATGATACAACAGGTAAAGTATCAAACGATGGTGTTTCACTAATTACCAACCCTCGAATTCACGGCTATAGTTATGGTGTCGAATTTTCTCCCAACTCTTCAAAGTTATATGTAACTACTTTTGATGGAGATAGTGTTAATAACCTATACCAATTTGATGTAAATGATGCAAACATTCCTGACACAAGATATCTTATAAGTTCACAAGTTGGGTATAGAGGTGCACTTCAATTAGCACCTAATGGTAAAATTTATAGTACCGTCCCTTCTTCTTATGAAATTGGAACGCGTTACTTAAACGCCATTAATGTACCAAATGAAACTAAAGAAGAGTGTAATTTTGAACTAAAAGCTTTAGACTTAGGTTCTGGTTTATCTATGCAAGGTCTACCTCCTTTTATTGCTTCTCTTTTAATTCCTGTTGAAATTACAGATGGAGTTTCTGTTCAAAATCTAAATAATACTGTTGCAAAAAGATGTATTGGTGAAAATTATCAATTTACAGCCCAAGCTATAGAAGGAAATCCTACTTATAAATGGACTTTAAATAATTTAGTTATAAGTACAAGTGCTACACTAAACTTGCCAAATTTAAGTACTGTTAATGAAGGTATTTATTATTTTGAAGCAGAAACCATAGATGATTGTGGCTTTAAAATTTCATATAATGGAAATGTTGAGTTAGAAGTTTATCAACCACCAACTATTACCAAACCAACCAATATTTTACAATGTGATGATGATAATGATGGTATTTACACCTTTGATTTTTCTACAACTACTTCTGAAATATTAAACGGACAAGATGCTACTTTATTTGAAGTTGTTTATTTTACAAATCAATTAGATGCTGATAATAATAGCAATGCTATTGTTGAACCCTATACAAATTCAGTAGCTATTACAACGGAAACTTTATATGCTAGAATTCATAATATTCACAACCCAATTTGTTATGAAACTGAAAGTTTTGAACTACATCTTTTTGAATCTCCTGCCCCACCAAATACAATCACAAACCTAACAACTTGTGATTCAAATACAACTGGAACGGATACCGATGGATTTGAAATATTTGATTTAACAGCTAAAGAAACTGAAATTTTAAATGGACAATTAGCCTCAGATTTCACTATTGAGTATTTTGAAGAAGCAACACTTACGCTCCCAATAAGCAATAAAACGGCTTATAAAAACACCATACAAAACATACAACCTATCTATTTTCAAATAACCAGTAATTTAAATAGTAATTGTATAATTTCATCTTCTTTCAATATTGAAGTATTGGTTTTACCCGTTATTAATGATGTTTTCACTTTTAAACAATGTGATGAAGATGGTACCCCTGATGGTTTTACCAATTTTAATTTAAATGAAGCCAATGAATATCTAACCTTAAATAATCCTAATTTAGTGGTTTCTTATTTTTTAAGTTTCAACAATGCTACTGCAAATACAAATTCAATAACACCAACTCCATTTTCAAATAGTACAGCAGCTACTGTTTATGCACGAATTGAAAACCAAAACGGGTGTTTTAGAATTGCTCAAGTAGATTTATTAGTTTCTTCAACCTCGTTTCCTTCAGGTTATTTAAAAACAAGTACTACCTGTGATGATGATGACACAATTGATGGATTGCATTTTTTCAACTTATCAGAAAATGACACTGAAATTATAAGCTTATTTCCTACCGGTCAAAACTTAAATGTCAAATATTACAAAAATTTGGAGGATGCACAATTGGAGCAAAATACAATAGAAAAAACTACACCTTATTTTAGCGAAACACCATTCAGCCAAATACTCTATGTTAGGGTTGAAAGTGAAGATAACGGAGCGTGTTTTGGTTTAGGTCCTTATTTAGAACTTGTTGTGCAACCTCGACCAGAATTTGATCTAGATGTTTCGGCTATTTATTGTTTAAATTTAAACCCTATTACAGTTGCGGTAAATAATGCAAAAGGAAATTACACCTATATTTGGATGAATAATAATGGAACCGAAATAAGTAACAATGCCTTTGCAACTATAAATAAAGAAGGAATTTACACTGTTATTGCAACTTCAAGTGCAGGATGTAAATCCTTTCCTGCTTCAATTAAAATTGAACCTTCTAGCGTTGCTACTATTTCTCAAAATGATATAACTGTTGTTGATGATTCAGAGAACAATTCAATAACAATAGCAACTACAAATTTAGGAATTGGAGATTATGAATTTGCGCTAGATTCTTATACTAACCTTTTTCAAGATGAACCTTATTTTGAGAATGTTTCTCCAGGAATTCACACTGTGTTTGTTAGAGATAAAAATTACTGTGGAATTACTTCTATTGATGTTTCAGTTATAGGATATCCTAAATTTTTCACACCAAATAATGACGGCTTTAATGATACTTGGAAAGTATTAGGAATTAACGAAACCTTTTACAATGCTTCAAACATTTATATTTATGATAGATATGGAAAGTTAATCACTCAAATTGACCCTAGAGGCAATGGTTGGAATGGATTGTATAACGGACAAACTTTACCTTCTTCAGATTATTGGTTTTCTGTTGAATTAATCGGCAATGATGGAACTTCAAAAATTAGAAAAGGACATTTTAGTTTGGTAAGAAAATAATTAACCTAACTCACTCTTTTTTTAAGGCACAAACTATTAATTTTCAAATATTTATAGTAACTTTAATATATTATATCTTTTGTGATGAAAAGGTTATTGATTTTGTTGCTATTTATTTTACCAACAATTTCTTTCTCCCAAAAAGAAGCTGCTATATGGTATTTTGGTCAATATGCTGGGTTAGATTTTAACTCAGGTACACCTGTTGTATTAACTAACGGACAAATTGATACCTATGAAGGTTGCGCAACTATTAGTGATAAAATGGGTAATTTACTGTTTTATACTGATGGTGTTACTGTTTGGGATAGAAATCATAACATTATGCCTAATGGTAGAAGATTATTAGGAGATACTTCTAGCACACAATCTGCCATTATTATACCTAGACCAAATAATACAGATCAATATTACATTTTCACTGTTGATGACAATCCAACTGGATTAACATCTAACGGAATTAATTATTCCACCGTTAATTTAACATTGAATGGAGGAATGGGAGATGTTGTAACTTCTGAAAAAAACATTCCCGTAATTGCTCCTGCATTTGAAAAAATTACAGCAATTAAACATGCAAACAGCAACTCATACTGGGTAATTACTTTTATCAGAGATCAGTTCTATGCTTGGTTGGTTGATGCTTCTGGAGTTAATCTAACTCCTATTACGTCCTCAGTATCAAATTCTGAAGGCTCTATTGGTTATTTAAAAATAACTCCTGATGGTTCTAAAATTGCCTGTGCAAATTACAGTAGTACTCAAAGTTTTAGATTATTTGATTTTAACCCTACTACAGGAACTGTTTCTAATGAAATGCAACTAACATTAGATGAAAGTGACGACATACCTTATGGTGTTGAATTTTCTCCATCTTCTGAAAAACTATATGTTGAAACTGATAAGAATAATGCGCAAGGAAGAACGCCGCCAAGTAAAATTATTCAATACGATTTATTGAGTGCCAATATTTCTAATTCAAGGGTTTTAATTCACACTTCAATGGTAAATACAAGAGGTGCACTACAATTGGCCATTGATGGTAAAATATATAGAGCTTGTTCAATTTCATTAGGAATAACACAAGTTGGAACCCCTTATTTGGGAGTTATAAATAATCCTGAAGCTGATGGAATAGCCTGTAATTATGTACACGATGCCATTGATATAAGTAATGGAGATTCCTTTAGAAATGCTGTTGAAGGGTTGCCTCCTTTTATCGCTTCATTTTTTGTAGAACCTTCCATAACTGCCACGGATGTTTGTTTTGGAACTCCCACTGAATTCTTTTTAAACTCATCAACAACACCATCCAGTATTTTGTGGGATTTTGGAGATCCTTCAACCGGATCAGATAATACCTCTACCGATTTGAACCCAACTCATTTATTTTCTTCCGCAGGAATATTTACCATTACAGCAACAGTTACTATTGGCTCAACAACGTCTAATTTATCAATAGACGTAACAATTTATGATGCTCCTATCGTAAACTCCCCCGTAACTTTAATTCAATGTGATGATGATTTGAATGGTATTGTTGATTTCAACCTTGAAGAAGCAAATAGTTTAATTTCAGCAAATTATTTAAACGAAACCATTACCTATTATACCGATTCTTTAGCTGCGGTTAATGCAGACACTACCTTTTTAATTACAAATCCAACTGCTTTTTCAAACGCTACAACTTCAACTGTTTGGGCTAGTGTAGAAAACACATCTTTTTGTAAAGCGGTCGCCGAAGTAATTTTAGAAGTTACCAATACTGATATTCCTGACGATTTAATGCTCAACTTTTATGAATGTGATATTTTAAACGGAATAGCTACTTTTGATTTTAGCGCTGCAACAAATCAGGTGTTAAATGCCTTATTACCCGAAACAGGTTTTGCAATTAGTTATTATGAAACTATAGCTGATGCGTTGGCGGAACAAAATGCCATAGACGAAACAAATTACACCAATACAACACCAAACACACAGCAAATTGTAGTACGTGCGGATGATATAAATAACAGTTGTTTCGGACTAGGTTTTCACGTTACTTTAAACGTTGAAGCTATTCCGCAGTTTGATTTAGCAACAACAATTAGTTTTTGCGAAAATGAAACCCCTAAAACTATTTCAGTTGAAAATCCACTCGCAACATACACCTATTTATGGGTAGATGAAAATGGAATTTTAGTAGGTACAACATCAAGTATAAATATCAATACTATGGGGTTGTACACAGTTACAGCAACTGGTTTAAGTGGAATAACTTGTTTTAATAGCAAGTCTACACAAGTTACTTTCACTCAAACTCCTATTGTAAATTCTCCTGTATCTTTAATTCAATGTGATGATGATTTGGATGGCATTGTAAATTTTAATTTGGAAGAAGCCAACAACTTAATTTCAGCAAATTATTTAACCGAGACAATTACGTATTACACCGATTCTTTGGCTGCTATTAACGCAGATACCACATTTTTAATTGCAAATCCAACCGCTTTTTCAAACGCTACAACTTCAACTGTTTGGGCAAGTGTTGAAAATACAACTTCTTGTAAAGCTGTTGCTGAAGTGAATTTAGAAGTTTCCGTAACAGATATTCCTGACGATTTAATGCTCAACTTTTATGAATGTGATATTTTAAACGGAATAGCTACTTTTGATTTTAGCGCTGCAACCAATCAGGTGTTGAACGCTTTGTTGCCGCAAACAGGTTTTACCATTACATATTATGAAACTATTGAGGATGCTTTGGCGGAACAAAATGCCATAGACGAAACAAATTACACCAATACAACACCAAACACACAGCAAATTGTAGTACGTGCGGATGATATAAATAACAGTTGTTTCGGACTAGGTTTTCACGTTACTTTAAACGTTCAAGCTATTCCGCAGTTTGATTTAGCTTCAAATACAACTATTTGTTTTTCGTCGAGCAACACAACAATTCGTATTGAAAACCCTCAAGGAACTTATGAATATAGTTGGGTAAATGAAGCAGGTAACGTTATTGGGAACACTCCTGAAATTTCAATTACAGAGCCAGACCTGTATACCGTAACGGCAACCATTGTAAATGGAAACGCATGTGCCCAAACTAAAGCTGTGCAGGTTGATGAGCAACCTGTTGGAATTTTACCAAATTTTGGTATAGATAATATTGAAATCATTGACAATTCAACCAACAATACCATTACTGTTTTAACACTTAATTTACCTATAAGTAATTATGAATATGCTTTAGATAATGGCGATTTTCAAACTAATAACGTTTTTGAAAATGTAACTTCAGGAAAACATCTCGTTAAAATTAGAGATCTAGAAAACTGCCTAGAAGCTTCCGTAAAGGTTTCTGTAATTAGCATTCCAAATTTCTTTACACCTAACAATGATGGTTATAATGATACTTGGCACGTTACGGGAATTGAATTTCAACCGACTTCAAACGTATATATATTTGACCGATTTGGAAAATTAATTGCTATTTTAGATCCATTAGGTCCTGGTTGGAACGGAATTTACAAAGGAAACCCATTGCCTTCAACAGACTATTGGTATAGGGTTGAATTAGAAGACGGACGTGTGTTAAAAGGTCACTTTAGTTTGGTTCGACAATAAAATTGTAGAAAATTTAACGAAACAACTTTTCTTCTTCCTAAAAATTTATTCAATTTTACAATACATCATAAATCGTAAATATTTAGTTTATTTTTGCAGCATGAAGTTTCAATTAGAATCAAAATTTAAACCCACAGGAGATCAGCCCGAAGCTATTAAACAATTAGTTGAAGGTGTTAATTCAGGTGAAAAGTATCAGACTTTGTTGGGTGTTACAGGATCTGGAAAAACATTTACTGTGGCAAATTTGATTCAACAAGTTGAAAAACCAACGCTAGTTTTGGCACATAACAAAACATTGGCAGCACAATTATATTCTGAATTTA
Source organism: Lutibacter agarilyticus (assembly GCF_900188235.1). Taxonomy (GTDB): domain Bacteria; phylum Bacteroidota; class Bacteroidia; order Flavobacteriales; family Flavobacteriaceae; genus Lutibacter; species Lutibacter agarilyticus. Next base: position 88,416 of record NZ_FZNT01000006.1, on the reverse strand, counting down.
AACAATTTTTTCCCAACAATGCTGTGGAATACTTTGTTTCGTATTATGATTATTACCAACCTGAAGCTTTTTTACCAACCACAGGAACGTATATTGAAAAAGATTTATCCATCAACGAAGAAATTGAAAAGTTGAGAATTAGTGCTTCTTCTGCCCTACTTTCAGGAAGAAGAGATATCATCATTATTGCTTCGGTTTCGTGTATTTACGGTATTGGAAACCCTGTTGAATTCAAAAAGAATATTATTTCTATTGAAGTAGATCAAGCCATTGCAAGAACCAAATTTTTGCAACAATTGGTAACGAGTTTATATTCACGAACTGAAACTGAAATTAGCAGCGGAACGTTTAAAGTTAAAGGTGACACCATTACTATTTATCCTTCTTATGGGGAACATGCATATAGAGTTCATTTCTTTGGAGATGAAATTGAAGAAATTGAAAGCTTTGATGTAACCAATAATATGGTAGTTGAAAAATTTGAGCAACTCAATATTTATCCTGCCAATTTATTTGTAACCTCTCCTGATGTTTTACAAAATGCCATTCACGCTATTCAGGAAGATTTAATGAAGCAATATGAATATTTCAAAGAAGTAGGTAAACATTTAGAAGCGAAAAGACTAAAAGAACGTACCGAATTTGATTTAGAAATGATTCGTGAATTGGGTTATTGTAGCGGTATTGAAAACTATTCGAGATATTTAGATGGAAGGGAGCCTGGATCAAGACCATTCTGCTTATTAGACTATTTTCCTGATGATTATTTAATGGTGATTGATGAAAGCCACGTAACGGTTTCGCAAGTACACGCCATGTATGGAGGTGATAGATCTCGTAAAATAAATTTGGTGGATTACGGATTTAGATTAACAGCTGCAATGGACAACCGTCCACTGAAGTTTGATGAATTTGAAATGATTCAAAATCAAGTGATTTTTGTAAGTGCTACACCTGCGGATTATGAGTTAGAAAAAACGGAAGGTGTTGTTGTTGATCAGGTGATTAGACCAACTGGTTTATTAGACCCGATTATTGAAGTACGTCCAAGCTTAAATCAAATTGATGATTTAATTGAAGAAATTCAAATTAGAGTTGAAAAAGATGAACGTACATTGGTGACTACGTTAACCAAAAGAATGGCGGAAGAATTGACCAAATATTTAAGTCGAATTCAAATTCGTTGTCGTTATATACATTCTGATGTTGACACCTTAGAACGTGTTGAAATTATGGCAGATTTACGTAAAGGACTGTTTGACGTGCTTATTGGAGTCAACTTATTGCGTGAAGGATTGGATTTACCTGAAGTTTCATTAGTAGCTATTTTAGATGCTGATAAAGAAGGTTTTTTACGTTCGCATCGTTCCTTAACACAAACTATTGGTAGAGCTGCTAGAAATGTTGAAGGGAAAGCTATTTTGTATGCCGATAAAATGACCAATAGTATGCAACAAACTATTGATGAAACAGAACGAAGAAGACAAAAACAAATAGCTTACAATACTGCAAATAAAATTACACCTACACAAATTAAAAAGAGTATTGAAAATACCTTAGGAAATAATACTGGTTCTAGTTATCAATACGATGCTACTGCAACTATGGCTGCTGAAGAAGAACTAGCTTATTTAACAAAACCACAAATTGAACAAAAAATTAGAGACAAACGTAAAATGATGGAAGAAGCGGCTAAAGCATTAGATTTCTTAATTGCTGCAAAACTTCGTGATGAAATTAAAACCTTAAAAGAACATTTATAATTATTGTTTCTTTAATATTTCATTCATAATGCTTACATAAGCATTTTTTCCCTTATTTAAATTATCAATAGGTATACGTTCATTTTCATTATGAATATGTTCTAAATATTCCCGTTCTAAAACAAGTGGTGTTATGGCATAAGCAGGGACTTTAAAAAGTCTAAAAATACCAACATCGTTAAAATTTGGTAACAACGTAGTAATTACGTCACTATCTGGATACGATTGTAACAATCCTCTTTCAATGCATTGATAATACTTTGTTTGATTGTCTGATGGAATTACATCAGGCATATTTTCTTTAATTGTTACCTTTATGTTATCGTTATTCAACCTTTTCTTTAACTTCTGTAAAAATAATTCACTCGACTCATAAGGCAATAATCTACAGTCTAAGGTTGCTTTAATGGTACTAGGTATAACATTAATAGTTTCACCTTTACTTTGAATACCTGTTAAAGTGGTTGTATTTGAAAATAAAGCAAATAATTCTTCTTTCTTTCTTAATTGCGGTGTTAACACCCATTTAAATAACCTTGGATGTTTTAAAATCCAACCTTTAAATCCTTTTTCAACATATCCCAATTGTTTTAAAAAATCTACATTTAAATCGTTATAAACTACTTTTGATTTCTTTTTTAAAAGACGATGCAACGCTTTATTCATCGCTTTTGTAGGATAATTATTGGGAGTTACTGAACCGTGTCCAAAAGTTTTTATTGAAAGTTCTAATTCAATCCACAAAGCTCTTTTATGCGCTACAGAAATTCCAAATAGTGGTTTTGTAGATGTTTCGTCTAAAATACCAATTAAACCAGGAGCACCTTCACCAATTAATACTGCAGGATTTAAACTTTCTAAATAATTTTCAACCACAAATTGTGCACCACCTTCTGTTTGTGTTTCTTCAACTGAAACTGCTAAGAAAGTAATATTGTAGGGTAATTGTATATCTTTATATTTTTCTTTTATATCTAACAATGCAAACAATTGCATCATGGCGTTTCCTTTATTATCAAAAGCACCTCTACCCCAAATTTCAGTTTCTGTAATCTTCCCTGAAAATGGAGGGTAATCCCATTTTGCTATATCTCCTGAAGGAACCACATCAATATGGTTTAAAAAAATAATGTTTGGTAATTGTTTTGATAATGGATACAATGAAGCAGAAAAATTATAATTTCCGTTTCTTGTTCCCATTGAAGTAATATGTAATCCTTTGTCACTACAAACTTTTTTTAACCACTCACCTGCTTCTTTTTCATTACCACTAATCGAATTAAATTGTATATAGTTACTCAAAACTACCTCCATCTTAGGTTCGGTAGGGTTCACTAGTACCTTAAAATTTTCTATAGAATTTTGTGAGAAGATCGTTATTTGACCTAACCAAAAAAATAAAACTAATAAGTAACGCTGTATAAATTTCATAAAAGAATGCGATAATAACACTCAAAAATATACTTATTTATTTTAAACTTCAACTTTAAATAGCTGTTTTAAAATAAAAAATAATTATAAATTAAAATATATAGTAGTATCTCTAATTTCTATCTGAAGAACCTCGAACAATTAATTCTGCTTTTAAAATAATTTTGTTAAGTGACACTTCTTTCTTTGGATTATTAATTCTCTCTATAAAAGCTTCTGCAGCTAACCTACCTATTTGAGCACTATGCTGATTAATGGTGGATATTGATGGTTCAACAAAAGACGTAAATGGTTCGTTTCCAAAACCAACTAAAGCTATTTCTTCAGGTACTTTAACCTTTTGCTCTTTTAAAACTTGTAAGGCACCTAAAGCTGCATAATCTCCTGCAGCATAAATAGCATCGGGTCTATTAGGTAACTTTAACAATGCTGTTGTTATGTTTCTTCCATCTTCTAAGGTAAGATTACTTTCACTCATTAATTCTTCTTCATACGGAAGATCAAACTTGTGTAAAGCATCAATATACCCTCTAATCCTGTTTTTAAAAATACGAGTGTGACTAAATCCACCAATATGCGCAATCCTTTTGTAATTACTACCAACCAAATGTTCAACAATCTCTAAACTAGTATCGTAATCATCAATACCAACATAATCTACATTTAAATCATTTTCCCCTCTATCAAAAAGAATTAAAGGAATGCCTTTTGATTTAATTTTTTCATAAAATTTGAGATTGGTAGTTTCATTTGCCATTGAAGCAATTATTCCGTCAACTTGGGTAAATAATAATGAATCTATATTATAACACTCCTTTTTATAAGATTCATAAGACTGTGTTATTATAATATTATACCCTTTTTTATTAAGTACTTCTTCCATTTTTTCAAGTACTGAGGAAAAGAAGTTACTGTTATTACGCGGAATTATTACACCTACTAAATTACTTTTACCGCTTCTTAGGGCACTTGCCAAATGATTAGGTTGATAATTTAAATTTTCTGCAACTTGTTTTACCGCTATCTTCGTCTTATCACTGATTCGTGGGTTGTCATTTAATGCTTTAGAAACTGCAGATGGAGTTAATCCCAAAACATTTGCAATATCTTTTATGGTAGTTTTTTTTTTAGTTCCCAAATTTTTTATACATTTGCTACATCGTTGGAACAAATGTATCTATTTTTTCAATAAAAAAAAAGGCAAATCATAAATAAATAAATTTAAATCAAGCCTTTAAGTTAAAAAATAGTCGTTTATAAAAATAGAATTTTAACTAATTCTATATTTTTTAAAAAACTGTTACAACGATGTAACAAACTAAAATTAAACATAAGTAAAGAATGAAAAAAGTAGTAACGTTTGGAGAAATCATGTTGCGATTAGCTCCTCAAGGATTTTTAAGATTTTCTCAAGCAAGCAATTTTGATGTTGTTTATGGAGGTGGAGAATCTAACGTAGCAGTATCTTTAGCAAATTATGGAGTACCTGTTGATTTTGTAACTCGTTTACCAAAAAATGACATTGGTGAATGCGCTATGATGGAAATGCGTAAAAGAGGTGTTGGTGTTGATAAGATTGTATATGGTGGTGACCGTTTAGGAATCTACTTTTTAGAAACTGGTGCAGTTTCTCGTGGTTCTAAAGTTGTATATGACCGTGCACACTCTTCAATGTCTGAAATTGAATCAGGAATGATCAACTGGGAAGAAGTATTTGCTGGAGCTGAATGGTTTCACTGGACTGGGATTACACCTGCTATTTCTCAAAGTTCTGCTGATGTTTGTTTAGAAGCTGTTAAAGCTGCTAGCAAATTAGGATTAACTATTTCTACAGATTTAAATTATAGAGCTAAACTTTGGAATTTCTGTGATGATGCTCATAGAGAAGCAATTATGACTGAATTGACTTCTTATTGTGATGTTGTTTTAGGAAATGAAGAAGATGCAGAAATGCATTTTGGAATTAAGCCAGACGGTGCAGCAGTTCAAACTGCTGGACATGATGTAAAAGCAGAAGCTTTCTTATCAGTTTGTGAGCAAATGATCGAAAAATTTCCAAGAGCTAAAAAAGTAATTACTACTTTAAGAGGTTCTATTTCAGCTTCTCACAACACGTGGGCTGGAGTTTTATACGATGGTACAAAAATGTACGAAACACGTCAATATCAAATTACTGATATTGTAGATAGAGTTGGTGGTGGAGATTCATTTATGGGAGGATTGATCTATGGATTATTAAAATACCCAGAAGATGATCAAAATGCACTTGACTTTGCAGTAGCAGCTTCTTGTTTAAAACACACGATTAAGGGTGATGCTAACTTGGTAACTGTTGATGAAGTAAATAAATTAATGGGTGGAGATGCCTCTGGTAGAGTTGCTCGATAACAATATTGATTATTATTAATTAAGTTTGGTTTTTAGGAACAGTTGAACCGCATAACTTGCGGTTCAATATTCCTATTTAAAATTCAAAAAACAACAAAAATGGCACAATTTACAAGAATAGAAGTTGCAACTGCAATGAAAGAAACAGGGATGATTCCTTTGTTTTTTAATAACGATATTGAATTAAGTAAAAAAGTATTAAAAGCTTGTTACGATGGTGGTGCAAGATTAATGGAATTTACTGCTCGTGGAGATTTCGCTCACGAAGTTTTTGGTGAATTAACTAAATATGCAATTGCTGAATTACCAGGTATGATTATGGGTGTAGGTTCAGTTACCGATGCTGCAGCTGCTTCACTATATATGGCTTTAGGTGCTAACTTTATTGTTACTCCTGTTTTAAGAGAAGACATTGCAATTGCTTGTAATCGTCGTAAAGTTTTATGGTCTCCTGGATGTGGAACCTTAACTGAAATTACAAAAGCTGAAGAATTAGGTTGTGAAATTGTAAAATTATTCCCTGGTGATATTTACGGACCTCAATTTGTAAAAGGAATTACAGGTCCTCAACCTTGGACAAGTGTAATGCCAACTGGTGGTGTTGCTCCAAACAAAGAAAACCTAACAGGATGGTTTAATGCAGGTGTTACTTGTGTTGGTATGGGATCTCAATTGATTTCAAAAGATATTATTGCGAACAAAGATTACGCAAAATTAGAGCAAGATGTAAAAAATGCAATGGCGCTAATTAAAGAAGTTAGAGGTTAATAATTACCTTATAACAATTATTATTATTTATATTAGATTTGGTTAAATAGACTATTAATTTTTAATTAATAGTCTATTTTGTTTTTATACAATTTTACATGAAACCTTAAATCAGAATTTTAAAAATAACAAAACAATAAATACTAGGCTTTTGTTATATATTTGCTGATTATATGGATTCAAATTTTTCATTACTTTCCTCTCCTCTTCAAGGGTTTACAGATTTTCGGTTTCGAAATGCTTTCAATACTTATTTTGGCGGTATTGATACGTTCTATGCTCCTTACATTAAATTAAATGGTAAGCTTGATATCAAAAAAGCTTATGAACGTGATATTTTACCTGAAAACAATAAGCATATCGAGGTAATACCACAAATAATGACAAATGATGCCAAAGAATTTTTATTTGTAGCAAATTATGTAAAACAACTTGGCTATAAAGAATTGAACTGGAATTTAGGTTGTCCCTACCCTATGGTTACTAAACGAGGAATGGGAGCTGGTTTAATTTGTGATTTTGTAAAAATTGAACAAATTCTTCAAGAAGTGTACGAAAAATGCCACATTACTATTTCAATGAAAATGCGAATGGGTTATGAAAATAGCAATGAAATTTTAAAAACGCTGCCTGTTTTAGAACAATTCCCACTTAAAAATATTGCTATTCACGCACGTATTGGAAAACAATTGTATAAAGGAGGTGTTGATTTAGACGCTTTTGAAAAATGCATCAACAATACAACACATAAACTATATTACAACGGTGATATAACATCTGTAACAACGTTTAAAGAGCTGCAAGAGCGTTTCCCTTCAATAAATAATTGGATGATAGGTAGAGGGCTAATCTCAGATCCTTTTTTACCGAGTATGATTAAAAACAATACATTGGAATATCCAACTTCAAAAATGCAAGTATTTGAAGACTTTCATGCTGAAATTTACAATCAATATGGCGAGGCACTTTCTGGTCAACATCATTTATTGTTGAAAATGACAAGTTTTTGGGAGTATTTCTCTACTACTTTTTCAGATTCTCGTAAAACTTTCAAAAAAATTAAAAAAGCAAAAAGCATCAAAGCATATGATTTGGCTGTTCGTGAAGTTTTAGCTCAAGAACAAGGTTAGATTTTTCTTTTATTTTTTTGAAATATTATTAAAAATCAATATTTTAGAAATTCCATTATTTAAGATTAAAAAGTATTAAATATCTTAAAAAGGTTGTTTTATATGAAAGTTATTCTTAATTTTAAATCAAAAATTTGATATAAACAACTTTGGAACTAGGTTTATCTTAAATTGCTATAGATTTTTAAATTTTATTACCATGCACCAATTTGTCCAAAAAATTTGGGAGCGAAACAAGAAACTTCCACTTGATTATCAGATTTTTAATGAAATTTGCATATTGCTATTCATCTTTTCACTATGCGGTTTTGCTCAGTCCTTTTTTATTTATCAACCTTTATTTATTTCAATCTTATTTTTAATTACTTCAGCCCTTGGAATTTTATTAATTTGGCTTAGCAATTTCAAAAATTACTTTAAAGTTTCTAAACTAATATTCACTCTAATATTATATTCGTTTTCAATTTTAGGGTGGTTTTACAATGCAGGAATTAATGGTTCAAGTGTGTTAGTTTTCTTAGGACTTAATATTTATATCCTAGGATTTTATAATAAAAACTACATCCCATTGTTAAGTTTAAATATAATTATTTACACATTTTTAGCTGTATTCAGCTACTTAAGCCCTCAAGCAATACAATTCTCTTATCTAACCGAGGGAGACCACGTGTTTGACATGATAAGTTCATACATTATAATTTCTGTATCAATTGTTTTAGTATTAAAAACAATCATGAAGAATATTAATCGTTCAAAAGAAGTTATTATAGCTCAAAAAATAACACAAGAATTAATGAACAATGATTTGAAAAAATCTAAAGAAATAGTTGAAGAACGAGAATCATATTTAAACTCTTTAATAAATAACAGAGAACAAGGAATATGGACAATTGATAGAAATTACAACTTTAACATTTACAATACTATTTATAAAGATAATTATTTAAAAACATTTAATAATGAGATCTATAAAGGATTGAACTCCTTAAGCTATCTTACTCCTAGATTATTTGATTTTTGGAAATCGAAGTACGATAAAGCACTTGCAGGAAAACAAATTGTTTTTGATTATTTGAATAAAGAAGGTCATAACAAGGAATTTTACCAAGTATCTCTGAATCCCATTTTTTTAGAAGGTGAAATAATAGGAGTATCTGGTTTAGCCGTAAATATTACAGAGCACCATAATATAGAAAATGCCCTAAAAGAAAGTAAAGAAAAACTGAAAGCTATTTTAAAAACCATACCCGACTATATATTTCATTTCAACAAAAAAGGTGTTTTTATTGATTTTTATCAAGAAAATAAAGATTTAAAATTATTATCGGATCCTAAAGAATTTATTCATAAATCTATTTCAGAAATATTTGAAAAAGAACTCGCCCTCTCTATTCAAGAAAAAATAACTGAAACTTTAGAAACCGGAAGTTCTGAAATGGAATACTCCATACAAATGGATGAATTAAAATATTTTGAAGCCAAATTTTCTTTTTTAAATAAAAATGAAGTGATTGCGAGCGTTAGAGATATTACAGATCGTAAAAAAGTACATCAAGAATTAAAAGAATTAAATACTTCAAAAGACAAACTATTCTCTATAATTGCACATGATTTACGAAGTCCATTTAATAACATTTTAGGATTTTCTGAACTATTGGTTAAAAATGAAAAAAAGTATGATGCTGATAAAAACAAGCAGTATTTATCTATTATAAATTCGTCTGCAAAAAACACATTAGATCTTCTAGACAACTTATTAAACTGGGCAAAATCCCAATCAGGACGAATTGTGTACACGCCTCAAAAAATTAATTTATCATCTGCAATTGATGAAATGGTTAGCAACTTTAAAACAACTGCTAAATTTAAACATATTGCATTAAATTATATTAAAACAAATGAAATTGAAATTCATACTGATATTGATTTATTAAAAACCGTTTTACGAAATTTAATTTCAAATGCCATTAAATTCACTAAAAAAAATGGAATAATTACCATTTCAGCTATACAAAAACAAAAACATATTGAAATTTCTGTTGCTGATAATGGTGTTGGAATAAATGACGAAAATTGCAAAAAACTATTTAAAACCGCTACAAATAGTTCTTCTAGGGGAACTGAAAATGAAAAAGGATCTGGTTTAGGTTTGGTACTATGTAAAGAATTTATTGAAAAAATTGGCGGAAAAATTTGGGTTAAAAGTGAAGTTGGAAAGGGAAGTCTCTTTAAATTTACATTACCCATATAAAACCTAAATCCAAGGAAATAATTAAAAAGAATTAGTTAAACCAAAGTAATAAAATCATTCTTACTTTATTAGCATTTAACCATATACTATAGTTTAAAAGAGGAATCCCTTATCAATATACTACATTTTTAAGGTAAATCTCGTTCCTTAAAAAAACCGTTTTGTACAAAACGTAGTTTTTTAAATTATCAATTTATCAAAATAAGCACACTTATTTTTAGAACCCTTATTTAAAACTAACTTAAATTTTTGAAGTGGTAATTTATACAACATAAGCAGCTAAAACCATTTAAAATTTTTATAAAAATGTATCTTTAGTAACTACTAACTTTTATATTATGAACATGCGAATAGGTATTATCATTGGAAGAATTGGAGGTGTAGATGGTGTAGCACTCGAAACTGAAAAGTGGATTGAAGTATTAAAAAAATTGGGTCATGAGGTTTTTATAATGTCTGGAGAATTTGAATCTTGGAATATAAATTATGAACATGACTATTTATATCCGGCATTGTCATTTTTTTCTCCTGAAGCTGAATGGGAACAACGTAAAGCTTTTTTTGAACCAGATGAAGATCCAGATCTTTTATTAAATCACGTAGAAAATTGGTCAGATACCATTGAAAAAGATATGCGTCAATGGGTAAAAGACAAAAAAATTGATGTACTTCTCTCTGAAAATGCATCGGCACTACCCTGCCAACTATCAATGGGAATTGCCATTAAAAAACTAATTAAAAACACGGGAATACCAATTGTAACACACGATCACGATTTTCATTGGGAACGTGGTGAACGATATGTCTCAGTACATCCTGAAATCAACAAATATGTAGATGATAATTTTCCGTTATTGCTTCCAAATGTAAAGCACGCAGTAATCAATACTTTTGGTGTAGAAACCTTTAAAAACCGATTTAATATTGATGCCACTTTAGTGCCTAATGTGATGGATTTTGATAGAGTTTATGGTGTTCCAACTCCAGAAAATCAATTTTTCCTTAGAGATGTTGGTGTAACTGAAGATGAAATAGCGTTATTACAAGTTACCCGAATTGTAAGGCGAAAAGGAATTGAAACCGCTATTTCATTAATTGACAAGCTCAACGATAAAAAACTGAAATTGGTGATTACAGGAAATAATAACGACGATGAAAATAAAGAATATTACAATGAGTTGATAGACCAAATTCACGAATTAAACCTTTCAAATCAAATTATTTTTGCAGCACATAAAGTATTAGATCATAAAGATTTATCTGATGTTTATGCGCACGGTAGAGCGGCAACTTATTTTAGTACTTATGAAGGTTTTGGAAATGCTTTTGTAGAAACTGTACTGGCCAAAAAACCAATTTTTGTAAATAATTACAAACCCGTTTATATGCAAGATATTGGTAATAAGGGATTTGAAACCGTAATGATTGAAGACAGTAATTTAACTTCTGAAAGTGTACAACAAATGTCTGATATTATTTACAACCCAAAACGATGCATAGAAATTGGCGAATACAACTTTAATCTTGGTAAAAAATATTTCTCGTTTGAAGTACTTGAAGAAAAATTAACTAATCTATTTAAATTTTAATATAAAGAATGATTAAAAAAAAGACAGCGAAAATTAGTACCATTTTAAATGAATTAAAAAACGAAAAAATTAACACTTGGTTTGATCTCGGTTTATTTATTGATAAATTTAAAGATCAAAACTCAAAATCTGCCTTTAAAGGCTCTGCACAATCCTATGATGCCGCCCTTGAAAAAGGAGGCATTGCTTTCCTTACATTTTATTTTACCATTGATGGTATTACTGTAGAAACGGAAAAGTATGCTAAAACCTTTAAAAATATTTACCCGAATATCCCCATTCACTTTGTTGCTGGAGATATTAAACAGGAAGCTGATGAACTTATTCCTAAAGACGCTTTCAAAAAAGTAATTCCAGAAATGGAAGCTTTTGATGCTTGGCCACTGTACAACGATTTCTTTAATATTAAAATGGAACGTGGTAGTGAAGCTTATAACAACCTAATTGGTAAGTTTTGGAAAGAAGTTTTAGTATTGATAGAAAAATTAGGTACTTATATTGAAGAAAATGATATTTCGCTGCTCTATTTAATCAATGTTTGTTCAAATCCTGGCAATGTTTCGTTAGCCTTTGCAACCGTTTTACTTTCAGAATATTTAGGGCTGCCTGTAATTAATAACAATCATGACTTTTACTGGGAAGGTGGAAATAAAGAAGTAGACATTAAAAAGAAAGGATTGAAAAAAGGACCACGAGATTTCTTTTTTCACAACTCACATGTAGGTGAATTTTTCTCTGTTATTGAAATGCTGTATCCTTGGGAAAGTCGCTCTTGGATGAATGTGAATATCAATAAAATTCAACAAAACCACTTAATTGATATCAATGGACACAATCCGGCAAATGTAGCTTTATTAGGAACCGCTGTTGACACCAAAATGCATCAAATGAGTAAGCGCGATATTATCAAAGCGTTTATGCAAGTTTCTTCAATTTTCGCCAATAAAAAGGATACAATTACTGTTCATAAAGCCGCAAATCACGAGGATAGTGAACGCTCTTTAAAACCTATATTATTAGGATACAAAACCATTAAAGAGTTTGATTTTGTCAACAATAACATTGTTTTTTTACAACCAACTAGAGTTATTAGCCGAAAATCTATTGAGCTGAACTTTAAACTCATTCATCGTTTATTTTCGTATGAAAATTTCTCTGAAAAATTTATCACCAATCCACAGTTAAAACTTTCATTAATTGTTTCAGGTCCAATTCCACACGGACAACAGCATTATTATGAAGATTTAAAAAAAGATTTTAATACGTTTTTGAAGGAACTTCCAAAAGAATTTAGATCAAGAGTACTTTTAGGTTTTTTATTTAGTGAGTTCGACAAAAACGACTTCAAGAAAAAATATAAAAAACCATTAGATATTGAGCAATTATACGATGTTGCTTCCTTAATTTTATTACCAAGTCAAACAGAAGGAAGAGGTTTACCAATTATTGAAGCTGCAGCTTGTGGTACACCTATTTTTTGTAGACAATACGAACCAAGAGAAGTTTATGACGAAGTTATTGGTTATCATTTAGAGGAATCCATGCGTTTAAAAGTACTAGAATTTAAAGGTTCTAAAGTTCCAAAACAATTGGCTGAAAAAATATGTGATCACGTATTTTATCCACAAAACAGAATGGTTGATGTTACCCATAACAGAAATGTTATAAATAAACGATACAGCCTAGAATCTCTTGAAAAAAGTATGAAATATATTCTAAAACGAATGTATTATCAGCTAAACGCAATTTCTTCAGAAGTAAATCCACAAGTCATTCATTTATTGGAACAATACAAAGCATCTGTAAATTTTGAAAATGAAGATTTACTTGCCATTCTGAATAAAAAAACAAGACATTATTTACCAGGTTATGGCCGTTTGTCGTTTATGTTGTACCTAAAATCGCTCATCGATCCTAGCTTTTTCAGGGTTGAACAACAACTTGTGAAAGGAAAAGTAATGAGTTATGCTAGAATGATGGAAAATGATATTCCAGATTTAGTAAATACCGATTTAGAGCTTATTCACGAATATTATAACGCCATTGATGATATTTTTAGCTATGTAGATGGTGAATTTACCATTCGCCACGATCACGCAATGGCTTACAGACATCGAAATAAAAAATCGTATGCCTACCAAGCTTTCACCTACCAAGAAGTTACTGGTTTGGTAAATATGATTTATAACGATGTTTTTAAACCTACTAACCTAGCCGATTTAACTTTGGCTCCACAGTTTTTTGCAGATTGGGAATTGGCTTTATTTCAACTTACAAACAGTAAATTCCTTGGAATTGATGATCGAAAAATATTAACTAAAAATTTAAAGAACAACGTTCCAAAAGGATATTTCCCAGGACGCTATATCAAACACGAATTAGAATATTTTGTTTTACAACCTATTCGTGCACAACTGGAATTAACCATTCAACAAGAACTTACACAAGATGTGCTTGACACAAAAGGTAAATCATTAGAAAAAGTGTATATTTTTATTCATGAACCAAGAATCACCAAATGGTTTTCAAGTGCAAATATTAAAGAGTATTTAGAAAGCGGTAAAGAACCAGAATTAACCTTGTTATACAAAGCGGGTATTGTTCAAATTATTGAAACCAAGCAATGGTCTGAAGGGGTTCATTTTCCTCAAATGGGTGCAAAAGCAATTCAAATTTTACGCAAAATAAAAGAATCAAACGGCTTTATTATTACCAATGGAGAATATGCCGCAATGATGACTGACATTATTGAAATTGATCATTTCCACATTGGAAAAGTGTTGTATGAAATGACTGCCAAAATAATGGGAATACCTAAAGACTGTGGTTTTATTCAGTATGTTCCTGCAGGAGTTCGCACAACTTTAGCCTACCCTACGCCAATTCAAACAGCAAAAGACTTTGAGTTAGTTTTAAAAAGTGATCTATTTAAAGAGCTTAAAAATACATTAGGAGAAAAAGAATTATTACAACTCATTTCTAAAGATGCCATTGAAAATGGAACACCAATTGCAAAACTTTTAGAAGAAATTAAAGAAAGTTTAAAAGAGAACGATGCTATAGAAAAAGTAAAATCATCATTTGCTGGTGGTGTGTATGATGATGGTTTACCTTGGAGCGGTGTATTGGCTGAAATTGACACTAAAAAACACAATTGGAAGTTTGCTGCTCATATTGCCAATAAAGAACCTAAAAATGTTCCTGCGCTGATAAAAGAGTATCAAAAGAAAAATAAAAAATCAGACAAAATTGAATTAGCTTGGAATGGTGGTTATATTTTAAACCCTGAATTGGTTGGAAAACTAGGATTGCCTGAAACATATATTGGTTCTCCTTTAGGTTTATTAATTATGAACAATAAAGTATTTTGTCCGCCTTTATTTAATAAACCTGCCTTTATTATATATAAAAATGGTAACGTTGACATTCGTAAAGTGAATACCAAAGCTGGTTTTATAGTGAAAGGAAAACAAAAAAAGCTAGTTTTTGAAGCAAGTAATTATAACAAACATAGCGACACAGCTCCTTGTTTTTACGATTTATCCTATAGCAATGAAACCATACAAGCCAATGGTAATGTAATTGTAAGAATTGCAGGAAATACCGTAAAACAAATACTTAAAACTAAAGCTAACGAAACTACTTCGATAATTCCTGTTGGAATTACATTGTCAATTCCTTCAGAAATTTTTTCAGAAGAGCTCTTTAAAATAGGAAAAACAATAGATATCCTGTTATTAGAACCAACAGAAAATCCTTATAATTGGAGTGAAATATTATATGCTATTGAAGCCGGGCCACTATTATTAGATGAAGGAAAACAAGTGTTAAATATGGAAGAAGAAGGTTGGAAAACAGCCAACTCCATAAAAACACAAGCAGCTCGTTTAGATTTCACAGATATGCGAGGACCAAAAATAGCCGTTGGAATTACCAAAGAAGGAAAACTAATGGTGTTAATGGTAAATGGTAGAATTAGAGAATCAGTGGGTGCAACTCATTTTGATATGGCTGATATTTTACAAAAGTACGGTATGCACAAAGCTATGGGATTTGATCCAGGAGGAAGTAGCACATTAGTAGTTGATGGTAAAATCATGAATATTTCACCTTATAATAAAAATTACGAAAAAGACATTTATTCTTTACCTCCAGAACCTCGATTTGTTGCAAATACAATTATGGGTTGGATTGAATACTAAATTATTAACCTATAAACATTAAGCAGTACAAAAAAACCTTTCAAATTATTGAAAGGTTTTTTTATGTATAAACTTCTAAAGTTAAATTTTTTGGTTTATGCTGCTTTTTTAGATTTTCTATAAAGGAAAGAATTATATAATTTCCTTTTTGCAAAATTAGATCGCTTTCCACTATTCACAAATTTAGTGAAGAGGTTTTTGTTAACACCAAAATATTCATAAGTGGTTCCACAAGCAAACGTAATTTCTAAAAGCATACTTTTATGTTGGAAATCTTCAATATTTGAAGCTGAAGTGATGCTTGCATATTCTTCTAAATTAGCCGCTTTTGTTTCTGGAGCTATGCTAACCAAAAAATGATAACCATCAATAATTTTGGTACTTACAATACCTGCTTTTTCCTTTTTTTCTTCATCTTGAAACTTATCTGGATGCCATTCCTTCACCAAATCTCTGTAAGTTTTTTTTAATTCTTTCAGATTAATCTCACCTTCAACCTTAAACATTTTTTTGTATTCATTGATACGCTTCATATATAGTAATTTCAAATTTCGTGCAAATATATTCATAAAATCTGAATTAAACGTTTATTTTCAAAACCAATAATATTCTTCTAATTCACTCAAATTGAACAACCTATAAAACATATTTCGATAACACAAAATTCCCCTCAACTCAAAAAAAGTTACATCATTAAATTTCATTTGTTTTTAAATCTCACTAAATCAACATAGGAACATCTACTTACTCCTGAGTTGAGTCTCTTTTCTGATATCGGAAGAAAAATTGTGATAATGGGATAAATAGTAAACCTGCAAAAACAAAAATATAAAAGGCATTTTTTAATCCAAATGTATGTGCCATATATCCTACTAATGGAGGTCCAATAAGCATACCCACAGTTGCATACGTTGATATAATTGAGATTGCCATTCCAGGTGAGTACTTTTTGGATGTTCCAGCTAACATAAATGTCATTGGAAAAATAGCTGCAGTTCCAAAACCCACCAAACAAAAACCTATTAAAGCAGGATAAAAATAGGGAAATGTAATGGCTAATAAAATACCTACGGAAATTAATAAGGCACTCAAAATATACGTTTTATCCAACCCTATTATATCCATTAATTTATCTGAATAAAACCTAGACAAAGCCATTGATGCAATGAATAATAAATATCCATAGGTAAAAATAGGTTCGTTTATAACTTCTTTGAAATAAACACCACTCCAATCAAACATACCGCCTTCACAAATTGCTGCAAAAAACACTAACATTCCTAAGTAAAAAACAAATGGATCTGGTTTTCCAAAAATTAATTTATTTCCAAATGCTGATTTGTCATTTGTTAGTATATATGGAAAAACCAATAACGAAATAACCACTATAAATATCGCTACTAAAGCTAAATGAATATATATTGGTATTTCATATTTCACCATAATCGTTGAAAATACAACTCCTAACAACCCTCCTGCACTCCAAAGACCGTGAAAAGAACCCACTATTTTTTTTTCAAATTCCTTTTGAATTGAAATTGATTGGGTATTCATAGCAATATATAAAATACGCGAACTAAAAGAGAATAAGCAAAGTGCTGCTACCAATAAAAAAGGGGTGTTTGCAAACCCAATAGATGCAAGAGCTATTGTTAAAAAAAACATAGCCACAATCAATGGAAAACGACTGTCGAATTTTGATACCAACCAACCTGAAATGGGCAATCCAATAAGCGAACTAATTGGCATTGAAAGTAATACTGTACCAAGTTCAGCTTCATTGAAATTAAAAAAATCTTTTATGGTAGGAATTCTTGATGCCCAAGTTGCAAAACAGAGACCCGATAAAAAGAAATAAGTACTTAAGACAATGCGATGCTTTGTTTTTACCTGCATTTTAAAATATTCAGATAATTTTAATTATTATGCTGCAAAAATAACAAAGTAAAGTAAATGAATCATTAATTTTGATATTATTCTTCTATTCCCAAAACCAACAGCACTAGAGATGGCTATTCGTTGCTTATTTTAAACTACAATTATTTTTTTGATTGCTATTTTATTTCTGTCACGAATTTTTAAAAAGTAAATACCGTTTTCAAGTTCTGATATGTCTATTATTTTATGCTGTTTAGACAAGTATACAGTCCATAATTCTTGTCCTATTGAATTATAAATAGTAACAGTAATATTATTTAAACTATTCCACTTCAAGTTTAACTTATCTTTGGTTGGATTTGGATAAAGTGAAATTTCATTTTCAAAAATTGGGGTATCAATTCCTAATGTATTTGTTACTTCTTTAACTGGTCGACTACTCCAAGGGCAAAACTGACCAATAATTCCAACCCAATAAGCTGTATCTGCGTCAACATCTGTGTATGGGCAACCGTCACAAACCTCAATTGCCATTTCCGTAAGATCCCATTCATTAGGAATAAAATGCCATAAAAACCAATGACTTGCATTATGATTGTATCCGCCGTTTCCATAGTCTATGTTCCCATTAATAAATTTCCTTTGGTTAAAAGGTTTTGCTATATTAGCGAGAACCGTGTCGATTAATACTTGGTTTGAAGTCGCAGCAATAAATGTAGTGTCTTGCCAGTTTCCAGATCCACAGTTAGTAGAAAACTCAAAATATCTTGTCGTTTGTGCTTTCCCAATAAAACCTATTGTCAAAAGCAATGTAATAGTTAATTTTAATTTATTCATTATTTTATTTGCCTGTATATACTTTACAATATGCTATTTTACAATGACCGCTAATTTGTTTTAAACACATATGAATACGTTTATCCTTGTTAAATTTTCTATATATAAGAGTTTATTAGATCTTATATTATTTTTATTCGACAATTTTTCCAATGGACAAATTTAAAATTTTTACCTATGAATTTCAAAATCATTTTTTCAATTATTAAATAGCTAAAACACAAAATATTGTACAGTCCTATAAAATTTTCTATAAATTCGTGTTTTTAAATTTTTAAATACATTTTTTATGAAAAAACTATTACTCTTTATTATATGTTTAACTGCAAATATAGGATTTTGCCAACAGACATATTATAGTGATGTTACACTTACAAAAACAGGTCTAGATTTAAAAAACGAATTAGCTTCAAAAATCACGACTACTCACACCTATAATTTAAGCTACGATGAGGCTAGAGAAGCCCTTAAAATTGTAGATTTAGTTCCTGATTCAGCAGATAATGTTTATTTATTGTATGGTTACAGCAATAATACTTGTCTAAGCAATACTGATGATGACCATAGAACAAGAGATAAAGCTTATTTTGGTGGAGGCAACTCCTGCGAATGGAACAGAGAACACACTTATCCAAAATCACTTGGAATACCTAATTTAGAAACTAGTGGTCCTGGTGCAGATGTACATCATCTAAGAGCTAGTGATGTAGTTAGAAATGGCGCTAGAGGTAGCTTAAAATTTATTGATGGTTCTGGAAACTCAGGGCAAATAAGTAGCGGTTGGTATCCTGGAGACGAATGGAAAGGAGACGTTGCAAGAATGATGATGTATATGTACTTACGTTATGGTGACAGATGTTACCCTAACAATGTAACTATTGGATCTACAAACTCAATAGATTCAAACATGATTGATCTTCTTTTAGAATGGAATGCTGAAGATCCTGTTTCTAATTATGAAGACAATAGAAATGATTATTTACAAAATACTTCTAATACTTACGGTCAGGGAAATAGAAATCCTTTTATTGATAACCCAAACCTAGCAACTCAAATTTGGGGAGGACCTGTTGCAGAAGATCGTTGGAATACTGTTCCTGATACAGAAACCCCTACAACTCCAACAAATTTAGTTGCTTCAAACATTACAAACACCACCGTAGATTTGACTTGGACTGTTTCTACCGACAATATTGGTATTTCTAAATATGAAATTTTTGTTGACGGCACTTTATATACCACTTCTACAACAAATTCAAAAACAGTTACAGGTTTAACTAAAAATACTGCATACAATTTTACAGTATACGCAAAAGATGCTGCAGGAAATACATCAACTGTTAGTAATACAAAAAAAGTGACAACTGATAATTTTATTGATACTGAAAAACCTTCAACAATTACCGATTTAATTTCTTCAAACATCTCTAGCTCGTCTGTAGATTTAAATTGGACTGCTGCAACTGACAATGTTGAAGTTACATCTTACGAAGTTTTTAAAGATGGTGTGTTTTTAGCATCTATTGCTCCAAATTCATATACTGCAATTTCTTTATCGTCGGAAACAACCTACAACTTTACTGTTTATGCAAAGGACGCTGATAACAATACTTCATTAGTTAGTAATACTTTACAAGTTACTACTTTAAAGCAACAATCTGGAGCAAATGATTTGTTTATCTCTGAATATGTTGAAGGTGGAGGAAATAATAAAGCTATTGAAATCGCAAACTATACTGGTAATACCATTAACTTAAGTATCTATTCAATTAAAAAACAAGTTAATGGAGCTGGTTCTTGGGTAAATGAACTAACCTTAAGTGGCTCATTATCTAATGGTAACGTATATAGTATTGTGAATAGCGGTGCTATTACAGCCTTGCTAAACTTAGCTAATACTACAAAAAATGGGGCTCCAATTGACTTTAATGGAAACGATCCAGTTGGCTTATTTAAAAATGGAATTTTAATTGATATTGTAGGCGTAATTAATAACAGTTCTGATTTCGCTAAAGATCAAACATTAAGAAGAAAATCTTCTGTTATAGCGCCAAGGACAGACTATACTGAGAGTGAATGGGATATTTTAGGAAAAGACGTTATTGATGGAATTGGCTCACACGCAACAACACTAAGTGTATACAAATTTGTTGCTGATTTATTTAATGTGTATCCTAATCCTTCAAAAAATAATTCAATAACAATTCGTTTATCTAATAACGAAATAAACACTATTCAATTGTTTGCTATCACAGGGCAACTTATAAAAAGTATCAAAACCCCTTCATCAAGAGATAACAAAGTGATGATTGATCATATTCCAAGTGGAGTATATTTATTAAAAGTGAAAAGTGATGAAGCTGTTGCTACAAAAAGAATAATTGTAGAATAACTTACCCTAACTGATTCATATAAAACAGGTTGTCTAAAAAGTAAACTTTTAAGACAACCTGTTTTTTTTAACCTATAATAGATTCTCCATTTAAATCAGTGGTAAGTATTTCACTCATATAATCAAAATACGGACGCATCGTTTGATAACTTTTACCTACTTCGTCTATAAAATTGGGAGCTGTAACTTCTTGATCTGTAAAATTTTGAACAACAATAAATTGCTTCATTTTAATTAAATCCATATCAGGATGCTCTTTATCAAAACCTCTTGGTGCAGTTTTTAAGGCGTTACCTTGCAATTCACCAAAACACTCCACAAAATTTTCATTTGCAATTATTGAACGAATTTCTGAAGTATCCATTTCAAATTCTTTTCTTATTCGCAATAAATCTTCTTTATTTGGCTCCCAAAATCCACCAGCTAAAAAACTTTCTCCCGGACGAATTCTTAAATAATAGCCTCCGCGTAAACGATTTGTTGCTCTAGAAAATGAACCTGCAAAATGCGGTTTATACGGTGTTTTATCTTTTGAAAAACGAACGTCTCTATAAATTCTAAACAACTTAAATTTATCAATGTCATCGTGTGCTTTTAATTGCTCCTCAATAGCATTGTAAAAGTCTTTCACTTTTTGTTGTTCTATTTGAAATTCAGCCTTATGTTCAGCAAACCATTCACGGTTGTTATTCCGTTTTAGCTGCTTCAAAAAGTCTAATGTAGATATTGAAATCATATTCAAAATATTAAATTTTAGATATTAAATATACGCTATTAGAAGTTAATTCTAAAAATTCGCAATTCGTAATTCGTAATTCGTAATTACTTATGTCTTCCTTCTAAAATCTTAACAATATCTTTTAAGGTATATCCTTTAGCTTGTAATAAAATTAAATAATGAAACAACAAATCTGCGCCTTCATTTAAGAATAACTCTTCATTATCATCTTTAGCTTCAATAACTATTTCAACCGCTTCTTCTCCTACTTTTTGAGCAATTTTATTGATTCCTTTTTCAAATAAAGATGCCACATAACTTTTTTCTGAATTGGCATTTACTCTTCTACTAGTAATTACACTCTCTAATTCAGAAAGAAAACCGAAAGATTGTTCATTTACTTCATCCCAACAAGTATCAGTTCCTTTATGGCAAGTTGGGCCAACGGGCTTTACTTTTATCAACAAAGAATCACTATCACAATCATTTTTTATAGAAACCACGTTTAAAAAATTACCACTTTCTTCGCCTTTAGTCCATAACCTATCTTTAGTTCTACTAAAAAAAGTAGCTTTTCCAGTTTCAACTGTTTTCTCGTACGCTTCTTTGTTCATATAACCCAACATTAAAACTTGTCTGGTTACAAAATCTTGAATAATAGCAGGAACTAAACCATCGTTATTCTTATTAAAATCTATATTCATAATTATCAGTTATTATCTTTTTAAACTATCGCTATTCGAACTTCTTTAAAACAACTTTCTGTCATTCCGCGTAGGCAGAAATCTGTTTATGCATGACTAAAGATGCTTACCTTGGTAGAAATGACACTATAACCTAACAGCAACACCTTGATTTTTTAATTCGTTTTTTAAATCTACAATTTCTATTTCTTTAAAGTGAAAAACACTAGCGGCTAAAGCTGCATCAGCTTTTCCCTCAATAAAAGTATCAGCAAAATGTTGCATATTTCCAGCACCTCCAGAAGCAATAATTGGAATATTTACCAATTCACTTAAATAAGCTAACGCTTTATTTGCAAAACCGTTTTTTGTTCCATCGTGATCCATTGATGTGAATAAAATTTCACCTGCACCACGTTTTTCAACTTCTTTTGCCCAGTCAAATAATTTAATATCTGTAGGGACTTTTCCTCCAACCAAATGCACCATCCACTCGCCATTAATTTGTTTCGCATCTATTGCAACTACTACACACTGACTTCCAAATCTTGCCGCCAAATCATTGATTAATTGCGGATTTTTTACTGCGGAAGAGTTTATAGAAACCTTATCTGCTCCCGAGTTTAATAAAACTTCAACATCTTCTACTGATGAAATTCCACCACCAACAGTAAATGGAATATTTACTTTTTCAGCGACATGCATTACCAATTCAACTAATGTTTTTCTACGTTGTTCTGTAGCTGTAATGTCTAAAAACACCAATTCATCAGCACCTTCATTTGCATAAATCTCCGCCAATTCAACAGGATCACCAGCATCTCGTAAATCTACAAAATTGACACCTTTTACGGTTCTTCCGTTTTTAATATCTAAACAAGGTATTATTCTTTTTGTTAACATTTTAATAGCTTTTCGCTTTTGGCTCTTGGCAATTAGCTAAAGGCTAACGGCTAAAAGCTAATTACTAATTATTTAAAATAAAATTTTCAATCTGTTTCATACTAATTTTATGCTCGTAAATGGCTTTACCAACAATGGTTCCTTCACAGCCCATTTCAGCTAAACGTGGCAATTCATCATAGGTTGAAATTCCTCCTGAAGCTATTAGTTTTATCTTCTCGACTGCGCTCGAAGTGACAACATTGGTTTGATCTAATATTTTTTGATACAAATCAAATGAAGGTCCTTGTAACATGCCGTCTTTTGAAATATCTGTACAAATTACATAACTCACACCTTCTTTTAAATAACTTTGAATGAAAGGAATTAGTTCTTTATCAGATTCTTCTAACCAACCGCTAATAGCCACTTTTTCGTTATTGGCATCGGCACCTAAAATAATTTTATCTGCACCAAATTTCTCAAGCCAACTTTTAAATATTTCAGGATTTTTAACAGCAATACTTCCACCTGTAATTTGATTAGCTCCACTTTCAAACGCGACTTTCAAATCCTCATCAGATTTCAATCCACCACCAAAATCAATTGATAAATTCGTATTTGAAGCAATGGTTTCTAATACTTTATAATTCACTATATGACTTGCTTTTGCTCCGTCTAAATCAACCAAATGCAAATGTTGAATTCCGTGATCTTGAAACATTTTAGCCACTTCTAACGGATTTTCATTATACACCTTTTCAGTTGCATAATCTCCTTTTGAAAGTCGTACACATTTTCCGTTGATGATATCTATTGCTGGTATTATTCTCATTGTTTACTTTATTCTTTTTTATTCCGTCATACTGAACTTGTTTCAGTATCTCATTCAACAATCCTACTTTATTGCGACCCTGAATCAAGTTCAGGGTGACGATTCATTTATAACTTAAAACCTTTAATTCCTGCGTAGGTAAGAATCCATTTATTACACTGTTTAGATTCCTGTTTTCATAGATATGACACTACAGCCTTAATTTATTTACATTTCTAAAAAATTTCGCACTATTTGTTCTCCAGCTTTGCTACTTTTTTCTGGGTGAAATTGCACGCCATAAAAGTTTTTTTCTTGCAATGCCGAAGCATATTTTAATCCGTAATTGGTGGTTGCAATGGCTTCATTGTTCATTGGAACATAATAACTATGCACCAAATACATATATTCTTTTTCTTTAATTCCTTTGAACAGATCCGATTTTAAATTTTCAATTTGATTCCATCCAATTTGTGGTACTTTTTCACTTTCATCAAAACGCAACACATCGCAATCAAAAATATTTAATCCCTTGGTATCACCTTCTTCACAATACTTACACATCAATTGCATTCCCAAACAAATCCCTAAAACAGGTTGCGTTAAGGTTGGAATTACTTTATCTAAGCCTGTAGATTTTAGCATTTCCATAGCACTACTTGCTTCACCTACACCCGGAAAAATAACTTTATCGGCATTTCTTATTTCTTCTTCATCATGCGATAACACAGCTTCGTAGCCTAAACGCTTTATAGCGAATTTTATAGACTGAATATTTCCTGCTCCGTAATTAATTATAACTATTTTCAATTTTTTGATTTTAAAAGTTAGATATTAGAAGTTAAAAGTTTAATTGTATGCTTAACTTTTAACTTCTAATATTTAATATCTTACATTATAAAAGTCCTTTTGTACTTGGCAAAATCATTTTTTCTGAATCTCTTTTTACAGCAGCTTTCATAGCTTTTGCAAAGGCTTTAAATATGCCTTCAATTTTATGGTGTTCGTTTACACCTTCAGCTTTGATATTTAAATTACAACGCGCTCCATCAGTAAAAGATTTAAACAAGTGGTAAAACATTTCAGTTGGCATAGCACCAATCATTTCACGCTTAAAATCAGCATCCCAAACCAACCAGTTTCTTCCTCCAAAATCAATAGCTACTTGTGCTAAACAATCATCCATTGGCAAGCAAAAACCATAACGTTCAATCCCTAATTTATTACCTAATGCTTTGGCAAAAACTTCACCTAAAGCAATCATCGTATCTTCAACCGTATGATGTTCATCAACTTCTAAATCTCCCTTTACTTTTATGGTTAAATCCATATTTCCGTGTCGCGCAATTTGATCTAGCATATGATCAAAAAATGCAATTCCTGTTGAAATGTCGCTTTTACCAGTTCCGTCTAAATTTAATTTGATATAAATCTTTGTTTCGTTGGTATTTCTGGTTAATTCAGCCGTTCTATTTTCAAGCTTTAAAAACTCGTAAATTCTTTCCCAATCGTTACTTTCTAAACCAATAAATTCGTCTAATTCATTTCTTTTTACAGAAATTTCATCGGTTCCTAAATTTGTGTCATCATTGATGAAAATTGCTTTAGCACCCAAATTTTTTGCCAATTCAACATCGGTTAAACGATCGCCAATTACAAATGAATTTTCCAAATCATATTCATCAGAAAAATATTTGGTTAACAAACCTGTTTTTGGTTTACGTGTATCTGCATTTTCGTGAGGAAAAGTTTTATCAATAAATACATCCGAAAACATAACACCTTCATTTTCAAAAGAATCCATTATAAAATTATGAACTGGCCAAAAAGTATCTTCAGGATACACATCGGTTCCCAAACCATCTTGATTGGTTATCATGGCTAATTCAAAATCTAATTCTTTTGCAATTTTACCTAAATATGTAAATACTTGTGGATAAAATACTAATTTATCAAATGCATCAATTTGTTCATCGGCAGGTTCTTTAATCATCGTCCCATCTCGATCAATAAATAAAACTTTTTTTCTCATTTTATATTTCGCTTAATGCTTGTATTAAAATCTTTGTTTCTCTTTTAGTACCAACTGTTAACCTTAATGTGTTTTCACATAATGGTTGAGTTGTTCTATTTCTAATTACAATTCCTTTATCAATTAATTGGCTATACCTTTTGTTTGCATCATCTACTTTAACCAACACAAAATTAGCATCGGTATTGTAAATTTCTTTTATAAATGAAATGTCTTTTAACTTTTCAATTAATCGAGTACGCTCTTTTAAAATTTTATGAATCTCACTTTTCACCTTTTTAACATCTAGTAAACGTTTTATGGCTCTTTTTTGAGTTAGTTCGTTTACGTTATAAGGGGGTTTAATTTTATTTAAAACTGCAATAATTTCTTCGGAAGCATAACAAATACCCAAGCGAATACCTGCCATTCCGTAGGCTTTAGACAAGGTTTGAGTAATTACCAAATTCGGAAATTCATGCAATCTTTTCAACCAACTTTTCTCTTTTGAAAAATCAATATAAGCTTCATCAATTACTACCAAACCGTTGAACATGTTTAATAAAACCTCTACCGATTCTTTAGAAAAAGTATTTCCTGTAGGATTATTAGGCGAACATAAAAACAAGATTTTAGAGTTTTTATCGGCAGCTTCCAAAATTTTCTTTACACTAGGCTCAAAATCGTTGGTTAACAGTACTTCTTTTTCTTCAATATTGTTAATATTTGCCAATACTTTGTACATTCCATAAGTTGGCGGCAAGGTAATTACATTATCTACTTTTGGTTCGCAAAAGGCTCTAAACACTAGGTCTAACACCTCATCGCTCCCATTTCCTAACAAAATTTGAGTTTCTTTAACACCTTTAATTTTTGCTAATTCACTTTTAACGGTTGTTTGTTGAGGATCTGGATACCTGTTTACACCATTTTCATGCGGATTCTCATTCGCATCTAAGAAAATCATATCAGTCCCTAACTCTTTGTATTCATCTCTTGCAGAAGAATACGGTTTTAAAGCTTGAATGTTTTTTCTAATTAATTGTTCAATTTTCATTTTTATAACTATTTGCAATTTATTTTAAACTGTTTAACCTTAAAGTAACTGCATTTTTATGGGCATCTAAGCCTTCTGCAGCTGCTAAAATCTCAATGGTTTCTCCAATTTTTTGAATTCCTTTTTCTGATATTTTTTGAAATGAAATGGATTTTAAAAACGAATCTAAATTTACACCCGAATAGGCTTTTGAATACCCATTTGTTGGCAAGGTATGATTGGTTCCTGAAGCATAATCACCAGCACTTTCAGGAGTGTAATCACCTATAAATACCGAACCTGCATTCTCTACACCGTTTACATAAAAATCATTATCAGCCGTACAAACAATAAAATGCTCTGGACCGTATTCATTAATTAATTGCAATGCAATTTCTTTGGTTTCAACAAATAATAATTTTGAATTATCAATGGCTTTTTTGGCTATTTTTTTTCTTGAAAGTAGTTCTATTTGCTTTTCTATTTCAATTTCAACTGCTGCTAATTTTTCTTTTGAAGTTGATACTAAAATCACCTGACTATCTGTTCCGTGTTCTGCCTGACTTAATAAATCAGAGGCGACAAAACTAGCGTTTGCTGTTGCATCAGCAACTACCAACAATTCACTTGGTCCTGCTGGCATATCAATGGCAACACCGTATTTAGTTGCCAATTGTTTAGCTACAGTTACGTATTGATTTCCAGGTCCAAATATTTTATACACCTGCGGAATTGTTTCTGTTCCAAAGGTTAAACCTGCAATTGCCTGAATTCCTCCTACTTTTATAATTTTGGTAACACCACATTGTTGTGCTGCATAAATTATTGCAGGATGAATTTTACCTCTTTTATTTGGTGGAGTTGCTAAAATAATTTCTCTACAACCCGCAATTTGTGCTGGAATCGCTAACATTAAAACCGATGAAAATAAAGGTGCTGTTCCTCCTGGAATGTACAATCCAACTTTTTGAATCGGACGTTTTTCTTGCCAGCATTCAACCCCTTCTGTAGTTTCTGTTACTATCTTACCTGTTTTTTGTGCAGCGTGAAACTTATAAATATTAGCCTTTGCTGTATTTATAGCTTCTTTTAAATCTTCTGAAACCAATTGTTCAGCTTCAACAACTTCAGCTTCTGAAACAAAAATATCATCTAACTCAACACCGTCAAAAATAGAAGTGTAGCGTTTTACACCGTCATTTCCATTTCTTCTAATATCATCAAAAATTGAGGTTACCGTTTCTTCAATTGCTTCAACAGTTTGCGTTGGTCGTTCTAAAATTTGAGACCATTCACTTTTTGCAGGATTTATTATTTTTTTCATGGTATAACTTTAACTATTCAACTTTTAAACTCTTAAACCTTTTTTTAAAGTACCATTTTTTCAATTGGAACTACCAATAAACCTTCTGCTCCGTTTGCTTTTAACTCGTCAATAACTTCCCAAAACGAATTTTTTTCAACTACTGTGTGAATTGAGCTCCAACCTGGTTCTGCTAAAGGTAAAACCGTTGGGCTTCGCATACCTGGTAATAATTTAATAATGCTTTCAACCTTATCGTTAGGCGCATTCATTAATACATATTTAGATTTTCTTCCTTTTAAAACAGATTGAATTCTGAATTGTAATTTGTCTAAAATTTTCTGATTTTCTTCAGAAATATTTGGTGAAGCAGCTAATACAGCTTCACTAGTCAACATTTTTTCAACCTCCTTTAAATTGTTTTTAAACAAGGTACTTCCACTAGAAACAATATCACAAATTGCATCAGCCAAACCAATATTTGGAGCAATTTCAACCGAACCGTTAATTAAGTGAATATCTGGTTTCACGTTAAATTGTTTGAAATAATTTAACACTGTATTTGGATACGATGTTGCAATACGAGCGCCATCTAAATCCTGAATACTTTTGTATTCCACATCTTTAGGAATTGCAATAGAAACTCTACATTTTGAAAAACCTAAACGCTCTGCAATATTAATATCTGTGCCTTTTTCAATCAATACATTTTCTCCAATAATCGCAATATCAACCACACCATCTCTTAAATATTGTGGAATATCACCGTTTCTTAAATACAATACTTCTAAAGGAAAATTACTTGCTGAAGCTTTTAATTGATCTTTTCCATTGTCTATAGAAATTCCACAATCTTTTAATAATTTTAGAGAATCTTCATTTAATCTCCCTGATTTTTGTACTGCAATTTTAATTTTATTCATTTTTTTTATTTTTTTGCTTGAAAAATTCAAACAGTTTTAAATAAAAAACCCGCTTGAATTAATCAAACGGGTTTAACATATATTTTAGTTTATTCAATACATCATTAGCTCGCTTGATTGCCAGTAGTATGATGATGATGATGTAATTGAATTGATTTCATTTCTTTTATTTTAACAGCACAAATATATACAATTGTTTAAAACTAACCCAATACATTTTTCAAATATTTACATAAAGTAATGCTTTGTTAACTATTTAACAAAAAAAGCAAAGAAATTTAGCTTTGAAAAAAATTGTTTAAAACTCATTAATAAGTGTTTAAATTCAGTAATAACTAACAGCATTGTTTCTAATAAATTAGTTAAATTTGCGCTTTCTAACAATACACTAAAAACAATCTATATATGATTCATTTCTTTGGAAACCAAAACAGCAAAATTTATGCTGTGCAAACGTCAAAAGATATTTCGCAAGAAACTACTGACAAATTAAATTGGCTTTTTGGAAATCAAACAAAAGTTGCTGCTTCTTCAATCAAAGCTTATTTTATTGGCCCACGTGCTGCTATGATTACTCCTTGGAGTACAAACGCGGTTGAAATTACCCAAAATATGGGGATTAATGACATCATAAGAATTGAAGAATTTACAGCTTCAAACGAAAAAGAATCATTTGACCCAATGATTTTTCAGAAGTTTGAAGAATTAGATCAAGAAATTTTTGATATTCACATTCAACCTGAAGCTGTTTTAGATATTGAAGATATTGCAGCTTACAATCAACAAGAAGGACTTTCATTAAGCGATGAAGAAGTTGAATATTTGAATGGAATTAGTGAAAAAATTGGAAGAAAATTAACTGATTCTGAAGTGTTTGGGTTTTCACAAGTAAACTCCGAACACTGTCGCCATAAAATATTTAACGGAACTTTTATTATTGATGGAGAAGAAATGCCTTCCTCTTTATTTAAACTCATCCGTAAAACTTCTGAAACACACCCTAACGGAATTGTTTCAGCGTATAAAGATAATGTTGCTTTTGTAAAAGGACCTGTTGTAGAGCAATTTGCACCAAAATCTGCCGATAAACCTGATTTCTATGAGAAAAAAGATTTTAAATCGGTTATTTCAATAAAAGCTGAAACACATAACTTCCCAACAACTGTTGAGCCTTTTAACGGAGCTGCAACTGGTGCTGGTGGAGAAATTAGAGACCGTTTGGCTGGTGGAAAAGGTTCTTTACCTTTAGCTGGAACTGCAGTTTATATGACTTCTTATTCTCGTTTAAAAGATGCTTCGACTTCGCTCAGCAACCATAATAGACCTTGGGAAAACGGTATGAAAGAACGTGAGTGGCTATACCAAACTCCAATGGATATTTTAATCAAAGCTTCTAACGGAGCTTCAGATTTTGGAAATAAATTTGGACAACCATTAATTAATGGTTCAGTATTAACTTTTGAACACGAAGAATGCTTCGACAAGCTCAGCATGACAAATGCTCGTAAACTTGGCTTTGATAAAGTGATTATGCAAGCTGGTGGAATTGGTTACGGAAAAGAAGAACAAGCATTAAAAGACACGCCAAAAGAACACGATAAAATTGTGATTTTAGGTGGTGATAATTATAGAATTGGTATGGGAGGTGCTGCGGTTTCTTCTGCAGATACTGGAGAATTTGAAAGTGGTATTGAATTAAATGCGGTACAACGTTCAAATCCTGAAATGCAAAAAAGAGCTGCCAACGCCATTCGTGGTATGGTAGAAAGTGATGTAAACACCATTGTTTCTATTCACGATCACGGTGCAGGTGGACATTTAAACTGTTTGTCAGAATTAGTTGAAGATACTGGTGGATTAATTGACCTAGATAAATTACCTGTAGGTGACCCTACCCTTTCAGCAAAAGAAATTATAGGAAACGAATCTCAAGAACGTATGGGATTGGTTATTGGAGAAAAAGATGCTGAATATTTGCATAGAATTGCAGATCGTGAGCGTGCTCCTTATTATGAAGTTGGTGAAGTAACTAATGATCATCGTTTTACATTTGAATCTAAAACTACTGGTGAAAAACCAATGGATTTAGAAATGAATGATATGTTTGGAAGTTCTCCTAAAACCATTATGACTGATAAAACAGTTGTAAGAAATTACCAAGAAATTTCTTATACTCAAGATAAAATTTACAACTACATTAAACAAGTATTGCAGTTAGAAGCTGTTGCTTGTAAAGATTGGTTGACAAATAAAGTAGACCGTTGTGTTGGTGGAAAGGTTGCCAAACAACAAAATGCCGGACCTTTACAATTGCCATTAAATAATGTTGGTGTAATGGCCTTAGATTATAATGGTAAAGAAGGAATTGCTACGGCTATGGGACATGCTCCTATAAGTGCTTTA
The DNA here is from genome assembly GCF_900188235.1 of Lutibacter agarilyticus. Lineage (GTDB taxonomy): Bacteria > Bacteroidota > Bacteroidia > Flavobacteriales > Flavobacteriaceae > Lutibacter > Lutibacter agarilyticus. Next base: position 57,014 of record NZ_FZNT01000006.1, on the reverse strand, counting down.
ATTGATCCTGCTGCTGGTAGTAAAAATGCCATTGCAGAATCATTAACAAACATTATTTGGGCACCTTTACAAGATAATTTAGCTTCAATTTCATTATCTGCAAACTGGATGTGGCCTTGTAAAAACGAAGGTGAAGATGCGCGTTTATACAAAGCTGTTCAAGCTGTTTCAGATTTTTCTATTGAATTAGGTATCAATGTTCCAACAGGTAAAGATTCTTTATCAATGAAACAAAAATATCCTAATGAAGATGTTATATCTCCCGGTACTGTAATTATTACAGCTGCTGGTCATTGTAACGATATTACAAAGGTTGTAGAACCTGTGCTTCAAAAAAGTGGAATGAACAAAATTTATTACATCAACTTATCAAATGATGCTTATAAATTAGGCGGTTCTTCTTTTGCACAAACGCAAAACAAAATTGGAACAGAAACTCCTACAATTAAGGATGCTGCTAAATTCAAAAATGCTTTTAACACCATTCAACAATTAATTAAAGACGATAAAATTTTAGCGGGTCATGATATTTCTGCTGGAGGAATGTTAACTACCTTATTAGAATTATGTTTCTCTGAAGAAATGATAGGCTTAAACATTGATATTTCTGCTTTAGGTGAAAGTGATGCTGTAAAAGTTTTATTTGCTGAAAACAGCGGAATTATTTTCCAAAGTATTTCAGAAGATGTTCCTGTAATTTTAGCAAATAACAACGTTGAATTCTTTGAATTAGGAAATGCTGTTAGAAGTGAAACTGTAAAAATTAACAACAATGGCGAAGTTTTAGAATTTAACATCCCTGAATTACGTGATGTTTGGTTTGAAACTTCTTATTTGTTAGATGACAAACAAACTGCAAATGGTTTGGCGAAAGATCGTTTTGACAATTACAAAAATCAACCATTAAAATATACATTCCCAACACATTTTACAGGAAAACTTCCTGAAATTGATGCTACAAAACCAAGACCTAAAGCGGCTATTATTCGTGAAAAAGGATCAAATTCTGAGCGTGAAATGGCAAATGCCATGTACTTAGCTGGTTTTGATGTAAAAGATGTACATATGACCGATTTAATTTCTGGGCGTGAAAACTTAGAAGACATTCAGTTTGTAGGTGCTGTTGGTGGATTTAGTAATTCGGATGTGTTAGGTTCAGCAAAAGGTTGGGCAGGTGCATTCTTATACAACGAAAAAGCCAATACATCTTTACAAAACTTCTTCAAAAGAAAAGATACCTTATCTGTTGGTATTTGTAATGGTTGTCAGTTATTTATGGAATTAGAAGAAATCAATCCTGAACACGAAGTTCACGGAAAAATGTTACATAATAATTCTCATAAACACGAAAGTAATTTTACTTCTGTAACCATTCAAGAAAATAATTCTGTAATGCTTTCTAACTTAGCTGGAAGTACTTTAGGCGTTTGGATTTCTCATGGTGAAGGTAAATTTAACTTACCTATGGAAGAAAGTGCTTATAATATTGTTGCTAAATATGCGTATGAAGGGTATCCTGCAAATCCAAATGGTTCTGATTACAACACGGCAATGATGAGCAGTAAAGATGGTAGACATTTAGTAATGATGCCTCATATTGAACGTTCTATTTTTCAATGGAACTGGGCTAATTATCCTAACGGAAGAAAAGATGAAGTTTCGCCTTGGGCCGAAGCTTTTGTAAATGCTAAAAATTGGTTAACTAAATAAGTAACATATAGTATCTAAAAAAGGCTTTCATTTGAAAGCCTTTTTTTTACTTAAAAGTTTATTAATCAACATCATTTCAACTGATATCTGAATAATAAATGTATCGAGAATATCACTTTTTTTAATGAAGTTTCTATGTACATTGCTATTTAAGGCTACAAAATGCTAAAATTCACGAACATTCATGATATTTATTTAAAATTCACAACGAGTTAAATACATATACATCAATAGTTTACATTTGCATTTTTAATTGAATAGCAACAAATGAAAATTCCTGATAAATACAAACATATTATTGAATTAGGTAAAGCGCTACATATCTACGGTGTGCCTTCTTATAAAATACAATCTTATTTAACCAAAGTTTCTAAAACCGAAGGTATTAATGGTGTATTTATGGACTTACCTACTTGGATAAATTATGTGTTTTATGAAGACGATCAAACCTATAATTATATAGAGTGTATTCCTCCCGGAATTTTAAACTTAGGCGGATTATCAAGTGTTGATGAAGTTACCAATAAAGTAATTTCAAAAGAAATTGACAGTTCAGAAGTGATTCACGAGTTAAAATTAATCAACGATGAAACTAAAAAAACAAATCATTTTATACTAACATTATCTTATGCCCTTGCATCAGCAGGGTTTAGCTTAATGATTGGCACCAATTGGATCTCGTTAATTGTTGCTTTGCTATTAGGTGCTTTGATTTACCCATTTGTTTATATCTCTACAAAGTCTAATTATTTTGAAACCATTTTAGAATCGTTAACCTCATTTGCTGTAACTATTATTGCCAGTTTATTACATTTGGTATTTCCTGATTTGAATGTTGGTATTACCATTTTGTCTGCCATTATTATATTTATACCAGGATTATCCATAACCACCTCTTTAGAAGAAATCACTTCAAAAAACTTAGTTTCTGGAGGTGCTAAATTATTTGATTCCATTATTACGCTATTTAAACAATTTTTCGGGGTTTTACTCGGCTTGGCTTTGATGTCTTCAATTATTGATTTTAAGCAATTAGTTCATATATCTGATTTACCACAATGGATTATGTTTTGCGGTATTCCTTTATTTTCAATGAGCTTATTACCTATTTTTCAGGTTCGAAAAAAAGACATGTTTTTAGGAGTTGTTACAGCTGTTTTGGTTTTCTTTCTTACCGTACTATTTTCAGGTTATGGTGTATTATTTAGCACTTTTATAGGAACAATTGCCGCAGTAGCTATTAGTAATTTATTCAATAGAATTACAAAAACACCAAAAACGGTGTATTTAATGCAAGGCATTGTAATGCTTGTGCCAGGTAGTAAATCTTTTATGGGATTAAGCAATTCGTTTTTAAACTCATCTATTATTATTGCAGGGAATATTTACGAACAAGTTGCTTTTACCTTGATGGGAATTATTGGTGGTTTATTGTTTTCAGGTGTCTTTAGAAAACGGTGATTTATTAGCTATCACTAAAAAACAGGATGCAAACTTGCTTTTGCGTTAGCGGTTGAACGGCATGTTTGAGCTCTTTTTTTGTTGCTTTTTAGCAACTTAAAAAAAGCGAGTAGTGAAGACGCGACCTGAAAGGGAACGCCCAAATAATTGACTTAAAATTTCAGATTCTTATACTAATTAATTTTTAGTATGGTAAGATTTTGAATCAATGCTCCTGAACGGCTTAGCTATTTTTATTGATTCTTTCCAAATAAATAACCATACGGCAAACCGACAAACAGCACGCCTCCAACAATATTCCCTAAAGTTGCTGGAATTAGGTTTTTTACTATAAAAGTAGTCCACGTAATATCTGCGCCTTCAAAAATAGCCAACGGAATAAAATACATATTTGCAATACTATGCTCAAACCCCATGGTAACAAATGCCATTACTGGTAACCAAATAGCCAGTATTTTACCTGTAGTGTCTTTAGCTGCCATTCCTTGCCAAACGGCTAAACAAACCAACCAGTTTGCACCAATTCCTTTTAAAAAGGTAACTAAAAACGTATGACTAGTTTTACCAATTGCGACTTTATGTACGGCGTCTTGAAATGGAGAACCACTTACAATATGCGTTAAATGTGTAATAACATAAGCTACAAAAACTGCGCCAACAAAGTTACCAACATATACCAAACCCCAATTTTTAAGCAACGCCTGAATACCTTGTTTTTTATTGATTAAGTTTGGAATAAAATAAGCATTGTTACCTGTAAAAAGTTCTGCTCCTACAACTACCACAAGAATCAGCCCTATTGGGAAAGTTGCTCCAAATAAGAATTTAGTAATTCCAGGGTTTGAAGCTGCAATTCCGGGTGTACCTCCACCTACAATTAAAGCTAACAAGCCTCCAAATGCAATGTATGCTCCTGCTAAAAATGCAAGTATTAATGTTTTATTTATTGTATAATTTCCTTTGTTTAAGGCTAATTTACTTACGATACTTATTACTTCTTTTGGGGTATTCATTTTGAAAATATCTTGTTGCTTCTAACAACACTTTTTAATTTATTTTTACTTCTTTGAAATACTTCGATAAAATTGCCGCAGCTTCCTCTATTTCTTCTTGGGTGTTTTCACGGGCGTCTTTTAACTGGTATTCCCAACCTAAAGCTTCCCACTTGTGAACTCCTAGCTTGTGATACGGTTGAATTTCAATTTTTTCAATGGTTTTATACTCTTTAAAGTGTTCTCCCATTGCGTGTAATAATTCAGGTTTATTAGTGATTCCTGGAATTAATACATAACGCAACCACATTTTTTTACCTGATGCTTCTCTATAAGCTGCAAAATTAAAGGTGGTTTCTTTATTTCGCATTCCTGTAAGTGCTTCGTAACCATCTTCAGTCATATGCTTAATGTCAAGCATTACCAAATCGGCATACTCATCTAACAACTCCTTTGCTGAATTATTTAAGATTCTTCCGTTGGTATCAATATTTGTATGAATACCTTCTTCTTTCAATCGCTTAAAAAAAGGAATTAATTCTTTTGACTGCAATAAAGGTTCTCCTCCTGAAACCGTAACGCCACCATTGGCTCTAAAATAAGGTTTCATTCGTTTTGCCATTTTTACCAATTCTTCAACCTCGTACTCCGTTCCTCCTGAAGTTTCAATAGTATCAGGGTTGTGGCAATACAAACATTTTAATTTACAGCCTTGTAAAAAAATTACAAATCGAATCCCCGGACCATCGTGGGTACCGAATGATTCTATGGAATGAACTCTTAGTTTAGTTTTAGTAGTTTTGATAAGCGTAGTTTTTGAATTAAAGTGTCCAAAAAATTAACGAATTAACCTTTTGGACACCAATAATACAATTTATATTTAATATTACATGGAATCGTGGAACGAACGTGTAATAACTTCAATTTGTTGTTCTTTTGTTAATCGAACAAAGTTAACAGCATATCCTGAAACACGAATTGTTAATTGCGGATATTCTTCTGGACGTTCCATTGCATCAATTAATGTTTCTTTGTCTAATACATTTACATTTAAATGCTGTGCATTGTTTAAGAAATAACCATCAATAGTAGCTGTTAAATTCTCAATTCTATCTTCTTCATTTGCTCCTAATGATTTAGGCACAATAGAGAACGTATTAGAAATACCATCTTGAGAATCTTCGTAACTAATTTTCGCTACTGAATTTAAAGAGGCAATTGCTCCGTTTTTATCACGACCGTGCATTGGGTTAGCTCCTGGTGCAAAAGCAATTCCGTGAGGTCTTCCATCAGGTGTAGCACCTGTTTTTTTACCGTAAGAAACGTTTGATGTAATTGTTAATACAGACATTGTTGGTGTAGCATTTTTATACACTGGTAACTTTTTTAACTCATCGTTAAAATCTGCTACTGCTTTTGCTGCAATCATATCTGCTTTATCATCGTCGTTTCCGTAACAAGGAAATTCTCCTTCAATTTTAAAATCTATCGTTAAACCTTCTTCATTTCTAATAGGTTTTACTTTTGCATATTTAATAGCTGAAAGTGAATCGGCAACAATTGATAATCCTGCAATACCATAGGCAATGTTTATTGTTGGGTTGGTATCAATTAAAGCCATTTGAGATTTTTCGTAGTAGTATTTATCATGCATATAATGAATAATATTCATTGAATCGTTATACACACGCGCTACTTCTTTCATAGCAACTTTAAAGTTTGCCATTACTTTGTCGAAATCTAAATACTCATCCGTATATGCTGGAATTCCATTGATTACTTGTGTTCCTGTAAATTCACAACGACCACCATTTAACGCTAATAATAATGTTTTTGCTAAGTTGGTACGTGCTCCAAAAAACTGAATAGATTTTCCTAATTCTTGGTAAGAAACACAACAAGCAATTCCGTAATCATCAGAACCACGACTAGCAACCATTAACGTATCATTTTCAAATTGAATTGAAGATGTATCAATAGATACTTTTGCACAATATCTTTTAAAGTTTTCAGGTAAATCATTAGACCATAAAACAGTCATATTAGGTTCAGGTGATGGTCCTAAATTGTACAATGTATGTAAGAAACGGAATGATGTTTTTGTAACCTTAGTTCTTCCGTCAGAAAACATACCTCCAATAGCTTCAGTAACCCACGTTGGATCTCCTGCAAAAATTTCATCGTAAGCAGCCATACGTAAATGACGTACCATACGTAATTTCATCACCATTTGATCAATATATTCTTGGGCTTCAACTTCAGTAATAATACCTTTAGCTAAATCTTCTTCAATATAAATATCTAAAAATGTAGAAACATTACCTAAAGACATTGCTGCACCATCTTGCTCTTTTACAGCTGCTAAATAAGCCATATAAGTCCATTGTACAGCCTCTTGAGCATTTGTAGCCGGACGGTTTAATTCAAGATTGTAAATATTACCTAATTCAACAATTTCTTTTAAAGCTTTAATTTGCTCAGCTACTTCTTCACGTAAACGAATAACAGCATCAGTCATTGGGCCAGTAATTGCAGCTTGATCTGCTTTTTTAGCTTCAATTAATTTATCAACACCGTATAAAGCAATTCTTCTATAATCTCCAATTATTCTACCACGCGCATAATTATCTGGCAATCCTGTTAAAAATCCTAAAGAACGGAATTTTTTAATTTCAGGCGTATAGGCATCAAAAACACCATCGTTATGGGTTTTAACAAATTTCGAAAATAAAGCGGTTAAATCTTTATTAGGCGCAACACCTTGCTCAGACAATGCTTTTTGAACAACTTTAAAACCTCCAAAAGGTTTCATTGTTCTTTTTAATAATTCATCGGTTTGTAAACCAACAATTACTTCATTTTCTTTATCAATATAACCTGCTGCAAAAGCACTAATTGTTGAGATTGTTTCAGTATCTACAGAACGAACACCATTTCTATCTCTTTCTTCTTGCGTTGCTTCTTTACAAGTGTCCCATAATTTATTAGTTTTTTCACTAGGACCTTCTAAAAAGTCGTGAGTTCCATGGTATGGAGTTATATTTTTTAATACAAAATCTCTTACGTTAATCGTACTTTCCCAAATTCCTTTTTTAAAACTTACTGTTTTCATGTGCTTATATTTTTAATGTATAACCTTCGATTTTTAAAATACAAAAATACGACTAAAAACCCCTTAAACCTTAGATTTTAGGACTAATTAGACTGCTATTGTTGGCTTTTTTACTAAAACGTTTGAAGTATATAGCTAGCGTATAGAATTCATTAAAATATTAACAGTTTTGATACTTTAGAAAATAATTTAGCATATTTTTGGGTTAAAATAAGCTACAAAACAATTCATAATAATACTGAAAAATGCGTAAAAAGTATTAGAAATTTCATTTATTAGATTAAAACAAGTGCATAAAAAACATTATTTGTAAAAATTTAACTTATTTAATTGCTCATTTTTCATCATTCATAAATTCAGTCCTATATATAGTTTTGCAAAATCAGTTATTAATTTCTATTTTGCAGAAACCAACCAATATTATTAATGACTGAAAATGCAACTCGACTATTTGATTTTGCTTATTTACTGTTGAAAAACAATAAGCAACCAAAACTGTTTAACACGAAGTTAAATAATAGTTGGATAGCTACTTCTGTACAAGAGTATTTAAAACTTGCCAACACCATAAGCAGAGCATTATTAAGGCTTAGTATAAAACCAAATGATAAAATTGCCGTAGTAACAACTACAAACAGAATTGAATTTTTAATTGAATGGTGTAAAAGAAAAAATATTGAGACTAATGAAGCATACACTTCCTTAATTTCAAATAAAAAAGTAATTAACCGCATTCAAAAAGAAATTGATAGTGCCAATAAAAATTTTGGCCAATGGGAACAAATAAAAGCGTTTGAATTAACCGCTGATATTTGGTCTGTTGAGAACGGACTGTTAACACCAACGTTAAAATTAAAACGCAGTGCAATAAAAATTAAATACAAACAGTTATTCGATAAAATTTATAACAACTAATTAATATGATAGCTAAGCAACTTACATTCTTGTGTAATCATTTTATATTTTATACTTTGCAATACTTCATTTAAACCAAATCAAATGTCAAAAAAAATAACTAAGATATTCGAGTTTGCCTACCATCAACTCGACACCTTTAATTTACCTAAGGCTTACAACACCAAATACAATGGAAACTGGGAAGCTACTTCTTCGCAAGAATTTATTGCAAAAGGAAATGCTATAAGTCGTGGATTATTAAAACTAGGTGTAAAACCCGGTGATAAAATAGCCGTAATTTCAACCAACAATAGGACTGAATGGAATATTTTAGATTTTGGAATGCTTCAAATAGGGGCTATCAATGTACCTATTTATCCTACTATTTCCGAAGAAGATTTTTTATACATCTTTAATCATGCTGAAGTTACTCACTGTTTCCTTTCTGATAAAGATTTATTCAAAAAAGTAAAATCCATTAAAAAGGACGTCCCAACTTTACAAGAAATTTATTCTTTCGACGAAGTGAAAAAATGTAAAAACTGGAAAGAAGTTATTGAATTAGGTAGTGATGAAAGCTTACAGAGTGAAGTTGAACAACTAAAAGAATCCATAAATACAGACGATTTAGCAACCATAATTTATACTTCAGGAACAACAGGAAAACCAAAAGGTGTGATGCTTTCGCACAGAAACGTTGTTACCAATGTTATTGATAGCACACCTAGACTTCCCTTAGAACACGGAAAAATTAAAGCATTGAGTTTTTTACCTGTTTGCCATATTTTTGAACGTATGCTGCATTATTTATATCAATTTACTGGAACTTCGGTTTATTTTGCGGAAGGAATGGACAAAATTGGTGAAAATATAAAAGAGGTGAAACCTGAATTTATGACCGTTGTTCCTCGTTTATTAGAGAAAGTGTACGATGGCATTATCAATAAAGGATCTGAATTAAAAGGAATCAAAAAAATGCTGTTCTTTTGGGCCGTTGATTTAGGTTTAAAATATGAACCATACCAAGCTAATGGTTGGTGGTACGAACAAAAACTTAAAGTTGCCAATAAATTAATTTTCATTAAATGGCGTGAAGCTTTAGGTGGAAATTTAAAAACAATGGTTTCAGGAAGCGCTGCTTTACAACCACGTTTGGCAAGAGTATTTGCTGCTGCTCAAATGCCCGTTATGGAAGGTTACGGATTAACAGAAACGTCTCCAGTTATTTCGGTAAATATGATTGAAGGCGATATGTTTAAAATAGGAACCATTGGTAAAACTATAGACAATGTAACAGTGAAAATAGCTGATGATGGTGAAATTTTAGTAAAAGGGCCTAATGTTATGCAAGGGTATTACAAAGATCCTGAACGTACAAAAAGTGTAATGACTGGCGACTTTTTTCATACCGGTGATAAAGGTGAATTTGATAGCAATGGTTTTCTTTCAATTACAGGTCGTAAAAAAGAAATATTTAAAACTTCAGGAGGAAAATACATTGCCCCTGCCCTTTTAGAAAACGAAATGAAACAATCTCGTTTTATTGAGCAAATATTAGTTGTAGGTGAAGGTCAAAAAATGCCTGCTGCTTTAATACAACCAAATTTTGATTTTTTACGAGAATGGGCACGCATTCATCACGAGCCAATCCCTGGAAACAATCAGGAATTAATTGACAATCCACATGTGGTTAAAAGAATAGAAAAAGAGATTAAAAAAGGGAATAAAAGTTTTGGGAAATGGGAAACCATTAAACGCTTTGAGCTAACACCTGATGTGTGGAGTATTGAAAATAATTTATTAACACCTACAATGAAACCTAAGCGTACTGAAATATTAAAAAAATACCTTCATTTGTATAATAAAATTTATGAAAATAATCCACGATAAGCATTCAAAAACCATTCGTTTTTATATTTTTGTAAAATAACCAACATTCAATAAATGGAACAATTTATAGTATCAGCTCGAAAATACAGACCTCAAACTTTTGAGGAAGTTGTTGGGCAACAAGCAATTACAAACACGCTTGAAAATGCTATAAAAAACAACCATTTAGCGCAAGCTTTATTGTTTACCGGTCCCCGTGGTGTTGGTAAAACAACTTGCGCCCGAATTTTGGCTAAAAAAATAAATGAAAACGCTGGAGAAACTAGTGAAGATGACTTTGCATTTAATATTTTTGAATTAGATGCGGCTTCAAATAACTCTGTTGATGACATTAGAAGTTTAACCGATCAGGTTAGAATTCCACCACAAACAGGAAAATATAAAGTTTATATTATTGATGAGGTTCACATGCTGTCGCAAGCAGCCTTTAATGCCTTTTTAAAAACATTAGAAGAGCCACCAGCGCACGCAATTTTTATATTAGCAACTACTGAAAAACACAAAATAATTCCGACTATTTTATCACGTTGTCAAATATTCGACTTCAAAAGAATAGGAGTTTTAGACGCTAAAAAATACTTAGAAAAAATAGCCAAAGAAGAAAATATCAATGCTGAAGATGATGCGCTACATATTATTGCGCAAAAAGCTGATGGTGCTATGCGTGATGCTTTATCTATTTTTGATAGAGTTGTAAGTTTTTCGGGAAATGAATTAACTAGAAAAGCGGTTACTGAAAATTTAAACGTATTAGATTACGATGAATATTTTATAACCACCGATTTTTTATTGCAAAATAAAATTCCTGAAGTTTTAATTCATTTTAATACCATTTTAGCAAAAGGGTTTGAAGGACATCATTTTATTAGTGGTTTGGCTTCACATTTTAGAGATTTATTGGTGGCTAAAGATCAAATTACAATCGATTTATTAGAAGTTGGAGACAATGCTAAAAAGAAATACTTAGAGCAATCTAAAAAATGTGAAATGCGTTTTTTACTGCAAGCAATTGACCTTGCAAACGATTGTGATTTAAAATATAAGGCTAGTAAAAATCAGCGATTATTAGTTGAACTTGCCCTAATGCAATTAGCCTCTATCACTTTTGATGGAGAAAAAAAAAATAGCAAACCTTACATAATTGCAGCAATTCATTACCGACAAAAAATAAAAAGAACTGTAAAAAATAAGCAACCTCAAGAAGTTAAATTAGCCGAGGTAAAACAAGAAATCACTAAAAAAAGTGTTGAAGAGGTAGCAAAACCAGCACTAGCAAAGCCAACTCTAAATACACGACCTAGAAGAACTTCAGCCTTAACGCTTAAAAGCATTCATTTAAAAAAGGAAATTGCAGAAACTGAAGTTGAGTTTGAAGAAGTTGAAGGCTTACCTTCTGACCCTTTTACACAAACACAGGCTGTTGAATTGTGGAACGCTTATATTGAAAAATTATTAAAAAAAGGCCATAAAAGTGTTGCTTCTATTATGAAAGCTGATGTACCTACTGCAAAAGGAAATGAATTGCATTATACCCTTCCTAACTTATTGATGAAGGATCAGTTAACACGTGAAAAAACATATTTAATGAAATTTTTACGTGAATGTCTTAATAACTTTAAAACTGATTTGATAATTCATGTAAATGAATCTGAAACAAAAAAATTCGCTTACACACCACAAGAACGCTATGAAAAATTAAAAGAAAAAAATAGTGCCTTAGAATTGTTTAAGAAGACTTTTGATTTAGATTTGTAATTATAGCAACTATTTATAATGAATTAAAAATTTAAATCCCGTAGCTTTTGGACATCAAATTATTAATAACATTTTTAGTAGGCTTTTTAATTGTTGCCATTGCAGCTAATGAAATTGCTAAAGTTTTTCAAAAAATTAAATTTCCACTAATTACAGGATTAATAATTACCGGAATTATTGCCGGTTCTTCAGTCTTAAATTTTATTTCACCTACCGCTATTCACGATTTAAATTTTTTAAACGAGATAGCACTTTCTGTTATTGCATTCTCTGCTGGTTCAGAGTTGTATTTAAACGATTTACGAAGTCGAATTAACAGTATTAAATGGATGACCATTGGCCAATTGGTAATTACATTTGTAATGAGTTCAATTGTCATATATTTTATAGCTGGTTATATTCCTTTTATGGCTAAAATGCCTGCAACACATAAAATTGGGGTTGCTATATTATTTGCCACCATATTTGTTGCACGTTCACCTTCTTCCGCAATAGCGGTTATCAATGAAATGAGAGCTAACGGCCCCTTTACAAAAACTGTAATGGGTGTTACCGTTGTAAAAGATGTGCTGGTAATTATATTGTTTGCCATTTGTTTGTCTGTAGCAAAAGCATTGATTAATGACGAAACAACCGACATCCTTTTCTTTGTGATCTTATTGTTTGAATTAATCACTTCCTTTGCACTTGGATACCTAGTTGGTAAAATTTTACAAGTACCATTTTTAACGAAGGCTGATATTAAAATGAAAGGAATTGCCATTTTAATAATTGGTTATTGCACTTATTTATTTGCCTATTATGTAAATATAAAATCTGTTGAATTATTTCAGCATGAGTTTATTTTAGAACCGCTTTTGATCTGTATTATTGGAAGTTTTGTTTTAACAAATTACAGCAAACACCGAATAGAATTTTCAGAAGCTTTAGAAGAAATTAGTCCAATTATATATATCATTTTCTTTACATTAACAGGTGCATCACTTTCTATTCAAACATTAATGAGTGTATTTGGAATTGCTATTGCGCTTTTCTTTTTAAGATTAATCACTATGTTTTTTGGAGGAATTTTTGGGGTGTATGCGGCAAACGATTTTAAAAAATATGCCTTTATAGCGTGGATGCCTTATTTAACACAAGCGGGTGTTGCATTAGGTTTAGCTACCGTAATATCCGATGTTTTTCCTGTTTGGGGACAACAGTTTGAAACCATTGTTATTGCCATTATTGTTATCAATCAGTTAATTGGACCTCCATTGTTTAAATGGTCGTTAAATTATGTGAAAGAAAGTCATTTAAGAGCTAAAACGCCTGTTGTTAAGAGCACAAGAGATTCTGTAATATTTGGATTAGAAGATCAATCCATTTCATTGGCAAATCAACTAAAAAAACAAAATTGGGAGTCTAGAATCATCAATTTTGATGTTACGAATAAAAAAGAGGTAAATGATTTTGAAATTATAAATTTACCATCTATCACCTATAAATCGTTAAAAGAACTAAATTTAGAGAATAGCGAAGCTGTAATTTTAATGCTATCTGATGAAGATAATTATAAATTGGCTGAATTAATATACGAACATATTGGAATAAAAGACGTTGTAGTACGATTAGAAAATCGTGAGTATTTTGAAAAATTCCACAAACTTGGTGCATTAATTATAGAACCTGCAACGGCAATTGTTAGCCTATTAGATCACTTTGTACGTTCTCCTAATGCTACTTCATTATTGTTAGGAATGGATGAAGGACAAGATTCTATGGATATAGAAATTAGAAATGAAGACATTCACGGTATACGTTTAAGAGATTTACGTTTACCTGCAGATGTGTTGGTTTTATCAATAAAACGTAAAGGACAATTATTGGTTTCTCACGGTTATACACGTATGCGATTGGGCGACACTATAACCTTGGTTGGAGCTGAAAATAGTTTAGAAGAACTTAAATTTAAATTTGATACATAATGATGTTAGGACTAAAGTTTGAAACTGAAACCTCTTGGGCTGAAATTGCAAAAAACGACTTGCAACAAATATTAACCGATCACGCGTATGCTGAACAAAAAGCATCCGCAAATGCAACTTCAATCATAATTAATTATTCTGAAGAAACGGAGTTGGTTCAAGAAATGGCGTTAATTGCTATTGAAGAAATGGAACATTTTAAAATGGTTCATGACATTATGGTAAAGCGCGGTATGGTGTTAGGAAGAGGTCAAAAAAATGATTATGCGGCACATTTGCAAAATTATTTTCCAAAGACAAAAGACCGTAATGAAAGCCTAATTCAACGTTTATTAGTTGCGGCTTTAATTGAAGCTAGAAGTTGTGAGCGCTTTAAGGTGTTTGCTGATAATATGAAAGATGAAGAATTATCAAAATTTTATTTAGATTTAATGGCTTCGGAAGCAAATCATTATACCACATTTTTAAATTTTGCACGCAAATATCAAGATAGAGTAATTGTTGATGAAAAATGGAAAGGATTGTTGGAATATGAAGCTGAATTTATGAAATCAAGAGGGTTTAAAGCAAAAATACACGGATAAATGTTTAGTAAAGAAGAATCTGCAAGTCTTAGAAAGGAATTTTGGACAAGTTACGGAAAATCGTTTCCGCGAAAATGGTTGTTATACAATACACAAATAAAAGGGTTCAGTTTTAAATTTGTAGCCGATCAAAAAAAAGCAATGGTTTGTTTAGATATTGAATCGTACGACAAAACCAAAAATGAATTGCTATTTGAACAACTACTTGAAGTTAAAAGTAATTTATTAGAAGACTATATACCTGATGCTGTTTTTGACGAATTATACCCTTTAGAAAACGGAAAATTGATTCATAGAGTGTATGTTACCTACAATGGTGAATTTAACATACATAATAAAAATACTTGGCAAGGCGTATTCTTGTTTTTTAATGAAGCAATGCATCAGTTTGAAGAGTTTTATGAAGACTTTGAAGATTTTATAAAACGTGCTATATATTAGCTGTTGTCAGTTCGATTTTAGCAGTTAGCGACACTATCCTATAAAGTGTGTAAACTTCTTTATAGGGTTCAATTTATCATAGTTGAACCCTATTTTCAAGTATAGTCATATAATTGTTTTATTAACTGTTCATTGCTGAGCCTGCGAAGCATCTTCTCACTTCTCACTTCTCACTTCTCACTTCTCACTTCTCACTTCTCACTTCTCACTTCTCACTTCTCACTTAAAAAATATATCTTTGCACAATGAATACAATACAAAACGATACTATTATTGCATTGGCAACATCTTCAGGAGTTGGAGCCATTGCTGTTATTCGCTTATCTGGTGAAGATGCCATTAAAATTGTGAATCAACATTTTCAATCTAAATTTGGAAATAAAGATTTAACAACCGTAAAATCGCACACCATTCATTTAGGAAATATTATTGATAACACTAGAATTATTGATGAAGTATTGGTTTCTGTATTCAAAAATCCTAATTCGTATACAGGAGAAAATGTGGTTGAAATAAATTGCCATGGATCCGTATATATTCAACAAGAAATATTACAATTATTCTTAAAAAATGGCGTTAGAAATGCCAATGGTGGAGAATTTACACTACGTGCATTTTTAAACGGAAAAATGGATTTAAGTCAGGCAGAAGCTGTTGCCGATTTAATTTCGTCAAACTCAGCAGCGTCACACCAAGTTGCATTACAACAAATGCGTGGTGGTTTTAGAAGTGAAATTGAAAAACTTCGAGAACAATTGTTAAATTTTGCGAGTTTAATTGAATTAGAATTAGATTTTGCTGAAGAAGATGTTGAATTTGCAGACAGAACAGCGTTTACAAAATTAGTGAATGAAATTAGCGCTGTTTTAAAACAATTAATAGATTCTTTTGCGCTTGGAAATGTATTGAAAAACGGAATTCCAATTGCAATTGTAGGGGAACCAAATGTAGGGAAATCGACCTTATTAAATGCGCTATTAAATGAAGAAAGAGCCATTGTAAGTGATATTGCAGGAACTACAAGAGATGCTATTGAAGATGAATTGATTATTGAAGGTGTAGCTTACCGTTTTATTGATACAGCTGGAATAAGAGCTACAAAAGATGTGGTAGAAAGCATCGGAATTCAAAAAACATTTGAAAATATTGAAAAAGCACAATTGGTATTGCATTTAATTGATGCTTCTAAAATTGATTCGCTTCAACAACAAATTACAGAACTGAAAGAAAAATATCCTGCTAAAAAAATATTGACAATTGTTAATAAAGCTGATTTGTTAGACAATAATCAAATCACAGAACTAAACACAAACTACACCGATTTAATTATACTTTCAGCAAAAAATAAAACAGGAATTAATGAGCTTATTAGCACACTTACTCAATTAGCAAATAAAGGAGCATTGAGTAATAATGAAACCATTGTAAGTAACTCTCGACATTTTGAAGCCTTGAATAATGCTTATACTTCGATCAAGGAAATTCAACAAAGCATAGACCTAAACGTTAGTACAGATTTATTTGCAATTGATATTAGACAAGCATTGTTTTATTTAGGTGAAATTACTGGAGAAGTAACTACTGAAGACTTACTAGGTAATATTTTTGCTAATTTTTGTATCGGCAAATAATTTACAAAAAATTACAAAAAAAAAGGTCCGAAAACCTAGAGTTATCAACAGTTTCTCTTTGTTTTCGGACCTTTCCATTTTGTAAAAAAACGTAATATTTAGATTGTTTTTGTACATTTATTGTACCTTTTTTAAAAAAAGTATGAAAAATTACATTGCTTGACGAGTGTTGAGGAGTTTCTGACCGATCCAGACTTGTATGGACTTATCAGGACTAAAAAGGACCATAAAAATCTAAAAACGTACTGTATGAAAATCGCAAAAAAATGTAGCTATTGTGGTAAGCAATTCATGGCACAAACATTAAAAACCAAATATTGTAGCCACAAGTGTAATCAGGAGCACTACAGAAAAAAAGCACGAAAAAAGAAAAAAAATGACAGTGAAAAACCATTAATTCAAAATGATGAAATCATCCCTTATGATACTCATCTAAAAACTATAAAAGCAAAAGATTTGTTAAGTATGAAAGATGTAATGGTTCTATTAGGAATTAGCATGTCTTCAGTACAAAGATTAATAAAAAACAAACACCTGAAAGCAGCAAAATTTGGAGCTAGAGTAATCATTAGAAAAAAAGACTTGAAAAACTTGATCACCAATCAATTTGAAAATGAATATTCAGAGGAAATTATTTTAAATGAAGGCAAGAAAGATGATAATAATAGTTATTTTAGCGTAGGTGAAATATCAAGATATTATAATTTATCAAACCGCTCCATTGATCGTCATATTAAAAAGAATAGCATAGAAAAAATAAAAAAAGGAAGGTTTGTTTATGTGCTAAAAAAAGATATTATAAAATTATTTGGTAAACCTAAAAACCCCGAACAATAATGGCTAATGTAACCCTACGACATAAAAAAATAGCAAATGATAAAACTAGTTTATATTTAGACTACTTTCCTCCTATCATAAGTCCTAAAACTGGTAAAGAAACCAGACGTGAGTTTTTAAAATTAAAAATTCACGACTATCCAAAAAACCAATTTGAAAGAGAACACAATAAAACTACCATTGAGTTAGCAGAAGTGATTAGGGCAAAAAGACTGGTACAGTTAAAAAACAAAGAATTCGGTTTTAAGGAAAATATTGAAGTCAATATTAATTTTGTAGATTACTATTACGCTATTGTTCTGGAGTACTTCAATAATGGATCTAAAAACAATGCTTTGAGTTGGCAGGCTTCATTTAACTATTTTAAATCATTTATTGGTAACAAAATCAGCTCACAAAATTTAACACTGGCAATAGCCTATAAATATCGAGAGTTTCTTTTAACAACAACTAGTTTAAAATCTAGTAAAAGTAAATTAGCACAAAATACAGCTGCAACATATTACAAACATTTCATATTTGTACTAAAAAGAGCTTTCAAAGAAAATATCATCTCAATAGATCTTGCTAAACAAACTGAATATATTAAGCAAGAGCAAACTTTTAGGGAATACCTTACGGAAGAAGAATTAATTAAATTATGGAATACAGATATTAAATTTCCACAAATTAAAAGAGCGGCTTTATTTTCGGCTTTAACGGGTTTACGCTTTGTTGATATTAAAAATTTAACATGGGAAACTATCTTTGGAGACATTCATCAAGGATATTATATAAAACTAAAAGAACAAAAAACTGGCAACATTCACAATCATCCAATTGCTAATGATGCCCACGATATACTAAAACAAGAAGGAACAACCGAGGGTAAAGTTTTTACTAGTTTGAATTATAATGACGTTGCTCGGTATTTAAAACCTTGGATTGAAAAAGCAAAAATTCATAAAAAAATTAGCTTCCATAATTTTAGGCATAGTTATGCTACCCTCCAATTAGCCAATGGAACAGATATTTATACTGTTTCAAAATTATTGGGGCATAAAAATGTGAATACAACTCAAATCTACACTAAGGTTATTAATAAAAATAAGATTGAAGCTGCTAACCGCATAAAATTAAACTTGAATGGATTATAACAAATTATATAACAATACACTAAACAGCTATCTTTCTATTTCAGAAAAGTTACTCAAAAGAAACCTCATCAAGTTAAAAAATATTGGTTACACTTATGATTATAGTTATAGAGAATTATCAGATCAAGTTTCTCATTACAAACAACGCGCATTAAACAACATTCCTGTAGCTCGTAAATCTGAGTATTTAACGCTATTTAATGATCGTGAGATTATGTTTGAAGATGATGCTATAAATAAAATTTTAAATCATAAAATTATTCCTCTTCTGAAGAAAAACAATCAACAAAAAAGTTTTAATCTGGAAGGTTTTATCAAATCTATAGCCATTTATGATGCCATAAGTAAAACAGCTAATTTGTTTAGTAACTACCATCCTATTTACAAATTAATGTACGAGTTGAATAACTTTAAAAAGTTTGAAATAAAAAACTATGGCGGATCTGTTTATAATACTCCATTATATAAACAACTGGGAGAAAAATTGTATCCTACACCAAAACCTTCAAAAGCTCCTATCAAAAAAGATGAGCAAATAAAGGATGTTTTTTTAAGCGTAAAAGAAGTTTCTGAACTCACAAATTATGCAGTTCCTACTATTTATGATTTAAGACATAAAGGTAAAATTCCGTTTTATAAAAATGGTGCTAAGTTGCAATTTAAGAAATCAGAAATTATAGACTGGCTAGAAAAAGGAAAGGGAACAACTAAAGATGATATTGAAGACAAAGCCAACGAATACTTATTAAAACACCGTTTCTAAAACAATTATACGTAAAACAAACGTTTCCTTTACGCTTAATATTAAAAACCCCATGGAAGAAAAATACTATACCTGTCAATTTTGCCAAAATGAATTTATACCTACAAGACGAAAAGCTCAAAAATTTTGTTCTGATACTTGTAGAAACAAAAACCACCAACACAAGAAAAAGAAAGCTATTAAAAAACCTATAGACCACCTCTCTGAAGCACTTGCTGTACAACAGGAAAAAATGAAAGTTGAAGCTATGAGTGCAGCTGGGGTTGGAAATGCTATGGCTGGTACATTAGCTGCAAATGCTGCAACAGCATACGCAAAAAACTTATTTGTTTCAAAGGAAAATAAACCAGCAACCAAAGGTGATTTAGATGAAATTAAAAGGTTAATTAGCACTCGATTTTTTTTAATACAAAATATGGATCGTAGATATGATGGTGCCCTGCCCTATTTTGATATGGCAACCAGTTCATTAATATATTTAGAAGATCCAAATTATATAAACTCATTAGATAATATTGTTTAATTCGTATTAGGAAAAATAAACAATGAGTGAATTTTGAGCTATAAAATGGCATTATCGCGTAAAGTGTTTAAGAACTACTTGGCCGAATAATGTTTTTCATTAAGAATTTAACATCAACTCTGTTAATGAGCAGGTAAACGGCAAAGATGAAGCCCTTCCCTTTTTATAATTTTTGAGTTTTTTAAAGTTCCAATTTTGATTTCCAAAATTATTTAGATCTACCTTTTCAATTTCAATCACTAGATAATGATCTGAGGAAGGATTGATATAGCCTTTTGAAATCAAATTATCTTTTGAATATACTTTAGGCCCTTTACTTTTTATTTCCCATAACTCATTTGAATGTTGATCTCCTCTACCATGTAATAGTAAAAATTTTGCATCTACAGTTTCTTTATCCAATATTAAAGACCCTGCGGTACTTCCCATTCTAAAATTATATAATTTTTTTGTGTTTATCCAATTATATTGCTCTACTGAATTGTAATACCCTACCAGTACAAAAGTTTCATCAGGAATTAATTTTCTATTATTTAAATACTCTGGTATAGGTTGTTTCAGTTTATTAATAATCGCTGTATTATGAATATCATAGGTCTTAGTAGCTAGGTTTTCACGCTGAGTAGATCTATTGACAAAATGTGCAATTACTTTATCTATGAATGCTTCCACATGACTTGTTTCCACATTTATTTTTGATGGTTTTACTGAAAAAGCCCCAAGTCCAGGTAATATCTCATGAAATCCAATTTTGGTTGTCTGTTCAGTTCCAGGATATAATACGTAAGCACCGCCTGTTCTTCTAATAGCATCTTTATAAGCGTGCATTTTCAACAAATCTGCATTTTTATAAGTTCCCTTTTTTTGTGCTAACTTTTCTTCATTTAGTTCCACTTCAGTGGCACCTGATCTATTTCCTATAATTTCATCAACTTTATTAATCTTATACTTTGCATCAAAATGAATATGAACGATTTGCTCTGTTTGTTCTGCCTCCTTTTCTTTTAATTCTTTAGGCCAAAATGAAAGTGTATAATCTGGTCGCATAGTGGTAGTCCAACTACCTGCACTAGGGTAAACAGAAGCTCCTGAAAAACTTCGATTGTAATTAAATTTCACATTCAAGGCTCTGGAATGAGAGATATAAACCCCTTTTAAAGCTGTGAATCTCCCCTGCTTTAATTGAAGATTTAAGTTTTTAGTTTTAGAATTGTAATTTGTTAATTTCTCTAATTCCTTTGGTTCAATTTCAAACTTCTTCTGAAATATGTCTAAGAGTGTAAAAAACAACCAATATTCATATAATGTGGCAATATCTTTTTTACCGCCACTATAAATATCCTCACCACCTTCCCAAATTAATTTAGCCGCCAAATCAAACATCAACCACACTTTCAAAACCTCTCTATACCCTTCTTTTCGCTGTAAAATAGGACTATTCAATTTCAAGGTTTCTGGTCTAGATATTTCCTTAAATAAACTATGTTGTAAATGGTTCTCCAAAGTATTGATCACAAGATCAGCTTCCTTCTTCAATCGGTCTCCCGCTTTCGGATGTGACTGTAAATCAATACAAAACTTTAAAAAAGTATTTAAGGCATGTTTTATAAACCTATTTTCATTGGTATCAACATTTTCAGTTTTCTTAGTTGAATTTATCTTGTCGGACACCGTAGTAAGACCTCTTCTGGATAACGGATGCCCAGAGTTTAAAGAAACCCTATTAGAACCATTAACCAACTGCTTTACAGCGTTAGCATTAAATCGTTTCATTTTCCTAACATCAACCTTTTCTTCTTTTTCTTTCCAAATGGTTGTTGGTGATGTAATAATTCTATGAATAGCCTCTTCAAAGTCATCCGACTGGATAATAGATTTTATAAAAGCAAAGCGCTGGTATAAAGTCTTACTATCAATATTATAATCTGTTTGAAAAGAATGACTAACTGGTGAGTTCGATTGCAAAATTAAATCGGTACATTTCTCAGTAATACTTTCCAACATATACCTATAATCCTCGCGATATTCAGATTTGATAGATTGTACTTCTAATTTTAATGTTCCAACGGACTTATCAATGTCTTTTTTATAAATCTCCAGCGTTAAAGTACCTACATAAATATTGGGTGCTATTTGCCCAGTATAAGCCTTTCTTCTATGTGGTTGTATCGTTTCAGTTTTTTGAAAATAAAAGTCCTCACTACTAAACTCATAATCGTAAAAATTCCCTTCTTGAATTTGAAAAGGGGCTTCATTATTACGTAAGGCATCCTCTGCGTAAAACAAGGTTTCATTCCTTTTATCATCTATAAAAAGATTTAGATCCTGTTCTATAAAATCTAATGGAATAATAATGGAGCTTTTTCCTGTCATAATTTATGCTTCAGCGTAACTAGCAAAACCATTATCAATGGATCCTTTATACATTCTGGTGATCTTTTCAAGCGATAAAGGATAAATAACAGATTCAGTATCATAATTTAGATCTGTAGAATTTTCAAAGTAGGCTTTTTTAACATCTACGTTATCCACGCATAACTTCCCTAAACTTTCTAACACCGGACAAAGTTTACGTCTAGAACCATGTAATTTTGGCAATAGTTTCTGCATTATCGCAATATCTATTTGTTCATTTTCAGACAAATCTGGGTTTACAACAGCCAGTTGATGAAACAACCTGTGTATTTCCATCGCTGTT
The DNA here is from genome assembly GCF_900188235.1 of Lutibacter agarilyticus. GTDB lineage: Bacteria > Bacteroidota > Bacteroidia > Flavobacteriales > Flavobacteriaceae > Lutibacter > Lutibacter agarilyticus. Next base: position 34,617 of record NZ_FZNT01000006.1, on the reverse strand, counting down.
CTATAACCAAATTCAGTACCTGTTTTTTTCAATTGTCCAAAAAATGAAACCAACGCAGTGTTTAAATTTTCAGAAATTATACTATTAGTACCATTCGCCGCCATTCCAATAAAATCTTGGGACATAGTACTTCCTTTCCCAATTAAATGTTCGAAATTAATATCGTTTGGTGCGTTTAAAAAGGTAGCTATTTCTTCCTCTTGCACTCTAAATTCAATAACATTGGCTCTATCCAATACTTTCGGACTAAACATATATGTAGTCTCATCAATATTTACAGTTCCTATTACAAACAAATTTTTTGGCCATTGCAATTCAAATGGAACCTTTGATTTTAGAACCTCTTGATCACTGTGCAACTTAAACTTTTCTTTAGACTCCATAACACTTAAAAAGTCTGCAAAATAACGCTCTACATGACTCAAATTCATTTCATCTAAAATTAAAAAATGAGGTTTATGAAGTTTCTTATTCGCATTGATAACCAATTGTAAAGCACCATTTTCAGGTAAAACATATTCTTTACTATCTAGTGCGTTTTCATACCCTAATAAAGGCTCTCTATTGGTCCAATCTGCTCCAACTGGTACAACGCAATATTGTTGATCGCTTTCACATATCCATTTTGCAAATGTTTGTGCCAATTTTGTCTTTCCAGAACCAGACAAGCCACTTAATAAAACAAATGGCTTAGTAATTAAGGAACTCACAAAACGTGTAAGTAGTTTATCACTAAATAACAAACCTGATATTGCTGCATCTTCTATTAATTTTGAGAGTTTAAAATCTTCTTGTTCAATAATTGTTTCAGGCTCTACTAAACCTTCGGTATCTACTACAATTGAAATAGGCTCCTCTTGGTGGTTGTAAATAGATAATATCCCATCTAAATCATCATTTAAAATCGCTTCATCTGGTAAATCGTTCACATCATATACCTTGTAAACATAAGAACTACCATAATGTTTAGGGGTTCCAAGACCATTTTTATAAAAATAATTAGTGATAGTCGTTGGATCCTCAATATTCCATATAGCAGTTGGGTTAATCGTTTCACTTAATCCATAAGCTAAAATGATCGTTTGTTCTTTTTTGAAATATAGATAAACCGGATAAATCCCTTCAGTAACTCTATTAGGTTCTTTTAACAAGGCTATCCAAGGAATTTCAGCTTGATTTCCTGCTCCAAAACTTACTTTAACTTTAAGTTCTCCGTATGTTTTTGGATACTGCTTCGTTTTTAAATTATTGGTTTTAGCTTGTTCTAAAAATTTAGAAAGCATTTCAGGAAAGTCAAATTTGTTTTCGAATCCGGATGGTATAATCCAACTTCCCTTATTTTTATTAATTTTGGCTTCCAATTCCTCTAAACTAATATCTTTCAATTTCGAGAATTCTAGAATTTCACTAACTCTTAATTGATTAAAAGCATTTTCATCACCATTCAACATTAATCGATATAAATTGATGGCTTTGTTTTTATCTTCACTTCCCCAATCAAATGCTTTTTGAAAAAGGTTTTGAGTGATGGTTCCCTTCTCCGTATTTCGAAAATTTTGCAGATCTCTTACAATATTATCTATATTGTCTATACTAAATTTCTCTTTAGAAAGTCTAATTAACAGATAAATAGGGAGTGATAAATATTGGTATTTGAACTTTTCTAACATATTATTTGACTTTGTTATAATTTCAATTCCTAATCTTTGATATGCTTTAAAGCAAGGTGTATTTTCACCTCCTGAAAAATAATTCTCCACTTTTCTATCAGTAGCATAATAATTGGCAATGGCCATGATGGGCATTGGTGGATATAAAACTCCATCAATTTTTACATCATAATATTTTGAAGTACTAAAACCATCAGGAGTTCCTTTTTCATTGAATTCGTCAACTGCAGTTTTTATATTTTCAAGGGTTACAGTACTGAATAACATATTATCTGATTTAGCCATATTTATTTTAAATTAATTGGTGAACCGACTGGTAAAAATATTTGTATGGTTTGTGGTTTAGTCATTTTTAATTAATTCTATTTGTGTATTCTTCCATGATTTGATATTCATTTACCTATTTCTTAGTTCTAATTTATCACCTGATATTGCTCACCATCCTCAATAGTAAACTCTTGTTTTTTTTAAAATCTTTAATGTGTAATTCTATTAATTCATTAATACCCCCAATACTTTCCTCCTTAAACATTAAAATATTAATTAAGAACCTACTATTTGCACATATACGTCATCAATCAATTTAGTATTTGGATTAGCTATAGTGTAATCTAAAAGGGAGATCATATTATTTACCTTCAATTCTATTTCATTTGATACTTCATTATTACTTAAATAATCTCTTAAAAAAGTAATATAACTTGCACATCCCATTTCTACATACAGATTAAAAACAGACTTTTTTAAAGGATTCTCTATCACTGTCTGATATGTTTGTTTTGTTGAAAATATTTGAATGAAAAAATGAGGAGGATAATAATATCTTATGTCTTCAAATCCTACTGTTGGACCATCATGAGAATAGTCTAATAGTCCTGTATCTATGTAATTTTCAAATCTATTCCATATGTCTTTTTTTACTAGCTCATTAGCTTCAAATGATCTAAATATTTTTTTATCTTGAACTATAGCCTGAGTATATAAGTGGTAGGCATTCAAAATAATATCAACATTCGCAGATTTATCAATTAATTCATTTAATATTTTCAAAGAGACTCTTTTTATGGTTCTATCATTAAAAGTAGAACTTGAATAATTAGCTATGCTACTAGCACTATAAGTTCCATTTATAGTTCGCTTTTCATTTATATTTACTTCACTTATCAGATTAGCTAAATAACCAATTTTAGCCTCTACTAGAATGGCTTCAAAAGATTCAATAAATTTTTCATCACTATTAAATAACTCATTAGACTTTTCATCAATAAGACTTAATATTTTGTTATCCTCACTAATAGAATAAGAAATCATACTAAAGTTGATGGTTTTTAACACATCTATAAATCGATCAACTGAATCAATTTTAACCTTTGAAAAAATAAAATTCATTATCTCATTCTTTATTTGCCCCTTAAGTTGACTAGGCAAATCTTCAATCTCGCTACCTATTGAATGAAGTTCATTAGATTCAAATAATTCTTGAAATTTCGAAACTTTATATTTACCTGTAGCAATATCATTTTTAACGTATAGTTCTGTATAATATATTTTTGAAATTGCTGTATTTCTATCCTCGTAGTATTGAATATCATTCCTCTCACTAAATAGAGAAACTAAAACCGCATTAATAATTATAACATCTTCAGGATCAATTTTATTTTTCTCTAATAATTGGTTGATTTTTTCTTTAGCCTCTTTATCAAAGACATAAATATTTTGATTTTCAAAAGATGCAAATTGTAATTTTTCATTTACTTTATCGACAGACTTTAGTGTAAGTAATTTATCTAAATCATTAAAAATTAAATTTTGAGTAAATCTAAATTTATATGTGCAAAGTTTCAAAAGAATGTACTGATCTAATTGGACATCATTAATATTCTCTAAAAATGTTAAGTTGAATTTAAATTCATTAATAAAACGTTTTACACCTCTATATGTTGAGAAAAAATCTGAATAACTTAAATCATTGAAATTTGAAAATAAATTTTTGAACGATTCTGAAAGAGTTTTATCTACTTCATTTCTATTAGAATTATTTTCAATTTTTTCAATTTCATTAATTAAAAATTGAGACAATAAATTTCGATCTGATGGTAAAAAATTAATTTCTACATTAAATATTTTATCAATATAACCTTTATAATCTGGTCCTAATTTTTTAGTGATATAGCTTCTGTCATATCCTGCAATAAAAATAACATTATTAAAATCCGACAAAGTTCTAATTAGCTTTAGCGAACTTAATATTTCATTTTTTTCTAAACGATCTAAATCATCTAGGATAATTACTACTTGCTTATCAATCTTTTTAATACTTTCATTAATTTCATTGTAATAAGTTTCTAAAGTTTTATCTTGACTAAGCAGTTTGTTTCCTGCATTTAAGATTGTTTGGGTTTGAGAACTTGATAATGCTAAAATAGCTTCTACATAACAATCAATAGAATTACTTAATTCTCCTGAGTGTGGAGTCAAGTTGTTTTTAAGTTCATCAAAGAAATTCTCAATAATAGCAGTTGATTCACGATTCTTCCATATGTTATACCAAAATATAATATTATTAGCACTTGTTGCTCTGTACTTATATTCAAAACGTTTAAGAAAACTACTTTTACCATGACCCCAAACGGCATTTAAACCAACACAAAAGGAAGAATTTGGCTTAAAATTATTAAGCATTCCTAAAAGACGATTTAAAATTAATTCATTATCTATTTCTCCGTCTACAAATAACCCATCTTCAATAAAACTAGAATCTTTAAACTGTTCTATATCATTATTGAATTTTTCAGATTCAAGTTTACTTGATTTTTTCAAATTGATATTTATAATTAAATAAATAAACTGAGTTATACCAACTAAAAATAAAATATTAGCGTATCTGAAATATTTGTTTTTTTCAATAAATGTTTCAAAATGAAGATTATTATCTGCTAATAATAAAATCATATAAATTGAAACTGATATCCCTACAATAAGAGAAACTTTTTTATTTAAAACATAAGGTTTAATAAATACATATAAATAACCTGATATTATAAGAATCAAAATAATGATATAAGCAATAAAGAATGAAGCAGAATGATAATTAATTAATCTTCCAATTTCTAAAAGGATATTAGCCAAATTTTTATTGAATAAAAGAGCTAAAACAATAATAAACAGAAAGGTTAAAATTACTTGCTTATTTTTTGTGTAAAATTTCATTTTTTATATTTCAAATTTAACCTACAAACTTTATAATTTTTTGTTTCATCGTATTTACATTCTTCACAGTTTCTCCAATCTTCTAAGCTATTGAAATGATGAAGCCCTCTAGTACCACATTTATGAATAAACTGATTATTCTCAAATCTGCAAGAATGAATAATCTTGTCATCTTTATCAATAAATAATATAATATCACTTTCAACAAAAACTTCTTCTAATGAATATTCAGAAATTACAAACTTAGCTTCACTAACTCTTAGAAAACCATCTATATCATCTAACCAATAATCTGTATCTTGAAAAAAAGAATAATAATGACAATTGTATTTTAAGTTATCCTCCCAATTTGGATCCAATTGATATTTTGTCAAAATATTATTTAAACGATCATTGAAATAAATCGGATTATTAATATTTTCATTGTCAATATGATCTATGGTTATTCCTTTAAATTCTTGATAACTTAATAATTCAATTCCAGAATCAATTTCACTCTTATAAATTGCTTGAACTTGGAACTGTATAGTTTCATCCCTAAGGTTAGCGTAGCTGAAATTTGAATGTGATATTAATCTTTTCATAATATTTTTATTTACTAATTTTCAAAAAACCTCCCTAAACTACTTTGTTTTAACTGCGTACTCTATTCTTTGTTTAGTTGTATTCAATACAGGAATTATAAAAGTCCTTAATCTTCTTTATATAGACAGAACCTTTTAACTCAGTAATTACATCTTCATAAAAAAGAGGCTTTCTTTCTAAGTGTTTAAGAACTAGTGTAAACTTTGTATCAAACCAGTCTTTTCTTTCTACATAATCACCTTCATTTTTATATTGATCAACCCTTTTTTTAACGGTTTTTAAAATATGGTCTCTATCTAAGAACTCTTCAAAACTCTTCTTTTTTTCATATTGATCTTTGGGAACCACTAAATAAAAACCAATTGATAAGCTGTCTAAATTTTCGAGTTTATCTGCTTTATCAATTGTTTCTGCTATACAGGCAACATTCCTCGCAGCTTGATTATAAAATGAAGCATTAGTAACACCTGTTGAAAATCCAGAATTAATTTTAGCTTCAAAAATATTTAATTTGTTTCCTTTTAATTCTAAAAGACCTTTACTACTGTTGTTTCCAATAGTAAAATTACCTATTGCACCATCTGCATGAGTATGACTTTCAGCAAAAGGATTTTTTTTACCTTCCGTTAAGAATGGACTAGGCAGTAACCCCTCACTAAAAAACTTCTCATTTTCATTTACATATAGCGGATGCTCTTTTAAACCAAAATCTGTAATTGCATACACTAACAATTTTAGTAACCAACCTTCATTATAAAATTCTGTTGAGTGTGTGTAATCTTTCCAATATTTAAAAAACTCAAATAATTTATTTAAGTCATAGCTTTTATCATCCATTAGTTTTCTTAATTTAATTTTACTTAGCAACAGCTACTTCTCCCTCAAAAACCTCCCTCAAACAACTTTGCATGATTTGTTCTAAATGGGTTTAATCGTATTCTATTGCTTCTTTAAATCAATCATCTATTTTAGGAATTGAGTCACTATAAATTTTAATTATTTCCATAGCGACCTCATCTTCTGTTTTCCCCTTTGTTTCAATTACATGTTTTGCCACCTTACTAAACAAATCACTCTGGATATAAGTCAAATTATATTCAACTTGTTGCTGTAATGATTCAGATGTGTCTTTATTTATTCGTTTTTTAATCCTTTTTGATAGTTCATCATAATTTTCTTTCAAATCATTAGAGTATCTTAACATTATAACATTTGGATAATCTCTTAAATATTTGTGACATTTTTCAAAATCTTCTTCATTATTCCAGTCTATAAAATCGCCTCCCAGATTAATAATCTTGTTACTGCTAGCTACATCTAGAATTACATTTAAATGCTCTGGCTTCAAAAAATTCCGAGCATAATTATTACTTTCTAACCAACCTTTCTGATCAAGTATTTCTTGATACTCTTTCTCATCAAACCCTAATTTTTCAACTAGCCCTCCTTTTATGGCGTCTGAGTCAAGTACTGAATAAGCGTTATTTTGTTCACAAATAAGGTTAGAAATAGTGGTCTTACCAATTCCCATTGCACCAATCAAAACTATATTATACTTCATATTTAAAAGCTTTTTTTTTCTCAAAAACCTCCCTTAAAACACTCTGCATTAGCTGCTCACTTTGTTTTTGGCTTTGTTGTACTTCTAGCTCTAATTTATCACAGAAACCCATTAACCCATTTACTTTTTGAACAATGGCTTTTTGTTCTTCTAGTGGTGGGAGTGGTAGAATTGTGTTTTTAATTTTACCAACATTTAAATTAGGTTGTGCTCCTCCTTCTGCTAAAAGTCTAATTTCATCATATATTTTTCTAAAGAAATATTTTATATATTCTTTAAAATCTTTTGAGGTTTTATAAAAAACCATTGCTGCAACTGCTTGGTTAGTTGCTCCAGGAATAACTAATTCACTAATTTGTCCACGAGTTTTACCTTGACCATACATTGCAATTATTAATGTTTCTTTTGGAAAAACTTTACAATTTGTTTCTTTTAGTGCTTTTTCTGTTATTAGTTTTTCTGATTCTTTTGCAAATAAATCATTAGTAGCAGAACTAGTATACCAAGGAATTTCACCTCCATAGTATGACGAATTTGAAGTTGCAGGTGTAGAACCTGTTCCTACATTTACTAAATCCTGTAACCTACACCAAACCCAACCTTCAGGTAATTCATGAGGAATTTCCTCTTTGGTTATTTTTGGTAACGATTTTTCCTTTTTTATTTTTTTGTCTGAAATGAGTTGTGTTTTCTCTTCTTGGATGCTTTTCAAGAGTTCGCTCGCGTGATGAGATCCTGAAACAAGTTCAGGATGACGAGAGCGCCAATCTGCTGTAAGTTTTCCCTGTACTGCCAACTGTAAAACCGTTTCTCGTAACTTTTTAATGTTGGTAGTTTGATTAAAGAAACTTTTAAAATGGTCTTGTAGAAAAGTCCATTCTTGTTTTGTATTATTTGTGGTGAGTTGGTTTAATGCAGAAATCACAAAGTCCTCTTTTAAAGCAATACGTTCCAAAGTTAATTGCTCTAATTGTTCAACTTCTTTAAACAGCGTTGCTACTACTTTTACGATTTCTTTTTGTTCTTCTAGTGGTGGAAGAGGTACCGCTGTAGCTTTTAAATTCCCTTGCGTAATTTGATTTATTGTTGTGGTTTCGACTCCATCTAATTTTGACCTATATTGAGGCGATTGAATGAATAATTGGAGGTATGGATTAAAATCTGACCTAAATATTGCCATAAAAGCACCAAAAACCATAATCTCATCAATCTGTCCAATTATTGTACATTTCCCAACAAGTCTTCTACTGCCATTTCTCGCACAAATAAGTAAATCACCTTCTTTTATTATATCTTTTTCTCGATAATCAGTATTTACCCTAACTAAATCTTTCAAGCATAACTCTCCTTCTTGAACATTTGAAGACCTTAAAACAGGAACTCCTGAATCATTTTTATGTGCAGGTTTATAAGTTAATCCAACATTTGTTGTTCCTACTTCTCCAAGTCTTGTCCAAACCCAAGTTCTTGCAATGCCAAAAGGTGTTTCGTCTTCTGTAAGTGATGGTAAAGCCCTTTCTTTTTTCTTTTTTTGATTCTTGCTTTGTTCTTCCTTCTTTTTTAATGTCTTCTGTAATAATTCTGAAGCAGGTTCAATATTTGGGTTTTCTGTTCTCCAATTAGCTGTTAATTTTCCTTGTATTGCTAATTGTAAAATCAAGCCTTTTAATTCTTGAGCATTTTTAGGATTAACCGTAAGTTCTTTAAAATGTTGTAGTAACTGCATATTATTTTAAAGCTTCAGTTAACACATTTATAATTTCGTCTTGTATGGTAGAAATCTTTTGTTCCGTAGTTATAAGTTTTTCTAATATTACTTTTGGACTTGCTAAAGTATCTACCTCTTGATGAGGGTTTTTAATATCTAAATTATAACCTCGTTTTTTAATCTCTTCAATAGAAACTTTCCAAGCTTGTGTATTTTCTTCACGATTGTTCCACCAAGCTTTTTCTGTATCAAACTCTTTAATGTTAATAGGCTTGCCTTTATTATAGCTTTTTACACCATCTGGATAAGGATGCTCGTAATACCAAACTTCTTTGGTTGGAGTGCCTTTTTCAAAAAACAATAAGTTGGTTTTAATACTTGTGTATGGGTTAAATACGCCATTTGGTAAACGTACAATAGTATGTAAGTTGCATTTATCTAACAACTCTTCTTTTAGGCGTGTTTTCATTCCTTCGCCAAACAAAGTTCCATCAGGTAATACAATAGCACAACGACCTTTATTTTTTAATAACTTGATGATTAAGGCTAGGAATAAATCGGCAGTTTCTTTGGTTCTAAACTTTTTAGGGAAGTTGGTTTCGGTACCATCTTCTTCAACTCCTCCAAAAGGTGGATTAGAGAGTATAATATCTAACTTGTCTTTTGCTCCCCAATCTGCATATGGTTTGCTTAATAAATTATCTCTACGCACTGCTGGCAAATCAAAACCGTGTAACATTAAATTGGTAGTGCACAGTAAATGTGGTAATGGTTTTTTCTCAATACCACGTATTGATTTTTGTAATATGTCTCTGTCTTTTGATGTTTTTACTTGACTACGAACCCCATCAATAGTACAAGTTAAAAAACCTCCTGTACCACAAGCAGGATCTAATACGCTTTCACCTAATTGTGGATTGATCATATCAACCATAAACTGCGTAACTGCTCTTGGTGTGTAATATTCACCTGAAGAACCTGCAGATTGTAGGTCTTTTAAAATGGTTTCGTAAATATCATTAAACACATGACGCTCACTCGTGCTATTAAAATCTATCTCGTTGATTACGTTTATAACTTGACGGAAGAGTGTTCCGTTTTTCATAAAGTTATAAGTATCGTCAAACACCGAACGAATAATTTTTGCTTGCGGACTTATGGTAATATCCAACTCTTTCAACGCAGGAAACAGTTCAATTTCTATAAATTCCATTAAAGCATCGCCTGTTAAGCCTTCATCATCTGCTGCCCAGTTTTGCCATTTTAGGTTTTCAGGAATTGGTGATTCGTAATCGTCTATGGTAATTTCCCATTCTTCTTCTTTGTCTGCAAATATTTTCATGAAAAGCATCCATACCATTTGAGAAATACGTTGTGCATCTCCATCTACTCCTGTGTCCTTACGCATGATGTCGCGTATGCCTTTTATGTTTGTTGTTATGTTACTCATTTAGTTTTTTATTCTTTATAATTTGTAGAAATACGTTTCCTTTATTTGTTATTTTATATTGTTGTTTGGAGCTTTTTGGCTTATCTGGAATGGTCCATTCTATGAGCCTGTGTTCTTGTAGTTTAGCAATCGTTTTCTTTAGCGCTCCAGAAATGCTTTTGTGTCCTAAAGCTATTGCAATCCCTTTAGTAGCAGTAGTTTTGGTTGCTATAATTTTTAAAACTTCTGTATACATAGACTCGTGCTCTAACTCGTGCCTTAACTCGTGCCTTAACTCGTGCTCTAACTCGTGCTCTAACTCGTGCTCTAACTCGTGCTCTAACTCTTGCTGCAACTTATAATTTTTCTTAATAAACGATACTCTAAACGCTACTCCAGGTTCTTTCCAGGCAAGTTCTATTTCTGGATATGCTTGTAAATCATTCGCAATTAACTGCAATCCGTTTCCCCATTGCTCAATAATTCCTAAACGCTTAAAAACTGGTGCAAGTACTTTATTACGCACATCTGATTGACCTGCATCCATTTCGTTAAAATCAACAGTAGGTAATAATTTCCCTGGACTAGTTATTTCTAATTTATCATCAAAAATGGCAATTTTAATATCTTTTCCAGTAAGAGAATAATCTCTATGAATTATTGCATTTCTAATAACTTCTCGAATAGCAATTATTGGATATTCCCAACGATCATTTCTGTAAACTCCATCGTAATCTTCTGTACCCTTAGAAATATGACGTTTTACAAATTGATAAGCCTGCTCTGCTTGCAAAGCAATACTTATATCAATAGTTTTTTGATCAATAAAATTTCCAGGAATAGTTCCTTTAAAACGTGCACATTCAATTTTAGAGTTCGGAAACAACTCCTTCTTAGCTAAATCTTCCGATAATAAAACTAATGCATACGTAGGAAATAACTGACCTTGTTCTTCTTTAACTAAGTCTAACTTTTTTAAAACCTCAATAGTTAAATCTTCATTTGTTTTTTCTTTGAAAAAAATATCAAAATCTTTACAAATTAAATCTTCATGCTTTTTTTTGAAATATAATTCTGAGTCAAATGAAATATTATTCCCTTGCCTTTCTAATTCTTTCAATATTTCATTGTTGACCAATCTATTAGACGAACCAACTCTAATAAAAGTTCCTCTTTCCTTTCCTTTAGATTTGATGAAATATGGAGGTTTACCACCTTTATGAATATAAATGCGAATAATATTTTTACCATTATCTTTTATAAAAGTAATTTCTGGAAAAATTGAAGGTGCGCATTGATCATTTATAATATTACTAATTTGATTTTCAACACTATCTAACTGCAACTCCTCAATTCCAATAATAATTCTTGGATTATTTTTCACCCCAACAAATAGTTCACCACCTGCATCATTAGCAAAAGAAACAATTGTTTTTGCTAAATCTGAATTAGTAGGTAAAATCTCTTTAAATTCTAGCCGTCTTCCTTCTGGTAATTTAATTTTGTCTTGAATAATCAATTTATGCGATATTATAAATTTCGTTTTCTAATTCCTTTATGGCTTTATCAAAATCTTTCTTTTTACCAAATGCTCTCACCAATTCAACTGCTGAACCCATTTGACTTAAAGGTTGTACTTTAAGTACAGATCCTTGTTCTATTGAAACAATCCCTTCTTGTTCGTATTTATCTAATAGGCTATTTAAAACCTTTTGAGCAGTTTCGCTATACTTTGTAAAGTAATTACGTTTACGTACGCTGTTAGCACGTTCTTTTCGTGTTAAAGCAGGTTGGTCGAAAGCAATGTGACATATTAAATCAAAATCATCTAAATCTTGTCCAACATCTTCACGCAGCGCTTCTAGCAAAACACCGTGTTCTGCTAATTCTTTAATTAACTCTTCTTTCTTTTCAGCATTATTCCATCGTAGAATAAATTTATCAAGCGATGTAAATTCTTTTTCTATATTCTTTTTTGAATAATCTTTTAATGATTCTGTAATCAATTTACCATCTTTTCCGTAATACTGAACACGTTCATTAACTATTGAAACAGGTATATGATTTACATAATACTTTTTTACTTCATCTTCCGTATCGTCAATATCTATATTTGGTGTTGTGGGTTTAAACCCTTCTATATCTATAGGTTCTCCATCATCATTTGGTTGTGTTGTATCATCTTCAATTGGTGGCACAACAGGTTCATCAGGTGCAGGTTCATAAATTTGAACAGGATCTCCATCAAAATCAGGTCTTGCAAAAATATTGGTCGCTTTTCTAAAGTCCATTATGGTAAAAAACACTTTACCTTCTGCTTCTCTAATTCTTGTTCCTCTACCAATAATTTGTTTAAATTCTGTAACCGATTGTATGTTAGATTCTAAAACAATAAATTTCACCATTTTAGTATCAATACCAGTTGTTAACATTTTAGACGTGGTTGCAATTACCGGAAAACGTTCTTCAACATCCGTAAAATTATCTAATTCTTGTTTTCCAACTTCATCATCGCCCGTAATCTTCACACAATAGTTCCAGTTTTTAGCCACCAAATCTGCATTTTCATTTATTAATGCTTGTCGCATTCTGTTGGCGTGGTCTATGTCTACACAAAACACAATGGTTTTTGCAAAACGATCTGTTGCTTTTAGATATTCTGTAATTTTCTTTGCTACAATTTCTGTACGCTCATCTATCGCTAGTTTTCTGTCATAATCTTTTAAATTGTAAATACGGTCTTCAACTTCATTTCCGTATTTATCAACTAAACCAGCAGTAGGTCTCCAACCTTCATCTACATTGGTGGTAATTCTAACTACCTTATAAGGTGCTAAAAAGCCATCGTCAATACCTTGTTTTAAAGAGTACGTGTACACAGGCTTCCCAAAATATTCCATATTAGAAACATCCTTTGTTTCTTTTGGAGTTGCTGTTAAACCTATTTGTGTTGCCGTATTAAAATACGTTAATACATCACGCCAGGCAGATGCTTCGGAAGCACTTCCTCTATGGCACTCATCAATAACTATTAAATCGAAAAAATCTTGGCTAAATTCTTTGTAAGCATTTTTGTCTTCATCAGTACTTGTTAACCCTTGATAAAGGGCAAAATATATTTGATATGATTTATCAATTTTTCGGTTTTTAATAATATGCATTACCTCATTACCAAAAGGAGAAAAATCCCCATTTTTAGTTTGGGTTAGTAAAGCGTTTCTATCCGCAAGAAATAAAATTCGTTTCTTAATTCCTGTTTTCCATAAACGCCAAATAATATTAAATGCAGTATAAGTTTTTCCTGTACCAGTTGCCATTACAAGTATTATTTTATCTTGTCCTTTAGCAACAGCTTCTATCGTTCTATTTATGGCGTTTTGTTGATAGTACCTAGGAGTCATTCCACTATCGTCAGCAAAATAATCTTTTTCTACAATCTCTTTAGATTCAGGCGTTTCAATATTTGTGAATGCTAAATATTTTTGCCACAATGTTTCTGGTGAAGGGAAATCATCTAACGGAATCTCTTGCTCAACTGCTCCAGACGTTTTTGTCTTATCGTGAAATACAAAAGAATCTCCATTAGAAGTAAATACAAAAGGGATTTGTAATATATCTGAATAATCTAGAGCTTGTTGCATTCCATTTCCAACAGGTTTTTTATTGTCTTTAGCTTCTATAACAGCTATTGGAATATTGGATTTGTAGTAAAGAATGTAATCTGCTCGTTTGCTTTTTCCTCTTGTATATAAATTTCCTTGCACTATAATTCTACCATCCGTAAAAGAAACTTCTTCTCTTACTTGTCGTTTCATATCCCAACCTGCTTTTTCAATAGCTGGATTTATGAATTTAGTGCAAATATCTCTTTCAGATAGGTCTTTTTTATTCATAGCTTTAAAAAAATAAATATACGTAAACTTTGAATTACATTCCGCAACTTAATTTATAATTTTATTTTCAATAAATTCTTTATAAGTATCCCAATTAGTTAAAGAATATCGATGATGTCGATAAAAAGTAATCAAATCCCTTCCAAGTAAATTATCTTCTTTTTTAATTAGAATATGATTCGTATAAATATCCGTTGCCTTTAATTTAATGGTTGGGTCTTTCAAAAGCGAATGCAAAATAAACTCCGTGGTCATTAAAACAGGAACTCTAACGTCAAATTTCCCATCCAATTCTTGTTTTAGAAATGGCGCCCAATAATTTCTAGCTATTTCAGACCAATGTTCATTTTCGCTTGTTTCTTGAGTGAAATAATTTCTACATAGATTTTGAACATATAAATTATCTAAAGTCACCCCATCAATGTGGTCAATATTCCTTTGAATAGACCTCCAATAAGGAGATCTTGGATTGTCTAGCTGAAATACTTCCTTAAGAGGTTTAGGTAAACCATCAACAATATGGCTAGGATCGGCACCCAAAACAATGGCTTTTACCTTTTCTTTACCTTGGTAAGGTTTTGGAAAAGGATACAAATCACTTACGAGTACTGGAAATTTCTTCTTTAACTGAGATAATAGGTCTTTTTCATTCATATCAATGTTTTAAAATTTACATTTTCAGTCTTCAATAAACAGCATTTCTTGAGTTGTAATATGTGGTACTTTCACTTCTACAGTTTCATAAATATTTTCTTTTACAATCGCAACTACTTCAATAGCAAAGTGTATTCCATTCATTGAATCTGGATTTTTAATTCCTAAATACGAATTAGGTAAATTCGCTTTTACCTTTACCGTACCTGATAAAATATTTTCCCTAGTACCAATTGGATAATGTGAAAAGCCCTCTTTATTTATAAATTTACTATAATTAGCATGGTCTATTAAATAAACATCACAATAATCTGCTCCTGGTGGTTGGGTCAATTGATCAATCCCAAAAGAAAGCAACCCTGATTGATCTATTAATTGGGATAACTCTGAAGCAAGCTGCATATTACTTGAAATCTTATTTATTTCTGCTTCAGATCTAGATGCTGAAAAAGTATAATACCACTCAACAGTATTTACCGGAAGTGAAATTGGAATCACAATTCTAGACTTACCTCCTTTAAACATTGCATTTGAACCACTATTGATATAAAACTGCTGTTTGTCAATAATAGGCTTTGTTTCATAAATAGTTTTTACCAATCTTTTTTCAATGCGGGTAGTAAAAGTGGTGTCTGAGACTATTCTTTTTTGAGGAGTCGTATTAAAATAGATCGTTGAAACATCTTTAGGCATTCGCTGAATTGACAATTCAGCAACTCTTTTACTTAAAGAAGTATTGGTGAATTTAAATACATAAATACCCGTTTGAGGAACTGTTATTATTTCATTTGAAATACTAGTTGGCTTGAATCTTGAAAATTTTAGTTTAGAAGGCATTTCAAAAACTTCAATCTTATTTATCGCCTTATTTTTTAACTCTTTATAATTAAATACAATACGATCTCCTTGTGCAAAAGCAAAAGTATATTGTTTGTATTGCATTCCAGGTAATTTTAAACTTCCGGACATTATGGTTATAGGAGTAATTTGTGAAATTGCCAGTTCACAAATTAGGAACAATAAAAATAGGGGTTTCTTCATTTTATATAAATTATTATTACATTACCTTACCTGCCAAGTATTTTTGAACTTCATAAACATTAATACTTTTGTTAAACTTTTTACTTACTGTTGGTGTGTTTTCACTGGAAATCCAAATTTTTAATTCAGCATCCAAATCAAATGTACCTGCTGTTTCTAATGAAAATCTTGAAATATGTTTATAAGGTAAACTTTTGTATTCTATCTTACTTCCTGTTAACCCTTGAACATCTATTAACACAAGTCTTCTGTTGGTAAACATAAATACATCTCTAAATAATTTAAAGCCAAGTTCAACTTGTTCTCCATCAACTAATAATCTTGCGTATTTTTCATTTAAACTTTCTGAAGAAACTTCACTTGCGTTTCCTAATATTTTGTTTAGTAATCCCATAGTTAATTTTTAAAATTTATTTCATTTACTCCCAATCAAGATCAAGATCTATTATCATTCCGTTTTGCTCTAAAAATATATTTGTTGGATATTGGTCTTTACCAACTATTGCATAATTGTTGAAATTTACACCTAAGAAACCGACCTGTTCATTATCCGACCACTCATCATATTCCATAAATACAATAAAATAGGTATCATTAATTACTCTTAATTTCAGGTTATTAAATAATGCATTCACTTGAAGTTGATTATTGATATTCAAATTTTCACAAAGAACATTTGATTTTTTTAACAAAGTATTGTTGTTATTATTACCATCAAGAATTTTCACGTATAACTCAACTCCACCATCTCTATCCCAAGGTTTACCATCTGGTTGAAGTAGAGGCATCTTTTTCAATGAAATTTTATTTATAATTACTTTTGAAGGTTTCTCTTCTACTTTGACAATAGATTGAATTTTGTCATGTTTATCTCCTAAAGAAACTCTTAAAGTGACAATATATGGACCTCCTTCATTATATGTATGAACTGGGTTTTCTTCAGTTGAAGTTGTTCCATCTCCAAAATCCCAATTAAAAATTTCAGCATTTTTAGATTGATTTACAAATTGTACACTTACAGGTGCACGACCAGTTATAGCAAAAGTAAATTCTGCCATAGGATCTTTACTTGGTTTTAATTCAAAATTATTTTTTGTGTTTGAAATTGATATAGTACTTGTTAATACTAGTGTAATTAATAATAAAAACTTGTTATTCATATTCTTATGGTTATTTATTTTTAAATTGTAGTTGATGTTGCTCTATTTTGAACTAAATTTTTTAGTATTTGAAGTTTATTTTTATTCATAAAATTAATTGATAATTAACTTCTCAATATAACTCCCATATTCATTTGTAAATTTAATTAAATACGTTCCTGAAGACAATTTAGTTGCATTAATTTCATTAATTCCTATATCTAATTTATTCATTTTTAAAACTTCCCTACCTAATACGTCAAACATTTCAAAATTTACTGGCTCATTAAAATTAGATTTAATGGTAAAAATACCATCTGAAGGATTTGGAAAAACCTTTAAATTTGATTTAAAAAAGCTATCTGAAATCCCTAATGTACTAGTAGACGTATAACTTGCAGTCCACCCCTGTTCCCTATTTGCTATATCCGATAAAAATTCAATGTACATAACACCTCCAGTAGAATTGATTGAAGGCGGTAAGCTTGTTCCTGAAAATTGACCTAAAATTGGTGCAGAACTATCTGCTCCATCATACACAACAACTCCATCATAATCAATCTCGGTATTAAATTCTGTAAATGAAAGAGAAATAGAACTTGTATTAGATGGTTGTATAAGCCAGGAGCAAATACTATTATTAGTATAATTATCTGTATTACTACCATCAGAAAACGTTCCATTTGCCGCTGATAATACTATACCATTTGAGCAATACGAATTTTGTGTTGAAGTGTAATATGCTTCCCAGCCTTTGTCATTAATGTCTAAATCTGAATTGAATCTTACTAATAAACTACTACCTGAAGAAGTGATAACAGGTGGTAAGTTTGCTCCGGTAAATCGCCCTAAAAGTGTTGAGCTGGTTGTTGCTCCGTCATAAACCTCAACCACATCATAAATTGTAGCCCCATCAGAAGAAGCTTCTTCTACAGCAAACTCAGTAAAAGTTAACGTAATACTTGTAGCTTGTGGTGGTTGGATCAACCAGCTATTTTCCTGATTATTACAATAATTATTTAAACCACTACCATCAGAAATGATTCCATAATCAGTCGTATTTAAAACAGTTATTTCACCGTAGTTATCAGCACCAGTAGAAGTATAATCTGCCGAAAAACCTTTCATTATATTAGAATGATCAGAAACAAAAATCACTAACATTTGACCTGTGTTTGACGTAACTGAAGCTGGAATACTTATACCAGAATAAACAGCTAACTGATTATTTCCTTCCCAATCGTCATAAATAATAACACCATCATAATCCAATTCTGTATCAAACTCAGAAAATGAAAGTGTCACCGATTCAGCACAAGGAGGTGATATAAAATAATAACAATTTTGATTATTCCCATAACCACTAATATCTGATCCAACTCTAAAACTCCCTGAATTCGATGCAAAAACAGTACTTCCATGACAAGTTTCTCCTTCTTTAATAATCGTTGTATAATTTGCACTCCAACCGCTACTTGTAGTGTAAGCATCTGAAACAAATTTTATGCACATAGCTCCTACTCCTAAAGTTGTTGTAATAGTTGAAGGTAAAACAGTACCAGTCAAAGTTGCTATCACTGGATATGTTTCATCTGGACCATCATACAGATATACTGTATCAAAATTTAATTCAGTATTCAATTCCGTAAAATCTAATGAAATCTGAGAAGCTCCTGCTGGTGCTATAACCCATGTGCAATTTGCGTTATTAATATAATTAGAAGAACCACTACCATCTGTAACAGTACCGCTAACCTCCGTTAATTCTATTACACCACTACAAGAATCACTTGCATCATTTCCAATCCCTACTGCATACCAAGCTTCTCTAACAGAATTGTATTGAACAGATCCATTTCCATATAAATCTTCAGCTGCTTGTAATGAGCCATAATATGCGTCTAAATAAGTAGCATTAGACCCCAAATAAGTGATTAAATTTCTATAAGTAATTTGTTGAGCCTCAGAAATTCCAATACCAGTTACAGCATAAGGATTACCCAAATCATTAGTTCCTGTCCCTCCTTCACTAAGTAGGTAAAACCAAAAGTTTTGAACCCCACTATTCGTATGCACCCCTCCGTGATCATAATCCAAATTTGAAGGATCCACCCAATGTGTACCATTATAAGTATCTGGGCCATTGCTATCATTTGGATTTGACATAGATCTCAAAAAAGGTTCACTCACCATAATATCCTCTCCCATAAACCAATCTGGATTTACTCCTGAATAAAATTCTACGCTAACTCCAAAAATATCTGCAAAAGATTCGTTCAAAGCTCCAGATTCACCTTCATAAGCCAGTCCTCCATTCCCATTGTTATCAACAACCATATGAGTAAACTCATGCCCCTCAACATCAAGCCCAACTACTGGATTCATTCGTACACCATCCCCAAGTCCATAAGCCATCATATTATATGGTGCTGGCATAGCATAAGCATTATTAGGACTTTCTCCTTTTTCACTTTGTAAAGCTGGCGGATTAATATACTGCTTTATTACACTTCCTAAACCATCATAACTATCTCTACCAAAAACATTTAAATAAAAATCATAAGTTTGTTCCATCCCCCAATGAACATCCAAAGAAGCTAAGCTAGATGTTACAACCTCATAAGTACCAACATTACCACTTCCGGACCAACTTCCAGTTCCAACATCAGCTGAAATAATATAACTTCCACCAAAATCATCCCCTCCAAAAGTATCATAATCCCAAATTTCTACTTTATAAGGTCCATTCGTAAGATTTAAATTAATATTATTAAATGTTAAAGGTGGATTTGCATCACTTACATACTTAGATGTGTAAACTTTTTGATTTGAAGCATCTTTGATAACAATATATAAATCTGGTATTTGATCAGCAAAAGCGGCATACCACCAAGTCTTTGAAACTGCTGAAATTGAAAACGAGCTTAATCTCGAAACACCAACCCAATCAGTTGAAGAACTAACATAATCTGAAGACCCAGTGAAACCTGTATTATTTACAAAAGTTGCATTCGTGGCATCATATGTTTCAATTTTTCTTCCCTGTTCTCTAAGACGATATCCACCAGAATAACTATCAATTGTAATGTCTTGTGTACCGCTATAAAGCGTTTTACCTGTACCAGGAGTATCCGTATGAGCAATCAAACTGACTTTTTTAAGTACAACCGCAGTTTCGGCATCAATATAAACATGATACATCATAAAAGGAGCATTGGAATCAATTCTTATTTTATAAGCCAACCTAGTTTCCTTTTTTTCACTCCCAGAAATTTGAGTAATAACCTTTTCCACAGGATATTCTTGAATTAGCTCTGTAACATTTAAATAGTTTTTTGCTATTTCTGTGGCTTGTACTGAAGTAATAGTTGACATGGTTTTAATAGTTGGTAAATCTGATAATTGTCCATTCATTGCAGTGACCATATTATTTTTAGAATGCAACATAACAACCTTCCCCTCTATTGGGTAACCATTATAAAACTGTTGTAAATTAGTGTGAGTATAACCAAGTTTATCAGTTTTTTCAGATACTTGTTCAAATGAATATTTGCTATCATTCATAGGTAACCAGGCGCTAAATTCTTTTAGTGCCGTTGCTTTAGCTAATTTATCCTTTTTAAGGTTAACTGAAAAAGAACCATTATCCAATTTAATCTTTGGTTTACCTTGAGGAATAGGTACTGTCTTATTACCAATTATAGGCGATTTTATTTGAGCTGTATCTTTAGTAGACTTACTTTGGAATGGGTTTTTAAATTTTGGAGCAGATTGCTGTTTTACTTGTCCAAAAGAATAAGAAGAAATCAAGATTAATAAAATGATTCCTAACGGTTTAATGTGATTTTTTTTCAAAGTTTATTTATTTTGTTGTCGTTTTTAATTTTTTGTAAAATTCAATAACATCTTGATTAACTTTCGTGTTACCAAAAGACCAAACAATTCTATTAGTAATTTCTCTTTTTTTAATTATGATATACGAATACATATTTCCAGTTTCTTTAAATTCATAATCACTTATTTCTTTTGCTAATTTGAACAATGTTAAGGTTGCCTTTAAATCAATACTTTTAAGTAGACTATCATTCTCAAAAAGCTCACCTCTTGAATTTAGCATATACGTTTTTATTTCACCTGTAAAACCACCACCTGTACCAAATTGAACGAACTCAATTTCTGTTTCTGCTATTTTAGAACTAGTCATACAGGCACTCAATGATAAAAACAAAAGGAAAATTAACTTACTATAATTTAAACTTTTAATAGGAAATAGATTCATAGATGATATATATTTTTATGTTTTAGAAACACTCTCTAAGCCCATCAATTTTTGTTCTCATTGTTACTGCTAGCGGAACAATTTGTTCAGAAGCTTTTATTAAATGAGTAAGATTAATATGTTCTTTATATTTCAATTTGACTAAATTATCTCTTTTTTAGTTTATTTCTTTACGGATTTCCTCAATCCAATTTTAGCATTGTGTTTTTTTCTTCAAATGTTAAATTTAGTCTAGATTTATGGTATACTCACAACGGTTTAAAGTTATGATTTGAGCATTTGTAAAATTGGACATTTTTTTGGACGAAGCAAATCATTTGTCATTTGTTCTATTTGAAATTTAAGCATAAATTTTATGAGTTGTTGGGCAAAGTTTTTATCAGAGCGATGATTTATTTATTAATTCCTCAGCTTTTGCAAAGAGTAGCATTTCTACTGTTGAAATATTAGTGTTTAATTTTTCAGATGTAGTTTTTAAGGTATTCAAATATTGATTATAGAAAGTAGTTTCATTACTTATCTCCCATTTCTCAATTTTAGATATTCTTTTTAATTTTTTATTTGCAGTAATGATAGTTTTATTTTGACTTGCAAGTATTGGAAATAAAATTTTATCATCAACTGAATCAATAATCTGTAAACAATTCAATGAGCAAGAAACTCTAGCGTCAAAAATAGCATATTTGTTATAATTATGTAGAACTAACGCTTTTGACCAAGAAGCAATTCCTTTAACTCCTTTTTTAATTAATTCATCAGCACTCTTTGTCTGATATTCTATTATTGAATCTTTTTTATTTCCTTTTATTCCTCCCCAAGTTTTTATATAATACTCAATATAAATTCCTCGTTTTTTTAAATCAATTTCATTCTCCCATTTGGAATTAAGTTCCTTTTTCAAGTAAATGTTTTTGATGTATTGATTGCCTTTGGGAAGTGATATAGAATCAGGAATAAATGATTCATTTATTTTTCTCCAATTATACCAATCATTAGTTTCATCGATGTTTTCTTTACAAATTTTATATAGTGATTCTAAAAGTGTCATTTTCCTTTTTTTTAATTTTGCCCAACGGTTTAGGGTATGGAAAGTTGCGGGTTTGAAACCGCAATTTTCCGATGTTTAAATTTAATTTTTTTATGTTTTATAAACATTCTACTCTATTGAATTAAGCAATTTTTTATACCCTATGTTACCTGCTGGCTTTATTTCCTTCTTAATCTTTCTTCTCTATACATAAATCCTAAATCACGTCTTAGTTGTTTTCTAAAGAATTTATTTGCTTGAAATATCTTATCAATTTGTTCTTTTGAATATTCCTGATTATTAGCAGGATTTTTCATTAAAACATCTCTTAGATCATAAAAACTATCACGGCACTCAACGGAAATTATTAAATTAACAATTCCTTTTTTCCAAACAATTAAATTTTCTAATACAGTTTTTAATTCTTGATAATCGTAATTACCTCCTTTATGCTTATAAATAATGTCAGTTATTTCATACGCTAATGGATAATTTTCTATTCTCA
This sequence comes from Lutibacter agarilyticus, assembly GCF_900188235.1. GTDB lineage: Bacteria > Bacteroidota > Bacteroidia > Flavobacteriales > Flavobacteriaceae > Lutibacter > Lutibacter agarilyticus. The sequence goes on along the minus strand of NZ_FZNT01000006.1, from coordinate 11,916 downwards.
AATCATAAAGTTTATTAGTCAATGTTCTATTTAAATTTTTATCAAATTGTTTTTGTTGAAAACGTTGATTTTTGAAAAATTGATATAAAGTAATTAATGATATACATAAAGCCGTAAAAGATGCAATAACTGAAGGTTTTAAAATTTCATCCATAATACTATTTCAATGCTTTATTTACTGCTCCAATTAATTTTTTCCAAAATATTATTTCTGATTCAGTTAATGATTTAGCTTCATTAGTTTTGCACCATCTTAAATAAGCTTTAGCTAATTTATATTTTGAAAAATCTGGAACTTCTTGAGTGAAAATATCTATAATTGGTCTAGTTGGTTGAGAATCTGATATTGATTTTACATCTTTTGAATATTCAGATTTAACAATTTCTATTAAAGTCTCTCTTAATAAATCTTCAATTTCAGGTTTATTAACATCTAAACAATAATCTTTAGTTCTTAATATGTTTTTATTTCCCAATGTGTGAACTAAATTTTCTTGTTGAGCTGCTTGGTCACCTGCTGCATCAGAATCTAATAAAGCCGCAATTTTTAAATTATGAGAATGTAAAATTGTAGCATAATAAACAACTTTCCCTGCTGAATTTGCAAATACTAAAGCTATTTTCTTGTCAAAATCAATAATATTAGATTCTCTTAACATTGTAGATGTTGCTTCAACATACCAATAGTCAGTTAAACCTTCTAAAATTAAATTTTTCTGATGAGTGAATAAACTTTGTGCCAAATCATATCCCAAAGCTTCTTGAAGCGGTAGTAATCCTGCTGGGTCACTTGAAGATAATGTGGTGTGAACTTTTGTTCCTTCTTCTCGGTCTTTTAATTCTACAACTCTTACCAAATCTAATTCATTAGCTCCAACTAGAAAAGGAGAGTGGGTTGTGTAAATAGTTTGATTAGTAATAGATAATCTAGAAAGAGTATCTCTAAAGTCACGTTGTTTTAATCCGTGTAAACTCATACCAGGTTCATCTAACAAAAGTATTGCATTTTTATGTTTATCCATTGCTTCAGCAAAGAATACTACAAAAAATGAAACTATCCACTGAAAGCCTTCTGAACGCTGATCAAGTTCAATTTCTACTCCAATTTCATCTTCTACAACCACCTTTAAGTATTGCCCGTCAGCTGTAATTCTAATTTTTTCAGCTTCAGGTCTATTTGGATTAGGGTTCCATATATTTTTTATTTCCTTTGTTAATTTAATACTTGCAGCATTAAGTTGATAAGTTCTATTATCTAGAGTGTCTCTATACTCTTTTAATTCATCTATATCATTTTTATCAGGACTTGTAGTATTTCCAATATCAGCCAATTCTCGAACTTTAAAACCTAAGAATTTTAATAAGCAAAGGTTTCCGTAATCGTAAAATTTATCGTCTTCTAAAAGATTTCTTTCTATTCGTTCAGCTAAATGTTCTAAATGAATCGATGGTTTAACTTTGAAATAATTATTAAAAAGTACAAATACAGGAATACGACTACCTAATAGTTTAAGTACTTCATCATATTTATTATTAAATTCTATTATTTCAATAATCTTTGAGTATCTGTCTTCTTCTTTTTCATTTTCTTCATCAATTAAAGGATAAAATTCTTCTAATATTTTAATTAAACTAGTTGTGTTTTCTTTGGTTAGATTGGTTGAATCTGAGAAAACATTTGTAACAATTTTTAATCTAATACTTGGTTTTTTTTCAGGATCAAAATCTTCATCTTTTTCAAATTGCTTATCAATATGAGCATTTAATCGAGATAAATCTTTTGTTATATCTTTATATGTTTTTTTTTTAGGTGCATTGTCTAGCCAGTGCCGACCTTTGTTGTCAAGCAACCTATAAAGTACATAAGTACAATTTTTATATTCTTCAGGAACTAGTTTTTTATCCTCTTCATCAAGTTCAAAATATCCACGAACTATTTCTATATTTTCGGCCTTTACACTGCCAGTAGTTATATCATTATATAAAGAACGAGGATAATCCCTAATTAAATCAAAACCGTCTATACCATCTGGTTTGTTAAGCTGTTGTAAAGCTCTTAATAATACTGTTTTACCAGATTCATTTGGCCCAACTAAAATTGTTTTTAATTTTTCTATTTCAAATTCTCCTGTATCTTTTATACTTCGAAAATTTTGTACTCTTGCTTTTATTAATCTCATATCATTTTTTTTGCTTGCAGGTAACTTGTTATATCCTTAAAAACTCATGTTTATCCTTTAATAATACTGGATAAACAGTTTTTTGTTATTCTTTTATGTTTTATGCTAGAGGACCTATTTTCTTTCTTTTCAATTTCAAAATAAAATTGAAAATTAGTACGTTTAATCCGATTAATCGTACGGTTTTCCGTAGTGTAATTCATAGCAATGCTAAAATAAAAAAAATAAATTAAAGAGGCTGTGATAAATATCAGTAGGCTTATTAAAGATGGGTTTCCCGTAATTTAGTGTGGATTTTCCTCATTCCTTAATACTAAAAAAGAAGTAGCTATATAATCAACTTCGTAAAAAAGCATTTTTATATGAATTACGTATTTTGTTGTACCTATTGTACCTCAAAAAAATTCAGTTTTTCCTTATTTTGCTCACTTTCTAATTTTTGTGCAACATGTAACCAACAAAAAACGCTGAAAATTTGATAAAAAATTAATTATTTTTATGCGTCAACATTTCACCCTTAAAAAGTGAGAGTTTTATGAAATCCTAGTGAAATAAGGGGTTACAGAGAGGTGAAATCACGGGTGAAATGATTATCTTTGAAAAAAGTTACAAACAATTGCTAATTTCCGTGTCACATGTTTTGCCTTTTTGTACCTCATCTCTTTCAAACCCCTATAAAATAAGGATTTATAAATGTTGTATCGGAAAGTAACAATCCAACTGTAAAAAAATAAGATTACCTATTTACAAAATCTAAATCTAACACATTAAAATTATTTGAGGCTTTCACCAAAAGAGTTGAGCCTATAGTTTCAAATAAATGATTTGTTCTCAATACAAATTCAGCTTGTTTTTCAATCTGATAATTTGGTATACCGATAATGGTTAAACCTGTTGCTTTAGATTTTTCTTCAATTAAGTTATAAAAAGGTTTTTGTTCAACAGCATTATTTATGATTATGATTTCAACATTTACCCTTAAATCTTCAACCAATTTATAAATTTTAGCATGAATTAATGCTTTATCTACATTGTTATTATTTACAAATAATACCCTAATACTTGTATTGTTCCATCGTGGAGATGCAATGATAAAACGTGCTATATTCAACATCATTTCAGCATTTTTACTATCTGTTTCTCTCCACCAAAAATCTACGGTATCATAATTCCCAAACTTGGCCTTTTTATCAAAATCTAAATACAATAAGTTATAATCTAAATACAACAAAGTTTGTGTCATTTTTGAATATTCCTTAGAATTTTCCAATCCTTTTGGCCACCCCATCATAATAGTATTTGGCTCTACACCCGAAAATCCAAAGGCAGAAGCAATGGTCGTAATTCCATCATAAATGTTACTTACTTTAATTTGTCGTCCAAATATTCCTAATTCCTTAAACTCTTCACTTTTTACAATTTGCTCCGATTTTTTAAGCGGTTGTAAATTGGATGTATCTAATATCAATTTAAAATTTGTAACAATTCCTGTACGCCCAGAAACTGTTTTACCCAACTGTAATAAATAAGATTGATGGTCACTTTGTCCGCTAAATAGAATGATATTAGGGTTCCAATTAGATTTTTCTACTTCTTGATCGTCAATTTTTTTCAATCCTTTATTTACAACATTTTCCCATACACTTTGCCAAACGTCATTGGTTTGTAATTTTACTTCTTTGCGTTGCAACCAAAAATATAAGCCTCCAATAACTATTAAAGCGCCCATCATTGCAAGGGTATCCAATTTAAACATGACACCAAAACAAGCCATAAAACCAAGTAAGCCTATCCAACGTTTGATTTTAAAACTAGGCTGAAAATCTGGGTTTGCCCAACTTTCTAAAAAATAGGAAATATTAATAAAACCATAAGCCGTTAAATAAAACATAGAAACTACACGTGCAATAACATCCAATTCACCAATTAATATCCCCGCTTGTGCAATTATAAATACCAACAACAAAGCATTTACTGGTTCGTTATTTTTCCCATTACCTTTTCCAAATATTTTTGGTGTTATTTTATCAATTGACATGGCTTGTAAAATTCTTGGACCTCCCAGAATACCACCTATTGCAGATGAAAGTGTAGCACCCCAAATACCTGCAACTACTGCTGGAGAGAATAAAGCAATTTTCATTAATATATTATAATCCGAAATTAATACTTCTGAATTTACCTTATTCGCAAGAAAAACTGCAAGACTTATGTAAACAACAAGTCCAACACCAATAGCCATTAATGTTCCTTTTGGAATGGAACTTTTCGGATCTTTTAAATCGCCACTCATGGCGATACCTGCAGTAAAACCAGTAACAGCTGGGAAAAATATGGCAAACACAACTTCCATAGAAACCGCATGCTCAGGAGCTAATAATTGAACCGTTTGAGGTTCAAAATTTGAAGTCCCAAAAAATATAGCAATCAATGAAATGATAATGGCTGATAGAATTAAAAATTGAGTTTTTAACGCTAGCGAAGTACTTATCAAAGCCAATATTGTTAAACTAACTAGTGCTAAAGTTCCTGTTAAACGAATATCATTAATAGCTGTGCCAAAGCCGAAATAATCATTAAAACTTTCTGCAAATCCGATTAAATACAATGCTATTGAGAGCGAAGTACCTACATAAAGGGCAATACCAATAGAACCTCCAATGGGAATTCCCATACTTCTAGATAACACATAGTAAATACCACCTGCCCCAATTTTTTTATCAGTTGCAATAGACGAAACACTTAAACCTGTGGTAACAGCAATCACATGAGCCAAAACTATAATGATAATAGCACCTAATAAGCCGGCATTACCAACTACCCATCCCAATCTCATATACATAATTACCCCTAAAATAGTAAGAATAGATGGTGTAAAAACACCTTCAAACGTTCCAAATTTTTTTCCTTCTGCCATTATTTAAAATAATTTTTTGGAGTCTACAAATTAAAAAATAAATATAGCTTTTCTATTTTAAAATTCTTGGTTTAATTTAGCCACAGGTCTATTAATTTATTTAATGCCCAAATAGAACTTTTTATTGTTCAATTTAATAGATACAGTATCTTTGACTCTTTAAATTTGATGTTTATATGAATGTAGAAGATTTAGTTGGAACATTTAGTATTATCGGGAGCAATCAAGATGCTTCTGAAAACACGTATAAAGGTACATTAACCTTAGCACTGGATGCCAATAATAGAATACTGGCTAAATGGTTAATTCACGCTGACCAAACACAAACTGGATCTGGTTTTTTTAAAGACAATATTTTAGTGATTAATTTTAGTTATTTAGGCGAAGAAGAAAACACTTTTAAAGGAGTTGTAGTTTATCGTTGTATATCAAATGACGTCTTAGATGGTTTTTGGTCTGAAGAATATGGAGATCCGTTATATTTAGGTTCAGAACGTTGTTTCAGAATTAAAGCTAAAAAAGAACTGGTAAATTAATTATATGCAGTGTCCTTGTAATCCTCAAAAAAAATATAGTGAGTGCTGCCAAAAAGCACATAAAAATATTCATACTGTTAGCACAGCAGCACAATTAATGCGTTCTAGGTATAGTGCATTTGTGTTGGCAAATGTAAACTACTTACAAAAAAGTCATCATTCCTCTACCCGACCAAACAAACAAGAAAAAAGAGCCATTGAAAAATGGACGAAATCTGTGAATTGGGTAAAACTAGAAGTATTAAACACTACAGAAGACACCGTTGAATTTAAAGCATTCTTTAAGGAAAATGGTATTATTAACCATATACACGAAAACTCTAAGTTTTGTAAAGAGCATGAGTATTGGGTTTATTTAGGGGCTAATGAGTAAGTTGTTTTATGAGTAAAAAATAATCATCAAACTAATAAGAACTACTTGACAGAATAATGTTTATTCATTAAGAATTTAGCATCAACTCTGTTAATGAGCAAGTAAATGGTAAAAATGAAGCTCTTCCCTTTTTATAATTCTTGAGGGTTTTAAAATTCTAAGTTCGGTTCCTAAAATTATTTAAATCTACCTTTTCAATTACAGTGTTACCTGTAGAAATTTTCATTTTTTTCATTCCTCCAATGCTACTTTCAATTGCCCCCAAGTATTGATTGATAGTACAGACTCATAAACTGTAGCGTTATTTTTACTATCTTCAATAATATATTCCGCTCTTTCTTTTGAGTCTGGGTGGGTGCTTGTCCACGACACATATTTCATGGCTTCGTTCTCGTTATCTGATAACTTGTATAAGAAATTAGCAAAAGGTTCAGGGTTTATTTTTGCATTGATAAGATATTCCACAGCTTTAATATCTGCTTCTTGCTCTAAAGTTCTGTCAAAAGCTGATGATGATAGTAACCTTAACGTTTCTCCTATAATTTCAGGTCCACCATTGCCCGTTGACATGGAGATTAACACTGAAAGCCCCACTTCCTTTATCAATTTCTTCATTAAATGATTTAACTGAATATGTGCTATTTCGTGACAAATTACTCCGCTTAGTTCTTCTTGATTGTCTGATGCTAAAATCAAGCCACTATAAATTAAAAGATGCCCATTAGGTAACGCGAAAGCGTTTACTTCATCTTTATCAAATATATGAACCTTAATTATTTTTTTATCAATTTCATTTTCTGAGCAAATTTTACTTACAATACTATCAATAGCATTGGCTACAAATGGATTTGTATTTTCTTGTTCTGACTGCTTGAAAGTCTCCAAAAAGAATTCACCAAGCTTTTCTTCAGTTTTATTGGTTCTATTTTCGATTTTTAAAATAGTCATCCAGTCAACCTTTGTTAAAACAAACCAAGTTGAGAAAAACAGCACTACTATTGTTAAACCTTGTATAAAAATATTTTTCATAATGTTGGTTTACATATTAAATTACTTAAACTACCGTAAAACCACCACGATACGTGAATACCTTTTCGTACCTGAATTGCAGTATATATAGTTGCTATAAATTCAGAAAGATTGAAAATTAAAGCTGCAATTATGTAGGCTATATAGTTATTTGTAATGCTTTCATCTGAAGTAAAAACTATTGAAACTGTCCACCAAAAACCATAGCTATTAATAAAAAGTACTGATATTTGAGAAAGTAAGGCTTGTGTACAGTGCCAACGTACAAAATAGGTTCCCTTTCTATTTCCTAAATAAAAAATCAAAGTAGCTACAAGGTTAATTATTGGTAAGGGTAAGCCTCCCATTATAGCAATTAATGACATAAGGTAACTATTTGAGGCTTTTTCAGCTTCATGCTCCCCTGGTTTATATGCAAAGTTTGTTACTTTTATCATAGTCCTTTTGTAATATTCCAAATCCAATTAATAAGTACCAACACAATTAATGGAATTGCAAGTTGTGGCTTTTTTAAATAGGTCTCCATTTTTATATAAAATTTAAATAGTGATTTCTTTTTAATTAAAACATCTATTAACAGCCATAGAGGTATTAAAACCATTATAACAGCAATAATATAACCTAAAGGATTTATACTTAATGCATCACTAAATTTTCCGTTAACAATTGAAATAACAGAGCGTGTTGATCCACAAGAGGGACAGGGCATATTTGTTGTAAACTTTATTGGGCAAACTTCAACTGATTTAGGTTCTATAAAATTTGAAGTCATACTTATATAAAGATATATATACCCCGCCAAACAGGAAATAAATAATAGCGTATATAACTTATTCCTGTTAATTGACATTAATATAAAACTTGTTGAAGTTTAGCCATATTTTTCTCTCTGGTAGCTCCCATAATTAAAAACCAATCAATAATAGCCCAAATTCCAAATCCTCCACAAGTAATTAATTTACCAATACCTAAACCAGTATCTCCAATCATAAAACGGTCAATACCTAAACTACCTGCAAGCAATGAAATAATAAGGCTTGTTGTTGGCTCTTTAAATTGTAATGTTTGAACCAAACCCCATTTAGAGTCATCCATTTGGATAAGTTTTTCTCTGATTTGAGCAATTTGATGACTTTCAAAGTATTTGACATTTGCCATGATAAACATGTCTACCTTTTGTGCTTCCATTTTTGTTTCTGTTTTAGATTGAATTCCCCTACTCTTATGGATTTTCAGTTGCTCCCCGTTTTTTTAAGCGTGGGTTCTGGACTCCACTTAAACATATTTTATATATCGTATCATAAAAGCTATTGCAATTAGCTTTTACTTTTCTTTGTTCTATTAATTTGTTAAATAGTACGCTACCTTAATTATCTGAATTGAATTAATTATTCCCAAATCTAAAGAGCTTTCTTTATCATAAGTCAATATACAATCTGAATTAGCGTCAATTTGATAACAAGGAACAGATGCGTCTTTTGAAAAGCTACCAGAATATTCTAAACCATCTGAATTCATAGTTATAATAGGTACACCATTGATACTATAATTATTTGAATTGTTCAATTTGATTTGAAACTGTAATCTAGAAGTATTGTTTCCTGTGTCAGGTGTAAAGTTGAAATTTAATATTTCAAATGAAAAATTTTCTAATATTGGAGGCTCTATTAATTGAGGTTCTTCAGGCTCAGCAAAGTCACAAGGAACTTCTAGTGTAGTGTCATAACTATAAGATTGGCCTAAACTTATATAATATTGAGGTATTGTAATTGTTTTCATACAATCATCATCATCTGACGGACAACCAAACAATGAAATAAAAGTAATTAATACTATAAAGTGTTTTATAAAATTTTTCATATTTTTTTTGGTTGTAGCAAACCGTTTATTAAATGTTTGTCTGTTCGTTATTTAGTTGAAATGTATGCATAGATTTTATGAGTTATTATGTGCTGATATTTTCACGATATTTAATCGGAATCCAAACTTCCTCTTCCGAATTTTTATCGGTAGGATTGTATTTTGCTCCTAAAAGTTCAAAATGTTCTCTTTGGTCTAATTCGTATTCTGAATTCGGTAGCCATTGATTAAAAATATATTGCGATGTTTTCGGAAAATCTATTGCCATTCCTTTATGTACAAATACTGCATAAAGTCCACCTTTCAAAATTCGTGTTTCCATTTCTTCAGGAATATTCTCAAATTTAGATGTCTCAATCATAGCATATTTTGTAAATTCAGTTTGTGGATTAAAGTCTTTAAAATTCAAAGATTTATCATAAATCTGCATTGAAATAAAATCTGAACCAACTTTGTTTTGAATCATTTTTACTTTAGGCATAAAACCTTTCCATAATTCGGTAGTTTTATTAGTAATTAAAGACATTTTTAATGATTTTCCTACTAATTTTTTTTCGGAAAGTTTCTCTATTCTTGGTTGCATTTTATTGATTTGATTGATTCTTCTTCATCAAAAATTCCGTTTTCAGCCTGTATATAACTCATTTTATACAATCAATTATTTATCTTTTAATAAAACTGCATAAAACAAATTCTATGTTATTTTAACTGAAATTTAAAGCAAACCAGCTTTAAAATTAAGCTACTTTTAACCCATAAAAATCACTTAAAAAAACAGCGGATTGTTAGTTCAGAAATCTAATTAAATATATAAATGAATTCAGTATTTTTTTTAGGGTTTGTCAAATTTAAATAAATTATTTAAATACTTATCTGTTCTTTTTAATTTGTTTTTGTTCTAAATAGTGCTGTTTTTTTCTAATAATATTGAGCTCTCCAAAGCATCAATAATTTTAAAATTTTCACTTCAAATTTAAAAAAATATGTTCTATTTCTAAACTGTCTCATTTTTGGGGAAGATTACAACGTATTAACTCCCCCTCTTGAGCGCTGTATTGAGCTTAGCCGAAATGACGTATTAACTCCCCGTGTAATAGACACAAAGTTTGATATTAAATATTAGAAGTTTTATACCTAAAGTAATTTAACGTAATACCACGCCTTATGTTATTGTTAAGTTGAAAGTCTAAAATCATACAGCTCAAAAACAACATCATTGACCCCGTCGAATCTTCGATTTTTTACGTATGTGGGTAGCTGTAGCTATTAGTAGTAAAAACAACATTTGAACCACAGAACAAACAGATTTCCAGTCAAGCTGGAAATGACGTATTAACTCCCCGTGTAATAGACACAAAGTTTGATATTAAATATTAGAAGTTTTATACCTAAAGTAATTTAACGTAATACCACGCCTTATGTTATTATTAAGTTGAAAGTCAAATCATACAGCTCAAAAACAACATCATTGACTCCGTCGAATCTTCGATTTTTTACGTATGTGGGGTGCTGTTGCTACAAGCAATATAAACAACATTTGAACCACAGCACCAACAGATTTCCAGTTAAGCTGAAAATGACGTAATTATTGTGTAGGCCACAGTAAATATTATTCTACAATATATTCCTGTATTAAGATATCAGTAGGAATATGTAAAGAAATGCTTATTTTTCTAATCATTTCTAAAGTCAATTTTCTTTTTTTATTTAAAATTTCACTTACACGACTTTTAAATCCAATAAGTTCAGCAAGGTCTTTTTGTTTCATCCCCATTTGTTCCATTCGAAATTTAATAGCCTCAATTGGATCGGGCATTCCAATTGGGAAATTTTCATTTTCGTATTTGTCAATTAAAATCGTAAGTATTTCAAGTTCATCTCCTTTTTTTGTTCCTTTTGTTGCATCAAAAATCAGTTCAAGTCTGTCAAGTGCTTGTTGATAATCTACTTCGTTTTTTATAGGTTTAATTTCCATCATTACAAATCTTTAGCATTTATTTTATCATATTCAGCGTGAGTTCCAATAAATAATATCCAAGATATTTGAAATTCAAAATTCATTTTAACAATCAACCTGTAATTATTTCCTTTAATATTGAAAACTATCTTGTTATCTCTTAAAACACTTGCACTTGGATATTCAGATTTTAACTCATTGCTATTTTTCCAAGATGCTTTTTCTGTTTCACGAAACCACGCTTTTAATTGTTCTTCACTATCTGCGTGTTTTTCCCAAAATTCACGTAATGTTCGTCTTGATATTATTCTCACATTTTATTCTTTAATACTGCAAATATAATAAAAAGTTCCCAATTCGGTAATTTATTTAATTCTTTGCTAAAGAGTTTTAAGTATTCAGTATCTAGCTACCAACAACTACCAACCAAATAGTCATTGACTCCGTCGAATCTTCGATTTCTCGCGTATGCGGGGATCTGTTGCTACTAGTAATAAAAACACCCTTTGAACCACAGAACAAACAGATTTCCAGTCGAGCTGGAAATGACGTATTAACTCCCCTCTTGAGAGGGGTTAGGGGTGTGTAATAGATACAAAGTTTGATCTTAAATATTAGAAGTTTTATACCTAAAGTAATTTAACGTAATACCACGCCTTATGTTATTGTTAAGTTGAAAGTCTAAAATCATACAGCTCAAAAACAACATCATTGACTCCGTCGAATCTTCGATTTCTTACGTATGTGGGGGGGGCTGTTGCTACTAGTAATAAAAACACCCTTTGAACCACAGAACAAACAGATTTCCAGTCAAGCTGGAAATGACGTATTAACTCCCCGTGTAATAGATACAAAGTTTGATATTAAATATTAGAAGTTTTAAACCTTAAGTAATAAAACGTAATACCACGCCTTATGTTATTGTTAAGTTGAAAGTCAAATCATACAGCTCAAAAACAACATCATTGACTCCGTCGAATCTTCGATTTTTTACGTATGTGGAGAGCTGTTGCTATTAGTAGTAAAAACAAACTTTTGAACCACAGAACAAACAGATTTCCAGT
>NZ_FZNT01000005.1 GCF_900188235.1 Lutibacter agarilyticus | reverse complement strand
TTCAACCAGCGGTAGTGAATTGTTGGGATAATTTTGTATTCAACACAACAACTTGTTCTTGGGAAAACACAGGAGTTCAAGATGTTCAACCAGCGATAGTGAATTGTTGGGATAATTTTGTATTCAACACAACGACTTGTTCTTGGGAGAATGATCCAATAAATGATATTGATAGTGATGGTATTTGTGATAATGTAGACAACTGTTCAAGTATTTCAAATCCATTACAAGAAGATGCAGATGCAGATGGATTAGGTGATGTTTGTGACTCTGATGATGATAATGATGGTAATCCAGATAGTAGTGATCCAAATCCATTTGTTCCTACTGCATTCGATGACAACATGAATGTTCTTGGAGGAATACCAACTACTTATGATATAATTAATAATGATGATTTTTCAGATAATTTAGACATAAATAATACAGGTATAATCGCAATAACTCAAATTGGAGCTACTGCAGCAGGTTCAGTTATATTTGATGAAAACACAGGTGAAATATCTTATACTTCAGTAGCAGGAGAAGAGGGTACAACAGTAACAGTAAATTATCAAGTTTGTAACATAAATTTGACACCTAATGTTTGTTCTTCAGCCACCGTTTATATAACTATAGTGGTTACACCAGTGAACGATGGGCCAGTCGCAGTAGACGATGCAATCAATGCTACAGAAGATACGTTATTTACATCAACAGTAGACTTAGATTCAAATGACACCGATTTAGATGGAGATGCCTTAAGTGTAACAGCAGGGACATTTACCACAGCACAAGGCGGAACAATTGTTATTGCAACAGATGGTTCTTATGCGTATACCCCAGCTACAAACTTTAATGGAACAGATAGTGTTGATTACATAGTAACAGATGGAAACCTTACGGATATGGGTACATTAACCATTACGGTAGCTTCTCAAAACGATGGACCAGTCGCAGTAGACGATGCAATCAATGCTACAGAAGATACGTTATTTACATCAACAGTAGACTTAGATTCAAATGACACCGATTTAGATGGAGATGCCTTAAGTGTAACAGCAGGAACATTTACCACAGCACAAGGCGGAACAATTGTTATTGCAACAGATGGTTCTTATGCGTATACCCCAGCTACAAACTTTAATGGAACAGATAGTGTTGATTACATAGTAACAGATGGAAACCTTACGGATATGGGTACATTAACCATTACGGTAGCTTCTCAAAACGATGGGCCAGTCGCAGTAGACGATGCAATCAATGCGACAGAAGATACGTTATTTACATCAACAGTAGACTTAGATTTAAATGACACCGATTTAGATGGAGATGCCTTAAGTGTAATAGCAGGAACATTTACCACCGTACAAGGCGGAACAATTGTTATTGCAACAGACGGTTCTTATACGTATACCCCAGAGGTGAACTATACTGGACCAGACATTGTTGATTATACGGTTACTGATGGCTTTTTAATCGATACAGGAACCTTAAACATTACGGTCAACCCCTTGAATGATGCACTTGTAGCAGAAAATGATGTTATCAGTGGTATAGATGGACTAAACGGAGGAACAGCTATTATAAATGCTTTTGATAACGATACATTTGAAAATGTCGCTGTAAATTCTAATGACATTACTCTAACAATTGTTAATGCTGATCCAACAGGTTATGTCACATTAAATCCAAACGGTTCCGTTGATGTTTTAGATGGAACCCCTGCGGGAAACTACAGTATAACTTATAGTATTTGTGAAAATGCAAATATGAGTAATTGTGATACAGCTATGGTGACTGTGAATGTGATATGTAATTCAACTAAGATATCAGGTGTTGTAATGAATATTGGTACAAATACGCCTTTGGCAAATGTACCGGTAACATTGATACCAAATAATGGAACGGCAGGACCAACATTATTGATGGTAACAGGGGCTGATGGATATTATAACTTTACAGGGTTTATTCCTGGGAATTATATTGTACAGGTTCAGGATGCAAATTTAAATACAGCGTATGACTTGTATAATGTAAATTCAAGTTTAGGTTTCTATGATATTGAAAATTGTGATTACGTAGTTAATAACTTTACGTATGATGCCTCAGATCTTCCTGTTCTTGGAAATTTTGTTTGGTATGATGTAAATAACAACGGAATACAAGATGAATGGTTTGATGCTAATAATGACGGGGTGGTAACTCAAAATATTCCAAATGCGAATGGTTCTATAGATTATAGTACTTGGGAATGGATTGATTTTAACGGAGATGGAAGTTATGAAGGGGCTAATAATGAAGGAGAATTAAATGCAGCAGGATTTGGCAGTACAACAACAAGTGTTCCTAACATATATGTAACCGGGCCAAATGGTTTTTCAAAAGAAATTATAGTTGGTATTCAAGGATATTGGCGTACTAGAGGTGAATTAAATGAATGGGGTGAATATGAAGTGCGATTTGATTTTGAAGCAGGTATTGTAGCTGCTGCCAATTTAATGAGAGAAAGTGGATTGGTAAAAGTATTACCTACAGCAGTGTTAGCTAAATCAGGGAAAGTTGTTGAAGCTAAAACATATTCAGTTTGTGGTGTGACAACGGATGATATTAAACTAGCGCAATTAACAGCAACAGAATCAGTTGATAACACATTAGATTTTGGTTTGGTTTGCCAAGTGTTTAATTCGGCTCCAATTGCGAATACAGATGCAATTACAGCCAATGAGGACACGATTATTACCATTGATATAATAGGCAATGACACGGATGAAGATGGTTCTGTAGATATAGCAACAGTTGATTTAGATCCTACAACTCCAGGAATTCAAACAACTTGGAATGTTGAGAATGAAGGGACTTATACGGTGAGTCCACTAGGAGTAGTAACATTTACTCCAGTAGCTGATTTTAATGGAATTGTGACACCTGTTGAATATGTTGTGAATGACAATGAAGGATTAACCTCTAACATTGCTAACATAATGATTACGGTAAGTCCGGTAAATGATTCACCAGTCGCAGTAGATGATGTTGCTGAAGCTGTTGAAAATGTTCCTTTTTTAGGTGGTTTATTGTTGAACGATAGTGATATAGACGGAGATATACTAGTGATAAATACATTACCAATAACTCTTCCAACTAATGGTACAGTAGTTATCAATCCTGACGGCACATATATTTACACGCCAAGCCTTGATTTTGTTGGAACAGATAGTTTTGTATATGAGGTTTGTGATGATACTATTACTCCTATTTGTACAACAGCGAATGTGACAATTACAGTACTTTCTGATAATGAAGGTGATGGTATTGCTGATATTTATGATATTGATGATGACAATGATGGAAATCCTGATGTCACAGATCCTAATGTATTAAAAATAGTTGTTGAGAATGATAATGGTATAATCATGTTTAATGAAACAGGGATTATTGATGTTTTATTAAACGATGATTATTTGCCAAGTACTAATACAACTTTAATCCAAATAGGTGGAAATGCACTTGGAGTTGTGAGTTTTGATTCTTTAACAGGTGAAATGACCTATACACCAAACCCTTCCGAAGCAGGTAAAACAGTAATAGTTGAATATGAAGTTTGTTACATAGCAACTATTGGTGATTCAGCACCAGGAACTTGTCAAACTGCACAAGTAAATATTACTATTCCTGAGGCATCAGATTTAATGTTAAATAAACAAGTGAATAACGATAGTCCAATATCAGGAGAGAATGTAATTTTTACCATTACTTTAACTAATAATGGCCCAAGTAACGCTACAGGTGTTGAAGTAACAGATTTGTTACCTTCAGGATATTCATTTGTAAGTGCATCAGTAACTAACGGAATTTATGATGAATATAGCGGTTTGTGGGATGTTGGAAGTGTTGTAAGTGGAGAAGAAGAAATTTTAACAGTTACGACTAGAGTGAATTCATATGGGGATTGGTTAAATGTTGCAGAAGTAACAGCTGCAAATGAATATGATCCTGATTCAACTCCTGGAAATGGAGATCTTAATGAAGATGACATGGCGAGTGTTATTACAAAACCTCAAGTTTTATTAGTGATTTCTGAAGAGTTTACACCAAATGGAGATGGTATTAATGATGTATTTGAAGTTAGAAATTTACAGGTCTTATATTCAGATTTTAGTATGGGAATTGTGAATAGGTGGGGTAATAAAGTATATGAATATAAACATAATGGGAACTCAACAACAATACCGGATTGGTGGGATGGATATTCAGATGGACGATGGAATATTGGTGCTGGTGAACTACCAGTAGGAACTTATTTCTATACAATTTATTTTAACGATAGAGAAAGAAAACCGCAAACAGGTTGGGTCTATTTAAAACGATAAAAAATTATCTGGAGATATAATATTAAACAATGCTATCTCCTAAACTATATTATTTAAATGAAGTTTATGAAACAAATAAAATTACTTTTAGGAATTTTAGCTTTAATGTCTGCAACAACCATTTTTGGACAGCAAGATGCACAATATACCCAGTATATGTACAATATGGTGGTTATCAACCCAGCGTATGCAGGATCTAAAGGAGTTCCAGCTATTGGCTTGTTAGGTAGAACACAATGGGTAGGAGTTGAAGGTGCCCCAAAAACAGCGACACTTTCATTCAATTCACCTATAGGAAAAGCTACAGGGCTAGGTCTTTCTGTAATTTATGATGAGATAGGTCCTGTAAAGGAAAGTAATGTGTATGCAGATTTTTCGTATACTATTTTCACAAGTGAAGAAGGTCGTTTGGCATTTGGACTAAAAGCGGGAGTTAGTCTTTTAGATATAGGTTATTTAGATACCGTTGATCCAGATCCATTAAACGAACCTATCAATCAAGCTTCTCCTAATTTTGGAGCAGGTGTATATTATTATACAAATAAATTTTATGCTGGTTTTTCAGTACCAAATTTTTTAGAGACACGACATTTAGAAAGTGGTAATGGGTATGTTAGCACAGCTTCAGAAAAGATGCATTATTTTTTAACTGCGGGGTATGTGTTTGACTTGTCAGAAAATTTATTATTGAAGCCTTCAACAATGTTTAAAGCAACTTCAGGGGCACCTTTATCAGTTGATCTTTCATTAAACTTATTGGTAAATCAAATGTTTGAAGTGGGTATGTCGTACCGATTTGATGATTCTATCAGTGGTATGGTTGGTTTCCAAGTAAACGATGATTTTAGAATTGGGTATGCTTATGATTACACAACTAGCAATTTTGGTGATTTTAATTCAGGATCGCACGAGATTATAATGTTGTTTGAATTTAATAGAAAAAATTTAAAGAGTCCAAGATTCTTTTAAATAAAACCAGAGAAACTAGATATGAAAAAATTTACCATACTATTATTATTGTTCTGTATAAGTTTATTAAGAGCACAAGGATTACAAAATACAACTAAAGAGGTTACATTAAAAGGGAATTATACTATAAAAAATATAGCTGTAAACACTAAATACCAAGATTATGGTGTTTCGTATGCAGGTGATAGTACTGTGATATTTACTTCCTCAAGAAAAAGTAAAACGATAAAAAATAGAGTATGGAAAGGTAATGATCAACCTTTTTTACAATTGTATAAAGGAGTGTGTAGTGAAGATGGTGAGATTTCGGAGGTAACACTTTTTTCGAAAAAAGTAAATTCAAAATTTCATGATGCTGATGTTACTTTCTCTAAAGATTTAAAAACGATATATTTTACTAGAAATAACTATTTAAACAAAAAGTTTAAAAAAGATACATTAAATAGGAACCTAAATCAGTTATACAAAGCCAAAATAAAAAATAAAGATGATTGGGAAGTAAAACAAATGCCTTTTAATAATGATAATTACCAAACCGGTCATCCAGTATTAAATGCTGCAGAAGATAAGTTATACTTCATTTCTGATATGTTAGGCGGTTATGGTGAAACAGATATTTATGTAGTAGATATTTTGAATGACAGTACATACAGTGCGCCAAGAAATTTAGGTCCAAATGTAAATACTCAAGGAAAAGAAATGTTTCCTTTTGTAGATGAAAATGATGTGTTATATTTCTCATCAAATGGTTACGTTGACGGTAAAGGAGGGTTAGATATTTACGTGGCCCCTATTCAGCATGGAGAAGTTGTTAAAAAAGCACAAAACATAGGTGAGCCTTTAAACAGTAATAAAGATGATTTTAGTTTTGTACAAAAACCAAATACCAATCTAGGTTATTTTTCATCCAATAGAGATGGAGGTAATGGTGACGATGATATCTACTCATTTGTAGAATTAACGCCTTTAACTTTTAAATGTAATCAGCTGGTACAAGGTGTAATTAGAGATAAAAATACAAACGAATTATTGCCAGGAGCTTTGGTTGAATTATTTGATCATCAAGGAGTTTTGTTAGAAAGTAAAATAACCGATGCTAATGCAACTTTCAGTTTTAACTTAAACTGTGAAACTAATTATAAATTGGTAGGTTCAGAAAAAGATTATACAATTGATGATGAGGAAATTAGTACTTCAAATGTATACAATTCAGAATTTAAAGTAGATTTAAATTTAGCAATAAGTGAATTTGTTTATGTTAGAGATTCGTTAATGATAAAGATTAATCCACTATATTTTGATTTAAACAAATCATATATACGTTCAGATGCAGCTGTTGAGTTAGAAAAAGTAGTTGCAATAATGAGGAAATATCCTGAAATTAAAATTCAATTGAATTCTCATACCGATAGTAGAGCTCCAGATGCCTATAACTTAAAACTGTCTAACCGTAGAGCAAAATCATCTATTGATTGGATTATCAAAAAAGGTATTGATCCTTCAAGAATCACAGGGCAAGGTTATGGAGAAACGCAATTAGTTAATAAATGTTCTAATGATGTTCCTTGTACAGAAGCAGAACATCAATTAAATAGAAGAACAGAATTTGTGATTGTAAATCCAGAAGCTATTAAGTAAAAGCTCTTGTAAAATTGGTAAAAATACTCACTTAAAGCTAAGCTCAATATTTAGTTTTTAAGTGAGTATTTTTTTGTAAATTGTATGAAGTTTCACCACAACTAGTTTCATTTGAAATTTACCACAAAAATAGGTTGTTTAATTATTATTGCTTTATTTTTTTACGGAAATAAATTAGTAGCTCAAGGTTATGAATTAGTGACTATTACGGGGGTTATTTCAGGTAATGAAACTAACAATGCATTATTTAAAGCCTACTCTAAAACCATTCCATCTTTAGCTTACATAAAAGCACAAAGAATAGATGGGCCGCAAAATGGTTTGTTTACACAAAGTGATGATAATATAAGGTATACATCTATTTCGAAGGCTAAAGGAATTCCGGCAAATCTTAGCCGAATTAGATTTACATTTTTACAAGCAGATAAAATAACACCTATTGAGCCCGCAAATTTTAGATTTGGAATTAATGATATTGATGGCCCAAACAATGAAGCGTTGGCTACTAATTGCAATGAAAATTTAAGGTTTTTAGGAACAGCAAATCCTACAAATTTAATTGTTGTTAATATGCCTCCAACTATTATTGCAGTTGGGGCTATTGAAGAAAGTGAAGGTCCAACAAGTAGAGTAATGTTTGAGTTTGATAATGTATCGGTAATTGAGTTAGATAATTATGCCAACGACGGCTATTTAAAGGATTTTGATATGAATGATGATTACCATATCACAAAACCTGTGTTAGTTAGGTGTAAAGGGTATTCAAGTAGTATATATACAGAGCTTGACACCATAAATTCAAAAGAAGAGCCTAGCGAATTTAAAAGTGAAAGAAACTTATTAATGGTAAATACACCTCCAATTTATTTTGATAAAGATAAATTTGAGATTAAAAAGGCGGCCGAAGAAGCCTTAAATAAAGTATTGCATTTACTAAATAAATACCCCAATCTCATTATTGAAATAGGTTCACATACCGATTCTAGAGCTAGTGACACCTATAATTTAGAGCTTTCAGACAATAGAGCAAAAGCGACTATAGGTTGGTTTGTAAGCAAAGGAATTAAGCCTTCAAGAGTCTTTGGAAAAGGCTATGGCGAAACTCAATTAGTAAATAAATGTTCTAATGGAGTTGAGTGTAAAGATTCCGAACATCAATTAAACAGAAGAACAGAATTTGTAATTGTAAATCCAGAAGTTTTAAAACATTAAATCATAAAAAATGTCGCAATTAGCGACATTTTTTATGATTTAATTTGAAGTGTTTTATAATTCAAAACCTAAATTAACACCCAGATTTTTGGCAATTAATTTAGTAATTCGTGTTTTTAATTGTGGAATTTTAATTTTTTCAACTACGTCATTTCCAAAGGCAAATAATAATAAAGCTTTGGCCTCTTTTTTAGGAATACCACGTGATTGCATATAGAATAACGCACTTTCATCCAATTGCCCAATAGTACAACCGTGAGAACACTTTACATCATCAGCAAAAATTTCTAATTGTGGTTTTGCATTGATAGTTGCTCCATCACTAATTAAAATAGTGTTATTTTGTTGAAAAGCGTTGGTTTTTTGCGCTGCTTGTTGTACCAATACCTTTCCGTTAAATACACCGGTTGATTTATCATCATAAATACCCTTATACAACTCGTGGCTTTCACAATTTGGATATTTATGGTTTACTAAGGTGTGATTATCTACGTGCTGCTTATCGTGTAAAATTGAAATTCCATTCAAATTTGAAGTAATATGTTCACCTTCATGATAAAACTCTAAATTATTTCTTGTCATTTTTCCACCAAAAGAATAGGTATGAACCGACGCTACACTTTGTTGTTTTTGCGAAACAAAGGTACTATCAATCATAGATGAATCTTTAGTGTCATCTTGAATTTTATAAAAATCAACAATTGCTCTTTTATGAACAAAAATCTCAGTTACCGAGTTTGTTAACGTTGTGTTTTTTGAAAGATTTTGATGACGTTCAATAATTTGAACATGTGAATTTTCACCAACAACAACCAAATTTCTTGGCTGAAGCATTACTTCGCTTTCTTTTCCTGTAGAAAAGTTTAATATTTGAATTGGCTTTTGAACAATCGTATTTTTTGGAATGTTTATAAAAGCACCTTCTTTGGTAAATGCAGTATTTAATTCCGTTAAACTATTGTTGTCTTTTGCAATGGTGTTGAAATAATTGTCAACAATCATTTTATACTTTGGACGTGTTAAAGCTGAAGATAATACACAAACATCACAGTCGTCATGAGTGGTACTCGATAAAAATGAATTGAAAACACCGTCAATAAAAATAAGGGTGTATGATTCAATATCATTTAATATGTATTCTTTAATATCTTTAAATCCAATAGACGTATCTGTAGAGGGAAATAGGCCTAAATCTTTTTTTAAAATAGATTTTAAGCTTGTATATTTCCATTCTTCATCTTTTTTAGTAGGAAAACCTCTCTTTTCAAAATTTTGAATAGCTTGTAATCTTGTAGCATGTGTTTTAGAATCTAAATCTAATCCACCTTTGTTTTCAAAAGCTAAAAATGAAGCAACTAATTTTTCTTTTAATTCCATAGTATTTTATTTCAACCAGTCGTACCCTTTTGCTTCTAATTCTAATGCCAATTCTTTTCCTCCAGATTTTACAATTTTACCATTGTATAAAACATGTACAAAATCAGGTACAATATAATCTAACAAACGTTGGTAATGCGTAATAACAAGTACAGCGTTGTCGTTGCTTTTTAATTTGTTTACACCATTGGCAACAATTTTTAACGCGTCAATATCTAGTCCAGAATCAGTTTCATCTAGAATGGCTAATTTAGGTTCTAACATGGCCATTTGAAAAATCTCATTTCGTTTTTTTTCACCACCTGAAAAACCTTCGTTTAATGAACGTGATAAAAACTTACGATCAATTTCTAATAAATCTGCTTTTTCACGAATTAACTTCAACATATCCTTAGCAGGTAAATCTTCTAAACCTTTTGCTTTTCTAGTTTCGTTAATGGCCGTTTTAATAAAGTTTGTAACGGTAACTCCAGGGATTTCAACAGGATATTGGAAAGATAAAAAGATACCTTTATGTGCTCTTTCTTCTGGAGCTAAATCTTCCAAATCTTCACCGTTTAAAATAACGGAACCTTCGGTAACATCAAATTCTTCTTTTCCTGCAATAACTGCTGAAAGCGTGCTTTTTCCAGAACCATTTGGTCCCATTATAGCATGAACTTCACCTGGTTTAATATCAAGATTTATTCCTTTTAAAATCTCCTTATCGTTAATACTTGCGTGTAAATTTTTTACTTCTAACATTCTTTATATTTTTTATCCTACGGATCCTTCTAAACTAATTTCTAATAATTTTTGTGCTTCAACAGCAAATTCCATTGGTAATTTATTTAGTACTTCTTTACTAAACCCATTTACAATTAATGCAATTGCTTTTTCAGTATTTATACCACGTTGATTACAATAAAATAGTTGGTCTTCACCAATTTTACTTGTAGTTGCTTCGTGTTCAATTTGAGCAGTTTTGTTTTTTACTTCAATATATGGAAACGTATGAGCTCCACATAAATCTCCCATTAATAATGAATCACATTGTGAGAAGTTACGAGCGTTTGTTGCTCTTGGTCCAATTTGAACCAAACCTCGATAAGAGTTTTGTGAATGCCCAGCCGATACACCTTTTGAAATAATGGTACTTTTGGTATTTTTACCTAAGTGAATCATTTTGGTACCTGTATCTGCTTGTTGAAAATTGTTAGTTACTGCTATTGAGTAAAATTCACCAACAGAGTTATCTCCTTTTAAAATACAACTTGGGTATTTCCAAGTTACTGCACTACCAGTTTCAACTTGTGTCCAAGAAATTTTTGCATTCTTTTCGCACAAACCACGTTTGGTTACAAAATTGTAGACTCCACCTTTTCCTTCAGCATCTCCAGGGAACCAGTTTTGTACCGTTGAATATTTTATTTCAGCGTCATCTAAAGCAATTAATTCTACAACGGCAGCGTGTAATTGATTTTCATCACGAGCAGGAGCAGTACAACCTTCTAAATAACTCACAAAACTTCCTTCATCAGCAATTACGAGCGTACGCTCAAATTGTCCTGTACCACCTTCATTAATTCTAAAATAGGTTGAAAGTTCCATAGGGCAAGTAACGCCTTTTGGAATGTAACAGAAAGATCCATCAGAAAACACGGCTGAATTTAAAGCTGCATAAAAGTTATCGGTAGTTGGAACAATTGTTCCTAAATATTTTTTTACCAATTCAGGGTGTTCTTGAATTGCTTCTGAAATTGGCATAAAAATTATGCCTTTTTCATTCAATGTTTTTTTGAAAGTAGTTGCCACTGAAACAGAGTCAATAACAATATCAACTGCCACATTTGATAAACGCTTTTGCTCATCAATTGAGATACCTAGTTTTTCAAAAGTTTTTAATAATTCTGGGTCAACTTGGTCTAAGCTATCTAATTGTTTTTTTTGAACTGGTGCGGAGTAATAACTTATTCCTTGAAAATCAGGTTTTTCATAATTCACATTTGCCCAGTCTGGCTCTTTCATTTCTTTCCAAACCTTAAAGGCTTCTAAACGCCATAGGGTCATCCAATCTGGTTCGTTTTTCTTTTTAGAAATTGCAATTACAACTTCTTCACTTAAACCTACAGGAAATTTATCAGCTTCAATATCAGTATAAAATCCGTACTCGTACTCTTTGGTTTCGAGTTCTTTTTTTAAATCGTCTTCAGTAAATTTGTTCATAAATTTTATTTAATGATTGAATGTTTAATGATGAAATAGTTCAATCAATTTTACGCTTTCTTAAAATAATTAATAAAAATAGGTAATAGTTAAGAAATATCCTTAATTATTTTCAATAAAAAACAATAGCATTTTAACCTATTATTGTGCTAATTAAGATGTTTCGATCTTAATTTATAATGAAAATGATTCTCCACAGCCACAAGTTCTTGTAGCGTTAGGGTTGTTAAAAACAAATCCGGTACCATTCAATCCTCCAGAATATTCTAACGTAGTTCCTACTAGGTATAAAAAGCTTTTTTTATCTACAATAATTTTTACACCATTGTCTTCAAATACCTTATCATCGTCTTGGTTTTCTTTGTCGAAATTTAAATCATATGAAAGTCCAGAGCATCCACCGCTTTTAACCCCAACTCTTACAAAATCTACCTCAGGATTAAAACCATCGTCTTTCATCAGCTCTACCACCTTCTTTTTTGCTATGTCTGATACTTTTATCATAATTTCTTATATAGATTAATTCTAAATTACCGCAAATATAAGTACAAAAATTCATTTTAACATAGGTTTTAATATGAATATATTTAATAGTACTATAGTTGTAACTTATATAAATGTTTAAAGGAAACGTATTATCTTTGCAAAATGATAGAAGATAAAAACCAATCACGTACTAGTATTTCGGAATTAGGAGAATTTAAGTTGATAGACCATTTAACTCAAAATTTTAAAATAAAGCATACTTCAACCGTAAAAGGAGTTGGAGATGATGCTGCTGTTTTAGCTATCAATGCTAAGCAACAACTGGTAACTACCGATTTGTTAATTGAAGGTGTAC
Source organism: Lutibacter agarilyticus (assembly GCF_900188235.1). Lineage (GTDB taxonomy): Bacteria > Bacteroidota > Bacteroidia > Flavobacteriales > Flavobacteriaceae > Lutibacter > Lutibacter agarilyticus. The sequence continues at coordinate 271,276 of NZ_FZNT01000005.1, read as the reverse complement.
ATTTTGATTTAAGTTATATGCCATTAAAACATTTAGGATATAAAGCGGTAATGGTTAATTTATCTGATGTGTATGCAATGAATGGTAAAGCTTCACAAATAACAGTGTCTATTGCAATTTCAAATCGTTTTCCTTTAGAAGCGGTAGAAGAGTTGTATGAAGGTATTTATTTGGCATGTAAAGGGTATAATATTGATTTGGTTGGTGGTGACACAACATCATCTGTTACAGGTTTGGTGATTAGTATTACCGCAATTGGCGAGGTTGAAAAAGAAAATGTAGTGTATAGAAATACTGCAAAACCTAACGATTTGTTAGTTGTTACAGGCGATTTAGGTGCGGCATATTTAGGGTTGCAAGTGTTAGAGCGCGAAAAGCAAGTGTTTGAAGTAAATCCAAATTCACAGCCCGATTTATCGGAATATTCTTATTTAATTGAGCGTCAGTTAAAACCTGAAGCGAGAAAGGATATGGTAAAATTATTAAGTGATTTAGAAGTGAAACCTACAGCTATGATTGATATTTCTGATGGTTTGTCTTCTGAAATTTTACATATTTGTACGCAATCAAAAGTAGGATGTAATTTGTACGAAGAAAAAATTCCATTAGACCCACAAGTAATTTCAGCCTGTGAAGAATTTGAATTAAACAGTACTACAATTGCATTAAGTGGAGGTGAAGATTATGAATTGTTGTTCACTATTTCACAAGAAGATTTTCCTAAAATTAAAGGAAATCCACATTTAACTGTTATAGGTCATATCACCGACGAAAGTTTAGGTGCCAATTTAGTAACCAGAGCAGGACAACAAATTAAACTAACTGCACAAGGTTGGAATTCATTAAAACAATAAGTTTATTTAGCTTCTTTTTTTTCTAAAGCTATTGTTTTACCAGAATAGTTCATAACACTTCGGTTATTACTAGTAATGGTAATTGAAGTGTTTCCACCTGCAAAAACGCGAACAATAACATCATAATAGTCGCTTTCACCTTTTACTTTAAATTTTATAGAAACCTCCTGTTTTTTATCATTAAAAGTAACGGTGTAATTTTCTAATTCGTTTTTAAATTCAATTCCACCGCCGTTATAGGCAGATCCTGAAAAGCCAGTACCAAAAAATGGTAAATAACCATCGCCGGTAGTATTGTCAATCTTCATATAAGTAGGATTTGACATTAAATTAATGCGTCTTCCTTTGCTAGATGTAGCCCATTCACCAGTAAACTCGTATTGTTTAGAATTTATTAATTCTTTTGTGCTAATATATTCTTCTTGTTTTTTTGCTGCTTTTAGCTCCTTTTTAGTTTGAGCTATGGATGGACTCACAAAAAAAAGAGTCATTAATAAAAGTAAAAATAATTTATTCATAATTCTATTTTTAAAGACATAAATATAACAAAAAATGTGCCAACATTTTTAAAGATGCAAATTACCTTAATTGCTCTTTTTTTAAGAAATCATAAACAAGCACAATATTTGGTGAAACAGACATTCCATTAGGATTTAAACCGAGTTCACCTTCAGGAATTTCATGATTTAATTCGGCGTAATAATTTAGCCAAAACGTTAGCGTTTCATTGGTTTTAGGATCTTTAAAAGTCATTGGATTTAACTTAAAAGGAATGTTGTTAGGGTTTGAGTAGTGAAACATTTCATACAATAATTCTGAACAATAATAGCTATTGTCTCCAATTATATAAATAGCATCATAAGGTAATCCAATTAAAGATTTTCCGTGTTCAATAGCTTTACTTAGCATAGGTTTAAATTCGGGTTTTAACTCTCCAACAACTACTTTTGGTTTGCCTTTAATCAGGTTTCGATTTAAAAAAACTTCAATATCAGTCAATTGAACTCCAGTTGAAATTGCCTCTAAAACTTTTAAGGTATCCTGTTGTTTAACTACAATGCCAACGTGGGTAAAATTATACGCTAAATTTGTTTTAGTTACTTTTTCAATGGCGTTGTCAATGGCGTCTTTATCTAAATCTTGAAAAAGTATGTCGCCTTCTTTAAACTCAAAATTACTGGAATTACATCCTATTGTTAATATTAGAATTAAAACGAATTTACAAACAGCTAAAAATTTATTTTTTAAAAGCATTTTTTATGAATTTTTGAAATGCGAAAATAAGCTCGTTGGTATTTTCAAAATGACTCATATGTCCGTCAGGAAATTCTGCAACTTCAACCTTGGTGTTCTCTGTTTGAGCAACTAACGAAGCGTAATTCAATGCAGGATCTTGTTTACCAATAATTAACTGAATTGGAAATGTTGCTGAGTTGTAAATTGAAGTTAAGTCTTCTCTAATTTTCATACCTTCTAAGGCTGCAATTATTCCTTGTGGTGAAATTTTTAAAGCCTCATTAGTAATTGTAGTTATTTCTGAAGAAAAAACGGTTCTATTTCCTTCGGAAAACAACATTGGAATGGCTATTCTAACAAAGGTTTTATGGTTTTGTTTCACAGCTACTATGGCTCTGTCTCTGTTTGTTTTTTTCTCTTCATTATCAGGTAAAGCAGTTGAATTCATTAAAGAAATTCCTTTCATATTTTCTGGAAACAGCTTTGCAAATGCCAAGGCAATATACCCACCCATACTATGACCAATTAAAATATATTTTCTAAGTTTTAAGTGATTTAGTACTGCTTTTACCATTTCAGCTTGCGCTTCCATAGTATGTATATATCCTAAATTTTCTGTTTCACCATGACCTAACAAATCAATACAAACAACCCTATATTTTTTTGAAAGTGCTTCTGAAATTGACTTCCACATAGTGCTATTTTCTAAAAAACCGTGCAACAATACCACAGATTTTCCTTGCCCTTTATCTTCATAATGGATGTTGATATTCTTGTAGGTGAGAAAACTAGACATACAATAAATAGTAAATTAAAAGTGCTTAATTTTTCAATCCTTTAATGGCTGAAAAAGCTTTGTCAACTACATCGTCTTCAACTAAAATAGTAAATTCGTTGGTTGTTGAAACCACTTCATATAAGGCAATACCTTCCCAAGCAAGTCGTTTAAAAAATTGATAATACAACCCGGCAATTTTGGTATTTTCCTTCGGAAGACCAATAGTAATTGCAGATAAATGATCTTGGACTGAAGTACAAATTTCAGTTTTGTAATTTTCTTCAATATGTTTTGTTAATCCTGTGGTAATTAGAATGTTACTTTCGTGAACACCGCGTGTAAATGTGTAAAAAATATGCGGATCATCCTTGATTATTTCTAGCGTTTTTAAATGTGCTTGTACTAAACTTGAAGAGTTTTTATACGTGTAGTCAGAAAGATCTGATCGTACGGTAATATCTCCTAAATTTTCAAGTACTTTGTTTAGTTTTACTTTGTTGCCCATTTCTTTTGGTGGGCTATAGCGTCTCAAAGCCATCATAATTGCTCCTGATTTTACAGGTTTACGAAGCATTTTTGAAATGGGGTCTCTCAATTCTTCTGAAAGCGCACTATAATTTAAAATATTACGCGTTAATGCGTCTTCTAAAAAAGGTTGCGAAACTAAAATTTCTTCAACACAGGTTGCTATAGTTCTCATATTGTTAAATAGTTAACAGTTTGTGCAAAATTAGTATATAATTTTTAAATAAATACAATAAGTTGAAAAACATTTTAAATTTGTATTCTAAAAAAGCAAAAAGAATGAAAGTTTTAAAGTTTGGAGGTACTTCAGTAGGTTCTATAGATAACATAAAAAGTGTAAAAGAAATTATTACCGATGGTGATAAAAAAATAGTGGTGCTTTCAGCAATGTCAGGTACTACAAATGCATTGGTAGCGATTTCTGACCAAATAAAAGCAGGTGAAATTGAAGCTGCTGTACAAAGCATTTCTGATTTATCAGTTAAATATGATACGGTAATTGATGATTTATTTGAAACTTCAGCCTTAAAACAAGAAGTAAGTAATTACATCGATCAAATTTTCGATTATTTAAAATCATTAACTTCTGAAAAGCATTCAGAACATTTATATAATAAAATTGTTTCTCAAGGAGAATTAATGTCGACTTATATGTTTACTAAATTCTTAAATCAGGAAGGTGTAAACGCACGTTTATTGCCGGCATTGGATTTTATGAGAATTGATAAGTTAAATGAGCCAGACGATTTTTATATCAAACAAAATTTACAACGTATTATTGATGAGACATTACCTGCCGAAATTTATATTACCCAAGGTTTTATTTGTTTAGATGCTTACGGAAATGTTGCTAATTTACAACGAGGCGGAAGTGATTATACAGCGACCATTATTGGTGGTGTTATAGAAGCTGATGAGGTTCAAATTTGGACAGATATTGATGGAATGCATAACAATGATCCTAGATTTGTTGAAAACACTCATGCCATTTCAAACTTGAGTTTTGATGAGGCTGCTGAGTTGGCTTATTTTGGTGCTAAAATTTTACATCCACAAACAGTAATGCCGGCTCGTGAAGCAAACATTCCTGTACGTTTAAAAAACACCATGGATCCACCATCTTATGGAACATTAATTTCTCAAGATTATGAAGGAGAAGGAATTAAAGCAATTGCTGCAAAAGATGGTATTACAGCCATTAAAATTAAATCGGCTCGTATGTTGCAAGCACACGGTTTCTTGAAAAAAGTTTTTGAAATTTTTGAGAAATATGAAACGCCAATTGATATGATTACCACTTCTGAAATTGCAGTTTCATTAACTATTGATAATGATGCTAGTTTAGCTGCTATTGTTGAAGAGTTAGAAAAATTCTCAAAAGTTGAAGTTGACAATCAGCAAAGTATTATTTGTTTGGTAGGGCATTCAGTAGTGAAACATCATGATACACATCGTTTGTTTCAAGTATTGCAGGATATTTATGTTCGTATGATTTCTTATGGAGGAAGCGATAATAATATTTCATTATTGGTAAATACGAACGACAAAATTTCTGCATTACAGCACTTAAATAAATATATTTTTGAAGGAGTGTCAATATAAAAAATAGCTAAGAGGTTTAACATAATTAAAAAAGGCTCGGATAAATTATCCGAGCCTTTTTTAATTTATTCTTGTTTTAAAAATGCCATGTCAGTCTGAGCTTGTCGAAGACTTTTAAGCGTTCATTAAAGTTTCAATTTCGTCTGCTTCAATAGGGATATCTCTCATTAAATTAAACGGTGCGCCCGATTGATTTATTACAACATCATCTTCAATTCTAATTCCCATATTTTCTTCAGGAATATAAATTCCAGGCTCAACAGTAAAAACCATACCTGCTTTCATAGGTGTTTTTAATGAACCATAATCATGCGTATCTAATCCCATATGGTGAGAAGTTCCGTGCATAAAATATTTTTTATAAGCAGGCCAATTAGGGTCTTCATTTTGAACATCAGCTTTGTCAAGTAAGCCTAAACCTACTAATTCTGAAGTCATAATTTTACCAACTTCTTTATGATATTCAGCCCATGAAGCTCCAGGGACTAACATTTTTGTTGCTTCATTTTTAACTCTTAAAACGGCATCATAAACAGCTCTTTGTCTTTCAGTAAAACGACCGTTAACAGGAATAGTACGGGTCATGTCACTAGAGTAATTAGCATATTCAGCACCAACATCCATCAATAACATATCACCGTCTTTACATTCCTTATTGTTTTCAATATAATGTAATACACAAGCACTATAACCAGATCCAATAATAGGAGTATATGCAAAACCTTTTGAACGATTTCTTAAAAATTCGTGCATATATTCGGCTTCAATTTCAAATTCCATCACCCCTGGTTTAATAAAAGGTAATACTCTTCGGAAACCTTTATTAGTGATGTCACAGGCAGTTTGCATAATTTCAATTTCTTCAGGCTCTTTAACACCACGAATTTGTTGCATTATTTGTCCGCTTTTTTCCCATTTATGTGCAGGGAAATCTATTTTACATTGTTTGATAAAACGATCTTCGCGAGTTTCAATTTCAACCGATTGGCGGTAATGTTCATTCGTGTTAAAATAAACACTTTCAGCTTCAGTCATTAAATCAAAAAATATTTTTTTAAAGTCTGATAACCAATAAATAGTTTTAATTCCTGACACAGCTGTTGCTTCCTCTTTTGAATATTTTGCACCATACCAAATTTCAATAAGCTTACTTGTTTCAGTTACAAATAAAATTTCACGATGATTTGGGTCAATAGCATCAGGAAAAAGCACCAAAATACTTTCTTCTTGGTCTGCACCACTTAAATATAATAAATCGCTACTTTGTTTAAAAGGTAATGTGCTATCGGCGCCCGTTGTAAACAAGTCGTTAGAATTAAAAACAGCAATAGATTTAGGTTTCATTTGAGCTGTAAATTTCGCCCTGTTTTTAATGAAAAGTTGATTGCTAATTGGAAGGTATTTCATTGTATATAAATTTATAGGATAAAATAATGAAGAAATATAAAGCTCAATAAGTTAAAAATGAGTTGTTTGTTTCATTCAGAAGATTTTATTGTATTATTGAGGAACAAAGTTATAAATTTGTTGGTAATGAACCCTTTTTTAATCTAATATTATTTATGCGAAAGTTAATAGTATCTCTACTTGTTCTTAGTTTTTCAACAGTCGTTTTTTCACAACATAAGCTTGCTTACAAATTATACAATGCCAAAGGAAAGCAGGTTTCCTATAAAAAAATGATCAAAGTAATGAGTCAGTCAAATGTGGTTTTATTTGGAGAACATCACAATAATCCTATTGTGCATTGGTTGCAATTTGAAGCTACAAAAGATTTAAGTAAACGAAGCGAATTAATATTGGGGGCTGAAATGTTCGAAGCTGATAATCAAATTCAGTTAAATAAATATTTAGCCGAAGAAATTGATCAAAATGAGTTTGATACGGTTGCAAGACTTTGGAGTAATTATACAACAGATTACAAACCTTTGGTTGATTTTGCTAAGAAAAATAATATGAAATTTATCGCTTCCAATATTCCAAGAAGGTTTGCTAGTAAAGTTTTTAGAGGTGGTTTTGAGAGTTTAGAATCGCTTTCTGTGGAAGAAAAATCTTGGTTGGCTCCTTTACCAATTAAATACGATGCTACTTTACCTGGTTATGTTAAAATGAAAGCAATGATGGGCGGTCATGGAGGTGATAATTTACCAAAAGCACAAGCGGTAAAAGATGCTACTATGGGGTATTTTATTTTGAAAAACAGAGAGGCTGGTAAATTATTTATGCATTACAACGGTTCGTATCATTCAGATAATTACGAAGGAATACATTGGTATTTAAAACAAAGTGAACCTAATTTGAAAGTAGTAACTGTAAGTGTAGTTGAACAAGATGTTGTTAAAAAATTCAATCCTGAAGAAAAATTAAAAGCCGATTTTATCATTGTAGTTCCATCAACTATGACCAAAACATATTAATTATTTTAGAATGTCGTTTGATAGGTTTTCTTCGGAAGCTATCAATATATTCTAACAAAATAGAAATAGATAGAATGTGTAAAATGGTAAACAGACGTATAATAATCGGCTAGATTAAGTTTATAGATTTTTAAAACAGTTTAGGTTTTTGTTTCATTATAACTAAAAGGTTTTCGTATTAATTTGGAACAGTTTTAATTGGAATTACTGCAAGAATTTTTTTAAAATCTATCTTTTTCGAAAAGATAAAAAAGATAAAATACACAACAAAAAGACTTTTTTCATGAGAAGTATGTTAAAGTTATAGTGATTTGTTGCTAATTTAGTACTTTTATGAAATTATTATTTTATAATCATTCTAAATAAAGCAAAGGGGTCATTTTATCTTTTAATACAATAAATGAAAGTGTTATCTTTGTGCCTCTAAAAAAAAATTTAAAAAATGAGCGGATTTTTATCTTCATCAATTGCAAGGAAAGTAGCTATGGCATTATCAGCACTCTTCCTTATCATTTTCTTAATTATTCATTTAGCAGTTAATTTAACTTCATTATTTAGTGCAGATGCTTTTAACGAGGCATCGCATTTTATGGGAACGAATCCAGTAATACAGTTTGCGATGCAACCAGTGTTAATTTTTGGTGTTGTTTTTCACTTTGTAATGGGGTTTGTATTAGAGCTAAGGAATAAAGGAGCGAGAAATGTAAAGTATGCTAAGTTTAACGGAGCAGCAAGTTCAACTTGGATGTCTAGAAACATGGTTGTATCTGGAGCTGTTATTTTAGCATTTATTGTAATACACTTTTTGGATTTCTGGATTCCAGAATTAAATACCAAATATGTCTTAGGTGATATGTCGGGTGTTTTACCTGGCGAAGAAGGCTATCGTTATTTTGCCGAATTACAACATAAATTTGTTCCTGTTTGGAGAGTTGCTGCTTATGTAGTTGCGTTTGTATTGTTAGGGTTGCATTTAGCACATGGTTTTCAATCAGCATTTCAATCAATGGGTTTCAATAATAAATACACAAAATGTGTAAAAACTTTAGGCGTTATCTATTCAGTAGTTATTCCTTTAGGATTTATTATTGTTGCATTATTTCACCATTTTAACCATTAATCTTAAAGAAATATGACGACTTTAAATTCAAGAGTACCAGAAGGTCCAATAAAAGATAAATGGACAACTTATAAAGACAATATTGACCTTGTAAACCCAGCTAACAAACGTAATATAGATATTATTGTTGTTGGAACAGGTTTAGCAGGAGGTTCTGCAGCGGCTTCGCTAGCAGAATTAGGATATAACGTAAAAGCTTTTGCTTACCAAGATTCTCCACGTAGAGCGCATTCAATTGCGGCACAAGGAGGTATCAATGCAGCAAAAAATTATCAAAACGATGGTGATTCAAACTTTCGTTTATTTTATGATACCGTAAAAGGTGGTGATTACCGTTCACGTGAAGCAAACGTTCACCGTTTGGCTGAGGTGTCTGGAGCAATTATCGACCAATGTGTGGCACAAGGAGTTCCTTTTGCACGTGATTATGGTGGATTGTTAGACAACCGTTCTTTTGGTGGTGTATTGGTTTCAAGAACTTTTTATGCTAAAGGGCAAACAGGACAACAATTATTATTAGGATGTTATTCAGCAATGAACCGTCAAATTGCTCGTGGAAAGATTGAAATGTTCAATCGTCACGAAATGTTAGACGTTGTTAAAATTGATGGAAAAGCAAGAGGTATTATTGCACGTGATTTAATTACAGGTGAAATTGAGCGTCATTCTGCTCACGCTGTTGTAATTGCAACTGGTGGATATGGAAATGTATATTTCTTATCAACAAACGCTATGGGATCTAATGCAACTGCTGCTTGGAAAATTCATAAAAAAGGAGCATATTTTGCAAACCCTTGTTTTACACAAATTCACCCAACGTGTATTCCACGTTCAGGAGATTACCAATCTAAATTAACGTTAATGTCTGAATCATTACGTAATGATGGTAGAATTTGGGTGCCTGCTAAAATTGAAGATGCAAAAGCAATTCAAGAAGGTAAATTAAAGCCTACAGAAATTGCTGAAGAAAATAGAGATTATTACTTAGAAAGAAGATATCCTGCATTTGGTAACTTAGTACCTCGTGATGTTGCATCAAGAGCAGCAAAAGAACGTTGTGACGCTGGTTATGGAGTAAATGCTACAGGAGAAGCTGTATACTTAGATTTTGCTGCTGCAATTTTCCGTTATGGAAGTGAAAAAGCAAAAGTACAAGGACTTACAAATGCTTCAAAAGAAGAAATTATTAAATTAGGTGAAGGAGTTATTGAAGCCAAATATGGTAACTTATTCCAAATGTATGAGAAAATTATTGATGAAAATCCATACAAAACACCTATGATGATTTACCCTGCAACACACTATACAATGGGTGGTGTTTGGGTTGATTATAATTTAATGACAACTGTTGATGGTTTATACTGTATTGGTGAAGCAAACTTCTCTGATCACGGAGCTAACCGTTTAGGAGCTTCTGCTTTAATGCAAGGTTTGGCTGATGGATATTTCGTATTACCTTATACAATTGGTGATTACTTATCTGATGACATTAGAACAGGAAAAATTTCGACTGATTCACCTGAATTTGTGGAAGCAGAAAAAGAAATTAAAGAGAAATTAGAATTCTTTGTTAATAATAAAGGAACACATTCTGTAGATTATTACCACAAAAAACTAGGTTTAGTAATGTGGAATAAAGTTGGAATGGCGCGTAATGAAAAAGGATTGAAAGAAGCAATTCAAGAGATTCAAGAAATTCGTGAAGATTTCTGGAAAAACGTAAAAGTTCCTGGAAATTTAAATGAAATGAATACAGAGCTTGAAAAAGCTGGAAGAGTAGCTGATTTCTTAGAGTTAGGTGAATTGTTTGCGAAAGATGCCTTAAACAGAAACGAATCTTGTGGAGGTCATTTCCGTGAAGAATATGTTACTGAAGATGGTGAAGCATTGCGTGATGATAAAAATTATGCTTATGTTGCTGCTTGGGAATACACTGGTAAACCAAGTGAAGCCATTTTACATAAAGAAGAATTAGAATTTAAAGATATCGAATTAAAAACTCGTTCATACAAATAAGAAAGATTATGAATTTAACGTTAAAAATTTGGAGACAAAGAGGACCTCAAGATAAAGGTCAAATGGTCGAATATAAAGTAACTGATATTTCAGAACATATGTCTTTCTTAGAAATGATGGACATATTAAACGAAAGTTTAGTTGAGAAAGACGAAGAGCCAATAGCTTTTGATCACGATTGTAGAGAAGGTATTTGTGGTATGTGTTCATTACATATCAATGGTGAACCTCACGGTCCAGACAGAGGTATTACTACCTGTCAGTTACACATGAGAACTTTTAAAGATGGTGATACTATTTACATTGAGCCTTGGAGAGCAAAAGCGTTTCCTGTAATTAAAGATTTAATTGTAGATCGTAATGCTTTTGAGCGTATTCAACAAGCAGGTGGTTACATTTCTGTAAACACTTCAGGAAATACACAAGATGCAAATGCAATTCCAATTCCTAAATTAGATGCAGATTTATCTATGGATGCTGCAGCTTGTATTGGTTGTGGAGCTTGTGTGGCTAGTTGTAAAAACTCAAGTGCTATGCTATTTGTTTCTGCAAAAGTATCTCAGTTTGCATTATTACCTCAAGGTAAAGTTGAAGCTGCTGATCGTGTTAGAAATATGGTTGCACAAATGGATGCTGAAGGTTTTGGTAACTGTACCAATACTGGAGCTTGTGAAGTTGAATGTCCTAAAGGAATTTCATTAGACAATATAGCACGTATGAACCGTGAATATTTAAAAGCAAGTATTATCTAAAAAATAATTTTTAGTATATATAAAAAGCCTGTTTCATTGTTGAAACAGGCTTTTTTAGTTGTATAAACTTGTTGAAATACTATTCTTTAAATTGAATTGATACCGTTTTTTAGATTTATGAAGGTTGTTTTTAGATTTTTACCTTCTAAAATTTCAATAGCCATTTTACTTCTAACACCTGCTTTGCAATAAACTACAATAGATTTATCTGTTGGAATTTCAACATATCTATTCTCTAATTCATGCAATGGGATATGTAAACCGCCAATATTATAATGTTCTCTTTCCAAATTATTTCGAACATCTAATAAGGTGTAATTTTCAGGTGAATTTTGTAATTCGTTATATGTGATTTCTTGTTGATGTTTTTTTGAAACGCCACAAGAAAAATGATAATCATTTTTTAAACTAGTAATTTTAATCGCATTGTTTTTTTTGAAGTTTAACTTGTATTGCACCATTGTCAATGCATTTAATGTGAGTAATTTTCCAGATAATACGGTTCCTAGCTCACAAATTATTTTCAACACTTCATTGGCTTGAATAGTGCCAATAATACCTGGTAACACACCTAAAACACCAATTTCAGAACAGTTTGGAACCGCATTAGCTTGTGGCGGATTTGGGTATAAACAACGGTAGGTTGGACCGTTATGGTAATTAAAAACAGTCACTTGTCCTTCAAACTTAAAGATAGAACCAAAAACAAGTGGTTTGTTTGTTAAAATAGCTGCATCATTTGCCAAGTAACGTGTTGGAAAATTATCACTTCCATCAACAATAATATCATAACAACTAAATAAATTTAGGGCATTTTGGTTGGTTAATTTTTCAACATACACATTGAAATTTATAAACGGATTTAATGCAGCCAACCTACTCGCAGCAACCTCAGCTTTAAACTTGCCAATATCTTTATGCGTATATAAAATCTGACGTTGCAAATTGGATTGATCTACCGTGTCATTATCTATAATACCAATAGTTCCTACACCTGCAGCGGTTAAATACTGTAAAACAGGACAGCCTAAACCACCAGCGCCAATAACCAACACTTTTGAAGCTTTTAATTTTTCTTGTCCAATTGCACCAATTTCATCTAAAATAAGATGTCGGCTATATTGTTTGTTTTCTTCTTTTGAAAATGCCATTGCTTTTAAAGTGTGTTGTTTGTGATTACTGCCAATTGTTTTCCCAATCTTTCCAAACAACTTCCATTGCATTGGCCTTTAACATTTGGGTAATTTCCTCAGTACTGCGTTCGTCAGAAATTTCAAATTGCTCTAAAGATTGCTCTTCCACAACATAACCTCCCGGATTTGTTTTAGATTCGGCACTCATAGACGTAATGCCAAAACGCACAATATTATCACGAAACAGCTCATTTTCTCGGGTTGAAATAGACAATTCAACATCTTCATCTAACAACCTAAAAGCACAAATTAACTGTACCAAATCAGCATCGGTCATTTCAACTTTAGGTTCTAAGCCGCCTGAATGTGGTCGTAACCTTGGAAAAGAAATAGAATATTTTGTTTTCCAGTAGGTTTTTTGCAAATATTTTAAATGCAATGCTGTAAAAAAACTATCTGCCCGCCAATCTTCTAAACCAAACAATGCACCCAAACCAATTTTATGGATACCAGCTTTTCCTAGCCGATCAGGTGTTTCTAAACGATGGTAAAAGTTCGATTTTTTTCCTTTGGGATGGTGTTTTTTATAGGCTTCTTGATGATAGGTTTCCTGATACACCAAAACAGCATACAAACCACTTTCGGTTAAACGGTAATATTCGTTCTCAGATAAAGGTTGAACTTCAATAGAAATATTAGCAAATTGAGATCGAATAAGTTGAATGGCATTTTCAATATAATCAACTCCAACTGTTTTGTTGGCTTCACCTGTAACTAATAAAATATGATCGTATCCCTTCGATTTTAAAAACGAAACTTCTTTTAAAATCTCCTCATTTGTTAGTGTTCTTCTTGGTATTTTATTGGTAGCACTAAATCCGCAATACGTACAAACATTGTTGCATTCGTTGCTTAAATACAAAGGTGCATACATTTGTATAGTGTTGCCAAAACGTTTTTTGGTGACCACACTACTTAATTGAGCCATTTGCTCTAAATAAGGTTTTGCAGCAGGAGAAATCAATGCTTTAAAATCTTCTAAATTACGTTTTGAATTTCCCAATGCCCTTAAAACATCACTTTCGGTTTTCTCAAAAATACCTTGAAGCGTTTGCTCCCAATTATAAGTATCAAATGTGTCTTTAAAACTTGCCATATTATGCGTTTAAAAAACTAGTTAGCGGACTACTTGCTTCAGCGTGGTGCTTAATAGGGGCTAATTTTGCATTGTATGCCATTCTACCAGCTTCAATAGCCAATTTAAAAGCGTTGGCCATAGCAACCGGATTTTTAGACACCGCAATGGCAGTATTTACCAAAACGGCATCAGCACCCAATTCCATTGCGTAAGCAGCGTGCGATGGCGCACCAATACCTGCATCAACAATTACAGGAACCGTACTTTGATCTATAATAATTTCTAAAAATTCTTGCGTTTTTAATCCTTTATTGCTGCCTATTGGCGCGCCTAAAGGCATTACACATTGTGCACCAACTTCTTCTAAACGTTTGCATAAAACAGGATCGGCATGAATGTACGGCATTACAACAAAACCTAATTTAACCAATTCTTCAGCAGCTTTTAACGTTTCTATAGGATCGGGTAATAAGTATTTTGGATCTGGATGAATTTCTAATTTAATCCAATTGGTTTCTAATGCTTCTCTAGATAATTGTGCTGCAAAAATAGCTTCTTTATAATTTCTTACGCCTGATGTGTTTGGTAATAAATTTATTCGGGGATGATTTAAATGTACTAAAATATCATCGTTTTCATCTTTTACATCTACACGTTTTAAAGCAACTGTAATCAGTTCACTTTCTGAAGCCAATAAAGCTTGTTTCATTACTGCTGAAGAGCTAAACTTTCCTGTTCCTGTAAACAATCTTGAGTGAAACTCTTTATCTGCAATTTTTAAAATATCGTTCATAATCTTGTTTTGTAACTACTCTTTATTTAATTTATAAACTTGTTCTTGGTCTAGGCTGCCAAATGCTTTTCTAATGGTGTGTACTGTATTAAAATTTTGTGTAATTTCTTTAGACATTGCAACACCATAAACACCTGTATCCATAATTTCTGGAATGTCGTTTAGCTTTATACCTCCAATGGCAATAACTGGAATCTCAGATTTTAATTCTTCTATGATTAATTGATAGCCTAACACACCTAATACCGGACTTAAATTCTTTTTGGTTTCTGTAAATTTAAAAGGGCCTAAACCTATATAATCCACTTTTTTACCGACTAAAAGTTTGCAATCTTGTAAGGTGTTTGCGGTTCCGCCAATGGTGTATGATTTTCCTAAATAGGCACGGACTTCTAATGGGCAGCTATCCGTTTTTCCTAAATGAACACCGTCGGCTTTTACTTGTTTTGCTATTTTGTAATGATCGTTTATAATTAAACGTGTTTGAAAATGCGCTGTTATTTCTCGGGCTTGTTGGGCCGTTTTTAACAGCGTTTCATCATCTAAATCTTTTAAGCGAAGTTGCACCCATGCTACGCCAGATGCACATGCTTTTTGAATATTTTCTAAATGCTCATTTGGTGTTGCACCTTGTGATATATACTGTAATTTACCAATCATTTGTTGTGTAATTATGAATTCCCAGTAAGGAATCTGTTGAATTTAAAAATTGTTCGGTGTACCTTTTTGCGTTTCTACAAGCATCTTCTAAAGCAATATCTTTTGCCAAGTTTGAAGCTAAAGCCGCAGCTAAAACACAACCGCTTCCGTGCTTTTCAAATACCGATTCAACGCCTGGTTGAAGATTGATTTGAACAATACCGCTATGGTAAATTTCATCCAATCCTTTTGTGTCGTTTCTATGCCCGCCTTTTAAATAAATATTTGTTTTTTCTGAAATAAATTCAATGGTTTCTTCAATATTTTTAGTTGGAAACAAGCCTTGTATTTCATTGTAATTTGGAGTTATGAAATAACATTTTTCCAATACGTTTTCCAATATTTTTAAGTTTGAAGCCGTATGAAAATCGAATCCTGCACTGGCTTTTAAAATAGGATCAACTATTATTTTTATGTCTGGATTTAAAGCTAGCAATGTGTCAACAACAACCAACAACGTTTCCCAAGATTGAATGATGCCAATTTTTACTACTGAAATAGGAAAGCGCTCAAACAAGGTTTCAATTTGATGTACAATAATCGCTTCATCAATCCAAACACAATTTTTAAATGAAATGTCATTTTGAACTGTTACGGCGGTACAAACAGACAAACCGTACAAGCCATGTGCTTCAAAAGTTTTTATGTCTGAAGTAATTCCTGCACCGCTTGAAGGATCAAATCCGGCAATGCTTACTATGTATGTTTTATTTTTCATTTTTTTATTTGTCATTTCGAGTGAAACGAAGCAATCGTTTATTTGAAAAGATTACCACGTAGCTGTCGCTCCTCGTAATGACGTTATATTTTTTATTGTTCCTCGTAACAACGTTTTATATTTTTAAAACTCTCTAAACAATTTTCACTATTCCAAACACCACCCAAAACTCCAATGCCTTTAAACCCTAATTTTAACGTATCTTTTATGGTTGAAGTGTTGATTCCGCCCATTCCAATAATTTTTTTTGAACTGTTGGTAACATCAAAACCGCGCCCTGCATACCCTTGTTTTGAAATAGAAGAAAACACCGGACTTAATAAATAATAGTCAAATTCGATTTCGCAATTTTCTAGTTCTTGAAATTCATGAAAAGAACTGCTCATTGTTTTACCTATCATATTCAAATTATTAAAATAGCCTTTGCCGTTTTCTAAAACATCGCGTCTTTTTTGTTCCTGAAAATGAATGCCTTTTAAATTAAATTCGTTGATCAATTCGTGAAAATAATGCACTACAATACGGTTGTGATATTTTGTATCTATTTGATTTAAAAACGCAACATGTTCCTGATAGTTTTTAAACGGTTTTCTAAAATGATAATACTGTAAACCAGCTTCAAATAATTGATGCAATATTTTTATTTCATTCGGAATATCTTGTTCAGGAGCTATAAGTACAATCATTTTAAGTTGGGTTTTAAGACTTCTCGATACTATTTTTTCATTCTTCAAAAATCACTCGAAGTGACGTTTTGCATACTATAGTTAATAAAACTTTATTGGAAACTTTTTTGAGTTAGGGATTGCAGTGGCATCCTTTTGCTGTTGGTTCGAGTGAATTTATGCAGTGCAACGGAATAAATTTGTATCGAGAACCAGCAAAAGATATAACGGAAAGCCCGCCTACGCCTTTGAAAAAAAGGCGTAGGAACTTCCATAGTAGTTTACAAATACACTTCAGATCCTTTATCTTTAAACTCTTTTGATTTTTCTTCCATTCCTTTGGCAAAAACTTCATCGCCTTTTACTTCGTTTTCTGCAGCAAAATCACGCACTTCTTGAGAGATTTTCATAGAGCAAAATTTTGGGCCACACATAGAACAAAAATGGGCGATTTTAGCACCTTCGGCAGGCAAAGTTTCATCGTGGTACTCTTTTGCCAATTCAGGATCCAAGCCTAAATTAAACTGATCTTCCCAACGGAATTCGAAACGCGCCTTACTCAACGCATCGTCTCTATGCTGTGCGCCCGGATGCCCTTTTGCCAAATCGGCCGCATGTGCCGCCAATTTGTAAGTTACAACACCTGTGCGAACATCGTTTTTATTAGGCAAGCCCAAGTGCTCTTTTGGGGTTACGTAGCACAACATAGCGCAACCAAACCAACCAATCATAGCGGCTCCAATACCCGAGGTAATGTGATCGTAACCCGGTGCAATGTCAGTAGTTAAAGGGCCTAACGTGTAAAAAGGCGCTTCATCACAAACTTCCAATTGCTTGTCCATATTTGCTTTAATCATGTGCATTGGCACGTGACCAGGACCTTCAATAAAGGTTTGCACATCGTGTTTCCACGCAACTTTTGTAAGTTCACCCAAGGTTTCTAACTCTGCAAATTGAGCTTCGTCATTGGCATCGGCAATAGAACCCGGACGCAAACCATCGCCAAGTGAAAACGCCACATCGTAGGCTTTCATAATTTCGCAAATTTCTTCAAAATGCGTATAAATAAAACTCTCAGTATGATGCGCCAAACACCATTTTGCCATAATAGAACCACCGCGCGAAACAATACCTGTAATACGTTTTGCGGTCATAGGAATGTAGCGCAAACGCACACCTGCGTGAATGGTAAAATAATCGACACCTTGTTCGGCCTGTTCAATTAACGTATCTCGAAAAATTTCCCAAGTTAAATCTTCGGCTTTTCCGTTTACCTTTTCTAAAGCCTGATAAATTGGAACTGTACCTACAGGAACAGGAGAATTACGAACAATCCACTCTCTGGTTTCGTGAATATTTTCTCCAGTAGATAAATCCATAATATTATCGGCACCCCAACGACAAGCCCAAACAGCTTTTTCTACTTCTTCTTCAATGGTTGAAGTGGTTGCAGAATTACCAATATTGGCATTTATTTTTACCAAGAAATTACGACCAATAATCATAGGTTCGCTTTCTGGATGGTTGATGTTTGAAGGCAATACAGCGCGACCACGGGCAATTTCATCGCGTACAAATTCGGGAGTAATTTTTGCAGGAACGCTAGCGCCAAAATTTTGCCCAGAATGTTGGGTAGCTAAACGGGTAATTTCATCTATTCGCTGATTTTCACGAATGGCAACATATTCCATTTCTGGCGTAATAATACCCTGTTTTGCATAATACATTTGCGAAACATTTTTTCCTTTTTTTGCACGCATTGGCTTTTTTAACAACGAAAATCGCAAATGATCTAGGCTTTTATCATTCAAGCGTTGGTTGCTGTATTCTGAAGAAAATGCATCTAATTGCTCAACATCACCACGGCCCAAAACCCAAGACTCTTTAATGCGTTCTATTCCTTGGTGAATGTCTATATTTTTGTTTGGATCGGTGTAAGGTCCCGAAGTATCATAAACAGTTACAGGTTCATTTTTGGTGCGCGTTCCGTTAAGCGAGTCTACGGTATCACTTAATGAAATTTCACGCATTGCCACCTTTAATTGTGGATGAATTTTTCCGGAAACGTATATTTTTTTTGAGTTTGGAAATGGATTTCTTGTAATTTCACCTTGTTTTGGTGCGGTATCTGTTTTTTTCATAATCTGCTTAATTTTTTAGAATTTTTGATCTAAATATGAGTTAATATTTCAGTTTTTGTTTGTTTGTTAGCCGCCTTGTGTAGCTTTGATTATTAAAACAGCATCGTTTTGGTTTAACGTAGTTGTTAACCAATCGGATTTTGTAATAATATTTTGATTTACAGCTACAGCAATGCCGTTTGTTGAAATTTGAAGTTGTTCTAAAATTTCTTGAAGAGAAATGGATGCTAAAAATTGATGTTCTTTAGTGTTTACTTTAATTGTAATCATAAAAATAATTTTGATCCTAACTAGCTAAAGTAGTTGGGGTGTTAATTAAAATTGTGTAAACTAAAAAAGTGCAGTGAAATATAATAGTGCAGATGATGCTTTTCTTTTTCCTACGTTGGTATCAGCCAAATCAGGTTCAAAGGATATTTCTCAAACTATTGCTAGTTACTCCTAAAGTTATGCTACAAATGTATATGATTAAAAATAAAATAAAACTATAATGTGTGTTAATAATTATTTTTAATTTTAAAATGAAAGAAAATTAAACGGTGTTGCATACGATAATTGGATGAAAATATTTTGTGAAATGGGATTGTTTATTTTTGTTTTTTGAAAATAAGAATTCGTAAATTTAAAATCTAATTCAGAAATTTAATGCCAACATATAATTCTCATTTTCAATCAAAACTACCAAACGTACCAACATCCATTTTTTCGGTGATGAGCGCGTTGGCTGCTGAGCACAATGCTTTGAATTTATCACAAGGTTTTCCAGATTTTAAAAGTGATACAAAGCTTATTGAATTGGTAAATAAAGCCATGATACAAGGCAAAAATCAATATGCGCCAATGCCTGGTATTCTTAATTTAAGAAAAATAATTGTTGAAAAAACTGAAGCTTTATATGGTGTTTCTTACCATCCAGAAACCGAAATCACCATTACAGCTGGCGCAACACAAGCTATTTTTACGGTAATTGCGGCTACTATTAAAAAAGATGATGAAGTTATCATTTTTAAACCTGCTTATGATAGTTATGAGCCAAGTATCCAGGTTTTTGGTGGAAAAGTAATTCCGTATCAAATATATCCTGAAACTTTTAAAATTGATTGGAGTGAAGTTAAAAAGCTAATCACTTTAAAAACAAAAATGGTGATTATAAACACGCCTCACAATCCTTCTGGACAAATCCTGTCTAAAAATGATATGCAACAGTTAGCAGCTATTTTAAAAGATACAAATATTGTGTTGTTAAGTGATGAAGTGTATGAACATATTATTTTTGATGAAGCACAGCACCAATCTGCTTGTTTGTTTCCTGAATTAGCTGAACGTAGTTTTATTGTTGCTTCCTTCGGAAAAACATTTCACAATACAGGTTGGAAAGTTGGTTATTGTTTGGCGCCTTCAGCATTGATGGAGGAGTTTAGAAAAGTCCATCAATTTAATGTGTTTAGTGTAAATCATCCAACACAAGTTGCCTTGGCAGACTATTTAAAAACACCAAATAATTATTTAGAACTGGGAGATTTTTATCAGCAAAAAAGAGATTTATTTTTATCATTGATAAAAGGTTCCAGATTTGAATTTACACCTTCACAAGGCACCTATTTTCAGTTATTAAATTTCAAAAATATTACTTCTGAAGGTGATTTTTATTTTGCGAAAAGATTGACCAAAGAACACAAAATAGCATCAATTCCCATATCGGTTTTTAACCAAGATAATTTAGACACTAAAGTGTTGCGTTTTTGTTTTGCTAAAACCGATGAAACATTAAAAAAAGCCGCAGAAATACTATGCAAAATTTAAAAATAGCGTTGATTCAAACCAATATTGTTTGGCAAAACGCAGTCGAAAACCGCAGTCGATATTCAGAAAAAATAAATAATATTCAAGAACAGGTTGATGTATTTGTTTTACCCGAAATGTTTACCACAGGCTTTAGTATGGAGCCTCAACATTTGGCGGAAACTATGGATGGAAAAACTGTTGAATGGATGAAAAATTTGGCTTCAAAAAAAAATGCTGCAATCTGTGGAAGTTTGATTATTTCTGAAGATGGTAATTATTACAATCGGTTTTTGTTTATTGAGCCATCAGGTGAAATACAAATTTATGACAAGCGACATTTATTTACCTTGGCAGGTGAAGAAAAAGTATATACTGCTGGCTCTAAAAAGCTGATAGTTGAATTCAAAGGTTGGAAAATTTGTCCTCTGGTTTGTTACGATTTACGTTTTCCGGTTTGGGCAAGAAATGTAGAAGATTACGATGTGTTGTTGTACGTTGCCAATTGGCCAAAAATTAGAATTGCAGCTTGGGATGCTTTATTAAAAGCCCGCGCTATTGAAAATATGTGTTATGTGCTAGGCGTAAATAGAGTAGGAGTTGATGCAAATAGCTACGAATATAGCGGACACTCTGTAGTGTATGATTGTTTGGGAGAAAAATTAACCCGTAGTATTCCTAATCACGAAGGAATTGAAATAATAGCACTTCAAAAAGCACATATTTCTAAATTTAGAAATAAATTAAATTTTTTAAATGATAAGGATACTTTTGAGGTAAATGTTTAAGGAGGAAATTAAACCTAACAGGTTTTTAAAACCTGCTAGGTTTAATACTAAATTAAGTTAATGGGTTCATCCATTTAAAGTTATACTTTGTATCTGGAATTACAATTCGCTCAGTAATTCTATACATACGCTCAGGTAATTTCATTAAATAATCTCTTGCTTTTTCAGCTTCAGCTGTTAAACCAGTTATTTTATCTATTTCCCAAGTGGCATTTAATTTTTTGATGATGTCAACATAATCAAAACCAGTATAAACACCAGCGCGTTGTGCAACTACAGAAAATTGATCAAAAAGACTTCCTTTGTCTTCACCTGAATGTCTTAAATGCATTGCTGGCATTACAATTTTATGTTTCATCATATGTTGAAAAGCCAACATCATTTCACTTGGATCGTGTTGAAAAATTTGACGTACAAATTCTGTATATGCTAAATGGTGACGCATTTCATCACCTGCAATAATTTTAGACATTTTAGCTAGCATTTTATGTCCGTTTTTACGGGCAATTTTAGCTACATTGTTATGTGAAACATAGGTTGCTAATTCCTGAAAACTTGTGTATACAAAGTTTTTATAAGGATCACGGGCAGTTCCAATGTCAAATCCATCAGATATTAAATGTTGTGTAGTTATTTCAACTTCACGCATATTTACGCGACCAGATAAATACAAATATTTGTTTAATACATCTCCGTGACGGTTTTCTTCACCTGTCCAAGATCTTATCCATTTTGCCCAGCCATTATCTTGACCTCCATTTTCGCCTTGGTGTTGAGAAATACCTTGAACATCTAACAACCAAGATTCGTAAGTTGGTAAAGCTTCTTCAGTAATAGTATCTCCAACTAGAACCACCCAAAAATCATCATTCATTTCTTTTGATAATCCTCGAATTTCTTTTACTTCTTCTAAGAAATCTTCACTTTGTGAGTTTGGTAAAAAGTCGGTAGGTTGCCAAATTTTTTCAGGAGCAATTAAGAATTTATCCACAAAAGTTTCAATATTCTTCTCCAGGGTTAGCATGACCTCTAACCGGATATTGTGTAACGACATGTCTATTTTTTTTAGTTTAGTAGGCCACTAAACTACGGAATTTTTTATTGTACTCTCAACTTTTTGAAACAAGTCTTCAAATTTCATAGACTTAGCCTCTATTGGTTCGTGCACTTCAAAGGTAACATGAACCCCTATTTCTAAAGGAAACATGCCGAATTTATTTAGTTTCCAACAGTTGTTAATTGTAATTGGAACTACATAGGCTGAAGGAGCAAATTTGGTCAACATTTTTAAGCCATTTTCTGAAAAACGCTTAGGAACGCCATCTTTACTTCGAGTTCCTTCAGGATAAATTACAGCTGCGTACTTGTTTTTTTCAATGTATTTTCCAAAGTCTTTAATTGCAGTTAAAGATTGTCTAGGATCTTTTCTGTCAATTAATACAGAACCACCGTGTGTTAGATTATAAGATACACTTGGAATTCCTTTTCCTAATTCAATTTTAGAAACAAATTTAGGATGGTATTTTTTTAGATGACATGCCAAAGGGCAGATATCATGCATGCTTTGATGGTTTGAAACAAAAATCAACGGAACTCCTGTAGGAATATTTTGGTTGTTAATAAAGGTAATGCGTGTTCCTAAAATATACAGTAAATAAGTAAGGCTACAATTCATGATATCAACCGCAGCTTTATGCCCTTTATATCCACCAATGTTAAATCCTAGCCATTGTAGTGCGTGAAAAAACAGCAATAAAAAACCGTAAAAAAAGTAAAATACTACAGATAAAATGTATGTCAATATTTTTTTCATAAGAGATAAAAAAACCTAGGCAAAAATGCTTAGGAGATTAAATTTTTAGTTTGAAAACCATTGTGACCAAGGGATTCTACTTAATATTAATAACAATGCAATACCGTAAAAAGCAGCAATTGTTTTATACTTAGCTACATCTGTAGTTTTCTTTTTATGTTTAGAAAAACCGATTGTAATTAATGTAATAGCTATAATTCCAACCAAAGGATGTTCAATTAACATCTTTCTTAAATCACTATTCTTCATGACTTCTCCCATTCCAACGGTGCGCATCATTTCGTAATAAGTTGAAGTGTAAAAGGCTACAAACCCTATAAGTAATTGTATGTGTGCAGCAATTAAAGTAAATAGCGATATACGCAAGCTTTTATCACTGAATTCTTTTTTTGAAGTCAATCCCATTATTGCGTTTACAACGGCTACAATTAAAATAATTAATACAATGTAAGCCCAATAAGAGTGAATCATTTTTGTCATAATTGATAGTTTTTAGTTGAAACAAAAATAGCAAATTATTATTGAAATCATATTTTAATTTAAGACAGAAAGTTAATATTGCTGTATTATTATTTTAAGTTCTAAAATAGTAATAAATTTACAGCATATTTAAACTTTTTGACGTGAAAAAAATAATACTTTATTTATTACTAGCACTAAGTGTTTCTATTTATGCACAAACAATCCCTGCTTATTACAATGGATTGGATTTTGATAAAACAGGTAACGAGCTATTTTTAGAACTTTCAACTCGATTAACATCTACACACACAGGAATTCCTTATACAGATTCTAGCACAGATACTTGGGATGTATTATCGCAGGTTGATGAAGATCCGACAGTCAACACCAATGTATTGTTAATTTATGGATATAATGATACTGATGGTTTTACAAAAACTGACAGGACTAGAAATAAAACACTAACTGATAATGGAGGTGGTGATGTTGGAAGGTGGAATAGGGAGCATGTATTTGCAAAATCTTTGGCTGATCCACGTCTAGTTACTGATGAACCAGGTCCAGGAACCGATGTGCATAACTTAAAACCTGCTGATGCAGAACAAAACAGCGCTAGAAGTAATAAAAAATTTACTGACGGAAGTGGTGATCCAGGAACCGTTTCAAGTAATGGTGGTTGGTACCCAGGAGATGAGTGGAAAGGAGATGTAGCACGTATTGTAATGTATATGTATGTGCGTTATCATGGAGATGGTTCAAGAATTTCAGAAACGCAATGTTTGCCCATTAAAGTAGGTGTTGGAGAGGGTTTAGCTGTAGATCAAAATATGATTGATTTGTTTTTAAAATGGAACGTAGAAGATCCTGTTTCAGCTTTTGAAGAACAACGAAATCCTGTAATTGAAGGAATTCAAGGTAATAGAAACCCGTTTATTGATAACCCGTATTTAGCGACTTTAATTTGGGGTGGTGCAACTGCAGCAGAAGATAAATGGGAAATGACAAACCCATCTGATACTGAACCACCAACGCAACCAACTAATGTTGTAGCTTCAAATATAACAGATAGTTCTTTAGATTTAAATTGGACTGCTTCAACCGATAATACCATTGTAATTGATTATTTAATTTATGTAGACGGTGTTTATCTTCAAACTGCAAATACCACAGCTACTTCAATTTCAAATTTAAGTGCCAATACAAACTATAATATTACAATTAAAGCACGTGATGGCTCAAATAATTTGTCTGTTGCAAGTGAAAATTTAGCGGTTAAAACAAATGCCTTTACGTTACCTTCTACTAATTTTGAAATAGAAACGATTAGTGAAACGTGTTCAGGTAAAGAAAACGGAATTATAAGCATTTCAGCAATTGCAAATTATAATTACACAACTGAAGTAAATGGTATTAATTATAACTTCTCAACTACTCGAACTATTGAAAATTTACCAGCAGGTACTTACGATTTTTGTATAGCTGTTGCAGCAAAAAACTATGAACAATGTTTTACTGTAAGTATTGAATCTGGAGGAACTATTGCAGGAAAAGCAACTATAAAGGCAAACAAAGCCATAGTTGAGGTTGCTAAAGGTACAGCACCTTTTATCGTTTTTGTGAATGGAAATGAGTTGTTTGAAACTAGTTCTACAAACTTTACCGTGCCTGTAATTAACGGTGATTTTGTTGAAGTAAAGTCTGCTATAGATTGTGAAGGTGCAATTACAAAACAAGTTGAATTATTTGAGACCGTTTTAGCGTTTCCAAATCCAAGTTCTGGTAGATTTGAAATTAGCATTCCTTTTGAAACAGAATTTATTGAAGTTGAAATTTATAATGTTCAATCTTCACTACTAAGTTCAAAAATATATCCTGTAAACTATGGAAAGATTCTTTTAGATATTGAAAACCAACCTTCGGGAGTTTATTATATTCAATTAAATACAAGTGAGCCTCAGTTGTTGAAAATAGTTAAACAATAAATTAATGAAACCTTTTTTAAACTATTAAGGTTTTAGTATATCAACTAGAAACTCCTGAAGTATTAACTTCAGGAGTTTTTTATGATTACCCAATTTATTTCCCTAATAAATTTTGTCTTTTATACGTATAAACATTGTCAATCATGCGCATAAACTTTGTGAGTTACCTGTATAAGTTTTGAAAAAAGACTAGTATATATTTTTAAATATTGTAGAATTATTTTTAAAAAAATGTACAATTAATTTTGAAATTATGTAGATTAAAAACAATCAAATGTTTTGTGTGAAGTTATTTTTAAATAGACTTAAAGTTAATAAATTATTGAAAGCAAACGCTTAGTGAGTTGCTATTTTAATTAACAATAATAACATTATTTTTATTGAATTTAAATTTGTTTTTAACACCTAAAAATGATTTAAAATTGTACTAGTGCCTTTGTTAGGCTTGTTAAATAAATCTTGGTACACTATTTTGTGCTGCAATTTAAAATAATTATTGCTGTTGAAGTTTTATGCATAAAAAAAGGGCTATCATCACAATAGCCCTTTTTACTTATATTAGTATTATTATTTATTGAAGAACGTATGCTCCACCAGATAAAATAACTTTCATATTCCATACTTCAGCAGCACCAGAATAAACATTATAGTCTACACTATATTTTTGACCTTCTTCAGAAGCAGGGAAGTTGTTTAATAAGATTGTGTTAATTTTTTCTAATCGAACTTCTTCAGTTTCTTCAGCTTTACCAGCACGAACATCAAAGTTACCATAACGACCGTTTCCAACTAATTCATAATCAGCTGCAGTTAATGTATAGTTGATAGTGTTGTCTGGTACCCAAACAGATCCATCGTTTCCAAATTGAATAGTTTCGTTGATAATGTTTTCATATTCAACCCAAGCATTCCCATCAAATATGCAGTAAAAAGCATAGCTGTATGCTGTTTTATCATCTGTTTTACCATCACCATCAATATCATCATAATCAGTTTGGTAGATGTTATACATTATTGGTTGTATATCACCCGTTTCAACAGTTTCATATTTTAAATAATCTTTTAGGAAAATTGGGATTCTTTTTTCAGCAACTGTTTTACTTGTAAAGTTGTCGTAATTTTCACCCATTTGATTGTACTCATCTCTAGTAAATCCTTGTAAAAATTGCCATTCACCACTTACGTATATAAATCCGTTTTTAACGGTATTTACACTTCCGTTGTAGTATTTATAAGTTAAAGCAACTAATACTCTATCTGCTGGATTTGGATATTTCCAATCTAAAAAAGTAACGATTTGTTCAAAACTTGAAAAGTTACCATACGTAAATCCTAAATCAGCATAATCACTAGAAGCAACCTTATAAACTACTAAGCTTTTTTCTGTTCTTTTAGGGTTGTATAACTTAAATGTAACAGCCGCTAAAGAACCTGCTCCCCAAACAGGGTATTTGTCCTCTAATAAAGCTGGAATCAATTCTTTTGCATCATCTGTTGAGCTAAAGTTCCCATAACCTTGTTCTAAAAAGTCATAATCGTCGTCGCTTAACTCAAAAGCAACATCTCCTGTGATTACTTTTTCGATGTCACCAATTTCGTCGTAAACATCTTCCATTGGATCACAAGCTGTTGTGAATACCAATGTAAATGCCATTAATAAATAAACTATTTTTTTCATTGTCTTGTATTTTTATTAAAAGTTAATCTTAGCGCTTACAGAAAAAGTTCTTCCGAAACCGTACCATACTAGCGCAGTACTTGAAGTTGAACCAGAACCGTCTAAAGCATCAGCAATATATTCTGTATCAAAAACATTCATCATTCTTCCTGTTAAGGTAGTGTCTAAAGTTCCTAATTTAAATCCGTAACGTAAACTCATATCAAAAGTACTATAGTCTGGAGCTTTCCAAGCCTGAGGCTGTCCTTCAGTTCCTCTATCATTAGGATCGTATTGAGCGTATAAGTTTGCAAAGTAGTTGTAATCAACTGTAAAGTGCGTTTTATCCATAATTTTCCAGTCCATACCTAAAGCAGCAGTAGTTTGTGCAGCATCAGAAACTTTTAAACCGTCAATATATAAATCAACAACATCAACTAAATTTTGATCTTCATCATAGATTTCAACATCTAAAACGTCGTTAGCCCATTCCCAGTTTCCTAAAGAAAGCATTCCTGAAAAAGATAATGCATCTATTGGACGATACGTAAAGTCTATTTCTATACCACTGTGAACTGCATTTACACCTAAAATGTTAGCTGTACTGTTTGTTCCATCTTGGTTTTGAACATTTTGAGTTAATGTTCTATCATTCCAATATGTGTTGTAAAGGTTTACGTTAGCTGCAAATTTTTCACCTCTAAAACCGTAACCAATTTCAAAACTATAGATTTTTTGATTTTCAGCATCTTCGTTAATGTGTTCGTTATCGAAGTTTAAGAAAACAGCATCAAAATTAGCAGCTTTTTCAAAGTAACCTAAGTTTGCAAAAACGTTGTGTTGATCATTAATTCTGTAGTTAGCTCCCCCTTTAACTTGGAAACCTAAGAAATTATATTTGTCAGTTGTTTGTAAATCATCACTATCTAAGTAGTTGAAGTAATCAATTCTTCTGTAAGAAGTATTTGATCCAGATAAGGCTACGAAAGCTGATACTTTTTCGATATCGTATTCTAATTGCGCAAATACACCTTGCCATCCTACTTCACCATCATTATAGTAATCACGTTTGTCACCAACTTTTAAAGCAGCGTTAGGGTTGTTCACATTCCCGTTATCTAAAGCGTAGCTACCTCCTAATAAATCTGTAACTTCAGAAAAGTGTTTACCTGTGTAAGTTCTTAAATCTAAACCAGCAGTTAATTTAAAATCATCTCCTAAATCTGTATCATAAGTTGAAAGCATTCCATACCAGCTATGGTCGTTTCTTGAAGCTCTTAAATAAGCTTCAGAACCTAAGCCTTGCTCACCATTTGCACGGTTAATGTCAACAATATTATCAATATCTACTGGTTGATCGTCTCCACCAATTCTTACTTGGAATAAATCACGGTTTGTACCAGCGGTACCACCACCACCACCATTACCCCAAGAGGCGTAAATAGCTGTAGATAAGTTTGATGTTTCATTAATATCCCAATACCAGTTTAAAGATGTTTGAGATTTGTGGTAAAAGTTGTCTTCAATATGAACTACATTTCCACCTCTCATTCCCCAGTCAGGGTTGAATTTTTTTCCACTTTCAGCATTTTGGATAGTAGAGATTAAACTTCTATTTTGTCTTTGACCGTGACGTTGTGGAGCCCCAAAAGAAGTTAAAGCTATTTTATGATCCTGGTTAACTTGCCAAGATAAGTTTACAAAATAGTTAGTTCCTTTAAATTCAGTTCCATCAACATATCCATCTCCAGTTGTTCTTGCAGCAGAAATAGTTGCTGCTAAACCGCTTTCTAATAAACCAGTTGATACTGTAGCACCTACTTTAAAATAGTTGTCATTACCAAATGTAGTACCAGCACTTCCACCAGCCTCTATATCAGTAGTTTTAGACAAGATATTGATAGTTCCACCAATAGAAGGTACAGCAACTTTAGAAGCTCCTAAACCTCTTTGCACTTGCATAGCACCAGTAACATCTGATAAACCAGCCCAGTTGCTCCAATAAACTCTACCATTCTCCATATCATTCACAGGAACCCCGTTAATTAATACAGCTACGTTTTCAGAGTTAAAACCTCTTAAGTTTAATCTACCATCACCAAATCCACCACCTGATTTAGTAGCGTACACACCTGGTGTAGATTTTAAGATCTCAGGAAATTCTTGAGTACCTAATTTGTTTTCAATTAAACTTGCTTTAATTGTAGAAACTGCTACAGGAGTTTTTCTGTCAACTGCAAATGAAGTTTGGGTAATTACAATTTCATCAAGTGACTCAGCTGAAGGAGCTAATTTAATTGTTCCAAGACTTCCACTTCCGTTAAAAGAAACAGATTTAGATTGGTATCCAATGAAGGAAACAATAAGAGTTCCGCTCTTAATTGAAGAATCGAAATTGAAGTTACCATCAAAATCTGTTGAAGCTCCAATTTTTGAACCTTTAATTACAACCGTTGCGCCTGGCAATGGTTGATTAGTTTCATCCACAACTTTTCCTGAAAGTGCGGTTTGAGAAAAAACAGTAACTGATGTAATTAACAAAACTACTGTTAGCCAATTTTTTAAATTTTTCATTACTTAATTTTAATTTGAATTAAATGTTCTGCAAAAATGAGAACTTTTTATGAGTCAATCATTACTAAATTGTTAAAGTTTTTAACATAATTGATGATTTTATGTTGATAGTTTAACAAAACATTAAGATTTCAGGAAAGTTCACACATAATTAAAACTGCCTGATAACTAAATACCAAGCAGTTTTACTAAAGATGTTAAAATTTTAAAAAGGTTGCTTATGAGAGCTTTTTAAATTGACTATTTTGAAAGATTTTTTTGAGCCAATTCTTTACCTAATTCAACTCCAAATTGATCAAAACTAAAAATATTCCAAATAATACC
The DNA here is from genome assembly GCF_900188235.1 of Lutibacter agarilyticus. Lineage (GTDB taxonomy): Bacteria > Bacteroidota > Bacteroidia > Flavobacteriales > Flavobacteriaceae > Lutibacter > Lutibacter agarilyticus. The sequence goes on along the minus strand of NZ_FZNT01000005.1, from coordinate 241,307 downwards.
TTGAATAAATATTTTATGTTCGTAAAATGCAATTAAGCTTCCCAAGGTACGTGGAGTAAGTTTTTCAATTAAAATTGCTGTACTCGGTTTGTTTCCTTCAAAAACCTTGTAAGGTAATAGTGTTTCAATTTCATCTAATTTACCTTGTGTTTTTAAATCTAAATGAGCTTCTTCTTTGGTTTTTCCTTCTGCCAATGCTTGTGTTTGTCCAAAAAAGTTTGCCATTAATTTTTCATGATGATCAACATCACCATATAATGATTGTTTAAACCCTATAAAATCAGCAGGAATTAATTTTGTTCCTTGGTGTAATAACTGCATAAATGCATGCTGAGAGTTTGAACCTGGAGCTCCCCAAATAATGTTACCAGTTTGGTAATTTACACGGTTTCCATTTCTGTCAACACTTTTACCGTTACTTTCCATAATTGCTTGTTGCAAGTAAGGTGCTAATTTGCTTAAGTATTGAGAGTATGGTAAAATAACTTCGCTTTCAGCTTCAAAAAAGTTAGTGTACCAAATACCAATTAAACTTAAAATTACAGGTGCATTTTTTTCGAATGGCGTATTTTTAAAATGTTCATCCATTTCAAAAGCACCAATTAATAATTCTTTAAAATTGTTGTAACCTACAGCCAAGCTTATTGAAAGACCTACGGCGCTCCATAAAGAAAAACGACCTCCAACCCAATCCCACATTGGGAAAATGTTTTCAGAAGCAATTCCAAAGTTTTTTACTTTTTCTAAATTTGTTGAAACTGCCACAAAATGTTTAGCAACATCACTTTCAGAAGCTGATTGCGTAAACCATTTTTTAATGGTAGTTGCATTGGTTAATGTTTCTTGTGTTGTAAATGTTTTTGATACAATTACAAAAAGCGTAGTTTCAGGATTTAAATCTTTTATAACTTCTTGTACGTGATCTCCATCAATGTTCGATACAAAATGTACGTTTAAGTGGTTTTTGTAGAATTTTAAAGATTCAACTACCATGTCTGGTCCCAAATCTGAACCTCCAATACCAATATTTACAACATCAGTAATAGATTTATTTGTGTATCCTTTCCAATCACCAGAAACAACTTTATTTGTGAAAACTTCAATTTTATCTAATGCAGCTTTAATTTCAGGCTTTACATTAACACCATCAACAAAAACTTCATTGTTTGATTGACTTCTTAAAGCAGTGTGTAGCACAGCTCTTTTTTCAGTTTGATTGATTTCTTCTCCTGAAAAATAAGCGTCCATAGCGCTTTTTAAATCTACTTCATTTGCCAATTCAACTAACAAATCGATAGTTTCTTGATTTATTCTGTTTTTTGAATAGTCAAATTCAAAATCGTTTACATTTAAAGTGAAGTCATTTTTTCGGTTACTATTTTCATTAAATAGTGATTTTAAATGTACATCTTTTAATTCGTTAAAATGATTTGATAATTTCCCCCAAGCTTTCGTTTCTGTTGGGTTAATGTTCTTCATTGCCATAATTTAAGAGTTTAATTCATCAGTATGAATACTGATTTTAGTTGTTTTATTTTGGTATTGTATGGAGTCTAATGTTGCTTTTAAAGGCTTTATAAACTCTAAATAATCTGGTTTAATAGTTTCTTTCATTGGCTCGGCAGCTGGTAATTTTTGTCTTAAAGGATCTACTTGTTTGTTGTTTTTCCAAAAACGATAACAAACGTGAGGTCCGCCAGTATTTCCAGTCATACCAATATATCCAATAATATCTCCTTGTTTTACTACTTGCCCTACTTTTACAGCGCGTTTGCTCATGTGCAAATATTGTGTACTGTAGGTTCCGTTGTGTCTTACTTTTACATAATTACCATTTCCACCTTTATATCTCGATTCTGTAACAGTTCCGTTTGCTGTACTCATAATTGGTGTTCCTATTGGGGCGGCAAAATCTGTTCCTTTGTGTGGGCGCACTTTGTTTCCGTAATACGCAATTCTTCTTTTTAAATTGTAACGAGAAGAAATTCTGCTAAATTTCACAGGAGCTTTTAAAAACTGACGACGTAAATTATTGGTTTCGTCATCAAAATAATCAGGGATTCCTAATTTGGTGTCGGCAATATATTTAAACGCGTAAAAAGGTTTGCCTCCGTGTTCAAAATAAGCGGCTTTTACTTCACCAATTCCAACAGGTATGGTATCGTTGATATATAACTGTTCATAAATAAGTTTAAAGCTATCGTTTTTTTGAAGTCTGAAAAAATCGATTGTCCAAGCATAAATGTCTGACATTTCAAAAGCTAAATAACCATTCAATCCTTCGTCGTCAATTGCTTGTGAAAGAGAACTTGTAATTACGCCTGAAGCAGTTTTAATTACTTTACTAACTGGTTTTTTTGCATTAAAAGCAGTAATGATAGAATCTTTAAAATCAACTACGGTATAACGTACCTTAGAGTGTTTGTAAATAAATACTTGAGCTTGTTCTGTTGAGTCGTTTTTTGCTAAAATGGTATAAGGAATACCGCTTTTAATTCTTCGAACGTTAAAAGTATCTCTAACACTATTTACAATTTCTAAAACTTTAGGGTATTCAACATGGTGTCTATCTAAAATTTCACTAAAATTTTCACCTTTTTGAATGGTATCGTGAATTATTTTAAAATCATTTAAATTGTAACCATATTCAAAAACTCTTTCAGGTTCAGGAATTACTGTAGCGGCTATTTCTTCTCCTTTTTTTTCGTCTTTACAAGCGGTAAATACAATAATAACAATCAGTAAAAGTAGTTTCTTCAAGGGTTTTATTTTTACGTATTAATGGTGGTAAAATTTTTAAAACGCAAAAATACAATTTAATTGTTAAAAATAATGTTAAAAGGGTGTGTTAAACCTTTAAACTCGTCTAAATCTGCACGTAACGATCCTACTGCTAGTGAGGCTTTTATGCGAATCGGAATTTTATTTTTATCATCACTAACCCAAATAGTGACGCTTTCTTCTTCTTTAAAAACTCTACCAGACTGAACAATAGGCCTGAAAATTAGTGAATTTATTTCGCCAAATTTTGTTTTAATAACCTCTTTTCCTAAAAAACGAAGTTTAAAAAGATAGGTTTCTTGGTCGAAAAATAGTTTTAATTCAATTTCTTCATTTAAGGATAAGTTTCTAAGATCCTTATTTCTTAAATAATACAATGCCGAAAGCATATCATGAACATCATTGTCTATAGTAAAAGTTTGTTCGGTGTTGTGTTTGTAGTTTTTTACAACAGCTTTATTGGTTTCATGGTCAAATAAAATTTCTTTATCCTTTGTGTAACCCCCTTCATTTATTTTTCTGATAAATCGATATGGTTTTAAAGATTCTTTGTAGAAATAGGTTTGGTAGTCGTCTTTCACCTTGAAAAACAGGCCAATTAACCCTGTAGTTTTACCCTCTCCAATTACATGAAAAGCTTCGTTACTATTGTTTTTAGCTCCTCTAATTTTTATGGTAGCATAACCTGCGTTTAGAAAATTACTATAACTCATTCTAAATTTTAACCATTCTCCTTTTTGAAAAGCAAATTCATTGGAACTATAATTATCAGAATTTGCTTGTCCAAGTAATATGAAACTGCTAAAAAAAAGTAATATGGTAAGTATATTTTTCATAGTATATTCAGCAAATATTTCTTTTACATATTACAATTATTATTCCAAAAATCATAAAAGCTTAACGAATGATGTTAAGCTTTTAGATATTGATTCTATTTTTAAAACGGAAACTTTCGTTATTTTTTAAAAAGTAATTCCATTAATTTCAATAACGCGCTTAATTTGTGGAGCATACTTTTTAATGGTAGCTTCAACCCCGTTTTTAAGTGTCATTTGGTTTACTGAGCAACCTAAACAAGCGCCTTCTAATTGTACGCTAACTGTATCATCTGTAATTTCAACTAAAGAAATATTACCGCCATCGGCTTCTAGGTAAGGTCTTATTTCTTGTAATGCAGTTTCTACATTTAATCTTAATTCTTGTTCGCTCATATATATGTATATATTATAATTAGGAGCTACATCCACTCATAGTTGTAATTCTAACAACTTCAGTTGGAGGTAAATCATCATTTCTTTTAACTAATTCTGATAACGTATTTTTTGTTATTTCAGCAAATGCATTTTCTAAAGGAGTGTTTTCTTGCAAAGCAACAGGATGCCCAACGTCACCAGCTTCTCTTATGCTTTGTACCAATGGTACTTCGCCTAAAAATGCGGTATCAATATCTTCAGCTAAATTTTTAGCGCCATCTTTCCCAAAAATATAATATTTATTGTCAGGAAGTTCAGCAGGAGTAAAATAGCTCATATTTTCAACAATTCCTAAAACAGGCACATTGATGTTTTCTTGTTGAAACATAGCAACACCTTTTTTAGCATCAGCCAATGCAATGTTTTGAGGTGTACTAACAATTACAGCCCCGGTAATTGGCACCGCTTGTACAATTGATAAATGAATATCACCAGTTCCTGGAGGTAAATCAATTAATAAGAAATCTAATTCGCCCCAATGTGCATCAAAAATCATTTGATTTAATGCTTTTGAAGCCATAGCACCTCGCCAAATTACTGCTTGGTTGGCGTCTGTAAAGAAACCTAACGACAATATTTTTACACCATAACTTTCAACGGGTTGCATTTTTGAGCGCCCATCAATTTCTATTGATAAAGGTCTTGCATTTGCAACATCAAACATTAAATGTGTTGATGGGCCGTAAACATCAGCATCTAAAATCCCGACTTTGAATCCCATTTTTTGTAATGAAATTGCCATGTTTGAAGTAATAGTAGATTTTCCTACACCACCTTTACCCGATGCAATTGCAATAATATTTTTAATACCTGGAACTTTTGGTTTTTCAGGTTTAAAAGGTTCGTTTTTAGTTTCAGAAGTAACATTTACTTTTACGTCGGCTTTTTGATCCACGTGTTGGTGAATTGCTTTCATAATTTCAACTTCAACTTTCTTTTTTGCTTGTAATGAAGGGTTTGCAATTGTTACGTCAACAATTATTTCCTTTTCAAAAGTTACAATATTTTTTATTGCTTCACTTTCAACTAAACTTTTACCTTCTCCAGGTGCAGTAATGGTTTCAAGTGCTTTTGTGATATCTGTTTTTGAATATGCCATCTTGTTTATATAAAATCATTCTAAACAACAAATATACACAGTTCAAACGGATTTAAAAATAGGTTAGTTTAAAAAGAAATGTATTTAAGGTTACAGAGAAAATTTTTGTTACAATTCGAGCTCAATTACAGGATCCCAAAAAATGGTTTTAAAATCTTGAATTTGATTTTCGATAACAATAATTCCTTCATTTTCAAGTAATTGTTGCATTAAATTGGTGCCGTCAAAATGTTGTTTTCCAGTTAATAAACCAATTCGGTTTACCACTCTGTGGGCGGGAATTTCATTGTTGTTGTGTGAAGCATTCATAGCCCAGCCAACCATTCGTGCTGAGCGTGCTGCACCCAAATATTTGGCAATTGCTCCGTAGCTTGTAACTCTTCCGTACGGAATTAACTTTGCAACTTCGTAAACTTTTTCAAAAAAGTTGTCGTTAGACTTCATTCATTAAAAATAACAATTAATAACGAATTTTGAATTTTATGTAAGTAATAGGTTTGCCTGTTTCTAAATATTGGCTTTCGTAAAAAGTTTGAGTTGAAGTTACTTCCTCAGGAGAATGTGCGTTTTTGTATATGTCATGATGCGCATATAAAACTTCGTGTCCGGCGCCGTGTAATAATCCTAAAGTGTAACCGTGCATAAATTCACTGTCGGTTTTTAAATTTACAATACCTTCAGGTTTTAAAACTGTGTTGTATTTTTTTAAAAACTCAGCGTTTGTCAATCTATGTTTTGTACGGGTGTATTTTATTTGAGGATCTGGGAATGTAATCCAAATTTCATCTACTTCATTTTCAGCAAACAATAAATCAATTAATTCAATTTGAGTTCTAATAAAAGCTACATTGGTTAAGTTTTCTTCCAAAGCCGTTTTAGCACCACGCCAAAAACGAGCTCCTTTTAAATCGATTCCAATATAGTTGATATCGGGATTTTTACGAGCCAAGGCAATGGTATATTCACCTTTTCCGCAGCCTAATTCTAAAACTATTGGATTGTTATTGTTAAAATGTGTATGCCAATTTCCTTTTAAGGGAAAGCCATCTAATACTTCTTTTCGTTCAGGTTGAATTACATTAGAAAATGTATCGTTTTCACGAAATCTTTTGAGTTTGTTTTTGCTTCCCACAGTTAGTAGTGTGTTAAAAAAGGAACATGTAAATTGAATTTGAAACTATTCGTTTCCTGCTCTTTTGTATTTTCTAAGCTCACCTAGCCAATAGAAAAATGCAATAAAGGTAATTAAAATAAATATCCAACTAACTGTGCTTTGCAACCACCAGTTGTCCATAAATCTAATACTGTTAAAAGGAGCGAATAAAACATTCGTAAAAAAGTCACCTATAACTTTAAAAATATTGTTTGCAATCATATCTTAATTATATTTACAGGCAAAAGTATAAAATATAGTAATGATAGCCAATTTTTTTAATAAAACTAAACCAGTAGTCTTTTTTATTGTTTCCTTAATGCTGTTTTTATACTACATTGTGGCATTGTTTCAGTTTAAATTTGAAGTATTTTCTTTTTTTTGGTTGTTACATAAAATAGGGGTTTTCTTATTGTTTGTTGCTTTTTTATTAATTGCAAGTTTCATAATTAGAAAAAACACCCTCACTCAGAATAATTCTTATGCAATACTATTAATGGCCGTTTTGTTAGGGACATTTTATGAGGCCATGTTTGCAAATGATATTATTATTTCAACTATTTTATTGCTGTTAGGTTTTCGAAAAATTTATAGCTTAAAGTCAGGGTTAAAAACAAAATTGAAATTATACGATGCTAGTTTTTGGTTTGGAGTAGCTGCGTTGGTTTATTGTTGGAGTATTTTATATGTAGTACTTATTTATGTTACACTTATAATTTACCACAGAATTACAATTAAAAATTTTATAATTCCCCTTATAGGTTTAGCTACACCAATTTTTATCTATTTTACCTATTGTTTTTATTTTGATAATTTAGAGCAGTTTTATAATTGTTGGCTTTTTAGGTCTAATTTTAAATATTACAATTACAACGATTTTAGATTATTAATACCAATTGCAGTTACATTGGCTACAGTAATTTGGTCTATTTTAGTTTTAACACCAAAAGTATCGGTAAGTGGTATTAATGTAAGGCGAGCTTGGCGCGTAGTATTAAATCATCTTATTATTTCAGCAATTATAATTGCATTTTCCCCAAAAAAAGATGGTTCGGAAATGTTGTTTATGGTATTTCCAGTAAGTGTTGTGGTAACCAACTTTTTAAGAGTTAGTACTTCTGAAAATTTTAAAAATTTAATTTTGTATTTATTTTTACTGATTTCAATAAGTGTATATTTCTTATAGTTTGCTGCCAAAGCATAAATCACCAGCATCTCCTAAACCAGGTACAATATAACCTTTGTTGTTAAGTGTGGCATCAACCGTTGCAATCCAAAGCGTGGTGTTTTCAGGGAAATGTTTTTGAATATATTCAATGCCTTCTTTTGAACCAATCACACAAGCCAAATGAATTTCTTTTGGTGTACCGTGTTTTTTTAAACCTTCATAAACACTCACCAAACTTTGTCCGGTAGCTAGCATAGGATCAGCTAAAATAAGGGTTTTATCATCTAAACTAGGTGAGGCAAAATACTCAACAATAATTTCAAATTCAGTTTCAGAAGTGTGTTTTCTATAGGCCGAAATAAAAGCATTTTCAGCATCGTCAAAATAATTAAGTAAGCCTGTGTGTAAAGGTAAACCAGCTCTTAAAATTGAACAAAGTACAACATCTTTTTTAGGTAACGGAATTATTTTAGTTCCTAAAGGTGTTTTAACAGCTTCACTGCTGTAAGCCAGTTTTTGGCTTAGTTCATAAGCAATTATTTCGCCAATACGTTCAATATTTCTTCTAAAACGCATCATGTCTTTTTGAATTGTTTCACTTCTTATTTCAGCAATAAATTTATTTAAAATAGAGTTTTTGGAATCTAAAATATTGATGGTCATACCGATTTGATTTTATGCAAAAATAGAACTTTAAAATGATTCTTTTAATAGAAAATAGCACCAAATTTATTAGGAAGTTCAATGTAACTCAACTCAGATCGGCATGAAAAAGGGGAATAACCTCTCAATTCCTCTCTAGATGGTTGTTGAGCAAAGTCGAAATATAGGTACTTATAGTAATTGGTAATCTTTATGATGAGGAGCTAAAATAAGTTCAGAATGAGATTTTTAAGCATTATTTTTTAGTGATAACAGCTGCAGAGGAAATTACAGTTTTAGAAAATAGTTCGCTTATTTTAAAATGATTAAATTTGCCAAAATATTGAATATAGATGATACAATCAATGACCGGATACGGAAAAACCGTATTACAACTTCCTACTAAAAAAATTACGATTGAATTAAAATCGTTAAACAGTAAAAATTTAGATTTAAATGTTCGAATTCCTTCCTATTACCGAGAAAAAGAATTGAATATTCGTAAAAATTTAGCTTCGGCATTGGTAAGGGGTAAAATTGATTTTTCTATTTATATTGAAAATAATGGAGGTGAAACTTCGTCTAAAGTAAATGAAAATGCTGTGAAAGAATATATGAATCAACTTAGAAATATTATTGATTCTAATGAAGTTGAATTGTTAAAAATGGCGGTTCGTTTACCTGATGCTTTAAAAACAGAGAGAGAAGAATTAGATGAGCAAGAATGGGCTCAAATTACAACTGGAATAAACGAAACAATTGTTGAAATCAATAACTATCGTACAGATGAAGGAAGAGCGTTGTATAACGATTTTATTGTTCGAATTTCAAACATTGAAACCTTGTTAGCCAGTATTGTTGAGATGGATCCTCAGCGTATGGAACAGGTGAAGGAAAAATTGAAAAAAGGCATTGATGAGTTAGCCGTAAAAGTGGATCAAAATAGGTTTGAACAAGAGCTGATTTATTATATTGAAAAGCTCGATATTACGGAGGAAAAGGTGCGTTTAAAAAATCATTTAGAGTATTTTAAGAAAACATTAGAATCAAACGATTCCAATGGTAAAAAATTAGGATTTATTACCCAAGAAATGGGACGTGAAATTAACACCATTGGATCAAAATCTAATTTTGTTGAAATGCAAAAATTAGTGGTTCAAATGAAGGATGAACTAGAGAAAATTAAAGAACAAAACCTAAACGTACTATAATTGTGAATAAAGAAGGAAAACTTATTGTTTTTTCAGCTCCTTCAGGATCAGGCAAAACTACCATTGTACATCATTTATTAAAGCAGCCTCAATTAAATTTAGATTTTTCAATTTCTGCAACTTCTAGAGCTTCAAGAGGTGCTGAAATTCACGGAAAAGATTATTATTTTATTTCTTCGGAAGCGTTTCAACAACATATTAATAATGATGATTTTATTGAGTATGAAGAAGTATATACCAATAATTATTATGGAACTTTGAAAAAGGAAGTAGAGCGTATTTGGAGTTTAGGAAAACACGTAATTTTTGATATTGATGTTGTAGGAGGTTTAAATATAAAGCAAAAATTTCCAGCACAAACATTGGCAATTTTTGTGCAACCACCCTCTATTGAAGAAATGGAGCGCAGGCTTAGGGGTAGAAATACAGACAGCGAAGAAAAAATTAATGAACGTATTTTAAAAGCTGAAAAAGAATTGAAATTTGCTAAAGAGTTTGATGTTATTTTAGTGAATGATAATCTAGATACGGCAAAAGAAGAAGCAATTAACTTAGTTCAAAATTTCATCAACTAAATGAAGGTAGGACTGTTTTTTGGAACTTTTAATCCCATACATGTTGGGCATTTAATAATTGCCAATTATATGGTTGAATTTTCAGATTTAGAGGAAGTTTGGTTTGTGATAACTCCGCTAAGTCCGTTCAAGAAAAAAAACTCGTTGCTAGACAATCATCATCGTTTGGCAATAGCCAATATAGCAGTTGAAGACTACCCGAAATTAAAAACTTCAGACATTGAATTTAAGCTTCCACAGCCAAATTATACGGTAAATTCATTAATTCATTTGGAAGAAAAATATCCAAACCATCAATTTTGTTTAATTATGGGAGAAGATAATTTAAAAGGTCTTCATAAATGGAAAAACTACGAAACCATACTTCAAAATTATGAAGTATATGTATATCCGAGAATTTCAGAAGGGGTGACAGAAAACGAACTTTTAAACCATCCAAAAATTCATCAAGTAAGCGCACCAATTGTAGAAATATCTTCAACTTTTATTCGTAAATCTATTAAAGAAAATTACGATATAAGGGCAATGTTAACTCCAAATGTTTGGAAATATATAGACGAAATGAATTTTTACAAGCAGTAAATTTAGCTTAGTTTTAACACTTATTAGCACCTCAAATCAAATTAACGAAACAAATTTTCGTTGTATATTTGTTCTATTCAAAGTATGGCAAAAGATTCAAAAGAAAAAGGGAAAATTAGGCAAAAATTAGTTAATAAATACCGTATGGTAATTATTAATGAAAACACCTTTGAAGAAAGGTTAACGTTTAGACTGACTCGATTAAATGTGTTTATTTTTGGAGGAATTTTTTCTATTTTATTAATTACAGGCACTATTTTTTTAATAGCATTTACCCCTTTAAAAGAATATATTCCAGGTTACTCTTCAACCAAATTAAAAAAAGAAGCTACGCAACTAGTGTACAAAGTTGATTCTTTACAGCAAGTTTTAAAGGTGAATAATTTATATATAGATAATGTAAAAGAATTGCTTACAGGTAAAATTACTGAAGTACAATTTGATAGAGATTCTATACTGCAAAGCGTACAATATGATAAAGATTCTGTGAATTTAGAACCTTCTGAAGCCGATTTAGAATTTAGGTTAGATATTGAAAGTGAAGACAGATATAGTATTTTTAATGAAGCAACTAAGGATGCAGGTATCGTATTTTTCGCTCCAGTTACAGGTACTTTAACCGATGGATATGATCCGAAAACCAAACATTTTGCAGTAGATATTGCTGTTGAAATGAACACTCCAGTAAAATCTGTAGCAGATGGTACCATTATTTTTGCAGCATGGACAGCACAAACAGGCCACGTAATTATTGTTGAACATACAGGCGGTTTTATTTCAACCTACAAACACAATACATCGCTACATAAAGAACAAGGAGATTTGGTAAAATCTGGTGAAGTAATTGCTTTGGCAGGAGATACGGGAGAATTAAGTACGGGGCCTCATTTACATTTTGAATTGTGGAATGATGGATATCCTGTAAATCCAATTAATTATATTGATTTTGAATAATGAGTATTAAATCAATTTTAGCAAAACCATTTGCAAAGCAGGTTACAAAGCGCATTTACAAGCAAAGTAATAATGCTATAAAAGTGCAACAAAAATTATTGAAAAAGTTACTTTCTCAAGCTAAGAATACTGCTTATGGGAAAGATCATAACTTTAGTGCAATAAAAACATATGAAGATTTTAAAAAGCAAGTGCCTATATGTGATTATGAGGCGTTAAAACCTTATGTTGAAAGAGTAGTTGCAGGTGAAAAAGATGTTTTATGGAAAGGACAACCATTGTATTTTGCTAAAACCTCGGGTACCACTTCAGGAGTAAAATACATTCCGCTAACTAAAGAGTCTATGCCAACGCACATCTCAGCAGCTAGAAATGCGTTGTTACATTATATTGAGGAAACTCAAAACACTGATTTTTTAGATGGAAAAATGATCTTTTTACAAGGAAGTCCAGAGTTGGGAGATACCAATGGTATTAAAACGGGTAGACTTTCAGGTATATCTGCACATTATGTGCCAAAATATTTAACCAAAAATAGATTGCCAAGTTGGGAAACCAACTGTATTGAAGATTGGGAAACTAAGGTTGAGGCAGTAATTGACGAAACTATCAATGAAGATATGACCTTAATTGGAGGAATTCCATCGTGGGTGCAAATGTATTTTGAACGGATAGTTGCCCGTACGGGTAAAAGTGTAGGAGAAGTGTTTCCAAATTTTAACCTATTTGTTTATGGAGGTGTAAATTATGAACCTTACCGTAATAAATTTGAAGATTTAATAGGTAGAAAAGTAGATGCAATTGAATTATATCCAGCTTCGGAAGGATTTATATCGTACCAAGATTCTCAGCATGAGGATGGAATGTTACTTTTAATAAAAAATGGTATTTTTTATGAATTTATTCCTTCGGAAGAATTTTTTGATGAAAATCCAACAAGAATTTCAATTGCTGATGTGAAATTAGGTGTAAACTATGTAATTATTTTAAATACAAATGCAGGACTTTGGGGTTATAATATTGGTGATACTATTGAGTTTGTTTCGCTAAATCCACCAAGAATTGTAGTAACAGGACGTATCAAGCATTTTATTTCAGCTTTTGGTGAACACGTAATTGGAAAGGAAGTTGAAAGAGCTATGAATGCTGAAACAGCCAACACAGCTATTCAAATTAATGAATTTACAGTAGCGCCAGAAATTACACCAGCTTCAGGATTGCCATATCACGAATGGTTTGTGGAGTTTGAAAATGTTCCTGATGATTTAGATGGTTTAGCGCATAAAGTAGATGAAAATTTACAACAACAAAACTCGTATTATTTCGATTTAATTAAAGGAAAAGTTTTACAACCTTTAAAAATTACAGTAATTGAAAAAGGAGGTTTTAATAGGTATATGAAATCTGTTGGAAAACTTGGCGGACAAAATAAAGTGCCACGCCTTTCTAACGATCGTAAAATTGCTAATGAATTGTTAAAATTTAAAGTGAAGTGATTGTAAAATCGGTAAATATTGGAGAAAAAAGGGTTGTTAACTATAAAGGAAAAATAGTTGAAACAGGTATTTTTAAATCACCTGTAAACGCACCAATTTTTTTAGGTGAAGAAGATGTTGTGAACGATGCTGTTATTGATAGAAGATATCACGGAGGTATTGAAAAAGCTGTTTATGCTTATTCTGAACAACATTATGAATATTGGAAAGCATTATATCCAAATTTAGATTGGAATTACGGAATGTTTGGCGAAAACCTAACAATTTCAAACCTAGAAGAGACGACAATTTATGTTGGAAGTCAGTATAAACTAGGAGAGGCTATTATTGAAATTACACAACCACGAGAACCTTGTTCTAAACTAGGAATTGTATTTGGCACACAAAAAGTGGTAAAGCAATTTTGGAATTCAACAAAAAGTGGCGTTTACTTTAAGGTACTTCAAACAGGAAATGTTACGAAAGATGATGAGCTTGTTTTACTAAAAAAAGCTAAAAATACGCCTTCTATTTCAGAGGTGTATGAAACTAAAAAATTGCCTAAAAAATAAAGATTGTTATAGGGGTCTATTATCATTTTTGTTGAGATACTGAAACAACACTTCGACTTTGCTCAGTGACCAATTCAATATCACTGTTCGTAACCTATATAACATAAAAAAGGGTTCGCAATTGCGAACCCTTTTCCGTTAATCAAAGAAAGTTTGGTTTATTTCTTAGATAATAAATCTCTTATTTCGACTAATAATTCTTCTTGAGAAGGACCTTTTGGAGCTTCAGGAGCAGGCGCTTCTTCTTTTTTATTTAAATTGTTTAATTTGTTTACACCTTTCACAACCATAAACATTACAAACGCAACAATAATAAAATCAATAACATTTGTTATAAAATCACCGTATAAAAGGGCTACTTCACCAGTAACTTTTCCAGCTTCATCAGCAATTCCATCTTTCAATATATATTTTAAGTCTTTGAAATTCGCATTGAAAATCATTCCAACTAAAGGAGAAACAATACCGCCCGTAAATGAAGTTACAACGCTTTTAAAAGCAGCACCCATTACAAAACCAACAGCAATGTCAACAAGGTTACCCTTCATTGCAAATCCCTTAAATTCTTTAAGCATTCCCATTTTAACAGTAAATTTTAAAATTTAATGTTGCTAATGTAGTAAAAAAAATAGATTTGTTAAAATTTTGTTAACCTTCTATTTACTCTTTGAGAAATAGCGGTGAGTAATTCGTACGAAATTGTATTTGATTTTTTTGCTAAATCAACAATGTGCTGTTGGTTTTTATACACCACAACTTCATCGCCTTCATTGCAATTAATTTCGGAAACATCAACCATAATCATATCCATACACACATTTCCAACAATTGGTGCTATTTGGTTATTAATAAATACATAGCCAATTCCGTTTCCTAATTGTCTTGAAATTCCATCGGCGTGCCCAATTGGTATAGTTGCTGTTTTTATGGTTTTTGTTGCTTTAAAAGCACGGTTGTACCCAACAGTTTCTCCTTCTTTAATAGTGTGAATTTGAGAAATCACAGAAGTTAACCTAAATACACTTTTTAATCTTTTGGTTTCTTTTTCATTATTTCCAAAACCGTACAAGCCAATTCCTAAACGCACCATGTCAAATTCAGCTTCTTCAGTATAATTAATAATGCCAGAGGTATTTAGCATATGTTGAAAAGGTATGTTCTTTAATTTTGAAATCAATTCAGAAGAACTATGTTTAAATAAATCAATTTGCTGTAATGTAAAATCGCGTTCATTTAAATCTTCACTAGCAGCAATATGAGAAAATAGTGAAGAAACCTTAATATGTTGTTGCTTGTTTATGGTTGAAATAAGTTCGGGAATATCAGTTTTTGTAAAACCTAACCTGTTTAATCCGGTATTAAACTTTAAATGGATAGGGTAGTTGGTTAAATTTTTTGCCTTAGCAACTTCAATAAAAGAATTTAGTAAAGAGTTTGTATAAATATTAGGCTCTAGACAATTTTCGATTATTTTTTCCAAATTTTGCTTTTGAGGATGTAAAACTAAAATAGGATTTTCAATACCCACATCTCTTAGCGCAATTCCTTCATCTAAATAAGCAACGGCAAAATAATCAACTTTTTTAGCAAGGTATTTTGCGATTTTTGTTGCACTACTTCCGTATCCAAAAGCTTTTACAACCACTAATAGTTTGGTCGTTTTTTTTAGTTTCGACTTAAAATAATTTAAATTAAAATCAATAGCATTTAAGTCAATATTTAGAACAGTAACGTGATTATTTTCCATTGTTATTTTGTTCAGCTTTTCTTATTTTTTCTTCCTGAATAGCTTTGTAATAAGCAGCTCTACTTAAAGGCTCATATTCTTGTGTTTCACCCAATAAAACCAACTCGTCACTTGCAGCAGTTCTATGGCTGTAATGTGCCAAATTACCTGTGCGTGTACAAACAGCATGTACTTTGGTAACATATTCTGCAGTGGCCATTAAAGCGGGCATTGGACCAAACGGATTTCCTTTAAAATCCATATCTAAACCAGCTACAATTACCCGAATGCCTCGGTTTGCTAAATCGTTACAAACAGCCACAATTTCATCGTCAAAAAACTGAGCTTCGTCAATACCAACCACATCAACATCGTTGGCTAAAATTCGAATATTTCCAGACGAAGGTACAGGTGTTGATCTAATTTCATTGGCATCATGTGAAACAACATTTTCATCATCATACCTAACATCAATTGCCGGTTTAAAAATTTCAACTTTTTGTTTTGCAAACTGGGCGCGTTTTAACCTACGGATGAGTTCTTCTGTTTTGCCAGAGAACATTGAGCCGCAAATTACTTCAATCCAGCCAAATTGTTCAATATGATTTACTGTATTTTCAAGAAACATTTTGTAATTTTATGCTTGAAAGGTTATTGTTTTTTAGTTTTCAAACAAATGCAATACATATATTGTTATATTTTTTTACATTCGTTTATCGTTAAATTTCAAAGTGCTAAAAGGCTTTTTTGAAATCATACAAATTTATTAAAAATAACACACCAAAAACTATTTAATATTTCAACTTATGCACAAAAAATTAGAGGCTGAATTGGTAAGCTTAGCACACAGTATTTTACAGTTAAAAAATAACGATGATGTAACTATTTTACATAAAAAAGCACGTGATATTTATGAGAAACTATCAGTGTTGAAGTTTGTGAATGCCAATTTAAATGAAATGTATGTTGAAGCTGCTGAAGAAGAAATAGTGCCTGAGGTAAAAGAGCTTTTGGTTGAAAAAAGAATTGAAGTTACAGAAAAGGTTGAAGTTGTGCCTGAGATTATAATGACTGAAGAGGCTGTTGAAGAAGTAGCTAAGGAAGTTATTGAAGAGACTGTTGAAGATGTTGTTGAGGTTTTTGAAGAGAAGAAAATTGTTGAAGAAATCCTTGAAGAACCGAAGGAAATACTAAGTAAAGAAGAAGTTGATGCAATTTTTGCTGTTGAAGATGATTTAGTTAAAGATGATATAAAAGACTTAGAAGCGACTCAGTTTACTTTAGAAGATGAATTTAAAGACGCCATTTCTTCAGATGTTGCTACGGAACTTTTTGAAAAAGCTACCAAAGAAAACCCAGTTATTACAACCTCAAAAGAAACAAAACCGCGCTCGCTAAACGACACCTTATTTAGTGCAAATTTACAAGTTGGTTTAAATGATAGAATTGCATTTGTAAAACATTTGTTTGAAGGAAGTCAGGAAGATTTTAACAGAGTTTTATCGCAGTTAAATTCATTTAAAACCGAAGATGAAGCTAAAACTTTTTTACAAGAATTTGTAAAACCCGATTACGATTGGGGCACTAAAGAAGAGTATGAAGAACGCTTTATGACAATAATTGAGCGGAAATTTTTATAGAATTATGAACTATGAATTGCTAGAAAAAGAATTAAAAAAAAGAACTGAATTTGAATATGCTTGGAAAACAAAACAAACTAATCAACTAGATAAACAAACAAATTTTATTTATAAAACTTCGAGTTTTGAAGCTGTTTTAAATAAAATTGAGGGTGTTGTAAAAGAACATTCAACAATTGCAGATATAAAAAATTATGCATTGAATAGGTGGTATAACTTTTGGTCGGCAAAAGCTGTTGAAGCTATTTTTTGTGAACATAAAAATGTTGAACCGCATAAAAATTCAAAAGATAAATACACCGATTTTTATATTTCAACCATACCGTTTGACCATAAAACAACAGTATTTCCAAAAGGATTTAAAAAATCAATTCCGTATGCTATTAAGCATAAACACGAGCTAATTACGTGGTTGTATAACAATCAAAGTCAGCAACAACGTAAGCATTATAAAAACCGACTTTTTATTGTGTTAATTGATTATGAAGATACAAATTCACATTGGAAATTAAAGTCAGAAATTCATTGGTTAAAAAGTCTAATCTCAACTTATTTAAGTAATTTTGACTCCTCAAAATTACCGTGTTTAACTTTAGATAATAAAAAAGTATATGCCGATGTAATTTGGGCAATTAAATGAAGTTAAAAAGTCTGATGGCTGAGCCAAGTTGAAGTCAAGTTGTAAATTAAAATTTCTAATACTAAGCGTTGAATTATATAGGATCAAAACATAAATTATCATCATTTTTAAAAACGGCGATTAAAGAAGTAGTTGGAGACGATTTATCTCAACTAGTTTTTTGTGATTTATTTGCGGGTACAGGTATTGTTGGTCGTAATTTTAAACCGCTAGTAAAGCAAGTTATTGCAAATGATGTTGAATATTACAGCTATGTTTTGAACAGACATTATATTGGTAATTTTCAAGCGTTAAACTTAGATGATAAATTGGAAATTTTAAATAATTTAGAAGGTTCAGAAGGATTTATATTCAAAAATTATAGTGAAAAAGGTAGTGAAAACCGCTTATATTTTTCTTCTGAAAATGGAAAAAAAATAGATGCTATTCGTCAAAAAATTGAAAGTTGGAAAACTTCTGATGAAATTAAGGAAAACGAGTACTTTTATTTGTTAACCGCCTTAATTGAAGCGGCAGATAAAGTGGCAAACACGGCTTCAGTTTATGGCGCTTATTTAAAACAGCTGAAAGCTGCAGCGCAAAAAACAGTAAAATTAGTACTGCCAATTTTTTCAATTACTAAAAATTCGCATCAGGTTTTTAATAAAAATAGTAACGAATTAATTCACGAAATAAAAGGTGATATTTTATATTTAGATCCGCCATACAATGCTAGACAGTACGGAGCGAATTATCATTTATTAACAACAATTGCAAAATACGATGCATTTATTCCGAAGGGGAAAACAGGATTACGTGCTTATTATAAATCGGATTATTGTAAAAAAAATGAAGTGAAGTTTTTCTTCGAAGAATTGATAAAAAATGCTAACTTTAAATACATTTTTTTAAGCTATAATAATGAGGGGTTAATGTCTGAAAATGAGGTTAAAAGCATTATGAGTAGTTATGGGGAATACAGCTTAAAAACAATAAACTATCAGCGATTTAAAGCCGATAAAACAGCAAGCAGAAATCACAAAGCAACTTCAACAGTTGAATATTTACATATTTTAAAGAAACATGGAAAATAACAATAAAATAACCAATTATATATTCTGTATGAAATGGGGAACCTTGTATGGTGCAGAATATGTGAACCGATTGCACTCCATGGTTAAAAAGAATTTAACCTACGATTTTAAAATGGTTTGTTTTACCGATGATGAGTCTGGAATTATAGATGAGGTACAATGTTTTCCTATTCCAGAGATTGATATTCCGTCTAACTTGCCAGAGCGTATGTGGAAAAAATTAACCACACTAAAGGAAGATTTATACGGTTTAGAAGGGCGTGCTTTATTTTTAGATTTAGATATTGTAATTGTAGATAATATTGATTGCTTTTTTGATGTTGAAGGAGAGTTTAGAATTATAAAAGACCATAGCTGGAGAAGTTGGAGAATTACTGGAAACTCATCGGTTTACAGGTTTGATATTGGAAAACACGGTTATGTTTTTGAAAATTTCATTAACAATTTTGAAAAAGCGATTAAAGAGCATAGAAACGAACAGGAGTTTTTAACGCACGAAATAAATAATAAAGGCAAATTACAGTATTGGCCAAAAGAATGGTGCCCAAGTTATAAATACGATTGTAATTCGCGCTTTCCTATATCTATTTGGAAAAAACCAACAATTCCTGAAGGTGCTAAAATTATTATTTTCCACGGAGAAATTAATCCGCATAAAGCCGTTGAAGGTGGTTGGGGAAAATGGTATCGTTATGTGCATCCAGCACCGTGGGTTGCAAAATACTGGAAGTAAAATTTAAAACTATTATTAAAGTAAAAAAGCCTTTTCAAATTTGAAAAGGCTTTTTTACTTTAATAATAAGCTATATTATTTAGCTTCTTTTTTTGAAAATGTATACGTAATACCAATATTTATTCCAAAAGAAGAATAAGGAGCAACAGATGATAATGATTTTGAAGGGTCATTGTTTGGTTCAGGCAATGAATCTACATAGTCAATTTCTGAAGGAGCATAAATTGGAACAATAGTTTCTTGTGGTAATCCAGGAACCTCTGAAAGCCATAGGTAAGGTGCGTCTCCTAAGTTCCAAGTGTTAGATGGTACAGCAGGTGAACCAGGGTAGAAAACATCTCCAGGTACATTAGGAGTTGTAATTGTTAACTCAGCAAATTCAGAAGTATCTCTTGTAACGTTAATTCCTAAATATTCTAATTCAGCAAATAAATTTAAGTTATCGGTTAATTTATATTTATAACCAAAAGCAGCTGTAAATCCTAATGGTGGTCTACCGTGATAATCATTAACTCCTTCTGCAACAATTGGTCCGAAAGGAGTAGGAGTTGTTCTTGTAAATGTAGCTTCCGTTTTTCCGCCTAATTTAGAAACTACCCCAATTTTTCCGTAAAAGTTTTCGTTAAAGTTATATGCAAGTGCCAAGTTAATTCCAAAGGCTTCAGCATGTGCATTACCATTAGTAAACTCTTTAATATCACCATCATCATTTTTTAAATAATTAGAAATATTTTGATCTGATCCACCTAAGTAACCTAAAGATAATTCAAGACCAAACATTTTGTTAAAGAAATAACCACCTCTAAGTTGTGTGTTAAAACCTTCACCATAGCTACCATAATGGTTTGTTGCTTTGGTTTGAGCATCGTTTAATGAAGTTCCTGTTAAAATTCCAGCAGAACCTATGCTATATCCACCACTAGCTGAAACATAGAATTGGGCAAAAGCTACATTGATTGTGCAAAAAGCAACAAGTAATAATAAAATTTTTCTCATAATATAATTAAGTTTGATTTGTATTTCAAAAATAGTTTTAATTTTTAATAATAGTAAGCTAATAGTCTTATTTATTTAGATTCTAGATTAGCTGAAAATGTCGACTCTTTTTTTGGTATTTCCTACTAAAACTTTATGTTCATTTATAATTACAGGACGTTTTAAAAAGGTGTATTCATCTAAAATAAGTTGACGATAATCTTTTTCAGATAAATCTTGGTTTTTTAAATCCATTTCCTTGTATTTTTTTGCTCTTCGGCTAAATAAAACTTCATAACTATTGGTTAAACTATAGATTGCCTCTAATTGTTCAACCGTTATAGGATCTGTTTTAATATTTTGTAACATATAACCTGTAGTGTCCATTTCTTTTAAAATTCTTCGGCAAGTATCACAAGTTTTTAGGTAGTATATTTTTTTCATTTTTTAAATTTTAAATTGAAGTAAATTAAGGGGTTTTATCTTAAATTTGAAAACTAATGAATAAATATTTTAAGCATGCAAAAACGATTTGACACTTTATTAAAATCAAGACAACTAACCTTAAAAGTAATTAATAATCTTACAAACGAACAACTAAATAAAATTCCTACAGGATTTAAAAATAATATAGCGTGGAATATAGCCCATTTAGTAGTTACACAGCAATTATTATGTTATAAACTATCAGGTTTAGATTGTTTAATTTCAGAAGAATTTATTGAGAAATTTCAAAAAGGATCAACGCCAAGTTATACGCTTTCAGAAACAGAATTTGAAACTATTAAAAAGCAATTGTTGCAATTTCCTGTTGTTTTAGATGAAGATTATGCGAATGGAATTTTTAAAAATTATACGGAATATACTACAAGTGTAAATGTTACTTTAACGTCTATTGAAGATGCTATAGATTTTAATTTATTTCACGAAGGAATTCATTTAGGGGTAATTCTTCAACTGTTGAAATTTATTTAAAGCGAAATTATTTTTTTGAATTAAGATTACATTTTAAAACTAAAGTTTGAATTTAAAGTATCAACTTATTGGCTCTTTTTTTAATCAACGTACTAAAAATGAATGCCACAAGGTGTTAATTGCAAACAATACGTATTATAAAAACCTTTCTGAAGTAAATAAGAAAACGTTTCAAATAAGAACACTTGTGTTTCTTTGGACTACTAATTTTAGTTCAGAGCGAGGATTTTTGTTAACCAACAAAATGAAAATAATTGTCTCAAGTGCTTTTGTGCAAATTACTTTTGGCTTAAAAATGAATACACTTAAAAAGTTCAATGCTATTTTTATTGCACCAAGATCTTATTCGTATAAAAATAACAAAGCGTTATTTAATGGAGATGTAAATTTATATACTAAAAAAGTAAATTTATCTTGGCCTGCTGTTGCGCATGGTTTTGAAGTATCAGACGATGCCATGAATTTAACAATTCATGAATTTGGGCATTGTTTAATTTTTGAAAATGCTAGCAATACTTATTTTTCTAAAGTTTTTGAAGACAAAGAGTTTGAAAATTGGAAAAAACAAGCCGCAATTAAATTTCAAAAAATTAAATTGAAACAAAATAAAGTGTTGAGGTCTTACGCAGGTACAAATCTTATAGAATTATTTTCAGTTGCATTAGAAACATTTTTTGAACAACCAGATTTTTTTGAACAGCATGAGCCAGCATTGTACAATAGTATGACAAAGTTGTTAAAACAAGATCCAAGGCATAAATTAAACCCTATTGAAAAATAGAAAAGAGGGATGTTAATTTTACGAAATATATGATTTAATTTAAGTAGTAAACATAACCTACGTGAACATACAACAACCAATCATTGTATTTGTTTGCAGGGTCGTCTTTTGCATTCAAACCATCAACCCAGTTTGAGAAGAAATATTGCCAGCGAGATTCCAAAAGAATGTCGCTATATTCGCCAATTTTAAATCGTGTACCAATACCACCGGTAAGTGAGCCTGTAAATCCGGCTGAAGTATCAACAGTTCCTGGTACTGCCCATTTAGGGTATAAAACACTTGGGTCTTCTCTCCAATCACCTAAGTCAGATTCTAATTCAGGATTGTAAAAGTCACCCATTAAGCCAAGACTTAGATAGGGTGAAAATTTTAAACGAGGAATTCTTCTTGATCCAAAATCAACAATATCTACAATATGAAATTCAAGTTGTGCACCAAAATTAAACAACTGTGTTTTACCATGCATTGCTCTTAATTGCTCACCGGCATAAGAGTCAGTTTCAGCATAAATACCATAGTGATTTAATTTAGCGGTCATATAAGAAAATTCAGTTCGAATTCTAAAATGTTCAGACCAGTAATTTGTACGTTGATTCCAACGATAGCGGTAATCAGTAAAATTAATATAATAAATAAGACCTAACCCCGGACCTACATTACCCCCAACGTTTGATTGAAAATCATGACGTTGACCGTAATCGGTTGTAAAAGAGGCTGAACCAGAGATAATGCCAATTTCATGACTACTTTTATCTTGTGCAGAAACTGTTGCTATAAAAAAGCAATAGATGATAGGGGCAAGTATTTTAAATATGCTCTTTGTCAAAAGTTAATTTTATAGGGTCAAATGTAATAAAATCTTTACCAATATTTAATTTATTAAAAAATAACGCAATTATTTTAACAAAAAGGTTTCATTATAATCCCAATTTGCACGAACTTCTAATAATTTATCAAAGTATATTGTTTTTTCTGGGTGCGTTTTTAGTAAATAATTTCCAGTATCCCATTTACCATTTTCGTTGTCATCAAAAATAGCCCTTGCAATGTATTTCTTCGGAAGTAAATTTTTAAACGTAACTAGTTGGTTGCTACTTATTGCTTTTGAAGCAATCAGCTCATCCTTTTCAGTAATAATTTGTATAATTATTGGTGATGTAACATTTGAAACTTGTAAATTAATAACACCATAATCTTCAAGTTTTTTAGTTCTTAAATTATAGCTTAGCGTATCGTTTACATCGCCAAAAGCATCTGAAATACCGTTAGGTAATACTTTTATGGCGTACTGTTGTTCAAACTGTTGTTCAAACTTTAAATAGAGTTTATTTTTATATGAATTTACTTCAGAAGTAAAAGGAATAGCAATGGTGTCTTTATCAAAAATTGAAATTTTAGAAGGGTCTATTTTTGAAATAGGAATTCTCGACCTAATAGCAAATGTATCTCTTGGGTTTAGTGTATTGCTTTTTAGTGCGCTTGTTAATACTAAAGAATCTTTTTTTGCAGACTTTAATTTTACAGTAATTGTATCTTTATAATTTAAATTCGTTACTTCAAAAAGTAAGGAATCCTTTTCAATAGCTTTAAACCAATAACTCAGTGTATCTTTCTCTTGTTCAAAAACAATTTCAGGTTTAAAGTTTGAAGGTACCGTATCTAAAAGAGTTACAGATAAATTTTCTGCATTACCTTCGTAACCAAAAATAATATGACCTTTGGAGGTTTCTAGTGCTTTTACCAATTTAAAAGGTAGTATTTCTTTAAACAACGAAATTTTAAATGTAGTATCTATAGGTAATGTTATAGGTTCTTTATAAAAGCCAATTTTATCTTGTTTGGGTTTGTAAATATAATTATTGTTGGGCTGTTTTAATGCCATTAAAAGATATTTACCTTCTTTTAAATTTGTTAATTCAAAATTGGTACTGTCTAAGGTACTGGTAACATATGTTGGTTTTTCTTTGTAAATAATAGAATCATTAAATGTTGAATCCATTTCATAAAGCATTACCAAAATATCACTTGCTGTTTTTCGACTAAAAGCATCTGTTATATCTCCTGAAATTTGAAGGGAGTCTACATGTTTTCCTGTTGAAAAAACATATTTAAAACTCTCAAGTATATTGCCTTCATTATTATCTAAAATGCTATTTCCAAAATTAATAGTATATGTTGTGTTTTCTTTTAAAGTATCTAAAAGTTTTATAGTAATTACTTTACTGGCTGTTCCAACGGGCGTAATATCAGGTGTGTATTTTAAGGGAGGTGAAATAATTAATTTTTTATTTAAATCCTTAAATTTCACATATTCATCAAAATAAATTCTAATTTTTGTAGCATCAAACTCAATACTTTCTTGTGAAGGAGATGCACTAATTAAAATAGGGGGAATTTCATCTTTTTCTCCACCTGTTGGTCGCCCTCTTTTTGCACATTTAGTGAAAGTAAGTGCGATTAAAAATACGATAAGAATTTTAAAAAAACGATGGTTCATTACTAAAATTTTAGTGCAAAATAACAATTTATTTATTTAGTGTATGCCATACAGGCAATACTAATTTTTATATTTTTCGTTTTTTCAAAAGCTTTACAGCAAGCTTCAAGGGTGGCGCCGGTTGTTATAATATCATCAATTAGTAAAATATGCTTGTTTTCTAATACTTTTTGGTCTTCAACAAAAAATAATTCGTGTACGTTATTCCACCTGTCAAAGCGAACTTTTTTAGTTTGGGTTTTTGTGAAAGAAATACGTGTTAAAATAGTTTCGTTAAATGGAATTTTTAAGATTTTTGCCATGCTTTTTCCAAAAAAAGAAACCTGGTTGTACCCACGGGTTTTTAATTTGTTTTTATGAAGTGGTACGGGTATAATATAATCGATACTAGAAAATCGGTTACTTTCAACCAATTCACTCCCAAGCCAATTTCCCAATAATGTGCCAACCTGTTGTTGGTTTTTATATTTTAATGCGTGTATTAGATTTTGAATTTTACCTTTTTTAAAAAAATAAAATAAAGCGGTAGCTGTTTCAATTTGAATTCTACCATAAAATGATTTTTCAACCAAGTTATTTTCTTCATTGGTAAAATTTGTGAGTGGTAAATCATGTCTGCAATTTACGCAAACTGTTAATTCGTTGCTAGTTAGGGTGTTATTACAGCAAGCGCACAGCTCAGGATAAAACAATTCATAGATGTTTTTTAAAAAATTCATAGCAAAACGTTTTTAAAAACCTACAATTTATAATATAAATGATGAATTCTATTAGATAAGGCTCAATTAATTATAAATTCAGAAGTAAAAGTAGTAAATTTATAATTCCTCAGAACAAAAAGTATACCTCTAATTTCTCACTCTAATATAATTTATTGACGTAAATTGCGTTGAATTATAAAACCCTAAAATTTTAAAGATGGAACAAGACAAAAAATCGAACAATAAGTTAATTATGATAGTACTTGGAGTACTATTAATTGCTGCCTTAGGTTACACTTTTTATGCTAATAGTGAGCATAATAAATTAACCAATGCTATTGAAGATGAGAAAGCAGAAATTGAGATGAATTTAGATAGCATGATTGTAAAATATGAAGATGCTATTGGTGAAAATACATCAATGTCTAATGAATTAGCTTTTGAAAGAGACAAAATTATTGCGCTAAGAGATTCAATAAAAGATTTAAAAGCTACAAATTATAGCTTAATTCGTAGATACAGAAAACAAATTGAAAAGCTTGAAGCTGACAATTTAGAGTTATTTCAAATGAATGATGAGTTAACTAAAAAAAATGAGTTATTAACTCAAAATTTAGACAGTGCAAATGTTGAAATTACAAGCCAAATTGCTAAAAATGACACGTTAGCTATTCAAAATATGAAGCTTGGTGAAAAAGTAGCTATTGGTTCAATTTTGAAAGTGAATGCAATTAAGGTATTGGCAATGCGAGAAAAATCTAGCGGAAAGTTAGTAGAAACTGCTAGATCTAAAAATACAGATGCGTTTAGAATTAATTTCACTATTGATAAAAATGCAATTGCTGAGCAAGGAGAGCGTAGTGTGTATATTCAAGTGCTTGATATGCAGGGAAATACCATAGGGAGTAAAGGTGAGCTTACGCTGTTAGATGAGTCAACTATTTCATACAGTGATAGAACATTGGTTAATTATTTAAATGAAGATATTGCAATAATTTCACTAGTTGAAGTAAACAGTGACAATATTAAAAAAGGCGTTTATACAGTAAATGTATATATTGATAATTTACTTGCAGGAGTGAGTACAGTTACCTTAAAATAAGAAAGGCAACTCCAGTTAATGTTATTTAATGTTAATTAGGTGGAAATAGTTTCGGCTATTTCCACTTTTTTGTTTTATAGTACTAAAAGCTTTACTATTTTTGCAGCATGGCAAATCAAGAAGATAAATTTAAAAAAGTAGTTTCGCACGCAAAAGAGTACGGTTACGTATTTCAATCAAGTGAAATTTACGATGGTTTGAGTGCAGTGTACGACTATGCTCAAAACGGTGTTGAGTTAAAGAAAAACATTAGAGAATACTGGTGGAAAGCGATGGTGCAGATGAATGATAATATTGTTGGATTAGATGCTGCAATTTTTATGCACCCAACAACTTGGAAAGCTTCAGGCCATGTAGATGCTTTTAATGATCCGTTAATTGATAATAAAGATTCTAAAAAAAGATATAGAGCCGATGTTTTAATTGAAGACTATGTTGGGAAATTAGATGCTAAAATTGAAAAAGAAGTAGCTAAAGCAGCAAAACGCTTTGGTGAATCTTTTGATAAAACAGAATTTTTGGCAACCAATACACGTGTAGTTGGATATAAAGCAAAAGGTGAGGCAATTTTGCAACGTATGGGGAAATCTTTAGAAAAAGAAGATTTAGCTGATGTAAAACTGTTAATTGAAGAATTGGAAATTGGTTGCCCATTGTCTGGTTCAAAAAACTGGACAGATGTTAAGCAATTCAACTTAATGTTTGGAACTAAATTAGGTGCATCTGCAGATACTGCAATGGATTTGTATTTACGTCCAGAAACTGCCCAAGGTATTTTTGTGAACTTTTTAAATGTTCAAAAAACTGGTCGAATGAAAATTCCTTTCGGAATTGCTCAAACTGGTAAAGCCTTTAGAAATGAAATAGTGGCCCGTCAGTTCATTTTCCGTATGCGTGAATTTGAACAAATGGAAATGCAATTTTTTGTACGTCCTGGAACACAAAAAGAATGGTATGAGCAGTGGAAAGAAAATAGATTAAAATGGCACCTTTCCTTAGGAATGGGTGAAGATAATTACCGTTTCCACGATCACGATAAATTAGCACATTATGCTGATGCAGCTGCCGATATTGAGTTTAGATTTCCTTTTGGATTTAAAGAATTAGAAGGAATTCATTCACGTACAGATTTTGATTTAAAAGCACACGAAGAGCATTCAGGTAAAAAATTACAATATTTCGATCCTGAAATTAACGAACGTTACGTTCCTTATGTAGTTGAAACTTCTATTGGTTTAGATCGTATGTTTTTAGCAGTCTTCTCAAACTCTTTACAAGAAGAAGCGTTAGAAAATGGTACCACAAGAACGGTTTTAAAATTACCAGCAGTTTTAGCACCTACAAAAGCGGCTGTTTTACCTTTAGTAAAAAAGGATGGTTTACCAGAAATTGCTAAAAAAATAGTGGAAGATTTAAAATGGGATTTTAATGTTGCTTACGATGAAAAAGATGCGGTAGGAAGACGTTATAGAAGGCAAGATGCAAATGGTACTCCATTTTGTATAACTGTTGATCACGATACGTTAACCGATGATTCTGTAACGATTCGTCATAGAGATACTATGGAGCAACAACGTGTTAAAATTTCTGAATTAAAAGCACTAATTAAAGAAGAGGTTGATGTAAAAAACTGGTTAATGAAAATGTAATTTTTTATTAAATAGTATATAAAAAAAACTCCGAAGAAATTTCTTCGGAGTTTTTTTATTAATTTTTTTCATTAAAGTCTATACCCAATATTAATTCCTGCTCTTGGTACAATTGAAGGTGCGTATGAATTAAATAAATTTCTACCTATTCCGCCAAAAATATCAATTACAAATCCTTTTGGTGATACATATTTTGTACCTATAGCAACACCTAATGCACCATCGGTATAATCCTTATAAGTGTTTGGAGCATCATTAATTTTAATTTCTTTTTCACCACTATTTATACCAACAAATACTTCTCCAAAAAATCTCCAACTTGTTCTTGAAGGAAAATGGTGACGAAAATAAGGAGTAAACATTGTTTTTTCATTGTAACTAAAACTAGCACCTTCATCAAGGTTAAAAAAAGCTGAAATACCTATTGATGATTCTTCGTTTAAGAAATGTTCGTAGGAAACTTCAATAGATTTTAAAACCAAACCATCAAATAGGTCAATTTTAATTTCATTTTGAGCTTGGCTAAGTGTACAAGTTAAAATTGTGAAAGCAACTATTATTTTTTTCATTCTATCTTTTTATTAAATTCATTAAAATCTTTTTCCAATTGTTACTCCTAGCCTAGGAACAAAATCTACACTATCAGTATTCAATAAATTCCGTCCAATACCACCATAAATTTCAAAAGTAAAGTTATTATTGGTTACAAATTTACCACCAAGCGAGAAACCAAGAGCAAAATCCGTTTCATCAGTATAGTCGTAAACATCAAATCCATTGTAAGTTTCAGTTTCAATGGTGTTTAACATACCAAAGCCTTCAACAAAAAAACCATTAGCTATATCATTCCCAAAATAAAAACGATAATATGGAGTAAGTGCAAATTTTAATTCAACATCTCCAACAATATTAAATAATAGGTCAATTCCTATGGAAGATTCTTCATTTATAAGATGTGCATATCCAATTTCAGGAATCCCAGCTAATAGATAGGCTGCATTTAATTTTATTTCGTGTTTTGGAATTTTTTCATCTTCTTGAGAATTAGCATTCAAAAACAAAAATACTAAGCAGATTGATAAGATAATTTTTTTCATAATTTGTTTGAGTTTAAGCAAAAGTAGTATCAATAATTTAACCGAACTAATTATTAATTTAAAAATGTGCTTTTAGCTGAACAGAACCTGTATGAATAGTTTTTGAAGTTTCACTTTTTCTTCCTAAATAATCAATGTTTAAATTTAAAAATGAAAACAGTTTTCGTTGAAATAACAAACTCCAAGTATAATTCTTTCCAGGTTGTAAACCTTCTAGCATTTGGTAAGCAACTGGTGAATTGCTATTTCCTATAAATTTATTATTGAACAGGTTGAATTCCAATTTTATCAACGATTTTTCATTATTGAAATAATTAGCTAATACGCCAATATTTGATGTTTTTAAAGTCTCAAAATCACCAATGGTATTCTCTTTGTTTTTATAGTGATAAAATACGGAGAAGTAAGAATTTTTAGTGTAATAATACGAGATTTTAGGAAGGTAATTGTTGCTATTAATGGCGTAATTCCTATTTGAAAAATTGGTGGAATTCATCTTGTTTTTTGAAGTGCTTGCATCTAAATTTAATAGCCAAAAATTAGCTATTTCATGTTCAAATTGCAATTGGTGTAATTCAAGATTATTTTCTAAACCATCAATAGTGGTTGTGTTAATATTCTGATTTTTAAAATACCTGTAAGTGGTTGAAAAATCTTTTTTCCCTCTGTTGAAATAAAAACTATTATTGAAATTAAAAATGAGTCCTAATAAATTTTCATTGTTAATATTAAAAGGATTTAAGTTGAATTTATTGTCTGTTTTCTGTTGTTTACTGTCAATTATAATAGCGGTTTGATTGTAAAAGTGGGAGAGTAGTTTTTTAAAACCGCCACTAGAAGCCCATTGTTGAGGATTCAACAAAAGGTTTTGACTAAAAATATTTTGATGTGTTGCAATATAATTCACCGTTGGTAATACCACTCTTAAATATCTTGCTTGATCAGGAAATTGCGCAATTTCAAATTCATTCAATTCTTTTATTCCATTGTTATTGTAATCAATCCAAGTGTAAAAACCTTGTCCGGGTTCGGTTTCAATATAAGTGTAATCTTGAAGCGGTAATGTTCCCGAGCGTGTTTGGTAAACAGTATTAAATGAAACAAACTGATTCCATAGTTGTTGTTTGTAAGTAATTTTAGAATTTAACGACTCTTCGTTGGCAAAATTCACATTTTCAACGGATCTATAATTTAAATAAACATTTAAATTGGTTGAAGTTGAATTTATAAAACTCGATTTTAAATAATAGGTTTTTGAATTATTTACTTGCTGAAATTCATTTTGTTGAATACTATCGGTTATTCTATAATTTGCACCAATTTCAACCTTTATGTTGGTGGAATCTCCAATGCCAAAAAAAGCATCAAAGTCGTTAAATTTATGGCTTAGTGTGTTTAAATTATTGGTAGTTTTATTGATTAGTTTGTTTTTTTCGCCACTTAAATTTACGCCAAACCAACTTTTATTTAAATTGTATTTTGTGTTTATATAATAACGCCAAAAATTTCCATCTTCAATGGCATCGGTATTATTTAAAGTACTTCCATTAAAGTTTACCAACCAGTTGTTCTGCATAAAAACACCAGCTATTTTTTGATTGTAACCGTTGTAATCATCACCAAATTTTAAGTTTGAAAACTCATAAGTTACTGCATTTTTTTTGTTGTTATCTAGTACTAATGCAGCGCTAATTAGTTGTTGATTTCCATAAACACGCTCAATATTCCAATCTCTATTAAATTCAATACTTTGAATACGTTCAATGGTTTTAAAATCTTTGTGTAAATAATCGTATTTTAAATGGCTTTTTAATTTCCATTTTTTTTCAAAAAGCACTTGTTCCCAACCAATTTTTGTAGCAATACCATTGTTATTATCATTGTCAATTGTAGAAAATAAATTTTCGTCGCTATTGCTAAATGCTGCCTCAGCATACATATTTGTTTTTTCTGAAGGATTGTAAGCTCCGTTAAATACAGCAACTTGTAATTTGTCAGGCGCTTTTAACTGAATTACAGGTGCATAATCTCCTGAATTTTGGCCAACATATTCATAAATTTTCCCAGTAGCAATTACTTCTTTTAGTTTATAGCTTGCTAAATTTTCACCAACATATGAAAAAGTGACATTATAAAGAGGTGAAGTTTCCTCCGTTGAATATTCGTAAATTTCATTGGTTCCTTGCAACACCTTTTTATATAAAATACTATTTTCAGAATACAATTCTTCTTGCCCTGAAGGTGAAATCATAGCCAACGTATTATCACCAGCATCTGCTAAAATTTGTTTTTGTTCATTCGTAAGTTCAGGATTTAACGATTGATTTTTTAAATCATTTTCGTTGTAAAAATAACCGCCAATACTAAATTTTTCAGCATTGTAATTTACATTGTTGTAAGTAATAAAACGGTTGTAAACTTTGTCGCTGTATTGGTATTCAGCAGTAATTCGCATATTTGCTGTGATGGGAAAAGTGGTGTTAAACGTAACTTCACCATTATTATAATCAATAATATAATCGTTGTTTTCACCTCTTTTTAACAACAAACCATTCACATAAATTTCTTCAGTTCCAGAAAGTATTAACACATAGGTGTCGGTTCCAAAGTTACTCAATCTATAAGGTCCTTGGTTGCCTTCTGTAGCTGTAAACTGAACTTTATTGTATTTCCCCCTAACAAAAGCCCCTGAAACACTGGCTTTTATTTCGGCATTTTCGGTGTCTATAAGTGCATTTACTCCTAAGCCCGAAACTTGTTTGTCAAACCTTAAAAATTCAGTTTTACGATTGTTTAAAAAAATATCACCTGCATTAACGCTCCAGGTTTTACTAGATAATTCTATGAAAACCCGATCAAATTCATTTAACTCATACGTGTTTCCGTTTTCCTGAATGGGTAAATTGGTGTCAATAATTGAAGCTTTTAGGGTAACGTTTTCAGATAATTTTCCTGCTATTTGTAAATCTAAAGAGGAGTTTGCAACAGCATTTTGGTTGTTACCTACAGTAATGCCTCGTGTAATATTTCCGGCAGCCTCCAAACCATCAAAAGGTTTATAAGCAGTTTTTTTCTCATTGGTTGTTAAACTGTATAATTGCGATTGGTTGTTGGCATTTGGAACAATTAATTTTTTGTTGAATTTGAAATATCTTTTAGTTAAAAAATTGGGGTACGATGTATATTGTATGATTACCTTTTGATAGGAAGTATTTTTAAAAACTACTACAGATTTTGAAAAATCAATGCTGTAGTTTGTTGTGTCTATTTCTTTATTTTCTTCTGAAAAAATTTTAAAATTACTCGGGCTAATACTCACCGTATCTATTCGAACGCTATCATTTTGCACCAAAAACAACTTTTTATGAAAGTTTTTGGATTGCATTTGCGCTTGAATTTGTACGCTAATGAATAAAAGAAGTACCAGTAAACTATTTTTCATTATGTAACTAACGTTGAAAGCGTAAAAATAGTTTAAAATAATGACTGTTGTTGTGAAGGATTTTCGTGTTGTAACAACCATTTTTTTCGCCAAAGTCCGCCTGCATATCCTGTTAAAGATCCATCGCTTCCAATAATTCTGTGACAAGGAATCAATATCCAAACAGGGTTTTTACCATTTGCTGAAGCTACCGCTCTAATGGCTTTTGCATTGCCCAAACTTTTAGATTGTGCTAAATAAGTACTGGTTTTTCCAAAAGGAACATTTAATAATTCAGCCCAAACTTTTTGTTGAAAATCAGTTCCTTTCGGATTTAGTTTTACCGTAAACTTAGTTCTGTTTCCATTAAAATATTCATCTAGTTGTTGCACACAATTTTTTAAACAATCAGGTATGTTTTTTGAAATTTCAACTTCAGTATCTAACACCGAAACAGAAGAAATTCCATCTTCATTTCCAGTAATTTTTGCAATTCCTATAGGTGTTTTATAATATGTGGTTTGGTTAGATTCCAAAAATATCTTTCGAGTTTTGTGTGGTTGTTTTAGCAACTTCTTCGTTAGAAATTTGGTAAATATCAGCCAATTTTTCAACAACTTTGGTAATATAACTAGTTTCGTTTCTTTTTCCTCTAAACGGTGTTGGCGCTAAATACGGAGCGTCGGTTTCAACTACAATATGTTCTAACGGAATTTCATTTAAAAACTGATCAATTTTTCCATTTTTAAAAGTTACTACACCACCAATTCCCAATTTCATATTGTAAGAAATAGCTTGTTTCGCCTGTTTTAAATTTCCTGTAAAACAATGAAAAATTCCAAATAAATCGGCTCCTTTTTCTTCCTCTAAAATTTCAAAAATTTCATCAAAAGCATCTCTACAATGAATAGCGATGGGTAGTTTTTTTTCTTTAGCCCATTTTATTTGTTGCCTAAAAGCATATTGTTGTTGCTTTAAAAAAGTTTTATCCCAATACAAATCAATTCCAATTTCACCAACCCCATAAAACGTGCGTTTGTCTAACCAATTTTTCACAAAAGCTAATTCTTCTTCAACATTTTCTTTTACATGCGTTGGGTGTAAACCCATCATTAAAAAGGTGTTTTCAGGAAAATCTTTTTCCAATTGTAGCATGCTATCTAAATAAGTTGAATCAATTGCAGGAATAAAAAATCGAGAAACATCAGCGTCTAATGCACGCTGAATTACGTCATTTCTATCTTCGTTAAATTGCTCGCTATATAAGTGTGTGTGGGTATCTGTAATAATCATTTCGCAAAAATAGGTAATAACAATTATAAAATACAGAAGCCACCTAAATTTAGGTGGCTTCATTTTTGGCATGTTTCTTGTAGTTAACAAAATTTTAACAGTTATCCGGTATATAGTTGCAACACATTAATTAAACAAATTCCACTTCACTAATTAATAATTGCGGTTTATAAAACGATAACACAAAAATCTTTTCACATGAAAACAAAAAAACATCCAAAAGCAAATTTAGAAAATTACACCAAGTTATTTGCACAATTAGGTCTAGTATTAACATTAGTTGTTGTTTATGTACTAATTCAAAGTAAAACGTATGCAAATGATTTGATAGTGTTGAACGATTCAAATTATCAAATGGAAGATGATACAGAATCAATTATTGAATACGTTGTTGAGCCTCCAAAAGCACCACCTGTTCAAAAACCTGTAATTGTTGAAGTTGTAAAACAGGTTGACGATGAAACGGATATTATTGAAACTATTTTTGTTGGAACTGATACTGAAGCGCCTGTAGAAGTTAGTGATATTGATGAGGTTGAAGTTGTTGAGGATATTATTAAAGAAGTTCCTTTTATTTTAATTGAAGATGCGCCTGCTTTTCCTGGTTGTACAGGAAGCAAATCTGAAATGAAGGAATGTTTTACTTCAAAAATAACAAAATTTATAGGTAAGAACTTTGATAGTGGTTTGGCTACTGAATTAGGGTTAGCGCCTGGCATAAAAAGAATTTCAGTTATGTTTAAAATTGATAACAATGGAAATATTGTTGATGTGCAGGCAAGAGCTCCTCATATTAAATTACAACAAGAAGCTGTTAGAGTTGTTAATTTATTGCCAACAATGGAACCCGGAAAACAACGCGGAAATCCTGTTGCAGTAAAGTATGCATTGCCAATAGTATTTAAAGTACAATAATTTTAAGGCTGAAAGTTAGGGTGGAAGACTTTCAGCCTTTTTGTGTTAGTTGAGTTTAAAAACTGTAAATTTGACCTCAAATAAGTAAGGGATGAATTTGAAGAATTTACTGGTAAGAAAAGGGTTTGTAAAAATTAAATTAAAAAAAATAAACACCAATCATTTTGAAATTAAAGCTACTGTAAACGACGTAAAAGGTCGTTTTATTTTAGATACAGGTGCTTCTAATTCTTGTGTAGATATTTCTTTAGCAAAAAATTTTAATCTTGAAGTTGAAGATTCTGAAACCAAAGCAGCCGGAGCCGGAGCTATTGATATGGAAACCAAAATTTCTTCAAAAAACACCTTGAAATTAAAAGATTGGCAATTTAATAGTTGTACTTTGGTGTTGCTAGATTTAACACACGTAAATACCGCTTTAACAACGCATGATGCAAAAGCTGTTCACGGAATTATTGGCGCAGATATTTTAGAAAAAGGAAATGCGATTATTGATTATAAAAAAAAATGTGTGTATCTAAAAAAGATCGTTTACAAATTTTAATTGTTTAAAAATAAACTAAATGTAGTTTGCATTTAACTACGTATCTTTGCACTATGGAAACAAATAGACAAAAAAAAATAGCAGGTGTTTTGCAAAAAGATTTAGCTGATGTTTTACAACACGCTGCGCAAGACGGGATGAAAGGAGTGATTATATCTGTTACCAAAGTAAATGTTACTTCAGATTTGGGGCAAGCTAAAGTTTTTTTGAGCGTTTTTCCTCAATTAAAAAGAGAAATTATACTAAAAGGAGTTCAAGAAAATACGGCAACCATACGTTACGAAATGGCAAAACGTACTCGTAATCAATTACGTCGTATGCCAGAACTATCATTTTATATTGATGACAGTTTAGATTATATTGAAGATATTGACAATGCGCTTAAGGGAAAACTTGATAACCCAATTAAAAATCCAGATGTTTTAGATAAACGCCAAAAGCGATAATTTGAACTTTCCGCTTTACATAGCAAAACGATATTTATTTTCAAAAAGCAGTAATAATACCATTAATATTATAACATTAATTGCAACTGTTGGTGTAATTGTGGGTACGCTAGCACTGTTTATAGTCCTTTCAGGGTTTTCAGGCTTAAGAGAATTTAGTGTTGGTTTTTTAAACGTATCGGATCCTGATATAAAAATTACTTCGGAAAAAGGGAAATCTTTTTTATTTACTAATGAAATAGAAGTAGCTATTAACAATCAAAAAGGGATTGCATTCTATTCAAAAGTAATAGAAGAAAGAGCCTTTTTCGACTTTAATAACAAAACACATATTGCTTATATTAAAGGTGTTGATGCCAATTACACGCAGGTTAATAGTATTGATACTACTGTTTTTATTGGAACTTGGCTAGATGAACAAATTCCTTCAGGTGTGGTGGTAGGTAATCGTATTTCTAACACCTTGTCTTTAGGTGTTTTTGATTTCTTGGAACCCTTAAAAATTTATGTTCCAAAACCAGGAAAGGGATATATCACCAATCCTAATAAAGCCTTCAATCAAATAAATACACAGCCAATAGGTATTTTTGGTTTAACTGATGAAATTGATCGAAAGTTCGTTTTTATATCTTTACAACTCGCGCAGGAGTTACTAAGTTATAAACCTGAACAACTTTCAGCAATAGAAATTAAAGTTGAAAATAGCAGTGATAGAGCAGCTGTAATTAGTGATTTAGAAAGCAAATTAGGATCAGCATTTAAAATTGAAACCAGAGAGCAATTAAATGCAGTTTTTTATAAAATGTTGAATACTGAAAATTTAGCCTCCTATTTAATCTTCACCTTAATTTTAATCATTGCGTTGTTCAATGTAATTGGCGCAATTATTATGATGATTTTAGATAAGCGCGACAACT
This sequence comes from Lutibacter agarilyticus, assembly GCF_900188235.1. Classification (GTDB taxonomy): domain Bacteria; phylum Bacteroidota; class Bacteroidia; order Flavobacteriales; family Flavobacteriaceae; genus Lutibacter; species Lutibacter agarilyticus. Next base: position 204,714 of record NZ_FZNT01000005.1, on the reverse strand, counting down.
TAAAAACATTGTATAGTTTAGGCGCAACCATAAAAGATATTAAACGCGTATTTATACTGCAAGGCTTTTTGTTATCGGTACTAGGTTTAATTATTGGTCTTTCCACTGGAATTATACTAGTAATACTTCAAAAAGAATACCAACTATTTATGATTACACAAAATTTAGCATATCCTGTTGAATTTACTTTTTACAATGTATTTTCAGTAGCAATTACCATTCTTATTTTAGGTTTTTTAGCTTCAAAAATAGCCAGTAGTAGAATTTCTAAAAAATTGGTTGAATAAAAGTTGAACTTTTTTTTAAAAAGTGAAATTATTCTATTAAATTTACTTAGCTATTATTCTGTTGGATAATAGTTTGCACTTCACTCCAAAGCTTTAAATATTTATTTAAATATAAGAAATATCTATCGCCATCTTTTATCGATAACTATTTTTTATACTTAATTTGTTGTAACTTAAAAATTAAAAATCATGAGCAGTTCAAAAGACGGTAAATGCCCAGTTGACCACAATCAATCTACAAGTAAAGAGGAAAACATAAATGAAATGGGAAAATGTCCTGTAATGCACGGTGCAAATACTTCAACAGATAAATCTGTAATGGATTGGTGGCCTAAGGCATTAAATTTAGATATTTTACACCAACACGATACAAAGACAAATCCTTTAAAACTCAATTTTAACTATCGTGAAGAATTAAAAAAATTAGATGTTGCAGCTTTAAAGAAAGACGTACATAATTTATTGACAGACAGTCAGGAATGGTGGCCTGCAGATTGGGGGCATTATGGCGGATTAATGATTCGTATGGCTTGGCACTCAGCAGGTACCTACAGAACAGCTGATGGACGTGGTGGAGGTGGAACGGGAAATCAACGTTTTGCGCCACTTAATTCGTGGCCAGACAATGTGAATTTAGATAAAGCACGACGTTTGTTGTGGCCAATTAAGAAAAAATATGGAAATAAAATAAGTTGGGCCGATTTAATTATTTTGGCAGGAACCATTGCTTATGAAAATATGGGCTTAAAAACGTTTGGTTTTGCTTTTGGACGAGAAGATATTTGGCATCCTGAACAGGATATTTATTGGGGAGCAGAAAAAGAGTGGTTAGCACCAAGCGATAGTCGTTATGAAAATTTAGAAGACCCTGCAACTATGGAAAATCCGTTGGCAGCGGTACAAATGGGGTTAATTTATGTAAATCCTGAAGGGGTAAATGGAGTGCCTAATCCTTTAAAAACAGCAGAGCAAGTACGTGAAACATTCAAAAGAATGGCAATGAACGACGAAGAAACTGTTGCTTTAACAGCAGGTGGGCATACCGTTGGAAAAGCGCATGGAAATGGAGATGCAAGTATATTGGGCCCAGTTCCTGAAGCTGCCGATGTTGAAGAACAAGGCTTGGGTTGGTCAAATCCAAACAAAACAGGGAAAGGTCGTTATACAGTATCAAGTGGTTTAGAAGGAGCTTGGACTAGTAATCCAACCAAATGGGATAATGGTTTTTTTGAAATGTTATTTAAACACGATTGGGAATTGCAAAAAAGTCCTGCAGGAGCTTGGCAATGGGAGCCTAAAGCAATAAAAGAAGAAGACAAGCCTGTAGATGTTGAAGACTTTACAATTCGTTACAATCCTATGATGACGGATGCGGATATGGCAATGAAAGTTGATCCAACGTATAAAGAAATTTCATTAAAATTTATGAATGATTTTGATGCTTTTTCTGATGCTTTTGCACGTGCTTGGTTTAAATTAACACATCGTGATATGGGGCCTAAATCCTGTTATTTTGGTCCAGATGTTCCTAAAGAAGATTTGATTTGGCAAGATCCTATTCCTAAAGGGAAAACAACTTATGATGTTGCTGCGGTAAAAGAAAAAATTGCAAATGCAGGATTAAGCATTTCTGAAATGGTTGGGACTGCTTGGGATAGTGCTAGAACATTTAGAGGTTCAGATAAACGAGGAGGAGCAAATGGCGCAAGAATTAGATTAGCGCCTCAAAAAGATTGGGAAGGAAATGAGCCAGAAAAATTAGCAAAAGTACTATCCGTTTTAGAACCTATTGCAGCTGAATTTGAAATAAGCATTGCAGATACCATTGTATTGGCTGGAAATATGGGTGTTGAACAAGCAGCTAAAAAAGCAGGAATAGCGATTTCAGTTCCTTTTACTCCTGGACGTGGTGATGCAACTGATGAAATGACAGATGAAGTATCGTTTGAACCGCTAGAACCATTAGCTGATGGTTATAGAAACTGGTTGAAAAAAGATTATATAGTGAGTCCAGAAGAATTGCTATTAGATCGCACACAATTAATGGGTTTAACTGCTCCTGAAATGACGGTGTTGTTAGGTGGAATGCGTGTAATGGGAACCAATTATGGTGAAACCAAACACGGTGTATTTACAGATGCTGTTGGAACTTTGTCTAACGATTTTTTTGTAAACTTAACAGATATGGGCTACGCTTGGGAGCCTTCAGAAAACGGATTGTATAATATTCGTTGTAAAAAAACGGGAAAAGTAAAATATACAGCTACACGAATTGATTTGGTGTTTGGTTCAAATTCAGTTTTACGTTCATATGCTGAATTTTATGCACAAGACGATAATAAAGAACAATTTGTAAACGATTTTGTGAATGCTTGGGTAAAAGTAATGAATGCAGATCGATTTGATTTAAAATAAATATAAATTCTAAATAGTAAAAAGCAGTTTGAAATTTTCAAACTGCTTTTTTTATGAATTATAATATGAGCTTGTTAGTTAACCATTTCAAACACATATAAGGTGTTTTGGGAGTCACTAACCACATACATATGGTTTTTATAAATTACAATCCCTTCACCTTTTTCAACGTTAATTTTATGCTTTTTTAAAAGCTTTCCTTTTTTTGAAATTTGATAAATAGCACTTGATTCATCGCTAATTATCCATAAGCAATTGCTATTTTCATCAAAACAAATGCCCGAAACATCTTTAGAAAAATTTAAAGGATAGGTGTTTTTAATTTCACCTTTTAAATTCAATGCTAATAGTTGTTTAGGCGCTTTTTCATTTACAGCAAATAACCTTTTTATTGAGCTGTCAAAACAAATGCCTTCTAATCCGCTATTCGTTGTTTCTTGTTCCCCTTTAATTTTATGCTTATTTAAAAACTTGCCTTTTAAATTTAAGTAAATAAGGGAGCGTTTAGCTTCGTTAACAATGGCTATTTTTTTGGAAGAAGGAATAATGGTAATTCCTTCTAAATCTTTGTAGTTTGTCTTAATTTTTTTTACAACTTCTCCTGTTAAGGTAGTTTTGTATATGCCACCATTTTGGTCGCTAACAATGTACAAGTGTTTTTTATAAGCTGTAATTCCTGAAGGTTCAGCAATTTTAAGCTTTATAGTGTTTACCAATTTTAATTCAGCTTGCGAGGTTGCTTTATCAGCACAGGCAATAAGCATAAATGATAATAAAACAGTAAATAAGATTTTTTTCACTAGTTAAAATTAGGCAAATTTTTGCAGAACTTCATCAAAAGCATCGTAAACATCTTGTGCTGCATCTGAAGTCACCATTTTCATACGGTAAGGTTTAAAATCTGGAATTCCTTTAAAGTAGTTGGTGTAATGTCTACGCATTTCCATAACGCCAACAATTTCACTCTCTTTCCAATCAATTTCCATTTCTAGGTGGCGTTTTGCCATTTCAACACGTTCAGCAATGGTAACTTCGGGCAAGTGTTCACCAGTTGCTATAAAGTGTTTTACTTGTTTAAAAAACCAAGGATTTCCAATGCTAGCTCTTCCAATCATAGCGCCATCTAAACCAAATTTATCACGCATTTCAACCGCGCGTTCTGGAGTATTTACATCGCCATTACCAAAAACAGGAATGTGCATTCTCGAGTTGTTTTTTACTTCTGCAATAGGTGCCCAATTGGCATCACCTTTATACATTTGCGCACGTGTACGCCCGTGAATAGAGATCGCCGAGCAGCCAACATCTTGCAAACGTTCAGCAACTTCAACAATTTTTATGGATGATTCATCCCAACCCAAACGCGTTTTTACTGTAACAGGTAATTTGGTGTGTTTCACCATGGCGTCGGTTAGTTCAACCATTAAATCAATGTCCTTTAAAATTCCTGCGCCGGCACCTTTGCTAACCACTTTTTTTACCGGACAACCAAAATTAATATCAATAATATCAGGCTTCGATTGTTCAACAATTTCAACCGTTCGCAACATGGATTCTAAATTCGCTCCAAAAATTTGAATACCAACCGGACGTTCCTTTTCGTAAATGTCCAATTTTTTTCTACTTTTTGCAGCATCTCTAATCAAGCCTTCGCTCGAAATAAATTCAGTATACACCACATCAGCACCTTGTTCTTTGCACAATGCTCTAAACGGTGGATCGCTCACATCTTCCATTGGCGCTAACAATAGCGGGAAGTCATTCAATTCAATATCTCCTATTTTTACCAAACCTAAAATTTTTGGCTGCAAAATTACTAATTATTTTTGATACGGTTATTTTTGGGCGTTCCCTTGCAGGTCGGGCTTTCCGCTGTATCTTTTGTTGTAATTCCACTTCGTTACATTTCAAAAAAAGGATGTCGCTGCTATCCCTAACGCAAACCAAGTAGGATTTTACTTTTGTTTATATAAATTGTACTTTTGAAATATGTGGATGCTACATTAAAACTTATGAACTAAAAAATGAAATGCTATGATTCAAGTATTATTGGCCTTATTACTATTTTTAATGCAAAACATGTTTTTGTAAAAATTTAAATAGTTATTCCTACTTTTAATTGGGTAGATTAAAAAAACCTAACAGGGTTTAAAACCTGTTAAGTTTCTTTATTAATTTTATAGACTAAATAAATGTTACTGCTCCTGAATGAACATTATACATTGCTCCAACAATTTTGATTTCACCACTGTTATGCATCTCAGCCAAAACCGCGCTATCCTTCAAAATTTTATCAATAGTTAGCAATACATTTTGTTCAGCAACATTGTTTACAAACTCTAAATTTCCAGAGTTTCTTAAACTAGCGTCTTCAGGTGATGTTACCGCATTAACGGCTGGTTTAATTTTAGCTAACATTCCGGTAAGTTTTCCTAATTTGGCATCGTCACAAGCTCCTTTTACGGCTCCACATGCGGTATGACCTAAAACCACTAAAAGCTTGGTTCCGGCCAATTTACATGCAAATTCCATACTTCCTAAAATATCATCATTTACAAAGTTTCCTGCAATACGAATACTGAAAATATCTCCAAGTCCTTGGTCAAAAAGTAACTCTGGGGGTACTCTAGAATCTATACAGCTTAAAAATGTTGCAAATGGAAATTGCCCCCACTAGTATCGTCTACTTGTTCTAAAAGGTTACGATTTGCTTTTAAATTATTTTGAAATCGTAAGTTCCCTTCTATTAAGTATTCTAATGACTTTTCAGGGGTCATTGTTGCCTGTGTTTCTTGTGTATGTGCTTTCATATGTGTTTTGTAATAATTAAAATTAAATTATGCTTCTGAAACTAATAACGAAACGTTTAACTTGCTTACTACTTCTTTTAATGATGTATCAGCATTTATAGTGTTATTTGCTTTGTTTTTATCTCTGTCTACACATAATAAATTAATGTTGTTTTTTTGTAAATACGAAGAAAGTGTTGTCATAGCATTATCATTTTGCTCAAAGACATACTCGACCATTTTTTCTTCGTTTAATTTAGGCGTGTTTAAGTTTTGGCTATTAAGAATTCTAAAAGATTTTAATGGCGCTTTTGAATGCGTTATTAAATCGTTAGAAAGCTTGTTTTTTAAAAATTTAGTAGAACCATTTAAAACACCTAAAGCTACTTTTTCATTTGGGACTAACGTGTTTTCATTTGAAGTAATCATTATAATTCCTTTAAATTTTTTTAATATAAAGCGCGTAATGCTATCGCCAAGAAGTTTAAAAGGAGCTGGTTCACGTTGACCTAAAACAATTATATCAGGATTGTGAATTTGTATTTGTTTTTCAATTTCTTCTTTCACTTTTCCAAATGCATAATCACCATTAATTTTTACATTATATTCTTTTGAAAAGTCGTTAACTATAGTATGTATTTTCTTTTTGATATTCTTATGTTCATCATTTAAAGTTCTCATTGAAGACAATTGATTATCTCTTTTTAAAATGTCAATGTGTTCTTTTACATGAAATAATGCTATTTCTGCATCAATCATGTTGGCTAAACTCACGCTGCTTTTTAAGGTTGAACTTGCATTCTTCTTTAAGTCTGAAAGTACAAGAATTTTGTATTTATAATTTTTCATTTCCTTCTAACTTAAACTTATATTTGACTTAGGTCTCAATTGAAAAAACTCAATAAAACTAGATGGGTTTTCAACAATACCTCTTTTTGAAATTAACTTAATATCAATATTTCTTTCTTTGGCTTTAAATGCAAAATCCTCTAAAATCTCAATAATATCATAGTCCAAGTATCTGGTTTTAGTAACATCAAATTCTAAATAAGTATCTCTAGGTAAACTATCTAATTCTTTTAAAATAGCACCTTTGTTAAAGAAGGTTACTTCCTCTGCAAGTTCCATTTTAATTTTATGTTTTCCGTTGCTATTATCTTCAATATGAAGAAAGTGAGAGTTTTGATAACTTTTTAATAAAATAACAATTATACCAACTAATAAACCTAATCCAATACCAACCAATAAATCAGTAAATACAATACCAATTACAGTAACAAAAAACGGCACCGATTGTTTCCATCCTAAATTGTACATTTGTTTAAATAATGCTGGTTTAGCTAATTTATATCCCACAATAAAAAGGATGGCTGCTAATACCGAAAGCGGAATTTTGTTTATGAGTCTTGGAATAAGAATAACTGCCATAAGTAATAAGAGACCATGAATAATTGCCGACATTTTAGTTCTCCCACCAGATTGAATGTTCGCAGAACTTCTTACAATTACTTGTGTTATTGGTAAACCTCCAATTAACCCAGAAATTATATTACCAGTTCCTTGTGCTAATAACTCTCTATTTGTAGGAGTAACATTTTTATGTGGGTCCAACTTATCTGTAGCTTCTACACATAATAAAGTTTCTAAACTAGCTACCAATGCTATGGTAAATGCTACAACCCAAACTTCTGGGTTTGTAATTTGAGAGAAATTTGGGAATCTAAATTGTCCTAAAAAAGAATCCAAATTATCTGGTACAGGAACACTTACTAAATGAGAAGAACTAATACCAAACTTTGAATTAGAACCAGCTACCAAAAAGTAAATAATACCTGCAACTACAGCTACTAACGGTCCTTGAATTAATTGAAAGAATTTTCCTTTGTTAGATAGAACATTGCTCCAAAGTAATAAAATTCCTAAACCAATGAAGCCAATAATAGTTGAGCCTAGGCTAATATTATTTAACGCTAAAAAAATTTCCGAAAATGTATTTTCTCCGTCAACTTGAAAAAAGGCAAAATCACCTTCCGGATCTGCATCATAACCAAAAAAATGTGGAATTTGCTTAAGAATAATGATAATTCCAATTCCTGTTAACATTCCTTTTATTACAGAAGAAGGAAAATAATATCCAATAATTCCTGCTTTTAAAAAGCCGAAAATTAATTGAATAACTCCACCCAAAACAACAGCAACCAAGAAGTTTTCAAAACCTCCTAAAGTTCCAATTGCAGTTAAGACTATGGCGGCCAATCCTGCAGCCGGACCACTAACTCCTATTTTAGAGCCACTTAAAGCGCCTACTACTGTACCACCTACAATTCCGGAAATTAAACCAGAAAAAAGAGGTGCGCCACTGGCTAGTGCAATACCTAAACATAATGGTAAGGCAACAAAAAATACGACTACACTTGCTGGTAAGTCACTTTTAATACTTTTAAACATATTATATATAATTTTACTCTTAGTTACTTTAAACTAAAATTTGATAAATGTGATGATTGTTTCTAATTAAGATATTGAACCGATTTATAGAGTGTAATAATCGGGTGGTGGAGAAATAAGATCTAGATAAGGTTTACCATATTTTTTATTGCAATGCAGTAAACTATTTTTTGAATAGGATAGGACAATGCCTGAACTATTTGATTTTACATGGGGAAATATGACTTGAAAGTCCAAATTCTTTTCACTTTCTTCATCATCGGTAGAAGTAGAAATAATTAATGAAATATCAATAGAGTTATCAACCATGGTAAGAATAGTTGGTAAGCCTATAAATAGGAGAAAAAGGATTGAGAAAACTAAAGAAATTCCTCTTTTTTTCATTTCATTTTTGTTTTATTGATGCCAAATATAATAATACTTTTCATAATAATAGTATTACTATCATAAAAAATTGTTAAGCTTCCGTATATTTGTGTTAAATTTGAATTACTTCTTTATATAAATAACTTAATAGATACCTTTTAAAATGAGTGTAGAAATAAAAATATCATTAAATAAAGGCTTGTATCTTAAAGAACCACAAGACTCAAAACTTGGAAGGAAAATGATAAAGCATAGTATAATGCTCATTGAAAAGTTCGGTTTTGAGGCATTTACTTTCAAGAAATTGGCGAAAGAAATAAATTCAACAGAAGCTTCAATTTATAGATATTTTGAAAATAAGCACCTATTACTTCTTTTTTTAGTGAACTGGTATTGGGAATGGGTGAGCTATTTAATAACTATGAACACCATGAATGTAATTGACCCAAAATTAAAACTTAAAATTATAATACATTCATTTGTTGCAGCGCATAAAGAAAACCCGAATGTTGAATATGTAAATGAAAGTAAACTCCATAATATTGTAATTTCTGAAGGAATGAAAGCATATCATACAAAAGATGTTGATAGTGAGAATTCTAAGGGCTTTTTTAAGAGTTATAAGAATTTGACAACTTCAGTTTCAAAAGTTATTTCAGAGGTTAACCCAGATTTTAAATATCCATATGCATTGGCTACAAATCTATTTGAAATGTCAAATAATAGCATCTATTTTGCTCAGCACCTTCCAAAGTTAACCGATATATCACTTAAAGAAAATAAAGTTGTTGAAGTTGAAGATATGTTGCTGTATTTTACAAACAAATTATTGAAGAAATAGCTCAACTATTTTGTAATTCTCAAAACACAAAAATTAAAGAAGGTTATTATTCAAAAAAGTAAGTAACATTTCTAATAAGATAATTGGTTTTGTTAACTAATTTATCCTCTCTTTTTCATTTTTTATCGATTATTTAAATTAATAGTTGTTATATTTTCATTTTTACTAGTAATCCTATTATCTTTACATGAAACACTTTCACTGTTAATGAATAATTTAAAGATAAATATTGAAGTAAATCAGGAATTATACTGTAAAAAACCAGATTCCTCAGACTTGGGACAAAAAATATTGTCCAAGAGTATTGAAATGATAAATGAAATTGGGTTCGAAGCTTTTACTTTTAAAAAGTTAGGAGACGAAATTCATTCCCCTGAAAGCTCAATTTACCGGTATTTTAAAAATAAGCATATTTTATTGGTTTATTTAACAAGTTGGTATTGGTCTTGGATTGAGTATGAGCTTGTTTTTGCAACAACAAATATTCAATCTCCAGAAGATAGGCTTTTAAAATGTATACATATTTTAACAAAGCCAACCATGGAAAACACAACAATTCCTTATATAAATGAATCGCTGTTAAGCAATATTATTATTTCTGAATCCATAAAATCTTATCATACTATAAACGTTGATGAAGAGAATAAAAAAGGGTATTTTAAGTCTTACAAAATGGTTGTGCAAAGAGTTAGTGATATTTTATTAGAGATTAAACCAAACTTTCAATATCCACATATGTTAATTTCAACTATTATTGAAGGCTCACGTCATCAAAAATACTTTGCAGAACATTTACCAGCCTTAACAGATGTAGATAAAGAAAACGATACCATTGAAAATTTTTATAAAGAAATGGTACTAAATTTTATTAAATAAAAAACATGAAAAACTTATTTGACTTTAAGCACTTTAAAGGTGATTTATTTGGTGGTATTACCGCCGGAATTGTGGCGTTGCCATTAGCGTTAGCATTTGGTGTAAGTTCTGGGTTAGGTCCAAGTGCGGGACTTTACGGTGCTATTTTTGTGAGTTTCTTTGCAGCTCTTTTTGGAGGTACAAATACACAAATTTCTGGGCCAACAGCACCTATGACAGCCGTTAGTATGGTGGTTATTGCAGGTATGATTGCTGGTTTTGATGGAGATGTTTCAAAAGCATTACCTGCAATTTTAACGGTGTTTTTGTTAGCAGGGTTAATTCAAATTGGACTAGGTTTTATAGGTCTCGGAAAATATATTAAGTACATCCCTTATCCCGTGGTTTCAGGTTTTATGACGGCCATTGGAGTCATTATTTTGGTGACTCAAATTTTGCCTTCAGTAGGTTATTACCCAAAAGAAGATGCTCAGTTTGTTGATCAGTTTAAGCCTTTTGCAGAAGAAATTATATTAGATAATATTTTAAAAGAGGAAGCTTCAGAAGGCTTTTTAGTATTAGAAGATTTTCAAGAAACGATAAAAAGAGCTGAAACTATTACACTTGAGCAGATAGAAAAAGAATCTCAAACTTTGGCAGGAAAAGATGCTTCAGGAGTAATTGGATCCTTAAAAGTATTGCCAAGAGCATTAAAGAATATCAATTGGCTTGAGTTTATTCTAGCTACTGGTACGATTTTTATAATTTATGGTTTTAAACGAATTACTACAAAGGTGCCAAGTACATTGGTTGCACTTGTTGTCATGTCTGGTATAGCCATTGGTTTTAATTTAGGTTATAGGCCTATTGAAGAAATACCAAGTGGTTTGCCAATTCCTAATTTAGAAATTTTTACAAGTTTTAAATTGGGCAGTATTACTCCTTATGTATTTACGGCATTAACGTTAGCACTTTTAGGAGCAATTGACTCGTTACTAACTTCTGTGGTGGCTGATAATATGACCAAAACAAAGCATAAACCAAATAAAGAATTAATTGGACAGGGGATAGGAAATAGTATTGGAGCCATATTTGGAGGTATTCCAGGAGCCGGAGCTACCATTAGGACCGTGGTAAATATCAATGCAGGTGGTAAAACTAGATTATCTGGAATGACGGCAGGTGTTTTATTATTTATAGTTTTATTAGCATTGGGACCAATTGCATCTCAAATTCCAGCTGCTGTTCTTGCAGGAATTTTAATAACAGTTGGTATTGGTGTGATGGATTATAAAGGCCTAAAAGCGATTCCTAATATGCCTCGTGCAGAAGTTGTTATTATGCTCGTAGTGTTGGTTTTATCATCCGTATGGAATTTGGTATATGCTGTGGGTATTGGATTGGTAATTGCTTCATTAATGTTTATGAAAAAGATTGGTGATGTAACAGCGGAACATTCAAGTATAGAATCGTTTGATAGATCAAAAGCTTGGCCAGACGAAATTGATTTTCCAGAAAATTTAAAAGACAAAGTGTTTATTAAACACATTAGGGGGCCACTGTTCTTTGGTTCTACGAGTTATTTTCAACAGTTAGTAAATCAAATACCAGATTCAACATCTACTATCATCATAAGAATGGGAAGAATGCAATATATAGATCAGTCTGGTTTATATGCGTTGGAAGATGTTTTGGTAGATTTGGTTAAAGAAGGAAAAAAGGTGTTGTTAGTTAAAGTTTTAAGTCAACCAAGATATATGATGGAAAGTATTGATATCATTCCAGATTTAATACCAGAAGATCAAATTTTTGATAATTTCAAAGATTGTTTAGTATGGGTTAAAGAAGATGTTAAGAGTGGAAGTTTAAAGTTAGAATAGAAGTTCTAATAGCGTAATTACATTCATTTAATTAAAAAAAACTAAAAAAACTAAAAAAGATGAGAACACAAACAAAAGAAATTCAGGATAATTTAACACCTAAATGTGCGCATGATATTTTAGTGCAAGGAAATAAAAGATTTGCAGAGAACTTAAAGGCGCAACGCAATTTAAAAGATCAGGTGTTTGAAACTAGCAAAGGTCAATTTCCTTTTGCTGTAATATTAAGTTGTATAGATTCTAGAGTACCTGCAGAATTAGTTTTTGACCAAGGAATTGGTGATATATTTAGTGTTAGAGTTGCAGGGAATGTTGTTAATAAAGATGTTTTAGGTTCTATGGAATACGCTTGTAAAGTAGCCGGGTCTAAAATATTGGTTGTTATGGGGCATACTAAATGTGGTGCTGTTACAGCAGCTTGTAAAAATGTTAAATTAGGAAATGTAACTACATTACTTGAGAAAATAAAGCCTGCGGTTGATGCTATTCGTAAAAATGATGACGAATTAACAGCTGAGCAAATAGAAGAAGTAAGTTTTGAAAACGTGAACGTTTCTATTGATAGAATACGAAAAGAAAGTCCGATTTTAGCTGAAATGGAAGAAAATGGTGAAATTGAAATTGTAGGTGCATCATATGATGTAAACACAGGTTTAGTTGAATTTCATTAATAACGATATATTTTCATAAGTGTAGTATTTTATTTAACTTCAAAAGTATAAATTTGAAGTTGAAAATTACACTTATGAAAACATACAATTGGGCTATTTTAGGCTGCGGAAACATTGCTGAAAAATTCGCCACAGAATTAAAGGGATTGCCAAATGCAAATTTATACGGAGCAGCCTCTAGAAGTCTAGAAAATGCACAGAATTTCGCTAATAAATTTGAGTTTGAGAAATCTTTTGGCTCTTACCAAGAAATGGTTGAAGACCCCAATGTTGATGTTGTTTATATAGCTACACCACATAATTTTCATTTTGAACATACACTACTTTGTTTAAAACATAAAAAAGCGGTATTGTGCGAAAAGGCATTCGCAATAAATGCTAATGAAGTTGAGCAAATGATAGCTGCTTCAAAAGAAAATAACACATTTTTAATGGAAGCATTTTGGGTGATTTTCAGGCCAAAATACTTAAAAGTTAAAGAAATTATAGCTTCCGAAAATTTAGGAAAACTAAAATTTGTAAAGTCCGACTTTATGTTCAATGGTGAATTCAATCCAAAAAACAGATTGTATAATATTGATTTGGGTGGAGGTTCATTACTAGATATTGGGATTTATTCAATATTCACGGCACTAATGTTTTTAGGTTCACCAGATGAAATTAAAACCATTCCGCATTTTAGCCCAACAGGTTCCGAAGAAAGTATTTCTATGTTATTTGGATACAAAAATGGAGCAACAGCCGTATTAACCTCTAGTTTTGATTCAGAATATAAAAACGAATCTGAATTGTGTTTTGAACATGGAATTATAAAATACGATCGTTTTTCTAAAGATCCTATTTTATTAATTAAGAATGAAAAAATAGTTGAAATTCCTTTTGAAAATGGTCCAAATTTGGGCTATCAATTTGAAGCCATTCACGTAATGGAATGCTTGGATAAAAACTTAAAAGAAAGTCCCGTTTTACCACTTTCATTAAGTTTAGAGCTAATGAATATTTTAGATAATGTTCGTAAAGATACTGGGATTGTTTTCCCAAATCACGACTAGATTTTATTTTCAATTTTGGAACAAATAATTAGTTATCTTTGCGCAAAATAAGAAGATAGGAACACGAAGTATGAAAAACATCAGAAATTTTTGTATCATAGCACACATTGATCACGGTAAAAGTACCTTGGCCGATAGATTATTAAGTTTTACAGGAACTACAACGGCTCGTCAAGAGCAAGCCCAACTACTAGATAATATGGATTTGGAGCGTGAACGTGGTATTACTATAAAAAGTCACGCCATTCAAATGGATTATACTTTTGAAGGCGAAAAGTATGTTTTGAACTTAATTGACACTCCTGGTCACGTAGATTTCTCGTACGAAGTTTCTCGTTCAATTGCAGCTTGTGAAGGTGCTTTGTTAATTGTTGATGCAGCTCAAAGCATACAAGCACAAACAATTTCTAACTTATATTTAGCTTTAGAAAACGACTTGGAAATAATTCCAGTGTTGAATAAAGTAGATTTACCAGGTGCAAACCCAGAAGAAGTAACAGATGATATTGTTGATTTATTAGGTTGTGATGCTGATGAAGTCATTCACGCAAGTGGAAAAACTGGATTTGGTGTTGAAAATATTTTAAAAGCAATTATTGAAAAAGTACCTGCTCCAAAAGGAGATGTGAATGCTCCATTACAAGCACTTATTTTTGATTCTGTTTATAATTCTTATAGAGGTGTTGAAACCTATTTTAGAGTCATGAACGGGGAAATTAAAAAAGGGCAACGTATTAAGTTTGTAGCAACTGATAATGAATACAATGCAGATGAAGTTGGTACCTTAAAGTTAACACAGGTTGCTAAACAAAGCATAAAAGCAGGAGACGTAGGTTATTTAATTACAGGTGTAAAAACAGCAAGTGAAATTAAAGTAGGAGATACCATTACAGATGCTTTAAACCCAACTCAAAATATTATTGAAGGATTTGAAGATGTAAAACCAATGGTATTTGCTGGTATTTATCCAGTTGATACAGAAGATTATGAAGAACTTCGTAATTCCATGGAAAAATTACAATTAAATGATGCTTCTTTGGTATTTGTGCCTGAAAGTTCAGCAGCCTTAGGTTTTGGTTTTAGATGTGGTTTCTTAGGAATGTTGCATTTAGAAATAATTCAAGAGCGTTTAGAGCGCGAATTTGATATGACTGTTATTACCACAGTACCTAACGTATCATACCACGCATTTACAAATAAAAACCCGAATCAGGTTTTATTAGTTAATAATCCATCAGATTTACCAGAGCCTTCTAAATTAAATAGAGTTGAAGAGCCATTTATAAAAGCTACAATTATTACCAAAGCCGATTTTGTTGGACCAGTAATGAGTTTATGTATTGAAAAAAGAGGCCAAATAACAAACCAAACATATTTAACTCCTGAAAGAGTTGAATTAACTTTTGAAATGCCTTTGGCTGAAATTGTATTTGATTTTTACGATCGATTAAAAACAGTTTCAAAAGGATACGCTTCTTTTGATTATCACCCTGTTGGTTTAAAAGCTTCTAAATTAGTTAAAGTTGATATTTTATTAAACGGACAATCAGTTGATGCACTTTCAGCATTAATTCACGCAGATAATGCCTACAACATTGGTAAAAAAATGTGTGAGAAATTACGTCAGTTAATACCGCGTCAGCAATTTGATATTCCTATCCAAGCAGCTATTGGCGCTAAAATTATTTCGAGAGAAACGGTTAAAGCGCTTCGAAAAGATGTAACAGCAAAATGTTATGGAGGTGATATTTCACGTAAACGTAAATTATTAGAAAAACAAAAGAAAGGTAAAAAGCGTATGCGCCAGGTAGGTAATGTTGAAATTCCTCAAGAAGCATTTATGGCAGTATTAAAATTAAACGATTAATAAACCTTTTAATAGATTTAAGTTGTATTTAAAAATAAAAAAAGCCCTTAAAGTTTAAACTTTAAGGGCTTTTTTATGATTCACAATGAGATTACTCTCCGTGCATCCAAGCTTTTTTAGCTAATAATTGCTCATCAGTTTCTTCGTTATCTTCATCAGGAACACAACAATCAACTGGACATACAGAAGCACATTGAGGTTCGTCATGGAAACCTTTACATTCTGTACATTTGTCAGTTACAATAAAGTAAAACTCATCAGATAGAGCTTCATTCATTTCATCAGCATCAGCTTCACCACCACCTGGTAAAGTAATTGTTCCGCTTAAAGCAGTTTCATCAGCATACGCCCACTCACTATCTGGTTCGTATATTGCATTGTTTGGACACTCTGAGATACAAGCATCACAATTAATGCATTCGTCTGTTATTTTAATAGCCATATTAAATTAAATTAAAATTAAATGATTAAACACAAATTTAGGAATTTTTAACCAAATGAGTGTGACAAAAGTCATTTATAGATTTAAAAAGTAACTATAAATTTGATAAGGGCACAAAGTCTGAAAAAATTTCTATAAATTTAAATAAATTTTTTTAAGTAGCATATATTATGAATACAGCTAAAATTAAAGAGCAACCTGAAGTACTAGAAGCAGTAATTATACGCTTTGTGGGCGATTCAGGTGACGGAATGCAGTTAACTGGAACTCAGTTTTCTGATACATCAGCTATGTTTGGGAATGATATTGCAACATTTCCAAATTATCCTTCAGAAATAAGGGCGCCGCAAGGCAGTTTGTATGGTGTTTCGGGTTTTCAAGTACACATTGGAAGTGTAGAAATTAGCACCCCAGGAGACGAGGTTGACTTATTAGTTGCCATGAACCCTGCAGGCTTAAAAACAAATTTACATGCTGTAAAACCCGGTCATACTATTATTGTAGATACCGATGCTTTTACAAAAAAGAATCTAGAAAAAGCGCAATACGAGTCAAATCCGTTAGAAGATGATTCTTTAGAAAATTATCGAATTATTGAAGTTTCAATGACTTCATTAACAAAAGAAGCCTTAAAAGGAGTTGAAGGTTTAGATAATAAATCAATTACACGAAGCAAAAATATGTTTGCTTTAGGTATGGTATATTGGATGTATGATCGTTCAACAGAACATACAGAAGATTTTTTCAACAAAAAATTTAAATCAAAACCCCATGTAATTGAGGCAAATACACGTGTTTTAAAAGCAGGTTATAATTATGCCAATACATTGGAGTTGATTCCGAATTCATATACGATTTCGCCAGCTAAAATGTCTTCTGGAACCTATAGAATTATTATGGGGAATACAGCCACTGCTTGGGGGTTTTTAGCCGCTGCTGAAAAATCTGGTTTAGAATTATTTTTAGGTTCTTATCCTATTACTCCTGCCACAGATATTTTGCATGAATTGGTAAAGCATAAGCATTTTGGAGTAAAAGCTTTTCAGGCCGAAGATGAAATTGCTGGGATCGCTTCAGCAATTGGCGCTTCATTTGCAGGTGATCTCGCCATTACAACTACTTCAGGGCCAGGCTTGGCTTTAAAAGGGGAAGCTTTAGGTTTGGCTATGATGATAGAATTGCCTTTAGTTGTGGTAAACGTTCAGCGTGGTGGTCCTTCAACAGGATTGCCAACAAAAACTGAACAATCTGATTTACTACAAGCAATGTATGGCCGTAATGGAGAAAGTCCTGTAATTGTGATTGCTGCAAGTACACCAGCTGATTGTTTTGATTTTGCGTATCAGGCGTGTAAACTTGCTTTGGAGCATATGACACCAGTTATTTTGTTAACAGATGGATATATTGCAAATGGTTCAGCTCCGTGGAAAGTAAAATCTGTTGCAGAAATGCCTGAAATTAAGAATAATTTGGTTATAGAAGTGAAAGAAAATTGGCATCCGTATGATAGAAATGAAGAAACCTTAGCACGTAATTGGGCTGTTCCAGGAACTGCAGGTTTAGAACATAGAGTTGGTGGTTTGGAAAAAGATAAAGTTACAGGAAACGTTTCTTATGTGCCAGAAAATCATGAATATATGACGAATATTAGAGCCGAAAAAGTTCAGCGTGTTCAAAATTATATTCCAAACATTGAAACTGAATTTGCTGAAACAGGAGATTTGTTGGTTGTTGGTTGGGGAGGTACTTACGGATCATTACATACAGCTGTAAAACAAATAAATGAACAAGGTTATAAAAAAATTGGATTAGCTCACTTTAATTATATTAACCCGTTGCCAAAAAACACCAAAGAGGTTTTAAGCAGGTTTAAAAAGGTACTGGTTTGCGAGTTAAATAATGGGCAATTTTCAAAAGTGTTAAGTAGTAATTTTAGTGGAATTGAATTGTTACAATTCAATAAAGTACAAGGCTTGCCTTTTGGAAACGGCGAACTAATTCAAAAATTCAAACAAATAGTAGCATAATTATGGAAACAACTGTAAAAAAATATACGTTTAAAGATTTCTCTAGTGATCAAGAGGTGCGTTGGTGTCCAGGTTGCGATGATTATGTTATTTTGCGTTCTATGCAAAAAGCATTGCCAGAAATGAATGTTAAAAAAGAAGATGTTGTTTTTATTTCGGGTATAGGGTGTTCGTCACGGTTTCCATATTATATGAATACCTACGGAATGCACAGTATTCATGGTAGAGCACCCGGAATTGCTTCAGGAGTAAAATTAGCAAACCCAGCGTTAAGTGTTTGGATTATTACTGGTGACGGTGATGCCATGGCCATTGGTGGAAATCATTTTATTCATGTATTACGAAGAAATATAGATTTAAATATTGTGCTATTTAACAATGAAATTTACGGTTTAACTAAAGGGCAGTTTTCTCCAACTTCATTGGTGGGGCAAAAAACAAAATCTTCACCTTACGGAAACACACAGCCGCCTTTTTCACCGGGTGAATTAGCATTGGGGGCGCAAGCTCGGTTCTTTGCAAGAATAGGAGGTAACAACCCCAAAGAAATGTCAACTATTTTTGTTGAATCTCATAAGTTTAAAGGAACATCTTTAATTGAAGTGCTACAAAATTGCGTAATTTTTAACGATGGATGTTTTAAAAATGTTACAGATAAAGAAGTTAAAGAAGATCAACAAATTTATTTAGAACACGGTAAACCTATGATTTTTGGTAAAGAAAAAGACAAAGGTTTGGTGTTAAATGGGTTGAAGTTAGAAGTTGTTACTATTGGTGAGAACGGAATTACCCAAGAAGATTTGTTAGTGCACAATGCCAAAGAAGAAGATCCAACACTACATCAAATGTTGGTACGTATGAAATATCCTGTAGCAACAGGTATTATTAGAAGCTTTGATGATGTAACTTTAGAAGAAAGAATGAATGATCTTACGGCGCAAGTAAAAGAAAATTCTAATTTCAAAAAAACAGACGACCTTTTCTTTTCAGGTGAAACGTATGAAGTAAAATAACTAATAAACCGTTAATATTTATAAATTGTAATATACTTTTTGCAGTTGTAACTGGTATTAACGGTTTTATAGTACGTATTTTTATTCAGTCTAAATAAAATAAAGTTTAAAATTTATTTGTAAATCCGATTAATCTACTACTTTTGTAGACTAACTAAAAAAACTAACTTTAAAATGGGCTCAGAAGCAATTATTGTATTTCTGTTAGCTGGCATTGTACTAGTTGCTGGTGCAAACTTTTTGTCGAATTTAATTTCGCATAAGTCAGATAATCCACAAAAACGAGAACCTTACGAAAGTGGTATGACCACAATTGGCCCAACTTGGGTGCAATTTAAAGTAGGTTATTACTTATTTGCCATTCTATTTTTAATATTTGATGTTGAAGTTGCATTTTTAATTCCTTGGGCAGTTGTTTTTAAGGATGTAGGAGCTGTGGCTTTTATTGAAATACTGGTATTTCTAGTTATTTTAGGGTTAGGTTTATTATACGCTTGGAAAAAAGGAGCATTAAAATGGGAGTAGATAAAAAACGATTTATAAGCGAATTGGAACCAAATATGGAAGTTCCAAAAGTTCCAGATGATTTTCCGGGGAAAGTAATTCCTGCCGGAAATGGAGCAAATGTAGTAGTTACAACCTTAGATGAAGTAATTAATTGGGGAAGAGCAAATTCTCTTTGGTCGCTTTATTTTGGTACAAGTTGTTGTGCTATTGAAATGATGCAAACAGGTGCCGCAAAACATGATTATTCAAGATTTGGATTTGAAGTTGCACGTCCTTCACCGCGTCAAGCTGATTTAATTATTATTGCCGGAACCATAGTAAACAAAATGGCGCCAGTATTACGAAGACTGTACGATCAAATGGCAGAACCAAAGTATGTAATTGCAATGGGAGCTTGTGCTATTTCTGGAGGACCGTTTTTTTACAATTCCTATTCAGTAGTAAAAGGAGCCGATCATGTAATTCCTGTGGATGTGTATGTTCCTGGTTGCCCACCGCGCCCAGAATCTTTGTTAGAAGGAATGCTAATGCTTCAAAAGAAAATAAAAACTGAAAGTCTAAAAAATAAAGAAAATCCTATTGATGGATTTGATGAAGGTAAATAAGAGCAGTTATGACGAACGAAGCATTACAAAAATTAATGAGTAGCTGGAATTCTGAATTAGAATTCATAGAAGAAGGCTCTCAATTTTTAAATATTTCAGTAAAAGCAGCAAATTTTCACCAATTAATGTCGCAATTAAAAAGTAATTCAGAAACAAGTTTTGATTATTTGTTTTGTGTTACTGGTATAGATTTGGGAAAGGAATTAGGGGTGATTTACCATTTAGAATCTACCACACACCGACATATTATTGTTATAAAAGTAAAAACAGACGATAGAGAAAACCCAACGTTTGATACCGTTTCTGATATTTGGAAAACGGCCGATTTTCACGAACGTGAGGTTTTTGATTTCTTCGGAATAAAATTTAACAACCACCCAAATTTAAAACGTTTGTTTTTAACCGATGAGTGGGAAGGATTTCCTTTAAGAAAAGATTATGTAGATGAAGTTAATATGGTAATAAAATAGTTAATATGGATACAAATAGTGCAAATAGCAACTTAAAATCTGAAGATTATTTTATAAATATGGGGCCTCAGCACCCTGCAACCCACGGTGTTTTGCGTTTATTGTTAACCATAGATGGTGAAATAATTAAAAAAGTTGAACCAGATTTAGGATACATACACCGTTCTATTGAAAAAATGTGTGAGCGAGATAGCTACCAGCAAATTGTTCATTTAACTGATCGAATGGATTATTTATCTTCTCACATTAATAACGAAGCAGTTTGTTTAACTGTTGAAAATGCTTTAGAACTTGAAGTTCCTGAACGTGTAAAAGTGATAAGAACCATTATAGGAGAATTAACACGTATTGCTTCGCACTGTTTGTGGTGGGGAGTTATGGGAATGGATGTTGGCGCTTTAACAACTTATTTTTACGGTTTTAGAGATCGTGAAATGATCAACGATATTTTTGAAGAAACCTGTGGTGCTCGTTTAACTATGAACTACAATATTCCAGGTGGTTTAATGTTTGATATTCATCCTAATTTTGTGAAAAGAACCAAGGATTTTGTCGCTCATTTCAAAACAAAAATACCGGAATATGATAAGTTACTAACCAATAATGTAATTTTTCAGAAGAGAATGAAAGGTGTTGGAATTTTAAGTAAAGAAGATGCTATTTCTTTTGGAGCTTCGGGTCCTGTAGCACGTGGTTCTGGGTATTCTTGTGATGTAAGAAAATATCATTCGTATAGTGCATTGGATAAAGTAACGTTTAATGAAGCTTTAAAATCCGATGGAGATAGTTTGGCGCGTTACGAAGTTAGAATTCAAGAAATGTGGGAATCGCTTTCTATTATTGAACAGCTAATTGATAACATTCCAGAAGGAGAACATAAAATTGCTACAAATGCGGTGATAAAATTACCAAAAGGTGAGTTTTATCAAAAAGTAGAAACCGCAAGAGGCGAGTTGGGTGTATTTATTCACAGTACAGGAACTAAAAACCCATATCGATTGAAGTTTCGTTCTCCTGGTTTTTCAAATTTATCATTGTTAAACCATATTGCTGTTGGTGGTAAAATAGGAGATTTAGTAGCATCTATGGCAACATTAGATTTGGTAATTCCAGATATTGACAGATAAAATTTAGACAATGAAAATAGCTTTAAATATAACAAAAACCATACAAGATTTGCTCTTAGGATTTATGCCTGAAGGTACAGCAAGTATTTTAGCAATGGTCATAATTGCGCTAATTTATTTAGCCATTTTTTCTGTTGCTGGTTTAATGTTGGTTTTAGTAGAGCGTAAGGTTGCCGCTTGGTTTCAATTAAGAATTGGACCAAATAGAGTAGGACCTTGGGGATTGCTACAAACAATGGCTGATGCATTAAAATTAGTTTCAAAAGAATTAACAGGAACCGTAAAAGCAGATATGTTTTTATACAATTTAGCGCCTTATTTTGTGATTGTTTCATCCTTAATGGCGTTGGCAGTTTTTCCTTTCACACAAGAATTTCAAGCGTTTGATATCAATATCGGAATCTTCTTTTTAATTGCCATTTCTTCCATAGGTGTTATTGGAATTTTATTAGGAGGTTATGCTAGTAACAATAAATTCGCGTTAATTGGCGCCATGCGAAGTGGAGTTCAAACGATAAGTTATGAACTTTCGGTAGGATTATCGTTATTAACAATGATTTTGATTACAGGTTCTTTACAGCTTTCTGAAATTGTTGAGGTTCAAAAAAATGGGTGGTTAATTGTGCAAGGTCACATACCTGCCGTTATTGCTTTTATGATTTATATGATTGCCGGAACTGCGGAAACGAACAGAGCACCATTTGATATGGTAGAGGCTGAAAGTGAATTAGGAGCTGGTTTTCATACCGAATATTCAGGAATGAAATTTGCGTATTTCTTTTTAGCTGAATTTATAAATATGTTCATTATTGCTGCTGTTGCTGCTACCGTATTTTTTGGAGGGTGGCTTTCTCCTTTCGGAATTACGGATTCAATTCCTTGGTTAGGTGTTTTTTGGTTTTTAGGAAAAACATTTGCCTTGGTATTTTTAATGATGTGGTTTAGATGGACTTTTCCAAGATTAAGAGTTGACCAATTATTAACATTAGAGTGGAAATATTTATTGCCACTTAACTTGCTAAATATTGTGCTTATGGCATTAATTGTTTGGCTAGGTTTAACAATTCAATTGTAGTTTATGAGTTATTTTGGAGATATATACAAGGGAATTAAAACGCTACTTTCGGGTATGAGCGTTACCGGAAAGGTGTTTTTAAATAATAAAAATAATGCCATTACCCAACAGTATCCAGACAATAGAGAAACCTTAAAAATGTTTGATCGTTTTCGTGGTGAAGTAGTAATGCCACACAACGAAAATAATGAACATCGTTGTACTGGCTGTCAGAAATGTGAAATTGCTTGTCCAAACGGAACTATTGAAATTATTTGGGACCGACAGGTTGATCCTGAAACAGGAAAAAAGAAAAAAATGATAGACCAACATATTTACCATTTAGGAATGTGTACTATGTGTGGTTTGTGTATTGAAGCTTGCCCAACCGATGCTATTTTGTGGGCGCAGAATTATGAAAATTCAGTTTTTGATAGAACATCATTAACAAAAGTTTTAAATCAGCCAGGTTCTAAAATAATGCCTGGAGTAGAAGACTAAACCTATGGAAAGATACATATTTTACATATTGGCAGTGCTTTTAATTGTTTCGGCAATTGCAGCTGTTTCAAGCAAAAAAATGTTACGCTCGGTGATTTACTTGTTATTTACACTTTGTGGAATTGCTGGAATTTATTTCTTAATTGATTATAACTTTTTAGCAGCAATTCAACTAACAGTGTATGCTGGCGGAATTATAGTTTTAATCATATTTTCTGTAATCCTAGTACATCATATTGAAATGGAATTGGAAGTTGCAAAGCTTTCAAAAAAGCTATTGGTTGGAGCTGCTTGTGCGCTTGGACTAGGGGTATTTTTAGCAACTATTTATGCGCACGATTTTAAGGTGGTTGAAAATTTTAACACCACCACTACCGAGCAGATCGGATTAAAATTATTGAGCTACGAAGCAGGTGGTTTTATATTGCCTTTTGAATTAATTAGTGTGTTATTACTAGCATCAATGATTGGGGCCATTGTAATTGCAAAAGGGAAAAAGTTGGTCAAAAGTGAAAAGTCAAATGTCGAAAGCATTCAAAAAAATAATAATTAGGGTATGAAAGAACTTATAACTTCAAATTACAAACTTCAAACTTTAAAAACATGATAGCCGGAATTAGCATTTACGAAATACTGACCGTTACTTCTATCTTATTTTTTATTGGAGTATATGGTTTTTTAACACGAAAAAATTTGATTTCAATATTAATGTCAATTGAATTGATATTGAATGCATCGGTTATAAACTTTGTTGTGATCAACAAATATTTATATCCCGATATGTTACAAGGAGTTATTTTCTCCATTTTTATAATTGCCGTTGCCGCTGCCGAAACAGCTTTAGCAGTTGCCATTATTATTAATTTGTACCGACAAATTGCTTCTGTAGAAGTGAAAGACACTGAAATTATGAAGTATTAAAAATAGTAAAAAGGAAAGCAATGAATTTAAAAACAAACGTCAACTTGAACTTGATTCAGGTTCTCAAAAAATTTTGTATTTACAATCATGAGATTCTGAAACAAGTTGAGAATGACGACCAACTAAATTTCATTTAGGTACTTAAAATATACGAAACTATGAATTTTACTTATATCATATTAATCCCCTTAATTCCTTTAGCAGTTTTTTTTCTGTTAGGAATTTTCAATCAAAAAATTAAACCTGCAGTTTCAGGTTATATTGGAGTTGCAGGGTTATTGACTTCAGGAATTTTATCATTTTACACAGCTTATCAATACTTTTTTGTTCACGGAAAAGTAGCCGGAGTGTATCAAACATTTGTTCAAAAAACAACTTGGATGAATTTTACCGATACTTTAGCCATTGATATGGGGGTATTAGTTGATCCAATTTCAGTAATGATGTTAATTGTTGTTTCCATAATATCATTAATGGTACACATTTATAGTAGAGGTTATATGAAAGGTGATGAAGGATATACCAAATTCTTTGCTTATTTAGGGTTGTTCTCCTTCTCAATTTTTGGATTAGTGTTGGCTACAAATCTATTTCAAATTTATATTTTTTGGGAATTGGTAGGGGTTTCATCATATTTACTAATAGGCTATTATTATACAAAACCTTCAGCAGTTTCCGCAGCAAAAAAAGCATTTATTGTGACTCGTTTTGCCGATTTAGGTTTTTTAATAGGAATTTTAATTATTGGTTATTACACAGGTACCTACGATTTTGAAACATTAAACAATCCTGAAGGAAGTGCCATTTTAAACTGGGCTGCTACTTCATTTATGGGGTTGTCAGCGTTAACTTGGGCTTTGATATTAATTTTTATTGGTGGTGCAGGAAAATCTGCCATGTTCCCTTTACACATTTGGTTGCCAGATGCAATGGAAGGGCCAACACCCGTTTCAGCATTAATTCACGCAGCTACAATGGTTGTCGCAGGTGTATATTTAGTAGCTCGACTCTTTCCAATGTATTATTTTATTGAAGACGGATTTGCTTTGAATATTGTAGCATATGTTGGCGCATTTTCTTCATTATTTGCCGCAATTATTGCAATTACACAAACTGATATAAAACGAGTATTGGCATTTTCCACAATGTCGCAATTGGGTTATATGATGTTGGCTTTAGGTGTTTCAGGTTATGAAGGACACGATGGTTTGGGGTATATGGCTTCAATGTTTCATTTGTTTACACACGCCATGTTTAAAGCGTTATTATTTTTAGGTGCTGGTTCGGTAATTCACGCAGTGCATAGTAACTATTTAAAAGATATGGGCGGATTAAGAAAGTATATGCCAATTACAAATGTTACTTTTTTAATTGCTGCATTATCAATTGCTGGTTTTCCTTTAACTGCAGGGTTTTTTAGTAAAGATGAAATTTTAGTTGCTGCTTTTGAACACAATAAATTAATTTATGGAGTTGGAGTTTTAGTTGCAGGTTTAACAGCCTTTTATATGTTTAGAATTTACTTCGGTATTTTCTGGGGAAAAAACACACAATACAAACACACACCACACGAATCTCCATTATCAATGACAATTCCTTTAATAATTTTAGCTTTTCTAAGTTTATTTTCAGGATTTATTCCTTTTAGTGAGTTAGTAACTGCAGATAGAATTGGTTTTGAAGCGCATTTAAACTATCCGCTTGCAGCAATTGCTGTCACAGTTGGATTGATTGGAATTGGATTGGCTTGGGTATTCTACAAAAAAGAAAACGACTTGTCAGATAAATTCGCCAATGTCTTTGGTCCTTTTTACAAATGGGCTTATCACAAGTTTTATTTTGATGAAATTTATATGTTTGTTACCAAAAAGATTTTATTCAACGGAATTGCTGGAAACATAGCCAAATTCGACAAGAAAATTGTAGATGGTACTATGGAGGGAATTGGAAATAAAACGGTAGTAGTTTCTGAAAAAATAAAAGGAATGCAATCGGGTAAAGTACAAGATTATGCATTTGCGTTTATTGCTGGAGTTGTAGTTTTAGCAATGGTTTTTATTTATTTATGGACAAACTAAAAAATTAATAAAATGAAATTGTTTAATAATAGAGTTTTCGTCATTCTGAACTTGTTTCAGAATCTCATCATTACCATATTGGTTTCAAATCATTATGCGAACCTGAATCAAGTTCAGAATGACGAGGTTCACAAACCAATTTCAACTATTATTTAGAAAAAATAATTATGGATATTTTATCACTTTTTGTCACCGTTCCTGTGTTAACAATTATAGCCTTGGTTTTTACCAAAGGTTTAAAACAGGCACGTGTTGTTTCAATGGTTGGAAGTTTAATTCAACTTGTAATGGCTATAAATTTAGTTTTTGCTTACTTCAAAGAAAGAGCATTGAACAACAGTATTATGGTGTTTACCAAAGATGTTGTTTGGTTCAAACAATTCAATATACATTACGCTATTGGTGTTGATGGAATTTCGGTGGCTTTACTTTTATTAACAGCAATTGTTGTGTTGGCAGGAGTTTTTATTTCTTGGAAAATGGCCGTTTTACCTAAAGAATTTTTTATTTCACTCTTAATTTTGGCAACAGGAGTTTATGGGTTTTTTATTTCTATTGATTTGTTTACCATGTTTGTATTTTATGAAATAGCCGTAATACCAATGTACTTATTAATTGGTATTTGGGGAAGCGGTCCAAAAGAATATTCAGCAATGAAATTAACGTTGATGCTTATGGGAGCATCAGCCGTTTTACTAGTTGGAGTTTTAGGAATTTATTTCAATTCAAATGCTGATGGAGGTGCTTTAACTTTTAACATTTTAGAAATAGCACAAGTAAACATTCCTTTTGAAGCACAAAAATTATTTTTCCCTTTAACTTTTGTGGGCTTTGCAGTGCTGGGTGCTTTGTTTCCTTTTCATACGTGGTCACCAGATGGTCATGCTTCGGCACCTACAGCAGTATCAATGTTGCACGCAGGTGTATTAATGAAATTAGGAGGTTACGGTGTTTTTAGAATTGCCATGTTTTTATTGCCTGAAGGCGCTATGCATTGGTCTTGGTTCTTTATCATATTAGCAGCAATTGGAGTGGTTTATGGGGCTTTTGGAGCAATCAAACAAACCGATTTAAAATACATAAATGCATATGCTTCTGTTAGTCACTTAGGCTTGGTTTTATTTGCCTTATTAACATTAAATAAAATTGCCTGGAACGGAGCGATCCTTCAATCTTTATCACACGGATTGTTAACCGCTATGTTTTTTGCCTTAATTGGGATGGTTTACGGAAGAACGCATACAAGAGATATTTATAAATTAGGTGGCTTGATGAAAATTTTACCATTTATTGGGGCAATATATGTAATTACTGGGATGGCTTATTTAGGTTTACCTGGCTTTAGTGGTTTTGTGGCAGAGATGAATATTTTTGTTGGTGCTTTTGAAAATCCAAATATGTTCAATAGAATATTAACGATTCTTGTAGTTTCATCAATTGTTGTTACAGCGGTTTATATACTTAGACTTGTTGGTAAAATTATGATGGGACCTTTATCAAATGACGAATTTAAAGATTTGCCAAAAGCAACTTGGTTTGAAAAAACAGGTATTTTACTGTTGCTAATTCCAATTGTTGCTATGGGAGTTGCACCACTTTGGTTAAGTGACATGATTTTTGAAAGTTTAGAGCCGTTTATTCAAGGAGTATTGTAGAGAAAGAAGTTTAACGGTTACTGAGCCTTTCGACTTGCTCAAGATAAACTATAGTTGAAGTGATTTTTATTAAAAACGAAATAAATTAAAAGAATGAATTTTAGTAATTTTTTAATAATGAGACATGAAATTTTACTGTTAGCAATAACATTGTTATTGTTGGTAGGTGAAATTTTTATACCTAAAAACAAAAAAGAAAGTTTGGTTCATTTGGCCATTTTCTTATTTGGAATTCATACCGCTGTTGGGTTTTTACAACTTGATGAAAGCACCCTGTTTGGAGGTTCGTTTAGAACAAACAACCTGATTAATTTCTTTAAAAACATATTGAATGTTGGAGTTTTAATCATATTGTTACAATCTGCAGATTGGTTGCAAGAAAAAATTGTAAATCAAAATAGAGGAACGGAGTTTTTTATATTATTATTCTCGTCGTTATTGGGTATGTACTTTATGATTTCTTCAGGTGATTTCTTAATGTTCTATATTGGGTTAGAATTGTCTACATTGCCTGTTGCTGCTTTAGCTGCTTTTGAAGTGTCTAAAAGAATTTCAAGTGAATCAGGCATCAAATTAATACTTTCGGCAGCATTGGCTTCCGGAGTATCGTTATTTGGTATTTCACTATTGTATGCAACATCAGGATCTATATTTTTTGAAGCTATTATTGAAGTCATTACGGCAAACAACTTAACCATATTAGGATTTATTTTATTCTTTTCTGGATTATCATTTAAAATTTCATTAGTTCCGTTTCATTTTTGGACGGCTGATGTGTATGAAGGCGCTCCAATTAGTGTTGCTTCGTATTTATCAGTTATTTCAAAAGGTGCTGCAGTATTCATTTTAATGATTTTAATGTTTACGATTTTTAAACCATTAATGCATGTTTGGGAAAACATGGTGTATGTTATTGCTTTAGCAACTATGTTTATTGGTAACTTATTTGCGCTTCGACAACAAAATATGAAACGTTTTTTAGCATTTTCATCTATTGCTCAAGCTGGTTTTATTCTATTAGGTTTAATTTCAGGAACGCAATTAGGTGTTGCTACAATTGTGTATTTTGTGCTGATTTATATATTTTCGAACCTTGCTGCTTTTGGAGTTGTACAAGCAATTTCATTAAAAACAGGAAAAGAAAATATGAACGATTATAATGGTTTATACAGAACAAATCCAAACTTAAGTTTGGTAATGCTATTGGCATTATTTTCATTAGCTGGTATTCCACCAGTTGCAGGTTTTTTTGGTAAGTTTTTTTTATTTACTGCAGCTGCAAGTAAAGGATACTATCTACTGGTATTTTTAGCGGTTGTGAACGTAACCATTTCATTGTACTATTATTTATTAGTTATTAGAGCAATGTTCATTAGAAAGAACGAAAATCCTATTCCGTTTTTTAAGAACAAAATTTATATGCGTTTAGGATTAATAATTACGGTTATTGGAATTTTGGTGTTAGGATTATACAGTCCGTTGTACGATTATATTTATGAATTAAGTAGCGTTTTAAATTAAGAATATGGGATTAGCAGGAAAACATACTTTTGGAAGTATTGGAGATACCAGAGTTACGTTTGTTGAAAAAAAGATTGATGAGAACCGTAAAGATTTTCTTCAGAAATTATTAGTGCACAATGGTTTTGAAGTTATCATTCAAGAAGAAAAAAGAAAAACGGAAGAAGAACCTCAATTGTTTACTGTTGCTGTTACAGATATGGTTTTTAACCCTACAATTTGGGTATTTGAACGCAAGCTTAGAACTTTAGACGGTAGAAAAGTAACGCAAGATTACTGGAATCAAAAAACAGAAGATACCAATCCGCATTATTGGAAATTCGCTGATTAAAAAAGGTGCTGCTATACATTATGAATATACCGAAACGTTAAATTTATTCTAGGCTTTAAAACTTTTTTGCTTTTAGGCAAACTATGCAGCCATTTATCCTGCGTTTCACCTTTCATAAGTAGCATACTACCCGTTTCTAAAATTACAGCTACGTTTTTTTGGCTTTCGATATGTTTAAAATAAAATTTTCTTGTAGCACCTAAACTTAATGATGCAATTACAGGGTTTTTCCCCAGTTCTTTTTCATTGTCTTGATGCCAACCCATTCCTTCATTGCCGTTGTGGTATAAATTTAAAAGGCAAGAATTAAATACTTCACCTGTTTTTTCTTCAACTAATTTTTTTAAAGTAATTAATTCTGAAGTCCAAGGTATTGCTTGTTTTATTGAGCTCGAATAGGAGTATTTATAATCAATATCACCAAACCAAGCTACTTTTCTATGGGTAATAATGTGTTTCCCAAAGATGATAAGTTCATCAGGTTCCCAAAAATTTGCAGCTAAAAATGTATTTAAATATTGGTTACATTCATTTCTAGATAAAATCAAGCCATAATTTAAGACTTCACCATCAAAAGGTAACATATTTTGAATGCTATTGGTATTGAATAAATCCATTTTAGACCACTTAAACACGTTTTCAGCCTTGGTTGAAATTACAATGAAGCTAAATACTAAATAATTGTTTTACCAACATAGATTAAAACATTTCCTTTTTCAATTTTGAAGTTTTCTTTAAGAGATGAAATGATATGAATTACCCCACTATTATCTTTTAGAAACATAGGAGAAGCCTGAGGTTCTTCGTAAATTTCATCCATTAATTTTAGGTAGTGCTCATTAGAACTAACAATAACTTCATTAACCAATGGAAAATCACGCACAATTTCACCTAAATTTAAAAAGTCATCTTTATTGGTAAATAAGTTTTCGGCTTGCGTTGTTTTTCCTTCAACCAATTCTTCCGTAGTAATAATTCTAAAAGCTCCTTTTTCACCAAAAATAGGTGCGAATTTTTTAATGGCATATTCGTTTACAGCACCACCACCTGTTAGTGCTAGTAAATAACCAATGTCGTTTAGTTCAATATTTCTTGTAAGTTCATCGGCATAAATATCAGCCTGAATAGCTTCTAAGTCGAGCGATTTTGCTTTTTCAATATGCTTGGCATTATTATCAATTAAAACTACACGGCGACCATTTTTTGTTAAATATTTGGCGATTAATCTTGAAAAATTAGAAGCTCCAATAATCATAATTCCGTCAGAAGATTTTAAAAAAACGCCAACCATTTTTGAAAATAAACGGGCAGTTGTAGCGTTTAATAGTACGGTTCCAAGCACAATCATAAATACCATTGGCGTAATGTATTCAGCGCCTGGTTCGCCTTGCATTTCTAATTTCAGTCCAAATAATGAAGCTATTCCGGCAGCAACAATTCCACGGGGACCAACCCAACTGATAAATAATTTTTCATTGAATTTTAAACTAGACCCAGCTGTACTTAAAAACACACCAACAGGTCTTAGTACAAAAACTACTACTGAAAAAAGTATCAATGTTTCCCATTTATATAGCAGTAATAAATCGTCAACGCTAATATTTGCAGAAAGTAAAATAAATAAAATAGAGATTAAGAGGATGCTTAATGACTCTTTAAAATAGAGAATTTCTTTTAATTCAGCCACTTTCATATTTCCAAGTACCATTCCCATAACAACCACTGCTAATAAACCAGACTCATGCGCAAACAAATCAGCTAAAACAAAAACAAATAAAACACTTGCTAGTGTAATTACGTTTAATAAATAATGCGGAATAATATTAAATCTTAAAGAATAGTAAAGAGCGTAAGCAGCTGTAAAACCTATTGAAAGTCCTATAATTACAATTTTCATAAACTCAAGTAAGGCTTCTTTTGTATAATCGTAACCGTAGCCAACACTTATAAATTCAAAAACTAAAACCGACACCAAAGCACCAATAGGATCTATTAAAATACCTTCCCATTTTAATACTGCAGATACATCTTTTTTTAATGGAATGTTTCTTAAAATTGGTCCAATAACCGTAGGGCCGGTAACAATAATTAATGCTGAAAATAGAAAGGAAATATCCCAACTTAAATTAAAAATATAATGAGCGGCAACTGCACCTCCAAAAAAAGTAACAGCCGAGCCTAAAGTTATTAATTTACCAATAACAGGTCCAACATTAAGCACTTCGTTTTTTTTAAGGGTAAGTCCGCCTTCAAAAAGAATGATACTTATGGCTAAAGAAACAAAGTTAAATAAACGTTCTCCAGGAAATAATCCTTCTTCTCCATTCCAAACAGGTTGTATCCACTGAGTACCATCTTTAGTAATAAACGTTGAAATTGGACCAACAAGTAACCCAATTAAAATCAATGGTAAAATAGCAGGAATTTTAAATTTCCAAGCAACCCAATAGGCAATAACTCCTAATATTATAATGGCAGCAAATTCTAACATTTATTTAAAATTTTAAGAGATGGCAATATACTTAATTATTTACCATTGCTAAATAGTTTTTTATTGATAGTGTTTAATTGTGATAATTGTTTGGTTAAATTTAAAAGTGATATGCATAAAAAAAGAGTTACAATTTTGTAACTCTTTTTTTAATTCGTGGTTTTAAACATTTAAACGTTAGATAGTTTGCAGTTTTAACGATAGGTTATAAATTTTATCTCTTTCACCTGGATTTTTTATTGTTTTACCATTTAAATTTTTACGGATATAATCTAAAACTTGTTTGTCTACAGAGTTTACCCTTAATACTACAATTTCTCCTTCAGAACTAAATGTAAATGTAATTTGTACTGCTGATGTATTGTTAAATGTAAATTCGGTATTATCTAATAAATTCTCAATTTGAGATCCAATAGTTGGGTTTTTTAATTCATTTATTGAAATTTCTGATGCAAATAATCCAGTTGTTCCAATAAATAATGTGATAACGAATAATTTTAAGTTTTTCATGATAATAAATTTTGGTTGTTGTTATAAAAATTGCTTGTCCTATTTTTTTCAGAGGTTTATAAACTGTATCTTCTGAAATTTCCCCATTGTGCTCTTTTAGAATTTGAGAAGCTTAATGTGTTTACTTTTGATTTTCTTAAAGTTGTCATAATTTTTAGTTTTTGATTGTTAGTATACTTAAAAGACGGACGGTCAATTATTTTGTTACAGTACTATGCAAAACAAAGTACTCTTTTAACATATCATTAACAAATGGGGTATTTTCTTTTAGAGTAGTTGAATAAGAAAAAGCCCTTATATTTAAAAGCTTTGGGGTTAATATGGGATACTAAAAAACAAAATGAAGTTTTGGTTGTATTTAATTGATAATCTTCTATTTTTGTGATTAAACTGAATAAATTATGAAAAAATATATTAGTATAGCTCTTGTTTTCTTTGTTTCATTTACTGCTATTTCTCAAAATTTGGCGAGTATTTACAAAAAAGTTAACTCTTCAACAGTTGTTATTAAAACTATTAATAATGTTAGCGCAGGTAGTGGTGATAAACAAAAAGTGAATACAGCAGGAGGTCAGGGATCTGGGGTGTTAATTTCAAATGACGGTTTAATTTGGACAGCCTCTCATGTGGTACATTCGGCTGATAAAGTAGCAGTTAAATTTAACGACGGAGATGTGTATGAGGCAGAGGTATTAAGTTCAAACCCTTTAGCCGATGTAGCCTTAATAAAAGTAGTATCAGATTTTAAATTAAAACAAAAGCATGTAGCGGCTATAGGTAATTCTAATGCTGTAATGGTTGGTGAAGATATTTTTGTGATTGGTGCTCCGCTTGGTGTAGAGCAAACATTAACTAAAGGGATTGTTAGTGGAAGAATTTCGCCCGAAGAAATTGGAAATGATTTTGCTGAAGTTGAGTATTTACAAACTGATGCAGCTATTAATCAAGGAAACTCTGGTGGGCCTATGTTTAATATGAAAGGGCAAGTAATAGGAATTGCGAGTTTTATATTATCTCAATCAGGCAGTTCAGCTGGCTTAGGTTTTGGAACTACTTCAAACGTAGCAAAAAAAGTATTAATGGAACAGCCAAACCTTTGGACAGGTATGGAGTTTCTTATTTTAAGTGATGAATTGGCAGATGTGTTTAATTTGCCTCAAGAGGCAGGTTTGTTGGTGTTATCGGTTACTTCAACAGGACTTGGTAATAAAATGGGTTTAAGAGGTGGTTACATAAATGCTGTTATTGAAGGTAAGGAAATTTTAATAGGTGGAGATATAATCTTGGAAGTTGCAGGTATTCGGTTAAATACTCCTGAAGGAATTATGAAACTTCAAAAAAGGATGATTTCTTTTCAAAAAGGAGAAACGTATTTGGTGAAATATTTACGTGCAGGTGAAGTGCGAATGAAAGCAATGCTTCACCAGTAGTAATTTAGATTTGATAAACGTAAAGAAGCTTCATGAATTTATGAAGCTTCTTTACGTTTAAATAGAGTTTATCTTTAAAAACCAAAAAACTCTTGAAAATCATAAAGATTAACAAGAGTTTAGTACTCGAGATGGGACTTGAACCCATACGGACCTTACAGTCCACTGGATTTTAAGTCCAGCGTGTCTACCAATTCCACCACTCGAGCATTGGTATTTTATATATTGTAGAGCGAAAGACGGGATTTGAACCCGCGACCCTCACCTTGGCAAGGTGATGCTCTACCCCTGAGCTACTTTCGCAGTCATATTTTTTTAAGAACGTTGCACTTGATTGCTCAATTGCGAGTGCAAATTTAACACAATTATACAAACTTCAAAGACTTTTTTAAAATAATTTTAAAACTTTTTCTTAATCTCCTTATTTTAAGGTTGTAAATGTGTAATAATAAAATATCTTTGCAGCAATTCAATAAAAATAAATGCAAGTAAATTCAAACGTTGGTCATAAAAAAATGAACTTTTCAGTAGTATTTAGTGATTTTAAGCAACTAACAAAGGTAGGCCTTTCATTAAGTGTGGTATTTTCCTCTTTAGCTGGTTATTTATTAGCCGTTGAAGAAATTCAATATTCCGTTCTTGTAATGTTAGCAATTGGAGGATATTTAATGGTAGGTGCTTCCAATGCATTTAACCAAATTATTGAAAAAGATACTGATGCTTTAATGAAGCGAACGATGAATAGGCCTTTACCAACAGGTAGAATGCATGTTTCAACGGCTTTAGTGGTGGCTGTTTCGTTTACTATTATTGGTTTGGCTATATTGTATAGCATAAATCCTAAAAGTGCTTTATTTGGAGCGATATCTATTTTTTTATACACAAGTGTTTACACGCCATTAAAATCAATAACACCATTATCAGTATTTGTTGGTGCAATTCCAGGAGCCATTCCTTTTATGTTAGGTTGGGTTGCAGCTACTAACGATTTTTCTATAGAACCAGGAATGTTATTTTTAATTCAGTTCTTTTGGCAATTTCCACATTTTTGGGCCATTGCTTGGTTGCAGTACGATGAATATAAAAAAGCAGGTTTTAATTTAATGCCAATGGGGCAAAAAAATAAAAAGGCGGTAGTTCAAATAATTTTTTACACAATTTGTTTAATAATTGTTTCAATAATTCCAGTACTGCAAAAAACAGGAAGTTTTTATATTTATCCAGTAACAGCTGTTATTTTAGTTGCATTAGGAAGTGTAATGTTGTATTATGCGGTAAAATTATACAAACATCAATCAAATAAAGAAGCACGTCAATTAATGTTGTCAAGTGTATTATATATAACTTTGATTCAAATTATTTACGTAATAGACAAATTTTTACATTAAAATGAAACAAACTTTAGAACAAGAATACAAGCAAGCAAAACGTAAATCGGCTAAACCAATGTTATGGGTTTCAATGATAAGTATGACGATGATGTTTGCTGGCCTAACAAGTGCTTATGTGGTGAGTAGAAAAAGAGCAGATTGGGTGTCTTTTGATTTGCCTTCGGCTTTTTATACAAGTACCATTTTAATTGTATTGAGTAGCATTACTTTTATGTTGGCAAAGCGTTTTATTAAAAATAATAATCGCCAACTAACCACTGTTTTCTTAACAATTACGCTAGTTTTAGGGGTAGGCTTTATTTATTTTCAGTTTGAAGGGTTTAATGAAATGTTTAATGCAGGCTATGTTTTTGCAGGGGCAGAAAGCACTGTGAAGTCTTCTTTTATTTACGGAATTACGCTTGCTCATTTGGTACATATATTTGCAGGAATCATCGTGCTTCTTGTGGTGTTATATAACCAATTAACTAATAAATATTCAGCATCAGATTCCTTAGGTTTAGAGCTTGGTGCTATCTTTTGGCATTTTGTTGATATTCTGTGGATTTACTTGTTTTTCTTTTTCTATTTGGTTAGATAATAAAAAAAAATGTATTTTTGGCGCAACTATAACTAAAAAATTCAAATTCAAACTTTATGGATGCAACTATTGCTACTAAATCCAGTGAACAAACTTGGGGTGGAGGGAACAATAAGCCATTAGGTGCAAGTTACGGTAAAATGATGATGTGGTTCTTCATTTTATCTGATGCCCTTACTTTTTCCGGTTTTCTAGGCGCTTACGGCTTAATGCGTTTTAAATTTATCGACTCTTGGCCAATTGCCGACGAAGTATTTACTCACTTTCCATTTATGCATGGTGTTCACGCGCCTATGTATTATGTGGCGTTAATGACCTTTATTTTAATATTTTCTTCAGTAACAATGGTATTAGCTGTTGATGCGGGGCACCAATTAAAAAAAGGAAAAGTAACTTTTTACATGTTTTTAACCATTATTGGAGGTATTATATTCTTAGGCTCACAAGCTTGGGAGTGGAAAAACTTCATTAACGGCTCTTACGGAGCTTTACAATTAAACGACGGTAAAATTATTCAGTTTGTTGATGCTTCAGGTCATCAAGTTGCTTTAGAGAGTTTTGCAAAATCTTCTCATTCAGAAAGAACGCAGCATACAAAAAGTAAAGGTTTATGGTTTGTTGAAGAAGCGGCATTACCGGCATATTCAGTAAACGAAGTAATTGCAGGGTTTGAAGCACATCCTGAAATAACTATTAGAACCGAAAAATTAAATACTGAAACTAAGACAAAAACCATTGTTCCTCGTGAACAAGCAATGTCTTATTTAAATGAGGCAAAAGCAGTAGTTGTTGGAGCGAACTTAAAAGTAAACGAATATGGAAATACGCTATTTGCCGATTTCTTTTTCTTTATCACAGGGTTTCACGGATTTCACGTATTATCAGGAGTTGTTATCAATATTATTATCTTTTTCAATGTAATCATAGGTACTTATGAAAAGCGAAAAAGCTACGAAATGGTAGAAAAAGTTGGATTGTATTGGCACTTTGTAGATTTAGTTTGGGTATTTGTATTCACATTCTTCTACTTAGTTTAATCTTTAAAATATTTTAAAAATGGCAGCACACGCACAAGAACATACATCGCATACAAAGCTAATTTGGAAAGTATTTATCATATTATCTGTAATTACAATTGTTGAAGTTATTTTAGGAATTATAAAGCCTGACTCTCTTCACCTAACAACAATTTTAGGAACAAGCCCATTAAACATTATATTTTTAGTGTTAACATTGGTAAAGGCATATTATATTACATGGTTTTTCATGCATATGGCCGACGAAACCAAGAGTTTAAGAAGATCAGTTGTTTGGACAGCCGTGTTCTTAGTTATTTATTTGGCAACGTTATTATTAATTGAAGGTAGTTACCTAAACGATGTTTTAGGACCTTTGGTAAAATGGAATTACTAAAATAAAAATAAAATAGTATTATTCAAGAAGGTGGTTTTTTAACCACCTTTTTTCTTTTAACTTTGCTGTATGAAAAAATTTTGGGTATTATTTAGTCTATTTATTTTGCCATTGGTATTTTATATTTTCCTTTCAAAAGGAATATACAAATATGCTAATTTGCCAATTTTAACTTCGGAAGTAGTTGATATTCATGAATTAGGAAATTCAACAAGTACTTTTAAAGGACATTTATCGGTAGTTTGTTTCTTAGGAAATGATATTAATACCGCAAAAGGAAGCTTATTTAATTTAAATCAAACGGTTTATAAACGATTTTATCAAAAGCCCTATTTTCAAATGGTTGCTATTTTACCTGAAGGAACTCAAGAACAATATAAAACGGTTATTGAAGAACTTTCAGCATTTACCGATATTAGTAATTGGCAATTTATTTATGCAAATGAAGTTGAAATTAAAACGCTTTTCAATAGCTTTGATACACCTTTTCAGTTAAGTGAATATATGTATTCTGAAAACGCATATATAATTGATATGGAATTGCGTTTAAGAGGTAGAAAAGATGATGACGATACTAAAGGCGGGAAGTTATATGGGTACAATATGAAATCCATAGCTGTGTTAAAAAATAAGATGAAAGATGATATTTCAATTATTTACTATCAGTTAAAAAAATCTGCTGAAAAAGAAGCACGGCAAAAAAGAGAAATATAAAAACATGAAAAAATATTCATATATAGGTGTAGCGTTTATTATTTTAATTTTTGGAATTTACGCCATTCCAAAAATTGTAAATAAATTTAAAACACCAACATTGGTAAAAATAGGTGAAGTACCCAATTTTGAATTTTCAAATCAAGATGGTGAATTAATTTCGAATTCATTTTATAAAGATAAAGTATGGGTGGTAGAATTCTTTTTTACAACCTGCCCTACAATTTGTCCAAAAATGAATGCGAATATGGTGAAGATTCAAAATAAATTTTATGGAAATCTAGATTTTGGATTGGCATCATTCAGCATCAACCCAAAACACGATACTCCTGAAATTTTGAAGGCTTATGCAAAAGCACACGGAGCCACTTTAAAAAATTGGCACTTTTTAACCGGAGATCAAGAAGTTATTTATCAATTAGCAAATACAGGTTTTACCTTGTTTGCAGGTCAAAATAGTGAAGCAGAAGGAGGTTTTGAACATTCAGGAATGTTTGCTTTAATTGATAAAGAAGGAAATATTAGATCACGATTAGATGATTTAGGAAATCCTATCGCTTTTTATGATGGTTTAGATCCAAAAGGTGTAAAAATGATTATTGAAGATATTGCAGTTTTATTAAAAGAATAATGGAAACAAATTCAAAAAAATATAATAAATGGATTGTAATTTTATCAATAGCAATTCCAGTTGTAGTTGCCATTTTATTTGGCGTAAAAGTAGATGTTGAATTGCCTGTTTTTTTACCGCCAATTTATGCAACTATTAATGCAATTACAGCAATTGTTTTAGTAGCTGCTGTTGTAGTTGTAAAAAAAGGAAATATTCAATTGCATGAAAAATTAATGAAAACAGCAATTATATTATCGGTGCTATTTTTAGTATTGTATGTTGCTTATCATATGACTTCCACTTCAACAAAATTTAGAGGTGAAGGTGTTATTATATATTTTTATTACAGTATTTTAATTTCTCATATAATACTTTCCATTGCCGTAATTCCTTTTGTATTAATCACCTTTGTAAGGGGGATCACAAATCAGGTTGAGTTGCATAAAAAAATAGCAAAAATTACATTTCCTTTGTGGTTGTATGTTGCGGTAAGTGGCGTAGTTGTTTATTTAATGATTTCACCTTATTATTAAAATGAAAAAAATAGCCTTCATAGTATTTTTTTTTTATTTGCAAATTGCAAATGCGCAATGTGCTATGTGTAAGGCTGTTGTTGAAAGTGGAAACCCTTCTGAAGCTGAGGGTTTAAACTCTGGAATTTTATATTTAATGATATTTCCTTACCTTTTAGTTGGCACGTTATTGTATTTTATTGTTAAAAACAGAAAGAAAAATAAACTTTAACGTTTCTATAAGAGCGTAAAAGTGTAACAAATAATAACTTTAATCGTCCTATAAAAACATACAGCTAAATTTGAATGGGTTTTATGCGTTCAAATTTTCAGCAACAAATTAATTTTAAAGGAAGTAATTAATCAAACTCAAACTATATAAATGAGAACAAAAATTGTTACTATTTTGGCAGTCGTATTTTTTATGACATTGAATGCTCAAGATAAAAAATGGTCGTTGCAAGAATGTGTAGATTATGCATTAGAAAATAATATTTCAATCAAGCAACAAGAATTAAATACGGAGTTAGTTGGAGAAAATGTTTTAACAGCAAGAGGTAACTTTTATCCATCATTAAATGGTTCAGCTACTCAAAATTGGAATTTTGGTTCTTATATAGGGCAAACAGGTTTACGAATTTCTAGAGACACACGTGGTAATAGTTTTGGGTTAAATTCGGGAGTTAATATTTACAATGGTAATAGAAATAGAAATATTTTAGAACAAGCAAAAAATGATTTAGAAGCAGCAGGGTACGATTTAGAAGAGAATAAAAATACCATTATGCTATTTATTGTTAACTCATATTTAAATGTACTTTTAAATAAAGAAAATTTAAAAATAGC
The DNA here is from genome assembly GCF_900188235.1 of Lutibacter agarilyticus. Taxonomy (GTDB): domain Bacteria; phylum Bacteroidota; class Bacteroidia; order Flavobacteriales; family Flavobacteriaceae; genus Lutibacter; species Lutibacter agarilyticus. Next base: position 164,491 of record NZ_FZNT01000005.1, on the reverse strand, counting down.
TGAAGATCAAATTGTAATAAGTGAAAATCAGGTTAAAGAAGCACAAGGTTTGGTTGAGTCTGGTTCAAAAGCAAAATCGGTTTTGTTAGAGGCTGAAGCTACATTGGCTACCAATAACCAACAATTGACAACTGCTCAAAACACATTAAATCTTTCCTTATTAAGTTTAGCACAATTATTACAGATGTCGCATAAGGGTTTCGACGTTGAAGATGTTTTATTAAATATGACTTCTGAAGCTTTGAAATATAAGAATACAGATGATATTTTTGAAAAAGCTGTAAGTATTTTACCCGAAATTAAAAGCGCTGAATTAGCACTTGAAAGCTCAGAGTTAGATGTTAAAATAGCAAAAGGTGCTTACCAGCCTACACTTGGTTTTGGAGCAGGATTAGGAACATCTTATCAACACGCAAGAGGAGAATCAGATCAAAGACCAATTATAGATCCTGATGATCCAACAAATATAATTTTTGTTCCAAATGGTTTTGGAGAACAGTTGAAAAATAATATGGGGTACAATTTAGGCTTTTCATTAAGTGTACCTATTTTTAACAGGTTTCAAACAAAATCAAATGTTAATAGAGCTATTATCAATCAAGAAAGAGCAGCGCTACAATTGTTGGATAGAGAATTAAAGCTAAGAGAAAGTATTGAAAAAGCTTATGCTGATGCGAAAGCAGCACTAGATCAGTTTGTTTCATCAGAAATTTCCTTAAAAGCGCAGCAAGAATTGTTTAAAAATGCTCAAGCCAGTTACAATTCAGGTGTTATGACTTCATTCGATTTTGACCAAGTTAGAAATAGATTGGTAAATGCACAGTCAACTATGGTAAATGCCAAATACAATTTTGTTTTTAGAACTAAATTATTAGAGTATTACTACGGAATTCCAATAGTTATGTAATAACCATTTAATAGCAGCTTAAAAAAAACATCCAACTCACAACGTTGGATGTTTTTTTTATAGCAGTCAAATTAAGTATCTTTGCTTTTTTAAAAACTTAAGTATTGGCACTCATATTAAATATAGAAACTGCAACAAAAAATTGTTCGGTTAGTTTAGCTAACGAAGGAAAAACAATAGCTTTAAAAGAGTTAAATGATGGCGCATATTCTCATGCCGAAAAATTACACGAATTTATTGAAGGAGTTGTAAAAGAAGCAGGAGTGGGGTTTTCAGATTTAAAAGCTGTAGCTGTAAGTAAAGGCCCTGGGTCTTATACTGGATTAAGAATTGGTGTTTCGGCAGTAAAAGGGCTTTGTTTCGCGTTAAATATACCAATGATTTCAATTCATACGTTGAAATCTCTTTCACATGCTATTTCAATTACAGATGGCTATATAATTCCGCTCTTGGATGCTAGGAGAATGGAGGTCTATAGCAGTGTTTTTAATGAAAATTATGAGTTTGTAAGAAATGTTCAAGCTGAGATAATTACGGAAGCATCATTTAGTGAATTTCTAAGTGAAAAGAAATGTTACTTTTTAGGTGATGGCGCTGAAAAGTGTAAAGAGCTAATTAAAAGTGAACATGCGGTTTTTTTAGATGATAAATTTCCTTCAGCAAATGAAATGAGTGCATTGTCTTATATAAAATACAAAAAAAGCGACATTGAAGATGTCGCTTATTTTGAACCTTTTTATTTAAAAGATTTTGTAGCTATAAAACCTAAAAAGTAATTATCCTTGCTTTCTGATTTCAACCTGGTGTGGATAAGGAATTTCAATACCAGCCTTATCTAATGCGTATTTTGTAGCTTCAATAGTACCAAAATAGACATCCCAATAATCTGCAGGTGTTGCCCAAGGACGCACTGCAAAATTAACAGAACTATCAGCCAATTCAGAAACCATTACACTAGGTGCAGGATCTGACAATACTTTATCATTAGAAGTTAAAACTTCCATTAAAACTTCTTTTGTTTTTTTAATATCAGCATCGTAGCTAACTCCAAAAGTTAAATCTACACGCAACATACCAAGTTCAGTATAATTTTTAATATTTCCGTTAGAAAGTGTTCCGTTAGGAATAATAAGTAATTTGTTTCCCGGAGAGATCATTTTGGTTACAAAAATTTGAATTTCTTTTACAACTCCAATTTCACCTTGTGCTTCAATTAAATCACCAACTTTAAAAGGTTTAAAAATCATAATTAATGCACCTCCTGCAAAATTAGCAAGAGAACCTTGTAGCGCTAAACCAACAGCCAAACCTGCTGCCCCTAATATGGCAACAAATGAAGTGGTTTCAACACCAACTTGTGAAATGGCGGTAATAAACACTAATATTTTTAAAGCCCAACTCATTAAGTCGCCTAAAAATTGTTGAAGTGTTTCGTCAACACCTCTTTTAGCCATTAATTTTTGAGAAATTTTTACAATTTTTTTAGCTAACCATAATCCAATAATTAAAATGATAATTGCAAGAACTATTTTTAATGCAAAATCCATTAATTTGTATTCATTAATGAAGTCTAAAATTGATTCGGTGTACTCCTGTGTTTCCATAGTTTTATTTAATTAGTAATGTTAGTATGATGCCTATAAATGCTGGAATAAATTGAACATAAAATATTTTTATCTTTTTTGTTGTATATGCTCCATAGATACCCGCAATAGCCACGCAAATTAAAAAGAATAATGCTATTTCCAAAGAATTATTTATTTTGATTAAAGACCAAATTAATCCAGCAGCTAAAAAGCCGTTATATAAGCCTTGGTTTTTGGCCAAAACTTTAGTGATTTTAGCTTCTTCTAAGGTTAATCCAAAAGCTTTTAAACCGCTTGGTTTATCCCAGTAAAATATTTCTAAAATCATAAAATAAATGTGCTCAGTAGCAACCAAGACAACAAAAAATAGTTGAAGATTTTTCATGATTAGAATTCAATTTTTAACTGATCAATGGCTTTCTTTGTGTCTTTTTCAGGGAGTTTACAAGCGCCATCAACACAAATATAAATGTAAGTTTCATCTTTGTTAAATCGACCTTCCATTAATGGAATCGTACTTTTTGAAGTGCTTCCTGCAATTAATTTGTTTGGGATATAGTGTTGATTAATTTCTTTTAATTTTTCAAAAGATTTTTCACCTGAAATTGCTATTTCATAATATGCACCAGTAAAATCGCACATTAGCTGAAGCCAATTTGCATATCCTGACCCGTATTCTTGTGCTCGGTCTTTTATGTTGCCCAACATTTGTTTGCTAACTTTAAGATAATAGTTGTTGGAATAATAGTGACTTAATTTAAACAAATTAGTGGCCATGATTGAGTTGGAAGAAGAAATTACATTGTCTTCAATTTCCATTTTACGGGTAATTAAGTCTGTGTCTTCATCTGATGTAAAATAAAACATTTGCTTTTCTGCATCAAAAAAGTGATCAAAAGTATAATCGGTTAGTTGTTTTGCTGTGTTTAGCCACAACTCATTTAAAGTAGCTTCATATAGGGAAATGTATGCATCAATAACAGTAGCATAATCTTCTAAATAACCGTTAATTGTACTTTTGCCATTTTTATAATTATGATTTAAATTTCCACCTTCTTGTAGTTGTTTGGTGTAAATAAATTTAGCATTTTTAATGGCTGTTTCTAAGAAATGTTGATCATTAAAAACCCTATAAGCATCTATATATCCTTTAAGCATGAGTGCGTTCCAAGAGGTTAACGATTTATCGTCTAATCTTGGTCTATCTTTTTTGTCTCGCTCTTTTAATAATAATTCTTGCCATTTAATTACTTTATTCTGTAATTCAGTTATTGAAATTGCATGTTTATCAGCAATCTCGTTCGTTGGTTTATTTCTGATTAAAACATAGTTTTCATGCTCCCAGTAACCGTAGTGGTTGATGTTGTAGTAGTCCGAAAATAGCTGATAATCATCTTTTAAAAGGGTTTGTAGTTCCAGTGATTTCCAAACATAAAAAGCACCTTCTTCCAAAACTCCTTCTTTAGTGGTACTGTCGGCATCTAATGAAGAATAAAAAGCACCTTCAGTTGTTGTTAATTCACGTTCAATAAATGCTAAAGTTTGATAAACTGTTTTTTTGTAGAGTTCATTTTTAGTTGCTTGGTAAGCGTTAGCGTACAAACTTACCAATTGCCCATTATCATACAGCATTTTTTCAAAATGAGGCACATGCCACTTTATATCTACTGAATAACGTGAAAATCCCCCTCCAATTTGATCGTAAATACCACCATAAGCCATATTTGTAAGTGACGTATTTACATACTCTAAAACTTCAGGATTATTTGCTTGAATTGCATAACGCAACAAAAATTGGTAATTGTTTGGCATTGGGAATTTTGGCGCGCCTCTTTTTCCACCTAAATCCATGTCCATATTTTGAGTCCACTCTTCAACACAACTGTCAATATCTGAAATAGAAAAATCAGTTACTTCACCACTAAAATGCACTAAATCTGATTTTTGAACACCTTCGGTTAGTTTTTCAGCATAAGCAATCATTTCTTCAGGCTTTTCTTCGTACATTTTACTCAACTGCTCTAAGGCATTTATCCAGTTTTCCTTCGGGAAATAGGTGCCGCCCCAAACAGGTCTTCCGTCAGGTAAAGCAATACAATTCAAAGGCCAACCACCTCTGCCTGTCATTAACTGAACAGCATTCATATAAACTTGATCAACATCGGGGCGTTCTTCTCTGTCAACTTTTATATTTATGAAGTTTTGATTCATAACAGCTGCCACTGAATCATTTTCAAAACTTTCATGTTCCATCACATGACACCAGTGGCACGATGAATATCCTATTGAAATTAAAATTAGTTTATTTTCTTTTTTAGCTAATTCTAAAGTTTCATTATTCCACGCTTTCCAATCTACAGGATTATGTGCGTGTTGTAATAAATATGGACTTGTTTCATTAATTAAGCTATTGGTATATTTATGTGTTGTCATTTTTTGATCAGATTTATTTTTGCAACTTATAAAAAAAAGCAGCAAAAAGATTATAATTAGTTGACGCATTATAATTAATTTTTTGCTAAAGATAATAAAATAAAATACCTGCTTGATTTTTAAAAAGTTTACTGAAACGTTTTTTAACAAACCTTTCTTAAATAAATATTAATCACATTTAATTCAATTATTTTATTAATCCAAGTCTAATGAAACTTGTGAATTGTTGATTTAAGCATAAAATGTTGTAGCATTAATTCACCATTTTATGTAATGCTAGAAATACATTTCAGATTCTCTCAACACAGGATTTTAGGGTGTTGCATTTTACGACACTCAAAAAAAGTATTTTTGACTGCTTATTTGGTAACGTCTTTACTTTTGTATGTGATGATACTTCTCTTGAAGTAGTTGATTTTTTTATGAAATACTTAAAATTTTATGCAAACTATTTATCTTCTAATTTCCAAGTTCTTACCCAATCATATTTTGTGCTTAAATCATCAAAAGAGCCAGTTTCAAATAAATTACTGTTTGGGTCAATTGGGTTCCAATCATATGTTTCTATTGCCATAGTTATAAAACCTTCAATGTCATAATTAGTAGGAGGTGTCAAGGTAAATGAATATTCTCCGTCTAAGTAAAAAAGAATTTCAGTTTCAGATTTCCACCAACAACCATATACAAAATATCTTGAATAGTTTTTTTCGGTAAGTGTTACACCTTTTTGACTTCGTTTTTCTTCATTAGTAACGCCATTACAAGTTCTTTTGTGTAGAAAAATATTAGAATGATAAATATTGTCAAAATTATTAGCCCAAGTATCTGTGCCGCTGTGAACCCTACCAACACACTCTTGTATATCGAGTTCAAGTTTTCTAGGACAATTTTCTTTAAAAGCTAACCAAAAAGTTGAAGACATAACAGTTTTATTAGCCTTCATTCTACATTCGTAATAATTACCTACGCCTCCAGAATTTTTAGATCTAATAATTGCTCCACCATGAGTAAAGTTTTTACCATTTACTACTTTAGGAGTTTGGTATTTTAAAGTTGTTACATTTAGGTTGCCATCGCTTACACTTACATTGTCAGCTTCAAATAATCCAGGAGGTCTACCAATCCAACCAAAACCATCAGTTGCAGGGTCTCTATGCCATTTTGAATCATCAAAAGTTCCATTATTAAATTCATCAGAAAGATTTTCAACTTTAGTCCATTTTTTACCTGTAGGTATACCAACGCCATTTTCAAGTGAAAAAGGTTTGTCTTCTGAAGGCGTTGCTACTGTTACATCAAAACTACAAGACACGGTATTTCCAGCAGCATCAGTTACAATAAATGTGTTGGTTGTTGTTCCAATTGGAAATAAAGAACCAGATGCTAAACCTGAAGTTTGCTCGGTTATTGCTCCTGGTAAATTATCTTTTCCAACAGGTGTTGAATATGTAATTCTAGTTTCAGTAGTACCTATATTTACTATTACATTAATTGGTTCTACACATGTTATAGTAGGATTAATGGTATCTTTTGGTTCTGGTATACCTTCCTCTTCATCATTACTACACGAAGCAAAAGATAATATAAATATTAAGTATAAAAAATATGAAAAATTGATTTTTAACATGACAGATGAAATTTATTGTGTTTGGCAATAATATGAAGCTTTTAAGTTGTTAGGGGTACTGTATAATCAAAAAAGTATAACAAATGATTTTGATGACTTTAATATTTGATTGAAACTAGTAAATAAGCCATTAAATATAATGTGTCAATAGCTAGATTCTTTTTGGATAATTTAAAGATTTACTATTTGAAGAATGTTTTTTGTGGTGCCTTTAAATTAATTTTTGGCTAAGAATACTAAAATTAAGTGCCAAACTAATTTTGAGAGATTACTAAAACGTTTTTTTAGTTTTTAAAATTTATACTCTATTAAAACAAATGGCTTAATTAAATTTGTTATACAATTTTTTAAACTAATTAAAAATGAAGAGATATGTGCTGAGTTTGCTATTTGTACTTCAATTTTTTGTTGTTCAGGCTCAAGAAGTTCAAAACAATGAAGGTGGTTCATGGTTTACTGTGGTTAATAAGTTTAAATTTTCAGAAAGGGTTTCGGCTGTAAGCGTTGTTCAATGGCGATTTGTTGAGCGCCTGAAATATACAAGGATATTTTTAGTAATGCCTTTTATAAATTACAAATTCAGTAATAAAATTAGTGCGGGTGTAGGTTACAATTATTCAAATTATAGTATAGCGGGAATTCATCCTCCATCATTAGATTATGAAAATAGAATTTGGCAACATGTTACCCTTTTTTCTGCGTTAGGAAAAGTGAAAATGAATCAGCGTTTTATGTTTGAAGAGCGTTTTAAAACAAAATTAAATAATGAAGAAGCTTACGCTAATAGGTTTAGGTATCGAATGAATTTTGATTTTAATATATTGAAATTTAAAAATAACAATTATTTATTAGGAAACCTTTCTGAAGAAATTAGAATTCGTTTTACTGAAGGCATAGGCGATCCTAATTTTGATCAAAATAATTTTGTTGTTTCATTGGGATATCAGTTACTAGATAATTCGAAATTGTACATAGGTTATAGACATGATTATTACAATGCAGGAAATGGTGTTTATTGGGCTGATAATGTGTTTAATGTAGTTTATAATTACAATTTTGATTTCACTAAAAAGAAATTTTATAAATAACATAGATTGTAGCAATAAAAAAGGCTGTCTTAAAAATCAACTTTTTAGACAACCTCTTTTATAAGTGTATGTTCTTAGAATTTAGCTCAATGCTTTTTTAATTCTGCTAATAGCCTCTCTAATTTGTGCTTCAGAAGCTGCATAAGAAATTCTAATACAATCAGGTGCTCCAAATGCTTCACCGGTAACGGTTGCAACATTTGCATATTCTAATAAGTACAAGGCAAAATCAGATGCATTTTCAATTTTAACACCGTTAAATTCTTTTCCGAAAAATGCAGAAATATCTGGGAATACGTAAAATGCTCCTTGAGGTATATTTAATTTAAATCCTTCAATTTCTCCTAATAATTGTAAAACAATATCTCTTCGTTTATGAAACTCGGTTACCATATATTGTATTTTAGAAACAGGAGCTTCTAATGCCGCAATTGTAGCGCGTTGTGCAATGCAGTTGGCGCCAGAGGTAATTTGTCCTTGCATTTTATTGCAAGCTCTAGCAATCCATTCAGGAGCTCCAATATATCCAATTCTCCATCCTGTCATAGCAAATGCTTTTGCTACACCGTTAACGGTAATTGTTCTGTCGTACATACTTGGTATTGCTGCAAAACTAAAGTTTTTAGTTCCATAATTAATATGCTCATAAATTTCATCAGAAAGCACATAAATATTAGGGTGTTTTTCTATAACAGCAGCCAAAGCTCTGTAATCTTCTTCAGTATAAATTGTTCCACTTGGATTATTTGGAGAGTTGAATAAGATTAATTTTGTTTTAGGTGTAATAGCTGCTTCTAATTGTTCTGGAGTAATTTTAAAATCAGTATCAATAGAAGAAGGAATTTCTTTATAAGTAGCTTCAGAGAAAATTGCCAATGCAGAATAACTTACCCAATAGGGTGCAGGCAATAATACTTCGTCTCCAGGATTTAATAATACCTGTAAAGTATTGGCAATAGATTGTTTTGCTCCAGTTGAAACTACAATTTGACTTGGTTTGTAATCTAAATTATTATCACGTTTAAATTTAGTGATAATAGCATCTTTTAAATCGGCATACCCATCAACAGGAGAATATGAATTATAGTTATCATCAATTGCTTGTTTAGCAGCTTCTTTAATGAAATCAGGAGTATTAAAATCTGGTTCTCCTAAACTTAAACCAATAATGTCTTTTCCTTGTCCTTTTAACTCTCTAGCTTTAGCAGCCATTGCTAAAGTTGCTGAAACAGGTAAACTGTTAATTCTGTCTGATAGTTGATTTTTCATAAAATTTGATTAAGCATGAGCCGGTTCTAAACCTAGCGTTTTTAATTGATTGAAATGTTCAAGAAATGCTTTTCGCATTGTTTTATATTCGTGATAGGGTAAATTAAATTCTTTAGCAGTTTCTTTTACAATTTTTGCTATTTTCCCATAATGTATATGTGAAATATGTGGGAAAATATGGTGTTCTACTTGATGATTTAAACCACCTGTGTAGTAAGATACAAATTTGTTATTTGGAGCGAAATTTGAAGTGGTGAATAATTGGTGAATTGCCCAAGTATGTTCCATTTTACCTTCTTTATCAGGTAAAGGCATATTGGTATTTGGTACTACATGTGCTAATTGGAACGTTACACTTAAAATCATACCAGCGGTATAATGCATTACAAAAAAACCGATGAGTACTTTCCACCAAGCAATATCTAACACAAGCATAGGTACTACCATCCAAATTAAATAATAAATGATTTTAGTAATTACTAAAATACTCCATTGTTTCGCTGGATTTGGAAATTTACCATAAGAAAGTTTGCGTTTTAAATAATTATAGGTTTGCTTAAAATCTGTTGTAATTGCCCAATTTATGGTTAACAAACCGTATAAAAATATAGAATAGAACTTTTGAAATTGATGGACAGGTAACCATTTTGAATGTTTTGAAAATCGAATTATTCTACCCGCATCAATGTCTTCATCATAGCCTTGAATATTTGTAAAAGTATGGTGTAATACATTGTGTTGCACTTTCCAGTTATACACATTTCCAGCTAAAATGTAGATGCTGCTACCCATAATTTTATTTACCCATTTTTTACTAGAAAAAGATTCGTGGTTGCTATCGTGCATTACGTTCATGCCAACACCTGCCATTCCAATTCCAATAACAACGGTTAACAATAACATAGTCCATTGCGGCATAGGCACGGTTAATATTAAAATAAGAGGCGCTAGAAATATGCTAAACATTACAATTGCTTTGCTGTATAGTTTCCAGTTTCCTGTACGTTTTATATTACGCTCTTTAAAATACGAATTTACCCGTTTATTAAGAGTCCTAAAAAATTTAGCTTTATCGTTTCTTGAAAAGCTTATAGTAGTAGTATTAGTAGTCATCATTTACCTATTATATAGATATATACACCAAAATTAAGCCATTTTTATGATCTAAAACTACTTTTAAGAAAAATATAACATTTTTTCAAAAGATGTTAATTTAATTTTAGAAATGGTAATTTTGCAAACACATTATAAAATATATGGATATTATTTTGAAATATTTCCCTGATTTAACAGAGTTACAAATCAGTCAGTTTAACAAATTAGAAGAATTATACAAAGAGTGGAACGCTCAAATAAATGTTATTTCTCGTAAAGATATTGACGAATTATACTTGCGTCATGTGCTGCATTCATTGGGAATTGCTAAAGTACAGCCATTTTTACCCGATTCAAATATTTTAGATATTGGAACTGGTGGTGGATTTCCTGGAATTCCATTAGCCATTTTATTTCCGAAGGCAAACTTTTATTTGGCTGATTCTATTGGAAAAAAAATTAAAGTGGTGAATGAAGTTGCTACAGCGTTAGGATTGAAGAACGTGAAGGCTGACCATATACGTGCAGAAAAAGTAAAAGGTGAATTTGACTTTATTGTGAGTAGAGCTGTCACAAATATGGACGATTTTGTAAAATGGACACGTAAAAAAATCGCGAAGAAAAAAAATCATGAATTGAAAAATGGAATTCTGTATTTAAAAGGAGGAGATTTAACCGAGGAATTGGTTAGTTTTCCAAATGCAACCTTGTATGATTTAACCAATTATTTTGAGGAGGAATTTTTTGAAACAAAAAAAGTGGTGCATATTCCTTTAAAAAAGAGGTAATATAGTTCACTTTTAATTCAATAAAAAAAGGTAATTTAGTCTTTTAATATAAAAACATGTAAATATGAGTGCTACCAAAGAGTGTTTAGTTTGTAAAAAAACTTCTGCAGAAATACCTGTAACTAAATTTTATTATCAAGAAACGGAATTTTATATCTGTCCACAACACATGCCAACTATTATTCATAAACCACAAGAATTGGTTGGGCTTTTAGATGGGGCAGATGGGTTTGAAGCAGTTTAAACAACACAGTTAAGAAATAAAAAAAGCGCCAATTGGCGCTTTTTTTATGCTTATATATTTCTAATTATTTTTTGAATTTTGAAGAAATTTCATTGCTTAAGTCTTTTAACTTATCAATAGCAGTATCAACTCCTTTTTCAACAGTTTCTAAAGCGCTTTCACCTAAAAAAGGATATCTGTAATCTGTTGGAGTTACAAAAGTTTCTTTAATAGTTCTGTTGCTTACCCAACGTAATAAATTCCAAACTGAACCAGCTTTATCATTTGTTCCAGATCCACGAGCACCACCAAATGGTTGTTGACCTACAACGGCACCGGTTGGCTTATCGTTGATGTAAAAGTTTCCAGCAGCGTTTTCTAATTTATTAGTCGCAATATCAATAACATAACGATCTCCACTAAAAATAGCTCCTGTTAAGGCAAATTCACTTGTGCTATCAACAACGTCTAATATTTCTTCCCATTTACTATCTTCATAAACGTAAATAGTAATAATAGGTCCAAACAACTCGTTACACATTGTTTTGTATTGAGGGTTTGTTGTTACAATAATTGTAGGCTCAATAAAGTACCCAACAGAATCATCATAACCACCACCAGCTATAATTTCAGCATCTGCATCAGCTTTTGCTTCTTCAATATAACCAGATAATTTTTTGAAAGCTCTATCATCAATAACAGAGTTAATGAAATTTGTAGGGTCTTCAGGAGTTCCTATTTTAAATGAAGCAATGTCTTTTAAAACACTTTCTTTAATTTCAGCCCATAAACTTGCAGGTAAATAAGCACGAGAAGCTGCAGAACATTTTTGACCCTGATATTCAAAAGCACCTCTTGAAATTGCTGTAGCTACTTCTTGTGCAACTGCTGAAGGATGTGCCCAAATAAAATCTTTTCCACCTGTTTCTCCAACAATTCTTGGGTATGTTTTATATTTCCCTACGTTTTTACCAATAGTCTCCCAAAAGCTATTAAATACAGGAGTTGATCCTGTAAAGTGAACTCCAGAAAAATCTGGACTGTCTAGTAATACATCAGTAATAGTTCCTGAATTTCCAGTCACCATATTAATAACACCATCAGGTAAACCAGCTGCCTTAAATAATTCCATAATTACTTGTGCAGAATATACTTGAGATCTTGCAGGTTTCCAAATCACAACATTTCCCATTAAAGCAGGTGCTGCAGGTAAATTACCAGCAATGGCTGTAAAGTTAAAAGGTGTAATTGCATAAATAAATCCTTCTAACGGACGGTATTCCATACGGTTCCAAATTCCAGGAGCAGATTCTGGTTGATTTGTATATATTTCGGTCATAAACTCTACGTTAAAACGTAAAAAGTCAATTAATTCACATGCCGAATCAATTTCTGCTTGATACACATTTTTAGATTGTGCAATCATAGTTGCAGCATTCATTTTATAACGGAATGGTCCCGATAATAAATCAGCAGCTTTTAAGAAAATTGCAGCTCTGTGTTCCCAGCTGGTTGCAGCCCATTTTACACGTGCTTCAGCAGCAGCTTTAACAGCTAATTCAATATGCTCTTTTTCTGCAGTATGATATTGTCCAACACAATGTTGGTGGTCATGCGGTGGATTAATAGCTACGGTTTTTCCAGTTCTATATTCTTTTCCTCCTATATAAAATGGAATGTCAACTTTTTCGTTGTACATTTTTTTATAAGTATCTAATAAAGCCTTGCGCTCTGGTGTTCCAGGTGCATAAGAATTTATTGGCTCGTTTACTGCTTTTGGTACTTTGTAAAATCCTGTTGCCATAGTATTAATTTTAAAGATTTTTTAGATTAAATTTGCGTACAAAGTTACAAAAAGCGAATCAGAATTTTTGCTTGATACTGATACTCAATAAACCAATTTTAATAGCATGTGCACCGTTACTTTTCTGCCTTTAGGAAAATCGAATTTTATTTTAACATCTAATCGAGACGAGCAAAAGGAGCGAGCAACGCTTTTTCCAAAAAAATATATTGAAGACAATGTTGAACTGGTTTTTCCGAAGGATAAATTGGCTGGTGGAACTTGGATTGGGGTTAGTTCTAAAAAAAGATTGGTGTGTGTATTAAATGGTGCATTCGAAAATCATAAAAAAAAGAATAGTTATAAAAAAAGTAGAGGTTTAATAGCAAAAGAAATATTGAAGGGTGAAGATTTTACTACTTACATTGAAGATTTAGATTTAGAGGGTATAGAGCCTTTTACCATAGTTATTGTTGATTGGAATGCTAGCCTTAATTTGTATGAATTAATTTGGGATGAGCAACAAAAACGGTTTTCAAAATTAAAAAATGAACCAAAAATATGGTCGTCATCAACCTTGTATTCAAACGAAATTAAGGAACTTCGAAAAAAATGGTTTAAAGATTGGGTGGAAAGCCATGAGTTTTCATCTGAAACTATTTTAGCATTTCATTCTTCAGAAATTGGGGATAAAGCTCAGTCAATTTTAATGAAACGCCCCACAGTTGAAACCGTTAGTATTACTTTAGTAAAAAAAGAAGGTGCAATTGTTAAAATGAATTATAATGATGTGGTTCATTCAAAAAGCACAACGCTTTTAGTTTAGGTTGAACCAAAAGAAATTGCGGCTACAATTAATATTCCAATAAAACCTAAAAATAGGTAAAAGCTATTAAGTAAAAAAAACTTCACAATAGTTTTTCTTCTACTTTGTTGATAAAAATTACGCATTGCTTTGTATAAATAAACTACAAATATGGTAATAAATACCCAAGCCGTATTTTCTATGTTAAATAGTAAGTTCAAAAGCAGAAAGATTGCAAGCAATAAAAAGAAAACCGTTTGTGTATTAAAAACAAATACCAAATGTTCGATATAAGTATAATTTCTTCTGAAATATAAAAGCATCAAAAACAAGGTGAAAATAGGAAGAAATACAAATAGGGAGATTGAAGTAGTTGAGATTATTTTTTTAATGTAAGTTTTACCTCCATCTTCTTTCAATTGGTTGTAATTTTTATTTGTGTTTATAATTTCTTGGTAATAAAAACGATTCCAAAATGTTTTTTCATAACCTAAATTACCTAAAGCAACTTCATTTGATAAATTTGGTTTAGTGTTGTAATAATGTTGAAAATCTTGAAGTTTATTCCAAGTACTAATTCTTTTTGTAGTGTCTGTTTTTATGTGGTATTGATACGGTATGGTGTCTTTTTCAAGGTCTTTACTTTCAGCAATAGTAAAAACATCGCCTATAGATGTAATTATTTTTGTTGAAGTAGAGTCGTTAGGTGATTTTTTTTCAATTTCATCTTGTGCTTTTTTAAGTATAGAGTCTATTTCAGGTTGGTTGGTTTGCTTTAATGAGTCTATTGTTTTGGGAGCATTTTCAATTTCATCTACCGGAATAGTAATGTTGTCCATTTTATTTGATATTCCTAAAATCAAAAAGAAAATAATGGAAACATTTAAATATAATTGAAATGGGTTTACAAAACGTGCTCTTTTACCAGTAATATAATCTTTTGAAACTTTTCCTGGTCTAGTTAAAAGCGGAATAAAAGTAGTCCAAAAGCGAGAATCGTAAGATAAGAATCCCGAAAATAAATTATTTAAAAAAGTACCAAAATTTAATTTTTTAGTGGTGTTTTTTTGACCGCAATACGAGCAAAAATTTTCATCTCCACGTAGTGGTTTTCCACAATTTAAACATTCTAAACCTTTAACATTTGTTTTATTGGGTTTGAATTTTATTAGTGGAAATTTCATACTTAATTATGAATATTGGAAACCATTAGTTGAAAAGTAGGAATGTGTACTTTAAATGTTTTTGTTGTTGAAAATGTAACCATATTGTAATAGCCTTTCATAGCTCCAATAGGTGAAGTTAAAAAACAATTAGAACTATAGGTGTATTTTTCTGAAGGTTTTAAAACAGGTTTTTTGCCAATAACACCAGAGCCTTCAACAATTTCAGTTTTATTTAACGAGTCGTATATTTTCCAGTGTCGTGCTAATAGTTGAACCGTTTCGTTGCTTAGGTTTTCTATGGTAACTTGGTAGCTAAAAGCATAGTATAGCTTGTAATTTCGATAGCTTGTGCCTTCGAAATTAGTGCTTACGCTAATTTTAATACCATTTGTTACTTGTTGAACCATAAAAACTACTGTTTCTTCAAAGATACAAAAAAATGAATTTATTATTTAGTTTAAAATAACTTTTGAATTTCCAACACCAACACCAATAACTTTAGTGTATCTAGCTCCAAATTTTTTGTAATATACAATTACAGTATAGTCATTCTCTGTTTGATAATGTGAACCATCAATATCGTGGTTGCTAATTGTTCCGTTGGCGTCTTTTGTTACAAACTGATAATTATAAAAACCTTGTTTTATTAAAATTTCCCCTTCAAACAGCCCTGTTTCAGGGTTGTAAGTTAGTTTATTAAAGTCGTTCAATACCCAATTATTAAATTTCCCACTCACAAATACCTCTTTACCTGTTAGATCTTCTAAACATTCTAAAGAAAAGTGAACCCACGTATAATCAGCATCAATATTTGGTATGTCCCCATCTAAAGTTCTAACTGTGAAATTTCCATTAATATCAGGGAACAGTGTGTAAGGTTCATCAATTCGTTCTTTTTTTGTGTATAGGTAAGTATCATAAATATCACCAGTCAATTCAGATCTGGCAATGTTTAAAGTAGCATCTCTAATTGCTTTTGTGTCAAAATATAGAAATTCATTTCCACCCCAAAAGCTAGTTTCTTTATTGTATAAATAAAGCAATTGGTTGTTTCTAAAATATTGCGGTTTTAAGCCAGTAATTGCTGTTTGCCAATTGTTATTTTGAAGTAATACCGTTTTAATTTCCTGACTAGGATTGTTCACCCTTAAGCTTCCATTATTAATGGTAAATTGTACCGATTGATGTGTGTTTACTTTTGAAATATCTCTGCTTTGATACACGGCTACAGCAACCGTAACCTTTGGCTCATACACAATAAATCTTCGTTGTAAAACAATTTCGTTCGACTCATTTAAAATGGAAAGCATGTAATTTCCTGAAATTTTAAGTCGGGTAGATGGGTTAGGAATTGTTAATTCATAATTTGTGTAAGGTAATAAGGTATTAAATGAATTGTTGAATTCTCTAATTCTATCTTCTGAAAAACCAATAATAAACTCAGAATCTATCAATTTTGAAGGTGTCCAATCTATCTCGCAATGATTAATTTTATAGTAGTAATTTTGTTCATCTGCGTTTAAATCGTCAAATGATAGCATCATTTTTTCACCGAGTCGAATAATTGGACTATAATTATTGGTGTTTGATGATTGAAAAATGACTGTTTTAATATTTGGTGCATCGGCTATTTGACCAAATAAAACATGTGTATAACAAAAAATCGAAAAAAATAATAGGCTGTTTTTCAAAGTAATTAACTTTTTTAATAAATATAATATCAATTTTTACACCAAACAATCTCTCGTATAGCTTGCTGTAAAAGTAATAAAACTAAGTTAGATTAGTATATAAGACATATGTTATAGAAAAAAGTGTTAAAAAATGTTAAGTACTACCTAGGAAATTGTTATTTTTGCATCGTTTTTTATAGATTATTAAATAAACTAAAAATATGTCAATGGACATTCGTATTAAAAAAGGTTTAGATATAAAGCTAGTAGGTAATGCTGAGAAGATTACTGAAAATGCTGGGTCTAGTAATGTGTTTACATTAAAACCTGAAGATTTCCACAGTATCATTCCAAAATTATCAGTTAAAGTTGGCGCTAAATTAAAAGCTGGAGAAGCAGTTTTTTATAATAAAGCTAACGAAGAAATGAAATTTGCATCGCCAGTAAGTGGTGAGTTGGTTGATATTATTCGTGGTGAAAAGAGAAAAATTTTAGCACTCAAAATTGAGGCTGATAGCAAACAAGAATTTGTAGACTTTGGAATTAAAGATCCAAAAGCCATGAAAGCTGATGAGATTAAAACTCATTTACTAGCTGCTGGTTGTTGGCCTTTTATTAAGCAACGTCCTTATGATGTAATTGCAAATCCTGCAGTTACACCAAAAGCAATTTTTGTTTCTGCTTATGCAAGCGCGCCTTTAGCAGCTGATTACGATTACGTATTAGCAGGTAAAGAAAATGAATTGCAAGCTGCAGTTACAGCTTTGAGTAAATTAACTTCTGGAGACATAAATGTTTCTGTAGGGAAAAGCTCAAATTCTCCTTTAGCAGGTTTAAATAATATTACGTTACACAAAGTTTCAGGGCCACATCCATCAGGAAATGTTGGGACTCAAATCGCAAAAATTAACCCAGTTAACAAAGGTGAAGTTGTTTGGACTTTAACTCCTCAAGACTTGGTTGTTATTGGTGAATTGTTGTTAACAGGTAAATTTAATGCTGAGCGTATTGTTGCTTTAGCAGGTTCTTCTGTTGCAGCGCCAAAATATTACAAAACAAAAATTGGAGCAACTATTTCTTCAATTGCTGAAGGGAAACTAAACGAAGGTGATAACCGAATTATTACTGGAAATGTATTAACAGGTACTGCTACAAATTTAAAAGGTAACTTAGGTTATTACGATAACTTAATAACAGTTATTCCTGAAGGAAACGATTATGAATTATTTGGTTGGACAATGCCAGTTTTTAATAAAGTTTCTACTTCAAGAGCATTAACTTTTTCTTGGATGTTTCCAAATAAAAAATTCGATTTAAATACAAATACAAACGGTGAGCATAGAGGTTTTGTTGTTACAGGTAATTACGAAGAGGTTTTTCCTTTAGATATTTACCCAATGCAAATTTTAAAAGCTTGTATGTATAAAGATTTAGACGAAATGGAGCAATTAGGAATGTACGAAGTTGCACCTGAAGATTTTGCTTTAACTGAGTTTGTATGTGTATCTAAACAACCACATCAAGAAATTATCAGAAAAGGGTTAGACTTAATGTTAAAAGAAATAGGATAAATTATGGGATTAAAAGAAAAATTACATAATATAAAAGAAAAAGGTCAAGGTAAAAAGTGGTTGCCTGCTTTTAGCGCCTTTCATACTTTTTTATATACGCCTAATGAAACCACACATTCTGGAGGTCATGTTAGAGCGGCAGATGATTTAAAAAGAACAATGAATACCGTTGTATTGGCATTAATTCCATGTTTAATCTTTGGAATGTTCAATACAGGTTTTCAACACTATGAAGCAATTGGAGAGCCAGTAGATTTTTTATCTTGGGAAGCTTTATCATTAGGATTAATTAAAATTCTTCCACTAGTTGTTGTTTCATACGTAGTTGGTTTAGGAGTTGAATTTATTTTTGCAATAATCAAGGGTCACGAAGTTGAAGAAGGATATTTGGTAACAGGTATGTTAGTTCCGCTTATTGTGCCAGTAGATATTCCACTTTGGATGCTTGCTGTAGCAGTAATTTTTGGTGTTGTAATTGGTAAAGAAGTTTTTGGAGGAACAGGAATGAATATTCTTAACCCAGCATTAACAATTAGAGCCTTTTTATTCTTCGCGTATCCTACTTGGATGAGTGGTGATAAAGTTTGGGTTGAAGGAGCTGTTGAAAGAGCAAATGAAATTGCAGGAGGAGCTAATCTAGACGCCATATCGGGTGAAACCATTTTAGGAACGCTCGCTCAAGGAAACGAAGTTGCTTATTCTGTTTCAGATATGTTCTTCGGATTTATACCGGGTTCAGTAGGAGAAACATCTACATTCTTAATTTTATTAGCCGGTTTATTCTTAATATTTTCAAAAATTGGAAGTTGGAGAATTATGCTTTCTTCTGTAGTAGGAGCATTGGTAATGGGATTACTTTTTAATGGTGTTGTTGATGCAGGTTGGATTAAAGAAAGTAGTGGTTTTTATAGCTTAATGAGTACTGAATTTTGGCATCATTTATTAATTGGAGGGTTTGCATTTGGAGTTGTATTTATGGCAACTGATCCGGTAACAGCCTCACAAACTAATAAAGGGAAATGGATATACGGATTTTTAATTGGATTTATTTCAATTTTAATTAGAGTATTTAATCCAGCTTACCCAGAAGGAGTAATGTTAGCAATTTTATTAATGAACGTATTTGCGCCAACTATTGACCATTATGTGGTTCAAGGTAACGTTAAAAGAAGGTTGAAACGTTTAAAAGCAAAAACAGTATAACAATGGGAAAAAATACTGATAGTAACGGATATACAATAATATTTGCAACTGTAATGGTACTTATAGTAGGTAGCTTACTTGCATTTTTAGCTTCTTCTCTTAAAGGAAAAATTAGTGAGAACAAGCGTATAGAGAAACAACAGAACATATTATATGCTATGGGCATTAATGAGAATGATGAAAGTAGTGTTGTGTTTGTTGCAAAAGCAAATGTTGAAAGTGAATTTTCAACATATATAACTAAGCAAATTGTAATTGAAGGTAAAAAAGTAACTGAAGATGAAAATGCTTATTTAATTGATATTAAAAAGGAAGCAGCTTCAGCTAAAAATCCTTCTTATGTTCGAAAATTACCATTATTTATTGGCAATAAAGAAGGTAAAGATTATTACATTGTTCCTGTAAGAGGTAAAGGTTTATGGGATGCTATTTGGGGGTATGTAGCTTTAGACAATCAATTGGTAATTCAAGGGGTGTATTTTGATCACGCTGGTGAAACACCTGGTTTAGGATCAAACATTAAAGAACGTTTCTTTATGGATGATTTTATTGGAGAGCATATTATGGATGGAGATGTATTTAAAGGTGTAGCAGTTGCCAAAGGTAATGCAGATCCTAAAAATATGAGAAAAGACGACTTTGCGGTAGATGCAATTGCTGGAGCAACAATTACAGGTGATGGTTTATCAGCTATGTTGCGTAAAGATTTAAAAATGTATGTACCTTATTTTAAAACATTAAAGCAATAATTTATGGGACTTTTATCAAAAAAAGACGCGAAATTAATTTCGGATCCATTACTAGATAACAATCCAATTACGATTCAGGTATTAGGTATTTGTTCAGCATTGGCAATTACAGCAGAATTAAAAGCTTCAATTGTAATGTCGGTAGCTGTACTTTTTGTACTTGGTATGGGAAATGTAGTTATATCGTTAATGAGAAATATTATTCCATCAAAAATTAGAATTATTGTGCAGCTAATTGTGGTTGCTACTTTGGTAATTATAGTTGATTTGGTTTTAAAAGCTTTTGCTTATGAATTAAGTAAAACACTTTCTGTATTTGTTGGGTTAATTATTACCAACTGTATTATTATGGGGCGTTTTGAGGCGTTTGCATTGGCAAACGGACCTTGGAAATCATTCTTAGATGGTATTGGAAACTCACTTGGATACGCTGTAATTTTAATAATAGTAGGGTTCTTTAGAGAGTTGTTAGGATCTGGTTCATTATTAGGAATTAAAGTTTTAGGAGATCCTATTGAAAAAACAGGCGTGTATGCATTTGGATACGAAAACAACGGGTTTATGTTGTTAGCACCAATGGCGTTAATTACTGTAGGAATTATTATATGGGTACAACGCTCAAGAAACACATCATTAATTGAAGAGAACTAGACTATGGAGCATTTAGAATTATTTTTTAAAGCAATATTTGTAGATAACATGGTGTTTGCAACATTCTTAGGAATGTGTTCATACCTTGCTGTATCTAAAAAAGTATCAACTGCAGTAGGATTAGGAGCAGCAGTTATCTTTGTAATGGCAATTACAGTTCCTTTAAACTGGTTGTTAGATCAATACATCTTAAAAGACGGAGCATTGGTATGGTTAGGCGAAGAATATGCTGCATACGATTTAAGTTTCTTATCATTTATTATGTTTATTGCAACCATTGCAACTATGGTACAATTGGTTGAAATTATTGTAGAAAAGTTTTCACCATCGTTATATAACTCACTAGGTATTTTCTTACCATTAATTGCTGTAAACTGTGCAATTTTAGGTGGGTCTTTATTTATGCAATCTCGTGAAATTGAAACATTAGGCTTAGCGTTTAATTACGGTATAAGCTCTGGAATTGGATGGTTTTTAGCCATTTTAGCCATTGCAGCTATCCGTGAAAAAATTAGATATTCAAATGTACCAGCCCCTTTAAGAGGATTAGGAATTACATTTATTATTACTGGTTTAATGGCAATTGGTTTTATGAGCTTTGGAGGAATGTTAACTGGTGGAGATGAAGAAGAAGCTACAGAACAAACTGTTGTAAAAGTTGAAGAAGTTGAAAATGCTACAGATGTAGCTATTAACGAAAAAGAAATTATTGAATAATGATCATACTAGCAGCAAATACCCTAGGTACAATTGTAGCAACTGTGGTAGCATTTTTAGTGCTAACTCTATTATTGGTTGCTCTATTATTGTTTGTAAAACAAAAATTATCTCCTTCTGGTCCAGTTAAGATTAGAATTAACGGAGAAAAAGAAATCGAAGTTGGTTCTGGTGATTCATTATTAACAACTTTAGGTAATGCAAAAATATTCTTACCTTCTGCTTGTGGTGGTGGTGGAACTTGTATTCAGTGTGAATGTCACGTAAAGTCTGGTGGAGGTGAAGCTTTACCAACTGAAACACCTCATTTTACACGTAAAGAATTAAAAGAAGGAGCGCGTTTAGCTTGTCAGGTAAAAGTAAAACAGGATATGGATATTACCATTCCTGAAGAAGTTTTCGGAATTAAAAAATGGGAAGCAACAGTTGTACGTAATTACAATGTAGCATCTTTTATTAAAGAATTTGTAGTTGAAATTCCTGAAGATATGGGGTACAAAGCAGGTGGGTATATTCAAATTGAAATTCCTGAATGTGAAGTTGACTTTAAAGACATGGATATTACAGCGCATCCTGAAGAACATGAAACGCCAGATAAATTCCAAATGGAATGGGATAAATTTGGTCTGTGGGATTTAAAAATGAAAAATACTGAATTGGTAGAGCGTGCTTATTCAATGGCTTCTTACCCTGCTGAAGGAAGAGAAATTATGTTGAATGTACGTATTGCTACGCCACCTTGGGATAGAGCCAAAAATGGTTGGATGAGTGTAAATCCAGGTATTGCTTCTTCTTATATTTTCTCAAGAAAAAAAGGAGATAAAGTTACTATTTCTGGTCCTTATGGTGAATTCTTTATCAATGAGTCTGATGCAGAAATGTTATATGTTGGTGGTGGAGCAGGTATGGCACCAATGCGTTCGCACTTATACCACTTATTTAAAACATTAAAAACAGGTCGTAAAGTTACTTATTGGTATGGTGGACGTTCTAAACGTGAATTATTCTATTTAGAACACTTTTATGAGTTAGAAAAAGAGTTTCCAAACTTTAAGTTTTACCTAGTATTATCAGAACCTGCACCTGAAGACAATTGGGTGAATAAGAAGGATGCTAATGACACAAATGGAGATGGATTTACAGGATTTGTACACCAAGCAGTAATTGATGAGTATTTATCTAAACACGAAGCTCCAGAGGACTTAGAATTGTATTTCTGTGGACCACCACTAATGAACAAAGCCGTTCAAAAAATGGGTGAAGACTTTGGTTTAGCAGATGAGAACATTAGATTTGATGACTTTGGAGGATAGATCAATGTTTCAAAATATTTTAAAAAAATCCGATACCTTTGTATCGGATTTTTTTATGGAATCTAATTAAGATCTAAAAACAAATAAGTACATACTAAAACAATACAAATGAGTAAACCACTTTCAGATCAAGAATTACACAATTTAGCGATGAATATTGTTGGAAAGGATCTTGAGTCTAGAGGATTTGAATTTATAGCGATAAACAGTCAATTAAAGCGTCATCCGCAATATGTTTGTATAGATAAAAATAACCAACGTTATTTTGTAATTGTGAAGGCAGCTAGTATAACGAGTTCTCCCATTACTTTTGATGTTATTTGGATGGAGACCTTTAAAAAGCACGCAGAGTCTCAGCAGGCTAAGGTTTTGTTTGCTGGCGTGGGTTTAGGAAATGTAATAAACGATACATTGCCACCAAACTTAAGTGAAGCGTATTTATTGCAATACGAAGGAATACAGTTTTTAGACGTGGCATTAAATTAACTAAAAAAGCCTCTTCAATTGAAGAGGCTTTTTATATATAAGATGAACTTTATTAGTCTACTTTTTGCTCTAATAAATCAAAGAATTGATCTAATTGAGGCATTAAAACGATACGAGTTCTTCTATTTTTAGATCTTCCTTCAACTGTATCATTACTTGCTAAAGGCATATACTCACTTCTACCTGCAGCTACTAAACGAGCAGGCTCAATGTTAAAGTCGTCTTGTAATACTCTAATAACTGAAGTAGAACGTTTCACACTTAAATCCCAGTTATCTTTAATACAAGAAGTTTTAATAGGTTTGTTATCAGTATAACCTTCAACCATAACTTCTAGGTCAGGTTGAGCTCCAATAACTTCAGCAACTTTACCTAACACTTCTTTAGCTTTAGGAGAAATTGTTGCGCTTCCACTTTTGAATAATAATTTATCAGCAATTGAAATGTAAACAACTGTTTTTTCAACGTTCACTTCAATGTCTTCATCGCTAAATCCATCAGCTAACACACTTTTTAATTTATATCCAAGAGCTAAATTAATTGAATCTTTTTTGGTAACTGCTTTTTGAATATACTGAATATATTCATCTTTTTTACCCATTTGAGCTAATGTTTCTTTAATGTTGTCAGAAGCAGATTTTGAAAGTACAGTTAAATTGTCAACATACTCCAATGTTTTTTCTTTATCCTTGTTTAAATCAACAATTCTTTGTTCAAGTGAAGAAATTTTACTTTCATTTTCAACTTGACATTTCATTAGATCAGCTTTTGCATCAACTAATTCTTGGCTTTTTGCACTATAATTTCCTTCTAACTCGGCGTATTTCTTGTTTGAAACACATGAACTTAGCACAACAGATGCTAGCACCATTAATACAATTAATTTCTTCATAATATATTTAAAAATTTAAGAGTTACAAAGTTAAAAAAAATACCCGTCGCTTTATCATAAATCTTAAAATTTAAGATGTTTTTAAGATATATTTTAATAGTATCTTTGAAGTCTATTTTATTTAATAATTAAAAAGATACTTTAGTAATGAAAAAATATGCTGTTATTGTTATTGTATTTCTGTTTTTTTCGTGTGAAAATAAAGAGAATAATTTAAAAATACTGCAAGGAAATGCTATTGGAACCACATTTTCAATACGTTATATTGATGCGAGAACTATTGATTTTCAACCTAAAATTGATAGCTTAATTAAAGCAATTAATAAATCTACTTCTACCTATATTCCTACTTCTGACATTTCAAAAATAAATAAAGGTGATAGCACTGTTTTAATTGACGCTTATTTTGAAGAAGTTTTTTTGAAGTCAGAAAAGATTTATAAAGAAACTAATGGAGATTTTGATCCTACAATTGGAGTATTGGTGAATGCTTGGGGATTTGGGCCTGGAACTAAAATTGAAGACCTCGATTCATTAAAAATCAAAGAATTATTAAAGTTTGTTGGGTTTGATAAGGTTAAAATTGAAAATGGTAAGGTGGTAAAAAAATATCCAGAAATTTATTTCGATTTTAATGCTATTGGTAAAGGTTATTTAGTTGATGTTGTTGGTAGGCTTTTTGAACAATACAACATAACAAATTATTTGGTTGAAATTGGAGGTGAAATTAGAGCACGTGGTGTAAATGAGAAAAATATTCCTTGGAGAATTGCTATTGAAAATCCAAATTTTGATGGGTCTCGTTCCTTTGCTACAACTATTCAACTGCATGATGAATCTATTGCAACTTCAGGTAATTATCGAAAATTTCGAACTACAGAAGGTGGTAAAAAATATGTACATACCATAAACACCAAAACTGGTTTTGCTTCGGAAAGTAATTTGTTAAGCGCATCCGTAATATCAAAATCTGATTGTGCAGATGTTGACGGTTATGCAACTGCTTTTATGGCGATGGGATTAGAAAAAACGCAACAATTTCTAAAAAACCACCCAGAATTAAAGGCTTTCTTAATTTATGTTGATGAGAATGGAGAAATGAAAACAACCACTTCAACTAATTTTGATAATTAAATTTATTTAGAGCAAACTGGTAAAATTTCACCTTTTGTTAAGCAGTATTTGGTGACTAATTCAGGTTTTAGTGTTTTAGAATAATTGATTTCTTCAACAATAAACCCAGCAGCTCTAAGCTTGTTAAAATAGTCTTTTCCATAAATACGAACGTGATCGTATTGACCAAAATGTTTTTTTCTTTCTTCTTTCGAGGTAATTGAAAAATCTTCGTAGGTATTTTCTAAAGTTAAATCTTGCGGAATTTGAAAAATACCTAAACCTCCAGGTTTTAACACACGGTACAATTCACTCATGGCTTTTTTATCGTCTTCAATATGTTCTAAAACATGATTACAAAAAACAACATCAAACGAATTTTCTTCAAAAGGTAAATCACAAATATCTGCTTTTACATCAGCAATGGGCGAATATAAATCTGCAGTAATATAATGTAGGTTTTGTTGCTGTTTAAACAATTTTAAAAAGCATTGTTCTGGGGCAATGTGTAATACTTTTTTAGGTGCAGTAAAAAAATCGGTTTCGTTTTTTAAATAGAGCCAAAGTAATCGGTGGCGTTCTAACGATAAGGTTCCTGGAGCTAAGGCATTTTCTCGTTGCTCGCCATAACCATAAGGTAAAAATTTACGATAACTTTTTCCATCAATTGGGTCAGAATACGTGTTTCCTTTTAAAAAGAAAGATACAATGGGACTAACCCAATAACTTATTTTAATTAAAAAAGGTCTTGGAATTAAATTCAGAAAAAATTTAAACAGTTTACTTACCATCTACGTTTAATTGCTCACTATATGTTAAACAATTAATGGAGTTTCTCTAAACTCATCCTCTTCATTACTTTCAATTCCAAGTGCTGCATACACGTATTTAAAAGTAGAAAGTAATTCAGGTTTTCCATTTACAATAGCAACATCATGTTCAAAATGCGCGCTAGGTTTTCCATCTTGTGTTAAAATAGTCCAACCATCATTCAATTGGTTAATTTTATGTGTTCCTAAATTTACCATAGGCTCAATAGCAACCACCATTCCTTCTGTAAATTTTTTACCTCTACCTCTTCTTCCATAATTAGGCATTTCAGGATCTTCGTGCATTTTTTTACCTAAACCGTGACCTACCAATTCTCTAACAATTCCGTATCCATGATTTTCACAGTAATTTTGAATTGCAAAACCAACATCACCAACTCTATTACCTGCTTTATACTCACGAATACCTTCGTACAAACTTTCTTTGGTAACTTGTAATAATTTTTTTGTTTCAGGATCAATTTCTCCAACTTCAAAAGTATAGGCATGGTCTCCGTAAAATCCATTTTTTAAGGCGCCACAATCAATGGAGATAATATCACCTTCAACTAACGGTTTATTGCTAGGAATACCGTGTACCACTTGTGCATTCGGACTCATACAAAGTGTATTAGGGAAATCGTACAATCCTAAAAATCCAGGAATAGCTCCTTGATCTCTAATAAATTCTTCTGCTAATTTATCTAAATGTAACGTAGTAACCCCAGGTTTTACTTCTTTTGCTAATATTCCTAATGTTTTTGAAACAATTAATGCACTTTCACGCATTAATTCAATTTCTTCACGAGTTTTAATCTTGATCATTTCTTCTGAAAATTTATTTTGCAAAGGTACTTTAAAAAAAAGAATTTATTAAACTGTAGAGTGAATTGCTTAAAATGAATAAAGTGTAATAAATAGCTTGTTTAAAAGTGTAAAATTACATAATTATCATTAAATTTGTTTTTTTGTAGTATTTTAATAAATTAAACAAGGGAATATGTATAAAGCAGTATCAGCGGCAGAAGCCGTAGAAGTTATAAAATCTAACGATAGAGTTTATATTCAGGCGGCAGCGGCAGCTCCTCAGGAGTTAATAAATGCCATGTCTGCGAGACATGAAGAGTTAAGAGATGTTGAAGTTTGTCATTTACATATTGAAGGAAAAACACCTTATGCAGACCCAATTTATAAAGATAGTTTTCATGTAAACTCACTATTTATAGGTAAAAATGTGCGTCATACCTTAAAAGCAGGAAACGGCTCTTATACCCCAGTTTTTTTAAGTGAAGTGCCAAATTTATTTAAAAGAAATGTATTGCCTGTTGATGTAGCTTTAATTCAGGTGTCAACTCCAGATAAGCACGGCTATTGTTCTTTAGGTGTTTCTGTGGAAGCCATTTTAGCGGTAATTACAAATGCAAAACATGTAATAGCACAAATAAACGATCAAATGCCAAGAGTTCATGGTGAAGGATTGATTCATATTTCAGAATTAAATACATTTGTTGAATTTAGCGAGCCAATTCACGAGTTTAAAAATGCAACACCTACAGCTATTGAAAGTAAAATAGGCGATTATGTGGCGCAATTAATTGAGGATAGAAGTACCTTGCAAATGGGAATTGGATCGATTCCAAATGCGGTTTTATCTCGTTTGGGAAATCATAAAGATTTAGGTTTACATACTGAAATGTTTTCAGATGGAGTGATTGATTTAATTTTATCAAACGTAATTAACGGAAATTATAAGGGTATAAATGCAGGAAGAGCATTGACTACTTTTTTAGGAGGTTCAAAGCGATTGTACGATTACGTTGATGACAATCCGTTTATTGAAATGCGTTCTTGTGATTATACCAATAACGTTGCTAACATTCGTCAGAACCCTAAAATGGTTGCTATAAATTCAGCCATTCAAGTTGATGTAACTGGGCAAGTATGTGCAGATTCTATAGGAGCCAATATGTTTTCAGGCGTTGGTGGTCAAATGGATTTTATTAGAGGGGCAAGTTTAAGTGAAGGTGGTAAAGCTATTATTGCGTTGCCTTCTCAAACTAAAAAAGGGATTAGCAGAATTGTGCCATTTTTAAATAAAGGTGCAGGTGTGGTAACTACAAGATCTCATGTGCAATATATTGCTACAGAATATGGTGTTGCCGATTTATATGGAAAAACAATTAAACAACGTGTAAAAGCTTTGGTAAATATTGCACATCCAGATCATAGAGAGGCTATCGCTAAATCTTATTTTGATGAAACCCGAAATTAAATATTAACGAATAGTTAAATACAAGTCAAGATAGAATTTTTTATCTTGGCTTTTTTATGTGAAAAAAGAATTTATTCTTGTAAATTTAACTTGTAAAAATTTAGATGAATGGAACTGACCTTTCCCTTATTTGCAGGTATTATTGCAGCATTATTGCATGTAATTTCGGGCCCTGATCATTTAGCAGCTGTAACTCCATTTGCCATTGAAAGTAAAAAGAAAGCTTGGAAGGTTGGTTTGTTTTGGGGAATAGGTCATTTACTTGGAATGCTATCAATAGGTGTGTTGTTTTTATTTTTTAAAGAATTAGTTCCTGTTGAAAAAATTTCACAACACAGTGAGCAATTTGTTGGAATTATATTGATTTTTTTAGGCTTTTGGATTTTAGTTAAAATATTTAAAGAAGATAAAAAGCATAAACACACGCATATTCATAGTAATGGAAATCCAGCAATTCATAAGCATTCACACATACATCATTCAGATAAAGTTCACAATCATACGCACCCAAATTTAAAACAAGGTATAATAGCATCTTTATCTGTTGGTTTTGTTCACGGATTGGCTGGGGTTGCACATTTTTTATTGTTTTTGCCCGTAATTGGATTTACTTCAACATTCGATTCTGTCAAATATATTATTGGTTTTGCCATCGGAACTTTATTAGCTATGATTGCCTTTGCTATGGTTATTGGAAATATTGCTGCATTTTCAAAACAAGACCATTATGAAAACTTTTTTAAAGGCATTCGTTTAGCAGGTGGTTTATTTGCCTTGGTAATTGGTGTTTATTGGACTCTAGCTAATTAATAATCTCTTTAATTCTGAATTCAGTAAAACGAAATGGGGTGTCTTTTAATAGATTTCTGCCTACGAAGGAATGACATTTTGTGTTGAGAGTTGAAATAGGTTTTCTATTTGTCATATTGTGACGACAGGTATCCATTTATCAGTTAGTTGTTATTATCTTCTAGAGTTGATAAGTTGTTCAAGAATAAATTCTACACCTTGCTCATCGTTGGTTTTTGTTTGAAATTTAGCCGCTTTTTTTACATTTGCATGTGCATTTTCCATGGCATAACTAAAATCAGCCAATTCAATCATTTTTAAATCGTTGTTGTAATCTCCAAAAACCATGGTTTCTTGTTTAGTAATGCCTAATTTATTTTGAAGAATATTTAAAGCATAACCTTTGTTGGCATTAGAATGAGAAATATCTAACCATTGTTCACCAGAAACAATTACTTGTAATTCGTTTTCTAGGTGTTCAACAGCAGGGTAAATATGGGTTTCAGAACAATCAAAATGGAAAGCCGCTATTTTAAAAAAAGTATCATCAGTAACTTTGGTTAAGTCTTCTACTATTGTGTATTCAGAATAGTAATTTTGAAACATAGTAACAAATGCTTCATCTTTAGTCTCAATATAAGCACTTTTCTTTCCGCATAAAACAATATAAACATTGTTTAAATCTCGTAAAATATGAATGCTTTTTGAAATGTGTTCTGTAGGGATACTAGTCGTAAATAATTCTTTGTTTCCGTGTTTTGCAAATGCACCATTTTCAGCTACAATGGTAATTTCATTTTGTATACTTTCATCAAACCTATCTACTATACTAAAATACTGTCGCCCACTTGCAGCTATAAACTGTATGTTCAATTTTTTTAATTGGTTATAATAACCTAAAAACTGTTCGCTAACTTTACTTTGAGAGTTTAGTAAAGTTCCATCCATATCCGTAACAACCAATTTTACTTTTGAAAAGTCCATAATTTATTTTGAAGTGCAAAAATAGCGTTCTCAAATTGAATTAATATTAATTAACCATTGTTTTTAAATTAAATAAATTTAAATTCTAATGAAAAAGACCTCTAAAATAAGTTTAGCAATTTAATGAACATGTATTTTATTTATTAACAAAGCAAAAGGAGTGAAGTACTTTAATTCTCATTTTTATACTCAAACCAATCGAACAAAGCCTTCTTTTTACTTTTTTCACCTAATGATGTAGCATACATCCCTATATAAGTACCATTGAAACCCCAGGCAATTTCATCCCCAAAGTTGGATAAGTCCTGAGTCTCTCCAATTTGCTGTAAGTTATCTTTGTTTGTACCAAAAAAGAATTTTACATTTATGCCTTCACCTACAATTTTCAGAAGAACTTCCATTTCTTTGTAGGGTTTCTTTGCAATTATTTCATGAACTCCTTTTTCAGTATTTACTTCTTTAGCAATTGTTTTTATTAGCACAACATTGTTTTTTTCTCTAAGCAATTGATAGTGTATTGAAGATTTTCTATATAGTACTAGACCTGCTTTTTCATTTTCTTTTTTTGATGAAAATGTCATTTTTGTTGTTGCTTCAAAATTATGAGATTTTACTCTTTTGGCTAGGTATGAAGGGTTTTTCCATTCACTTATAGTTTGTGGACCTATGTTAATTTCCATGTTACCATTCACTTGTTTAAACCAAGGAGTTTGGTAAGTTCTTAGGCAGTTCCATTCTAAATCTATGGTTTCTGAATCAAATTCATCCATAACTTTAAGTTCAGGTATAGGAGTCCATGGTAAATTTGGTCTTTCTTGTTCTGTTTGAAGCAAGCCCTTTTCAGGGTTGAAAATTGGAGTAACTCCACTCTCTTGTTTGGTCATTTCAACTTTAGCCAAGAATGTTTCACGTGACAAAATCGAATATCCATCAACAGGTCTTTTTGCTAACAATACACTCCACCAATCTCCATTTTGAGTTTGTACCAGATCTGCATGTCCGGTTTGAATAATTGGGTAAGTATAACCTAAATGACGGTGTGTCATTATTGGATTTGCATGGTTTGGAATATAAGGTCCCCAAATATTTTTACTATTGAAAATGGTAACTGCATGAAATTCCGATGTTCCACCTTCGCCTATTAACAAAACATATTCTCCGTTTATTTTAAACAAATGCGGTCCTTCTGCCCATCTAGCATTTGAAGCATGTCCATAAGTCAGTTGCTTTTTTTTCCCTATTAAAATACCTTTATCTGGATCAATTTCCTGCATCCATACGCCATTTTTACCAGGCCATTCACCTTGTGTTTTATCAATAATTCCAGCACCCGTATAATAACAGCGACCATCTTCATCCCAAAAAAGCGAAGGATCTATTCCTGGCGCATCTTTTATCCACATTGGGTCACTCCAAGGACCTGAAGGGTTTTTAGCAGTAATAATAAAATTTCCTCTCTGCCCAACCATAGTAGTTATAATATAAAATGTACCTTCATAATATCGAATACTTGGTGCAAATATTCCATTAGAATTCTTTAGACCATCTTTATATACAATTTGGTCTGGACGATGCAAGCCATGACCTATTTTTTGCCAATTTACTAAATCCTTGCTTTTATGAATAGGTAATCCTGGAAACCATTCAAAACTTGAATTAACCATGTAGTATGTATCTCCGACACGGCAAATTGATGGATCTGGATAAAATCCAGAAAGAATTGGGTTTTTAAATGTGTTTGGAGCTTTTTGTCCGAAAGTGCTTGAAGTTAATAGCAGGCAATTTATTAATACAAAAGTTATTTTTATTTGTAATTCTTTCATTTGTATATTGGATTGAATTCTAATCTACATTTATTTTAAAAACCTATGAGTTGTTTAACAATTCATATAACGGTATCTTTATTATTAACTTTTTATCAGTTTAATTAAACTTTGATTTCATTTTTATAGCCTATCAAATTTATTGATCTAATATCCGTTTTAGAAGAATTTAAGGGCTTAATTTCAATATTGAAAATAAGAGAAATAAGTTAGATGAAATCGTTAGCAACCTCTAATTTAGGTTAAGACATTTTATTAGAAGAAGTACAAGATAAATACCTCTATTTCAAAAAAAGCCCGAACAATTGAATGTTAGGGCTTTTTATATAGTTGAAATTTAAAACTTATTCTTGCTCTAAATATTTTTCCATAATTGTAATGGCAGATTCTGAAATAACAGTACCAGGACCAAATACAGCAGCTACTTTTCTTTCGAATAAGTAATCGTAATCTTGCGCTGGAATAACTCCACCTGCAAATACCATAATGTCTGCTCTTCCTAAACGTGCTAATTCTTCAATTAATTGAGGAATTAATGTTTTGTGACCAGCAGCTAAACTTGAAGCACCTACAAAATGCACATCGTTTTCAATAGCTTGTTTTGCAACCTCTTCAGGAGTTTGGAACAATGGTCCCATATCAACATCAAAACCTAAATCAGCAAAACTAGAAGCAACAACTTTTGCACCTCTATCGTGCCCGTCTTGTCCCATTTTTGCAATCATAACTCTAGGTCTACGACCTTCGATTTCTGCAAATTTATCAGCTAATTTCTGAGCTTTTGCAAACGTATTATCGTCATTTACTTCTTTACCGTACACGCCACTTATTAATTTAGTTTCAGCTTTATGTCTTCCAAAGTGAACTTCTAAAGCATCAGAAATTTCACCTAAAGTAGCAAAATTTTCAGCAGCTTCAACAGCCAAGGCTAATAAGTTACCTTCACCACCCCCAGCACAGTCTTCTAGTGCTTTTAAATTAGCAGCAACAACTTCTGAATTACGTTCAGCTTTCATTTTGTTTAAACGCTCAATTTGAGAATCTCTTACAACAGTATTATCAACCTCTAAAATTTCAATGTTAGATTTTTCTTTCGTTTGGAATTTGTTTACTCCAACTAAAATATCTTGACAAGAATCTAAACGCGCTTGTTTACGAGCTGAAGCTTCTTCAATACGTAATTTTGGAACTCCAGTTTCAATAGCTTTTGCCATTCCACCTAATTCTTCAACTTCTTCAATTAATGCCCAAGCTTTCTTCGCTATTTCTTGAGTTAAATACTCAACATAGTAAGAGCCAGCCCAAGGATCAACAGATTTTGTCATTTGCGTTTCATCTTGAATAAAGATTTGCGTGTTACGTGCAATACGTGCAGAGAAATCTGTTGGTAAAGCAATTGCTTCATCCAATGCATTTGTGTGTAAAGATTGCGTTCCACCTAATCCAGCAGCCATAGCTTCAATACAAGTTCTAGCTACGTTGTTAAAAGGATCTTGCTCACTTAAACTCCATCCAGAAGTTTGACTATGCGTACGCAATGCCATTGACTTTGGATTTGTTGGGTTGAAAGACTTAATGATTTTTGCCCAAAGCATACGTGCAGCACGCATTTTTGCAATTTCCATAAAGTGATTCATTCCTACTGCCCAGAAGAATGATAAACGAGGAGCAAACTCATCAATTTTTAAACCAGATTTTAATCCAGTTCTAATGTACTCCATACCATCTGCTAATGTATAAGCCAATTCAATATCAGCAGTTGCACCAGCTTCTTGCATATGGTAACCACTAATTGAAATTGAGTTAAACTTAGGCATGTTTTTAGTAGTGTAATCAAAAATATCACCAATAATCTTCATTGAAGGTGCTGGTGGATAAATGTATGTATTACGTACCATAAATTCCTTCAAAATATCATTCTGAATGGTTCCAGAGAGTTTGTCTAAAGAAACACCTTGTTTTCTTGCAGCAGCAATATAAAAGGCCATAATTGGTAATACAGCTCCGTTCATTGTCATAGAAACAGACATTTTATCTAATGGAATTTGATCGAACAAAATTTCCATATCTAAAATAGAATCTATGGCAACACCGGCTTTACCAACATCACCTGTTACACGTGGGTGATCTGAATCGTATCCACGGTGTGTAGCTAAATCAAAAGCAACTGAAAGTCCTTTTTGACCTGCAGCTAAATTTCTTCTGTAAAAAGCATTTGACTCTTCGGCAGTTGAAAAACCTGCGTACTGACGAACTGTCCAAGGACGCATTGCGTACATAGCGCTATAAGGTCCTCTTAAAAATGGAGGTAAACCAGCAGCATAACCTAAATGTTCTGCTTCTGAAATATCTTCTTTTGTAAATTGTTTTTTTACAGGGATTCCTTCAGGAGTATTCCAAACGTCTTGATTCTCTGAAGTTGCAGCTGTTTGTTGTACAGCTGAATTTAATTTAATATCTGAAAAATCTGGTTTCATACTTCTTAAGATTTTAATGTTTTTTGAACTTTATTCTGAATTTTAGAAAGTGTTACCAGTACATCTGATCTCATATTTACAACACCATCTAAACCAGCTTCAGTTAATTCATCCATATTTTTTGGAGCACCAGCTAATAACAATACTTTGTCAGCAGCAATAGCTCTAAAGGCTTTTATAAATGCAATAGCAGATTCATCGTAATCTTGATCTGAACTACAAATAACCACCACGTGAGAGTCTGCATTAGCACTTGCTGTTGCAGCTGCTTCAGCACTTTCAAAACTTTCTTCTTGGTGAACGTCAAAACCGCTAACACCAATAAAGTCATAAGCAAAAGCTGCTCTAGCTTTACGCATATTTAAGTTTCCAAAACTAGCTAATTGTACAATTGGACGTACATTCGTATCAGCTACTAATTCTTCCGTTTTTCTTCTTAAAGCTTCAATTTCTAAAGAAGCTCTTCTTGGAGTCAATACTTTTGAATTATCAGCTCCTCCTTCTGAAAGAATATCAACGGCAACAGTTTCCATTAAGTTAGGGTATTTGTTAACACCTACTAATGGAGTTCTACGTTGGCTAATTAATTTTAATTTTTGTAAACGAATTTCTGCAATTTGTTGTTGAATTGTTTCGTTTTCAAAGGCTGTGTAAAAACCACCTGCAGCTTCAATAGCTTGGAACAATTCCAATGCTTTTTCAGCTATTTTTGAAGAAACTTCTTCAATATAGTAAGATCCATCAACCGGATTTGAAACTTTTCCAAAGTAAGATTCTTCTTTTAAAATTGTAGTAATATTACCAGCAATTCTACTTGAGAAATCTGAAGGGTTTTTAAACTCTTTATCGTAAGCATCAATTAAAACAGCATCTACATTTCCTAAAATTGCAGACATTGCTTCAGTTGTACAACGTAATAAGTTAGTTTCAGCATCTGTAACAGATTTTGTCCAGATACAAGTTTTAGCTGTAATTGTATTTGAAAATTCAGCAACTCCGTATTTTGCAGCTACTTCAGCTAAAATACTGTTGAATGCTCTAAATTTACCAATTTCAACAAAGTATTCTAAACCAATAGCTAGTTTAAAGTTTAAGTTGTTAAGTATTGTTTGAACTTCAACACCTTTTTCTGAAAGTTTTTCAATTAAGAAAACTAAAGAGTTTAATGTGTAAGCAATTTCTTGAACTTGGTTTGCACCTGAATCTAAATATTCAGTACCTGAAATTGTAATTGCTTTAAAGTTTGGAAAATCAGCAGTTAATTTTACTAATTCAGCAGCTACTTCAACTTGACTATCATCAAAAGTACCTGTAGTTACGTAATTAGAAATAATACCTGTGTTAATGTATCCTTTTAAGTCTTTTCCTTTTGCAAATGCTACTAAATCTGAAGTAAAAGCAACAGCGTTAGCAGACAATTCAAAAGCAACAGTAGTTGTGTTTAAATCGATACCGTTTAAAAGTTCAGCAACAGCAACGTTTTCTTCAAAAGAAAAAATTAATCCGTTCATTCCTTCTTCAATAGCTTTTTTAGCTAAACCGTTTCCAGAATCAGCACAACAAACAGCTATACTTCTATAATTTACTAATGCTTGAGAGTTTTCTCCAGTATTTTGAAGTTGTTCAATTTTGTTTTCTGAATTGTAGCAAGGTTGAATATTGATACCGCTTAAGTTTTTCCAAACTAGTTTTTTATCAAAATCAGCTCCTTTTAAATCTGCCGTTACTCTTTCCATCCACTGCTCAGTAGTAACTGGAGGGAATTCAGAAAATAGGGCTTTATTTTTATCGCTCATTTTATTTGAATTTATTATGATTTTAAAATTAGAGTCTTCAAATTTACAAAAATTCAAAGACTCTAACTTTACTATATTTATTTTATCATTAAACTACTACCAAATCTGTCGAAAATTGCTTTGTCTAATTCTTCTCTGCTATCTGGGTGTGCAATATTTCTTAAAGCTTGTGCACGTTGTTTTAAGTTTTTACCAAATAATTCAGCAATACCAAACTCAGTAGCTACATATCTTGCGTGTGCACGCGTAGTTACTACACCAGCTCCTTGTTTTAACATAGGAACAATTTTTGAAACTCCTTTTCCAGTTGTAGATGTAATTGCAATAATTGGTTTACCACCTGGTGATAAAGCAGATCCACGCATAAAGTCCATTTGTCCACCTACTCCAGAATACATTCTTGGCCCAATAGAGTCAGCACAAACTTGACCTGTTAAGTCAACTTCAATAGCTGAATTAATAGCGGTAGCTTTTGGGTTTTGACGGATAATTGCAGTGTCGTTAACATATGCAATATCTCTCATTTCAATTTCAGGGTTGTTGTCCATAAAATCGTATAAACGTCTTGTTCCCATTGCAAATCCTGATACAATCTTGTAAGGATTTGTTTTCTTTTGTGAACCATTTACAATTCCTTTTTCAACTAAGTCAACCAATCCTTCAGAGAACATTTCAGTATGTACACCTAAATTTTTATGGTTGTGTAAGAAAGTTAATACTGCGTTTGGAATACCACCAATACCCATTTGAAGCGTAGCTCCATCATCTATAATTCCAGCGATATTTTTACCAATTGATTTTTCTTCTTCTGAAGGGCTCACAAATTTCATTTCGTAAATTTCCTCAACAACTTCAACACAAGCTGTAAAGTTTCTTAAGTGAACTTGAGCATCTCCAAAGGTTCTTGGCATGCGTGGGTTAATTTGAGCAATAATTGTTTTACCGTGCTCAATACCTGCTAACACAATATCAACAGAAACTCCTAATGAACAAAATCCGTGGTTATCAGGTGGTGAAACATTTACTAAAACTACGTCTAAATCCATATATCCTTGACGGAATAAACTTGGAATATCACTTAAGAAAATTGGAATATAATCAACAGTTTCACCGACCATTTTTCTTACATTTCCACCAAGAAAGAATGCGCTGGTATGAAAACTTTCTTTTAATTCAGGTGCAGTATATCCACATGCACCTTCCGTATGTAAGTGACATATTTCTACACCTTTTAATTCAGGAGCATGTGCAACCATTGCATTAATTAATGCTTGAGGTGTTGCTGAACCACCTTGTATTAAAACTCGATCTCCTGATTTGATTAGCTTAACAGCATCTTCAGCCGTCATTTTGTTGGGTATTTTCATTTTATTTAGAATTTGTTAAAAGTTTTTTAGTTAACTTTTTTAATAATATTTATTTTACTAGCCTAAGAAACTTAATATAATACCTGCTGCAATTGCAGAGCCAATAACCCCTGAAACGTTAGGTGCCATTGCATGCATTAATAAATAGTTACTTGAATCTGATTTTAAACCTTCAGTATGTACAACTCTCGCACTATCAGGAACTGCAGAAACACCTGCCGCTCCAATAAGTGGGTTAATTTTATTATCACCTTTTAAAAATAAGTTCATAAACTTAGCGAATAATAATCCGCCACAAGTTGCAATAACAAATGATATAGCTCCTAATCCGAAGATTAACATGGAGTCTTTTGTGATAAAAATATCTGCTTGCGTTGATGCTCCAACTGTAACACCTAATAAAATTGTTACAATGTCAATTAATTTTGTGCGAGCAGTATCAGCTAATCTTTCCGTTCTTCCAGATTCTTTTAATAAGTTTCCGAAGAATAACATTCCCAATAATGGTAATGCACTAGGAGAGATAAACGTTGTTAATATTAAAGCTACCACAGGGAAAATCATTTTTTCTTTTTGAGTTACCGCTCTTGGTGGCTTCATTTTAATTTTTCTATCTTCTTTAGAAATTAATAAACGCATTAATGGTGGTTGAATTACAGGTACCAATGCCATATATGAGTATGCGGCAATAGCTATAGGTCCAATTAAGTTTTTAACTGTTGTACCATCAGCTAAAATATTTATTCCGTTTGCTAATTTTGATGAAAGGAAAATTGCTGTAGGACCATCAGCACCACCAATAATTCCAATGGCACCTGCTTCAGGTAAACTAAAACCTAAATAAAGAGCACCCAAAAAAGTAGCAAACACTCCAATTTGTGCTGCAGCACCTAATAGCATTAATTTTGGATTTGCAATTAATGATGAAAAATCGGTCATTGCTCCAATTCCTAAGAAAATTAGCGGAGGATAAATACCTTTTACCACCCCAAAATATAAGTAATTTAATACAGAGCCTGTTTCATATATTCCTGTTTGGTTACCGGCTACAAAAGGAATATTTCCTATAATAACACCAGCACCAATAGGAATTAAAAGTAATGGTTCATAATCAAACTTAATTCCAAGATATATAAAAACAATACCAATAAAAATCATTAATAAATTGCCAGATGTGGCATTTGCAAAACCTGTGTAATTGTAAAATTGTTTGATTCCTTCAAAAGCGCCACTATATGAACCTGATTCTTCTACCTCATCAACTTGATTGGTTGAAATAGGAGTGTTGCCAGTGGTATTTGTATTTGAGTTTAAACCCAATGCTGGTCTAATAAAAATTAGCAAGGATAGAACACAAAATATTAAAATTACTTTTTTCATTTTTTTAAATTTAAGAGTTGATAGTTTTTAACTAAAACTGTCAAACTCAATATTTTCTATTCTAGTTCTATCAATAGTTCATCTTGTAAAACTTGTTGACCAACGACAATTTTTAAAGCGGTAATGGTACCTGCTTTTTCACAAACAATATTGTTTTCCATTTTCATTGCTTCTAAAACCAACATTCTATCACCTACTTTAAGTGTATCACCAACTTTAACATCAATAGATAAAACTACTCCAGGTATAGGCGCTACAATTCTAGTTACTTGAGATTTTGGGTTTACTTTTAAAGGCTCAGTAGGTCTTTTTGATGCTGAACGAACCAATGTTGGAGTTTTTGTTTTCTTTATCTCCTTGCTCATTACAACATCATATGTAGTACCGTTTACTTCAAGTTTAATAATATTGTCTTCGTGAGATTTAATATTAACCGTATAACCGTTTTCGTTTACTTTGAATTTATAGCTCTTCATATCTTATAATCTATTTTGAGTTCCATAAATTTTAGAACTCCAAGGTGAATATGGTTTTTTAACTTGTTTTATAGTTAAAATTGCGCTTTCGTGATCGTGTTGTTGATCTAAATACAAATGCACTGCTGCACCAATAGCTGCTGCAATTTCACCCGTAAAATCCTTATCAGCTTCAACTTTAATTTCTGAAATTTTTTTGTCTTTTCTTTTTGTAATTATTTTATATACATAAAGCATTACAGGCAATCCGAATTTAAAAAACAAGGAAAGTGTTAATAAAGAACAAAAAACAATTAACAATCCGGTAATTAAAATTACGTATCCTTCGCTAATTTGATCTGAAATTAATGGAATAAAGCTCATTATAGTGGAATATTTGAATGTTTCTTAGGAGGATTTACTTCTTTTTTATTTTGAAGTAATTCTAATGCTCTAATAATTCTAAAACGCGTATTTCTAGGTTCAATAACGTCATCTATAAATCCGTATTTTGCTGCTTCGTATGGGTTTGCAAATGCTTGCGTATATTCTTCTTCTTTTTTGTCAATGTACTCTTGTTTTTCATCAGCATCTTCAATTTTTCTAATATTAGATCCTTCTAAAACTTCAACAGCTCCTTTAGCTCCCATTACAGCAATTTCTGCAGTTGGCCAAGCGTAGTTTACATCTCCACGTAATTGTTTACAACTCATTACGTCGTGAGCACCACCGTACGATTTACGTAAAGTAATAGTTACTTTTGGCACAGTAGCTTCACCGTAAGCAAACAATAGTTTCGCTCCGTGTAAAATAATACCTCCATATTCTTGACCAGTACCTGGTAAAAAGCCAGGTACATCAACCAATGTTACAATTGGAATGTTGAATGCATCACAAAAACGTACAAAACGAGCCGCTTTTCTTGAAGCTTCAATATCTAAAACTCCTGCATAATATTTTGGTTGGTTTGCTACAATACCTACTGGGTGACCATTAAACCTAGCAAAACCAACACAAATGTTTCTTGCATAGTTTCTATGGACCTCAGTAAATTCACCGTTATCGGCAATTATTGAAATTACATCAACTATATCATAAGGCTGATTGGCATTTTCAGGAATAATTTCGTTTAAAGCATCTTCTAACCTGTCAATAGGGTCATTACACGTAATTACAGGGGCATCTTCTAAATTATTTGAAGGCAGATAACTTAGTAATTTACGAACTAATAATAAGTTTTCTTCATCATTTTCAGCTAAAAAGTGAGAAACACCAGATCTTGTTGAGTGAATTTTTGCACCACCTAATTGCTCAGTTGTTACAACTTCACCAGTTACTGTTTGCACTACTTTTGGTCCTGTAACAAACATATAACTTGTGTTTTCAGTCATAATAGTGAAATCTGTAAGAGCAGGAGAATAAACTGCTCCACCAGCACACGGACCTAAAATTGAAGATATTTGAGGAATTACACCTGAAGCCATGATATTTCTTTGGAAAATTTCAGCATAACCGGCTAAAGATCTAACTCCTTCTTGAATACGTGCTCCACCTGAATCGTTTAATCCAATTACAGGAACACCAATTTTCATAGCCATATCCATTATTTTACATATTTTTAAAGCATATGTCTCAGATAATGAACCGCCAAAAACAGTAAAATCTTGCGCAAAAAGGTAAACAATTCTTCCATCAATTGTTCCATGTCCCGTTACAACACCATCAGATAGATAAATTTCTTTATCTAAACCAAATGATTTTGTTCTGTGCGTTACAAACATGTCAAATTCTTCAAAACTATCTTCGTCTAAAAGAATGTCAATACGCTCACGTGCTGTTAATTTACCTTTAGCATGTTGAGAATCAATACGTTTTTCACCGCCACCTAATTTTGCTTTAGCTCTTTTTTCTATAAGTTCGTTGATTTTATCTTGATTTCCCATGTGTTAGTTTTTAGCGTAGCTATATTTTTATTTTGAACAAAGTTCAGTAAGTACCCCTTGGGTAGATCTTGGGTGTAAGAAACCAATGTTTAAACCTTCAGCACCTGGGCGAGAAACTTTATCTACT
This sequence comes from Lutibacter agarilyticus, assembly GCF_900188235.1. GTDB lineage: Bacteria > Bacteroidota > Bacteroidia > Flavobacteriales > Flavobacteriaceae > Lutibacter > Lutibacter agarilyticus. The sequence continues at coordinate 123,131 of NZ_FZNT01000005.1, read as the reverse complement.
AATTGAACACCTCTTTCTTCAGCAGTTTTTAAAGCTTCTGATGCATTTGGAACGGCAAAAGCAATGTGGTGAATTCCTTGTCCTTTTTTAGCAATGTATTTACCAATTGGTCCGTCAGGAGAGGTGCTTTCTAATAATTCAATTTTTGTGTCTCCAACTTGAAAAAATGCTGTTTTTACTTTTTGATCAACAACTTCTTCAATGCTGTAGCATTTCATTCCTAAAACACCTTCATAGTATTTAATTGATTCTTCTAAGTTTTCAACTGCAATTCCTATGTGTTCAATGTGTGAAATATTCATAATTTTTATAATTTTTAGTATTAATGTTATTTTATTTTTAATTAAAGCCCTTTAAAAAGACTGATTTTGATGCTTTTAAAAAGGAAACAACAAATTTAAGGGATACCTTATTTTAAAGATATGATAGATGTCATATAATCTCTTAAACAACTGTTAAATTACTAAAACGTTTTAGTGTTCATTATTAAAATTTTCAAAAATTAAAATATTGAATATCAGAGATTTTTATGTTTTCTAAAAACATTTTTGACTTAAACAAAACTAGCTGTTTTTATTTGATAACAACTTTTTGATGGTTTATAATATATTGTATTTAGCATGTAAGTTGTGAAGCATGTTTTCGCTCATTTTAACGAGGTCAAATTTGTGTTGCCAACCCCAATCTTCTCGAGCTCTAATGTCGTCAATGCTACTTGGCCAACTATCAGCAATTGGCTGTCTAAAATCTGCATTGTATGAAATTTCAAATTCTGGTATAAATTTTTTAATGACCTTGGCAATTTCTTCAGGCGTAAAACTCATAGCTGCTAAATTATATGAAGAACGTACTTTTATTTTTTCTGGCGCAGCATTCATAATTGCAATGGTGGCTTCAATAGCATCGTCCATATACATCATAGGTAATTTGGTTTCTTTCTTTAAAAAAGAAGTGTATTTACCTATTAATAATGCGCTATGGTAAATTTCAACAGCATAATCAGTGGTGCCACCACCCGGTTTTGTTTTCCAACTTATAATGCCCGGATATCTAATACTTCTTACATCAACACCATATTTTTTGTGATAGTATTCGCACCAACGCTCGCCTGTTTGTTTACTTATGCCGTAAACTGTTGTAGGCTCCATAACGGTTTCTTGAGGGGTATTTTCTTTTGGAGTTGTAGGTCCAAAAACAGCAATTGAACTTGGCCAAAATAATTTTTTAATTTTTCCTTCTTTGGCTAAATTTAAAACATTGAACAATGAAGTCATATTTAATTCCCAAGCTTTGGCCGGAAATTGTTCTCCTGTTGCTGAAAGCATTGCTGCCATTAAATAAACTTCAGTAATAGTATAAGTGTCAATTATTTTTGAAATGGAGTCATAATCCATGGCATTTACCAATTCAAAAGGTCCAGATTTCATTAATTCTTTACTTCCTTCTCTAATATCTGAGGCAATTACAGCATTTTTTCCATTTATATCACGAAGTTTTAGTGTTAATTCAGTTCCAATTTGGCCGCAAGCACCAATAATTAATATACGTTTACTCATTAAAATTAAGCTGATTTAGTAGGGGAGTAAATATACTGAAAATAAAATTTCAATTAGAATGGAAGTGTTTTTTATCAAATTCACATTCTTTTTAATTATTCAACATAATTATTAGTATTTTTGGCGTTAAGTTGTTTTAAAATGAAGTATTTATATCCGTTTTTATTCCTAATCTTATTAATTGGTTTTTCTTGTAATTCAAAGAGAACAGAAGCCAATCAATCTGTAATAGATTCTTTAGCAGTTAATTCTAATAGAATTACAAATACCATTTCTGAAACTTTGATTCCGGCAGCCAAAAAAGATTTTGAACATTGGCAGGAATATAATGATGTTGATGCGTTGTTAATTTCGTATTATAATATATCAGTTTCTGAGGCGCTTTCTAAATCTGAAGAATTAGCAGATTTGGTGAAATTAATGAAAGATAGCGTTAGGGTAGAAGCGATTGATAAACTAAATGTAATTGCACGTTTTAATGTGTTGCATAATGAAGCGCTGCGCTTGGCAGATATGGCCACCATATCCTCAATAACAGATGAAGAGGTAATTGATGAAGTAGGTCAGATTATTGCGGTTTTTGCATCGGTAAATGCAAAGATTAATACCATTTATAAAGCTATAGAATTACAAAATGCTTTGGAAGTTGATACTGAAAAACCTATTCAAATTGAAGAAGAGAACTCAACTATAGAAAGTGTTACAATGAAGCCTAGAATATCTTCAAAGACAATTAAAAAACCTTCAAACAAGCCTAAAATATCTTCAAAAACAAAACAGTAGCTTATGAAAAAAGGTATACTAATAATTGTTGTTTTAGTTTTATTCATAAGTTGTGAAGGCAAAGCACCAATTACCGCAAAAGTTGATGTTGCTAAAGAAACTAGCGATATAAATAACGTATTGAATACTTGGCATAAAAATGCCGATGAAACCAATTTTGAAGCTTATTTTACTGCTATGACTAACAATAGTGTTTTTGTAGGAACTGATGCTACTGAAGTTTGGGGATTGCAAGAATTTAAAGATTTTTCAAAACCATATTTTGATAATGGTTCGGCTTGGAGTTTTAACCCAATTGATAGAAATGTTTATATAGATGAAGAAGGGAAAATAGCTTGGTTTGATGAGTTATTAGCTACTTGGATGGGTGTTTGCAGAGGTTCAGGTGTTTTAAAGAGCACCGATACTGTGTGGAAAATAGAGCACTATGTACTTTCTTTAACAGTACCAAATGATAATATGAATGAAGTACTCAAAGTTAATAAAGTTAAAGATGCTGTTTTCTTAAAAAAGTACAACTATTAGTTGTGGTCGTTTTTATAGTTTTTTAAATCAGTATCTACTTTTTCTATACTTATAATTTTATTGTTGTTGTAAACAACGTTGGTTTTTATACCCTTGTCCCAATAAGTCCACGCACCTACTTTTACACCATTGTCATAAAAGGCTATACATTTTCTGGTTCCATCATTATTATAACTTTCCCAGCCTCCGTGTAATTTTCCAGATTTCGCGTAAAATCCGTGTTGCATAATTTTGCCATTGTCATAATACAAAGTAATTTCAGTTAATTTTCCTTTTTTTTCAGTTTTTGGTAAATTAGTTTTTTGAGCAAATGTTATTGAAGTGAATAGTAGGAGTACAGCCATAAAAAAAGTCTTTTTCATAAGATAAATAGTTTGATTAGTTTATCAAAACTACAGCTAAAATTGTTCAGGAGGACTGATTTAAATCAGTATATAGAAATTGAAAAGGTTATTTAATAAGTTCTTTTACAACTTCAAAAACCAATGTGTTTTCATAGCCTTTTGAAATTAAGAAAGTAGAAAGTTTATTTCTTTTTTTAAATGAATTAGATTCTTTTATGAGGGCTTCTTTTTTTATTGCAATTGTTTTTAAAGTAGTGTAATAATCGTCTTCATTAATTTCTTTTAAAGCAGTTTTTATATTGTAAGCTGAAATATTTCTGAATTTCAATTCATTGATAATTTTAATTTTCCCCCATTTTTTTATGGTGAATTTTCCTCTTACAAAAGATTTTGCATAACGCTCTTCATTTAAAAAATTGTGTTGCATAAGATGCAATAAAATATGCTCCTTAGCTTCAGGAATCATTTTTAAGTCGTATAATTTTTGCTCTACTTCTTTGTGGCAACGTTCCTGGTAAGCACAGTAGTTTTCTAGAGCTCTAGTGGCCTCTTCAACAGTATATGTTTTTTGATGTTGCATATTGGTCAAAAATAACAAAAAAAGGTGTTTCATTTGAATGAAACACCTTTTTTAAATTTCGGTAATTATAGGATTAAAAACTAACTTTTTTTAATTTGTATTTCAATTTAATTGATAATAAGAAGAAGATAGGAACAATAATTAGCGTTAAAAAGGTAGCTACAATTAAACCGTAAATAACGGTCCAAGCTAATGGTCCCCAAAACACTACATTATCACCTCCAATATATATGTTTGGATCAAATTCACTAAAAAGTGTAAAGAAATTAATATTCAACCCAATAGCTAAAGGAACCAACCCTAAAATAGTGGTGATAGCTGTTAAAAGTACAGGTCTTAAACGTGCTTTACCAGCAAGAACAATACACTTATAAGTGTCGTTCAACGATAAAAATTCATCTTCACTTAAATTTAACTCTAATTTTTTACGGTTTATTAATAATTGAGCATAATCTAATAATACCACACCATTGTTTACTACAATTCCGGCGAGTGAAATAATACCCATCATCGTCATCATAATTACAAACGCATCACCAGTTAATACCATTCCTCCAAAAACACCAATTAAACTAAGTGCTATGGCTCCCATAATAATTGTAGGTTTTGAAATAGAGTTAAATTGGAATATTAAAATGAAAAATATTAATGAAAGTCCTGTAAAAAATGCTCCCATTAAAAATGCCATCTGTTTATTTTGCTCTTCAATTTGCCCTGTATAGTCAATTTTAATATCGCTAGGTAAATCGGTAAAATCGTTCATTGCATCTTGAATTTGATTCACGATAGCACCTGCATCCGTATAACCTGGTGCTAGGGCTGAATAAACGGTTACTACACGTTTCACATCTTTATGTTTAATGGCGCTAAAACCAGAAGTATTTGTTTGTTTTGCTACTGTTGAAACAGGAATCTCTTTTATTTTTCCAGAAGCCATGTCTCTAAATGTAATTTTCTGATTGAAAATTGCACTAGAATTATACCTGTTTTCTTCATTAAAACGCACATAAATATCGTAATCTTCACCGTTTTCTTTATAAATACCCGCTTTTGCTCCAAAAATTGAGTTTCTTAGTTGTTGACCAACTTTCATAGTATTTACACCTAATTCGCCTGCTTTTTCTCTGTCAACAATAACCTGCATTGCTGGTTTGTCTTTGTTAACATCAATTTTTAGTTCATCAATTCCAGGAATGTTTCTTGAATTGATAAAATCACGCATTCTTTCGGCAGTTGCAATTAGTTCATTGTAATCTTTACCTTCAATTTCAATGTTTACTGGTGAACCTGCAGGCGGTCCGTTAGTATCTTTTTCAACAGAGATTAAAACTCCAGGATAAATACCAACTAAAGCAGTTTGTACTTTTTGACGTAACAATTCACTGTCTTCGCCTCTTCGATATTTAAACTCGCGCATGGAAGCGGTTATTTTACCTTTGTGTGGCATTTCAGCAGCAGAACCTCCATCGGTTTGTGGATTTCCAGCACCTTCACCAACTTGTGAAACAGCACTTTCAACCATAAAGTTATACCCGTTATCTACATATAAATCATCATTTAAAACCTCGTAAACTTGTTTTTCAATTAGTTTGGTGATTTCATTTGTTTTTTCAATATCTGTTCCTTCAGGATATTCAATATAAACAATAATTTGATTGGGTTTATTGTCTGGGAAAAACTCCACTTTTGTTCTTTGAGAGCTTAAAGAAATTCCGAATGAAATAAATGAAATAATTAATAATGTAATTGTAAAAATTGAATATGCGTACATTCTCCAACCTGATAAAGCTTTTTTTAATGCTTTTTCATAATACATTTCCAGTTTGGTTAAAATATTTACCTGAAAATAATTAGCCATCTTTCTTAGGAAAAGTCTATAAATCCATAAAAGAATAGCCGTTGTAATCATCAACACTCCAAGTGTTCTGTATGAACCACCAAAAATGGCAATGAATAAACCAATACCCGTAATAATACTTGTTAGTTTCACTATTTTGTTGAATGGCATATCAACATCTTCAATAGTCATAAATTGAGAAACTAAAACTGAGTTGAAAAATATGGCAACAAATAGAGAAGAACCTAGTACAATGGAAAGTGTTATAGGAAGAATAATCATAAATTGCCCCATAACTCCTGGCCAAAGCCCTAAAGGAATAAATGCTGCAACTGTTGTGGCTGTAGAAATAATAATAGGAAACGCAATTTCACTAATTCCTTTTTTTGCAGCGTCTTTTCGGCTCATGCCTTCTTCATCCATGAGTCTATACACATTTTCAACCACCACAATACCGTTATCAACCAGCATTCCTAGTCCCATAATTAGTCCGAAAAGTACCATGGTGTTTAAGGAATAACCTAACATTTCGAGAATCATTAATGACATAAACATGGACATTGGGATTGCGAATCCAACGAACAGTGCATTTTTAAATCCTAAGAAAAACATTAGTACTGTAACAACTAATATTATTCCAAAAATAATGTTGTTTACTAAGTCGTCAACTTGTCCAACGGTTACTGAAGATTGATCGTTGGCAATAGTTACTTTTAAATCGGCCGGAAAGACATTTTCATTGGCATTTTTAACTATTTGTTGAATTTGTTCAGCAGCTGTAACCATATTTTTACCCGCCCTTTTTTTAACATCGAGCATTACTACTGTATTTCCAAATTCTCGGGCGTAGGTTGTTCTATCTTTAGGTTTAAAAGAAACGGTTGCTACATCTTTTAAATAAATTGAATTCCCATTTTCTGATTTCACAACAAAATTTTCAAGTTGATCTGGGTTTTCAATTTCACCAATAATACGAATGGTTCTACGTTGTCCGCTTGCAATAAAATTACCTGCAGACATGGTGATGTTTCCGCCTCCAATTGAATTTGCAATATCGTCATAGTTTACTTTTGCAGCTGTCATTTTAAAAATGTCAACAGCAACTTCTACTTCTTTTTCTTGTGCCCCTCTTATATCTACTTGTTTAATTTGAGGTAAATTTTCAATTTCATCTTCTAAGTATTCACCAAACTCTTTTAAACGTTCAATTGGGTAGTCGCCAGAAATATTGATATTTAAAATTGGCATTTCTTCAGACAAACTTAAATCGAACACGTTAGGTTCAACTTTAGCTCCGTTAAAAGTAGGCCAATCTTCACTTGAAGTTTCGGTTTCTATTTCATCTTTTACTTTTTGTTTTGCTGCTTCAACACTAATTTTTTCGTCAAATTCAACAATTATAATAGAGTAATCTTCTTGGGATGTAGATGTTATTTCAACTACATTACTTACTGTTTCTAATTGATCCTCAAGAGGGTCAGTAATTAACTTTTCGATATCCTCAGCAGTGTTTCCGGGATAGACCGAACTAATATATATTTTTGTTTCTTTAATTTCAGGGAAATTTTCTCTAGGCATATTAAAAAATGCAGAGGCTCCTAAAAATAGAATCAAAATCATTAAAACATAGATAGTTGTTTTGTTATCTATGGCCCAGGATGATAGTTTAAACTCTTTATCAATTTGTTTTTCTTGTTTTGCCATTTTGATAAATTATAGGTTTAAAATTTTAACAGTTTGAGCATCTTTGATGCTTCGGGCACCTTCTTTAATTATTTCATCTCCTACAGAAATTCCAGATAAAACTTCAATTTCATCTCCTTGAATTAATCCTGTTTCAATAATTACTCTATGTGCAGTTCCTTGGTCGGTTCCATTTCTGCCTTGAACAACATATACATATTGTTGACCATTTGCATTTTCAGAAATAATACTTTGCGGAATTAATATAGCACTAGGGTTTGTATAATCGTTAACTCTAAGTTTTGCAGTTAAATTTGGTTTAATTGTGTTGTCTTTATTTGGAACAGCAACTTCAATTTTAAACGTTCTATTTGCTGGATTGATAAAGCTTCCAGCTTGTCTTATTTCGCCATCAATTGTTTTACCTAATACAGGGAAATTAATGACTACTTTTTTGTTTTTTGTAACTGTTGTAATATGACTTTCAGGCACATCAGTTTCAATATACATATTACTCAAATTAATGATACGCATTAATTGAGATTGGCCAGGAGAAACCACCGTTCCTTGGTTGGTTATAATATCATCAATAATACCATCGAAAGGTGCTTTAATTAATGTTTTTGCTATTTGTTCTTCAAGCTGAATAATTGCTTTTTGCTGAGCTTCATAAGTAGATTTTGCTTGAAGATATTGCATTTCAGAACCAATTTTTTGATTCCATAAACGCGCCTGACGTTCAAAGGTAGTTTTAGCTAATTCTAGTTGAATATTTAATTGCGATAATTGTTGACTTAAACCACCATCATCAATTCTTGCTAAAATTTGCCCTTTTTTAACACTCTGTCCCTCAACAACATTTACTTCTTTTAAGATTCCTGCATATTCAGGGAAAATAACCAAATTACTTTTTGTTGTAACATTTCCTTGTAAATCTATATAATGCTTAAAAACACTTTCTTTAGCTGTAATAATTGTAGTTAAAGGGATTTTTTTGTTTGGTTGTAGTTCAGCAATTTTTTCATCAATTAAAAGTAGCTGCGCTGCAATTTCTTTTTGTTTTGTGGCAATTTCTGCTCTTTTAGATTTAATAGCTGCAATATCACCAGACTGAAGTATGGTGTCTAAATTTTGGTTTGTATCATGTCCTCCGCAAGAGGTAAATAAAAACGTTATTGCTAATATGGTGTAAAAATATTTCATTTTGATTGTTTTTTTAGTTGCTTATTGGTGTGTTTAATGCTTTATCTAAACCAGCTTTAGCAGCAATAACATTTAGCATTGCTTGTAAGTAGTTTTGTTGCATTGTGTATAATTGATTTTGTGCATTTGTTAAGTCGAAACTTGTTGAAATTCCTTCAAAAAATTTAATTTCTTGTTTCTTTTCAATACGTTCAGCTAATGCTAAATTTTGTTTAGAAGTTTCAAATTCTTCAACAGAATATTGATACGTTACCTTGGCAGTTTCTAATTCTAATAATATTTTTTGACTAGTTTCTTCAAAACTAGTTTTTGCTTTGTCGTATTCAACTTTTGCTTGTTGGGTTCTGGCACTTCTTGCTAAACCACTAAAAATAGGAACACTTAAATTAACGCCCAATAAAGAAGAGTCAAACCATTCTTGTTGACTTTCATGAAATGAAAAAGTATCACTGTAGCCTTGATAACCGAAATTTACAAAAGAGTTTAAGGTTGGCAATGCTTTGCTTTTTTCTAATTTTACCACAGCTTCTTTTCCTTCTACCTGATTTTCAGCGATTCTAAAATCAATATGGTCTTCAATATTAAAATCGTTTGATAGTAAACTAAATTGAATGTTTTCTTTTGTTAATTCGTCTAAATTATCAGTTAAAGTCGTGTTGGTGTTTATATCGGCGCCAATAGTAATATTAAACATTTTGTAATTGATGTTTTTTAACTTTTGACTTTTATTTAATGTTGTTTTTAATGAAGCTAATGTTAATTTAAGTTGCTCTACACTTTCTTCTTCAGCAAAACCATTTAAATAAATTTGATTGGTTTCAGTTAAGTTTTTTTCAAGTGTTTCAACGTTTTTTTTGAGTATTGAAATTCCTTCTTCAGTAAATAGTACATTTCCGTAGGCGTTAATAACAGCTTCTCTAATTGCTAGTTCTGTTTTTTCTTTAGAGTCTCTTGAAATTTGCATGTAGGTGTCAAGATACTTTAGACCAACAATATAAGAGCCGTCAAATATTACCTGCGATAATGTTGCTGATGCTGATAAACTATTTTTTGTTCCAAAAACAATTTCAATAAAATCACCTGAATTTCCACCTCCAAATTCAGCTGGGATTAACGAGACTTGTTGTTTTATCCAGTGCTGGTAATCAAAATTAGCATTAATTTGTGGCAATCCAAATGCAACAGTTTCCTTGTTTTTTTGTTTTGATAATTCAAGATCTCTAGTAGCATTTATGCTAGCGTAGCTATTTTCTAGGGCATAAGCAATGGCATCATCAAGCGATAAAGACAAGCTTTCCTGTGCATTTAATTGAATAGTTGCTATCCCTAATAATAGGATGAGGTATTTTTTCATTTTAAATATTGTTTAATTTTAATTGTTCTTCTAAAATCTTTATTCCTTTTTCAGTAGCAATTGCTCTTGTGTGGTATTCTAATACATTTAATTCTAACTTGTTAATGGTGTTTTTACTATAGGTGTATAAATTGGAATCATGCACGCTCATAATAAGTGAAAAGTAAAATTTTGTAACTTGATCTATCATTATTTCTTTTCTATATAACCCTTCTTTAATTCCCTTTTCAATATTACTTAGTAAACAATCCTTAAACAAACAGTATTCCTGAGACATTATTTTTTGGTGCGTTTCAGGATAGTATTTTTGTAATTGATATAGTGGCGAATCATCCAAATTTTGCATAAAGCCTTTAAAAACTTTATTTACTTCAAAATTTTCTTGAATGGCATTATAACCCAAATTATAGATCTTTAACGCTTCTTTATGCATTGCTTCGTGCATGTAAAACGTTGTTTCATCAACTAAATCGGCTTTGTTTTTAAAGTACTTATAAATTGTTTTTTTTGAAATACCTAATTCATTGGCAATATCATCCATTGTAACACTCTTAAAACCAAGTTTTAAAAATGTGTCTCCCGCTTTTTTTAAAATGACTTCCTTCATAAAATCTTGTTTTTTTATCAGATTTTGGCTGCAAATATATAAAAGGAAACTTTAGAAACAAAAAAAGTTTCCGTAGTTTAATAATTTGATAACATTATATTTTTACGATTTGTTTATAATATTTGTTGAAAGATGTATTTTTACATAAAATTTTATTGAATGATTAGCATTAATACTTATAAAGAAGATTTTTTATCTTATTTAAATGAACAAATTGAGGTAAAAGAGCCTTTAAATTTATACGAACCAATCCATTATATTTTACAATTAGGAGGAAAGCGTTTACGACCAATTTTAGCAATAATGACCTGTGATCTTTTTGGAGGTGATGCTAAAAAGGCTTTTGATGCTGCATTGGCTATTGAAGTATTTCATAATTTCACCTTAATTCATGACGATATTATGGATAGCGCCCCAATTAGAAGAGGTAAAGAGACCGTGCATATAAAATGGAATGAAAATACGGGAATTTTATCAGGTGATGCAATGATGATTATGGCTTACAAATGTCTTGAAAATTACGAACCAGTTATTTATAAGAAATTAATGTTGTTGTTTAATAAAACAGCTTTAGAGGTTTGTGAAGGACAACAATTAGATATAGATTTTGAAACTAGAAATGATGTTTCTATTCCTGAATATATAACAATGATAACTAATAAAACATCTGTTTTAGTTGCTGCAGCTATGAAAATGGGCGCTGATATTGCTGGAGTAGATGAAAAAGAAACTGAAAAAATATATAATTTTGGATTGAATTTAGGGTTGGCATTTCAGTTACAAGATGATTATTTAGATACGTTTGGAGATCAAGCAACATTTGGGAAACAAATAGGAGGTGATATAATTGAAGATAAAAAAACGTTTTTATACTTAAAAGCTTTGGAAGTTTGTAATGAAGTAGATAAACAACGATTATTAGAAATGTATAATTCAAATGATACTTCAAAAGAAAAAGTAGCAGAGGTTACTCATTTATTTAAGAGGAATAAAATTGAAGAAATCACTAAAGCTGAAATTGAAAAGTATTCTAACCAAGCTTTTGATGTTTTAAAGGAGTTAGCTATTTCAGAAGAAAAGAAAGCTGCACTACGGAATTTTGGATTCGATTTAATGAAAAGAACCATTTAATGTTGCAAGCAAATAATAGTGTTGAATTATTAACAAAACTTCAATCTGAAGATTTATATGTGCAGTTAATTCAGCAATTAAATAAAGATTTACACCTGTCTAACATTAATTTTGAATTTCAAGAGACGTTAACTTCATTAGAATTAAAGAGTTTGTTAATCGAATTTTTAATGAATTTAATAACCAATAATTACGACGATTATTTGAATTTGTTGTACAGGGTTGATGTTTCAGAGCGATCATTAATAAAACTAGCTTCGGAACGTTTACGGGACTCTATAGAACAAGTTGCTTTTTTAGTTTTAAAACGGGAAGCTCAAAAAGTTTGGCTGAAACAAAATTTTGGAAAGTAATTAAATTCCAATTTACAGGCTTAATTATTCGCTCTTAGAAAGTTAGGTTTGGTTTGATAAAACACAATAAATTAAATAAAGAAATATTTAGTAAAAAGTTCACAAAAGTATTGCTCATATAAAAAATAGTAGTAATTTTGCACCCAGTTTTAGGTCCCATAGCTCAGCTGGTTAGAGCATCTGACTCATAATCAGAGGGTCCTTGGTTCGAGCCCAAGTGGGACCACTTTTAAAACTCGTAAAGCCTTGCAGAAATGTAAGGCTTTTTTTATGCTGTTTTATTAGTAAGTTTTATATTAATATATAAAACATGCCCTTTTATTGTGTAAAAGTGTTTCGTTGTTTAATAAACGTAGTCAATTATCAAAGTTTTTTATATAAATATTAGGATATAATTTAAAATAGTATATTTGCAAGGTAAGTATATTAATACTATATTTTAAATTGAAACCCCAAAATATGAACATTAAGATTAACAGTGTATTGCTATCACTTTTTTTTATGCTCTTTACTTTTGTAGCATACGCTAAAGACCCACCTCTTCCAGGTCCACCGCCACCTCCTGGTAATCCAATTGATGGAGGCTTATCCTTTTTAATTATTTCAGGTGTTGCTTTTGGAGTATATAAACTTCGCAAAAAAAGCTAATTATTTTTCTAATAATTTAGCAACATATTTTCCAATTACATCAAATTCTAAATTTACAACTGTTCCTTTTTCAAAAGTATGGAAATTGGTATACTCATAAGTATAAGGAATAATAGCTACAGAAAAGCTATTCTTTTTTGAGTTAACAACAGTTAAACTGGTTCCGTTTACAGTAACAGATCCTTTTTCAATAGTTACATTGTTCAAGCTACTGTCGTATTCAAAATCAAAAACCCAACTACCATCTTCTTCTTTTACATTAGTACAAGTAGCAGTTTGATCAACATGACCTTGTACAATATGTCCGTCTAAGCGAGCTCCTAAAATCATGGCGCGTTCCAAGTTTATTTTATCGCCAATTTTTAAATGTTTAAAATTAGATTTATCTAAAGTTTCTTTAATAGCTGTAACAGTGTATTCATTTCCGTTAATTGCTACTGTTGTTAAGCATACGCCATTATGAGCTACACTTTGATCTATTTTTAACTCTGAAGTAAAATCACTTTCAATGGTAATATGAAAATTTTCACCTTCTTTAACTATATTTTTAACAATACCTAAAGTTTCTATTATACCTGTAAACATCTTTTTGTTAATTTATTTGATTACTTTTGAAGTCTCAAAATTAAGAATAATAAACCTGATTCATGAACAATTCTGAAAAAATAAAATTAGGAATTTCGATAGGAGATTTTAATGGTATTGGAATAGAAATTATATTAAAAACGTTTTTAGATAAAAGAATGCTAGATTTTTGTACTCCTGTAATATTTGGAAGCACAAAATTACTTTCAGCATATAAAAAATCAATGAATATTAATACACCGTTTAATGGGGTTAAGCAGATAGATAAAACAGTTCCAGGTAAATTAAATATTATAAATTTATGGAACGATGATATAAATGTTGAGTTAGGTAAGCATACAGAAATTGCGGGTAAATACGCATTTTTATCTTTGGAAGCAGCAACAAATTCTTTAATAAATAATGAAATTGATGTATTGGTAACCGCGCCAATTAATAAAGATAATATTCAATCTGAAGAATTTGTTTTCCCAGGACATACAGAATATTTAGAATCAAAATTAACAGGAGAGTCATTAATGATTTTAATGGCAGGTAATCTAAGAATAGGGTTGATTACGGGACATATTCCAGTTTCTGAAATTTCAAAAACCATTACTCCAGAATTAATTCAGCAGAAAGTTAGTATTATGCATAATACGTTAATACAAGATTTTGCTATTTCAAAACCAAAAATTGCAATTTTAGGGTTAAATCCACATTGTGGAGATAATGGAGTAATAGGTAAAGAAGATGATGATATTATAAGACCTACAATCGCTGAAATTCAAAAAGAAGGGAAGTTAGTGTACGGTCCTTATGCTGCAGATAGTTTTTTTGGTTCTGAGAATTATAAAAATTTTGACGCTATTTTAGCAATGTATCATGATCAAGGTTTAGCGCCATTTAAAACCCTTTCTTTTGGTGAGGGAGTTAATTTTACAGCTGGTTTAGATAAAGTTAGAACATCGCCAGATCACGGTACTGCTTATGAATTGGCAGGAAAAGGAAAAGCAAATATAAATTCTTTTAAAGAAGCGGTTTTTAGTGCTATTCAAGTATTTAAAAGTCGTGAAGAGTATAAGAGTTTGACTAAAAACACTTTAAAAAAACGCAGATAATAGCAAAACAATAAAAATTCAAAATTAATTTTATAATTAATAGAGATTATTTTATATCTTTGCACGCTCAAATTGAAGTTCTAAATGAAAGATTTAAAAGAGTTTGATATTTCTTTTATGGGTTTAAAAGATGGAATGCATCAATTTGAATATGAAATTGATAGCGAGTTCTTTGATTTTTTTGACTATGAAGAATTTAACAATTCGAACGTAAAAGTGGTTTTATCTTTTTTGAAAAAACCAACAATGTTTGAGTTAAATTTTAAATGCAACGGTTGGGTTGAAGTGCATTGCGATGTTACGGGTGAATTATTTCACCAACCAATTGATGCTAATTTAGATTTAATTGTAAAGTTTGGAAATGAATATAATGATGATAATGAAGAATTATTAATTATTCCCCATTCAGAATTTAAAATAAATGTAGCGCAATACATTTATGAGGAAATTGTTTTGGCAGTTCCTATTAAAAGAATTCATCCAGGGGTAGCTGATGGCTCATTAAAGTCAGAAGTTTTAGACAAGTTAAAAGAATTTGAGATAAAAGTTGAAGAACAACAAGAAGAAGAACAAAGCACTGATAAGGAAGTTGATCCTAGGTGGAATAAATTAAAGAATATACTAATAGAAAAAAATAAAAGTAATGGCACATCCTAAAAGAAAGATATCCAAAACAAGAAGAGATAAAAGAAGAACTCATTACAAAGCAGTAGCTCCTCAGGTTGCTGTTGATCCAACAACTGGTGAAGCTCACTTATATCACAGAGCACACTGGCATGAAGGAAAATTATATTACAGAGGTCAAATTGTTATTGATTCTGAAGAAGTTCAGGCGTAATATAAAAAAGTAAAAAATATATAAAAAACTCTCATTTTGAGGGTTTTTTGTGTTTTTTAGAGTCAAAATTGTTAATTTAGAACGATTTTAAGTCAAGAATTAAAATAATTTTCATTTCTTTGGCTCTCTTTTTTATCAAAAGATAAGAATAAATATGGCAAAAATTACTGCAGCGATAACAGCCGTTGGAAAATATCTTCCAGATTATATTTTAACAAATAAAATGTTAGAAGAAATGGTAGATACTAATGATGAATGGGTAACAGCAAGAACAGGTATTAAGGAGCGAAGAATTCTTAAAGGAGAAGGAAAGGGAACTTCATACATGGCAATTAAAGCAGCCCAAGAATTAATCGATAAAAAAGGGTTAGATCCTAAGGAAATTGATTTAGTATTAGTTGCAACAGCAACACCAGATATGCAAGCAGCAGCAACAGCAGCTTACGTGGCTTCTGAAATTGGAGCAACAAATGCTTTTGGTTTTGATATGGATGCAGCTTGTTCTAGTTTTTTATTCGGAATGTCTGTAGCTGCTCGTTACATCGAGTCAGGTAAGTACAAAAAGGTATTATTAATAGGTGCAGACAAATGCTCATCTATGATTGATTATACAGATAGAGCAACCTGTATAATTTTTGGAGATGGAGCAGGAGCTGTATTGTTTGAGCCTAATGAAGAAGAATTAGGGGTGCAAGATGAATATTTGAGAAGTGATGGTGTAGGAAGAGAATTTTTAGGAGCAAAAGCAGGAGGTTCGGCTTATCCTATTTCAGAAGATACTTTTGAAAAAGGAGAACATTTTGTGTATCAAGAAGGAAAAACAGTGTTTAAAAATGCAGTTTTTAATATGGCTGATGTTGCAGAGAAAATTTTGGTTAGAAATAACTTGAAAAAAGAGGATATTAATTGGCTTGCAGCGCATCAAGCAAATAAGCGTATTATTGAAGCTACAGCTAATAGAATTAAATTAGATAGTTCAAAGGTAATGATGAATATCCAAAAATACGGAAATACAACTTCAGCTACCTTGCCTTTGCTTTTAGCCGACTATGAAAAAGTACTTAAAAAAGGAGATAAAATAATTTTTGCTGCATTTGGAGGTGGATTCACATGGGGATCTATTTACCTAAAATGGGCATATAATTCATAAAATATTAACAACCAAAACTAAATGAATATGGAATTAAAGGATATTCAAAACCTGATAAAATTCGTTGCCAAATCTGGCGCAAGTGAAGTGAAGTTAGAAATGGAAGATATTAAAATCACCATTAAAACTGGATCTGAAAAAACAGAAACTACTATTTTGCAACAAGCACCAATGGGAATGCAGCAAATTCCTATGGCAGCAGCTGCTCCTGCTTCAGCTACTGAGGCTCCAAGTGCAGCTCCGGTTGCAACTGATGAGACTTCAAAATATATTGAAATAACATCACCAATTATTGGTACTTTTTATAGAAAACCTTCACCAGACAAACCAGTATTTGTTGAAGTAGGTGATACTGTAAGTGAAGATACTGTTGTTTGTATTGTTGAAGCTATGAAACTATTTAATGAAATAGAATCTGAAGTTTCAGGAAGAATAGTAAAAGTATTAGTAGAACATGGAACACCAGTTGAGTTTGGTCAGCCATTGTATTTAGTAGATCCATCGTAAAGTTTAACCCAAATTCAATTTAATTATTTCAATCAGCCATGGGTGAAATAAATAACATTGAATTTTTAACATCAAAAAGGTATGTTTAAAAAAATATTGATTGCCAATAGAGGGGAAATAGCATTACGAATTATTAGAACTTGTAAGGAAATTGGAATAAAAACTGTGGCGGTTTATTCTACTGCTGATGCTGAAAGTTTACATGTACGTTTTGCAGATGAAGCAGTATGTATAGGTCCACCACCAAGTACTGATTCTTATTTGAAAATGTCCGCAATTTTAGCTGCAGCTGAAATTACAAATGCTGACGCAATTCATCCCGGTTATGGATTTTTAGCCGAAAACGCTAAATTTTCAAAATTATGTGAAGAGCACGGTATAAAGTTTATTGGAGCTTCTGCCGAAATGATTAGTAGAATGGGAGATAAAGCTTCTGCTCGTGCTACTATGAAAGCTGCAGGTGTACCTACAATTCCAGGTTCTGACGGTTTATTAGAAACTTTTGAAGAAACTGAAGTTCTTGCAGACGAAATGGGGTACCCTGTTATGTTGAAAGCTACTGCAGGTGGTGGCGGTAAAGGAATGCGTGCTGTTTGGAAAAAAGAAAACCTAAAAGAATCTTGGGATTCTGCTCGTCAAGAAGCTTTTGCTTGTTTTGGAAACGACGGAATGTATATGGAGAAATTAATTGAAGAGCCTCGTCATATTGAAATTCAAATTATTGGAGATTCATTTGGTAAAGCTTGTCATTTATCAGAGAGAGATTGCTCTGTACAACGTCGTCATCAAAAATTAACTGAAGAAGCTCCTTCTCCATTTATGACTCCTCAATTAAGAAAAAAAATGGGAGAAGCTGCAGTAAAAGCTGCTGAATATATTGCTTATGAGGGTGCTGGTACAGTTGAATTTTTAGTTGATAAGCATAAGAATTTCTATTTTATGGAAATGAATACGCGTATTCAAGTAGAACATCCAATTACAGAGCAAGTTATAGACTACGATTTAATTTACGAACAAATTAAAGTAGCTTCAGGAATTCCTATTACGGGTAAAAATTACTTACCGAAATTACATTCTATTGAATGTCGAATTAATGCTGAAGACCCTTTTAATGATTTTAGGCCTTCACCAGGGAAAATTACAACATTGCATATTCCAGGTGGTCATGGAATTAGAGTTGATACACATGTGTATGCAGGTTACTCAATTCCGCCAAATTACGATTCAATGATTGCTAAATTAATTACGACGGCACAAACACGAGAAGAAGCTATTGCTAAAATGAAAAGAGCTTTAGATGAATTTGTGATTGAAGGAGTGAAAACAACTATTCCGTTTCATCGTCAATTAATGCAACACCCAGATTATTTAGCAGGTAATTATACAACTAAATTTATGGAAGATTTTGTTATTAAACCTGAAGAGGATTAATAAACTTTCAAATTATAATAAAAAATAAAGGATATGAGAAATCATATCCTTTATTTTTTATATTTACTTTCAAATTTAATGAGATGAAAGAAAAAGAGTTGCGTATTGATGGTATTGACAAGGTTATTTTGAAACATTTAATAAATGATGCCAGAACTCCTATTCTAAGTATTGCTCGAGAAATTGGTATTTCAGGAGCGGCAATTCATCAAAGGTTGCGAAAGTTAGAGGCTTCAGGTTTAGTTGCAGGTTCTAAATTTATGATAAATCCTAAAGTTTTAGGTTATGAAACACTAGCTTTTGTTGGAGTTCATTTGGATACAGCAAGTAAATATTCAGAAGTGATTAAACGATTAAATGAAATTTCAGAGGTAGTTGAAAGTCATTATACAACAGGAAATTGGGCGATTTTAATAAAAGTACTTTGTAAAAATAATGAACATTTATTAAGCTTGTTGAGTGATAAAGTTCAACAAATAAAAGGCATTTCAAAAACAGAAACATTTCTATCTTTAGATCAACATATAAATCGTCAAATAAAGTTATAAATAAAAGAGGCTGTTTTAAAAGTGAGTTTTTCGTCAAGATGAACTTGAATAGCTTTGCAGAACCTTAGATTTCAAAATGACGGATTTATGACTTTTTAGACAGCCTCTATGATGATATTAATCTCTATTGCCAAGAACTCTTAACCCCCAATATAATAGCATAGCTAAAGAAGATAGGGCGGCAACTAAATAAGTTCGAGCAGCCCATTTTAATGCGTCTTTAGCGCCATCTTGCTCACTATTGGTAAGCATATTGTTTGTTTTTAACCAAGCTAAAGCTCTATTACTTGCATCATATTCAACAGGTAAGGTTACAAAACTAAATAAGGTTGCAATAGCCATCATTCCTAATCCAATAACTGCAATTGTAAAGCCAATACCCGTATTTCCAGATGCGGCACCTAATATTAAACCTCCAATTACCAGCCATTGCGAAAATTTCGAAGAAATGCCCACAACTGGAACTAACTTAGATCGCATTGTTAACCATTCATAAGCAGTTGCGTGTTGTACTGCATGACCGCATTCATGCGCCGCAACAGCAGCGGCTGAAGCATTTGCTTGGTTATAGACAGACTCGCTTAAATTAACGGTTTTATTAATAGGATTGTAGTGGTCTGTTAATTGCCCAGGAGTTGAAATAACTTTTACATCATAAATACCATTATCTGCTAACATTTTTTGAGCAATTTCTCTTCCACTTAAACCATTTTGCAATCTAATTTTTGAATAGTATGTAAACTTATTCTTTAAACGTTGACTTACCAACCAACTTACAAGTGATATAACACCAATTAAAATATAAAATTCCATATATATCTTTTTTTAATACTGTATTTTTGTTTCCCTAGAATATAGCATAAATTATTCCAATTTTAAGTTTCAGACAAAATGACAAAAAAACCACACATACTTTTAATTTATACAGGGGGTACAATTGGAATGGTTAAAGATTTTAAAACAGGGGCTTTGAAAGCATTTAATTTTGATAAATTATTGAATCATATTCCCGAATTAAATCATTTAAATTGTTCAATTGAAACGGTTTCTTTTGAAGAACCTATAGACTCTTCTAATATGAATCCAGAAAAATGGGTAGCTTTAGTTGAAATAGTTGAAGATAATTATGAGCTGTTTGATGGTTTTGTAGTACTACATGGTTCAGATACAATGTCATACACATCTTCAGTAATTAGTTTTATGATAGAAAACTTATCGAAACCAATTATTTTTACAGGATCTCAATTACCAATTGGAGATTTAAGAACAGATGCTAAAGAAAATTTAATTACATCAATTGAAATTGCAGCAGCAAATGAAAATGGAAATCCAATAATTTCAGAAGTTTGTTTGTATTTTGAATACAAATTATATAGGGCCAATAGAACAAGTAAAATTAATGCAGAACACTTTCAGGCATTCACATCGTTTAATTTTCCACCTTTAGCAGAGAGTGGTGTGCACTTAAAATTTTTTAAAAATAATTTTCTTAGCCGTATAACGGATAATAAGTTTTTTACTCAAAAGAGTTTAGATGCCAACATTGTAGTACTTAAAATATTCCCTGGAATTACAAAACAAGTTGTTGAAAGTGTTTTGAAAATAAAAGGTCTTAAAGGAGTGGTTTTGGAAACTTTTGGATCTGGAAATGCACCTTCAGAAAGATGGTTTTTAGATTTATTAGAACAAGCAATAAATTCAGGAATACACATAGTAAATGTTTCGCAATGTGCAGGTGGGGGTGTTATTATGGGGCATTATGAAACAAGTATTATGCTTGAAAAAATGGGGGTAATTAGCGGGAAAGATAGCACAACAGAATCAGCTTTAGCTAAACTCATGTGCTTGATAGGACAAAATACTCCGAAAAGTGAATTTAAATTAATTTTTGAATCTTCATTACGTGGTGAAATTACAGTTGATTAATTTAGTTTATGATAATAAATAAATGAAAATTTAAAATATATTGAAATAATTAACAATTTTAGGAATAATTATAGACGATATATTAGATAATTTTAAAAAATCAAAAATTTGAGTTTTAGTCCACTTAAAATTTTCAGAATTCAACAATTTTTTGTTACTTGCGATTCGCAAATCGTAACAAATACGTTGAGTTATGTCTGAGTCAAAGACAATAAAATCTTTCTCTTCGCTGGGATTGTTTGTTTTGTGAAAATTATAATATATATTTAACCAGTAAAAAATTAATAAATTAACTATTACACGATGAAAAGAGTATTTACTATCCTTGCAATTACAGGATTATTGTTATTTGGAGCAGCACCTAAAGCAATTGCACAAGATGCAGCAAAAACTGAACAAGTTGCAGACGCAACAGAAGCAAAAACATTTCACCAAGAATTAAAACAACGTTTTATTGAAGGTGGACCATTCTTTATGGGAATTGTATTGGTAGCCTTAATTTTAGGTTTAGCAATTGCTATTGAAAGAATTATCTATCTTAATATGGCTACAACTAATACTAAGAAATTAGTAGCTAAAGTTGATGAGGCATTAAATTCAGGTGGAGTTGAAGCAGCTAAGGAAGTTTGTAGAAATACAAAAGGACCTGTAGCTTCTATTTTCTATCAAGGTTTAGATAGAATGGATGAAGGTGTTGAAGCAGCTGAAAAAGCAGTTGTTGGATACGGTGGAGTTCAAATGGGATTATTAGAGAAAAATATCTCTTGGTTATCATTATTTATTGCCTTAGCACCAATGCTTGGTTTCATGGGGACTGTAATTGGTATGATTAGTGCATTTGACTCTATTCAAGCTGCAGGAGATATTTCTCCAACGGTTGTTGCCGGAGGTATTAAAGTGGCATTATTAACTACTGTATTTGGTTTAGTAGTAGCAATTATTCTTCAAATTTTTTATAACTATATTATTTCTAAAGTAGATAGTATTGTTAACAATATGGAAGATGCTTCAATTTCACTTGTAGATCTATTAGTTAGATACAAAAAATAATTAGGACGATGAATAAGAAATTATCAGGAATATTAACAATTGTAGCTGGGATTATAGGGTTTGTAGCCTTCTATTTTTTCATTAGAATTGTTATGGAAGGAGATGATCCTATAGTAGAAAGTGCAGACTTGCAAGCTAGCATAGTTTCACCATTTATTAGTTTTGCTACATTTATTTTAATAGCAACAGCAGTAATAGCAGTTGTATTCTCAATTTGGAATTTAATTAAGAATCCAGAAGTTTTAAAAACATCATTGTTAGGTATTGGTGTAATGGTAGTACTTTTAGTAGTATCTTACGTTTTAGCCTCTGATGGAGCTGTTACTGATGGTATTGGGAATATTTTACCAGAAGGAGAAGCAGGAAGTGTTTCAAAATGGGTAAGTACATTAATTAACTATAGTTTTATATTAGGAGCAATTGGTTTAGTATTTGTTCTATTAGACTTTGTTAAAGGACTTGTAAAATAAGATAACTATGGCAAGAAGAGAAAATGCGGAGATTAATGCAGGATCAATGGCAGACATTGCGTTCTTGCTTTTAATATTTTTCTTAGTAACAACTACCATGGATGTTGACTCGGGTATTTCTCGTAAATTACCTGAAAAATCAGAAGATACTCCAGAAGTAACCATTAAAGAAAAAAATGTACTAGACATTACTGTAAACCGTTCAAATCAAATTTTGATTGAAGGTACAGATTTTGTTCAAGTTACAGATATTAAAGATATAGCAATGGCTTTTATTGATAATGGTGGTGGTGTTAGTGCTCCAAAAGGAGAACAACCAGGCGAACCTTGTGATTATTGTCAAGGAGCTAAAGATCCAGCATCATCAGATCATCCATCTAAAGCTATTATCTCTTTGCAAAGTGATAGAGGAACAACTTATGGAATGTACGTTTCAATTCAAAATGAAATTGAGTCAGCATATAATGAGTTAAGAAATAAACTAGCTTTGCAAAAATATGATAGAACTTATAACGATTTATTAAAAGATTATAAGGATAGTGGAAGTGCTGCTGTTAAAGAAAAAATTGATTTTTTGAAGGATAGCTATCCTCAAATTATCTCTGAACCAGAACCATTAAAATAGTATTACGATATGAGTAAGTTTAAAAAGAAGAAAAAAGGTTTACCAGCCATTTCTACGGCATCTTTACCTGATATTGTATTTATGTTACTATTCTTTTTCATGGTGTCAACTACAATGAGGGAAACTGATTTGTTAATTGCAAAACCTACCCTTCCACAAGCTACGGAAGTTAAGAAGTTAGAAATGAAAAGTTTGGTAAGTACTATTTATGTGGGTAAATCAAAAGATAAAAGAATTGGTGGAGATAAAATTCAGGTGAATGATAAAATTATTGACGTGAATGATGTACCTAGTTTTATATTTGCTGAAAGAGCTTTAAGAAAAGAAGAAGAGGTTAAATATATGACTACTTCTATTAAAGCTGACAAAGAGGCGAGTGTAGGTACAATTCTAGATATTAAAGAGCAATTAAGAGATATTAATGCTTTAAAAGTTAGTTTTTCTACAACTAAAGGAAGTGACTTAAAAAGTAATTATTAATATTTAATAGTTTCTAAAAAAATTAAATGGCAATCAAATTTATTTGATTGCCATTTTTGGTATAATAAAGTATATTTGTTCATATGAAAAAACTATGGTTAACTCTTATTTTTCTTATTTGTGTCTTTAGTTTAAGTGCACAAGTAGAGAATGACACCATTGACGCTCGTTATAGAGAGGATCATATATACGTTTCATTAAGTTATAATTTACTTAATAATAAACCAGATTCGGAAAGGAGTTCCCTTTTTTCTGGAGGTTTTTCATTAGGATATATATATGATATGCCAATTAATGAAAGACGAAATGTTGGAATAGGAGTAGGTTTTGGTTACGCATATAATTCATACAGCAGTAGTTTTTTATTGGATATTGAAGAAGAACGAAATTTATATGAAACTTCCCGGTTTAAAACACAATTAGTTGAAATTCCTATTGAATTTCGTTGGCGAACTTCTACAGCCTCAGATTATAGTTTTTGGAGAATTTATGGAGGTGTAAAAATATCTTATCTTTTTCACTCCAAATCAATTTTTATGTTTGAAGATGAAACTATTGAATTAAAAAACATATCAGAACTAGAAAAATTTCAATATGGCTTAATTCTATCAGCAGGATATGGAAGTTGGAATGTTTTTATTTATTACGGATTAAATCCTTTATTTAATAATGTTATTGTTGACAATAAAAAACTTAATTTAAAAGATTTTAGTTTAGGCTTGAAGTTCTATATACTTTAAATAAGTACCATACACAAGTAATTGCGTGGCTATACCTAAAATGTACCCTAAAACTACTTCAGCCATACTGTGAGCCTTTAATTCAAGTCTAGCGGTTGCTATGATACCGCTGAATATTAAAAACCCAATTAATAAGAGTATTAAATTAATCTTATAGTGGTAGCTAAAAAAAAGTAAAAAACCTATAAAACCACCAATTGCTGCTGTATGTAAACTTATTTTTTTATTAAAGTTAAGGAATATATAGGTAGTGATTAAGCATAGCCCAAATCCTATATAGTAAAGTGCTAATAAATTTACCACAGATGTTTTATAGAGCCATTGGCCAATAAAAATAGAGATTGAAATAAATAATAGGGTTGGAAATTTTCGTTCTTCAATTGTATTTAAATGATAGCTATTTATTAATTTAAATTGCTTCATTAAATACAATAGAAGTAAAGGGAAAATATAAGTTCCTATAAAAATTATCAATAAAATGATATACTCTTGTTCCTTAAAAATATATTTTGGGACAAATAAAAAATAGATTACAGCACCTATAATAGCAAAATTGATAGGGTGAAAAAAATAAGAGATAAATTTTGAAAATTTCATAGCTTTTTTAAAGGTGATTTTGCTAAATCTCTTTTCGTAATCTAGCAACGGGGATATCTAATTGTTCTCTATATTTTGCTACAGTTCTTCTTGCAATAGGGTACCCTTTTTCTTTTAATATTAAAGATAATTTATCATCAGTCAAAGGTTTTCTTTTGCTTTCTTCTTTAATTACTGTAGCTAATATATTTTTAATTTCTTTAGTTGAAACATCTTCTCCCTGAACATTTTTCATAGATTCTGAGAAAAAATCTTTAATTAATTTTGTTCCGTAAGGAGTAGTAACGTATTTACTGCTTGCAACTCTAGATACTGTAGAAACATCCATATTAATAACATCAGCTATGTCTTTTAGTATCATAGGTTTTAACTTACGTTCATCACCTGTTAAAAAGTATTCTTTTTGATGTTGCATAATAGCGTTCATATTCAACAATAAAGTTTGTTGGCGTTGTACTATAGCATCAATAAACCATTTTGCAGCATCTAATTTTTGTTTAATAAACATTACTGCATCTTTTTGAGATTTGGTTTTATCTTTAGAATCTTTATATCCTTTTAATAAATTGTTATACTCATTTGAAATATGTAGTTCTGGAGCGTTTCTAGCGTTTAAAGTAAGCTCTAGTTCACCTTCAATAATTCTTATAGTAAAATCAGGTACAATTTGTTCTGCAATTTTATTATTTCCAACAAACGAACCACCAGGTTTAGGATTTAATTTTTCAATTTCTTTGATAGCATCTTTTAACTCATCTTCTGAAATGTGAAATTTAAGTAATAGTTTAGCGTAATGTTTTTTTACAAAATGATCGAAAGAGTTTTCTAAAATGTCAATAGCTAAAAGAACACTTTTCTTCTCTTTTTTTCGCTTTAATTGCAATACAAGACATTCTTTTAAATCTCGAGCACCTACGCCTGCAGGATCTAAATGCTGTACTAATTTAAGTAGGCGTTCAAGTTCTTCAATATTGGTGAAAATGTTTTGTGTAAAAGCTAAATCATCTAAAACATCTAATAAATCTCGTCGTAAATAACCACTTTCATCAATACTTCCAATCAAAAAATCTGTGATTAATTCTTCTTCTTCGGTAAGTCTGTAAGTATTTATTTGATTTTTTAGCGTTTGTGTGAATGAAGTTCCTGAAGCATAAGGAATTTGTTTTTCCTCATCATCAGGAGAATAGTTATTGGCCTGTGTTTTATAACTTGGAATTTCATCATCACTTAAATACTCATCAATATTTATGTCATCAGCATTAATGTTTTCATTTCCAGTATCATCATATTCATCTTCAGAACTTTGGTACTCATCAGTATTTTCTTTGCCGCTTTCTAATGCAGGATTTTCTTCTAACTCTTGTTTTAATTTTTGTTCAAATGCTTGCGTAGGAAGTTGAATTAACTTCATCAACTGAATTTGTTGTGGAGATAATTTTTGTAATAATTTAAAATTTAAACTTTGTTTTAACATAGACTATTTGCAATAGCTTTTTATAAAAATACAAAAAAAACATATTACAGTAGCAATATGTTTTTCAAATTTATTATTTAAAATTCTGCATTTTGAGGTGTTCTAGGATACGGAATTACATCCCTAATATTCCCCATACCTGTGGTAAATTGTACTAAGCGTTCAAAACCTAATCCAAATCCGCTATGCACGGCCGTGCCAAATCTTCTCGTATCTAAATACCACCACAATTCTTTTTCATCAATATTTAACTCTTTTATTTTTTGTTGAAGCACTTCTAAACGTTCTTCACGTTGGCTACCTCCAACAATTTCACCAATACCAGGGAACAATACATCCATTGCCCTTACTGTTTTCCCGTCTTCATTTAAACGCATATAAAATGCTTTAATATTTGCAGGGTAATCAAATAAAATTACAGGACATTTAAAGTGTTTTTCAACCAAAAAACGTTCGTGTTCACTTTGTAAATCGGCACCCCATTCGTTTATAATGTATTGAAATTTTTTCTTTTTATTAGGTTTACAATTTCTTAAAATATCAATTGCTTCTGTATAGCTAACACGTTTAAAATTGTTTTCAACAATAAAGTTTAACCTTTCTATTAATGTCATTTCACTACGTTCAATGGCAGGTTTTCTTTTGTCTTCTTGTATTAATCTGTCATTTAAAAAAGCAATATCATCTTTACAATTAGCAAGTACATATGAAATAACCGATTTTATAAAATCTTCAGCCAAATCCATATTGTCATCTAAATTGTTAAATGCAACTTCCGGTTCAATCATCCAAAATTCAGCTAAATGACGTGTGGTATTTGAGTTTTCGGCTCTAAATGTTGGTCCAAAAGTATACACTTTACCCAAGGCCATTGCATAAGTTTCAGCTTCTAATTGCCCAGATACAGTTAAGTTTGTTTCTTTTCCGAAGAAATTTTGAGAATAATCAATAGTTCCATCTTCTTTTTTTGGAGGATTAAGTGGGTCTAATGTTGAAACATTAAACATTTCACCGGCACCTTCAGCATCAGATCCTGTAATAATTGGCGCGTGGAAATTGTAAAATCCGTTTTCTGTAAAATATTTATGCACTGCAAATGATAATGCTGAACGTAATCTCATTACAGCTCCAAAAGTATTTGTTCTAATTCTTAAATGTGCATTTTCACGTAAAAATTCAAAACTATGTTTTTTAGGTTGAATTGGGTATTCATCAGGGTTTGAATCTCCTAATATTTTAAGTGAAGTAACTTTAACTTCAACTTTTTGCCCCTTACCTAAGCTTTCTTCCAAAGTACCCGTAACAGAAATTGCAGCTCCTGTTGTAATGCGTTTTAAAGTAGCCTCATCCATCTTTTCAAAGTCTACAACGCATTGTATATTATTTATGGTAGAACCATCGTTTAAAGCAATAAATCTATTTGCTCTAAAAGTTCTTACCCATCCGTTTAAGGTTATTTCTTGTAAAAAATTATCTGAACCTAAAAGTTCAGCTACATTACTTTTAATCATATTGTAAAATTTAAGCAATACAAATATACATGAACTAATGAAAGATGGAAACCTAAATGAAGGTTTGGTGTTAAAATTAAGAGTTATTTATCTCCGTTTTGGTCTTCAGGTGTTAAAATGTCAAGAACAGGCTCTTTTAACGTTTCTTTATTTGCAATACTTCTTTCTAATGAAAGTAATAAAGCAGGTAACAACAATAAATTTGAAACCATAGCAAATAACAGTGTTACAGAAACTAAACCTCCTAATGCAATTGTTCCTCCAAAACTTGAAACGGTAAATACTAAAAATCCAAAAAATAATACGATGGAAGTATAAAACATACTTACACCAGTTTCTCTAAGTGCAGCATATACTGAAGGTTTAATTCTCCAGTTATTGGCAATTAATTCTTGGCGGTATTTTGCTAAAAAGTGAATCGTATCATCTACTGAAATACCAAATGCAATACTAAAAACTAAGATGGTGGAAGGCTTTATAGGAATGCCTAAATATCCCATTAAACCTGCGGTAATTAATAGTGGAAATATATTTGGAATTAATGAAATAACAATCATTCTAAACGAACGAAACATAAATGCCATAAAAAAGGCAATTAATAAAATAGCTAAAGAAAGAGAAACAACTAAGTTGTTTACTAAAAAGTTAGTACCCTTTAAGAAAACTAACGCTTTCCCAGTCATTGTAGTATTATATTTATCTTTTGGAAATTCTTTGTCAAGCTTTTGCTGTAAACGGTCTTCAATAATTTGCATTTTATCAGTTCCAATATCTTTCATGAATGTAGTAATACGGGCATAACGTCCAGTAGAATCTACAAAATTATCCATCAATTTTATATTAGATGTTGAATTTTTAGCGTAAGATAAAATCCAGTTCTTTTCTTGATTATTTGGTAATTGATAATATTTTGGTTTTCCGCTATAAAAAGCTTGTTTTGAATATTTAACAATATTTAAAACAGATATAGGTTTTGATAACTCAGGAATTTCTTCAATGGTTTCATCAATTTTTTCCATCTTTTTTAAAGTGGAAAGTTTCATAACTCCTTTATCTTGTTTGGTGTCAATTATAATTTCTAGAGGCATAATACCTCCGAATTCTTCTTCAAAAAACACAATATCTTTATAAAATTGTTTACCTTTTGGCATGTCTTCAATTAAACTACCAGATACTTTAATCATATAAATACCTATCATGCTTGCAATAATTAAAACTATCGTAGTGGCATATACTGATACTCTATGGTGTCTTACAACGTACTCCATCCAATTTACAATACCATCAATCCATCTTCTTTCTAAATGTTTAAGGTGTTTTTCCTTCGGAAGTGCTAAAAAGCTGTATATAATTGGAATAATTAGCAGGGCTAAAACAAAAATTGCTATAATGTTTATGGAAGCAATAATACCAAACTCTCTTAACAATTGACTTTTAGTAAAAATAAATGTTGCAAAACCAGAGGCAGTTGTAATGTTAGTCATTAAAGTAGCATTTCCAATTTTTGAAATTACACGTTGTAACGATTTAGCCTGATTTCCGTGTTTTTTTACTTCTTGTTGGTATTTATTTATTAAAAAGATCGCATTTGGAACCCCAATTACAATAATTAATGGTGGAATTAAAGCCATTAATACGGAAATTTCATACCTGAATAGTCCAATAAAACCAAAAGCCCAAACCACACCAATACTTACAACTAAAAGTGTAATAAACGTAGCTCTAATTGAACGAAAAAAGAAAAAGAAAATTAATGCTGTAACTCCCAATGCAAGACCAACAAAAAGTCCTATCTCATCTATAATATTTTGAGCATTCATGGTACGTATATATGGCATACCACTTATACGAACATCTATATTATGGTCTTTTTCAAATTTTTCAATTAATGGATTTAATTCGTCGAATACAAAGTCTTTTCTGGCAGCAGTATTGACTATGTTTTTATCCATATACACAACTGTTCTAATAACTTTAGACTCCTTGCTGTACAAGAAATTATCAAAAAATGGAAGGTTCTCAAAAAGTTCTTTTTTAATAGCTAAAACTTCTTCAGTAGTTTGTGGCTCTTTTTCATAAAGAGGTTCTAAGTCAAACGATTTTGTTTCACTATTTTTAACTAATTTTTTAATATCTCCAACAGCAATAGTAAAGTCAACTTGACTAAATGAATCTAATTTTTTAGAAAGCTTGTTCCAATCATTAAATTTTTCAGGAGTAAAAAGTGAAAGGTCTTCAACGGCTAAAATAACAAGGTTTCCTTCTTCACCAAAGAGGTCTAAAAAATGATCGTACTCAATATTTACTGGATGATCTTTTGGAAGCAAATTAGCTTCGGTATATGAAAATCGCATATATTGCATTTGAGAAGCCAAAAAATAAGTGGCAGCTGCAATAAGAAATAAGATAAAATATCTTTTAGTTAAAATAAATCTGGAAACTCGAGCCCAAAAACCCATAAAAAAAATTTTTGCAAAGGTATGAAAATAGTTGGGCTAATTAAGTGAAATCTTTTAAAATCCTAAGTGGATATTGTAGGTGATTTTAACAGCTAAATTATCACTCCATTCAGGTTTAATATATGATCCATACCGGTAAAAGGCACTTACTCCAAAACCTTTAAATAAAGAGTTAAATTCTAAACCACTTTCAAAATAACCTTTACTTAGTTTGCTGAAAGAAATCTCTTGATGGTATTCAGCTTTTTCTATGTCACCTAAAGCAAATCTAGTAACTAGTGTTAATCGAGGTTTAAAACGTTTGTTAAATTTAAAAACTCTAAATTCATGTTTTAAATGTAATGCTACAAACCTATCAGATATAAATTCGTTATAACTCATCGTTTCAAAGCTGTTTTTACCTGCAAAAGTAATTCGTTTTATCCACGGGTTTTTATAGGTGTAGTTTGGAGTAGCATTGTATAAATGAGAAATAGGTGTTTCACCAAAAACAATTCCACCTTCTAACAGAAAACTTGTGGTAGCTCTTCTTAAACGTTCAATTTTATAATTTGCACGAATATTGACTTGTGTGAAGCCAAAATCGCTATCTAACACATTTTTTAAACTTTGAATTAATTGAAATGAAAATTGAGGATATCCATTTTTTACTTTAATTTTTCCTAAAGGCGAATTCATATATTCATTTCTAGGCGTGTAATTAATCCCAATAACGGCATTTGTAAGCTTATATTCTTTTACGTTAATATTTGGAGAACTGTATTTGTAATTAAACAATGCTTTGTATTTACCGCTGCTAAATCTAAGTTTAGCTTCTATATTAGGTTGAATATCATGATATAAAAGCGCGCTAATAGTTTTATAATTATAAAATTTATCAATGTTTAAGTTTCTTGGGTTTATAGGGGAAAATGAAGTGTTTTCAGCAATAAAATCAAGCGAAGCTGCTTCTTTAATATCATTGGTGTATTTTAAGCCAAACCAAGTATTAGCCTCTTTATTTAAACGAACTGCGCCACCAAAACTATATTTAAAATTAGTGTCTTTTGTTCCATAAGCTGCGTAGGCTTCAACCTTAAATTTTTGAGAAAAATGGGTATTGGTAATTCCACCAAAACCTACTCTAAATCCTTCATGGTTGTTTAAATTTAAAATTTTACCAAGATCAAGATTAATATATGTTGTAGGGTAGTAACCTTTTAATAGGTTTCTTGCTAAATTTATTTTTTTCTCTACACCTTCTTTTTCCGAAATACTATCAAGGTATGTATAAGTATTTAACCCTCTTTTTGTTAATGAATCCGGTCGGTGTTTGTTCCAAAAACCAGATGTTTTATTTGCAGCATCATCGTTAAATAGTATTGTTGATGAACCCCTTTTAACGTTTAAAGGTGTGTTAATTTGAATGTTTGAGTTTTTAGAAGTCGAAATAAAATAAACAACATCTTCAGGTTTATTTTTTGAAGTACTTACTATTGAATCCTGACTCTTATTTTTACTAAATTTAATTAATCCGCCAAGTAAAGAAACATGCTCTTTAATAGCCCCTTTCTTTATAATTACACTTTTGTCTTTTGGAAACCAATTATTAAATTTGGTATTAAACGAATAATTTTGAACCGCTTTTACACTAACAATTCCTTTTAATTCAGCAACAGCTTTTGTAATAGCAAAATTTTCAGTGTCAATATATAAAACTCCCTCAATTCCTAAGTATTCTTTCTTTTTTTTAGGTTTGAAGTGGATTATATAGGATGTTCCGTGCCCATTATTAACGGTATCTAAAATTTTATAATGGTATTGTTTTATGGCGTTTTTTGAAACAGGGTTGGTGTAATTGGTTCCTGCAATTGTGTAAATTTCATTATAAAATGAGAACCCTTGGAATGATAGAGCAAAAAGTTCATAAATAGGTTGCTTTAAACCCGCCATTCGCGATGCTAAAATAACTTCTTTCTTCTTTTTGCCTTTTTCAAAAATAAATTCAGAAATTTTTTCAGAAATATATAAATGCTGATTATCTATTTCTTTTTTGAAATTATAATTAGTCGAATCAATTTTTTTGAATGATTTTATTCCTTTTTGAACTGTATAAACAGAATCTAATTTTCCATTGATTGAATCAGGATTTGCAGTTATTAGCACTTTATTGTAGGCATTAAATTTGAAGGAGTTTAATGCTTTTTCAATATTATTTTTCGATTTGTTTTCAATGGTATTTCGTATAATTTGAAGTGCAGGGTTTTCACTAGCTGTTATTAAAACTTCGTTTAAATTTTCAACGGTAGTTTTTAATTTTACTGAAATAAATTTAGTGGTTGCTTTTATTTGGATTTTTATTGATGAGTAACCTATGTATGAAATAGTAATTTCATTAAAATTGTTGGTTGTTTTTAAACTAAACTTTCCGTCAATATCAGTCAATACTCTAATAGTTGTATTGGTTGTTACAGATGCAAAAGATAGCGGCTTTTTTGTGTTTGCATCTACAACAGTTCCTTGTAGGAGTGTTTGAGAAAAAGTGAGAAAGGGAATTAATAAAAAAAATAAAAATTTTTTCATTGTTTAAATTATCACAAACACGTAAATATAAATTAATAAAAGAGACTGTCTGAAAAGTTCCAAAAATCCGTTATTCTGAATCTATCTCAGGTTCAGGTTGACGAACAGCTTACTTTTTAGAGAGCCTCTTATTTTATATGAAATTTTAACTCTAAGTAACTAAACTTTCATGATTTCTTCATCTTTTACCTTGTAATGAGAATCAACTTCAGTAATAAATTTATCTGTTAATTTTTGAACATCAGCTTCAGCATTTGCTTTCATATCCTCAGAAGCTTCAGCTTTTTTAATTTCTTGCATAGCTTCTCTTCTATCATTTCTGATACTTACTTTTGCATGTTCAGCTTCCGCTTTAGCTTGTTTGGAAAGTTCTTTACGTCTTTCTTCAGTTAATACAGGAACATTAATAATGATGATTTCACCATTATTCATAGGGTTGAAGCCTAAATTAGCAATCATTATTGCTTTTTCAATTTCATGAAGCATATGTTTTTCCCAAGGTTGCACCGTAATTGTATGGGCATCCATGGTACTAACATTGGCTACTTGTGTTAGCGGTGTTTGTGAACCGTAGTAATCAACGGTTACACTTCCAATCATCGCTGGGCTAGCTTTTCCAGCTCTAATATTTCTGAATTCTTTTTCTAAATGCGTAATAGCATTTTGCATTAATTCTTTTGTACTATCTATTATAAAGTCTAATTCTTCATTCATAATTGAAAAATGTTAATGATTTATTTATCAACAAGTGTTCCTATGTTC
Organism: Lutibacter agarilyticus; assembly: GCF_900188235.1. Classification (GTDB taxonomy): domain Bacteria; phylum Bacteroidota; class Bacteroidia; order Flavobacteriales; family Flavobacteriaceae; genus Lutibacter; species Lutibacter agarilyticus. The sequence goes on along the minus strand of NZ_FZNT01000005.1, from coordinate 89,712 downwards.
TTACCTGCGATTACTTTTTCAAGGTTTCCTTGAGTATTCATGTCAAAAACAATGATAGGTAAATTATTTTCCTGACTTAAGGCAAATGCGGTCATGTCCATAATTTTTAAACCTTTATTCATAACATCTTTATATGTTATGGTGTCAAACTTAATGGCATCTTCATGCTTTTCTGGATCTACATTGTAAATTCCATCAACGCGAGTTCCTTTTAAAATAACTTCAGCACCAATTTCAATAGCTCTTAAAACCGCAGCTGTGTCAGTTGTAAAGTAAGGGTTTCCTGTTCCACACCCAAAAATTACTACACGTCCTTTTTCTAAATGACGTACAGCTCTTCTTTTAATAAAAGGTTCTGCAACTTGTTCCATTTTAATAGCAGTAAGTAATCGAGTTTTAATACCTGCAGCTTCAATAGCGCTTTGTAATGCTAAACCATTTATTGCAGTAGCAAGCATTCCCATATAATCACCTTGAACCCTGTCAATACCATTACTAGCGCCTGCAACACCTCTAAAAATGTTACCACCACCAATAACAATAGCAACTTCAATACCTTGATTTACAATGGTTTTAATTTCTTCAGCATATTCAGCTAAACGTTTTGGGTCTATACCGTGTTGGCGATCACCCATTAATGCTTCACCACTTAATTTTAATAGAATTCTTTTATAAGCCATAATCATTTTAAAAAGTTATGCAAATATATGAAATAGTTTATAAGTTTAGGTGTAAACTGTAAATGGGATATTCTTTTTTTAACAAAAAAAACCTCGCAATAAGCGAGGTTTTTAAATTATTTAAGCTTGTGAATTAAGCAATTGAAACTCTTTTAAAGTCTACTACGGCAACATCTTCACCAAGTGTTTTTACATACTCAGCAACTGTTTTCTTTTCGTCTTTAATAAATACTTGGTCTAAAAGACATTGTTCAGTATCTAAAGTTGTATTGTCAGAAATAAATCTTTCAATTTTACCAGGAATAATTCTATCCCAAATAGCTTCTGGTTTTCCTTCAGCTTTTAATTGTTCTTGTAATCTTACTCTTTCTTGCTCAATAACTTCATCAGTTAATTGTGCTCTAGAAATATAAGTAGGAACATTTTTAAGTGTTTTACCTAATCTTCCTAATTCAATATTATCTTTTTCAATTACAGCAATTCTTGCTTCAGTTTCAGAAGCAATGTAAGCAGGATCAAAATCTTTGTAAGATAAAATTGAAGCTCCCATTGCAGCAGCTTGCATAGAAAGGTCTTTTGCAACTTCTGCAGCACCTTCAATGTTAGTGTTTAATGCAGTTACAGCAGCAATTTTGTTTCCAACGTGAATGTAAGAACCAACAAAGTCACCAGTAACTTTTTCAAAAGCGCCAATTTCTAATTTTTCACCAATAACTCCAGTTTGCTCAATTAATTTTTCAGCAACTGTTAATCCTCCAAAATCAGCAGCTAAAAAGTCTTCTTTTGAGTCATAGTCTAACGCAATTGTAGCAAATTTAGTTGCAAGCGCAACAAAATCGTCATTTTTAGCAACAAAATCAGTTTCACAGTTTAATGAAATAATAGCACCTTTAGTGTTATCAGCATTAACTTTAGCTATAACAGCACCTTCAGAAGTATCTCTGTCAGCTCTTTTATCAGCTACTTTTTGTCCTTTTTTACGTAAAATATCCACTGCTTTGTCAAAATCTCCTTCTGCTTCAACAAGTGCGTTTTTACAGTCCATCATACCAGCTCCGGTAGATTTTCTTAATTTATTTACTTCAGCGGCTGTAATTTTTGCCATAATATTATAATTTTTGTTGAATTTTTAAATTCAACTATTTTACATTAATTATTTAGTTTCTTCTGCTTTTACTTCAGCAACTTTGTCTTTCCCTGCTTTTCTTTCAGATAAACCTTCAGCAATAGCATCAGTAATATAACCGAATACTTTGTTGATAGATTTAGAAGCATCATCATTTGAAGGAATAACGTAGTCAATACCTCTTGGATCAGAGTTTGTATCAACCATTGCAAAAATTGGAATGTTTAATTTTTGAGCTTCAGCAATAGCAATGTGCTCTTTTTTAACATCAACTACAAAAATAGCACCTGGTAAACGTGTCATATCTGTAATTGAACCTAAGTTCTTTTCTAGTTTTTCACGTTGGCGGTTAATTTGTAATTTTTCTCTTTTTGAAAGTGCTTCAAAAGATCCATCTTGCTTCATTCTATCAATAGTAGCCATTTTTTTAACAGCTTTTCTGATAGTTATAAAGTTAGTTAACATACCACCTGGCCATCTTTCAGTGATGTAAGGCATGTTTACGCTTTTAGCTTTGTCAGAAATAATTTCTTTTGCTTGTTTTTTTGTAGCTACAAAAAGGATTTTACGTCCTGAGATTGCAATTTTGTTTAAAGCTTCAGAAGCTTCTTCAATTTTTGCTGCAGTTTTGTAAAGGTCAATAATATGCACTCCATTACGTTCTCCGTAAATGTATGGTGCCATATTTGGACTCCACTTTCTTGTTAGGTGACCAAAGTGTACACCTGCGTCTAATAATTCTTTAATTTCAATATTTGCCATTTGTATGTAGTTTACGTTCCGTTGAGACTTAGCAATAGGGAAGTAGCGGCTATGCGATCTTCCCTATTTGGATGCTAAACTTTTTACAGTCATTGACTGATCAACGACAACTTTGTTTTTAATTTCAATGAAACACCAAATAATTTGGTGTACCAATCTAATAAAACGATTAACGTTTCGAGAATTGGAATTTTTTTCTTGCTTTCTTTTGACCGAATTTTTTACGTTCAACCATTCTTGGGTCTCTTGTAAGTAATCCTTCTGGTTTAAGAATTGTTCTGTTTTCGGGATTTAGTTCAACTAAAACTCTAGAAATTCCTAAACGAATAGCTTCTGCTTGTCCTGTTATACCACCACCAAATACATTAACTTTAATATCAAATGCTTCAGCATTATCAGTTAAGTTTAAAGCTTGCATAATTTTATATTGCAAGTGAGGTGTAGTAAAGTAATCTTTATAGTCTTTTTTGTTAACCACAATATTTCCTTTTCCTTCAGAAACATAAACACGGGCAACAGCTGTTTTTCTTCTACCTATTTTGTGTATTGTATCCATGATTATTTAAGATCGTTAAGGTTAATAGCTTTTGGAGCTTGTGCAGTTTGATTATGTTCAGCACCAGCATAAACATATAAATTTCTGAACAAAGCACTACCTAAAATGTTTTTAGGTAACATTCCTTTTACTGCTTTTTCAACCAAACGAGTTGGTTCTTTTTCAAACATTTCTGTTGCAGTTAATGATCTTTGACCACCTGGATAACCTGTGTGACGAATGTAAGATTTGTCAGTCCACTTTTTACCAGTTAAATTGATTTTTTCTGCGTTGATAACCACTACATTGTCTCCACAATCTACGTGAGGAGTGTAATTTGGCTTGTATTTACCTCTAATTAGCATCGCTATTTTAGAAGCTAGACGACCCAACGTTTGGCCGTCTGCATCAACTAATACCCACTCTTTAGTAACGGTATTTTTGTTAGCTGATACTGTTTTGTAACTTAATTTACTCACAATTAAATTCTTTGTTATAATTAAACATTATTTTTTGTCCCTAAAAAGGGAGTGCAAATGTACAAACTATTATTTATAATTCAAACAGTAAATTGTTTATATTTTAAATGTGGTATTTTTAGCTATGATTTTGATTTTCAATTTTTTAAAAATACAATGATTTAGTGTGCTTCTAACCAGTTTTTTCCTTCGCCTAAATCAACCGTTAATGGAACTGAAAGTTTAAAGGCATGTTCCATTTCATTTTTAATGCGTGTTTTTAAAGATTCTATTTCACTATTATGCATGTCAAAAACCAATTCATCATGCACTTGTAATAGCATTTTAGACTTGTAATTTCCTTCATTTAGTAGTTGTTGAATTTTAATCATGGCTATTTTAATAATATCGGCTGCACTACCTTGAATAGGTGCATTTACGGCATTTCGTTCGTCTGCTGATCTAACTATGGCATTTTGTGAATTGATGTTTTTTAAATACCTACGTCGGTTTAAAATAGTTTCTACATAGCCGTTTTCTCGTGCAAATTCTATTTGGTTTGCAATGTATTGCTTTAGCTTTGGGAAAGTTTTGTAATAATTGTCAATAAGTTCTTTTGCTTCACCACGTGATTTGTTTAATTGTTGTGCTAACGTAAATGCGCCTTGCCCATAAATAATACCAAAGTTTACAGCTTTTGCATCTCCACGTTGCTCACGAGTTACTTCATTTAAATTTATTCTGAAGATTTTAGCTGCCGTTGCCGCGTGAATATCTTCACCACGGCTAAAAGACTCTATCAAGCTTTCATCTTCACTTAGCGCAGCTATGATACGTAATTCAATTTGAGAATAATCGGCAGCTACTAGGGTGTATTCTTCATTTCTTGGTACAAATGCTTTTCTAACTTGTCTGCCTCGCTCAGTTCTAATAGGTATATTTTGAAGATTGGGGTTGTTAGAACTTAATCTTCCAGTTGCTGCAACCGATTGACTATAGGTTGTGTGTATTCTTCCAGTGATTGGATTTACTTCTTTTGGTAATGCATCAACATAGGTGTTTTTTAGTTTGACTAAACTTCTCCATTCTAAAATATCTTTAACGATTTGATGTTTAGGAGCTAACTTTGATAAGATTTCTTCTCCTGTAGCATATTGACCTGTTTTCGTTTTTTTAGGTTTTTCAACCAATTTTAGATGTTCAAAAAGCACATCGCCTAATTGCTTTGGTGAAGCTAAGTTGAATTCAATATCAGCTTCTTTATAGATGGTTTCTTCTAATTTTTTAATATCACTTGTTAAATCGTCTGCCAATGAATTCAAAAATACATCATCTAATTTAATACCTTCTAATTCCATTGCAGCCAACACACGAAGTACTGGTAGTTCAATTTCAGTGTATAATTTGGTTAAATTATTTTGTTCTAGCTCTTTTTCAAAAATTTGCTTTAATTGAAATGAAATATCTGCTATTTCAATAGCGTAGTTAGCTTGTTTTGAAAGTTCAATTTGTGGAAGTGAAAGTTGATTTTTCCCTGTTTTACCAATTAAGGACTCTAAAGTTAACGGGCGATAGTTTAAATAGGTTTCTGCTAGTACGCTAATATCATGGCGCATATCAGGATGTAATAAGTAATGCGCAAGCCTTGTGTCAAAAAGTTTTCCTTTTAATTCAATATTAAATTTGTGCAATATTTTGATAAAATATTTACTATCAGTTGTTGTTTTTTCAATGGTTGAATTTTCAAAAAACACTTTAAATTCATTTAAAATTTCAGTTTGTTTTTCTGTATTTATGGTAACAAAGTAGCCCTTGCCTTTTTCATACGAAAATGAAATGCCAATAATTGCGGCGTCAAAACAATTGGCGCCTATAGTTTCAATATGAAAAGCTACGGATGGTTGTTCTGTTAATTTCTGTAAAAGTAATTTTCTTGAAAAAGCTGTGTCTACATACTGATATAACTGATTATTATTTTCAATAGTCTGATATCCAGAAACAATCTCAGTTGCAGTGCTTGGTGCTGAAAATAAATCGAATTGATGTGATTCTGATGTTGGTGCTGTTTGGGTAGTGTTTTTAGTATTTTCAACTTTTAACTCAATTTTTTCTCCGTCAATTGTTGGGAACGATTTAAAAATGGTTGGTAAGCTGTCTGCGATTCTTCTAAACTCTAGCTCTTTAAAAATCTCATTAGTTTTCTCTAAGTCGGGGTGATTTAATAAATAATCTTCTTCATGAAATTCAACAGGGCAGTCTAACATTATTGTAGCTAATTCTTTAGATAGCAAGCCAAGTTCTTTGTTGGCTTCAACCTTCTCTCTCATTTTACCTTTTAGTTCATGAGTGTGTTCAAATAAGTTTTCCATGGTTCCGTATGCTTTCAAAAACTTTTTGGCAGTTTTATCTCCAACACCAGGTAATCCGGGGATATTATCAACGGCATCTCCCATCATACCTAAATAGTCTATCACTTGTTCTGGTCGTTCAACTTCAAATTTCGCTTGTACTTCTGGGATTCCCCAAATTTCAATACCATTACCCATACGTGAGGGTTTGTACATAAATATGTTTTCAGAAACTAATTGTGCAAAATCCTTGTCAGGTGTTACCATAAAAGTTTGGTATCCAGCTTTTTCAGCTTGTTTTGAAAGCGTGCCAATTAAATCATCGGCTTCAAAACCTTCTTTTTCAATAATAGGAATATGCATTGCCTTTAAAATTTCTTGAATATAAGGTACTGCAATTTTAATAGCTTCAGGTGTTTCTTGTCGGTTTGATTTGTATTCTGGAAATGCTTCAGAGCGAATATGAGAGCCGCCTTTATCAAAGGCAACAGCCAAGTGGTCTGGGTTTTCACGTTTGATAACATCTAAAAGTGAATTGGTAAAACCTAATATGGCAGATGTATCTAGCCCTTTAGAATTAATTCTTGGATTTTTAATAAGTGCATAATAACCGCGGAATATCAATGCATAAGCATCTAAAAGAAAAAGACGTTTTTGTTTCATAATTGTTAATCTGTTTTTGTTTTAAACACTCTATAATTTACCATTTATTATAATAATTGTGTTTTTTATTGCGTATTTCGTGTATTTTATTTAAATTTGAGTGTGGGTAATTAAATAACAAAGTTATGAAACAAAACTACTTTATTTTAGTTTGTTTGTTTTTAATTTGTCGAACTAGCCTTTTTTCTCAGATTGTTAACGAAGGTATTATACAAATTAAGTCTGGCACTGAAGTGTATTTTGGAGAAGAATATACAAATAAATCAGGTGCTAACCATAATAATGACGGAGATTTATATTTAAACCATAACTTCAATAATAATGGTATAACTTCCGCTGTGTCGGGTACTACTTTTTTTAAAAGTACTACAAATGCTATTCAAACCATTTCAGGCTCAACTAAAGAAATTAATTTTTTTAATTTAGAAGTTGATAATTCAACAACAGGTGTTTTAGTTGAAGATAATTTTGGGCTATTTGTTACAAATACACTTACCTTAACTAGTGGTGATTTACGTTTGGTTGACGAGGCGCAATTAATTCAAGTAAATAATGTTGCTAACTCTGGTTCAGGGAATTTATTAAGAGATCAACAAGGTATTTCTACAATTTATGGTTTTAATTATTGGTCGTCACCCGTACATATAGATGGAGTTTTTAAGTTAAGTACAGGCTTATTTGATGGTACAGATGCAGCATCTAATCCATTCAGTACCCCTTCAATAAATTATGCAACCGCATTAGATGGTGCTGCTACTTCTCCAATAACTATAAGTACCAGATGGTTGTATACCTATGCGCCTAATAGTGCTGGTTATTCTGGGTGGATTAAAAGAGATCATAATAGTGAAATTGCTATTGCAACAGGTTATAGTATAAAAGGTACAGGAGCAGCCAATCAAAATTATATTTTTAAGGGAACTCCTAACAATGGTACCTATACATTTACTGTAAATAATGGTGAGTCAGTTTTGTTGGGAAATCCCTACCCTTCAGCTTTAGATATTACAAAATTTATAGAAGATAATGATGATACAGGTATTGTGAATCAAATTTATTTTTGGGTTGACGGAGGCTCTGATTCACATGTTTTAGCTAATTATAAAGGGGGGTATGCTACTCGGAATATAACTGCGGGTGTTGCGCCTACATTAATACCTGGAACTAGTGGTTTAGGAGATGCTGCAGGAAAAATTCCTGGGCAATATCTTGCTGTTGGACAAGGTTTTTTTGTAGATGCAACTGCTAGTGGAACAATAACTTTTAACAATGCTCAAAGAGATTTTGTAACAGAAGCAGGTGATTCAGAGTTTCTAAAATCAGCTCAAAAAGCAAGTATTGCCGAAACTGGGACAGATCTTTCTAAAAATAGTATTATAAGAATAGGTTATAGAGATCCAAAGGGATATCATAGGCAAATAGTATTGGGGTTTGTACCAAATTCTCCTGCTGATATTAATTTCAATCCAGGCTATGATGCTTTGATGGCAGACCCAAGAATTAACGAGTTGTTTTTTATAATTGAAAATGATTTAACTAGAAAATATGTAATTGAAGGTGTGGGAAGTTATGATGATTCAATTGAAATTCCTTTGGGTTTATTAATGGCTGAAGAAGGGCAGCATACCATTATGCTTGATGCTGTTGAGAACTTTGCAGAAACAGTGTATATAAAAGATAATTTATTAAATACAACACATAGTTTATGCGATGCTAGTTTTAACTTGAATATTAGCACAGGTAATTATTTAGATCGGTTTTCTATTGTATTTAAACCTAGTACAAATCAAACCTTAGCTGTTGATGATGAGAATATAGCTGATGAAAAAATTGTTGCTTTTTACGATAAAAATAATAGTATCATAGTAAAAAATACAGGGTCTAAAGAAATTAAAAACATTACAATTTTTAATTTATTAGGTCAACAAATAGTGAAAGTTAATAAGAATTCATATACAAATGCTGAAGTAAGCATTCCATTTTATTTTAAAGAAGGTGTGTATGTAATTGTTGTTGATACCAATTTAGGGAGGGAAACTTTTAAAATTGTAAATTAAAGATTCAAATTAAAAATAGCCAAATCATGAGAAATTTAAACCTAAAACTGTTTTTTATAGTACTTGTTATTCTGTTTTTTACAGCAATTAATACCTTTGCCCAAGTTGGTATAGGTACAACAACTCCAAATGCCTCATCAATGTTGGATATTACTTCATCAGAAAAAGGATTTCTACCTCCAAGAATGGATACGTCAGCTAGAGACCTTATTGGAGCTCCTGCAGCAGGATTGTTAATTTACAATATCACTACTAATAAATTAAATTATTACAATGGAACCTCATGGCAAGTTGTAGAAACTGGGGCTGGAAGTTATGTAGATTTAACAACAAATCAAACAATTGCAGGAGATAAAACTTTTACAGGAACTCTTACAGCAGTAGGACGGTTGATGTTGCCAATGGGGGAGATTAGTTATTTTGAAACAGCAGGGTTTAATTTAACAATTCCTTCTGTAGCTACTGGAAATTCAGGGTTGATAACCAATGATAATATGAATAAAATTAATCCTGGCACTGCAAATACTAACTTTGTAAATGATATGTTTGGAACAGGTGCAGATAGCCGTTTGACTTATGAAGGAACTGTAGGGCGGTATTTTCATATAGCACTTAGTTTTAGTTACTCTCCAGAAATTTCAAAAGATGTGTTTATTTTTGCTGTAGGTAAAAATGGATTGGTTCAAGATTCTTCAAAATTATTTATTACTACTGGGAATACTTCTGAATATCAAAGTACAGCTATGCATGTGCTGTTATGGTTAGACCCAACGGATTATATTGAATTTTTCGTTGGGAATTTAACTTCGGCTAATAAATATGTTAACATTAAATCCTTTAATTTTGTAGCTATAGGAATGTAACTAATATTCTTAAAAATATAAATTATAAACTTAATTATGAAAAATCTAAAATTATATATTACAACTTTAATTATTGTACTTTTTGTAACAATTAATTCTACAGCCCAAGTAGGTATAGGAACTACAACACCACACGCTTCATCTATGTTGGATATACAGTCACCAGATAATAATAAGGGGGTTTTAGTGCCAAGGATGAATTCAACATTAAGAGCTGCAATACCATCACCTGCAAATGGACTCTTGGTGTTTGATACTGAAACAAAGAGTTTTTGGTATTACAATGTAGATACTTGGAAAGAGTTAGTTGGTGAAGCAACATTGTCTGACACTGATGGCGATACTAAAATTGAAGTTGAAAATGTTACAGATACCGATCCTAATGGTGATGAAATAAATTTTACTACACGAGGTGCAGAGCGCATGAAAATTGATGCCAATGGTGTTGTTTTTATGGGAGATAGCATCAGTGGAAATTATACAAAGGTAACAACAGACGGTTCATTAAGTTATATTGGGAATGCCACTAGATGGGATGATTTAAAAGTGCCTGTAAACTCTGTTAAAATAAAAAACACAACTGAGGGGGCTGCTTGGGGGTCATTTTTAGGGAACACGCTTCTTCTTTGGTTTAAAAATCAATCGGACCAAAATAAAGAAAGTGATATTGTTTTTACAGTACAAATGCCACATGGATGGAAAGAAGGAACTAAGATTTATCCGCATGTGCATTGGACAACAAAAGATGGTGCTCCTATGGCAACTCGAGTTGCTTGGGGTTTAGAATATACTTGGGTTAAGGTTGGAGAGGTATTTGGGGCAACTACTACAATTACGGGAAATACTGTTGCTGCTCCAAACACAGGTGATATTGCGAATTATGAACATGTAATTACACGTATTGGAACTGATGGTATTAATGGAGATGGGAAAACATTGTCTAGTATGTTGGTATGTAGACTTTTTAGAAATTCTTCTGATTCAGCTAATGATACTTATACGGGAGAGGCTGGTTTATTAGAAATAGATTTTCATTACCAAATAGACAGTGATGGGAGTAATGAAGAATATACTAAATATTAATTTTATAGTTAAAACCTTCTTAATTTTAAATAGCATTTTGTAGTTTATCATAAAATAAATTTAGATTTGTTTTTATGATAAGATGGGTTTTATTTATTGCGTTTGTTCTTTTTGTTGATTTTTATGCGTTTCAAGGTGTAAAAACAAGTACTAAAAGTAAGTTTGTTTATGCATTTTATTGGCTTTTTTCAATAGGTGTTTTAGCAAATGTTATTTACCAATTAACAACATTTAACAGGTCAACGGGGATGTCGCAGGCGGTAATGTTTGCCTTTGGTTTGGTAATTTTATCAATCACACCAAAAATTATAGCATTATTAATCTTATTTTCAGAAGATGTTTTTAGAATAGTAAAAGGTGTTTTCAACTATTTTTCAAGCAATTCTAGTTCCAAAGTTTTTTTAGAAGACCGAAGAGTGTTTGTAAGTAAAGTGGCGTTAGGTTTAGCTGCAATACCATTTTTTTCTGTTATTTACGGAATGGCGCGCGGGAAATACAACTACCAAGTAATTGAACATACCCTGTTTTTCGATGATTTACCAACTGCTTTTGACGGATTTAAAATTACGCATATTTCAGATATTCATAGTGGTAGTTTTGATGATGCTGAAAAAATAAGTGCAGGTATCGATTTGATAAATGAACAAGCTTCTGATGTAATTTTGTTTACAGGCGATATTGTAAACAATACGGCTGATGAAATGGAACCTTGGATCCCTTATTTCAAAAAGTTAGAAGCGAAAGACGGAAAATATTCTGTATTGGGAAATCATGATTACGGAGAATATGCCCGTTGGAAGTCTTCAGATGAAAAAGAAGCTAATTTCCAAGCAATAAAAGATATTCACCCAAAAATAGGGTTTAATTTATTGTTAAATAATAGTGTTTATTTAGAAAAAGGAACTGATAAAATTGCATTAATTGGTGTTGAAAATTGGGGAACTCGTTTTAAAAAAGCAGGAGATTTAAAGTTGGCATCTTCTAAAATAGCGAAGGAAGATTTTAAAATATTAATGAGTCACGATCCTTCGCATTGGAATACAGAAGTAAAAGTAGATGAACATAATTACCATTTAACCTTAAGTGGTCATACACACGGAATGCAGTTTGGAATAGAGATACCAGGTATAAAATGGAGTCCTGTTCAGTATGTTTATGAGCAATGGGCAGGCATTTACTCTGCCTTTGGAAGATATATTAATGTGAATCGTGGTTTTGGGTTTTTAGCATTCCCAGGAAGAGTTGGAATTTGGCCAGAAATAACGGTAATTACCTTGAGAAATAGGTAGATAAGGATTTTTTAATTAAAAATGTTACATTTGTATATGTATAGGTATTCATTTTTTGAGTTTTTGTTGAAAAAAAACACATAAGTTATGACAAAGTTTGGCGAATTAATAAGTTCAGAAATTCCTGTTTTAATTGATTTTTATGCAGAGTGGGAAGCAGATTCTGATAATTTTCATGCAACGTTGCGTGATGTTGCTGCGGCGTTAGGCGATAGTGCCAAAGTGATTAAAATTGATGTTGAAAAAAATGAGATTTTAGCAAACGCATTAAGAATTAAAGGAAATCCAACATTTATTATTTATAAAGATGGTGAAATGAAATGGCGCCAATCTGGGGATCAAGATGCAAATACGTTAATTAATTTAGTGCAACAATACGTTTAATTTATAGCATTAAAAGTATAGCCTTTAGCTTTGTAAAATTCTAATATTTTAGGTAATACAAATTTTAATTTTTCACTAGCTTTTACGCTATCATGAAAAACAATAATACTTCCATTTTTTACATTTTTAATAACATTGGCTAAACATTCTTCAGAAGTGATTTTAGTATCAAAATCGGCACTTAAAACATCCCACATAACTATTTTGTAACCTTTTTTTCTAATTTGTTCAGCTTGTGAAAGTTTTAGTTTTCCGTATGGTGGTCTAAAAAGGTTTAATTTTTCTCCTGAGTTTTCTTCTGAAAGGTCAATGTTTTCAAGATAAGTTGTAGCAGTTGTTTTATAGCCATTTAAATGGTTGTTTGTGTGGTTTCCTACAGTATGATTTTGAGCTTTAATTTTCTCGTAAATTTCAGGATATTTAGCAATGTTTTTTCCAATGCAAAAAAAAGTGGCTTTTGCATTGTGCTCCTTAAGTGTGTTTAAAGTCCAGTTTGTTATTTCAGGAGTAGGTCCGTCATCAAAAGTTAAATACAATGTTTTTTCTTTTGAAGAGAAACTCCAAACCCAATTGTTGAAAAACAATTTAACTAGGCTTGGAGTTTTTATAATGTATTTTTTCATTGTTATTCGCTCATTAAAAACTCATAGAGTTTTATATAAGTAATATATTCGTCTTTCAATGTTTTTGCATAATCCTCATCGTCAAACTGAATCACTGTTTTTAATACTTGATCGTACATTAATAGATTGCGTTCAATTTCATCAAAAATCCCTTCTATATCAGCTTGGTTAAATTGGCTGTAGTAGGTCAGTTTTTCTTGAAAAACAGTTTTTAATTCAGTAACTAATTTACGTGCATCTTCTTTTTCATTTATAAGGTAGAATAAATCAATATAAGAAATTAACATGCTGTAATGTCCAAATTTGTGAACAGGCATTTTTTCTAACGAAATACGTAAAATTTCTTTTGCTTTATCGGTTTTACCTTCTTTAATTAAAGTGCGTGCCAAACGCTCCATATTGTTTCTGTAGGTTACAGAGTTTTTTCTAGTTTCAGGATCTAAATAAATGTTGTCATCTGTAATGTTTCTCCAGTCCCAATTGCTCACATTTTCATACATAATATCTGTATTAATGCGTCCCATTTCAAAGAAATTACTTTTGTTTGGGGTGTAAATTGGTACTAATTTAAAAGTCATTCCATCTAATTGTAAATAGTCTTTTAGCCATATATATTCTTCATCAGCTTGAGCGCCACCCGTAAAATAAATTGGTTTTTCCCAATTGTTATTTGCTAATATATCAAGCATTAAAATTCGGTTTTTAGTAAGATTGCTACCAAAATTAATATCAATATAAGGCACAATTAAATCCGCATCTTTTTGGGCTACAATACCGTTTCTTAATACAGCTTTTTTGTCAACAGGAATTCTAATTTTATTACTTGGTAGTACTTTTTCAGGAATACCATCATCATCTAAATCGTACTGAGTTCTAGGACTGTCGCTTTCAACCCATTTCATGAAAGAGTCTATATCAATCACAGAATCTTTTAACTGAGGAAATAATTCTTCAAAATAATAAGCAACATCTAAAGTTCCCCATTTGTACTTGTCATGAGTTAATTGAGAAGGAATAGCGTCTGCTTTATATGTTTTGCGTTTCATTTGGTCAATATACCAGTCGGTAGCAAATAAACTAGTGTTTATAAGCTTCATATCTGTTCTGTAGTTTTCAACCTCTTGAAGGTACCAAAGCGGGAATGTATCATTATCTCCAATGGTAAATAGAATAGCATTTGGATCACATGAATCTAAATAAGCTTTTGCGTTTAAATGAGATGTATAGCGGTTAGACCTATCGTGATCATCCCAGTTTTCACTAGCCATTAAAGTTGGTACTGCCAACAATGCTATTGCGGAAACTGCAATAGCAACGGTATTTTGATTGGCGTAGTTTTTCAGCTTTTCAAATAGTGCTAACACTCCAAATCCTACCCAAATTGCAAAAATATAAAACGATCCTACAACGGCGTAATCTCGTTCACGTGGTTCAAATGGTTTTGGATTTGTGTAAAAAATAATTGCCAAACCTGTGAAAGCAAAGAATAAGAACAATACATAAAAATCGTTTTTATCTTTTTTCAAATGAAATAAAACTCCAATAATCCCTAAAATTAAAGGAAGGAAGTAATAAGTATTTCGACCTTTGTTATTTTTAACATCTGAAGGTAAGTTAGATTGTGGGCCTAAGCGCATTTCATCAATAAATTTAATTCCACTTAGCCAGTTTCCGTTTTGAATGTCTAATTGCCCTTGTACATCATTTTGCCTTCCTACAAAATTCCACATAAAATAGCGGCCATACATATATCCAAATTGGAAATCGACCATAAAAGTTAGGTTTTCTAAAAATGTAGGTCTCCTTTTACTGTTTTGAGGAATGCCAGCAATGGCTTTGTAATTTTTAATAACACTACCACTGGTGCTCACCATTCTTGGAATAAAACCTTTGTGTTTGCTGCTCCAATTTGGTAGCGCATCTTTGTAATTGTTTACAATAATGTATTTTCCGGTTGTTTCATCTTTTTCATATTTAGGTTTGTCATCCCTGCTAGGGTTTTCACGGTCTTGTTCTCTGTTGTAAATTAACGAGTAATAAGTGTCGTAAAAAACATTGGCATCACCATATTGCTCACGATCGTAATAAGCTAAAAGTTCACGTGCACTTGATGGATTGTTTTCATTAATAGTAGTATTGGCATTTGCTCTAATAGGCAGCATTAACCACGATGAAAATCCGATAATGATAAATAATACAGAAAGGATAATTGTATTGGCTCTTACCAAATGCTTTTTATGTGTATAACGAATTCCGAAGTAAAAGAATGCAATTAATAAAATTCCAGCGATAATACTTCCTGTGTCAAAAGGCAATCCAATTGAGTTTACAAAGAATAATTCTAAAGCACTAAAATACTTTAGTGTATAAGGAAATAGCATTTTAAATACAAAAACCAATACTAAGATAGATGCTAAGTTGGCTATTATAAATTGTTTGTAATTTAAATTACCGTATTTTTTGTAGATGTATAAAAATACAATTGATGGAATAACTAAAAGTGATAATATGTGAACACCAAAAGATAAACCTACCACAAAACTTATTAATAAAAGCCATTTATTTCCTTGTGGTTTGTCCATTTCTGCTTCCCATCGTAAACCTAACCAAAATAGTAATGCCATTAAAAAAGATGACATGGCATACACTTCACCTTCTACGGCACTAAACCAAAAGCTATCAGAGAATGTATAGGTTAAAGCACCTACAACTCCACTTCCTAAAATAGCAATGTATGAACTGGTATTTAATTCGTACGATTTTTCTATCAACTTTTTACCTAAAGCTGTGATGGTCCAAAACATAAAAAGTATGGTAAAAGCACTTGCTAGCGCAGACATGAAATTTACCATTTTAGCAATTTCCATAACATCAGTTGTAAACATAGCAAAGAAAGCTCCTAACATTTGAAATAAAGGGGCTCCTGGTGGATGTCCAACTTCTAATTTAACAGCTGTTGAAATATATTCTCCACAATCCCAGTAACTAACTGTAGGTTCTAAAGTTAAAGTGTATGTTATTAACGCTATGGCAAAAGTAGCCCACCCAATTAGAGTGTTCCATTTAGAAAAATTAAATGAATTCATATAAAATTTTTTATCGTGGCGAATTTAACAAAAATTAATCTTAAATAGTATAAGTATGTGTAATAAGGTGTGTTAATAAAGCCTTAAAGCTTCAAAGTGTATTTTTTTTAAAAAAAAATGTAAAAATGTTTGCGGATTTCAAACTTTGCCTTAAATTTGCACCCGCAAAATGACCTATGGTGTAATGGTAGCACTCCGGTTTTTGGTATCGTCAGTCAAGGTTCGAGTCCTTGTAGGTCAACAAGCATTTTGAAACAATCCCTTTAAACATTGCGTTTAGAGGGATTTTGTTTTTACAGTGTGTCACTTTTTGTGTCACTTCGTTAAAAGGTGTTATAAATCCATTAATACTCATCAACTAATATTTAACGATTCTAACGAATTAAAATCTCACATCAAATTGAGGGGTGTGGGGAGAAAAAATGACTTCTTCAATATTTAGGACGGGGGTAGGTTGAGAGCTGTATAAAATTAACATTTTAAATTTATGTATATCCGTTCTTTATCGGATAATTGAAATGTTCTAATTTGTAATAAAAAATAATCGTTTGATTCAAACTTGTTTAAAACCTCAAGTATTTTATCCTAATTTACTTGGAAGTTGTAGGTCTTATATTGTCTAATCTAAACTACAATTTACCCTTGTTTAACAGTTTGCAAAACTTTTTCTAACTTTACAACGAGTATCGTTTTTTATAATAGTATATCTAACTAACGTTATCTTAATCTAATTAAGCTAGTGTTATAAAACGTTAAGCAATTTCAAGTGTATGAAAAAAGGCTCTCCTTTGTTATTAATTCTTAATTAATTCCTTTATATTTACTCTTTTCTAGTTTGAAAATGGAGAAATATTAAAATCGTACATTTTCATACTTTCTTATTTACTACACATTCTTAAAAACAACGTACTGAAATGAAAATAAAGTATTTAAGCATAGTAATAGTTTACCTACTTTTTAGTTGCAATGAAAAGAAAGAAATTAGCTCTATACATTCTGAAAATTGGTCAAAACGTGCAATTAATCTAGAATCCAAGGATTCACTTGAATTTGGAAAATCGTATCTATCAGTTTATTCTCAAATATATAGTATGACTGAACATAGAACTCACAACCTAACTTCAATGATAAGTATGAGAAATACCAGTGATTTAGATACTATCTACCTTTTAAGAGTTGAATATTATGATACTTACGGAAAATCTGTAAGAATATATGTTGACTCACCAATTTTTTTAGCACCAATGGAAACAACAGAAATAATAATAGATGAGATTGATGTTTCTGGTGGAACTGGTTCAAATTTTATTTTTGAATGGCAAGTGCCAAAAGGCTCTTCAGAACCCCTTTTTGAGGGAATAATGACTTCTACTATGGGACAACAAGGTTTATCTTTCACAACTCAAGCTAAACGTATTAAGTAAAATGGTTGAGGTTTTAACAACAATATTTTTCGTTTTTGCTGTAATTGACCCAATTGGAACAATTCCTGTATATCTTGAGGCTACTAAAGAATTTGATTTACGCCATAAAAAGAAAATTGCAATCCGAGCATCTGTAATAGCTTTTTTGATACTTTTATTTTTCATCGTAATTGGACAACTTATTTTAGAAGGAATGTCAGTATCTCTTGACGCTTTCCAAATTTCAGGTGGTGTAATTCTATTTTTATTTGCATTAACAATGATATTCGGAGATGGAAAACCTGAACTGGAAAAAAATCGAATTACAGACTTCAAACATGTAACAATATTTCCAATCGCTATTCCTTCCATAGCATCACCAGGAGCAATTATGGCAGTTGTTTTAATGACGGATAATCACATTTATACAATTCAACAACAATTAATCACAATGGGAATAGTTTTACTAGTTATTGGAATTACCTGTCTAATTCTTTTGGGAGCAAATCACTTACAAAAGAGAATTGGGGATTATGGGATTACGGTAATAAGTAAAATTATGGGACTGATTTTAGCTTCGTATGCTGTGCAAAGTATTTTAAGCGGAATTAGTAGTTACTTTGGGAATATATAAAAAACGTATAGTAACACCAGTAATAGTTCGAGGTACTAAAATAGATAACACACTTCTAATAATACAAAATAAACTCAATAATAGCCCGCGGAAAATTATTGGTTATAAAATTCCTAAAGAAATAATGGATTTTGAACTGAAATTTGTAGCTTAGAATCTCTAAAAAAAAGAAACATTTGTTACGTTACAACCTTGAATGCAGTATATCTTTTAAATAGTGGATATCGTGAACAGAAGCTTGTGATAAATCAAAATTTTCAATCGCAATCACTTTATTTTAAAAGGATTTCGATTTTTTTATATCTTAATTTGCGCTAAACTCTGTTTATATAAAAAACCCCATTAAGTTTAACTCAATAAGGTTTTTTATATAAACAGTAAATTTTAATAATTCTTCTGTTAAATTTTAAAAGTCAATACCGGTAGTTTTGCGTGGTTAGCTAAATCTTCACCAATGCTTCCTGTAAATAAATGTGCTAGTCCACGTCGTCCATGAGTGTTTAATAAAATAATATCAGCATCAATCACTTTTGCAAAATTAAGTACTCCTGCTTCTACAGAAACATCGTTGTAAATATTAAGTGTATAATTGTTTAGATCAAAATCATTTATAAAATTTCTAATAGCGTCACTTGATTCTTTAGTCGTTTCAAAATTATGAATGGTGTTTATTTTAAGTAAATGTATTTGAGCATCAAATATAGCTGAGAAATCTAATATTTTTTGAAAAGATTTACGAGCGTCCGAATTAAAATTTGAAGCAAAAACAATATTTTCAATCTTAAAATTTTCAATTTCTTGCTTTATAACTAAAACAGGGATGTCTGAATTTCTAACTACCTTTTCAGTATTTGAACCAACTAGCATTTCTTCTAACCCTGAAGTGCCCTTTGAACCCATTACTATTAAATCAATGTCATTTTTCACACTTTCATCAATAATTCCGTCATAGGCTTTGTGAAATAACACCGAATCTTCTATTTTAATACCGTCAAAAAAAGATAGTTTTTTAAATTTCTCAAATTTTTCATAGGCTCTTTTTAAAAATAATAAAGCGGTAGGAGTGTTGCTAGAGGTTCCGTAACTAGAAGGGTCAATAACCCCTGTAGGAAGTTCAAGCATATGTAATAAGTAAATTTTCGCATTGGTTAGTTTAGCAATACTAACAGCTACTTTTGCTGCATATTCTGCTTGTACCGAAAAATCTATGGGAACTAGTATTTTTTTCATAAAACCGTGTAATAATAGATGAGATTTAAGGTAAAGTTAACACTTTTATATTAAAAAAAAGAATGAATTTTTATCATTTCCAAAAAATGTTAGTATATTTGCACGGAATTTGAAACAGTAAAGAAGATAGGAGGGGACGGTAAGTCCCCTCTTTTTATACTATAATGAATAAAGAAAAAGTTATAAATTTGTTAAACAATGCGCTGGAAGAAAACCCAGAATTGTTTTTAATTGAATTAAAATTTTTGCCAGACAATAAAATTTATGTTGAAGTTGATGGCGATAAAGGTATTTCTTTAAAAGAATGTATCAGAATAAATCGTGAAATTGAACATAACTTAGACAGGGAGGAAGAAGATTTTTCTTTAGAAGTTACTTCACCTGATGTTTCAAACCCCTTAAAAGTAAATAGGCAGTACCAAAAAAATATCAATCGTATTTTAGAAGTTACGCTAAAAGATCACACTAAGGTTGAAGGTTTGTTAAAAACTGTAAATGAAAATTCTATTGAGTTAGAGTGGAAAGCAAGAGAGCCAAAACCTATAGGAAAAGGAAAAGTTACCGTTGTAAAAAATGCAACATTACTTTTTTCAACTATTTTAGAAGCAAAAGTGAAAATAATATTTTAATTAGTAGAGTGCATGGAAAATATAGCATTAATTGAGTCATTTTCAGAGTTTAAAGGAGATAAAAATATTGATAGAGTAACGCTTATGGCGATACTTGAAGAGGTTTTTAGAGCTGCTTTAAAAAGAAAATTTGGATCTGATGATAACTTCGATATTATTATAAATCCTGATAAAGGAGATTTAGAAATATGGCGAAATAGAGTTGTTGTCGCCGATGGTATGTCGGAAGATGATAATGAAGAGATTGAACTTGCTGAAGCACGTAAGATAGAACCTGATTTTGAAATAGGGGAAGATGTATCAGAAGAAGTAAAATTAATTGATTTAGGTAGAAGAGCAATTTTAGCTTTGCGTCAAAACTTAATATCAAAAATTTACGAACACGATAGTACAAACACATTTAAGCATTTTAAAGAGTTAGAAGGAGATATATACAGCGCAGAAGTTCATCATATTCGTCATAATGCAGTAATATTATTAGACGATGAAGGAAACGAGTTAGTGTTGCCTAAAAGTGAACAAATTAGATCAGATTATTTCCGTAAAGGAGATTCAGTTCGCGGAATTATTAAAACAGTTGAGTTACGCGGTAACAAACCTGTAATTATTATGTCAAGAACAGCTCCTGAATTCTTAGTGAAATTATTTGAACAAGAAATTCCTGAGGTTTTTGATGGTTTAATTACTATTGAAGGCGTTGCTAGAATACCAGGTGAAAAAGCAAAAGTAGCTGTTGATTCTTATGATGATAGAATTGATCCAGTAGGGGCTTGTGTTGGTATGAAGGGATCTAGAATTCACGGTATAGTTCGTGAATTAGGAAATGAAAACATTGATGTGTTAAATTTTACAAAAAATACTCAGTTATTTATTGCTCGAGCTTTAAGTCCTGCGAAAGTGGTTTCTATGAAAATCCACGAAGAAGAAGGGCGAGAAGATGGTAAAAAAGGTAGAGTTGATGTATTTTTACAACCAGAAGAGGTTTCAAAAGCCATTGGTAAAAACGGGGTAAACATTCGTTTAGCATCTCAATTAACAGGATATGAATTAGACGTTCAACGTGAAGGTGTTGAAATGGAAGATGATGTTGAATTAACTGAGTTTTCTGATGAAATAGAAGCTTGGGTAATTCAAGAATTTAAAAACATAGGTTTAGATACAGCGCGTAGCGTTCTTGAAAAAGATGTAGCTGAACTTGTAAAGCGAACTGATTTAGAAGAGGAAACTATTTTAGAGGTTCAAAAAATATTAAAAGATGAATTTGAAGATTAATTTTTCAAAGATTCAAAAATAATAGGCTAAAAATTGATTATATGGCTGAAAACAAGACATTGAGACTAAACAAAGTATTACGAGAATTAAACATTTCGTTAGATAGAGCTGTTGAACATTTGGCGACCAAAGGCTTCGAGGTTGAAGCACGCCCAACAACTAAAATATCTAGTGAAGAGTACGAAATATTATTGGATGGTTTTCAAACTGATAGAAACAAAAGAGCGGCTTCAAAAGAAGTAAGTGAAGAAAAGCGAAAAGAAAAAGAAGCGCTTAGAATTGCTGCAGAAGAAAAAGCCGAAAAAAGTCGTCTAGAAGATGAAGCCAAAAAAGAAGTTGTAAGAGCCAAAGCTGAAAAACTTGAATTGAAAACTGTAGGTAAAATTGATATTGAACCTAAAAAAGCAGAGGTTCAAGAACCAGTTGTAGAAAAAGAGCCTGTTGCTGAAACGCCAGTTGTTGTTGAAGAAGAAAAGCCAGCAGTTGTTGAAAAGCCAGCAGCTATTGTAGAATCTGAGCAACCAAAAAAGGAAGAACCAATTATTGAAGCTAAACAACCTGAGGTTGAAAAAGAAGTTGTAGTAGTTGAGAAGAAGGTAGAAGAGCCGGTAAAAAAGGAGAAGAAGCCTGTTGAAGTTGTTAAGGAAGAACCAAAAGCAGCAGAGAAGAAGGTGGTTGAAAAACCTGTTGAAGTAGTGAAGGAAACTCCAAAAGAAGCTGAAGTTACACCTACTGTTAGTTCTGATGAAAAGCCTGCAGAAGAATCTAGCGAGCCTCAATCAATTCAAACTAAATATCAAAAATTATCTGGTCCAAAAATTACAGGTGTCAAAATTGACTTAAAGCAATTTGAGAAAAAACCAAAAGCTAAGAAAGTTGACCCTGCTAAAAAAGATACAGCTTCTGATGCAAATAAAAAGAAACGTCGAAGAATTAAAAAAGCACCAGTACCAGGAGAAAAAAGAGTTGTTAGACCAGCGCAGCATAGAGGAGGTCCAGGAGCAAATAGAGGTCCACAACGTGGAGGTCCTAGAAAACCAATTGTAAAAGAGGAACCTACTGAAGCTGACGTTCAAAAACAAGTTAGAGAAACCTTAGAGAAATTACAGGGGAAATCTAAAAAAGGTAAAGGAGCAAAATATAGAAGAGATAAAAGAGATCAACACCGTCAACAAACCGAGATTGATCAAGAATTAGAGGCTATTGAAAGTAAAGTTCTAAAAGTAACTGAATTTGTTACGGTTAGTGAAATTGCTACAATGATGAACATTCCTGTAACAAATATTATATCAACATGTATGTCTTTAGGGATGATGGTGACAATGAATCAGCGTTTAGACGCAGAAACATTAACTATAGTTGCTGAAGAGTTTGATTATACGGTTAATTTTATTGGTGCTGAAGTTGAAGAATCAATCGAAGAACATGTAGATACTGTTGAAGAATTAGAACTAAGAGCACCTGTTATTACGGTAATGGGACACGTTGATCACGGTAAAACATCTTTATTAGATCATATTCGTGAAGAAAATGTAATTGCTGGTGAATCAGGAGGAATAACGCAACATATTGGTGCGTATGGTGTTCAACTTAAAAGTGGTCAAAAAATTGCTTTCTTAGATACACCTGGTCACGAGGCTTTTACAGCAATGCGTGCACGTGGTGGACAAGTTGCAGATATTGTAATTATTGTGGTAGCGGCTGATGATGATGTAATGCCTCAAACAAAAGAAGCTATTAGTCATGCTCAAGCAGCTGGTGTTCCAATTGTATTTGCAATTAATAAAATTGATAAACCACACGCAAACCCTGATAAAATTAAAGAGCAACTTTCAGCAATGAATTTGTTGGTTGAAGATTGGGGGGGGGAAATTCAATCACACAATATTTCTGCAAAAACAGGAGAAGGTGTTGATGAATTATTAGAGAAGGTATTGCTTGAAGCAGAAATGCTTGATTTAAAAGCAAATCCAAATAAAAACTCTGTTGGAACCGTTGTTGAAGCATTATTAGATAAAGGACGTGGATATGTATCTACAATTTTAGTTCAAGAAGGAACATTGAAAATTGGAGATTATATGTTAGCAGGTAAACATAGTGGTAAAGTAAAAGCTATGTTTGATGAAAGAGGAAATAATATGAAGGCTGCTGGACCTTCTACACCAGTATCTATATTAGGTTTAGACGGAGCACCTCAAGCGGGTGATAGATTCCACGTATTTGAAGATGAAAAAGAGGCGAAACAAATTGCAGCTAAACGTTCTCAATTACAACGTGAGCAATCTGTAAGAACACAACGTCATATTACACTAGATGAAATAGGAAGAAGAATTGCATTAGGAGACTTTAAAGAGTTGAATATTATATTGAAAGGTGATGTTGATGGTTCTGTTGAAGCGTTAACTGATTCATTCCAAAAATTATCTACTGATGAAATTCAAGTGAATATTATTCATAAAGGAGTAGGAGCTATTACTGAATCTGATGTATTATTAGCTTCAGCATCTGATGCTATTATTGTTGGATTTAATGTAAGGCCATCTGGTAATGCAAGGTTGCTTGCTGATAATGAGGAAATAGATGTAAGAACATACTCTATTATTTATGATGCAATCAACGATTTGCGTGATGCAATGGAAGGAATGTTATCTGCAGAAATCAAAGAGGAAGTAACAGGTAATGTTGAAATCAGAGAGATTTATAAAATTTCTAAAGTTGGTAACATTGCAGGTTGTATGGTAGTAAGTGGGAAGATAATGCGATCATCTAAAATTAGAATTATTAGAGACAGCGTTGTAATTCATTCAGGTGAATTAACTGCCTTAAAACGTTTTAAAGATGATGCCAAAGAAGTAACTAAGGGATACGATTGTGGTATACAAATTAAAAACTTTAACAATATAGAAATAGGAGATATAATTGAAGCTTACCATGAAGTTGAAGTTAAGAAAAAACTAAAATAATTTAGTTATACTCATAAAAAAAGGCTGTCTGAAACGAAATTTTTAGACAGCCTTTTTTTTGTTTTAAGGGGCTTGATTTTAAGTCTTAAAAACTACTTTTTTATTCATTTCCATGAAATTAAACAAATTGTAGCTTTTTTTCAAAAAAAAGACAACCTTTTCAGACAGCCTCTTTTTATTATGTTATAGTTTAAATTTTATCTTCTAAAACTATAGCAGCTGTAAATTCTTCCTTAATTATTATGGCAACTCTATCAGCATCTAAACGAGTTTTAAACTTATTTACTTGTGTTTTCCATTCAGGTTTATCATAAACAACTTCTGCATGGTAATCAGGAAAACTAGTGTTAAAATCTTCCTTTATTTTATAAGCTTCTGTTTCATTACCATTATATAATTGAATTTTAAAGACGGTAGAGTTCTTATTTTTTTTGTTATAACTAATCTTTTGATCAATTAAGTTATTTATTTTCTCATTTTCACTTTGTGAGCGCGCATTGGCGATACCTATAAAAAGGATGATAAACAGACTTAAAAAGGTGCTTTTGGTTGATTTTGTCATTATTCTTTTTGTTTTTGAGCAAATTTATAGTTTTCAATTAAACCACATGTTAAATCAGTCTTATTTAGAATGAATATAAATTAAGTATTACCTAATATTACTTTTTGTGATTTACATTTTAATAGTACTTTTGTTAAATCGTTTAAATATGATTTAAGTCATAATTTTTTAAATGAAATAATTGTACCAAACAAGAAAGAAAATATTTTTTTTAAGTATGAAAAGTGTGAAACAACACAGTGCATTATCAAGATTAATCAGAAGTAGTCTTGCTTTCCTTTTTATTTTTTCACTTAATTTATCTGCGCAAGAAGGCGATGCAGCTAATGGAGAAAAACTCTTCAAATCTGTATGTGCTGCTTGCCATAGATTAGACAAGAAGTTAGTAGGCCCTGCTTTAAAGGGAATTACTGAAAAAAGAGAACAAGATTGGTTAATTGCTTGGATTAAAGATAGTCCAGGAATGATTAAGTCCGGAGACAAATTAGCAATTCAAGTTTTTGAAGAAAACAACAAATTGCCAATGACAGCTAACCCTCAATTATCTGATCAAGATGTAATTGATATTTTAGCGTACACAAAAGGTGAACCTGCAGCACCTAAAACTGTAGCAACTCAAGAAATTGATCCGGGTGTCGAGCGTGGGAAAACTATTTTTAAAGCTAATTGTGCAGCATGTCACAAATTAGAAGGGAAGTTAATAGGTCCTGAACTTTTAAAAATTACCGACAAGCGTGAGGCTGATTGGTTAATAGCTTGGATTAAAGATAACAATGCTTTAGTAGCTTCAGGAGATAAGTTAGCGAAAGAGGTGCAAGACAGCAATCCTGCTGCAATGACTCCTTTCCCGCAGCTTTCAGATGAGGATATTGAAGATGTGTTAAAATACTTAGCAGTTGGTGATGTGAAAGTTACAGCTGTTGGAGGTGCAACTTCAGCAAAAGATCAAGAGGTTTTTGACAATCCTGGTTTTGGTGTGTTACCAACATTATTACTTACAATTTTAGCATTCTTAGCATTGTCATTAATTGTTGCCGCTACCACAAACAAAGTAGTTGTTGAAGGTGAAGAGCAAGAGCCAAGCATGTTGAAATCAATTATTTTCAATCCTTTCTTACGTTTCTTATTCGTGATATTTTGTGTAGTTGGAGGAGCATGGTTATTGTTTGGATGGTTAATGCAAGTAGATTTAAATGAAGGTTATCAGCCAATTCAGCCAATAGCTTTTTCTCACACAGTGCACGCAGGTGATAATAAAATTGATTGTCAATACTGTCACTCTTCGGCAAAACACAGTAAAACTTCAGGAATACCAACAGCAAATGTTTGTATGAACTGTCATAAATCAATTTCAGAATATAACGGCGAATTATTTGGAGATTATTCTAAAGAAGATTTAGATAACGAGATTCAAAAAATTTACGACGCAGTAGGTTGGGATAAAGAAAATGTGCAATACATTGAAGGGTATGAACAAAAACCAATAGAGTGGGTTCGTATTCATAATTTAGCTGATTTTGCTTATTACAATCACTCACAACACGTTACAGTGGCAGGAGTAGCTTGTCAAAAATGTCACGGTCCTGTAGAAGAAATGCATGAAGTATACCAATATTCTCCATTAACAATGGATTGGTGTATTACTTGCCATAGAGAAACAGAAGTTGATATGACTGAAAATGGATATTACAAAAATATTCACGATCAATTAGCTAAAAAATACGGTGTAGAAAAGGTGACTGAGGCTCAAATGGGAGGTTTAGAATGTGGTAAATGTCACTATTAATATTAATTACGAAGTAAATAACAAGATATAAAATGGCATCAAACAAAAAATACTGGAAAAGTGTTGAAGAGCTTAAAGAGAATAGCTTGGTTGTTGATACGTTAAAAAATAACGAGTTTGTTGAAGAAATTCCAACAGATGATTTTTTAGGTGATAAAGAAAATCTAGAGGCTTCATCAACTACACGTAGAGACTTTTTAAAGTATGTTGGATTTACAACGGCAGCTGCTTCATTAGCTGCTTGTGAAGGTCCGGTGGTAAAATCAATTCCTTATGTAATTAAGCCAGATGATATTATTCCTGGTGTTGCAGAATATTACGCAACAACAATGGCTGATGGTTTTGATTTTGCAAATATATTAGTTAAAGTAAGAGAAGGACGTCCAATTAAAATTGAACCTAATAAAGAAGCTAACGGAAGTACAAATGCACGTGTGCAAGCTTCGGTACTTTCTTTATACGATAGTTTAAGGTTAAAAGGACCAAAAGCAAACGGAGAAGCTACATCTTGGGATAAGGCAAATGAAGAAATTATAGCAAAATTAAATGATGTAAAAACTGCTGGTTTACCAATTGCTATATTAACAGGTACTTGTGCTAGTCCTTCAACTAAAAAAATAGTAAATCAATTTAGTGAAACATTTGGAAATGTAAGTCACGTAGTTTACGATGCTGTTTCAGAATCAGCTGCATTAGATGCTTTTGAAACTGCTTACGGATTTAGAGCTTTACCAGATTATAATTTTGAAAAAGCAGAAGCAATTGTTTCTATTGGTGCAGATTTCTTAGGAGATTGGCAAGGTGGAGGCTTTGACGCGGGGTATGCAAAAGGACGTGTTCCAAGTAAAGGGAAAATGTCATACCATATGCATATTGAATCTAACATGACATTGTCTGGAGCAAATGCTGATAAGCGTGTTATGGTAAAACCATCAAAGCAAATTACTGCATTAGCAAGATTGTATTCAGTATTAAGTGGTGGCGCAGTTACTATGGAATTTACTCCTTTAACTCAAGCTATTGACATTGCAGCCAAGAAGCTTCAAGAAGCAGGAAGTAAGGCCGTTGTTGTTACTGGTATTCAAGATGAAAAGGCACAATTATTAGCTTTAGCAATTAATAAATTGTTAAACAGTGAAGTAATTGATACGGTTGCTACTAAAAATGTTAGACATGGTAATGATGCTACTGTAAAGCAATTAATAACAGATATGAATGCAGGTAAAATTGGAGCTGTTATTATTAACAATGCTAATCCTGTGTACTCTTTACCAAATTCAACTGAATTTGTTGAAGGATTGAAAAAAGTGAAATTATCTGTTGCATTTTCAATGCAAGATAATGAAACAGCAAACGCTGTTCAATATGCATTAGCTACACCTCATTATTTAGAGTCTTGGGGAGATGTTGTTATTAAAAAGGGACATTACAGCTTAATGCAACCAACAATTAAACCATTATTTGATACACGTCAATTTCAAGATACTTTGTTAACTTGGACAGGAAGTACTGCTTCTTACTATGACTTTATCAAAGAATTTTGGACTGCTGAAGTATTAAATGGTACTTCTTGGAATCAAGCTTTACACGATGGTATTTTTACTACTGAAGTAGTAGAAGAAGCTGAGTCAACTTTTGATTTCAGTACAGTAATGAAAGGAATGGAAATTCCTAAAACGGGCGATTTAGAACTGTCATTATATATCAAAACAGGTATGGGTGACGGTCAAATGGCTAACAACCCTTGGTTACAAGAGTTTCCTGACCCAATTTCAAGAACTTCTTGGGATAATTACTTAACAATGTCTAAAGCTGATGCTGCAGAACTTGGGGTAATGAATGAGAATGTTGCAAACGGAGCTTTAAACGGAAGTTTAGTTGAGTTAACTGTAAATGGAGTTTCTGAAGTTTTACCAGTATTAATTCAACCGGGCCAAGCTAAAGGTTCTTTAGGATTGTCAGTTGGTTACGGACGTACACAAGGTTTAAAAGAAGAAATGCAAACAGGAAAGAATGCTTTTAAATTTTATAAAGATTTCAATACTACGCAAACAGAAGTTTCTGTAAAAGTTGTTGGAGGTGTTCACGAGTTTGCTTGTGTGCAGTTGCATAATACATTAATGGGTAGAGGTGATATTATCAAAGAAACTACTTTAGAAGATTTTAATTCAAAAGATTCAAAAGAGTGGAATAAAGTTCCTATGGTTTCAATGGATCACAAAGAAGTTGAAGCGACTTCAGTAGACCTTTGGGAATCTTTTGATAGATCTATTGGACATCACTTTAATTTATCTATAGACTTGAATGCTTGTACCGGTTGTGGTGCTTGTGTAATTGCTTGTCACGCTGAAAATAATGTTCCAGTTGTTGGTAAACAAGAAATAAGAAAATCAAGAGATATGCACTGGTTGCGTATTGATAGATATTATTCTCATGAAGAGGATTTTGCTGCTGATAATGAGAAAAAAGAAGCAGGTACAGGTGTTATGGGGTATAAAGATACTATGGCTGAATTAGAAGACCCTTCTGAAAACCCTTCAGTAGCTTTTCAACCAGTTATGTGTCAACACTGTAATCACGCACCTTGTGAAACAGTTTGTCCGGTTGCAGCAACTTCTCACGGTCGTCAAGGTCAAAATCAAATGGCTTACAATCGTTGTGTTGGTACTCGTTATTGTGCAAATAACTGTCCTTACAAAGTACGTAGATTCAACTGGTTTAAATATCCTGAAAATAGTGAGTTTGATTACTATATGAATGATGATTTAGGTAGAATGGTATTAAACCCAGACGTAACTGTTCGTTCACGTGGTGTAATGGAGAAATGTTCAATGTGTATTCAAATGACACAGGCAACTATTTTAAAAGCTAAAAAAGAAGGAAGACCAGTAAATACAAATGAGTTTGAAACAGCTTGTTCTAATGCTTGTAGTACTGGAGCAATGGTATTTGGAGATATTAATCATAAAGAAGATACTGTAGCAAGTTTAACTGAAGATAAGAGAGCCTATCATTTACTAGAACACGTTGGAACAAAACCTAACGTAGTTTACCACGTAAAAGTTAGAAATACTCAAGAAGCATAAATAATAATATTAATAGATAATAATTAAATAAGAATTATGTCGTCTCATTACGAAGCACCTATTAGAAGACCCTTAATTGTTGGAGATAAAAGCTACCATGACATTACTGTAGAGGTAGCAGCTCCTGTTGAAGGTAAAGCAAATAAATTATGGTGGACCGCTTTTACAATAGCACTTGTAGCTTTCCTTTGGGGACTAGGGTCAATTATTTACACCATTGGAACAGGAATTGGAGTTTGGGGATTAAATAAAACCGTAGGTTGGGCCTGGGATATTACCAACTTTGTATGGTGGGTAGGTATTGGTCACGCCGGTACATTAATTTCAGCAGTACTTTTATTATTCCGTCAAAAATGGAGAATGGGTATCAACCGTTCTGCGGAAGCAATGACAATTTTCTCTGTAGTTCAAGCAGGTTTGTTTCCAGTTATTCACATGGGGCGTGTTTGGGATGCTCACTTTGTATTACCTATTCCAAATCAATTTGGTTCACTTTGGACAAACTTTAATTCACCATTATTATGGGACGTTTTTGCAATTTCTACTTATTTATCGGTATCATTAGTTTTCTGGTGGACTGGTTTATTACCTGATTTTGCAATGTTACGTGATAGAGCTGTAAAACCTTTTCAAAAGAAAATTTATAGTTTACTAAGTTTTGGTTGGACAGGTAGAGCAAAAGATTGGCAACGTTTTGAAGAGGTATCTTTAGTGTTAGCTGGTTTAGCTACACCTTTAGTACTTTCAGTACATACAATTGTATCTTTTGATTTTGCTACATCGGTTATTCCAGGATGGCATACAACAATTTTCCCTCCTTACTTTGTGGCAGGAGCGGTATTCTCAGGATTTGCAATGGTAAACACCTTGTTAATTATTATGAGAAAAGTTTCTAACTTAGAAGCTTATATTACAAAACAACACATAGAATTAATGAACATTGTAATTATGATTACAGGTTCTATTGTTGGTTGTGCTTATATTACAGAGTTATTCATCGCTTGGTATTCAGGTGTTGAATATGAACAATACGCATTCTTAAATAGGGCAACTGGTCCTTATTGGTGGGCGTATTTGTTAATGATGAGTTGTAATGTATTCTCTCCACAATTTATGTGGTCTAAAAAATTAAGACAAAGTATTACCTTCTCTTTCATAATTTCAATTGTAGTAAACATTGGAATGTGGTTTGAAAGATTTGTAATTATTGTAACTTCATTACATAGAGATTATTTACCATCATCTTGGACTATGTTCTCACCTACATTTGTTGATATAGGTATTTATGTTGGAACCATCGGATTTTTCTTTGTATTATTCTTATTATATGCAAGAACATTCCCTGTAATAGCACAAGCAGAGGTGAAATCTATTTTGAAGTCATCAGGAGAAAATTTTAAAAAATTAAGAGACGGAAATCATGAGTAATAAAGTAGTACAAGCAATGTATAACGATGATGATATCCTAATGGATGCCGTAAAAGAAACACGTGCAGCCAATCATCATATTGAAGAAGTGTATACACCATTTCCTGTTCATGGTTTAGATAAAGCTATGGGATTAAAAGGTACAAGATTAGCAATTACAGCTTTTATGTATGGGTGTGTTGGTTTTTCTTTCGCCGTTTGGATGATGAATTATATGATGATAGAGCAATGGCCTCAAGATATTGGTGGTAAACCAAGTATGAGTTTTTTCTTAAACATGCCTGCCTTTGTTCCTATTATGTTTGAATTAAGTGTATTTTTTGCAGCGCATTTAATGGTTATTACTTTTTATATGCGTAGTAGACTTTGGCCTTTTAAAGAAGCTGAAAACCCAGACCCAAGAACTACTGATGATATGTTTGTTATGGAAGTAGCTGTTGAAGGAGATGAAGCTGCATTAGTTTCATTTTTAGAAAAAACGGGAACTGTAGAAATTAAAGTAACTGAAAAGCATTAATTAAAATGAAAAACATTTTAAAAATTACAA
The DNA here is from genome assembly GCF_900188235.1 of Lutibacter agarilyticus. Lineage (GTDB taxonomy): Bacteria > Bacteroidota > Bacteroidia > Flavobacteriales > Flavobacteriaceae > Lutibacter > Lutibacter agarilyticus. Next base: position 58,215 of record NZ_FZNT01000005.1, on the reverse strand, counting down.
TCGCATTGGTTTTTATAATGACTTTATCGTCTTGTTGGACAGATAAATCAAAGCCAAACTATCAATATATGCCTGATATGTATCATTCTGTTGGTTACGAAACGTATTCAACAAATCCGAATTATGCTAATGGTATGACAACGCAGTTACCTGCTGAAGGAACAATAGCTCGTGGTAAAGTACCTTATGATTATCCTAATTCAAATGAAGGATATGAAGATGCAAAATTAAATTCAAAAAACCCTTTGGAGGTGAATGAAGCTAATTTGGCAAATGGTAAAAAAATGTATGATATCTATTGTATTTCTTGCCATGGAAAAGCTGGTGCTGGTGACGGTGTTTTAGTACAACGTGATAAATTTTTAGGAGTACCTAATTATAAAGACAGAGCTATTACTGAAGGTAGTATTTACCATGTAATTATGCACGGTAGAAATTTGATGGGATCTCACTCATCTCAATTAACTGCTAAAGAACGTTGGCAAACTACCATGTATGTAGAGCAGTTAAGAACTGAATTATTAAAATAAGACTTTTACTAAGATAGAATTTTAAAATATGTATACCTTTTCAAGTAAATTAAAAACACTTTCTTTTGCCTTAATGATTATTGGCTTTTTAGGTGTTGCTTACGGTTTTTTATCTACACCAAGTACTGTTGAAGATGTGAAAGTAATGATGCAAGATAGTCATGATTCGCACGGAGCAGAAGCTTCAAATCATGAAGTTATTGCAGATGCACACGCTACTGCTGATGCTCATGATGCTGAACATTCTGATGATAGTCATGCAGAACACGTTTTACATTTATTAAAAAACAAGCCTTGGTCTGCATTATATGTAGCCTTGTTTTTCTTCTTTATGATTTCATTGGCAACTTTAGCTTTTTATGCCATTCAACACGCTTCACAAGCAGGTTGGCCAGTTGTATTATTTAGAGTTATGGAAGCAATAACAGGATATTTACCTGTTGGTGGAGTTTTACTGTTTGTTTTCTTTGTATTATCATCGTTACACCTAAATCATTTATTTGTATGGATGGATCCTGAAGTTGTAGCGCACGATGAATTAATTCAAAATAAGGCAGGTTACTTAAATGTACCTTTCTTTTTAATTAGAGCAGCAATTTATATTGCAGGATGGATTGTTTATAGACAATACGCAAGAAAATTAACATTGGCACAAGACAATGCTTCAGACTTAAAAAATTACTATAAATTATTTAAATCATCAGCTGCATTTTTAGTATTCTTCTTAGTTACAGAATCTATGATGTCTTGGGATTGGATCATGAGTTTAGATCCACACTGGTTTAGTACCTTATTTGGTTGGTATATTTTTGCAAGTATGATTGTTTCTGCAATTACAACAATTGCATTAGTTTCAATCTATTTAAAAGGAAAAGGATATTTAGAGTTTGTAAATAATAGTCATTTACATGATTTAGCTAAATTTATGTTCGGATTCAGTGTATTCTGGACGTACTTATGGTTTTCACAGTTCATGCTAATTTGGTATGCAAACATTCCAGAGGAGGTTACTTATTTTGCTACAAGATTTAATGATTATAAAATACCTTTCTTAGGAATGTTAGTGTTAAACTTCTTATTCCCTTTATTGGTATTAATGAATAGCGATTATAAACGTGTTCCTTGGTTTATTGTAACAACAGGTATTGTAATTTTAATAGGGCACTACATTGATATTTATGTTATGATTATGCCTGCTACTGTTGGTGACCAATGGTTTATTGGAATTTCAGAGATAAGTTCAGTATTATTAGTCTTAGGAATATTTATTTACGTGGTATTTACTACGTTAACTAAAGCACCTCTATTAGCTAAAGGAAGCCCTTTCTTAAAAGAAAGTGAACATTTTCACTACTAAAACTCAAAAAAAACATATTCAAAAGAATCCTGAATACAATTTATTCAGGATTTTTTTTATATTTGACAACTACTAAAAATAACTAACTAAAAAAATGACAGCAATACTTTACATTTTACTGGCAATAGTCATTGGCGTGGCTATATGGCAAATAGCGAGTATATTTAATTTAAAAGGCGTAATAGCAACTGAAAAAGACAACAACACACAAGGAATTCTCTTTGCTGTTTTTGGTGTCTTCTTTTATGGATTAATGATATTTTCTTTTTGGAAATATTCAGTAATTTTATTACCAGATGCAGCTTCAATAGAAGGTGAAAGTTACGATACTTTGTACCTAGTAACCATGTTGCTTATTTTATTTGTACAGGCTGTAACTCAATTCTTATTGTTTTTCTTTGCGTTTAAGTACCGAGGTATTAATAATAGAAAAGCATTGTTTTATGCAGATAGCCATAAATTAGAAATGATTTGGACAATTATTCCTGCTGTAGTTCTTTCAGGAATTGTATTGTATGGTCTTTCTGTTTGGAATAATGTTATGGATGCTTCAGATGCAGAAAATCCTTTAATTGTTGAAGTGTATGCAAAACAATTTCAATGGGAGGCTCGTTATGCTGGTGAAGATAATGAGTTAGGTTTAGCAAATGTTCGTAATATAAAAGGCATCAATACTATGGGTGTCGATATGACTGATAAAAATGCGATGGACGATGTTCCTGTTCGTGAATTGCATTTACCTAAAGGAAGAAAAGTCATTTTTAAATTTAGATCTCAAGATGTATTGCATTCTGCCTACATGCCTCACTTTAGAGCGCAAATGAACTGTGTGCCAGGAATGGTTACGCAATTTGCATTTACACCTAGTATGACTACTGAAGAAATGAGAATGAATGAAGAAACCATTGCAAAAGTTGCAGGTATTAATAAAATTAGAGCTGAAAAGGGTGAAGATCCTTATGAGTTTGATTATTTATTACTTTGTAACAAAATATGTGGTTCCTCACATTACAATATGCAAATGAAAATTGTTGTTGAAGAAGAAGCTGCTTTTAACACTTGGTTAAAAAGTAAACAAACAATGGCTCAAGTTGTAAAATAAAACGAACTACTACACTACTAACTAAAATATAAAATATGTCAGATCATCATCATAAAGAAACATTTGTAACTAAATACATTTTTAGTACGGATCATAAAATGATTTCTAAACAATACTTGGTAACAGGTATTTTTATGGGAATAATAGGTGTAATGATGTCTATGTTATTTCGTTTACAAATAGCGTGGCCAGATCATTCATTTAGTGTTATTGAAGCTTTTTTAGGTCGTCATCAAGACGGTGGAGTAATGTCTCCAGATATTTACTTAGCATTGGTAACAATTCACGGTACCATTATGGTATTTTTTGTACTTACAGCAGGTTTAAGTGGTACATTTAGTAACTTATTAATTCCCTTGCAAATTGGCGCAAGAGATATGGCATCAGGTTTTTTAAATATGGTGTCTTATTGGTTGTTCTTTTTATCAAGTGTAATCATGGTAATTTCATTGTTTGTTGAAGCAGGACCAGCATCAGCAGGTTGGACAATTTATCCGCCACTAAGTGCTTTACCACAAGCAATACCTGGTTCAGGTTTGGGTATGACGCTTTGGTTGGTTTCAATGGCTATTTTTATTGCTTCATCACTTATTGGAGCATTAAATTACATTGTTACCGTTTTAAATTTAAGAACTGTTGGAATGAAAATGACAAGATTACCATTAACAATATGGGCGTTCTTTGTAACAGCTATTATTGGAGTGGTTTCATTCCCTGTATTATTATCTGCTGCTTTATTATTAATTTTTGATAGAAGTTTTGGAACATCCTTCTTTTTATCAGATATTTTTATTCAAGGTGAGGTATTACATTACCAAGGTGGATCACCAGTTTTATTTGAACACTTATTTTGGTTCTTAGGTCACCCTGAAGTTTATATTGTATTATTACCTGCATTAGGTATTACTTCTGAAATTATTTCAACAAACTCAAGAAAACCAATTTTTGGATATAGAGCTATGATTGGTTCTATTATCGCTATTGCGTTTTTATCAACTATTGTATGGGGACACCATATGTTTGTATCGGGTATGAATCCTTTCTTGGGATCTGTATTTACATTTACAACCTTATTAATTGCAATTCCTTCCGCTGTAAAAGCTTTTAACTATATTACAACACTTTGGAAAGGAAATCTCCAAATGAATCCGGCAATGCTGTTTTCTATAGGATTGGTTTCAACATTTATTTCAGGAGGTTTAACAGGATTGGTATTGGGTGATAGTGCTTTAGATATCAATGTGCACGATACGTACTTTGTAGTTGCTCACTTTCACTTAGTAATGGGTGTATCTGCTATTTATGGAATGTTTGCTGGTGTATATCATTGGTTCCCTAAAATGTATGGTAGAATGATGAATAAAACTTTAGGTTACTGGCATTTTTGGATTACTGCTGTAGCTGCTTACGGAGTTTTCTTCCCAATGCACTTTATAGGTTTGGCAGGTTTACCACGTAGATATTATTCAAATACTGCATTTCCTTTATTTGATGATGTTGCTGATGTAAATATTGTAATTACATTGTTTGCTATTTTAGGTGGTGCTGCACAAATTATTTTCTTAGCAAATTTCTTTATTAGTATTTATAAAGGTAAAAAAGCAGAGCAAAACCCTTGGAAATCTAATACGTTGGAATGGACTACACCTGTAGAGCATATCCACGGAAACTGGCCAGGAGAAATTCCTCACGTTGAGCGTTGGGCTTATGATTATAGCAAACCAGGTTATGATGAGGATTTTGTGCCTCAAAATGTACCTTTAAAAGAAGGTGAAGAACCGTCTTAAACGGTCTTAAAAAATACTTAAAAAACTCAGCATAATTATTTAACCATTATGCTGAGTTTTTTTATGCTTGAAGTTCTTGAAACAAGATTGAATTTTTAGTTTTCAATTTTCAATTTTCAATTGCTAATTATTTATCTTTGTTTTTATGAATGAAAATTTGAATCCTGAAAAAGAAAATTTTTCGACAGAAGATTATGATGTTGAAAAAAAATTGAGACCCTTAAGTTTTGAAGATTTTACAGGACAAGAACAAGTTTTAGAAAACTTGAAAATTTTTGTTGAAGCCGCCAATCAAAGAGGGGAAGCATTGGATCATACATTATTTCATGGACCTCCAGGTTTAGGTAAAACTACGTTGGCACATATTCTTTCTAATGAATTAAATGCTGGCTTAAAAATAACTTCAGGTCCGGTTTTAGACAAACCAGGTGATTTAGCAGGTTTGCTTACAAACCTAAGTGAACGAGATGTGTTGTTTATTGATGAAATTCATCGATTAAGTCCTATTGTTGAAGAATATTTGTATTCAGCAATGGAAGATTACCGAATTGATATTATGATTGAGTCGGGGCCAAATGCACGAACTGTTCAAATAGATTTAGAACCTTTTACATTAATTGGTGCAACTACACGTTCAGGTTTGCTTACAGCGCCAATGCGAGCTCGTTTTGGGATTAGTAGCCGTTTACAATATTACAATACCGAATTATTAACAACTATAGTTCAACGAAGTGCTACTATTTTAAAAGTAACAATTTCTATGGAAGCAGCCATTGAGATTGCAGGAAGAAGTAGAGGAACACCTAGAATTGCAAACGCATTGCTACGTAGAGTGCGTGATTTTGCACAAATTAAAGGAAATGGCACAATTACTATTGAAATTGCTAAATATGCTTTAAACGCGTTAAATGTTGATGCGCACGGTTTAGATGAAATGGATAATAAAATACTAACAACTATCATCGATAAATTTAAAGGTGGCCCGGTTGGAATTAGTACGTTGGCAACTGCAGTAAGTGAAAATTCTGAAACAATTGAAGAAGTGTATGAACCTTTTTTAATTCAGCAAGGATTTATAATGCGAACGCCGAGAGGTAGAGAGGTTACCCATTTGGCTTATGAACATTTAGGAAAATCGAAAGGTAAAAATCAAGGAGAGTTATTTTAATTCGTAATTGTGATATAAATCACAAATCTAAATATTATGCACAGTACTTTTGTTGTGTATTACAGAAACTTATAAAATGAGTTTAAAAACAATATTTCCATTTTTAAGTTGGCTTCCATTTATAAAAACTACGTGGAAAGACGACTTAATTGCTGGAGTTACAGGTACAATTATTGTAATTCCACAAGCTGTTGCATTTGCTATGATTGCCGGCTTACCACCAGTTTATGGTTTTTATACAGCAATGGTTTCACCTATAATTGCAGCTTTATTCGGGTCATCTCATCATTTAATTTCTGGCCCTACAACTACAGGTTCTATTGTAGTATTTGCAGTTATTAGCAAATTTGTAACTCCTGAATCAGATTTACAAGCATTTATTTCTTTAACCATCTTATTGTCTTTTATGGCAGGTGTTATTAAGTTGGTCATGGGGTTTGCTAAAATGGGTAAATTAGTGAATTTTGTTTCTTATTCTGTGGTTATTGGGTTTTCAGCCGGTGCAGGAACATTAATTGCATTTAAACAATTAAAACATGTTTTTGGTATTAACGTACCACAAGGGAGTTCGTTTTATAAAATTATTTCATACATAATTTCACATATTGAAGAAACAAATATACACGTTTTAGGTGTTGCAGTAGCAACACTCTTATTAGCAATCATCATAAAAAAAATAAAATACATTTCTAAGTTAAACATGCTGTTGGCAATGATTTTAGGAAGTGCATTGGCTGTTTTTTTGAGTAGATATACCCAAGGAATAGAAACCATAGGAAATGTGCCTTCAGATTTACCACCATTTAAAATTCCTGATTTTAATTTTGAAAACATGCGAATGTTAACTTCAGGAGCAATTATTTTAGCTTTAATAGGTTTGGTTGAAGCGGTTTCAATTTCAAGAGTTATTGCATTACAATCGCATCAAAAGTTAAATAGCAATCAAGAATTTATTGGACAAGGTTTGTCTAATGTAATCTCCAGTTTTTTTTCATCGTATGTAAGCTCAGGTTCATTTTCTCGTTCTGGAGTCAATTATCAAGCAGGTGCAAAAACACCTTTAGCAGGTATCATAGCTTCCATAGGTTTGTTGTTAGTTGTGTTGTTTTTTGCTAATTATGCTGAGTATTTAGCAAAACCAGCAATGGGTGGAATTATTTTATTAGTAGGTTATAATTTAATTGATTTTTCGAGAATAAAAGAAATTATAAAAAGTAGTAAGCGCGAATTTGTTGTACTAAGTGTTACCTTGTTAGGTACACTTTTTTTAGAATTAGAAACCGCTTTGTTTTTAGGAATATTAATTTCATTATTTTTTTATTTAGAAAGAACTTCAAAACCAAATATTGCGGTGTTTGGAAAAAATAAGGACGATAAATTTATCAACATTATTAGAGATGAAAGCACAAAGGAATGTCCTCAACTTAAAATGATAAGAATTGATGGCTCTATTTATTTTGGTGCTGTAGAAGGTATCTCTAATTTTTTCTCAGATTTGTATGACGAAGACAAAGAGAAACATTTGTTAATTATAGCAAATGGTGTAAATTTTATTGATTTGGCAGGTGCAGAGTGGTTGTCTGAAGAAGCTTTAAAATGGAAAAATAGAGGAGGCGGGATTTACTTTGTTGGTTTAAAAATAATTAGTCAAGACGTGTTAAGAAAAGGTGGCTTTGTTGATAAAATAGGTCCACATAATTTCTTTAAAGATAAGAATTCAGCGATTTCAACAATTTATAAAAAATTAGAAAAAGAACAATGTGCTAATTGTGAGATTATGCTATTTAAAGAATGTAAGGAGTGATGCTAAAAAATATAGTTCCTATTTTAGAATGGTTACCAGGTTATAAAAAAGCTTGGATAAAAGGTGATATTGGTGCAGGTTTAACCGTAGGAATTATGTTAATTCCTCAAGGTATTGCCTATGCTATGATTGCCGGTTTACCTCCAATTTACGGATTGTATACCGCTATGATTCCGCAATTAGTGTATGCTGTTTTTGGAACATCACGTCAGTTAGCGGTTGGGCCTGTAGCTATGGATTCTTTAATAGTAGCTTCAGGAGTAGGAGCAATTGCAGCCGTTGGATCAGAATATTTTATTTTTCTAGCTATTTTATTGGCATTTATGATGGGAGTCATTCAACTCCTTTTCGGTGTTTTTAGGTTGGGTTTTTTAGTTAATTTTTTGTCTAAACCTGTAATTAGTGGTTTTACTTCTGCAGCAGCTTTAATTATTGGTTTAAATCAGTTAAAATATTTATTTGGTGTTCAAATGCCTCGAAGTAATCAGTTACAACTAATTATTTATGAAGCGTTCAAACAAATTCAACATATAAATTGGCCTACATTTTTAATTGGTGCTATCGGCATTATTTTAATTATATTTTTGAAGAAAAGATTTAATAAAATACCAGGTTCTTTAGTTGTTGTTGTATTGGGTATTTTGGTAGTTCGGTTATTTCATTTAGAACAATATGGAGTTAGCATTGTTGGAGAAATTCCACAAGGACTTCCGTCTTTTAAAATCCCTCAATTTTCTTGGGAAATTATGGAGCAACTAGCTCCTTTAGGCTTAACACTGGCTTTAATTGGTTTTATGGAAGCTATTTCAGTAGCAAAATCAATTGAAGCACAGCATAGCGATTATAAAGTTGATGCCAATAAAGAGTTAATAGCCTTGGGTTTAGGAAATATTGTAGGTTCTTTCTTCCAAAGTTATTCTTCAACAGGTGGCTTTTCTAGAACAGCTGTAAATAATAGTAATGGAGCCAAAACACCTTTAGCTGCTATATTTTCAGCACTAGTAGTCGCATTTACCTTATTATTTTTAACGCCATTATTTTATTATTTGCCAAAAGCAATTATTGCATCCATAATTATGGTGGCAGTTTTTGGCTTGTTAGATTTTAAGGTGCCAAATCAATTATGGAAATATACCAAACGAGATTTAATTATATTAAATGTAACCTTAATTGTTACGGCCACCATTGGAATTAAAGAAGGAATTATGACAGGTGTTATTCTGTCATTAGTTATGTTAATTTACAAAACAACAAAGCCGCATGTGGCAATTTTAGGAAGAGTTCCTGGGACAAAAATGTACCGAAATATTGATAGGTTTGACGATTTAGAAGTAAGGGATGATGTATTGGTTATTCGTTTTGATGCACAATTACATTTTGCAAACAGCACCTATTTTAAAGACACACTTATTTCTGAATCTATAAATAAAGGACCTAATTTAAGGTTGGTAATTATCAACGGAAAAAGTTTGAATAGTTTAGATAGTAGTGGTATTTATGTGTTAAAAGAAGTGATAGATTATTTTAAATCTAAAAATATTAAACTTTATTTTTGTGGCCTAAATGGTCCTGTACGAGATACTCTGTACAAGTCTGAAATTATTTCAGACATAGGCCAAGAGCTTTGCTTTTTAAAAACGCAAGATGCAATTGATGCCTATGAAGAAAACAAAAATAGTGAAGAAATAAATGTTGAAAATTTTAAATACGTTAAACAAACAAATAGTTAAAATTTTCTAAATAGCTTATTCAGTGTGATATAGGTTACAAAGAACAAAAAAGTAACTCTTAATTTTGATATACCTCAAGATAAGTTTAACAAAATTAAATTCAGATAATTATGAAAGTAGAACAATTGTTTACGGGCTGTTTGGCCGAAATGGCTTATTACATCCATTCAAATGGAGAGGCAGCAATAATTGATCCTTTAAGAGAAACTGAACCATATATTGAGATGGCCAAAGCTGATGGGGCAAAAATCAAATACGTATTTTTAACTCATTTTCATGCAGATTTCGTATCTGGTCAAGTAGATCTTGCTAAAAAAACGGGCGCAACCATTGTGTTTGGTCCAAATGCAAATCCGCAGTATGATATTCACCAAGGAAAAGATGGAGAAGAATTTAAAATTGGAGATTTAACACTTCAATTATTGCATACTCCAGGACATACCATGGAATCTTCTTCTTATTTATTAATTGACGAAAAAGGGAATAAACCTTATGTATTTACAGGAGATTGTTTATTTATAGGAGATGTTGGTCGTCCAGATTTAGCAGTGAAATCTGATTTAACACAAGCCGATTTAGCAGGGCATTTATTTGATTCACTTCGAAATAAAATAATGGTGTTACCAGATGATATTATTGTGTATCCAAATCACGGAGCTGGTTCTGCTTGTGGTAAAAATATGAGTTCAGAAACTTTTGATACCTTAGGAAATCAAAAGAAAACAAATTATGCCTTAAGAGCTGATATGACTAAAGAAGAATTTATTGTAGAAGTAACTACAGGTTTAAAACCACCACCACAATATTTTGGCAATAATGTAAGAATGAATAAGGGAGTTAACACAAGTATTGATGAAGTAATTCACCAAGGAACAACGCCTATTGATGCCGATACTTTTAAAGAAATGAGTGAACAGAATGATATATTAGTTTTAGACACGCGAGCTAAAGATATTTATGCTGAAGAAGGTACGGTTCCTGGAGCTTGGTATATTGGGGTTGAAGGAGGTTTTGCACCTTGGGTAGGAGCTTTGGTTAAAGATATCAATCAAAAAATAATTTTTATTGCTGAAGAAGGAAGAGAGCACGAAGTTGTAGTTCGTCTTTCTCGAGTAGGTTATGATAATACTTTGGGATATTTACGCGGTGGAATTCATTCTTGGAAAGCAGCGGGACACGAAGTTGATAAAATTGGTTCAATTTCTTCGGTTCAGTTTGCAAATAAATTAAAAGAAGGTACTATAGAAAATCCGTTAGATGTTCGTAAAGAATCAGAATATCAATCAGAACATGTGGTTGGAGTTGAGAATTTTCCTTTAGATAATATTCACGAAAATTTTGCTCAAATAGATTCAAATAAAGAATATTTTTTACATTGTGCAAGCGGATACCGCTCCTTAATTGCTGCTTCTATTTTTCAAGCCAACGGAGTTAAAAAGGTTACAGATGTGAGAGGTGGATTTAAAGATATTAAAGATACCGGAGTTGAATTAACAGAGTATGTTTGTCCAACAACCTTATTATAAAGCATTTTAAATTAACATAATTATAAAGGGAGTTTGAAAAAACTCCTTTTTTTGTGTTAAAAAAGTAACTTTGGTTACAGCTAACACTTAAATGTAAATTACATTTGTGTAAAAATCAAAAATAATAACTAGTAACACATGAAAAAAATATTAAAAACAGTAGTATTTATTTTTTTAACCATTTCAATTATTGGGTGTAACAATAAAAAACCTTCAAAAACAATTACTGAAAATGGAGAAATAAATGTTGTTACTGCTGCAGAATTTAAAGAGAAATCGGCAAATCAAATAATTATAGATATAAGAACTCCAGAGGAATTTGCAAGTGGCCATATTGAAGGAGCTATAAATATCAATCTTTTCGATAAAACATTTGTAACCGAGCTATCAAAATTAGATAAAAGTAAACCAATTTTTATGTATTGCAGGTCTGGAAGTAGAACTTCTTCCGCAGTAAAAAAAGCGTCGAATTTAGGTTTTGAAAAAATATACGATTTACAAGGCGGAATTATAAATTGGGCAAGAAATAACTATGAAATAACTAAATAAGATGTTTAAAAAGATTTTAATTTTAGCAATAGCCGTAAACTTTATAGCGTGTTCTTCGGGGTTTTCTGAAAAAGAAAAACAAGAGTATACTGTAAAAGGGCAAGAAATTGCACAGGCTACTTTTAAAGAATTAAGTGCAAATTTAATGGCGCAAATGAAAGCAGGTGGTCCGTCGCAAGCTATTCCTTTTTGCAATCAACAAGCTTCGCCTATAACGGAAGCACTTTCAAAAAAATACGATGTGGTTATTAAAAGAACCTCAAATAAATTAAGAAGTTGTAACAATGAGCCTTCAGAGCGTGAAATTGAAATTATTGATAGCTATCAGCAATTAATGCTAAAAAATAAAGAGTTAAAACCAATTGTTGAAATTGATAAAGATCAAAAAAAACATTTTTATGCACCAATTAAAATACAAGCAAATTGTTTGGTTTGCCACGGAAAATTAAATGAAACTATGACTGTACAAACCGATTCAATTATAAAATCTATTTACCAGTTTGATATTGCAACGGGTTATAGCGAAGGAGATTTAAGAGGTCTTTGGAGTATTACATTTAATAAATAATAGTATGAGTTTTTGAGTTGCTATTTTATAATTCAGCTATTTATTTTTTTTGAATTAAATTTGAAATAATAAAAAGTTGTAAAGTAAGCTAGGTAAAAACGACTAACAAAATAAAAAAAATGACAACATTAGAAATATTAAATTTGAAATGTGGCGGATGTGCCAACTCAATAAAAAAAGGAATTTTAACTATTGAAGGAGTTGATGAAGTTTCTGTAGACTTGGAAACTTCAAAAGTAACAGTAAATACTGTTGATGAACAATTGGTTTTAAAAGTAAAAGAAAAATTATCAAGCATGGGATACCCTGAAGTTGGGGATGCAAATACAGTATTGCACAAAGCAAAATCTTTTGTGAGTTGTGCTACAGGTAGAATAACAAAAGAAGAATAAGCTTATAGAAATTTAAGACATATAATAATTTCATAAAAAGAGTGCAACATGTTAAACATGTTGCATTTTTCTAGTTTATATACCTTAAATTTGCCGCTTAAAAAATATCAGATGGATGATGCTCTTTTTTACGATAGAATGCAGTTTGCATTTACTATCACATTCCATTATTTGTTTCCGCAACTAACAATGGGATTATCTTTAATTATTATTTATTTTAAAGGTAAATTTTTAAAAACACAACTTGATAAATACAATGATGCTGCTCATTTTTGGATGAAAATATTCGCCATTAATTTTGCAATGGGCGTTGTTACCGGTATTCCAATGGAGTTTCAATTTGGAACCAATTGGGCTAAATTCTCAGAATTAACAGGAGGTATTATTGGTCAAACACTGGCTATGGAAGGGATGTTTTCTTTCTTTTTAGAATCCAGTTTTTTAGGTTTATTTCTCTTTGGGGAAAAATTGCTGGGTCATAAACTTCATTTTTTAACTGGGTTTTTAGTGTTTCTTGGTTCTTGGGCAAGTGGGTATTTAATTATAGCCACACATTCTTGGATGCAATACCCTGTAGGTTACGAGATTTTAGAAAACGGAAAATTTGTGTTGACTAATTTTTCAGCGTTGTTTAGTAATCCTTGGTTTTTACCTTCTTACTTACACAATCAGGCGGCTTCAATGGTAACAAGTTCATTTGTTGTTGCAGGTATTGGTGCATTTTATGTGCTGAATAAAAAACACTTGGAGTTTGGTAAATTATTTTTAAAAACGGGTGTTGTTTTTGGATTGATTTCAAGCATATTAGTTGCTGTTCCAACAGGAGATTTAGTTGCAAAAAATGTAGCAAAATATCAACCAGTTTCTTTTGCAGCAATGGAAGGTTTATTTGATACAGAAGAAGGAGCTGAAATTGTCTTAATTGGTCAACCAAATATTAAAGAAAAACGATTAGATAATAAAATTGCAGTGCCAAATATTTTGAGTTTTTTAACCTATAATAACTGGAATGCTGAAGTAAAAGGATTGAATGAATTTGATGAAAGTTTGTATCCTACTAATATCCCTGGATTGTATTATGCGTACCATATTATGGTTGGTTTAGGTACAGTTTTTATAGGGGTGTTATTAATAGCTTCATTTTTATTATACTATAAAAAATTATATGTAAAAAAATGGATTTTATGGAGTATCTTGTTTTTAATACCTTTTCCATATATAGCTAATATTACTGGGTGGTACACTGCAGAATTAGGTCGTCAACCTTGGCTAGTTTACAATTTGTTAAAAGTATCAGAAGGCGCTTCACCAACAGTTTCAGCAGGTAATACTCTATTTACACTACTTGGGTTTATAGGTTTATACTTGTTATTAGGAATGTTGTTTCTAATATTAGTTGGAAAAATAATTTATAAAGGACCAAACACATTAAAAGCTTAGATTATGGAATTATTTTGGTACATCGTTTTAATGTTTATGTTGGGGGTTTATGTAATTCTTGATGGTTACGATTTTGGTGCAGGAATCATTCATTTGTTTTTTGCAAAAACAGAGGAGGATAAATCAGCTATAACTAAAAGTATTGGCCCTTTTTGGGATGCAAATGAAGTTTGGTTAATTGCCTCAGGAGGTATCTTGTTTTTTGCGTTTCCAACGCTGTATGCAAGTTCTTTTAGTGGGTTTTACTTACCCTTAATAATGATTTTATGGTTGCTGATTTTTAGAGCTACAGGTTTAGAGTTACGAAGCCAAGTTAATAATGTAATGTGGCATAAAATATGGGACAAAGCCTTTGGAATTTCAAGTTTGTTATTAGCCTTATTTTTTGGATTGGCATTAGGAAACGTTGTTAGAGGTGTTAATTTAGGGATTGTAGAAAATGGCGTGTCAACACAAGAAGCGATCTATTTTTTTGTACCTCTTTGGAATGCTGAATTTTCACCATTTTCTGAGCGCTTAGGAATTATTGATTGGTTTACAATTTTATTAGGCTTACTAGCAGTTGTAGCATTAACTATTCACGGAGCAAATTGGGTTATTTTTAAAACAAATAGTTCAATCAATAAAAAGCTAAAAGGTATCATTTTTAAATTGAACATTGTACTTTGTGTTTTAGTGTTGGTATCCGTTGTAGTTTGGGGTAAAGTAAGTGAAAATTCATTGCAAAATTTCATCAATCATCCTTGGTTGTTTGTATTTCCTTTCATAGGTTTAATAGGCTTATTAAATTTATTCAGAATAAAAAAAATGAAAAAAGATGGACTTGGTTTTTTAAGTTCAAGTCTATTTTTATTTGGTGCTTTTGCGTCAACAGCTGCAGCATTGTTTCCTGTTTTATTGCCCTCAACAAATACGGTAAATCCTTCGCTAACCATTTATAACACAGCAGCAGATGCTTACGGTTTATCAGTAGGTGTGTATTGGTGGGTAATTGCATTTATATTGGTAATTGTATATTTAATTGTACAATTTAGAGTATTTAAGGGTAAAATGGATAATGTTCCTTATGGGCATCATTAATTTTTTTTGTATATTTAAGAAACAAATTTTTAATTTTTTATTATGAAAAAAACTGTTGGCAGTACTGATAAAATTATCAGGGTACTTTTAGCATTGGCAATTGGTTATTTTGCATATTCAACTAGTTTTGATGCGTCATGGATACAAATAGTTCTTTATGTTGTTACAGCAATTTTATTGGTAACAACTTTTACTGGAATTTGCCCGTTGTATGCTGTTTTTAAGATAAATACATGTAAATTAGATAAGTAATAGTTATAATTTTTTACTAGAAATGCTCTTTGTGATTTTTATCACGTAGGAGTGTTTTATTAGTAATTTTCTTAATTATATGAACTTCAAAAAATTACTATGTCTAAACATTTTCAAGTATTAGTTATAGGTTGAGGAACCGCGGGTATTATGGTTGCTTCTATGTTAAAAAGGAAAATTCAGCCATTCAACTAGCAATAATTGAACCAGCTGAAACACATTATTATCAACCCGCTTGGACATTGGTTGGGGCAAATACTAATAGTTTTGATAATACAGGAAAGCCTATGTCTTCTTTAATTCCTAAGGGAGTAGAATGGATTAAAGAATTTGTTGATACTTTTGAACCTGAAAATAATAAGGTCTAGACTTCCTAGTATTTTCGTCATAATTTGTGGGTTTTAAGCGAAAAATAAATACAATACTAACCAAACGTGACAAAAGTCAATTTAGGATAATATGTATGTACACATAAACTAAAAAAGTTTTATTTCTAAATTAGGGAATTAGGATTTTTTTAAGCTACAATTTATAGTAAATTTATGCTATGGTAGAATCAAATAATAAAATTCATATTTCATTTCAGGAAGGGTATGCTGAAAATTATATAAGTGGAATCCAAGAGGGTTTTGGAGGTGAATTGTATGATAACACTTTTATTGTTGATAAAGGCCCTGTAAAGCTTAAAATGTCATTTTATTCAATAGAAGGAGTTGAATTTAATTTTTCTGAGATTGCAGCAACTAAACCTATTGTGTTTACGCGTTTTCCTGATGAAAATCCTGAATTATTACACTTAAATATTATGAAAGAAGGAAACTTTTCTCATAAATATAATAAGGAAAATACACAAATGGAAGCAGGTTTATTAGGAGGTGTTTTTTTGTACAATGGGATGTTTCCTATTGAGGCTGAATTTCCACCTAATACTACGGTGAAATGGTTGAGCTTTAAATTTAATTTAACTAAAATGGGTGCTATTTACGATGATTTACCAGCGCTTTTTAGTCAATTATTTGAAGGTAATAATGCTATTGCTTTTAGATCGAATTTGTCTCGTGAAAATGAAAAGTTAGTAGCTGATTTGTTTGCATTTCAAGATTTACCTAATGGGAAAATTGCACTCATTTCTTCAAGAGCGCTAGAAATATTTGCCAATGCAGCTTTACATTTTAAAAAGGAAGTAGATGCTGATAAAACGTATGGATTACATGAATCAGATTTCAAGTTGTTAATGGCTGTGAAAAATAAAATAATAAACAATATTCAAGCGGCTTTTACAATTGATGAATTATCAAAAGAATTTGGAGTAAGTTCAACAAAACTTAAAAACGATTTTAAGCAATTGTTTGGAGCATCAATTTATAAATTTTACAATCAAGCTAGAATGGATGAGGCTTATAGAAGACTAAAAACGGGTAAGTTTTCTGTTTCTGAAGTGGGTTATGACTTAGGGTATTCAAACTTATCAAAATTTAGTACCATGTTTAAAAAAATAAAAGGATTACTACCTACAGAAGTTGTTCAAACAAAGTAAACTATTATCTAAAAAGATAATAGTTTACAACATAATTGAAAAATTGAAAAAAAATAGGCTGCGAAATTTTCAGCAGCCTATTTTTTTATTTAATCAACAAATGGCATTGGGTATTCTCTCAATTCATTTGGGTCAAAAGGTAAGTCCTCTTTATTAAATGGAGCGTGGTATAATTTTTCCGTTTCAGGTCTCACATTCTCAATTCCTGTTAATGGAATTCCTGGAGTAGCATCTGGTCTGTTTGGATATTTTTCCATCCAAAACTCGTGACGTTCTTTTTGACGGTTAAACATACTTTTAGTGTGAAACATTGATATCATTTCAGGGTTATTTTCCCTTGGGTCTGTGTATAAATCGTAGAATTCAGCACCTGATAAACCTGGCTCAGCATTTTTATGATCTTTTTTAAATCGTCCTTTAACACCAGCAGCTAAATTTGGGCCTTGATAAATCATGACATAATCTCTTCTGCTATATCCGTCTCCATTCACAAAAAGGGAAGTTTGATCTACACCATCAATAATTCTATCTCTAGGAATAAAATCCGTTGCACCAGCTATACGAGCAAAAGTTGTATATAAATCTGTAATATGAAGAATATCTCCAATTACGTTATCTTCACCTTCAAACATTCCTGGCCATTGTGCAATACAAGGAACTCTTACGCCACCTTCAGTAAGGTCACCTTTTCCTCCTGTATATAAAGTTTCAACCATTCCTCTTGGTCCGTGGTGTGTAAAAGGTCCGTTGTCAGCCATTACAATTACTAAAGTATTTTCTGAAATACCTAACTCTTCTAATTCTTTTAGCAATTCACCAATAAAAGCATCAACTTTTACCAATCCTTCTTGTAAAACATTTTTATTTGCTGTAAGTTTTTCAGGGTTTCTAGCATCTGGAATAAAAGAAGTTACAGTTGGCCAATAAGCAGCATAAAATGGTTTTTTCGCTTTGGCATTTCTTCTGATGAAATCCATGGTGCGTTTTTCACATTCTTTGTCAATATCCCAAAAATTAGGTACTGCTGGAGGTGCTCCCCATTCGTACGTTTTACCACCTTTAGTTCCTTCTAAAGTCCAAACATATCCAATTGGTTGCCAAGAGTTGTCAACATCATAAATATCTTCTCCGTAAAGATCAGGATATAAGCCTGTTACAACGTTATTTGCTTCAGCCTCACGAACCCACATACTTGGTACTTGGTTGTATGGTGTAAAGAAAGCCTCATCAAAACCTTGGTTGTGAGCGTAACTAGATTCGGTATCCCCTAAGTGCCATTTACCATAAAAAGCAGTTGAGTATCCTGCGTCAGATAAAACTTCAGCAATTGTTACTTCATCAGCATCTAAACCTGAGTTTTCAATAGGGAAACTTACTGTATGCATTCCTGTTCTAACAGCGTATCTTCCAGTCATTGCATCAGCTCTTGTAGGTGTACAAGAAGGTTCTGTATACATACGCATAAAATTCATCCCTTCTTTTGCCATATCGTTCATTACAGGAGTTTCAAAACCTCTTACTTTTTGAATTTCTGGAATTCCAACTTCACCAACGGCGGTGTCATCCCACATAATGTGAATAATATTTGGCTTGGTACCATGTTTTTTTTCTAAAGCTTTCAATTTTTTATCGATTACTTTATCTTCGTTTTCCCACTTGTCTCCATGTTGTTTTAACAATACATAGTGTTCAGCATCATGGATAATTTCTTGTCCTATAACATTTGTTGTGACTATACAAAAAAGTGTTATCAATGTTAATTTTAAATTTTTCATTTTTTTCATTTTTACTATTAATTATGATGCAAAGATGCGGGAAAAGAGGAGTGGGCTTTATCCCGAAAAGACAAAACGATAGCCCTAAAAGATAAAATGTATTTTTTGCCTATAATTTCTTTCCTGATAGGGAAGATTATTTAACTATAATGATTTCAAAGTTACCTATAAATGATGTTTTTGCTATAGCACTTGATACTGAACTAAACTTACGAGATACTGGAAATAGAAATTATTGGATTAATTTAATTGATGAAATAAGAATACCTTTTTCAGGTAAATTGACTAGAAATAAATATTATTTACATTATACAATTGTGTTGACTAACGAGTACTAAAATGGCAAGCATAAATGAGACATAATTAATTATACAACTTTACCCGTTGTGCATTTTAAATAATGTTAATTTCAATACTATTAATATTTCTACCAAATATAAACTTATTGATATATTGAATAGTTTTTAAAGCGGTTATCTTAGCTACTATTCTAGTTTTAAAACCTTCAAAAGTTTTAGCATAATTACGTCTTATCATAAATTGCTTACACGGTTGTGAAAATAATGTTTCTATCCTTTTCATCCTTTTTCTAAATACATAAGGTGGGTACTTTGTAATTTTTTTGATTGCTTCTCATATGTGTATTTAGGGTTATATTGCAGTTTTAAAACAAGTTAAGTTGTATTTCTGTTGATGAATAGATTCTGTAACCAATTAATGTACAGTCCTTTATTTGCATCTTAATATCTTTAAGATAATTAATATTGTGTACAGAAGCTGGACTCAAATTGATACTTTTAAAACCCCATTTACAGAACAAACAGCGTGCAGTTTATAACCGTAATAATTAGAACTTTGAGCTGCACAATAACCTTTATCTGGAAATACATAAGTGTTTTCTTTACAAATCTTTGAACGAGAACTGCGTGATAATTTATAAACTTCTAAGGGCATACTATCTACTACAAAATAATTTTCAAATTTATTAAAATGGGAAGCTAAACTTAACCTGATACTGTTGAGGTTATTAACTAATTTTCGTCTTCTTCTATTGTAGACACTTCTCTCTATTTTTGATAATATGGAATCTGGAAGTTTTCTAAAAAGGTCATTTTCACTATCTATTCCCATAAATTCGGCAGTAAGACTCAAGCTGATAAGTTCTAAATCACTAAGCTTTGGTTGTCGTCTTTGATAACTTAAAAGTTGTTCTTTCGATATTTTTTCACAACAAGTATTTTAACCATTCATTGTCAATAACTTACAATTAAATTAATTTACTAATTTTTAGTACGATGAGCAACTTTTTTCTTTTAAATCATAATGCACAACGGGTTAACTTAATACTTTTACAGTAAACATCTTTTTTAACAAGCGGTAACTTATAAATGTATCTCATTTATAAGTTACCGCTTATTTTCCTTTTGGGCTATCGTTTTGTCTTTTAGGGGTGAAATAGCTTCTCTTATTCTCGCATCTTTGCAGTATAAATCTTAAATAATTTAAAAATGAAAAAAACAATTTTAACACTAATAGTTGGTTTAACACTAATAAGTTGTTCAACCCAAAACACAGTAAAAGAAGAAGGAACTAAAGTTATAGAAAAGTTTATTACAGCAGTTGAAGATTTAGATATTGAATCTCTTGAGAATTTGCTCGATGATAATTACATCAATACAGGTCCAAACTTTGGAGATTCCGTAGAAAAAACGGCAACACTCGAAAATTGGAAATTCAATATCGATAACCTTTATAAAAGTATTGATTTTAATAAATCCCAAATAGTTACTCTTCAAATACCAAAAGGGGAAAATAAAGGAGAATGGATTTCAAACTTAGCGGAATTAAATATTGTTTATAAAAATGGAGAGCAAGCCTGTGTTTGGACAAATACAATCTACCAAATTGAAAATAATAAAATTACTAAAAGTATTACTTTTTATAATGAAGGTGATGTTTACCAACAACTTGGTTACATGTTAGTAAAAGAAGAAATATTCAGTTAATCTAAAAATAAATAAAATGAAAAATATAAAAATAATATTATCAGTTATCATTGCAAGTATTGGAATAAATGAGTTGTCCGCTCAAAATTCAGGGATCTCTAGTAGTTTGGGGTTGTATATATTCCCATCAAATAATCAAGATGCGCAAACACAAGAAGCAGATGAAGCAGCTTGCTTTGCCTGGGCAAAAGAACAAACGGGGTATGACCCTTTAAATCCACCTACAGTAACAGCAGCCCCTGTTGATAAATCTGCTGATGGAACCGCAGTAAAAAACACAGCTATAGGTGCCGCTGGTGGAGCCGCCGTTGGAGCAATTGCAGGTGATGCCGGAAAAGGCGCAGCTATAGGTTCAGTTGTTGGTGGTGTAAGAGGTTTAAGAGCAAAAAAAGGGTCTGAAAATGCTCAAGAACAAGCAAATCAACAAGCTGCAGCAAATCACAGCACCAACCTCTTAAACGATTATAAGAAAGCCTATTCAGTTTGTATGGAGGGTAAGGGTTATACTATAAAATAATAAAATATAAGGTTAAGACTTAGAACTGTTTTTCAAAATACAACGTGATAGGTCTTAACTTAATAAAGCCGTAAAAATTTTTGATAAAAGTATTGCAGCTATAGTAGTGTGAAATACCGTATTTGTTAACAAATAAATTAATAACATTATTAAAAATATATTTATATCATTTGTAATAATAATATTGGGTTTATTTAACTATAATGCTTTTTCACAAACAGAAAATGAGCAAGACTTGTTAGGTTTGTAATATTCCCCTTTTTAAGAGACCTTTAGAATTGACTTTTTATTAGTATTTGAAATTTTTTGATAGTGGCTTTTGGTGGTGGGTTTTTGCATATAAATGCACACAAATGCATATATTTGCATTTCTATTTTTTCCTTGTAAGAAATAGAAAGTTTAATAAAACCAGTATTAACAAGGAACGGGGATGTAGCTCAGCTGGTTAGAGCGCTTGACTGGCAGTCAAGAGGTCGTGGGTTCGACTCCCATCTTCTCCACTTTTAAACAACCAAAAAACAACAAAACCCTATAAGCTCAATGTTTATAGGGTTTTTTAATTTTACTAATTCTTCCAAATAACCAATAAAACACAATAAAAACTAAATAAAAGGGGGCTTATTCGGGGTCACTAAAAAATTAGACATCAACTGACCCCGAATAGCGCTGTAGAGCTATAAAAATATAGGTCTCCAAAATATTTTTTGATTTATTTTTTGTATATTTATACTTTAAAATTGCAAAAAAAACTATGAATAATTCCATCTCACTACTATTTTACATCAAAAGAGTAAAAGCTGACAGCAACGGAAAGGCAAACATTTACCTAAGAATTACGGTTAATGGAAAGCGTTCGGAATTCAGTATTCAGAGAAAGGTTCCAGTCGACAAATGGAACCCGAGCGCTAACAGAGTAAGAGGTTTTTCAAAAGAGGCGCAAGAAATAAATCAATATATTGATTTGATTTCGAACAAAATCAATAAAATTCATCAACAGTTTATCGAACAGAATAAGTCTTTCTCGGCAATTCAAATACGAGATACGTATCTTGGAAAAAATGAAAAAAACAAAATGGTTTTAAAGTTGTTTCAAGAACACAATGACCAAGTAGATAAATTAGTAGGAAAAGAATTTGTGCCACTAACAGCTTTAAGGTATAAAACCGCGAGAACACGACTTGAACAATATATCAAAAAGGAATATAAAGTAGATGACATCCCAATTAAAGATGTAGATCATAAATTCATTACCGGATATGAGTATTTTTTAAAAACGGAACGAAATTGCGCTCATAATACAGCAGTTAAGTACATTACCAATTTCAAAAAAATAGTTCGTATAGCTTATGCTAACGACTGGATTAGCAAGGACCCATTCTTTAATTGGAAAGCTCGATTAAAAACTGTTGATAGAGAGTTTTTGATGGAAAATGAAATTCAAAAAATTATAAAGAAAGATATTACTATTTCAAGATTGGGATTAGTAAAAGATATATTTATTTTTAGTTGTTACACTGGGTTGTCCTATGTGGATGTGAAAAAATTAAAGAAAGATCATATCGTTATTGGGATTGATGGAGCTAGATGGATAAAGACGAAAAGGACTAAAACAGATACGAGAAGTAATATTCCAATATTACCAATGGCGCAAATTATCTTGGATAAATACTCAGAGCATCCAGACATTCTAAATAGTGATAGTTTACTTCCAATATTAAGCAATCAAAGAATGAATTCATATTTAAAAGAAATTGCTGATTTATGCGGAATCACCAAAAACCTAACATTTCACTTGGCCAGACATACTTTTGCTACTACAGTAACACTAACCAATGGAGTTCCAATAGAATCTGTAAGTAAAATGCTAGGGCACAAATCGCTAAAAACCACACAGCATTACGCAAAGATTTTAGACCGAAAAGTAAGTGACGATATGAGTATCTTAAAAGAAAAATTAAATTCTTTAGAAAACAAAAGTACCACCGGAGACAAAAAATCCGGTTAAAAATCACTATTACTAAGCTTAATGTGATTAAAGTTACCGTATTGACTATTTGTTATTTTTACAACCTATATATTTTATATTTAATACATTTTATCAATATTTTAGAGGTGAAGAGTCATATTTTGGCACTCAATATTTTCTGCGAAAAAATAAAAGCATTCGAATACAATTTGATTGCTCTGGCTCATTTATCGATGATGAATTCTCAACAAGTCTAGATTCAACTTTTGCCAATTTTATAGGCTATGAATCATTGATTGAGTATTGTCAAAATGAAATTGAAATCCTTTTATTGAAAACCAACCTAGAACAAGGATTAACAATTGTGAATTCAAAATTAAAATGGACGGCAACTAAAATTGCTTTAATAGAACTTATTTACGCATTAGACAGTTTAAAGGTTTTTAATAACGGTGATGCAGATATCAAACAAATTGCTGCTACTTTTGAAACCATTTTTAATATTGACTTAGGTGATTACTACAGAGCCTTTTTAGAAATAAAAGATAGAAGAAAGAATAACACGAAGTTTTTAGACAGCTTAAAGAACGCTTTACTGAATCGCATACTAAAATTTAACCAATAAAACACCCAAGTTGGGTAAAAAAAATTTAAAATATATTTTGAGGTGTTTTGTTATTTCAACATCATTTTCACATTGTTCAAAATATCAAATAAAACCAAACAGTATCAAGAAAAATGTTTTAAAAAAACACCCCAACTTGTGATTTTTAGTGAGTTATACTTCACATATTTGTAATATGAAAGAGAAACAAAAAGATGTTTTCTTAATTATTAATTCAAAAATTGCAAAATATGGCTGCAAAAATTATTACACCTGAAGACTTAGATGAATTCAAAGACGATTTACTAAGCAACATTAAAAACTTGATTGGAGATAAATCCAAAACAACAACCAAAAAATGGTTGAAATCTCCAGAAGTAAGAAAGCTACTTGGCTTATCAACTGGAACACTTCAAAACCTTAGAATCAATGGAACCTTGCCCTACACAAAAATAGGCGGAATCATTTATTACGATTATGAAAAAATTATGCAAGTTTTGGAAGAAAACACCGTAAACAACAACGACTAACAGCTACGGCCCTTGAAAATTATTCAAGGGCTTTTAAATTTTACATAACGTTAAAAAACACACAGTATTTAAGTTTTTAAATACGCTGTGCAGAAGACAACACACTAATTTTAAAACCTATGAACTACATCAAACACCTGAATGGAGTCTATATTCAATTCCGTAAAGATAATCGCTTAAATCCAACACATATAAGCCTGTATATTGCCTTATTTCAATTATGGAATTACAATCGCTTTCCAACAGAATTTCATATAAGCAGAGAAGAAATTATGAAGCTATCAAAAATTGGATCAACTGCAACATACCACAAGTGTATTAAAGAGTTAAGTCATTGGAAATATATCGTTTACAGCCCATCTCACAACCCTTTCAAAGGCAGTAAAGTAAAGCTGTTTAATTTTGAATCAAGCTATAAAGAAGATGTGAATTTAGACCGTTCGTTTAATGAACAAGCACTGATACCTAATATAAACATTAATAAACATAATATAAACTTTATTAAACTAGAGGCAATCGCAAAAGAAAAATTGATTTTAGATTTTTTTAAAAAAGAAAAATACCCTGAATTGGAAGCCAAAAAATTCTTCAACCATTACCAGGGAATTGGATGGAAAGTTGGAGGGAAATCAAAAATTACCGATTGGCAAGCCACAGCCAAAAGTTGGATGCTAAAAGCCAATGAAATGAAATTAGCAACTCGTGTGAAATCGAAAGCAAACGATCCAAACGCTTTACCACTTGACCATTTTTACGACAACCTCCACGTCAACGAAAACAAACGATACGATGAACCTCTTTAGATACTCATTAAAAATTCTTTTTCGCAAGAATATATTCTTAAAAGCTTCGAGATTCAGGAACGCAGTGACGCGAAGTTTTAAGAATGGTTCTGCAAAACAGAAATTCATACGAAAAAGTGTCCTTTTTTGATTCGTTTTTTGGACAAGCAACTGCGAAGCACATCACGATTTCCAATAAAAAATAAGAAAGGGATGAGTAAAAAATGAATAAGAATAATTAAATAACCAAAAAAACCACTATGAACTCAACACCACACATAAAAACCGAAGGCACTTCCAAATTCCAAATCGGAGAAATCCGAAACAACACAGTACACTACGATTTCGAAAAAATAAAAACCTACCTCAACATCAAAGGCCATATGTTATTCGGAAAAAACTTCAGAATCTACAAAGAAGATGAAGCGCCGCTCTTCAAACTATGCTCATACTTCATTCAAGACCACCACAGCTGCGCACAAATGGGAATCGACACCAGCAAAGGAATATTATTATCAGGTCCTGTAGGGTGCGGTAAAACATCGCTAATGCAATTACTACTGCACTTAGCACCACACAAAACAACCTACGAAATCATTCCAACACGTAACATCGTATTCAGCTTCAATGCATCCGGATTTGAAACCCTGGAACAATACAACCAAACAAGAAACTACTGTTTCGACGATTTAGGAGTAGAACCAACTGGCAGTCATTACGCCAAAGATTGCAATGTTATGGGGGAAATTCTACTCTCTCGTTATAATTTATCTTGTCATCCTAAAGATGTCATACAGAGTTTGTCGAAGTATGGTACAGGATCTTATCACACAAAGTTTAGAGTCACAACCCATATCACAACCAATCTCAATGCCCAAGAACTCGAAAAAAGATATGGAAATAGAGTTCGTAGCTGTATTAGAGCAATGTTTAATTTGATTAGCTTTGATGAAGCTTCAGTTGATAAAAGAAAGTGAAATTAACTTCCTAGGGTTACCAAAAAATATATTATATATGAGTAAATGTTACCCTTATAAGGCTTGGACGTTACAACGGTAGACAGAGGTAGGTCCTTGAATATCCACAAAATCAAATGAAGCTGAAATGTATAATATTAGAATATGTTAATGAAAAGACTTAATTGAAAATGAGAATAGTTGAAATTAATTTTATTTAATGATATTGACTAGAACCAGTGACCTTGAGGTTACGAGCCCCAAGACTTCCATTTAAAAAACTATTTCACGGGGCTTCGACGCTATGAATTTGTAGAAATGTGTTCAATAACGTGTTCAGTTTTATATTCACTTTTTATACAAAAATTTGAAATAAGGAAATTATATATATCCCTTATATATATTTCTATACATTGATGTTTTTTTCTAATTATCCTATTTTATATTTTTTAATACCAGATTCTAGAAGAGAATAAGTTATGAGTATTTTTTAACTATTTAAATAGGCATAAACTTAGGTTAAAAAACTTCCTCTTACAAAGAAAGATACTTTTATTACAGTAGGGATCTTGCCATTTCAAACAAACACAATTTTATTTTATTTAGTCTCTATTTTACTGTAAAATAATCTTCACTTTAATTATTGGTAAAGTGTGTTTTTTAATTTTTACAATATTCAAAGTATAACCCTTATAATTTAATAAAGAACAATCTTTCAACTTATAGTTATTGAATATCTCGACAAAAATTAACCAGCTTTTGAAATATAAATATGCCTTTATGTTAGTTCTCGACGAATATCTTTATGTCTCTTAAAATTAACATTTAATATAACAAATAAACTATCATGAAAGTATTTTTCACTCTTATTTCAACAATTCTAATCAGCACATTAGTTACGGCGCAAACAGAAATACCCGTTATAAATAGTTCTATTGAAAACACAACACCTTTTTATCAAAACAAGAGAAATGGAGATAAATGGTCTTTAGAAGGTTTTTGGTTCAATGAAAATAGTACCCAAAGCAAATTTGATGCTGCTAATAGTGGCCTAGCTCCAGGAGAAGGTATCGATGACTCACAAGCTGTCAAATCAAAAGTAATTAATGGCAATGGCGCTGCATCTGAAGTAACGCTTGTTTTTGGCGATAATGACATAAGCTCTTATGGCCCTGGAATTTACACATTTACTTTTCATGTTAAAGCGTTGAAACCCGTATCATCAAGACCATTCTGGATTGTTTTGAATACATTAGATAGGGATAAAAAAGTTGTGTCTGCTCCTGAAGTAACTACTGTAGATAATGGAGGGACTGTTTCATGGAGAGGTTTGGAAAATGGCTACTTATCTCAGTCAATTACGGTTAAAATTGCTGATAATACCGAAGGTAAAAACATCAAGTATTTACGCTTACAAATACAGCATGCTATTTTTACCAATACTTATTGGTTTGATAATTTTAAATTAACCAAAGAGTAAATGTATTTTCTTGTTTAATTTATCAGATTATATTAAAAAATCTATCCTGAACAATAATCTCCCATATTATGAACTAAATAGAGACAATGTTAATGTACTCTTATTAATAAGTTTGTAGCTATAAATATATTAACCCAATTAAAACTAAAGACATTATGAAAAAAAAATTTACTCTGACTTTGGCCTTTATGGCTTTTTTCTTCTCCTATGGACAATATAATGTTCCATTAACTAATGCTGATCTTGAATCCAGTACTCCTATGACAACTACAGACGACGTAAAATATACTATTGATGGTATGTATATTAATGAAGCAGTGGACGGTGCTTTTGACGAGACATCAAGTGGCTTAGCGCCAGATGAGGGTGTAGGAGGCTCTCAAGCTTTTAAAATTGTGACTCAAGATAGTGGGTCTACCCTAAGCTGGCACACTCAGTTTTATACGGACAGAGTGGATATAAGTGGTTATGGCATGGGGGATTTTACTTTTTCATTTAAAATGAAGGCGGCTACTGTACCTGAGGGATACCCAATTTGGATGATTATCAATACTTATGATGAAGATGGAGCGAAAATTTCTGGCGAAACACTTTATAACTATACAAATGGTGGTGCTGCGCAGTATTGGCTAATGGCAGACGACTACCAAGAAGCTTCAATACCATTTTCAATTCAAGCAAACTCTGGTGGAGGCAAAAATGCAAAGTTTGTTGAATTGGCGGTCCAAATGTCGAAATATACTAATACATACTGGATAGATGATTTGTCCTTGGCTTCATCAATGTCGCTATCTTTAAAAGAATTCAAAAATATTGGGCTTAGTATGTATCCAAATCCGGCTACCAATTTTACTACTATTAAGAGTGTGACAACAATAAACAATATTTCGGTATATTCCGTAACGGGTAAAATTATATTTAATAAGACAATTGATAAAAGAGAGTATAACCTCGATGTTAGTTCTTTTTCAAAAGGAATGTATTTGTTAAGCGTTTCTAATGATAAGGGGAAATCAACAACGAAACTTATAGTTGATTAACTCTAGAAATGGTTTTAATATACCTAGCACATATGCATATGTTAAATGAAATAAAGATAGATGCTTTTTACAAAGCATCTATCTTTTTAACGAATAAACTTGTTATTGTATGAAATATTGGTTTCCCATATTTTCGAGAGGCAAATTGTTAATTTTAATTCTAGTAATTCAAACAACCTTTACTTATACACAAGAAAATTTTGTAAAAAATTTGGATGATCACTATCTTTATTGGGGATCATATCATAAAACACCTATTTCTGATATACAAAATCCTAAATGGGTTCCAAAAGAGACTGTTATTGAGGGTTGGGATTGGTTACTTCCTGAATCTGTAAAACCTTCTAAACTTTCCAATCTTTGCATTGCGCGTAATTTTGGTCTTGATAACAGAAAAATAGAGCAATTACCCGAGGTGAATTTTAAGACTAATCCTGTCATTTCGCATTGGGTTAAATGGAGAGAATTAGAGCCTATTGAAGGAGAAATAAACTTCGAGCCTCTAATTGAAAATATTAAGAACGCTTCTGAGAAGGGTTATGGATCAATTATACGCATTCATTTTTCGGCAACAGACTTTGCACCTGAATGGGTAAAAAAATATAACATTCCCATTCGAAAAGAACAGAAAGAAAATTCACAAAAGCGAAATTACGAAGTTAGTCATCCTGAATTTCACGAGCGCTACTTAAAATTTGTAAAGGCTTTGGGTGAAAGTGGTATTCCGAAAATGAAAGAAGTAAAAGGCCTGTTTCTAGGTTACGCCTCACCATCCAATGGAGATGAAGGTATTGGTCCTTATCCAGAAGGAAACGTCAATGCCAATGATACTATTCAGCATGTAAGAGAGCGAATAGATGCTTGGGCAAATGCCTGCAAAGGTGTGGAACAAAAGGTATTCATGGGAGGCATGGCAAATTATGGTTTCAACAAAGGTTTTGGTATAAGACGAGGTTTTGTAGAAATGTATCTTTATCATATCCCCGATGAACATATTGGACAAGAAATAGATGCTAATGGCTACTTAATTGTAGAGGAGTCCAATAATATCATTAATAAAAATTTGTTTCATGGTGAAGAAAATGAAGAGTATGAGGAAAAATGGGCAACAACCGAGAGGGGCTTTCGCTTCGGAATAAATACCGAGCCTTACCCTTACCGCTATTTTACAGCTAACCTTAGGTTATTGCAAATGCGTTGTAACTATTTATTAAATAACGAGTTTTCGTTACTGCCCGAAATGCTGTCTTGGGTTAGCCTAGAATTAGGAAAAACAATAGAGGATGCTCCAGATGCTTGGTGCTTTTTACGTGAAAGTTATTTAAAAGGTAACAAGGCGCGTCCTGTAAAAAACTTTGAACGATGGGTGTATCAGCGGGACTATCCAGGTTATGAAACAAAACCAGTTGCAAAAATAGATCATCCCATTAAAATGTGGATGGTTCAACCCGATATGTATTATGATTATGTTGCCAGAAAAGGTAATAAAATTGGTTTCGATGTTGACGATAATTTCCTTTCGGCTAATCGCAAATTTGCAGTTAAAATATCTTACATGGATGTAGGTCATGGAAATTGGTCTTTGGTATTTCAAGGAGAAAAGAGGCTTGAAGAAAGAAAGTTAAAGAGTGAAAACTCCGGAAAAATAAAAACAGCTACTTTATTCATCACGGCTGATTTTAAAAATAAAACACTTCCTTTTGATCTCGAAATACATGGAGAAGGTGATTTTGAACCTACCATAAGTTTTTTAAGAGTTATAAAGGTATAAGAAGATGAGAAAATTAATATTAACAATAATCTTATTAGCTATTACCATTGCTTGTACCTCGGCTGAGAAACCAAATGAATCTAAAAATAAAAAAAAGGTATTTTTATTTGCAGGACAATCCAATATGGATGGCAGAGCTAACGGCGGTGACCTTAGTGAAGACGATTTGGCACGATTGGAAAAAGTAGCCAATAGAATTGTTTTTTATTACAATCACAAACCTGTAACACCGCTACAATTAACCTCAGCCAGTAAATTCATAAAAAATAAATTTGGGTTTAATGAAATTTTTGGGCCAGAGCTGTTTTTTGGAATCGAGATGGCAGAAAAATATCCTAATGATGAATTTATTTTTATAAAACGTTCAGTGGGAGGAACATCCCTTTATGGTTGTTGGAATCCTGACTGGACTTATGAAAAAGCAAACCAAATGAATGAAGCAGACAAACCAAAACTGTATTCTGATTTTATCGAATACACAAAGAGTATTCTTGCATCCATGAACGAAAATGAGTATGAAATTGCAGGGATGCATTGGGTTCAAGGAGAAGCAGACAGCAATATCAAAAATTATGGAGAAGAACCTGCTATTACTTATGGAAAAAATCTTAAAAATCTTGTAGAAAGTGTCCGCGAAGATCTAAAAGTACAGCACATGCCATTTACCATATTTCAAGTTGGAAAAGGAAAGGTTATTGAAGGTATGGAAGAAGTTGCTAACAATGATGATAATGTATATCTAATTCCACAATCAAATGATGAAACCTCAGCTGATTACTATGAACAGTATCCTAAACCACTTGGCCATTATACAACTAAAAGCATGAAAATAATTGGAGTAAATTTCTTTAAAATTTATGACAAAATCTATAAATAAAAGTGCAAACACAATTTCTAAAAAACATATAAACACAAAACTATTAGAACTATGAAATTACTAAAAATTTTAAGTTTAACCTTGTTATTCCTTTCTTCAACTTCATTTATTTATCATGTTAAAACGAAAGAAAAAGTAAGAATACTTTTAATCGGTGACAGTACAACTATTGGAGGTAAAGGTGTTTTTGAAACCACCATTGAAGAAATCATCAATAAAGACTTAGAAACGCCTTCAGTTGAAGTTATTAATTCTGCAAAAGGAGGAGAAACAGCCTTTTCTGTTGTTGAAAGTGGTCGATACGATAATGATATCAAACCTTTAGATAACATTGACTATATATTTGTGAGATATGGCATCAATGATTCTTTTAAAAGAAAACCTGTTGAAGAAAATTTCCCTGAAGACTATAAAAAGCTTATTTCTAAATTAAGATCTGATTTCCCTTCTGCAAAAATTATTCTAACTACGATTATTCCTTTCTTTAAAAATGAAGACGACTCAATAATCATAAATAATATGGTTAAACAGTTAGCTGAAGAAGAAAAATTAGAATTATTTGACGTTTATCCAGTATACAAACAAGCATTGGAAATACATGGTGAAAATTCTATGAATGTAAGGTTTTTTCCTCTTTCCGACATTCCAGAGGTTTATAAAGAAGTAGCCTTACCCTATTCTTCATATGTTGAATGGAAAGAAACAGATATGGTTAGAGTTTTAACTACTGAGTTAGACCCTGTTTTCGGCAATTTAGAAGGATGGTACAACGATGGTCATCCCAACCCAATGGGATATAGATTACTAGCGTTGGAAACAGTAAAATACCTACTTCCAAAATTAAAAAGTAATCCAAATTCATTACCGTTGTCAAAAAAAGAAGCAGAAAGTTTCAGGGATAAAATATATGAGTTTACTGCACCAAAAGAATTTAAAGCTGGCGAAAAAATAAAAGTAAATGTTAAATATGCTGCCAGCCAAAAAAGAGATTTAGCTGTTTTTATTCAATTAAATAAAGATCCATGGATTACTGTATCTGCAACTTTAAAAGGTGTTGACCTTGGTTCTGGGACCGAAGAATTTAACATTCTAATTCCCAAAGACATAAAATCAGGATCTGACTATAAAATTGTAGTTAATATTTTACCTAAGGGAAAAGGATGGCCAGATAGATTAGATGAGCGATCACAAGCTAATGTGAGTATCAGTAATTAATTTCATTAAATAAATAACAAAATGAAGAAAATCAAATATGTATTGTATGTAATGTTTTTTACAGCATCACTTTATAGTTGCAAGAATGAAAGGAACAGTAAAAACGAGATACAACCAGAAGAAGAAAAACAAATACAGCCAAACATTATTTACATATTGGCAGACGATCTTGGTTACGCAGATGTTGGTGTTTATGGTCAAACAAAATTTGATACTCCGAACATAGATAAACTAGCAAAAGAAGGCATGTTGTTCACACAGCATTACGCAGGTAGCACGGTATGCGCACCTTCGCGAAGTGTGTTGTTATCAGGTAAACATACTGGACATACCTCCATTCGAGGTAATAAAGAACTTATTCCTGAAGGACAACACCCGTTGGATGCTGAAACTTACACTATTGCTGAAATGCTAAAGGATGCGGGCTATAGCACTGGTGCTTATGGCAAGTGGGGACTGGGATTTGTCGGCTCGGAAGGAGACCCTAACAAGCAAGGCTTTGATGAGTTTTATGGTTATTATTGCCAGCGTCAGGCACACCGTTATTATCCAGAACATTTATGGCATAATAATGAAAAAATTGCTTTAGAAGGAAATGAGGGTTTTAAAAACACAAACACTTATTCTGGTTATTTAATCCATGAAAAAGCATTAAACTTTATAGAAACAAACAAAGACAAACCGTTTTTCTTGTTTTATCCCAATGTAGCACCTCATGCTGAACTTATTGTTCCAGAAACTGAGCTAGAAAAATTTAGAGGTGAATTTGAAGAAAAACCTTTTATAAATAATGACGCAGGCGCTAACTATGGGGATGAAAACTTTGAAGTTAAATACTATACGTCACAACCTGAGCCAAGAGCTACTTTTGCTGCAATGGTAGCTTTACTAGATCAACAAGTAGGTGATATTATGGTTAAACTAAAAGAATTAGGATTGGATGAGAACACCATAATTATATTTTCTTCTGATAATGGGCCACATAAAGAGGGCGGTGCCGACCCAGATTTCTTCCGTAGTAATGGGGATTTAAAAGGATATAAGAGAGATCTTTATGAAGGTGGAGTAAGAGTTCCTATGATTGTTCGCTGGCCAACTAAAATAAAGAGCGGCTCTGAGTCAGACCATATTTCTGCTTTTTGGGATATCATGCCAACATTGGCTGATGCCACTGGAGCACAAGCTTCTGAAAATATTGACGGTATTTCCTTTTTACCAGAATTGTTAGGAAAAGAGCAAAAGAAACATGATTTCTTATACTGGGAATTTCATGAACAGGGAGGCAAAATGGCCGTTAGAAAAGGCATATGGAAAGCTGTAAAATTAAACTGTTTTAACGAAGCTAAAACAAAAGTAGAATTGTATAACTTAAGTGTTGATGTAGGTGAAGAAAACAACATAGCTTCTCAACATCCAGAAATTGTAAAAGAGCTAGTTGAAATTATGGAAAGAGAGCATATAGAAAACGAAGATTTTCCCTTCAGAGCTAATGTGGCCAATAATTACTAAAAAATCTAAATTATATTTACAATGAAATTTTTGAAATTATTTTTTACGGTAATCTTATTTTCTTGTTCCTCACAATTATTAAGAGCCGAAGTTAGCTTGGCTGATATTTTTTCGGATCACATGGTCTTACAACGTAACATGGATTTAAAAATATGGGGTACTGCCGATTCTGAAGAAGAATTAACACTCAGTTTTAATGGGCAAAACGTCAAAACAAAAGCTAACAATAAAGGTGAATGGTCTTTAGTACTTAAGCCCATGTCTGAAGGAGGGCCTTTTGTTATGACCGTTGAAGGAAAGAACAAAGTAGTACTTAAAGATATTTTAATTGGTGATGTTTGGGTATGCTCAGGACAATCCAATATGGGTTGGACTGTAAAACAATCGAATAATGCAGAGGAAGAAATTTCAAATGCCAAATATCCTAATATTAGACTATTTAGTGTACCTCATAATGTTAGTAATATTCCGTTAACAGAAATTCCCAATAGATCTTGGCAAATTTGTTCGCCTCAAACAATCAGGGATTTCACAGCGGTAGGGTATTTCTTTGGTAGAAATTTACATCTCGAAATAGGTGTGCCTATAGGATTGATTAACTCAAGCTATGGTGGAACCTGCGTTGAAACCTGGACTTCAAAAGAATCAATCGCCAAACTACCTAATTACGAGGGTTTTGATAAAAAGATTGAAGCTTTCGATATAGAGGAAGAAAGAAATAAAAAAAGAAATAAGTTACGTTCCGTACTCGGTGAATTGCCTAAAAATGAAACAGGCATGGCAGATAAATGGATGCTACCAGATACAGATCGTAGTGATTGGTCTAGTATGCAACTTCCAAACGAATGGGAAAACCAGGGATATGGAGATTTAGATGGTGTTGTTTGGTTTAGCCATGATGTGGATTTAAATTTTGACAATACTGCAGATAAAATAGAGCTTCACTTGGGCATAATCGATGATTCGGATATTGTTTGGGTAAACGGAGTTAAAGTTGGTGAAACAAATTGGGGTTTTAATACAAAACGTATTTACAGCATTCCACAAGAAGCTATCAAATCAGGGAAAAATAATATCACTATTAGAGTACAAGACAGAAGAAACAAAGGTGGATTTTTAGCACCAAAGACAGATTTTTATATAAATCTTGGAAATGATAAAGTGTCCTTAAGTGGTAAATGGAAGTTTAAAGTTGATAAAGTTTATGACAATTTTGATATTTCCCCAAACGCTCAACCAAGTTTACTTTACAATGCCATGATTCATCCTTTAATTCCATATGGTATAAAAGGGGTTATTTGGTATCAAGGAGAAAACAATGCACCTAGGGGAATGGAATACAGAATAACTTTTCCCAACATGATTAACAATTGGCGACAAGACTGGAAACAAGGAGATTTTCCGTTTCTATTTGTACAATTAGCAAATTTTGGAGCACCTAATAATATGCCTAGTAACTCTAACTGGGCAGAGTTACGGGAATCTCAAACAAAAGCCTTAAAACTTGAAAATACGGGAATGGCTCTTGCCATAGATTTAGGAGAAGCTTTCAATATTCATCCAAAAAACAAGCAGGATGTTGGTGAAAGATTAGCCTTGGCAGTACAAAAAATAGCCTACAATAAAAATATTGTACACTCAGGACCTCAATATAAATCCATAAAAATAAAAGGCAATAAAGCTATTATAAGTTTTGATTATGTTGGCTCTGGTCTTGAAGTAAAAAATAAGAACGATCAATTAAAAGAATTTGAAATAGCTGGTAAGGATCAAAGATTTTATAAGGCAGTGGCAAAAATAGAAGGAGACAACATAATTGTTTGGTCTGAAAAAGTTAGCAATCCGGTTGCTGTACGTTTCGCCTGGGCAAATAATCCTGCAGAGTTTAATTTTTATAATAAAGAAGGTCTGCCAGCTTTACCTTTTAGAACAGATGATTGGAAAGGAGTTACTGATGGAAAGTCATTTGACAATTTATAAACCAACAAAAACAATGAATTTATTATTATGAAAAAACTACTTTACGCTTATTTTTTGGTATTGTTATTATTCTCTTTTAATAATCTGCCTGCTCAAGAACTAATCGTTTTTGAAGATATTCCAGGTCGCACAATATCAGATCATTATCAGTGTAGAATTAAGTTTGAAAGTGAAAGCGATAACGAATGGCAAGAAGCACATGTGCTTCAGACTAGAGCAAAAGAAAAGTCTGAAGATGCAGAAAATGCTTATTATGATATTCTAAGAGGATTTACAGCTTCTTGGATTGCTTTTGAATCTGATTTTGAAGGAGATAATGTTATTGTTGAAATCTCCAAAAAAGATGGTTCACCAATAACAAAAGCCATGGTTAGACCAGTTGGAGATGCTTCACCTGCAAAAATCTCTAATGGAAAGGCATACATTACTTTTTCAGAACCAGCTAACGTCAATGTAGATATAAACGGGCAAATGGAAGATAATTACACAGGTTTTGGTTACAAAGGTCCTAAAGTTCATACCATAACTTTATTTGCAAATCCAGTATTTCCAAAACCAGACCTCAACGACCCAACTGTAAAGGTTCTGCAACCTGATGAGGATATTAATACTCTAGATCGTTCTACTTGGCAAACCCTTGTTTTTGCTCCTGGTGTTCACGACATAGGATTGGGGTTTCAAATTCTTAGTGATGAAACCATTTACATTCCCGGTGATGCTGTTGTAAAAGGAACTATTCATCCATTAAATAAATGGGGAAATGATGCTTCCAAAAATTTTAAAATATATGGCTCTGGGACTTTGAGCAGTGAGCATATTGTAAGGCATCCAGATGATGATGATAACAAATCGGTTAAACCCTTTACCTATCAGGCAGAAGGTGCTCACCTAGAAGGCTTCGTAATTGCAGACCCGGCATTTCATACCCTCAATATGAATCACTCAGGTGGCAATGCAACTAATCTTAATATTTATAAAAATCTTAAAATTTTAGCGTGGAGAAAGAATAGTGATGGGATAAACGCCTTTCGAGACTCTGAAGTTTCAGATTGTTTTTTCAGGATACAAGACGATGCCTTTTATCTGGGTAGCAGTAATGTAAATCAACATGACAATGTAGTTTGGACGGATGCGAACGGAGCTGTTTTATTCCTACAAAACATTAAAGATGGAAGTACATGTAAATTTAATA
Source organism: Lutibacter agarilyticus (assembly GCF_900188235.1). Taxonomy (GTDB): domain Bacteria; phylum Bacteroidota; class Bacteroidia; order Flavobacteriales; family Flavobacteriaceae; genus Lutibacter; species Lutibacter agarilyticus. Next base: position 21,192 of record NZ_FZNT01000005.1, on the reverse strand, counting down.
ATATAAAAGTCATTTATCAACGCTCACAATGGCATTGGTGGCATGGAGGGCGAATAATAAGTTTTCGGTCTTTGCGTCCAGGAAACATCCTTACTAACATTCATATAAAAAATATCATTGTTGAGGACCCCTTACCTGCTTTTCCTCCATTTTATGGAAGAATGGAGTCTAAAAGCAACTCAAGCGAAAGTATAACAATTAAAAATCTTGTTTTTGAAAATATTCATCAGGAACATGATGGTGTATCTACTAGTATGGATGAGAATAAAGGAAAACCTAGAAACACCTTAGATGGATTAGATAATGATAGAAAATTTGAAAACATCACTTTTAAAAACTGTTATTTTAATGGTAAGCCCCTAACAAATTTTGAAGAAGGTAATTTTCATAAAGAGTTTGTTGATTTAAAGACGGTTAAGTTTATTGAAAACTCTAAATAATTATGAAACTGATTAACTTTTATTTTGACATTGAAATTATATGAAAGCCAAAAAAATATTTATTTTTATTAGTATAGTTTCGCTAAGCTTGTTTATTCATAGTCAAAACAATACAACCAAGAATAATTATCCTTTTTGGCCAATTTATCAGCATTTAGAAATTAAAGCCCTCGATACCATAAAAGCCCAAACGTGGTATGAAAACGATTATGTAATAAATGGATGGGATTGGTCATTTCCAAAATTTGTAAAACCTTCTAAGAATTCATTTGTAGGGCTACAACGCAATATTGGTTTGAAGAAAAAATTTCAACCATTAGATTTACAATTTAAAATAAATTCTGTTGGTATTCTTTGGGTAAAATGGCGAGATATAGAACCTACAAAAGGTAGCTATAATTTTCAACCTATTATTGATCGTATTAAGCAAGCTAACAGCGTTGGTTCAGACATAATCTTAAGAATTCTTTGCCATTCTAAATCAAGAGGTATTGGCCCAAAAGCGTTAGAAAATGGAGATGCTCCTCTTTGGTTAGATAATCTTGGTGTAAATCTATTATCAAAAAAGTCACCAAAACACAATCTTAATTTTGATCCTTCTCATCCTGAATTCCACAGGCACTACCTTAAGCTTGTATATGAGCTCTCTAAAACCAACATACCAAAAATGGTAAAAGCAGCTTATGTAGGTTACGCTTCACATAGTTTTGGTGACGAAGGTATTGGTCCTTACTCAGAAAATGAAGGAAGTGCCAATGATACTGTACAACATGTTCGACAAAGATTAGATGCGTGGCAAAATACGTTTAATGGAATGGAACATAAAGTGTTTATGGGTGGTCCTATTGAGTATGGTTTTCAAAAAGGATTTGGAGTTCGTCGCGGTTTTGTTGAAATGTATATGTACAGAATACCCAATGAAGACCTAGGCCAATATGTAGATAATAACGGTTATCTTTTAGTAGATGAAGAAGCACCTATTTTAAAATACAACTGTTTTAATGGAGAAGTTAATGAAGAATATGAAGATAAATGGGCAACAGCAGATCGAGATTTTAGATTCGGCAAAACTACAGAATCCTTTCCTTATCGTTATTTCACAAGTTCATTACGAGCATTGCAAATGCGATGTACTTACATACACACAACTGGGCACTTGATTCCTAAAATGCTACCTTTTATTGCACAAGAATTGGGTAGAACTATTGAAGACACACCAGATGTTTGGACTTTTTTAAGAACTAGCTACATCAAATCAAACTTTTATAAGAAAAATGATTATAAAAATAGACCAATAACTTTAAAAGAACAGAGAGAAGGTATAGAAACCAAAAATTTTGAACGCTGGCTTTACCAACGTGATGCTCCAGGCTATGAGACAACCCCTGCGATTAGGATTGGACATCCAATTAAAATGTGGATGATTCAGAATGATAAAGACTATGACTTTATTGCTAGAAAAGGATTTAAAATAGGTTTTAACATAGATGACAGATGGGATGGACAAAATCAGGAAAAGCAATTAGCAATCAAGATTACTTATTTTGATAATGAAGCGGGTAAATTATGCCTTCGTTATAAAACAACCAAAAAAACTTTTGTCAAAGAGCAACTTTTAAAAAATGATGGATCTATGAAAACAGTTACTTTTTTTATAGATGGATTGTTAAATAATAATGCCGACGATGGATTTGATTTTATCATTGAAAATGACAATCCTCATAAGAAAATTACAGTTGCAATGGTAAGAATTGTAAAAGCTAAACCGAATAAATAAAAATTCTTACAAATAAATTTTAAACTTATTTAATCATTATAATTATTAAGATAACAACTACTTATGCGAACAACTGTTTATTTTTTTAGAATAGTCATTTTTTTGTTCTCATTTAAAATACTATGTGCACAAGAACTAGTTGTTTTTAACAATATTCCAGACCGATCTGCCTCAGATCATTATCTATGTAGGGTTAAACTTGAAAGCGAAGATAATACGGCCTGGCGCAATGCTTTCGTTCTGCAAACCCGAGGCAAGGAAGAATCAGAAGATCCGGAAGGTGCCTATTACAATGTTATAAGAGGCTTTACTGCTTCCTGGATTGCCTTCGAGTCCGATTTCAATGGAAACAATGTCATAGTTGAAATCTCTAAAAAAGATGGCTCTTCAATTACCAAAGCTATGGTTAGGCCTGTAGGTGATGCTTCTCCAGCGTCTATTATTGATGGCAAAGCTTATGTAACTTTTTCTGAACCTGCCAATGTAAATGTCGATATAAATGGACAGTTAGAAGATAATTATACGGGGTATGGGTACACTGGCCCTAACGTACATACAATAACTCTATTTGCAAATCCAATATTTCCAAAACCAGATATTAACAATTCCTCTGTTAGAGTTTTATATCCCAATGAAGATATTAACACATTGAATAGAAACGATTGGCAAACTATAGTTTTTGCTCCTGGTGTTCACGATATTGGTCTTGGTTTTGAAATCCTCAGCAACGAAACATTGTACATACCGGGTGATGCTGTTGTGCACGGTACTATTCATCCACCAAACTTATGGGGAAATTCAGCATCCAAAAACTTCAAAGTATTTGGATCAGGAACTATAAGTGGAGAAAATATTGTAAGACACCCCAGTGATGATGCTAATTTATTAACTAAACCCTTTACGCATCAGGCAGAGGGGTCACATTTAGAAGGTTTCGTGGTTGCTGATCCTGCTTTTCACACCTTTAATATGAATCATTCAAGTGGCAACGTAGCTAATCCTAATATTTATAAAAATCTTAAAATTTTGGCGTGGAGAATTAATAGCGATGGAATAAATGCTTTTAGATGTTCTGAGGTATCCGATTGTTTTTTTAGGACACAAGATGACGCTTTTTATTACGGTGCGCAACATGTGAACCAGCATGATAATGTGGTTTGGAATGATGCTAATGGAGCAGTTTTATTTTTGCAGAATGTTGTGGATGGTAGTACCTCAACTTTTCGAGATGTTAAAGTTATATACCATCGTGCCAATTGGCATTGGTGGGATGGAGGTAGAATTGTAAGTTTTCGCCAAAGGCCATCAGGAGTCACCATTTCAAACGTTACAGTACAAAATATTCTTATAGAAGACCCATTACCAGCATTTCCACCGTTTTATGGCACCATGATTGATGATTCTGCCGGGGTAAATATTACGCTTAATAACATTGTGATTGAAAATGTGCATCAAGAACATGATGGGGTAAGCACTAGCGGGGATGCGCAAAGAGGAAAGCCACAAAATACTTTGATAGGTGTATCAAGTCAAGTGTGGGAAAATATTTGGTTTAAAAACTGCTATTTTAATGGGGAAATATTGACCAGCTTTGAGGATGGCAATTTTTACACCGAATATGTAGACCCCAATACCGTAATTTTTAATGACCCAACTTTATCGACAGAAAAACGAATCGATTTTGAAGTAAAAATATATCCCAATCCTGTTGAAAATCATTTACATCTTGAATTTACTAACAAAACGTCGAGAAACATTCGTTTGTACGACATTGTTGGGAAATTATTATATAAAGCAGATTACAATACAGACAAAATTCAAATTGATGTAGATCAACTTAAACTTTCGGGAATTATATATGTTCAGGTGCAATCTGGGGAAATAATAGCGAATTATAAGGTCCTAGTTCGTTAATCAATAAAAATTCATTTTCCGTATTCAACCATTTGCATTTCGATAAAAAAAAAAACCAGAATAAAGCTGAAAATTTTATGCTGGTTTTTATTTTTAACTGATAATTTGAAACTGTTTTTAAAATCTTAATATGAGTTATTGTTAATTCATATAAATGACGTTAAACTCTGTAATAGAAGGTGGTGCTATTGCCTCAAGAACACTAAACCTAAGTTTGGAGGTTCGATAAGAATAGGGGAATTTAATAACCTTACAGTCGCCCATTGGTTCGTCCCCTATATATATGGTTTTCCAGACATCATTTTCTAAAATATCTATTTTGTAAGATTGAATCCTATTGGTTCTGTAATTTGAAAAGGTATCTCCTTCATCTTTAAGAGTATCTTGATATTCGAAGATCGAAATTTTATTAAACTCCTTTTTTGGATTCAAAAAAATTTCCATAATAGCTAAAGTGTCTTGCGCAACCCATCGTGTTTGCATTCCTCCGTCTAAAGCTAGTTGAGCTCCATAATGTTTTATATCGTTATTTTTCACTGAGGATACCTTAATTTTAGCATTTAAAGAAATGAACTCTCCATTTTTAGGTAGTTTTTTGCCTTTTTCTAATTGCAGACGCTTTCCAAGGGCAACGATGGTATTTGCTTCATGCTCTCTAATCAACCCTTGTTCATCAGGAGGCACATTTACCACCAAAGTATTATTATTATCGGTACACCAATAAAACAGCTCTTCCAATTCATCCAGATCACGGACAGGTCTTAAATCTTTTTTTTGAAACCAATTCCACCTTTTGCTTAAACATATCGTATTTTCATATGGAAGATAATAAGATTGACCTTGCTGTAAGTACTGCTTTTTATCAAACTTATGTGCTATTTTGGGGTCCCACAGACGGAAATCGCTTGGAAAATACTGAAAAGTATATTGGTTATTTACGGTCATAGAATCTGGTAACGCAAATTTTCTGGAACCCGGTTTTAACTCAATAGTATGGTTTACTCCAACAGCGCACTGAGGTTGTAATTTTTTTATATGTCGATAAACACGTTCTAAATTCCAATCTGAGACTTCTCGATCCCAACCACCATCAAACCACAACTCGCAAATGGTCCCATAATTAGTAAATAATTCTGTAAGTTGATTAACCATATAATCAACATATTTTTTAGGGTTCTTATCTTTATAAGATGGGTGATTACGATCCCAAAGTGAATAATACAGTCCTAGTTCAATACCATATTTTTTACACGCTTTAGCCACTTCTCCAACTACATCTGTTTTAACAAGGGAAGACCCTACATCATATTTGGTGTATTGACTATCCCATAAGCAAAAACCATCGTGATGCTTAGTAACAAGTAGGATATAACGGAAGCCTGCATCACGAGCAACACGAACCCATTGATCACAATCCAATTTGGTAGGATTATAAATTGAAACTGGAAGTGTTCCATCTGACCACTCTACGTTTGCAAAAGTATTAACTCCAAAATGTACAAACATGCCATAGCCCCGTTCAATTAGTAATTTCTGGGTTTGATTTGGGCTGGTTGAGGGTTCTATTATCTGAGCTAATATTGGATAACTAATAAATAGAAAAACGAAAACCAATTTTACAGAAACCTTCATATATAACTAATATTTAATTTTAATATCTGAGTAAAAATTCTTTTTAAGGGTTTTATTCATAGTCTGACAAATTCATTTTTTCTAGATCGCTAGGATTTACCCAATTAGTATCTTCCATAGTGAATTCTCCAGCCATAAAACGTTCGTAATAATTCCAACCTTCGTCATTAGAATATTTGTAAGTATTAAAAATGTCTCCATTACCAAACATCCGAGGATCATTTTGTTTTTTCAGCATCGTCTCCATCCTATTCTTCATTTTATTCTTAATATCATCGAACTTCGAAACATTTGCTAAGTTATTCATGCACTCCATGTCGTTGGCTGTATGATACAATTCCTCATTTACATTTCGTTTTCCCATAGACCATTGCCAATATTTGTCTTCTTCACCACTTCGGAAAAGTCTTAATATTTCTGTTTTAGTTGGAGAACCATCAATATCTAAATACCCTATTTCGGGATTTCCTGCAGGCCAAAGCGTTATGTCATAATTATACAGATACATAAAATCGTTAGAAACAATACCACGTATGGGATAGCCTTGATTCTTTGGGCGACTATAGTCGTGTCTTTCCTTTCCTATTAGAACAATGTCCCTATCCGGATTAACCTGACCTTCTTTTTCAGAAAATAAAATATCCGTCAAACTCTTTCCTGGTGAGCTATGCATACCTGAATCCTCATATTTTATTCCTGCTAGTTCTAAAAATGTAGGTGCAAAATCTATGAAACTAACCATGTCATTTACTGTTCGACCTGGATTATTAAGCCCTTTAGGCCACATAATAGCCAAGGGAACGCGATTAGAGTACATATACTCTTGAGCCTTACACCTTGGGAATGGCATACCATGATCTGATGTAAATACTACTATTGTATTATCTAATAATCCTCTTTTTTCTAGATTATTTATCATACGCTCTAGGTGAGAATCTGCATACTCAATCTCTAAAGCGTAATCCAGCATATCAGTTCTAATCACTTCATTATCTGGCCAGAATGAGGGAACTGAATCAATATCGGTAATTTTTTTTTCTCTGACCTTATTACCAGAACCAAATTCGTAATCACGATGAGGTTCCCTAGCACCGTACCAAAAAAACCAAGGCTCACTTTCCTTGGTATCATTCAAAAACACATCAAAGTTAGAAGCGTAATCTTCAGTACTCATTCTATTAGCCCATGGTCTAGTTTTAATATCATTATATGATTTTCCAATCAGCAGTCTAGATTTACCTTCTACCATACCGGAATCACCCGGGCCCCATCCTTTTCCTGTTTTTCCTGTTTTATATCCTTTCTCTCTAAGAACCTCTGGAAAAGTTTTAAACTTAACAGGAAAATTATTAACATGATTTGCACCTTCTTCCAATTGCCATGAATTACGACCTGTAATAAGAGAGGCTCTGGAAGGAGCACATTTCGCATTTGGAGTATACGCGTTAGTGAAAAGAATACCTTTTTCGGCAAGTTTATCAAATGCTGGTGTATTTACCCATTTATACCCATAGGCGCTCATATGAGGAGATGCATCATCCATTATGCAGAACAAGATATTAGGTTTACCTAACTTTTTAGTAGACTGTTTTTTACAACCGAATAAAACTAAAATAGATACTAGTAAAATAATATACTTATTCATAAACAATTTTTTAATTATTTCAGACACGTGTAAAAGGCTTTGTTTTTGTTAAAAATTAATCACGCACCTTATTGAGAACTGTATTTTAGAAAGATTACACCATTTTGGTTTATTTCAAAGTTTAATTTATTAACTTCTGTTTTATTCCAAATATCGTAGATATGGTATTTATTTTTTCCTTCTTCTAAGTTTAAATCACTCATTGAGATTGAAAATGATTTATAAGATTCTGATCGATTAAATAAACCAATCCACCCTCCATCATTGCCTTTCTGTGGTGTTTTCCATATTTCAACATCCTTATCTTCATAAATTAATTTCCCCATAATACCGTTTTGATTGCAATCCAAAACATCCTTATGAGTAATTAATTCTAATGAAAAATCATCCAAAGTTGGGAGATTTCCACCCATCATTAATGGAGAAGCAGATAAAGCCCTAAGCGTAATAAAGGTATACATCTGGTCTTTAGTAAATTTACTCTGACGGGCCCATCCTTTACCAGCCAAGAGTTCGACATTGCTTAATTCTCCGGATTCTATTTTTTTTGCTATATCTTTTTTTGTTTCATTACCAACTACTCCTTCTGGTTTTGGAGACATGAGTTGCAATTTCCCAAAAGGAATCATATCCATATCAATCCAGAAACCTGATTCTTCTTTACCCTGCCATTTTCGCCATGCATCAAAACTTTGGTTTAAGCCAACTTGATCGTCCCATATATCATGTGTTACTCTTAACATATTCGCTCGTTTAAATGACTTAATTGCATTTACATCTACATCTCCACCAGGACTAAGACTGTAAACAATTGGTCTTCCACATTGTTCAATAGCATTTGCAATAGCTTCTACCTCATCAGGAAAAGGAACTAAGTCATCATATTTTAAAAAATCAACACCCCATTCTGCCATTTGATTAATCAGGGAGTTATAAAACTCCTGGGCTCCTGGCTTTGACATATCAACCCCATAATTTTGATGATTCCATTCACAAATACTTGTAGTATCTGCAATATCCCTTGCAAAATATTCTGTACCTTTTACTTTGGTGTTTTTTTCAACGGCAACTCTTGGAATTCCTCTCATTAAATGAATTCCAAATTTTATTCCCAATTCATGACATCTATCAATAATAGGTCTTAATCCATTAGGAAAATATGTTTTTGAAGGTTGAAGAAGGCCATATTCATCAATATTTAATTCAGACGCATGCTTCTCTGCTGGGTATAAGGTGCCTTCTTGTAATTTAAATTCACCAAACCATCCAGCATCGATAACGAAATATTCATATCCATGTGGTTTAAGTTTTTTCGCAAATGCCTCAAGATTGGCAAATGCTGCTTCTTCATATAAATAAACTCCATAGCTATCAAAACTATTCCATCCCATTGGTGGGGTTTGAGCTAATTGTCTTACATCATTTATTGAACCTTGTGTGGCACCATTTTTAACCTTAAATCTTAGCCCAAGTATGCAACCGAGCAAAACGATCAAACTAATTATACTTATACTCTTTATATTCATGTTATTTAGAATATTTAAAAAATCTAATTATTATTTTATCTTCTTAAAATATGGCAAACGTTTTAAGGGTACATCTATAGTAATAACCTTTTCACCTCCTCTATATTTCTTACCTTGTTCATCAATCCATTGACCCTTAGGTAAGACTACATTTCTCGTTCGAGCCCCCTTTTCTATAACTGGAGCCACAATGATGTCGTTCCCTAAAACAAATTGATCTTTAATAGTTTCATATCCATTTCCTGGAAATGCTAACTCCATGGGCTTAACAATAGGATTACCCGTAACGGATGCTTCTTTGGCCAATTTCAAGATATGTGAACCAAATTCTTTGTGGAGATTCGCCATATCGTGGCATATCCGTTCATTAGTTTTGTTTAACACGCGCCAAGGTGCTACGGAAAATTGCATCATAGGCATTAATGCATGTACTTGTGCAGATCTAACAATCAATTCTTCATCTATAGAGGACGCGTTAAGAAAAGATTGGTATTCACCACCACCTATCATATCTGGACAGGTATAAGCATATCCCATTACGCTTTGCGACATTTGATCGGGTATTAATTTTTCTAAATCTTCCCAACGATGGCCCTTATCTCGCAAACGTTGTGCTAGTGGTAAGCCAGCCATTTTCCAAGATGCTCTGTACTCATTTAAAGGGTAATCCAATCCTAGTTCTGCAAAATATTGGGTATGATCATTAGGTGAAGATTCATTAAAGGATACCAATCCTCCTTTATAAAACTGTGCATCACCAGCATCAAACTTGAAACCATCAACACCATACTCATCCATTAGGTAATCCAATCTTCCTTTAAACCATTCTTTAGTTTTTGGATTACTTAAATCTAAGCATGCACTGGCTCCATTCCACCAACGAATAATAGCTGCTTTATTTCTAGTATTTGCCCATAAAACTTCCTGGGTTTTACCCGCATCAAGAAGCAATAATCCATCTGCTGCCAACTTTCTAAAAACCTGCGAGTCGGCACTAACAAAAGGACATACCCACAACATGACTTTAAAACCCATATCATGTAGCTTTTTCATCATTCTCTTGGGATCATTAAACCTGCGCGATGAAAATTCCCAAGTTCCATAATCCTCTTGCCAATTATCATCAATCATTAAAACTCCCGGTGGATACCCATTATCAATGATACTTTGAGCATATTCAATAATATCATCCTCATTTTGGTCATACATTAATTCTATCCAAGTATTGTATTGAGGATTCGTAAACAATAATTCATCTGGTATTTTACTATTGGATGGAAAATAATTCTGAGACACATATTTATATGCTGATTGTAGATTACTTCCAGAAGTACCTGAGTGGATTTTACCCTGATTAGAAGAAACAGACAAAATGCCATTAGAAATACTATATTTAACAGGGCTCTCACACCAAACATACCGTCCCTTACTAGACACTAAAAGTGGCTGAGCTTGATTACCGTGATTATCTCCAAATAGATTTACAGTAACCTCTGAATTATTATTATATGGGGTTTCATACCCTAAAGAACTTAAACCTCCCCACCAATACTCATCATTTTCTATTACTAAATCAATTGATTCTTTTTCCTGAGAAAAAGAAGATATATTCATTAAGAATATTGCAATACTGACAATTATATATTTCATGTTAAAATAAATACAAAAACTCCCTGCCCTTAGGCAAATACACCAACAGGGAGTTAAATAAAATTAAACTAATTACTAATAAATTAAGTCTCCTAATTAGGGTTGAACGGTAATAATTAATTCTCTAATTGTACGATTTATATCATACTCATCACCCGATGAAGTCCTATCATCTTGATATCCAGAACCTGAATATTGTTTATTACTAAGATTGGAGGCTATTAAGGTAACCACATACATTCCTGGAGTGGTATAGGTATATTCAAATGTTTTTTCATATCTATTAATTGCAAATCCAGTAGAAAAACCTCCCTCAGGAGCTAACAATGTGCTTTTATCTTCATAAAACATATCGACAATATCTTTAGTAACTTGACCTTGTAATTGAGTCATATACTCCCAAATTATATAAGCTGCTGTCAGCTTATTTGTATATTCTAGACCTACTTGTGTAGCTATATTTGTTATTATCACATCTAAATCTAATTGGTCATTTTCGCCTGCATTTTCATTATGGCTATCAATATAAGGCTGAAGAAAATCTTTAATTTTCGGTAAACTATCAGTAGCCAAGACAACAAATTCTTTGTCTACGTCTATTCCTTCTGTAAGTACTAAATGGCTATTGGCAAAATCATGCGAAGTATCACCTGTGTAAAAAACATAGGTGTCAGCTCCTCCGGATATGTTAAATGTAATGGCTTCACCAACCTGTGGATTGGCATTGTCAACGTTGAAACTAACTTCCGGTTCGGGTGCATCTGTGCTACAACTTAGGAAAGCAAGAGCTACAGAATATATTAAAAAAGACTTTATATAATTTCTCATTATTCTATTCATTATTTGATTAATAAAATTAGTATCCAGGATTTTGGACCAAATTAGGATTTGATTGCATTTCGGTGTTAGGAATAGGTAATAAATTGTGATGCTCACCTACATTATTTGCTGTTATATTCCATCCACCTCCTTCTGCAGGAGATATATTCAGTGGAGCTTGGATTCTATCTACTAAATTCCCCCAACGAGTTAAATCGAACCAACGTTTCGCTTCCCCACCTAACTCACGAGCTCTTTCGAACATAATGTATTCTTTCATAGATGCATAATCTGGATAATCTGTAGAAGAAATATCTGGTAAAATACTTGAATCATATGTCAAATTTCTTGGTAAAATATCTGCATGTAAAAAATCTCGAGTACCATCTCCATTCACATTTCTTGCCCGTGCTCTAAGTTGATTTAGGGCATCAAAAACTTCTGCATTAGGACCATTATTTACTTCATTTAGTGCCTCAGCATAAATCAGTAAAACCTCTGCATATCTAAATACAGGCCAGTTGGTATCTGCATCCCTGAACTGATAATCAGACTTTCGGACCGGATAACGTCTAAATTTTCCTATTTTCCAAACTTGCCACCAGGGTAGGTCTAAACGCAAAGTCCCGTTACCAAGAACTGTTACATGAGGGGTTGTCCATTCTTGCCTAACCATATCCGTATCTTCATACATAGTATGAAAATAGGTTGTGGCGTGAATATTTCCCCAGCTTCCACCTAATTGTGGGTTTCCTTGAAGTCCCATTTGTGCTCCAATCCAGCTTCCTTCATCGATACCGCCACTTTTATATTGCACATCAAAAATGATTTCATCATTATTTTGATTTTCAATAATAAAAATATCTGGATAATAAGGCAAAAGTGTGTATTCACTACTAGAAATGACCTCTCTGGAAAGTGTAGCTGCCATTTGAAAGTCTGCAGAGCTATCACCGTTACCATCACGTTCCATCATACTTCCCCTTGTAAGATAAACCTTAGCAAGTGCAGTTTTAGCTGCACCAGCTGTAGCTCTCCCTACTTGGGTTATTTCTGCTTTAGTATCAAGATGATCTATGGCAAATTCTAAATCGGCAATAATTTTCTCATAAACCATTGAAGCAGGATCTCTTGGTACTTCTAAATTTTCAAGAGAGTTCGTTTCAGTTTCAAAATATGGAACATCACCGAAATAACGAACTAAATTAAAATACATCAAAGCTCTTAAAAACCGGGCTTCAGCGACTAATTCATTTCTTCTGTCTACGTCCATATCTACATTGGGAACATGCGTTATGGCTGCATTAACTTCATTAATACCCTGAAAATGATCTTTCCATAAAGGTAAAACTACTTGAACGTTATCAGCTGAAAAGGTATATGTACCAATACCTCCTGCAGTATTCCAGCTTGCAGTTCTAACAAGATCTGTTGTCATAAAATATTGAAGTGGTCCAAAAACACCATTTCGCTGCAAAGCGTTATATGCACCTACTACAGCTGATTCCGCTTGATTTGCTGTTTTATAATAATTCTCAGGAGATAACTGAGATGCTGGCTCTTCCTCTAAAAAATCTTGGCAACTAGCGAAGAATATTAAAGTAACTAGGATTAACAGATAATTTTTTATATTTATCATGGTTTAACTTTTTTATAATTTAATATTATAGATTTATTGATGCTCCTATTGTAAAAGTTACCGATCTTGGATATGAAGCAAAATCTACACCAGGTCCTACTTTTGCAACTGTTCCAAAACCAGAACTAACTTCTGGATCGAACCAACCGTATCTTGTTATCATAAATGGATTATTGACTCTTGCAAATAATCTCATTGATTTTATGTAAGATTTAGGCCATATATTTGATGGTAAAGTATATCCTAAAGTAATATAATCGCACTTTAAGTATGAACCATCTTCAATTAAATTACTCTTCATAAAGTTAGAATAAGTATCTGGGACTTGACCGTGTACAGTTCCATTTGGGTTAAGAGGCGAAAAGGCATTGTCAGCGAAACCTGCTAATGTATTCCAGTTTCCATTGCCTACTCTATCTAAAAATAGTGTATTTGCATTGATGACATCATTACCATAGCTCCATCTCAAAAAGAAGCTAAAGTCAAAGTTTTTATAGTTAATTTCACTGTTAAAACCACCAATAAAATCTGGTTGGGTATTTCCAATAATAACTCTATCGTTACTATCGATAACTCCATCACCGTTTACATCTTTAAATTTTACCTGACCAGGGATATTCTCTAAAAGTTGTGAATCGGGACTGTTAGCAATTTCGGTCTGACTATTAAGAACTTGGTCCTCAATATACCCAACAAACGTACCAACTTCTTCCCCAACACGCAGCAAAATTTCATCTCTAAAATTGTAATTAAATACTCTAGAGAAATACATTTCTTCTCTTTCTCCTAAATCTAAAACTTTGGTTTTATTGGTTGAGAAAGTAAAAGCAGTATTCCATCTAAAATCCTCAGTCTCAATATTAACGGTGTTTAGAGCCAATTCAAAACCTTTACTACTTATAGAACCTACATTCTTAACGGCAGTTTGAAACCCGGAAGTTAATGGTAATTGCACATCTAATAATAAATCATTCGTTTCTTTATAATAGGCATCTGCTGTTACTGAAATCCGATTATTTAAAAATGCTAAATCTAGACCTACATTATATTGTGTAGTAATTTCCCATTGTAAATCTGGGTTAGCTATACTTCCTGGTACTTGCCCTACCGCCAAAGCATCATCAAAAATATATCTTTGAGTATTTAATCTAGCCAAAGACTGGTAGGTTGGAATTTGACTATTTCCTGTTTCACCATAAGATATTCTCAACTTAAATAAATCGAAAGTATTTGAATCTTTCATAAATTTTTCTTCCGAAGCAATCCAGCCTAAGGCTATAGAAGGAAAATACCCCCACTTATTATTAGATCCAAAGCGTGAATCGGCATCTCCTCTAAAAGAAGCCGTTAACAAATATTTATTTGCATAGGAATAGCCTAACCTTGCTAAGTATGATGCTGCAGTTGTTTCTTCTGATAAATTTACTGGAAAATCTGCTTGTGATGCCGATGATAAATCGAAAAGTCCTAGTGACTGTTCCTCAAAATTTGATGCACCAAAAGTTTGTAAGTTTACGTTTTGTGTTCTTGCTTCAAATACAGCAGTAGCATTAAAACTGTGTTTATTTACACTTTTATTGTAGTTTAAACGTGTTTGAAAATTAGTATTCTCAGTATTACGCGTTCTGAATTTGGCAAAACCATTAGGGTCTTGACCTCTTCTAACTGTAGTAGGGTAAAATTGTGAATCTGAATTCCTAAATCTATTTATACCATAACTTGTCCACCATCTTAAATTATCAGTAAGCTTGTATTCGAAAAATAAATTACCTAAAGTTCTTTCTGTTTCAGAAAAATTTTGGACTTCATCTATAAATGTTAGCACATTTTCTGAATTAAAAATAAAGGTTGGATCGTCCACAGGGAATTCACTAATTTCAAAATCATCAGGCATAAAAGGGTTTAATTGGAAGACTGTTTTTAGCAGTGAGTTTTGATCCCAAACAGTAACTAATCCTTTTGTTTTTTTTAACGAATAAGTTATGTTAGAACCAATTTTTATATTTTTCCCTATTTTTTGTTGGATATTGGCGCTTAAGTTAGTACGATTAAGATCAGAGTTTTTAATAACACCTTCTTGCCCTAAATATCCTGCTGATAATCTGTATTTCATACCGTCAGAACCACCACTAAAGCTTATGTCCGCTTGATTTGTCAAGGCAGGTCTTGTAATTCTATCTATCCAAACGCTTCCTCGTTGACCAGAATTTTTTATGTCTATCCATTGTTGTTCTTTTGTTTGATTCCCGCTATTAAGGAAGTTTAATTGTGGGCCTCGTTCTATCTGCCAATTCAAATATTCCTGGTCATTTAATATGTTTGGTGTATTAGTCATAACAGAAACTCCACTATTGTATTGAAAATTAATTTGTGGTTTTCCTGTTTTTCCTAGCTTGGTAGTTATAAGAATCACCCCGTTAGCACCTAATGCCCCATAAACAGCTGTAGCAGAAGCATCTTTTAATACTTCAATAGACTCTATATCATTAGGATTTAGATCGGCTAATGGATTTTGAGAAGGATCGCTATCATCAGGGATGATAGGAAAATTATCAATTACATATAAAGGTTGATTCCCACCTGTTAGAGTAGAACCACCTCTTATTAAAATTCTCATACCTGCTCCTGGAGAGTTGTCTGTTTGAGATATTTGAACCCCTGCAACACGACCTGCCAAGGCACTTTGAACGGAGAGTGGTCTGCCTTTTTCAATGCTGGATCCTTTCACAGAAGCTACTGCACCTGTTACATCCCCCCTTCTGGCGGTTCCGTATCCTACTACTATAACTTCATCTAGATCTGTAGTTGCTTGTTTTAATGATACATTAATATTCTGCCTACCATTAACGGTAATGTTTTGGTCGGCATACCCTATATAACTAAAAATAAGTTCAGCATCCGTACTGCTTACTCTAATTGAGTAATTACCATCAAAATCTGATGTAGTCCCAGAATTTTCTCCTTTAATAAGTATTGTAACACCGGGTAAAGGTAGCCCGTCTTGAATGCTAACTACCATCCCCGATACCTCAAGTTCTTGAGCAAAAGTGACAAAGGGTAGAAAGCAACTTAATAAAAACATTAACAAATGTCTTTTTGATTTTAGTTGGTTTTTCATAAAAAATAAATTAATTAGTTTGAATTTAATAGTTGCAGAACGAATATATCCTGCAATATTTTCATATTTGAATTAAACAAAAATTACTATTTACAAATTAACACATTTTAACAGCGTACAAGTGATCTAAAAAATCCCATAGTGTAATACATATTCGTTCTTTATTAGGTGAAAATTGGTCTTTTTTTGGGTAATTATTGTGCTTCATTCAAAATTAGAATAAATTCAAGTTTATAGAGTATAATTATTTTGTATTATTGTTTTCATGCTTAAAATTATAAAATCAATCTTCTTTCTTTTATTACTTTTAGAAAGTACTAGTCTTTATTCACAGAATAAAAGATTTCATCATATCACATCAAAACATGGACTTTCTCAAAGCGAAGTTTATTGCTTTTTAGAAGATAGCAGGGGGTTTATGTGGTTTGGAACAGTTGATGGACTTAACCGGTTTGATGGGTATAGTATAAAAATATTCAATACAGAAAAAAACAACCCAAATTCATTAAGCAATAATACCGTTCATAGCCTTTCAGAAGATAAATTTGGAAGAATATGGATTGGTACTGATGATGGATTAAATATGTACGATCCAGGTACAGAATCTATACTTCAGGTTATTCCTAGTTCTTCTACCACTCAAAAATTAAACATCCACAGTCTTCTAATTTATGAAAATCACTTATTTCTTGGAACAGGAAATGGTTTATTTAGAATTAAACTTAAAAAAAAATATAATCAATCTGAAGATCTCGCTCCACAACTAATTATAATTGATTCCGATGATCAAGATTCAAATATCTCAATTATTAATTTAAAAGAATGTAAGCAAGGAGGTTTCTGGATGCAATCTAGCTCTATAGTAAATCAAATAGTTGTTGAACCTCATAATAATAAAGCAATTATAATTGATACAGTCATTCAAGGTTCAACCTACAACTTTTTTGACTTAGTTGAAGACAATTCTAATAACTTATGGATTTCATGTAGTAGAAATGGGCTTATAAGATACAACTTAACTACAGAAAAAATGGATGTTTTTCAACCAACATCTTCCAATAATGGTCCTTCTTCACTAAAATGTTCCGAAATATCCATAGATAATAAAGGAAACTTATGGTTCGGCACCCTGGATAAAGGTGTAAATTTTATCACATGCGAACAGCTAAACAAGTCAAAAATCCAATTTGAACATATTCAACATAATCCTTATGACCCATCGAGCTTAAATTCTAACTTAATTAGAACTTTATATGTAACTAAAGATGATTTATTGTGGGTTGGAACTATTGGAGCAGGCATTAACTGTTTTGATTCAGATCAAAAAAAATTTAATCACATAAAAATTAATACAGCAACAGATAATGGTTCTAGTTTTATACGTGCTATAAATATTGATAATAACGATAACATCTGGGCAGGCACACATAGCAATGGCTTATACCAAATTAATAGATATTCAAATAAAATAACTAAACTAGGACTAGAAAACAAAACTGTTTTTTACATTACCCATTATGAGAAAGATAAATATTTCATCTGTTGTGACGATGGTTTGTATTTAATTCAAAAGAAGTCTAAAAACACAATCAAAATATTAAATCACACACTAACAAATGCCTCCTTTTACATAATAAAAGGAGAAGAGGGGTATTATTGGCTCGCATCTTTTCGTGGTGTATTTCGCCTAAAAATAGTTAACAACAAAATAGTTATTGATAAAAACTATCCTTTAAAAACATATAATTCCAACTCTCCGCAAAATTGTAGAGTTCTTTTTTTAGATAAAAAAAACAATGAGCTATTAGTTGGCACAGAAGGTGGGGGTTTACATATTCTTTCTCTGAACAATAAACAAGAAGTGATAAAAGTTAAAAAACACAAGAATAATCCATCATTAGAGAATTCAATAAGCAATAATTATATTAGATCCATAGTACAGGATGACAAAGGAACTTTTTGGGTAGGCACCTATGAAGGTCTTAATAAAATGGTTAAATCTCATAACTCCAATGATGTTTCATTCAAAACCTATACCCGAAAAGATGGCCTTCCAAACAATATGATAAACTCAATTGTTGAAGACAACGCTGGTTATTTATGGGTAGGGACTAATAATGGACTTTCCAAGTTTAACCCTATAAATGGCCAGTTTATTAATTATTTTGAAACAGATGGTCTCCAAAGCAATGAGTTTTCAGAACATGCAGTATGCAAATCGAAGACGGGTGAAATTATGATAGGAGGGATTAATGGCATAACTACCTTTTATCCAAAAAAAATAACCAAAAGCGAAAGACAACCTCAAACTACAATTACCGATTTTTTCTTAAATGATATTCGTGTAAATCCTAATCAAAAAGTAGGTAAAAATATTCCCTTAAAAAAAGGAATAACTATATCAGATACTATTACATTGCTTCCAAAACAAAACAATATTGGGTTTGATTTTTCTTCAATGCTTTATCCAAATGCAAAAAATATCAAATATGCATTTATGCTTGATGGTTTTGATAAAAATTGGCAATACACAGAATACTCTAAGACACATGCTAATTACACCAATTTAGATTATGGTAAATTCACATTTAAGGTTAAGTCTACTAATGGTGATGGTATTTGGGAAAAACAGCCTCGAGAATTATATATAAATATAAAAACACCTTTTCAATATACTTGGTATGCCTATGCATTATACCTTATTGTAATTGCCTTAACTTTAGTATACTTCTCTTACTATTCAATTATTCGTTATACTACCAAAAACAAACTTCTATTGGATATAGAACATAATCGAAAAATCCAATCTTTAAACAAACTAAGAACACAATTTTTTATCAATATATCACATGACCTCAGAACACCTTTAACATTGATAAAAGGACCTCTTGAAAATATTCTACTAGAAAAAAATATTGATAAAGACACAAAAGGAAAATTGATACTAATAAAAAGAAATGTTAAACGACTTAATTTTTTAATAGAACAGCTATTAGATGTTAGACGTGCAGAAAGCGGAAAATTAGTAGCGCAATTACATGAACGAGATATTGTTCATTTTACCAAAAAAGAAATAGCCCATTTCTCTTATGCTATTCATAAAAAAGGTCTAACTTATAATGTGAATTGTTCCTCTAAAAAACTAATAATTGGTTTTGATGCAGATATGCTTTCCAAAGTTTATTTTAACATAATTTCAAACGCAGTTAAATACACAGATCGAGGTGAAATAAACATTTTGATTAAACAAGAACATAAACAGGATGATATTTTACTTAGAAACTCTAAGTATGAATCATTTGTTAAAGTTGAAGTAAGCGATTCAGGCAAGGGCATTTCACAAGAAAGATTATCCAAGGTTTTTGAACGTTTTTATCAAGAAAACACCACAAAAGAAAAAGGCTATGGCATAGGCTTATCACATACCTATCAACTAATTGAAGCTCATGATGGATATATAGTAGCTGAAAGTAAAGAAAAATATGGAACAACAATTTGTTTTTATATTCCGGATACAACCAGTTCGTTATCACCAAATTTAAAAATAACATCTAGTGAGGATGACATTTTTAGAGAAGAAAAAGATGATGTATTGATTGAAAAATCACAACCTCACAATGATTCTGCCAAAACCATATTAATAGTAGAAGATAACGCAGATATGAGATCGTATATAAAATCTGAATTAATCAACAATTACAACATCATGGAGGCAGAAGATGGAGTAATAGGAATTAAAATAGCTAAAAACCATGACATAGACTTAATAATAAGTGATGTTATGATGCCTAACATGGATGGCATAACCTATTGTAATTATATTAAAACGAATATTAAAACCAGCCATATTCCTGTTATTCTATTAACTGCTAAAACTGACAAACAATCAAAATATAAAGGTATTGAAACTGGCGCTGATGACTATATTTCCAAACCGTTTGAAATGCAATATTTAGTTTTGCGTATAAAGAATCTACTCCATTCTAGAGAGCAATTAAGAAAAGTATTTCAGAACAAAGATACTTTTTTAGAACCTTCCTCCGTTACTGTTAACTCAATTGATGAAGAGTTCTTAAAAACTTTAATGGAAGCTGTAGAGGAAGGAATTCCCGATGTCGATTTCAACATAACCTCTTTAGAAGAAAAACTTAGTATGAGCCACTCTAATTTTTACCGTAAAGTAAAAAGTTTAACAGGTCTATCAGGTAAAGAAATATTAAACGAAATGAGGATGAAAAGGGCTAAACAAATTCTTATTGAAAATAAAAACATACGAGTTGATGAAGTTGCTTATATGGTAGGGTTTTCTAATCCAAAATATTTTGGAAAAATTTTTAAAGAAAAATTTGGTGTTTCACCCACTGAAATGAAATCAAAAAACAATTCAAAAAATAATTAAAAGTTAGATATAAGCAGTATTTTTTATCATTAAAAATAGTTTTTAATATAAAATTTTCTATCTCAATATCACTAATATTAGGGAGTATCATTTTAGGTCTTTTTATTTTTACTATTTTTTTCAATATCACTAGTATCAATGTTCCCATGTGAAATCAAACTATTAAAAGCCAGTAATTTATATTTAATAAAGCCAACTAAATTTAAAGGCTTTTTTCGCTGTGGAATGGTTTTAAGGATTGGTATTTACTTTTTGCTTTTGCCGTCATTACGAAATTTTTGATAAAAAATTATGGAAATCTGTTTATATAATAATTCCAATTTTACTAAGTTTCCATAAGAATAGACACAACAAACCACAAACATCCGTGCAGGTAATAAGGTGTTCACAATACGCTCCATTTTGTTCCATAAAGTATAATTACAAGGGTATTTTGGTTAACTAAAATTAAAACTCCTCACCTTTTAAGGGGAGGTTCCAAAGGCGGAGGGGATAAATAACTCCCTTGTACTTACCATAAATTGCACTAATCGTCCACTGGACCTACAACAAAAAACTGTACAATTAATTGCGAGACTTAAGCCGCTACATTTTGATTATACATTTCTATTTCAAATTCATTAATAGTTTTAT
>NZ_FZNT01000011.1:132410-151907 GCF_900188235.1 Lutibacter agarilyticus | reverse complement strand
CTATCAGCGCAGATGGTACTGCCACTATGGTGGGAGAGTATGTCACCGCCTTTCTTTTGAAAAACCTTCAACTTAAACGTTGAAGGTTTTTTTTTACCTATATTCCAAACTTATAACAGTTAATTTTACTTTTTAACAGGAAATAGCTTTATTTTGCAATCTGTAAGATGAGAAAATTAATATTACTTTTTTATATAATTTCAATGAATGTTTTCCCACAAGTGGGTGGCGAAAATATTTATAATTTTCTAAATCTAACAGGTTCTGCAAAACAGGCTGCTTTAGGTGGAAATATAATTACACTTTTAAATGATGTAAATCAACCACTTTGGAATCCTGCAACAATCAACCCTAATTTAGATAATACACTTGGAGTAAATTATCTCAACTTTTTAGGAGATATCAATTATGCTTCAGCATCTTATGCGTATCTGTTTAATGAGCATATAGGAACTTTTCATGCAGGAGTTCAATATTTAAATTATGGAACATTTATAGGCGCAGATGATGAGGGAAATGAAACCGGAGAGTTTAAAGCCTATGATTTCGCATTTTCAATAGGTTATTCATATAATTTTTTTAGAAGTGATTTTTATTTGGGAGGTAATGTAAAGTTAATCAATTCTGTAATTGAAAATTATTCTTCTTTTGGTTTAGGTGTTGATATTAGTTTACTTTATTATAATGAGCACGAACCATTTATGGCAACTCTAGTGATAAGAAATCTAGGTTATCAAATTACAGCCTATGATGAAATTAGAGAAGATCTACCATTTCAAATAGCTTTTGGTTTTTCATATCGACTTGAAGAAGTCCCTATTAAATGGCACGCTACGATTGATAATTTGCAAAAATGGAATTTAGCAGTTAGTAATCCGTCAAATAGCGAAACTGATTTTGATGGTAATGAAGTTGAAGAAAAGATTACTTTTTTTGATAATGCTTTCAGGCATTTAACATTTGGAGTTGAGTTTTTTCCTGAAAGTGCTTTTAACATTCGTTTAGGTTATAATTTTAGAAGAGCAAGTGAATTAAAATTACCTGAATTACGTACCTTTGCTGGTTTTACAGCTGGTTTTGGAATTAATTTTAGAAAGTTTAGCGTAAATTATGCTTTTACAAAATACCATCCAGCTTCAAATTCAAGTACATTCAGTTTATTAATAAATTTAGATTAAACATTGAAAAAAATTACGATAGCCATTGATGGCTTTTCTTCAACAGGAAAAAGTACGATTGCAAAGCAGTTAGCAAAAGAATTATCTTATGTATATGTAGATTCAGGTGCTATGTACAGAGCCGTAACGTTATATGCAATGCAGCATAATTTTATTTCAAGTTCTTTTTTTGATATTGAGGGCTTAGTTACTTCTTTAGACTTGATAGTATTAACTTTCAAGTATAATTCAGCAGTAGGTTTTGCAGAAGTGTATTTAAATGGTATGAATGTTGAAAAAGAGATTAGAACTTTAGAAGTATCTAATTTAGTTAGTAAAGTTGCCGAAATTAGTGAAGTTCGTAAATCTTTAGTTCAACAGCAACAAAATATGGGTTTGAATAAAGGTGTTGTAATGGATGGTCGTGATATTGGAACGGTTGTTTTTCCAAATGCAGAATTAAAATTATTTATGAACGCTTCAGCTACCACACGTGCACAGCGTAGATATGATGAATTGATTGAGAGAGGAGATAAAGTAACTTTTGACGAAATCTTAAAAAATGTTGAATACAGAGATTTTATAGACTCTACCAGGGAAGATTCACCGTTGGTAATGGCTGAAGATGCTATTGCAATTGACAATTCAAATTTAACTTTAGAAGCACAATTTGAAAAGATTTATGCTCTTGTACTTCAAAAGTTAAAAACAGTTTAAGGAATATTTAAATATTTATGAGTTTGTAAAGAAATTTTCCATTGTGGATTTTTCATTACATATTCAACAATACTAGGTGTCATTTTTTCTCTTTTACTCCATTCAGGTTGTAAAAATAATTCACAAGTATCAGCAACTTTAGCAGCTTGTTCTTCTGCAAATTTAAAATCGTGCTTGTTCGAAATAATGATTTTTAATTCATGAGCTTCAGGATAAATACCTTCCAATGGTAATTTTGTTTTTTTAGGAGATAAACAAATCCAGTTCCAAATTCCACTTAAGGGATATGCTCCCGATGTTTCAATATGAGTTCTAAGATTGTTACTTTGAAGTTTAGTTGTAATGTAATCTAAACTCCACATTAAAGGTTCTCCACCTGTAATAACTACGGTATTTGCCTCTTTTTTTGCATTGTCAATAATAATATCTGTAAGTGTTGGAGGGTGTAAATCAGCATTCCAGCTTTCTTTAACATCGCACCAATGGCAGCCAACATCACAACCACCAATTCTTATAAAATATGCAGCTTTTCCCGTATGAAATCCTTCGCCTTGAATGGTATAAAACTCCTCCATTAGTGGAAGCATTTCACCTTTATTAATTAGTTGTTGTGTTTCTTCATTAATCATGGTGCAAATATAGTGATAACTAGTGATAAAGAAATTTTTCAACTTAATTTCTCTTCAAATTTTTAAATTGATTTATATATACTATTTTTATACAAAATATAGTACATGGATAGGAAGGAAGTTTTTTTTAATCATATTACGGAAGGTTATAAAACCAAAGGAGATTATTTAGTGTTTGGATCAGCTATATTAGATGGCGAAACCGTTAAAGATGCATTTGTTAAGGTTCCTTTAAAAACATTGAATAGGCACGGATTAATTGCAGGTGCAACAGGTACAGGTAAAACAAAATCTTTACAGGTGATGGCTGAAAACCTTTCAGAAAAGGGGATTCCTGTATTATTAATGGATATTAAAGGAGATTTAAGTGGTTTGGCACAAGCAAGTCCTGGTCACGCAAAAATTGATGAACGACACGAAGCAATTGGTTTGCCTTTTGATGCTAAAAAATTTCCCGTTGAATTATTAACGATTTCTGAACAAAATGGAGTTCGTTTACGTGCAACTGTTTCAGAGTTTGGACCCGTATTACTTTCTAGAATATTGGATTTAACAGCTACACAAACAGGTATTGTTTCTATTATTTTTAAATATTGTGATGATCATAAATTACCATTATTAGATTTAAAAGATTTTAGAAAAGTTTTACAATATGCTACAGCCGAAGGAAAGAATGAAATTCAGGCTGAATATGGTAGAATCTCCACAGCAAGTACAGGTGCGATTTTAAGAAAAATAATAGAAATTGATCAGCAAGGAGGTGATTTATTTTTTGGAGAACGTTCGTTTGATGTACAAGATTTAGTTAGAACCAATGAAGAGGGGAAGGGAATTATTTCAATATTGCGTTTAACAGATATTCAAGATAAACCAAAGCTGTTTTCTACATTTATGTTGCAATTGCTAGCAGAAGTTTATTCAACTTTTCCTGAGCAAGGTGATAGTGGAAAACCAGAATTGGTTATTTTTATTGATGAAGCGCATTTAATTTTTGATGAAGCTTCAAAAGCTTTATTATCTCAAATTGAAAGTATTATTAAATTAATTCGTTCAAAAGGAATTGGAATATTTTTTGTAACTCAAAACCCAAAAGATGTTCCAGAGGATGTATTGGCGCAATTAGGTTTAAAAATTCAACATGCCTTAAGAGCGTTTACGGCTAAAGATAGAAAAGCGATAAAATTGGCTTCAGAAAATTATCCAGACTCTGAATATTATGATGTTGATGAAACGCTTACTCAGTTAGGAATTGGAGAAGCCTTTATATCCGTTTTGAATGAAAAAGGTAGACCAACACCTTTAGCAGCAACTATGATGCGTGCACCTATGAGTAGAATGGATGTTCTTTCAACAAGTGAAATAAAAGAATTAATTGAAAATTCTCGATTATTTTACAAATATGATGAAGCAATTGATAGAGAAAGTGCTTATGAAATATTGAATGATAAGATTGAGAAGATAAACGAAAAGGAAGAAGTTGAGGCTAGAAAAAAAGAAACGGAAAAAAAATCGAGCACTTCATCAAAAAGAAGAGCAAGTACCCGTATGAATCCAATATTAAAAGTAGTTACAAGCGCTACATTTATTAGAGGGGTGTTAGGAATTTTAAAAAGAGTGCTATAAAGGTCTAATATTTTAAAAGATTAGACGTTATTACTATTTATAAGAAACATATTAAATTGCTTATGGTTGCTATAAAAAATATTTTTTACATTTTTATATTATCAATAATGTTGGTTCAATGTTCAAATGAAAACAAATATTTAATTAAAAAGGGAAAAGTTGGACTTTTAAGTACAAAAACAACGGTTCAAGATTTAAAATCTATTTTTGTGAATGATTCTATTGTGACTCATTTAGCTGATATAGACGAAAATGAAGAAGATTCATTTTTTAATGCGAGTGATGAGTATGAAATCTTTTCTGAAAAAGGTCAAAAATTACTATCTATTGTTCCTGTTGAACAAAATGATTCAACTTCAAGGTTGAAAAGTATTCAATTATTTGGTATTGATTTCATTACCGAGAAAGGAATTAGTTTACAATCGACCTTTAAAGATATTAATACCAATTATAAAATTAATAAAGTAGAAACTACCTTAAATTCGGCAACGCTTTATATTGATGAATTAAATGCAACTATTGCCATTGATAAAGAAGAACTTGGAATTAGTAAATTTAGTAGGGAAGAAATTTCTCTTGAGCAAATACCTGACATTTCAAAAATTAAATACTTTACCATTTGGTTTAATTAAGGTTTAATTTAAATAGTAAACGGTATTCATTTTTGCAACGGTACAATTCCAGTGTAATTCACTTTTTATTTTTATATTCAATGCCTGACTTTCGTGTGGTTCTCCATGATTTATGAATGTTAGCTGTGGAGGAGATTTAAAATGTTGTAACCAATCAAGCAATTCAGGTTGATCTGCATGTCCTGAGAATTCATTTATTTTAAAAACTTCAGCATTTATTTTATGGTATTTTCCGAAAAATTTTAATTCGCTATCTCCAGAAAGTAAAGATCTTCCCCTTGTACCATTTGCTTGGAAGCCAACTAATAATATAGAGTTTTTTTGGTTTTCAATTAAATGTTCTAAATAGTGTAAAACGCGTCCACCAGTAATCATTCCACTTCCTGCCAATACAATTTTTGGGTTTTTGTCATTTACTATTGTTCTAGAAGTATGTATATTACTTATTAACTGAACTGTTAATCGCATATTAGTAATATCTTTTTCAGTTAGTTTATGATGATTTGGGTGTGAATAATAAATTTGAGTAGCATCTACTCCCATTGGACTATCTAAATAAATAGGAATTTTAGGGAGTTGTTTATTTTGTTTTAAGATGCTAAGTAAATAGATGATTTCTTGTGCTCTTTCAACAGAAAACGTTGGAATTATTAACGTACCCGCTTTTGAATAGGTGTGATTAATGTATTTTAATAATTCATCAGAAATTATTTTATTTTTATGAATTCTATTTCCATAGGTAGATTCAACAACTAAATAGTCGGCATGTTCAATATATTCAAAAGGATTTAAGATGATTGGATTTTTTCTTCCAACGTCACCAGAAAAAACAATGATTTTTTCATTAATTTTTAAAAGAATAAACGCACTTCCTAATATATGTCCGCTATTTATAAATTTAAACTGAATATGTTCATCTAAAGGATGCCACTTATTAAATTCAAAACTTTTAATTCTATTAATGGCTTCCTTTGCGTCTTCAATGGTATACAATGGTTTTGCAGGGTTGTGTTTGGTATAATTATATTTATTGGCTCTTTTGGCATCTTCTTCATGAATTTTACCACTATCTAACAATATTACTTCGGTTAAATCTTTTGTTGGTTTTGTGCAATAAACAGCACCTTTATAGCCATTTTTAATTAATAAAGGTAAGTATCCTGAATGATCAAGATGCGCATGTGTTAATAGAACGCAGGTTAAATTAGTTAGGTCAATAGGAAGTGCTTCCCAATTTTTTTTTCGAAGTTCTTTTAAACCTTGAAAAAGACCGCAATCAATCAAAATCTTTTTATAATTAACTTCTAGTAGGATTTTTGATCCTGTTACGGTTCCGGCTCCACCAAAAAATGTAAGTTTCATCTTAATTGTATTTAAATTAAATTGAATAGTTGGGTGAGAGGTATATACTAATTTACTACTTTTAAAGGAGTTTTTAAAAATTCTAAAGCAATAAATTTATTTATGAAAAAATACAGCATTCAAAAATCACCGTTTATAGTACCTACAGCCGATGGAAAATTAATTGAAGAACATTTTGGTTTGGCAAGTATTCCGTCAGCATTGAGCATTGCGCATATGGTTGCACCACCAAAATGGAGTGAGCCTTTTCAAACTCCAGAATTTGATGAATATACCTATATTATAAAAGGGAAAAAACAATTTATTATTGAAGGAGTCACCATAGTTTTAGAAGCTGGTCAATCCATTAAAATAGAAAAAGGAACTAGGGTTCAATATTCAAATCCGTTTGATGTAGCTTGTGAATATCTGGCTATATGTTTACCAGCATTTTCAATGGATTTGGTAAATAGAGAGGAATCATAAAAAAGGTTGTCTAAAAAGTACACTTTTTAGACAACCTTTTTTTAATCGTATATTCAATTAATTAACTTTTTCTTTCACAAGCTAACAAAGTATTTTTCATAAGCATGGCAATGGTCATAGGACCAACTCCTCCAGGAACTGGTGTAATAAACGAAGATTTTGGAGCTACACTTTCAAAATGAACATCACCAGCCAAACGATACCCACTTTTTTTAGAAGAATCATCTATTCTTGTAATTCCAACATCAATAATTGTAACACCATCTTTTACCATATCGCCTGTTAAAAATTCAGGAATACCAAGAGCAGCGACAACAATATCGGCTTGCAAGGTTAATTCTTTTAAGTTTTTTGTTCTACTGTGAGCAACAGTTACAGTGGCATCACCAGCTGGTCTTTTCTGACTCATTAAAATGCTCATAGGTCTACCTACAATATGGCTTCTTCCAATAACCACCACATGTTGTCCTGAAGTTTCAACCTTGTAACGTTCTAATAATTCTAAAATACCAAAAGGAGTTGCAGGTAAAAATGTAGGTAAATCTAAGGTCATACGTCCAACATTTGTTGGGTGAAAACCATCAACATCTTTATCTGGATGTACTGCCATCAATACTTTTTGTTCATCAATATGTTTTGGTAAAGGTAACTGTACAATAAAACCATCAATGTCATTATTGTTATTTAGTTTTTCAATTTCTTGTAATAATGTTTCTTCAGAAGTTTCCTCAGGAAGATCAATCAATGTAGAATTAAAACCAACCAATTCACAAGCTTTTACTTTGGCATTTACATAGGTCATACTTGCACCATCAGTTCCAACCAAAATTGCGGCTAAATGAGGCGTTTTTTTTCCTTTAGCTTTTAGTTCCTTAACAGATTCAGCAATTTCAACTTTTAAGTCTGCTGAAGTTTTTTTACCGTCTAGTAAAATCATAAGTTGTTAGTTTACAGTATGTCAGTTTCAGTTTTCAGTTTTTCCTCTGAATCTTTCAGAATTATTAATCATAAAATTGATTAATTTCCCTACCTCAATACTTTTATTCGTTAATATTTGTTGTTGTTCAGAAGTTATGTAATTACACGAATTTGAAAAATCAATCCAAACTTGTGTTTCTGAATTTTCACTATCAGAATCCGTTAACTTACTGATGAAATGTTTTGGATACAATCTTTTTCTATAAGCTTCAGCTATATTAGCACAAACAGAACGTGACGATCTTCGTATTTGACCTGTAAGAGAATAAGTTTCGTCTTTAGGAAAATTTTTAGTGATTTCAAAAATTACCATAGAAAGATCAAATGCTTTTTTATATGCAAGTAAACTTTTGAAACTCATTATTTTATTCTTTTTAACTTGGTTTAGAAATGTTAACTGCCAACAGAAACTGCTTACTGAATACTGCCACAGTCTACTGATAACTCAAGTTATTTCCCCATTCCTTTCATCATTTGCATCATTTGTCTGCTACCACCGCCTTGCATCATTTTCATCATTTTACTCATTTGAGTAAATTGTTTTAACAATTGATTTACTTCTTGTATGCTAGTTCCAGATCCTTTTGCAATTCTCTTCTTTCTACTTGCATTAATGGTACGTGGTTCAGTTCTTTCGCTTGGAGTCATAGAATGTATCATAGCTTCAATACCTTTAAAAGCATCATCATCAATATCAACATCCTTCATCATTTTTCCAGCACCAGGAATCATTCCCATCAAATCTTTCATATTACCCATTTTCTTAATTTGCTGAATTTGTTTCAGGAAATCATCGAAACCAAATTGGTTTTTGGCAATTTTCTTTTGAATTTTACGAGCTTCTTCTTCATCGTATTGTTCTTGTGCTCTTTCAACTAAAGAAACAACATCACCCATTCCTAAAATTCTATCAGCCATACGGTTTGGATGGAAAACATCAATTGCTTCCATTTTTTCACCTGTACCAATAAATTTAATAGGTTTATCAACTACCGATTTAATAGATAAAGCAGCACCACCACGGGTATCACCATCTAATTTTGTAAGAACAACACCATCAAAATTTAAAATATCGTTAAAGGCCTTAGCTGTGTTTACAGCATCTTGTCCAGTCATAGAATCTACAACAAACAATGTTTCTTGCGGATTTACAGCTTTGTGAATATTTGAAATTTCGGTCATCATAGCTTCATCAACAGCTAAACGACCTGCGGTATCAATAATTACTACATTTTTACCAGTCTCCTTGGCATGTTTAATGGCGTTTTGTGAAATTTCAACCGGATTTTGGTTATCAACTTCAGCATATACTTCAACTCCAATTTGTTCTCCAACAACTTGTAATTGGTTTATTGCGGCTGGTCTATAAACATCACAACCAACCAATAAAACGTTTTTTGTTTTCTTTGTTTTTAAGTAATTAGCAAGTTTACCCGAAAAAGTTGTTTTACCAGAACCTTGCAAACCACTCATTAAAATAACCGTTGGATTTCCTGAAAGATTAATTCCAACAGTTTCACCTCCCATTAATTCCGTTAGTTCATCCTTTACAATTTTCACCATTAATTGCCCCGGATTTAAAGATGTTAATACATCTTGTCCTAGTGCTTTTTCTTTAACAGTATTTGTAAAAGTTTTTGCAATTTTAAAATTAACATCGGCATCTAAAAGCGCTCTACGTACTTCTTTTAGGGTTTCGGCAACGTTTACTTCTGTAATTTTACCATGTCCTTTTAATACGTGTAAGGCCTTATCTAATTTATCACTTAAATTATTAAACATATTCTAGCTTCAATTTTGAGAAATGCAAATATAATAAAAATGGATAAGAATCTATTTTTCTTAACATCATTTTATCTTATTACTTCAAGATTAATTTTAGTTGACTTAGGGATCCTATTTTAATCTCTTTTTATATTGAATTAAAGGACTTTTAACAGTCTAATTTTTCTTCAATGCTGAACTTTAAAATTGAAACTTGAAGTTAAAAGTAACAAAAATTACGCAAACGAAATAGTGATAATAATCACGCTCTATATGAAATAATTGTCTAAAATTTGCAGAAATTATGATTGAATAGAAATGAAAAAAATTATTGTAATAGGAGGGCTGTCAGCCGGACCATCAGCAGCAGCAAAAGCAAGAAGAGAAGATGAAAATGCTGAAATTATTTTATTTGAAAAAGGAGCAAATATTAGCTATGCTACTTGTGGAATGCCTTATGCTTTTTCAGGAGTTATAGAAGACAGAAGTAATTTAATTGTAGTTAAACCTGAATTGTTACAAAACCGTTTTAATATTGATGTTCGTTTAAACGAAGAAATTGTTAAAATAGATACTGCCAATAAAGTTGTTTATTCAAAAAAAGGAGATTATGGTTATGATACCTTAGTTTTTGCAACTGGTGCACGTTCTATAGTTCCTCCAATAAAAAATATTGAAAAAGCAACAAACTGGTCTACTTGTAGATCTATGGTTGATTTTGATAAAATTACCGAAGAAGGCTTGGCTTCAAACTCTAAACACATTACCGTAATTGGTGCTGGTTTAATAGGTATTGAAGTTGCTGAAAATTTAGCTGAAGCTGGAAAAAATGTAACTTTAATTGAAGGTGACAGTCAAGTTTTAAATATGTGGCAACCTAAATTTGGGCAATTTGCTGAGGCTATTTTAAAAGAGAAAGGAATTGAAGTTATTACCAGTGGTTTGGTTTCTGAATTTGAACTTGATAATCATTGGAAAATTGAAGGAGTAAAAATAAAAGATGGTAAAACGGTTAAAACTGATTTTGTTATTTTAAGCGTTGGAATTAAACCAAACACCGATTTATTGCTTGAAAATGGTGCAGATCATATTTCAAATGGTGCGTTGAAAGTAAATGAACAAATGCAAACATCTATAAGCGATGTTTATGCTGCAGGAGACAATGTTGCTATTAAAAATTTACAAACCAATGAGTTTGACTATTTTCCTTTAGGAACACATTCAAACAAAGCCGGTAGAGCTGCAGGCGCAAATGCCGTTGGAGGTCATCTTCAATTTAAAGGAGCTTATAAAACAGCTATTGTTAAAGTGTTTGATTATACGTTAGCAAGAACCGGATTAAACCCGAAGGCGTTAAAAGACTTAAATATATCTTTTAAAACAGTATTAACTATAGCGGGTTCAACACCCGGATATTATCCAGGTCAAAAGGATTTAATTACTGAGATTTATTATAATTCAGATACTGAAGAAATATTAGGCGCTGAATTGTTTGGAGAAGTTGGTGTAGATAAAAGGGTTGATGTATTGAGTACTGCAATCTATGCAAAATTAAAAATTACAGATTTAGCACAACTAGATTTGGCTTATGCACCTCCATTTTCTCCAGCAAAAGATCCTGTAGTGGTTACCGGTTTTGTTGCTGAAAATATGTTAAATTCAAAAAGTGCGCAAATTTCAGTTGAAGCATTAGAAACCATTTTTACTGAAAATAAAACATCAGAATATTTATTGATAGATACACGCACAACAACAGAATTTGAAAAAGGAACTATTCCTGGAGCCCTTAATTATCCGTTAGATAGTTTAAGACAATATGTTGATAGTATTAAAAATCAAGATAAGCCAATTATAATTTTTTGTCAGAAAGGATTAAGAGGTTATTTAGCTGAATTAATTTTGCGTCATAATAATATAAAAAACATTGTGAATGTTGCAGGTGGTTTTAAATTATGGCAAATGTTTAGCGATAAAGTAATTATTCCGGAACCTGTTTTTATCGAAAAAAAATAAAACATAGTTACTTGTTTTTAAAAAGCGCCTTTACTTAATTTGTTGAGTAAAGGCGCTTTTTTCGTTAAAAAAATATTCCTAATATATGGTGCGGCTATTTTTATTTTTATAAAATAATTTTGATAATATATTGTTAAATCGTTAATATTTATTACTTTAGATTTACTATGTAACTAAGGTTGCATATATAATTGCAGTACCTTAGTTTTTTCAACCCCTTATTTTTACCCGTTGTAAATTATTTGATATCAACTATTTTGGTATATATTTTTAACTATTAACTAACAAATTTTATTAATTATGAAAACAACAACAAGTTTTATTGTAATGCTAGTATTTACAATTATGTTAACAACATCTGTTGTAACAGCTCAAGAAGAAAAAGAAACGTATGGTATGGCTGAAATTACCTATATGTTACCCAAAATTGGTATGGAAAAAGCCTTTGTAGATGCAGTAAAAGCACATAATGACAAGTTCCATAAAGAAGGTGTTTTTAAGGCATCATTAGATAATATTTTAACAGGAAAAGAAACGGGTTGGTATGTTTGGATTATGGGGCCGTGTACTTTTTCAGATTTAGATAATCGTCCTAATGATGATGCTCATAGCAACGATTGGGATAAAAATGTATCTCCAAATGTAGCAAAATATGGAAGAAATGAATTTTGGCGTTACAATAAAAAGTTGTCATATAAAGGAGACGCATCTGACAGCCCGAAGTATGAAAACATTTGGTTTGTAGATGTAAAAAGAGGGCAGAATTATAAATTTAAAGAGTTTATTGAAAAAGTGAAGGCTGCATATGAGAAAAAAGGAGAAGGTAATTTTAGCATTTACAATAATCAATTTACAGAAGGAAATGGAAGAGATGTTGCCATAGTTTGGGCATTTGATACTTGGGCCGAAATGGATGAAGACGACGGAGGTATAAAAGGCGCTTTTGAAGAAATTTATGGTGAAGGTAGCTGGAACAATGCTTTAAAGGATTGGGAAGCTTCAACAGAAACCATTAATTCTCAAGTTTGGAGAATAGGTGTTAATTAACATTTAAAATAAACCCCAAAAGAATTTATTCTTTTGGGGTTGTTTTTTGAGAGTAAAAAAATTATCTATTGAAACGCCCAGAGGTGTTTCCACCTAAAATACCTAATACTTCATCTACGGAAGAAAAATTAACATCACCTTCATAGGTGTGTTTTAAGGCACTAGCTGCTGCTGCAAACTCCATAGCTTTAAAATCATCATAATGTTGTAATCCATAAATTAATCCTGCGGCATATGCATCACCAGTTCCAATACGGTCTACAATATGTGTGATATCGAAATCTTCAGTTTCTCTAAACTCAATACCGTTCCACATTCGTGATCTTATTTTATGCCAAGAAGCATTAACAGCTGTTCTAATTTTATCAAACACTTTTTTAATTGTTGGGAATTCTTCCATTAGCAATTTACTTGCAGCAATAAAATCTTCTTCTGAATAGCTGAAATTGGTTGCTAAAACTTCATTAATTTCGTTTACGCCACCAATAAATATTGTTGAATAGTTCAATAAATCGGTTAATATAACTTTAGGATCTTCACCATATTTCCAAAGTCCGCTTCTATAAGTAGGGTCTGCTGAAACTTCCATTCCCTTCTTTCGAGCTAATATTAAACCTTCTTTTAAGGTATCATACCCTCCTTTACAAAGAGCAGGCGTTATTCCTGTCCAGTGAAACCATTTTCCATCCTCCAAAGATTTTTCCCAATTAACCATTGAAGGTTGAATTTCAGAAAAAGAAGAATGTGATCTGTTGTACGATATAGAACTAGGTCGCATTACAGCACCAATTTCTAAAAAATAAACACCTAAAGGTCTTTTTGAACGTACAATTTCAGAAGTATCTACACCAAATCTTCTTAAATAAGAAATTGCTGTATCACCCACAAAATCATCAGATATACAAGAAATATGTTTTACATTTCCTCCAAAATTTGCGATAGAAATTCCAACATTTATTTCGGTTCCTCCAAAATAAAACTCCAATAAATTAGATTGGATAAATTTCTTATTTCCTTCGGGAGATAAACGCATTAAAACCTCTCCAAAAGTTATTATTTGATTCATAATATGTTTGTTAAATTTAGGTAAAAATAACAATAAAAGAGTGTTTACACCTATTTTCAATAAAAAATAAACTAAAAAGTGAATTTTGTGAAATTTACTTCTCAGCTTTTACAAACTTTATAGAAGTAGTGTTTACACAATAACGCTCACCCGTTGTTTCTTTTGGACCATCATTAAAAATATGACCAAGATGTCCATCACAAGCAGCACAAATAATTTCGGTTCTTACCATACCGTGAGTTTTGTCTAAAACATACTCAACAGTACCATCAATAGCATCATCAAATGACGGCCAGCCACAGTGTGATTCAAACTTACTGTTCGATTCAAATAATTGTAAATCACAAGCGGCACAGTGGTAGGTTCCTTTTTCAAAATGAGAGGTGTACCCTGCTTCACTTGGACGGTCAGTTCCTTTTTGCCTTAAAATATAATATTGTTCAGGCGTCAATGCTGCTTTCCATTCTTCATCTGTTTTTATTACTTTTTTTACCATCTTTTTTTCTGAATTTTGTTGAGAGTAATTTGTAGATACGCTAAATATACTTAAAAATACTATTAGAAATAAATGCTTCATTTTAACTAGTTCGTTTTAAATAATTAATAATTCTATTTGAAACAAGTTCGTCATTTAAAATCCGTTTATGTACTAAACTAGTTGTAATTAAAAGTTCTCCTTGTTTTAAGTTTTGACGAATAGTATATGCACAACTTACACGAACTTTTTTATCTTTGGAATCTTGAATAACCAATGTTGAAATATTTACATCTTTAGCAGCAATACTTCCAGCGTAATTCTCAAGACCTTCATTTAAATTTTTATAAAAATGAAGGTTTTTATTTAACTCAAGTTTTTCAACTAAAACAGTGTCAATATCAGTAATACTATCTCTAGCCCAATAATCACAGTTTTTTAAATCTCAGACCTTGTATAGCGAATAGGAGTTTTAAATAATTTAAAAAGTTTTCCAATAACTAATATTGATTTTGGTACTTTTGGCAAATTATGAATTACATTTTCTTTAGAAGATGTATTTATCACTTATCTTTATAGTATTTGTTGTTAAAGATGGAATTTGTATTTTTATGAAAAATCAAAATTAAACAAAACTCAAAATGAAAAAAATAATTTCTTTAATAGTCGTTTTTATATTTCTATTAGGTTGTAGTACAGTGCCAATTACTGGAAGAAAAAGAATTAACGTTGTAAGTGATGACGAAATTTTACCCGCAAGTTTTGCCCAATATGAAGGATTTTTAAAAGAAAATAAAGTATCTACCAATGTAAAACAGACCAATGAAATTCAGAATGTTGGAATGAATATTTCAAAAGCAGTTGATCGGTTTATGCGTGCCAACGGCATGGTGAGTGAAGCTGATAGTTATAGATGGGAGTTCAATCTAATTGATGATAATACAGTAAATGCTTGGTGTATGCCAGGAGGGAAAGTTGTTTTTTATACTGGAATTCTACCTATTTGCGCAAATACAGACGGAATAGCAGCAGTTATGGGACATGAAGTTGCGCACGCTTTTGCAAAACACGGGCAAGAAAGAATGACTACTGCATACGGACAGCAATTAGGAGGTATAGCAGTTGCTTTGGGAACTTCTGGTCAAGATTCGGAAGCTCAAGTACTTTGGAATACCATTTATGGAGTAGGATCACAAGTAGGAATGTTAGCCTACAGCAGAACTCATGAAACAGAAGCCGATAAGTTAGGAATGGTATTTATGATTATGGCAGGTTATAACCCTGAGGAAGCTATTCAGGTATGGGTTAGAATGAGTGAAAATGGAGGAAGTTCACAACCAGAATTTTTAAGTACGCACCCTTCAAACGAAACTAGAATTGAAAATTTACGCGCATATTTACCTACTGCAATTACTCATGCAAAGAAGTTTAACTCTGGAAATGTAAGTAATAATAAACAGTAAATTGTAATGTCCGAGACTGTCCTGTCAAGTGTAACAGGCGTTTTCAATTGTCAGTCTGAGCCTGTCGAAGACTCTTTTATATCTCTAAGTAGCTGCACTTCGACAAGCTCAGTGTGACAGGCGTTTTCAATGTCAGTTAGAGCCTGTCGAAGACTATTTTATATCTCTAAGTAGCTGCACTTCGACAAGCTCAGTGTGACAAGTATTTCAAAAGTAAGTAATAAAAGCACTTTTACATTTTCCCATCAATAAACGCTATAACCTCTGCTTCAATACGAATAGCTTTTTCATAAATAGCTTTCGATTTATCCAAGATAGCATCAGCAAATGCACGATCCTTGATATCTTTTGCGTTGATTCGAACATTAAAATAAGCCCCAATTACAGCAGTTCTAGCACATAAAACACCAACACCAGTATCAGATAAGGAACTTTGTAAACCATCTTTTAGCATAGCCTGCATAACTTCCATAGAATTACAGGCCGTTTCCATCACTTGAAACGGAATTTCAGTTGCGTATTTTGTAGCTTCTTCAATGGCTGTTTTTCTGATTTCAATTTCTTCCGAAGTAGATTTAGGCAACCTAAATCCGTCAATAATTTTATTAAACGCATGGGTATCTTCATCCACTAAAAACAGCAATTTGTTTTTGTACGCTTGTCCTTTTTCAGCCCAGTTAGAATAAAACTCCCATTTGTCATCCCAACCCGCTTTATGCGCCGATAAGTTGGCAACCATAGTTCCTAAGGAAACACCCAAAGCACCAACCGTTGCAGCAATAGAACCACCACCGGGCGCCATAGATTCTCCTGCAGTTTCTTCAGCAAAACCTTTTACAGTTAAATCCACCAATTTTTTTGTTGGGTCTTCCAATAAATATTCAATAATTTTTTCTTTTGGGTTGAACGGTTTTAAATCGTCTAATCCCAATGATTTTACAGCGATTTTAATTTTTTCTTCTTCTGATATACCTAAAGAACGTTCCTGTTTTCTTAAGAAATAATCACCAGCATCTAACATTGCTTGTAATGGAATCAATCCAATCAATTCAGAGCCTGTGACGCGTAAACCTCTTTCAATAGCAGCCTTCACCGTTTCGTCAAAAGCAACATGCATAGATGTAATATTGATATTGGTTAAGTTGTATGAAATTTGCGCAATACCATACTCTTCAATATACCAACCAATTCCTTTTACCGCTTTTAATTTCCCAGGAATACGTACAGGTTCACCATTGGCATCCAATACTTTTTTTCCTGTGGAAGGATTTCCTTCACGTTGAATTCTACCAGCTTCACGAATATCAAAAGCAATGGCATTGGCTCTTCGGGTAGAAGTAGTATTTAGGTTTACATTGTAGGCAATTAAAAAGTCACGTGCAGAAATTGCAGTACAACCCGATTTTGCAGCTTGTTCATTAAATTCCGCAGGACCAAAATCTGGTTTCCAAGCAGGATTTGCTAATTTTTCTTTCAGTCCTTCATATTCACCAGCTCTGCAACTAGCTAAGTTTTTTCGTTTTTCTTCTTTCGCAGCGACTTCATAAAAATAACCCGGAATCCCCAATTCTTTACCAACACGTTCACCTAATTTATGTGCATAAACAGCTGTTTCTTCTAAGCTAATTCCTGAGATTGGTACTAGCGGACAAACATCAGTTGCGCCAAAACGTGGATGTTCACCTGTTTGTTTGCGCATATCTATCAATTCCGAAGCTTTTTTAATCAATAAAAAGGCAGCTTCAATTACATTTTCAGGACTTCCAACAAATGTAATTACGGTTCTATTAGTTGCATAACCGGGGTCTATATCCAATAATTTCACACCTTCAATTGTTTCAACAACTGCGGCAATGGTATTTATTTTTTCAGTATCTCGTCCTTCGCTTATATTAGGGACGCATTCAATTAATTGTTTGTTCATTTTAATTCGAATTTGGTACTCAAATTTAATGAGATATTTTGATTTACCTTGATACTATTTCAAAATAAATATATGAGATGTTAACTGCTTTGTTGAATTAATTCTATTTTTGCGAAAGAATAAAAAGAAGTATTCTTATGAAGAAAGTATTAGTAACTGGAATGGCAGGTTTCAACCAGTGAAATACATTTAAAAGTGGAAAGGTTTTACTATACATATGCACTAATAAGTGAAAAGGATGGGAATTACTATGTGGGTTACACCAAAGATTTGAATGTACGATTTGAGCAACATCAAAAAGGAGAAGTAACTTCAACGAAGTATAGGTTACCTTTGAAGTTGATTTATTATGAAGCCTGTTTGTTACAAAAAGATGCTTTAAAAAGAGAAAAATATTTAAAAACATATTACGGTAAAATGCATTTAGCTAAAAGGCTCAAATCGTATTTCACCAGTCGGGGTTCAAAACAAAATTTAAACGATGAATAAACATAAAATAAAAAAGATACTTGTTACAGGTATGGCAGGTTTCAACCAGTGAAATACATTCAAAAGTGGAAAGGTTTTACTATACATATGTACTAATAAGTGAAAAGGATGGAAATTATTATGTGGGTTACACCAAAGATTTGAATGTACGATTTGAGCAACATCAAAAAGGAGAAGTAACTTCAACGAAGTATAGGTTACCTTTGAAGTTGATTTATTATGAAGCTTGTTTGTCACAAAAAGATGCTTTAAAAAGAGAAAAATATTTAAAAACATATTACGGTAAAATGCATTTAGCTAAAAGGCTCAAATCGTATTTCACCAGTCGGGGTTCAAAACAAAATTTAGACGATGAGTAAACATAAAATAAAAAAGATACTTGTTACTGGTATGGCTGGTTTCATCGGGTATCATTTATCCAAATTATTGGTAAAATCTGGATATCACGTGGTTGGATTGGATAATATCAATGATTATTACGATCCGAACTTAAAATTGGCACGTTTAAAAGATTTAGGTTTTAATACCAATGAAATTAGTTACAATACTTTATTAGAGATAGAAAATACATCGTTTATAAAACTAGATTTAACAGATTTAGCCAATATGAAGGCGTTGTTTAAAGCACAGCAATTTGATGTTGTTGTAAATTTAGCAGCACAGGCGGGAGTTCGATATTCATTGGAAAATCCGCATGCGTATGTTGATAGCAATATTACAGGTTTTTTAAATATTTTAGAAAGTTGTAGAGCTTACCCAGTAGAACATTTAATATTTGCATCATCTAGTTCGGTGTATGGTTTAAGTGAAGAAATTCCGTTTCAGGAAGACAATTGTGCAGATCATCCTTTAGCCATGTATGCGGCAAGTAAAAAAGCCAACGAAATGATGGCACATTCGTATGCCAATTTATACAATATTCCTTGTACAGGATTGCGATTTTTTACCGTGTATGGCCCTTGGGGAAGACCAGATATGGCGTTGCATTTATTTACAGAAGCTATGGTTGAAGACCGCGAATTTGAAGTGTTTAATAATGGAAATATGAGTAGAGATTTTACCTATGTAGGTGATATTGTTGAAAGTGTAAAACGCTTAATTCCGTTAGCACCAAAAGAAAACAATCCGATTTTCAACCCTAAAAAACCAGTACCATCAAAAAGTTCAAAACCATATCAACTATTTAATATAGGAAATAACAGTCCGGTAGCATTGATGGATTTTGTAAAAGCCATTGAAAAAGCCTTGGGTAAAAAAGGAAAAATTAAGTTCAAACCTATGCAACCTGGAGATGTTCAATCTACTTATGCCAATGTAGAAAGTTTATTTGAGTACATTCAATTCAAACCAGCAACAAACTTAGAAGAAGGTGTACAAGCTTTTGTTGACAGGTATTTAGCGTTGAATACGTAACTTAAAGTGTAATATCACACAGAGCTTGTCGAAGTGTTTTTTTTAGTTGTTAATATCATTATTGAGAGTTCAAAATACACTTAGGACTGTCATTACGAGGAGTGATAACGACGTGGTAATCTTTTCCATTGAAATTCTAATCCATTCCCCTCTTGAGAGGGGTTAGGGGTGTGTTAAGTATGATAGTTGACTGTTAAATGCTAATATCAAATAGCTAATAACCAAAATACCGTCATTCCTAACTTGACTGGGGATCTTTTCCATAGGAATTCAGAAGATA
>NZ_FZNT01000011.1:0-131951 GCF_900188235.1 Lutibacter agarilyticus | reverse complement strand
GACTAGATTTTTTTGGATACTTTTTTCATCAATGAACTGCGAAGTACATCACGAACACATAAAAAACAATTAAAAAAAGTGAGTAAAAAAAGTATCAGTTTAATGACAAGACACTTCACTTTGTTCAGTATGAAAGTTGATTACGAAAAGCCAATAGCCAATAGCGAACAGCCAACCGCCAACCGCCAACCGCCAACCGCCAACAACCAAATCACCCAAAACTAAATTTTTAAGTTCCTTTGTAAACACTTATATTTACCGCCGATAAATAGTATAGAAAAAATACTTCATATAAAAACTAGAATCCCACTGAATGCATAAAAGTAATGCACATACAAAAGACGAATGGTTGTTTGAAATCACTCCTAAAAACAGCTTACTTTCGTTAAATTTAAAAGAAGTTTGGCAATACCGTGATTTACTGTTTTTATTTGTAAAACGAGATATCGTAACGGTGTATAAACAAACCATACTAGGACCACTTTGGTACTTAATTCAGCCATTGTTTACCTCGGTGATATTTACCTTAATTTTTAACAATGTAGCTAATATTTCAACAGGTACAGTACCTCCATTTTTATTCAACTTGGCAGGGATTACCATTTGGAATTATTTTAAAGAATGTTTAAATGCTACCTCAAGCACGTTTACATCCAATGCAGGAATCTTTGGAAAAGTTTATTTTCCTCGTATGATTATGCCATTATCTGTGGTGATTTCTAACTTATTAAAGT
This sequence comes from Lutibacter agarilyticus, assembly GCF_900188235.1. Lineage (GTDB taxonomy): Bacteria > Bacteroidota > Bacteroidia > Flavobacteriales > Flavobacteriaceae > Lutibacter > Lutibacter agarilyticus. The sequence continues at coordinate 131,217 of NZ_FZNT01000011.1, read as the reverse complement.
TTAGTATACAGCTATTTATATTCGCCGCATTTTTTCTGTATTATTACCTAAATGGTGCTCCTATCAGCTTGAATAGCTATGTAGTGTTATTTCCATTAATGGTATTGATTATGGGGATGTTGGGCTTAGGTTTGGGAATGATTATTTCATCAATGGTTACTAAATATAGAGATTTAAAAATATTAATCGGATTCGGATTACAGTTACTAATGTATGTTTCAGCAGTAATGTATCCTGTTTCCTTTTTTATAGAAAAGCTACCCAATTATGCTTGGATTGTAAAATACAACCCGTTATCGTTTGTGATTGAATCAGTAAGGTATATGCTATTAAATACAGGAGAGTTTAATACCAGTATGTTTATATATACATTAATTAGTACGGTGGTTATTCTACTTTTAGGAATTATAATTTTTAATAAAGCTGAAAAGAATTTTATTGATACGGTGTAGGGGGGCTTCGCGGTGCTCAGCAGCGTGAGAAGTTAGAAGTTAGAAGGTTTGCTTCGCGGGCTCAGCAGTGTGAAGGGTGAAGGGTGAAGGGTGAGAAGTGAGAAGTGAGAAGTGAGAAGTGAGAAGTGAGAAGTTTTGCTTCGCGGGCTCAGCAGCGTGAAGAGTGAAGGGTGAAGAGTAAAGAGTTAGAAGTGAAGCGTGAAGGGTGAAGAGTGAAGAGTGAGGAGTGAAGGGTGAAGAGAACAGTTCACCGTTCACCAACAACCGTTCACTAACAAAACAACAGTTCACCGTTCACCAACAGCTGTTCACTAACAAAACAAAAATAAATTGCTAAAAAGATGGATCATAAAAATTTAGATGTTTGGAAAAAGAGTATTGATTTAGTAACTGAAGTTTACAAAATAACCAATACTTTTCCTAAAAATGAAATGTACGGAATTACAAGTCAAGTGAGAAGATCAGCTGTTTCAGTACCATCTAATATATCTGAAGGAGCAGGGAGAGATTCAACTAAAGAGTATGTTCGGTTTTTAAATATTTCTATAGGTTCATTAAGTGAATTAGAAACACAGATGATAATTGCACAACGTTTGAAATATATAAAAGATTCAACTATTTTTGATGAAATTATAAAAGTAAGAAAATTGTTGATTGGTTTGAAAAAGTATTTAGTAACCAAGATTTAATAAAATGAGTGAAGTTTTGCTTCGCGGGCTCAGTAGCGTGAAGGTGAAAAGTGAAGAGTGAAGAGTGAGAAGTGAAGAGAACAGTTCACCGTTCACTAGCAACCGTTCACTAACAAAACAACAGTTTACAAAAAAAATAACAGTTCACATTGAACGATTAAAATGAACGAAGTTATCCTAAAAATAGAAAACCTAAGCAAGCAATACCGACTAGGAACAGTAGGTACAGGTACTATAAGTCACGATTTAAACCGGTGGTGGCATACCGTACGCGGAAAAGAAGACCCATTTTTAAAAATAGGCGATGTAAACGACCGAAGTACCAAAGCAACTTCAGAGTATGTGTGGGCATTAAAAGATATTAATTTTGAAGTAAAAAAAGGTGAAGTACTTGGTATTATTGGAAAAAATGGAGCAGGGAAATCTACCTTATTAAAAATATTATCCAAGGTAACAGGGCCAACTACTGGAAGTATCAAGTCTAAAGGACGTATAGCTTCTTTATTGGAAGTAGGTACAGGTTTTCATCCTGAACTCACAGGTAGAGAAAATATCTACTTAAACGGTGCTATTTTGGGAATGACCAAAGCCGAAATAAATGCGAAGTTAGATGAAATTATTGAGTTCTCAGGTTGTGAACGTTATATAGATACCCCAACTAAAAGATATAGTAGTGGTATGACGGTACGTTTGGCATTTGCTGTAGCTGCTTTTTTAGAACCTGATATATTGGTAATTGATGAAGTATTAGCTGTAGGTGATGCCGAATTTCAAAAGAAAGCCATTGGTAAAATGCAAGACATCTCAAAAGGCGAAGGACGTACGGTGTTGTTTGTGAGTCATAATATGCAAGCTATAAGTGTTCTAACTAATAAGTGCATAGTCATGAATAATGGTGGAATATTTTTTGAAGGTAAAACTAACGATGCTATTACTAGATATTTATCTTTAGACAGCCATTTATCTGATAATATTTATAAAGCAATTCCATTACCAAATAAATCATCAATAACTAAGGTTAAATTAATTACTTCTTTACCAAATAATGTTCAAAGGAATAATGATTTATTTGAAATACATATACAAATATTTATGCCTTATCTTTTGGAAAAGCCTGCTGTAGCTATACAAGCAATAAATAGTAATGAAACTCCAATTTTGTATTGTTGGAATTTTGATGAACAGATATCTTTTGGAAAGAAATCAGGATATTATAATTTAATATGTAGAATACCGCAACTTAAACTATATATGGGGAAATATAATTTAACCGTTCATTATGCAGATAATAATGGCAAAAATAAATTAGAAACATTAAAAGATATTTGCCCATTTGAGGTGGTTATGTTTGGAGTGAAGCATCCATACAAGTGGGAATTAGGAACTTGCACATATATAGAAGATGCAGAATGGAATATAAATTATTCTAAAGAGTTTTAATATGAAATTATTTTATTTTTTTTTAAAAAAGATAGGTTTTAAGTTATCTAAAATCGATAAGTCAGAAGATTTGCCGATTTTAGAGCAAAAATATCGAATTGGTTCGAATGTGGAATTTTCTGAATCAGAGATTGGGGATTATTCTTATATATCACCTGATTCTAAATTTCATTCAACCAAAATTGGGAAATATTGTTCGATAGGTCCGAATGTTATTTGCGGATATGGAGAACATCCTATTAATTTTTTAAGTACAAGCCCACTTTTTTATTATGGAAAGAAAAAGTTTGATATAAAAATAACTTCAATTGACTATTTTGAACATCATAAAAAAGTTATTATAAAAAATGATGTTTGGATAGGAGCAAATGTATATATAAAAAATGGTATTACAATTGGTAATGGAGCTATCATTGGTGCTGGATCAGTAGTTGTAAATGATGTTGAAGATTATGCAGTTGTCGTGGGGGTTCCCGCGAAAGTTATTAAGTACCGTTTTGAAAAAGAGGATATTATAGAGTTGTTGAAGATTAAATGGTGGGATTTGAATATTGTAAATATTGATAAATTACATCATTTATTTGTAGATGATAATATAAAAAATGTTTTAATTAGATTGAAAAATGAAATTGAATTAAATAATGAAAACTGATCATTTTACTAATATTTCTTTTTCTAAAGAAAATCTAGATGTTTATTATATAAGAACAGCGATATTTAAAGCATTAAAAGAGGTATTACCAAAATTTAAAACAGATTTACTAGATATAGGCTGCGGAAAAATGCCTTATAAAAACTATATTTTAGATAATAGTGCCGTTGAAAACTATGTAGGTTTAGATATTGAAAATGCTTTGGAATATGATACTACTATAAAACCTGATTTTACTTGGGATGGTGTTACAATGCCTTTAGCAAATGAAAGTTTTAATTGTGCTTTTGGTACAGAAGTATTAGAACACTGTCCAAAACCTGAAATTGTTTTGAATGAAGTGTTTAGAGTGCTTAAACCAGGTGGTGTTTTCTTTTTTACAGTGCCTTTTTTATGGAATTTACACGAAGTTCCCTTTGATGAGTATAGATATACACCTTATGCTTTGGAACGTCATTTAAAAAATAGCGGATTTAAAAATATAGATATTAAAGCAACTGGTGGTTGGCACGCTGCTATGGCACAAATGTTAGGGTTATGGGTAATGAGAAGTCCGTTAGGGGCTAAGAAAAGAAAATGGCTAACATATATTATTAAACCTATTATGAAATACTTAATTAAAAAGGATAAAAAAAGTAATTTAGCATTTAGAGAAGGACTTATGATTACGGGACTTTCAGGTACTGCAACAAAATAATTTTAAATGAAGAATGCAAGAATTGCCCTAATATCACCAAGTCAAAATGCTTATTCTGAAACTTTTATACAAGCACAGAAAAAGTATTTAAAAGGGAATGTTTTTTATTATTTTGGAGGTGCTATTCCAACTCAACTTGAAGGAGGTACGATAAGATTACCTTTATTTAGCCGTATTTTTTTTAAAATTCAAAAGAAATTTAAGCTAACCCACTTAAGCTTTAAAGAATATGCTTTAGCAAAATCGTTTCAACAACAAAACATAACAGTTGTATTAGCACAGTATGGAACTACGGCACATCAATTAATACGTGTATGTAAATTATTAAATATCCCATTAATTACACATTTTCATGGCTATGACGCCTCAACGTTTAGTGTATTACAATACCATAAAAATTATAAAGATGTGTTTGGTTACAGTAGTTATGTGGTAGCTGTGTCAAAAAAAATGGAAGAAAAGTTGTTAAGTTTGGGTTGTCAAAAAGATAAGTTGGTATATAATACTTATGGTCCTCAACCTGAATTTTTAGAAGTTCAACCTACCTACGCTAAAAAACAATTCATTGCTATTGGTCGTTTTACAAATAAAAAAGCACCTTATTATACGATATTGGCATTTAAAAAAGCTTTGGAAAAACATCCTGATGCACAGTTACTGATGGCTGGTGATGGCGTTTTGTTTGATACATGTAAAAATTTAATTAAGTATTACAATTTAGAAAATAATATAAAATTACTAGGAGTTATTAGTCCTTCAGCGTTTAGAGCCTATTTATCGGAATCAATTGCTTTTGTACAGCATTCTATAACACCTTTGACGGGAGATATGGAGGGTACTCCATTAGCTGTATTGGAATCTAGCGCAGCAGGATTGCCTGTGATTTCAACGAAGCACGCTGGTATTCCAGATGTAATTATTGACAATGAAACCGGATTTTTAGTTGATGAACACGATGTAACCGGAATGGCCTTAAAAATGATTCAAATTTTAGATGCCCCTCAATTGGCAGTGAAAATGGGAGCAAAAGGAAAATTACACATCAAATCTAATTTTTCATTAGAACATTATTTGAATGGTTTGGAAGAAATAATTGCTGAAGCTGTAAAAAAGTAAAAGTAGTAGTTTCAAACGAAATGTTCTTTTATCGATACCTTCTTAAACTATAAATCTATCAACATTTCTTTAAATGCTATTCCAGGATGGTAATTTACTTTTGCCTTGGTAATTTTTTGAGCCATTACTTCTTTCGGTGTATCAGTACCTTCAGAACTGATTCCTACTTGAAAATTTCCAACACCTTTCAAACGCATACATTTTTTTAAAATATAGGTATAAAATACGTTTACCATTTGAACCTAAAAACCCTTGAAAATTAGGGTTTTGCGGATTTTTTATTAACTTTTGTTAACAAACTTTTACAAAATATATTAAATAATATTTGGTGATAAACATACTGTTGCTGTAAATTTGACTAAAATTATTAAATAAAAAAACTCCGAGTGCGTAAACACTCAGAGTTTTTTAGCAAGCTAAGCTCAAAATCTATGCGGATTGATTTTGGGCTTTTTTGTATTCTAAATGTTTTAACATTTTACGAATACCAACACCAGGTGTAAAATTGATTTTAGCTTTTTTAATCGCCGTAAAATCAACTTCTTCCTCGGTATCTCTACCTTCCGATTGCAGTCCAATTTTGTAGGTACCTAATTGCCCTAAACGAACATTTCTGCCACGTTCAAGCTCTCTAACCACAAAGGTTTCAAGACCCATTAAAACTGCAAAGCAATCTGTTTTACTCATTGATGAATTAAAAGCAACTAATTCTGCTAACTCATCTAAATCTGTTATGCTGGCCTTAGCAGCCTTTGCATAAAACTTTCTTGGTGCAGTGATGTCTTGCGGATTCACCATTTGCACCGTTTTAAATTTGATACTCATTGTATTAAATTTTAAAAATTATTAAATAAAATCATACACTCTGTATGACATATCAAAAATAATTAGTTTTTAAACCTAAATAGTCTTTTACTTAAATTAGTAATTAACATTTTTATGTTGAAAAGTTATTTAATGAATTGACTTTTAGCGAATTTGTGTATTTTTACGGCCGAATAGTATCATTTTTTGATGCATCATTAATTTATAAAATGAATTGTATGCGCATACAAATTCAAAACTATGCGCATACAACACCTACATGCATGCGCATCTAACATAAATTGTATGCGCATGTATTTTAAACCTTATAGGCATTAAAAAAATGAACTAAAATTCTTGATTTTTTGGTTTTTGAGATGGAAATTCGTGCTTAATTTTGTTTTTTTGAAAAAAAAGGTTATGCGCTATGTTGAAATCAAGTAGTTTTTTTAGTAAGACAATTAGTGTTGTTTAAAATCTACACCATTTCATTTTTAGATTCAATTAGAATCCCTATTTTTACCCATAATCTGAGTTTTTACAGTATGACAGCAACCCCTTTAGTATCCATTATCATTCCCACCTATAACCGAGCACATTTAATAGGTGAAACATTGGATAGTGTATTGGCGCAAACCTATACTAACTGGGAGTGTATTGTAGTTGATGATGGAAGTACTGATAATACGGAGGAAGTGTTGAAAAAATATTGTGACAAGGAGGAACGAATAAAATATCATCATAGACCAATTAACCGACCAAAAGGAGCCAATTCATGTCGAAATTATGGCTTTGAGTTGAGTAAAGGGGAGTATGTGAATTGGTTTGATAGTGATGATTTGATGATGAGAGATTTTATAAGGATAAAATTAGAAGCGTTTTCTAATGAAATTAATTTAGTAATTTGTTCAGGATTTATAGTTAATGAATTCTTGAAAAATAAAAAAGTATTTGAATTAAAGGAAAATCCAGATTTATTTAAAGACTATGTATTATGGAAGTTTCAAGCTATTACAGATTCAGTAATATTTAGAAGATCATTTTTAATAAATAAGAATTTATTTTTAAATAAAATTAAAAGGGGTCAAGAGACAGAGTTTTTTTCGAGGTTGTTTTTTAAACTTAGTGAAAAATCTTATAAAATCATTAATATACCGTTGTTTTTGTATAGACAGCATCAAGATACAAAAACAGCAAAAAATCAAGAATATATAAAGTCATATAAAGAATCTCAAGCTTTTATAGCTGTTGAAAATTTAAAAAAAAGTATTCAATTGAAAGATAAATTATTAATTAATAGTTGTTTTAAGTTACTGATTTTTTATTTTTTTAGAGGTATTGAAAATAGACATTATAACAATTCTAGATTCATTTTGAATAAGCTTATTTTGCTATTATTTAAATCAAACAAAAGGTTGAGCATTGAATTATTAAGTTTAGGAAATTTTTTGTTATTGATTAACAAGAATAGTTATAGAATTGAAAAACGTTTTAGAAATTATGAGTTTTGAAAAAGTAAAACCACTAGTATCTATAATTATTCCAACATACAATAGAGCTCATTTAATTGGTGAAACACTCGATAGTATAATAGAACAAACATATACGAATTGGGAGTGTATTGTGGTAGATGATGGAAGTACAGACATTACGGAAGAACTTTTAAAAGAGTATTGTAATAAAGATAGCCGTTTTCAATATTACAATAGACCAAATGAAAAAGTAAAAGGCCCAAGTTCATCTAGAAATTATGGATTTGAGCAAACTAAAGGGGAGTATATAAATTGGTTTGATGATGATGATTTGATGGCTCCAAATGCTATCAAAGACAGAATTGATTTATTTGAAGCCGATACCGATGTAGTTATATGTAAATTACAGTATTATAATTTTTTAGAAGATAAAATAATTGATGAAACCAATATAATTTCATATAAACCAATAGAAGATTATTTAATTGGGGATGTAACATATTTTGTGTCAGGACCAATTTGGAAAAGAAGTTTTTTAGAGCAACAAAATTATTTATTTGATGAAACTATTTCAAATTTAGATGATTGGGATTTTAATTTACGCATGTTATATGTTCATCCTAATTTGAAACTACTAAATTTAGGTTTAATTAAATATAGAATTCATGATGATTCTTTAACAAGGCAATTAATAAAAGAAAATTTTGAAGAAATGTCATCGGAATGTAAAGCTAGGCTCAAGCATTTAAAATTATTATTATTTAAAAGAAATATTAATTTAAAGAATTACTATAAGTTTGTAAGTGCTAGAAGTAAAAATTATTTGTTAAGAGCACTCCTTTCAAAAAATGATAAAAAGTATTATATATTTATAACGCTTTTAGTGTTTCAATTAATGTCTTATGATTTTATTGGTATATTTAGAGCTAGTTTGGGTTTTACTAGTTATTCAATAATTAATAAAGGTTATATTTTTTTTAAAGGATAACAAACGGTTATATTGTTTATATATAATTTGTTAAAAACAATAGAATTATTCGTTAAAATTGGGTTTTACTAAAATTATGGAAGTTAAAAAAAATATTTTATTCATATGTTGGTCAATAAATATAGAAAAAGGTATTGGAACTTTTTTTTGGGAACAAGCAGTGCTTTTAAAAGATAAATATAACGTAAGATTATGTGTTTTTAATAGGAATGTAATAGGAAGGAAAGAATACTATAAAAAACACCATTTTGGGAATAATAAAATAACTTTTTCAAAAGAATTTACACCCAATAATATTGAATTAATTACTTTCCAATACAGAGTTGTCGAAAAATTTTCAAAATCTAGAAACCTAGAACTTTATAATAATTTTGTAACAAATTCCTTCAGTGAGTTTTATAGTGATATAGACATAATTCATGCTCAATGTGTTTTTAATGCAGGTATTGAAGCTTTTTTTATATATAATAAATTTAAAATACCTTATGTAATTACAGAACATAATCAATTTAGTTTAAGACATAAAAGTCTCGAAGAGCAAAACTTAATCTATAAAGTTTTAGAAAATAGTAAGGAAATTTTGGTTGTTAGTAATGATAAATCTAGACAATTTATTGCAAATGGATTTTTTTATAGTTTTAAAAATGTAGGTAATTTAGTTAATTCAACGCTATTTAATACAAATGTGAGTATAAAAAAAAGTAGAGTGTTTAGATTAATTACAATAGGGGCATATCACCCGATAAAAAATCAAAAATTTATACTTGATGCTTTAAAAATAGTAGATAAAAAGATTACGTGTAAAATTATATTTACTTGGATAGGTTTTTCTGGATGGGGAACTGATAAAAAAAAGAATGTAGAAGAATTAATTAGTAATTATAATTTAAAAAATATAATTATTGAATTGGAACCAAGTTTAAATAGAAAACAGGTTTCGAATAAACTGAAACAAGCAGACCTTTTTTTATTTAGTAGTTTAAGTGAAGGTATGCCTGTTTCTGTTCTTGAAGCATTAGCATGTGGAGTTCCTGTTTGTTCTACTAATTTTGGTGGGGTTGATGAAATAATTAATAGTAATAATGGATTAATTGTTCAAATAATGGATTATGAATCTATGGCGAATTATACTGTGAAAGTAATTAATAAAGAAATTGAAATTGATAAAGGTAAAATTTCTGAAGAGATTTTAAGAAAGTTTGGCGAAAGTCCTTTTAAGGAGAGAATTATGAATATATATAGTAATTTAATAGATACAAATTTAAATTAAGGTAATTTAATGACAGTTACGGTTTGCATGATTAATTATAATCAAGAAAATTTTATACAAGAAGCTATTGAAAGTGTTTTAATGCAAGAATGCGATTTTAGTCTTGAGCTATTAATTTCAGATGATTGTTCAACCGATAATTCAAGAGGAATTATAAATTATATAATAAAAAATCATCCAAAAGGAAATTTAATAACATTTATTGAAAGAGAAGAAAACTTGGGTTTGACTTCAAATATGTTAAAAACTTTAAAACTTTGTAAAGGAGAGTATATCGCAATTTGTGATAGTGATGATTTTTGGAGAGATAAATTTAAATTACAGAAAGAAATTGAGTTTTTAAATAATAATAAGGATTTTGTAGTAAGTTTTCATGATGTTAATTTATTTGATAAAAATAGCAAAAAGATAAATCGAAACTATATTTTAGAAGCAGTTAAAAGAGATTATAATAGTATTGAATTAGTATGTGGTGCTTTTTTAATGCCTGTAACTATGTGTTTTAGAAATGTAATTAAAGAAATACCAAATGAAATATATAAAGTAGTAAATTGGGATTTGTTTTTAACTAGTTTGTTGGGAGAGTTTGGTAAGGCAAAATTTATGAAAAATATTTCTCCTGCAGGATATAGATTGCATCAAAACAATAATAGTGGTACACTTACTGAAATAAATAAGGACTATCAGAGAAAAGTTGTGTTTTATCAATTATTAAGATACTATTATAGAAAAAAAAACAAAGAGGTTTCACTAGTTTTTTATACAAAATATAGGCAAACTATGTTGAGGTTAATCAAAAACAAAATTAGTTGTATCTCTTATTTTGATTCAATAAAACTATATTTTCATTTTATGTTAAAAAGTTTTAAATATAGTTATTGGAAAGAATCAGTTTATCTTACAGTCGATGTAATAAAATTTATAAAAAATAAATAAAGGCATTAAATTTATATGATAATATTAGAACCAAAAGGAGGGTTAGCAAACCGAATGAGAGTTATTGCTTCGGGGTTATGGTTGAGTAATAAAACTCATAAGGATGTTAAATTAGTTTGGAATTTGAAAGATGAATTAAATTGCGATTTTTATGAGTTATTTAAACCTATCGATTCTTTAAGTTATGTAGAAGCTAAAAAGAAAAAATATTATTATGTAGAAGCAACAAATCAACAAAAATTAAATAAAAAAATTAAAGCTTGGTTTGTAAATAAATTAATTAATATAGATTACTGCATTAAAGAAAAAGATTTTGAAAATTTAATTTGGAACAATAAAATAGATATTCTTAGTATTTCAAAAAAACATAAAAATATTTATTTTCAAACTTGTCAAGAATTTGGTGAAAATTTTGATGAATTTTTAAGATTTAAGCCAACATTAGAAATCCAGGATATAATTAATTCACAGACAAAAAGTTTTAATAAATATATAATTGGTATTCACATAAGAAGAAGTGATAATATGCGATCAATTGAAAAAAGTCCTTTAGAACTATTTATTGAGAAGATAAAAGTAGAATTGAAAAAGAATATTGAATCAAATTTTTTTTTGGCAACAGATGATGTAAACACTGAAATTGAACTTAAAAAAATATTTAAAGGCAAAATTATAACTTACAATAAAGAACTAAGTAGAAATACTCAGAAAGGAATAAAAGACGCTGTTGTGGACCTATATTGTTTGTCCAAAACTAAATATATTTATGGTTCTTATTGGAGTTCATTTTCTGATATTGCTGCAAGAATTGGGCAAATAAAAGTATTTACATTGGAGAAAAAATAAATTAATCAGAAATTGATAATAATCATATAAAATTTAATTTTTAATAAATGAATCAAAACATTTTAATATCTGTTGTTGTACCTTGTTATAATACTTATAACTATATAGAACAGTGCATTGATTCTGTAAAAAATCAATCTTATAAAAACATAGAATTAATTGTTGTAGATGATGGCTCAAATTTAGAAACAAAAAAAAACTAAAGGCGTTTTCTTCTAAAATAGATGTGTTAATTCATCAAGAAAATAAAGGACAGAGTTCTGCTAGAAATATTGGGGTACAAAATGCTACAGGAGCATTTATATTAGTCTTGGACAGTGATGATTATTTTGAACCTACATTTTGTCAAAAGGCTATAGAAATTTTTCAAGTAGATAAAAACGTGAAAATCATAACAAGTAAGTCCAATATTATTAATAAAAAAGGAGATGTTGTAGATTCATTTAACCCTAAAGGAGGAGACATATCAAAAATGATATTAAATAATACAGCAATGGGGAGTTGCATGTTTAAAAAAGTAGATTTTAGAAAAGTTGGTGGGTATGATGAGGGTATGAGAAGAGGCTTTGAAGATTGGGAGTTTTACATTCGATTGTTGTCAAATGGAGGAGAAGTAGTTGTTATTCAAGAATTGCTATTTAACTACAGGAAAGGAATTGAATCAACCACAACAAGAGCAAATAAAGTTAAATATGATCTATTAAAATATATCTATAATAAAAATGAAAAGGTATTTCAGCGGTATTTTAATGATTTTACTAGCTTTTTACTTTCTAGAATAGAAAGAGAAGAGAATGAAAAATTAAAGATGTATACCAGAATTGAATATAAAATTGGTTTATTTATATTATCGCCATTTAGGTTTTTAAAAAAGTTACTTCATGGTTAGTTTTCCTTTAATAACAGTTGTATTAACAACGTATAACAGATCTCATTTAATAGGAGAAACTTTAGACTCTATTATTGGGCAAACATATGAAAACTGGAAATGCATAATTATAGATGATAATTCTAAAGATAATACTAAAGAAGTTGTTTTAAATTATTTAGAAAAAGATAATAGATTTCAGTACTATCTTAAAGGAAATAAATACGTAAAAGGGTTGTCAGCTTCCCGTAATATGGGGATGGATTTAATTGAATCATTAAAATTAAATACTAAGTATATACAATTTTTTGATGACGATGATATTATGCATCCTCAGAAATTTGAAATTCAAGTAAAAGAATTTACTAAATATAAGAAACTAGATGCTTCTTTTTTTATAGGTAAAAGTTTCTATAATAATGATTTTAATTATAATATAGAGTATTATTCTTCAGTTGATTCTACTTTAGTAAATGACATAGCAAAATATTTTTTCATAAAAAAATATTTTTTCACTGCACAAGTTTTATTAATTAGATATAACACAATAATAGATAAAAGGTTTAATGAAGAACTTTTTTATGCTGAAGAATGGGAGTTTTTTAATAAGTTGTTTTTTTTAAAAAAGGTGAATATTTCTTTTATTGAAAACACTCCTTTGTTTTATCATCGTAAACACAATTTATCAATTACATCTAATCTATATAATGATGCAAATAATATTGTATTAAAATCCCTAAAAAAAAGCTTTAGAAATGTCTATAAACTGATTAAAGAGGTTGGAAGATTAAATGATTCAGAAATATTCTATAAGCTATTGACTCATGCTATTTATCATGATGGTAGTATGTTGGAAGATCTAAGAAATGATTTGAAATTAGGAACTTTACAAAATAAGTATAAAGAAAGAGGGGTTGTTTTTTTATTGAAGAATATTTCGTTTAATAAAAAAATAATATCTAGGTTAATAGGAGCAGTTTTAATAAAGATATAATGAGAACCGGGGTAAATCCAGAAAAGTTTAAAGAAAACAAGATCTTCTATTTAAAACATAGAATTATTATTCCTGTATATATTCCAAATTTGGAAGAAGATTACTATAAGAATTCTTATAAGGTTTTTAAATGTCATATAGAGTCATTATTAAAAACAATAGATTTAAAAACTACAGGAATAACAATTATAAATAATAATTGTTGTAATATTATTTCAGAATACATAGAAGGCTTATTAAAAGAAAATAAAATTCAAAAAATAACTAAATATTCAGAAAACAAAGGGAAGGTGTATACGATAGTGTCTGAAATAAAATCTTCTTACGAAGAGTATATTACAATTACAGATGCGGATGTGTTTTTTATGAATAATTGGTTGTCTAAAAGTATAGAAATTTTTAATAATTTTCCAAATGCTGCTTTTGTAACTCCTTTACCATGTCCAGCGAATTACAAATATTTAAATAGACCTTTGCTCGTTAATGAAATATTTAATTTAAAAATAGACAACATTGTAAACTTAAGTAGTTTTGATTTGTTTGAAGATGGAGTAAACCCTAAAGAAGGATATTTTGAAGGGAAAACATGGAGTTGGAAATCTAAACAATATATGTTAGAAAATAAAAATATTCAAGCCTGTGTAGGTGCTTCTCATTTTGTTTTTACAATTAAAAAATCGTATTTAAAAACAGTAGAATTAAATGGGCCAACCTACGTGTTTAAAAATGGAGATGAAAAAATATATTTAGAGCGATTTATTGAAGAAAACGGAGGTTATAGGCTTTCAACTACAGAAACTTATGCTTATCACATGGGGAATTCTATAGAAAATTGGGTTAAAGAATATAAACATGAGGAAGAGAAAACGAATATTGTATTCTCTGAGAAGCATATAAAAAATAGATTCAGAAAGGTTAAATTTTTTAGAACAAGGATCTTGTTTAAATTGATAGGGGATAAAATGTATAAAAATTAATGAAAAAAATTCTAATCATATCAGAGTCTATAGATGTAGAAGATAGTAGTGCTTCTAAAGTAAATATTGCATTAATTCAAAACCTTAAGAAGTTAGAGTATCAAATAACGGTCTTACATTATACTAGAAAAAACATTCAATTAGGAAATGGAATTGAATGTGTTGCTATACCCGAAATAAAACTTTCACTAAATTATTTATTAAGTAGAACACAAAGAATTTTTCAAAGGGTAACCAAAACAAATATATCTAAACGATTAGAAAATATATTTGGACATTCTTTTACTTTTTTTAATGATTCTAAGAGTATATCTAATGCTGTAAAAAAATATTATGTTGATGAGCAGTTAGTTATCACTCTAAGTAAGGGGGCAAGTTTTAGATCTCATCATGCTATCTTAAGTGTATCAAAATTGCATAATATATGGTTGGCTTATGTACACGACCCATATCCTTTTCATTATTATCCAAGACCTTATGATTGGTTAGAAGCGGGTGCTAAATTCAAAGAAAACTTTTTTAGAGAAGTATCCGGGAAAGCAGAGTATAGTGGTTTTCCTAGTCAATTATTAAAAGAATGGATGGGAAGTTATTTCCCGGATTTTTTAAAAACTGGAGTTATTATACCGCATCAAAGTATAAATATAAAATGTGAACAAATAGAGTTGCCACCTTTTTTTGATAAAAATAAATTTAATATACTTCATGCAGGTAATTTAATGAATACAAGACCTATTGGAGGTCTTATAGAAGGATTTAAAAATTTTGTTGCAGAAAACCCAGAATGTAAAGAAGAGGTTCAATTAAATTTAATAGGTGATAGTAGTTATTTTAAAAAAGAAATAGATGAAGCAATTAAATTAGGCTTGCCAATATACAGTAGCAAGGGCTATATACCATTTCATATAACAAATACAATACAACAAAATACAGAGGTATCTTTAATTATAGAATCGGATGCTAGTATAAGTCCTTTTTTACCTGGAAAATTTCCGTATTGTGTTGTTGTTAATAAGCCTATTGTTCAATTAGGACCTGAAATTAGCGAAGTTAAAAGATTGTTAGGTGATGAATATCCTTATACTGCAAACGTAAATGATTCCGTTAAAATTGAAGAAATTTTTTCAAAGCTTTATTGGTTGTGGAAAAAAAAAGGTGTATTAAGTTTGAATAGAAAAGATTTAGAAGAATACGTTGGTATTCAATTTTTAGAATCTCAATTAAAAAAAATCTTATCATAAGTTATGTGTACTGCGTTTGTATCTATTATAATTCCAACATTTAACAGGTGTGAGTTTTTAAGAGACACTTTAAAGAGTGTTGAAAAACAAATACACACCAATTGGGAGTGTATTGTGGTAGATGATGGTAGTAATGACAATACAGAAAAAATTGTTAATGTTTTTTCAATAAAAGATACTAGATTTAAATTTTTTAGGAGACCATTATATTTAAATAAAGGTGCAAATTCTTGTAGGAATTATGGGTATGAAAAATCTTTAGGTGAATATATAAACTGGTTTGATGATGACGATATAATGCTTCCTAATTTTATTAAAGATAAATTAGATTCGATTGTTAACGATAAACAAAATATGATTATTGCTTCAGGGTATAGTGCAAATGAATATTTAAAATGTAAAAAAGAAATAAGTATTAAAGAGTCTGAAAACTCATTATACAAAAACTATGTTTTAGAAGGTGTAAAGATTTTAACCCCATCAGTTTTATTTAGAAAAGAATTTTTAGACAAACATGATTTGTTTTTAGATGTAATCAAAAAAGGGCAAGAGTTTGAGTTATTTTCTAGATTATTTTTTAAGATTGATAAACATGAGTATAAAATTATTCAATCATATGGTTTTTTATACAGAGGTCATTTGCAATCAACGAGTAGTAAAGCCAAATTTTATAGAAAAGATTTCCAAGAATCGTCATCTTATATTGTAAAAGGAAATTTGGTCAGGGCTATTAATTTAAATGATAGTGAATTAATTCAAAGTTCATACAGAATGTTACTAAACCTATACCGTAAGGCTTTAATAAATGAGCATAATTATAATATTATATATATTGAAAAAGTTTTTCAATTAAATCTTATCAAGCGAAAAATAATAATTATGTCATGTTTAAAATTAATTAAATTTTTTAGGATACAATCTTTTAGATGGGATAAAGTTTTAAATAAAATAAGAGTTCATTAATTCATGGATAATAGTCTTTTACAGACTGAACAAAGAAATTGTTAGTGATATAAGTTGTATAAATCTTATGCCTAATTAATAAAAAATCAAAAATGAAATTAAATTATTATATACGTAGAGTAGACTTTGCAGAAGCAATGATGGATAAATATTTAAAAAAACTGCCAAATAAAGTAATTAGTGATATAGGTTCTGGGTGGGGTAATATGAAAAACAGCATAGTTTCAAGAGGTTTTGAATGGCAGCCTTTTGATTATATTCGTAAAATTGAAGAAGCTCAAATATGGGACTTAAATGAGTCAGCACCAACTTCTTCAAAAAAAGCAGGTGGTGTAATATTTTTAGAAGTATTAGAGCATTTAGCAAATCCATTATTAGGTTTAACTAATATTTATAAAAGTATGGAAAAAGGCGGTGTGTTAATCCTTACAACACCTAACCCACAATCAAGTAAAAACACATTAAACCTATTTTTAAAAGGCACGCTTTACACTTTTCAAGAAAAACACCTTCTAGAGCATCATGTTTTTACCCCTTGGGAACATATTGTTAGATTTTATTTAGAAAATCTTGGTTTTGAAATTAAAGAATATGCAATAGTAGATATTCAATATAAATCTATTCAACCAAAATCATTTAAAGAAAGAGTTAAAAGACAAATTGAGAATTATATTGAAAAACGAAATCCTAAAGCACTAGGAATGAGTTATGGAATAGTAGCTGTTAAAAAATAAAAATAAATGGATATTATAGCAGAAATAGCGCAAGCACACGATGGAAGTTTAGGGATGGCACATGCTTATATAGATGCGGTTGCTAAAACAGGTTGTGATGCCATCAAGTTTCAAACTCATATTGCTGAAGCAGAAAGTAGTATTCATGAACCTTTTAGAGTCAAGTTTTCTAAGCAGGATACTACAAGAATGGATTATTGGAAACGTATGGAGTTTACGTTGGAACAATGGAAAGAAATCAAACAGCATTGTGATGAGGTAGGTTTAGAGTTTATGAGTTCTCCTTTTAGTAATGCAGCCGTAGACTTATTAGAGGAAGTTGGTGTAAAAAAATATAAAGTAGGTTCAGGTGAGGTAAATAACTTTGTGTTATTAGAAAGAATATCACAAACAAGAAAGCCAGTAATTATATCATCAGGGATGAGTTCTTTTGATGAATTAGACAAAACAGTTTCTTTTTTAAAAGATAGAGGAGTAGATTACTCTATTTTACAATGTACAACAGCATACCCAACTCAACCAGAACAATTTGGATTAAATGTAATTAAGGAATTAAAACAGAAGTATAATGTTCCTGTTGGTTTTTCAGATCATTCATCTTCTATAGAAGCTTGTATAGCAGCTACTGTATTGGGAGCAGAAATTTTGGAGTTTCATGTAGTTTTTGATAAGGAAATGTTCGGCCCAGATGCCAAGGCATCTTTAACAATGAACGAAACTACTCAATTGGTAAAAGCAGTGAAAAACATTGTTAGAGCGTTACAAAACCCAGTAAATAA
The DNA here is from genome assembly GCF_900188235.1 of Lutibacter agarilyticus. Lineage (GTDB taxonomy): Bacteria > Bacteroidota > Bacteroidia > Flavobacteriales > Flavobacteriaceae > Lutibacter > Lutibacter agarilyticus. The sequence goes on along the minus strand of NZ_FZNT01000011.1, from coordinate 113,299 downwards.
GTCAGACAATACGGGGTTTAGTGATTTGAAGTCAATATTTGAAAAATCATTAACAATCAATAAAATTTTAAAAAAAGGAGATATTATTAGTTTTTCTGATTTAGATACCAAAAAGCCTAAAGGATTTGGTATCTTGGCTAGTGAATATGAAAAAGTGATTGGTAAAAAAATAAAAAGAGATTTGTCTCAATGGAATTTTTTAAATGATGAGGATTTAATTGAATAATATGTCGATAAAAAAAATATGTGTTGTGGTTACAGCACGTCCTTCTTATAGTAGAATAAAAACAGCTTTAATTGCTATAAAAAATCACCCGAAATTAGAATTACAGTTGGTAATTGCAGGTTCTGCATTGTTGGGGCGTTATGGGAATGCAGTAGAATTTATTGAAAAAGATGGTTTTACCATTTCTGAAAAAGTTTTTATGGTGTTGGAGGGAGAGAATCCAACTTCAATGGCAAAAACCACAGGTTTAGGGGTTATGGAATTGGCAAATGTATTTTATCGTTTACAACCAGATGCAGTAGTTACTATTGCGGATAGGTTTGAAACTATAGCAACTAGTATTGCAGCATCTTATCAAAATATTCCTTTAATTCATATTCAAGGAGGAGAGGTCACTGGAAATATAGATGAAAAAGTAAGGCATGCTAATACAAAATTAGCAGACCTTCATTTGGTTGCTTCAGAAGATGCTAAACAAAGAGTCTTAAAAATGGGTGAAAACCCAGAAATGGTTTTTAATACTGGTTGTCCATCTATAGATTTGGCAGATGAAATTAAAAACAATCCAACATTAGATTTTGATCCTATTCAAAAATATGGAGGTGTAGGATCTAATATAGAGTGGGAAAAAGGATATATAGTAGTAATGCAACACCCTGTAACGACAGAGTATGAATCTGCAAGGAAAGATGTAGAAGAAACATTAAAAGCTGTTCATCATTTAAATATTCCTACTTTTTGGTTTTGGCCAAATGTAGATGCTGGTTCAGACGGAACATCGGGAGCAATAAGATCTTTTAGAGAAAATCACAAACCACAAAATATTCATTTTTTTAAGAATATGGAACCTAATGATTTCTTAAAATTATTAGTTAATAGTAAGTGTTTAATAGGGAATTCTAGTGTAGGAATTCGTGAATGTTCTTATTTAGGAGTACCAGTTGTAAATATAGGAACTCGTCAAAATAGAAGAGAAAGAGCTAATAATGTATTAGATACTATTTATGATAAAAATGAAATTATAAAGAGCATTAAGAATAGAATTATTGCCAATGATATTGTCTCTGAAAATATTTATGGAGATGGAGCATCAGGACAAAGAATAGCGAATATTCTTGCTGAAACTGAGTTGACATTTCATAAAACAATTGTGTATTAATGAAAATTTTAGGAATTATACCCGCCAGAGGAGGTTCTAAAGGAGTTCCTAGAAAAAACATAAAACTACTAGAAGGAAAACCTTTACTTCAATATACATCAGAAATTGGTTTAGCGAGTAGTTTTATTGATACTTTAGTTTTGAGTAGTGATGATGAAGAGATTATGGAGGTAGCAAAAAGTTTAGGCATTCAAGTGCCTTTTAGAAGACCCTCTAATTTAGCTATAGATACAGCTCCGACATTACCAGTGATTCAGCATGCTTTAAAATATTACAAAAGTATAGGTGTTGATTTTGATGCTGTTTGTTTGTTACAAGTAACAAGTCCTTTTAGAACGATTGAATTTTTAAATAAAGCGATAGAGAAATTTATAAATGCTGGTACAGATAGTTTGGTTTCTGTTCAGGAAGTTCCTCATGAATTCAATCCTCATTGGGTTTTTGAACAAGATGATTTGGGAAATTTAAAAATAGCTACAGGAGAGGAACAAATTATCTCTAGGAGGCAAGATTTACCTAAAGCCTATCATAGAGACGGAAGTATATATTTAACAAAAACATCTGTTATTTTGGAAAAAGATTCATTATTTGGTAAATCATTATCTTATATAGAATCTCCCAAAGATTGGTATGTAAATATAGATACTTTAGAGGATTGGAAAAAGGCAGAAATATTGGTAAAAAATATTTTTTAGAATGAAAAAAATAGGTATTGTAATTACAGATGGTGTTGGATATAGAAATTTTGTTATGAGCAATTTTTTGGTGGAGATCGCTAAAAAATATGATGAGGTAAACATATATTCAGGAATCCCGACTAAATGTTATAATGATTCTTTAATATCTGAAAATATTAAAGTTTTTGATTTAGAACCTTATAAGGAAACTAATAAAGTTTGGTTTTATAGAAAGTTAAAGGAAGTAGCTCATATGTACTTACATAAAAGCTACTTTGGTATAAATAGTAATTTAGAAAGAGGATACCCTGTATCTAATTCTAAAAGAAATTTGATTATAAAACTTGTATACAAAATTGCATCAATTTTTCATTCAGAAAAAAACATAATTTTTTTTGAAAAATTACAGTTTAATGCATTTAAAAGAGACAGAGTTTATATTGATTATAAAAAAACTTTAGAAAAAGAATTACCAGATAAATTATTTTTCACACACCAAAGACCACCATATTTAGCACCTTTATTAGCAGCTGCCAATAAATTAAAGATAGAAACTAGTGCTTTTATTTTTAGTTGGGATAATTTAGCATCTAAAGGAAGAATGTTAGGTACTTTTGATTCTTATCTAGTTTGGAGCAAACTAATGAAAACTGAAATGTCTATATTTTATCCAAATACAGATAAAGAAAAAATTAAAATTGTAGGAACACCTCAATTTGAACCTTATGTTTTAGACAGATATACACTAAGTAAAGAAATGTTTTTTAATAAATTTAAATTAGATTCTAATAAGAAGATTATTTGCTATAGTTGTGCAGATACGGGAATTGGTAAAAATGATGAAATTCATATTAGAGCAGTTTTAACTTATATAAAAAAATATGAAAATTTACAGCTATTAGTTAGAACTTCACCAGCAGAAGATGGAAAAAGATTTGATGATTTGAAAAATGAATTTCCAGAAGTTATATGGAATTTTCCAAAATGGTTTTTATCTAGAGAGGGGCATACAGAAGCATGGTCTCAGCGCTTACCAACAATTGAAGATGTAATGGATTTAAAAGCTATTTTAAATTATTGTGATTTAAATATAAATATGGTTTCTACTATGAGTTTAGATTTTATGATTTTTGATAAACCTGTAATAAATACAGTCTTTGGAAATAAAAAAAACGGTTTGTATGATGATCAGAAGTTTTTGAGCTATGTACATTACAAACACGTTGTAAATAGTGAAGCTGTTACAGTTGCTAAAAATGAAGAAGAATTACATTTGCAAATGCAAGAATCTTTAGATAACCCAAATTTAAGAAGTGTTCAAAGAAAACAGTTATTAAATTTAAAAATAAGTAAAAAGCTTAAAGGTACAAGTGAGCGTATTGCTAATAGTTTAAAATAGTTTAAATGAAAACAATAGTAATTTTAACAGGAAGTGAAAAAAGACACACATTCTTTAGGAAGTATTTAAAGAACACTAAAGGTATAAAATTACTTAAATCATTTTCTGAATCACAAAAAGGTAACATTCAATCATTAGTTAAAAAAGATTCGATTAATAACGATTTAAGAACTAAACATTTATTATTGAGAGATCAAGTGGAAAGTGATTTTTTTGAAGTTTTTAATGATGTTGTTCAAAATTCGAATAATGTTTTTATTGAAAAAGGTGAGATAAATAATAAAAAATATGTTTCTGAAATAATTGATTTAAATCCAGATTTAATAATTTCTTACGGGTGTTCAATCATAAAATCAAATTTAATAAGTAGTTTTAAAGGTAGATTTATTAATATTCATTTAGGAATTTCACCATATTATAGAGGAGCAGGTACAAATTATTTTCCTTTTGTAAATAATGAACTACAGTTTGTAGGTGTAACTTATATGTTTATTGATAAGGGGATTGATACGGGTAATATAATTCATCAGTTTAGAGCAAAAATGAACACTTGTGATTCAATTCATACAATAGGTAATAGACTGATTAAAGATATGGCGATTGTATGTTCGGAGTTAATTTTAAAATTTGATAGCATAAATAATGTTAAACAAAAAATTACCCCCTCAGAAATTAAAAGGTTATATAGGAAAAAAGATTTTACAGAAGAAAGTTTAAGAATGCTTTATAATAATATAACAAAAGAGAATATAATTTCTAAATATTTAGAAAATAAATACTTAATAGATGATAAATATCCAATAATTAATTTAAAACTAAATAAATGAAAGGTATAATGTATCATTATGTAAGACCTTTTGACCCTTTATTTCCAAATTTGAAAAGCTTACATATAGATGACTTTAGAAAACAGTTAGATTTTTTTGAGTCAGAATATGGTTTTGTTTCAAAAGCAGATTTTATTAATTCTTTTAAAAGTGGAATTGTGCCTAATGGAGTTGTATTAACATTTGATGATGGTTTATCATGTCATTATAAATATGTATATAAGGAATTAAAAAAAAGAGATTTATGGGGGGTTTTTTATATTCCTACTTTACCTTTTATAGAACAAAAAATTATTGATGTACATAGAATTCATATTTTATTAGCATCTAATGACAGTAGAAAAGTATATGAAACAATAATGTCTTACTTGACGGATGATATGTTAGATAAGAAAAGTGAAAATGAATTTCGTTCGATGGTATATAAATTACAAGTAAATGATAATTATACCTTATTAACAAAAAAAACACTTAATTATTTTATAAAATATGAGTTTAGAGAAATAATTATTGATAAGGTTATTAATAAGTTAATACCTAATTTTGAAAAGATATTATTAAATTATTATTTGACAAATAATCAAATAAAAGAAATGCATGATAATGGAATGGTGATTGGAAGTCATACAGTGTCTCATCCTGTTCTATCTAAAATTTCTAAAAATAAACAATTTAATGAGATAAATGATTCATTCAATTATTTAGAAAAAATTGTAGATGAATTTGATATTAAAACATTTTGTTACCCATATGGAGGGTTTCATTCTTTTGATGATAATTGTGAAATAATTTTAGATAGTCTTAAGTGTAGCTTTTCTTTTAATGTTGAGCAAAGAGATATTGAAAAGAATGATTTATTGAATAGAAAACAAGCTTTACCAAGATATGATTGTAATCAATTTCAATTTGGTCAAGTAAGGGAGTTGAAAAAAGAATTGATATGAAAAAAATACTCTTTATTATTGTAAAAAGATTACCAACAAATAGTTTGAGAGTCTTTTTTTATCGATTTGCTTTTAAATATAAAATAGGAAAAAATGTTAGGATAGGTAAATGTGTTATCAATGCAAAAAAAGTAGATATAGGAGATAATGTATTAATTAGAGATTATAATAATATTTCTTGTAATATTTTAAAAATCAACGATGGCTTTAGCATTCATAGTGGGAATAAAATAATAGGTTCTGCTAATTTTACTATTGGCAAGAATAGTAGAATAATTAATGATCATTTTATAGATTTATATAACAATGTTACTATAGGTAGAAATTCATGGTTAGCTGGAAAAAGTAGTCAAATTTGGACACACGGTTCTATTCACACAAAATCAGGAAAAGATCTTTCTGTTTGTATAGGTAGTAATGTTTATATAGGGTCTAATACATCTATTGCACCAAGTGTTAAAATAGGAAATATTAATTTAATTGGTTTAGGGAGTGTTGTAACGAAAAGTTATACAGAGTCAGCTACTATTATAGCAGGAAACCCTGCTATAATAGTTAAGGATAATATTGATTGGAGAAAAGAATGGTAAATATGAAAAAGATTTTAGTAGTATTCGGTACAAGGCCTGAAGCAATAAAAATGGCGCCTTTGGTAAAGGAATTATATCAGCATACAGAATTTGATACAAAGGTTTGTGTTACAGCTCAACATAGAGAAATGTTAGATCAGGTATTAGAGTTTTTTAAGATTACTCCAGAGTATGATTTGAATTTGATGAAACCTAATCAAAGTTTAAATGAATTAAGTGCTAGGATATTAACAGCTATTGATAAAGCGTTAATAGATTTTGAGCCAGATTTAGTTTTGGTGCATGGGGATACGTCTACAAGCAGTATGGTAGCCTTGGCTGCTTTTCATAGAGGTATTAAAATTGGTCATGTAGAAGCAGGTTTAAGAACTTATAATAAATTGGCACCTTATCCAGAAGAAATCAATAGACAAATTACAGGAAGGTTGGCAGATATTCATTTTGCACCTACCCAACAATCTGCTCAAAATTTGTTAAATGAAGGGGTGTTGTCTAATGCAGTTCACATAACAGGAAACACCGTTATTGATGCTTTATTATGGGGAATTAAAAATATAAATAAGGAACGAACAGATATAAAAGAAATCAATACTTTTCTGGATAGAAATAAAAAACTAATTGTAGTTACAGGACATAGAAGAGAAAATTTTGGAGATAAGTTTTATGAGTTTTGTAGTGCTTTAAAAGAGTTAGCAATTAGAGAGGATGTACAATTAATTTATCCAGTACACTTAAATCCAAATGTACAAAAAGTAGTTTATGATACTTTAGGGAATCTTAAAAATATATTATTAATTGCTCCCTTGGATTATGAAGCTTTTATATGGTTGTTAGATCAATCGTACTTAATTATTACTGATAGTGGAGGGGTGCAAGAAGAAGCACCTTCTTTAAAAAAACCTGTATTAGTAACAAGAGAAGTAACTGAAAGGCAAGAAGCAGTAGAACAAGGAACCGTTAAGTTAGTAGGTACTAATAAGGAAAAGATTGTAAAGGAAGCTACTATTTTATTAGATAATGAAATAGCTTATGAAAATATGATTGGCAATAAAAACCCATATGGAGATGGTACCGCAGCTAAACAAATAGTAACTTTTTTAAAACATTTTTAATATGAAAACAATAGCTGTCATATGTGATTATGTTCTACGTCCCGATAGAATTGGAGGTATGGATCGTTTTTATGTGGAGTATGATAGAAGAGCTAAGGAATTGGGTTATGAAGTGCATTGGTATTTTTCAAGTTACACTCCATTTAATTTTTTTGAGGGTTTAACCATTTTTTCAGCTAAAGGGGATGCTGTTGAAAGTTTTTTTTTAGAAAAAAACATAAAAAACAAGTATGAGATACTAGTGACTCATTTTACCGCGTTGTGTACTTCCTTTTATAAACATGCCAAAAAGATGGGTGTTGATAAAATTATAGCTGTAGATCACAATCCACGACCTTTGGAAGGTTTTCCTCTCAGTAAAAGAGTGAAAAATAAAATAAAAGGTGTTATGTATAGTCGATATATCGACCAATTTGTTGGAGTTTCTAAGTATACGAAAAAACACATTTTAAAGGATTATGGTTTTTATTTAAATGATAAAACGATTGTAATATATAACGGTATTGATTCCTCCGTTTATGAAAAAAGAACCCAACCAAATAAAAATAAATTTATAGTTACGTCGCATTTGCGTTTTTCAAAAGGAATACAAGATTTGTTACAAGCAGTTTCAATATTGCCAGACAATCTTAAAAATAGGATCGAAATTGATATTTTTGGTGAAGGGCCTTATGAAAATGAACTAAAAGAACAATGTGCTAAATTGAATTTAACTAAATTGATTCATTTTAAAGGAAGCACTTCGCATCTAAACCAATTGTTTACCAATTATAGCTATATGCTACAGCCAACTTACATGGAATGTTTTAGCTTGTCTATATTAGAGAGTTTAGCAGCCAATGTACCTGTTGTTACAACGACAGTAGGAGGTAATTTAGAAGTGATAACGCATGCTAAAAATGGTTTTATTTTTGAAACAGGAAATGTAATAGCGCTAAGTGCAATTTTAAAAAGGATTATTTTAGGAACCTTGAAAATAGCAACAGCAACAAATACGTTGATTGAAGAGCAGTATAATTTGGATACCATGGTTGAAAATCACTTAAGCTATATTAAATGAAGATAGCTTTTTTAACACCTGAGTACCCACATGCGACAACAGGGAAATCTGGAGGTATTGGCACAAGTATTAGAAACCTATCTAAAGGTTTGTTGGCACAGCAACAAAAAGTACTTGTATTAGTTTATGGGCAACCTAAGGATGCTGTTTTTTATGATGAAGGTATTGAAATCCATCAAATTAAAAACATCAAATTAAAGGGATTGTCTTGGTGGTTGATTCGCAAAAAAATAGAAACGAAGATCAATAGTTTATATCAGAAAAAACAATTAGAGATTGTTGAAGCTCCAGATTGGACCGGAATAACGTCCTTTATTCAAACGAAAAAATGCCCGATTGTGATTCGATTGCACGGTACAGATACTTATTTTTGTCATTTAGAACAACGCCCAGTAAAATGGATAAATAAGTTTCATGAAAAACGGGCATTAAAAAAAGCCAATGGGTTAATTTCAGTGAGTGCATATACAGCTAAAGTTACCAATCAGATTTTTGATTTAGATAAAAAGTTTGCAATAATACCAAATGGTATTGATACAGATTTGTTTAAAAAAGAAATAGAGAATGAACCTCTTGAACAGACTATTTTGTATTTTGGAAGTTTGATTCGTAAAAAAGGATTGTTAGAGCTTCCCTATATTTTTAATGAAGTGGTGAAACAACATCAACATGTGAAATTAGTACTTGTTGGAGCTGATGTAAGAGATATAAAAACAGGAAACTCTTCAACATGGGAATTGATGCAACCGTTATTTGATGTTGAGGCTTTAAATAACGTAACTTATTTAGGAGTCGTACCTTATGCAGATATGAAACAGCATATTACGGAAGCATCGGTATGTGTTTTTCCTTCATTTGCAGAAGCTTTACCCGTTTCTTGGATTGAAGCAATGGCTATGGAAAAAGCAATAGTCGCTTCAAATATAGGATGGGCAAAAGAAGTAATAGACAATGAGATAAATGGTTTCATTGAACATCCAATAAATCATAAAGCATATGCTCAAAAAATTTGGGAGTTATTACAAGATGAAGAGTTAAGAGCAAAATTTGGGGAAGCGGCTAGATTTAAAGTAGAACAATACTTTTCGCAAGAAGTGGTTGCAAAACAGAGCTTAGAATTTTATAAAGGAATGATATAATGATAATTGTCTATCATAATAACAATTTAATAGTTGAAGTAATCAATGCAGAGGGATTAGATAATGGGAAGTTGTCAGATTTAACCATTGCACAGAGTATCTCATTGATTAGTCAAATCTATGACAATGAACTACTGGTTTGGTGTGATATTAACAATAGGAATTCTGTAGATTTTGATTTTATCAGTCAAATGTTTCAGCGAACCAATGAAATGCATTCTTTTACGAAAGGAGACTATTATTTTAGAGCTGCAATTGGTTATGTAGATGAATCTTTATTTATAAACTGTAATAAAAATATTTTGTTTCCTACTTGGCAAATGAGTGCTTGTGTTGGCATAATTCATACGTCAATAATAAATCAAATTTCGAAAAGCATTCCATTTGATAAAGATTTTGATTATTATTTAAATTCAGTGGCGAAATTAGCGATGCCATTGGGATTATTTTGTTATTCCAATCCTAATCTTCTAAAAGAAGATGTTGTCAATTCAGATAAGAAGGTCTCGGATTTCAAGTTGTTTAGATTTGTAAAGCAACACTACAAAACAAGATGGGTATTTCTGTTGTTTTTAAATTTATGTTGGTTTGAAAAAACAATAAAACTATTTCCTTTATTCATTTCGTTATTTTATAAAAATAGAACCAACTTAATTAAATCAATAAACATACAATATAAGAAATATATCATAAACACAAAAGAGACTATTGATGTTATTATTCCAACAATTGGAAGAAAAAAATATTTATATGATGTTTTGTGTGATTTAAGAAATCAAACACATTTGCCAATAAATGTCATTATTGTAGAGCAGAATCCAAAAATAAATAGCTTTTCAGAATTGGATTATATTACAAATGAAAGTTGGCCTTTTACAATTAAGCATACTTTTACACATCAATCAGGAGCCTGTAATGCGCGTAATATAGCATTGAAACAGGTTGAAAGTGAGTGGGTGTTTTTAAATGATGATGACAATAGGTTTGATAGTAATCTGCTGAAAGAAGGTTTATTAATGGCAAATCAATTAGGGATTCTTGTATTTTCGACAGCATATCCACAACAAAATGAAAAAATTAAATCTAAAATAATCAATCAATCTAAGATTTTTGGATCGGGGAATAGTTTTGTTAAAAGTTCTTGTTTAAAGGATGTTAGGTTTAGTATGGATTTAGAATTTGGCTATGGTGAAGATGGTGATTTTGGTATGCAATTGAGAAACAAAGGATTTGATGTTTTTTATTTACCAGAGTTAAAAATTACACATTTAAAAGCTCCTATAGGCGGTTTTAGAACAAAACCTACATTTTTATGGAGTAATGAAATGATACAACCAAAACCTTCACCGACAGTGATGCTTTTTACTTTAAAGCATAAAACTAAGGAACAGTTAAAAGGATATAAAACCATTTTATTTCTTAAATACTATAGAGTTAAAAAAAATAAAAATCCAATTACGTATTTTAAAAATTTTATAAAACAATGGAACAGAAGTGTATTTTGGGCAACTAAATTAATGAAAACGGATGGTAATGAAATTTAGTCTCATCATCTGTACTTACCAACGCCCAAAAGCATTGATAACTTTACTGGATTCAGTTGAGAAACAAACCTTGTATCCCAATGAAATAATTATTGTGGATGGCTCTTTAGATACTGCTACCGAAATGGCATTGGAGAATAAAACCTACCAAAATCTAAGTTATTATTTAGTTTCAGAAGAGCGTAGAGGTTTGACGAAACAGCGTAATTTCGGTATCTCAAAAGTAGCTGATGAATGTGAAATTAGTTGTTTTTTAGATGATGATACCATTTTAGCGAACAATTATTTTGAACAATTAATCAATACTTATAGTAATTATTCAGAAGCATTGGCTGTTGGAGGTTTTATTAATAATGAAGTTAATTGGGAGCAGTCGAATAGAGCGTTGACTAAAAGTGAATATGGTTTTGATGGTTATATTCGTAAGGAAGGGAGTCGGTTTATTTTGCGTAAAAAATTAGGTTTGATAGATGAAACTCTTCCTGGATTTATGCCTGTATTTTCAAATGGGAGATCAGTTTCTTTTTTGCCTCCTTCAGGCAACATATATGAAGTTGAACAATTAATGGGAGGTGTTGCTTCTTATCGAAAAGAAGTATTTCAAAAACTACAATTTTCAACTTATTTTGAAGGTTATGGTTTGTATGAAGATGCTGATTTTTCTTTAAGAGTTGCTAAAACAGGAAAATTGTATATAAATACAGCAGCACAGTTAGAGCATCATCATGAACCAAGTGGAAGACCCAATCAATATAGGTATGGAAAAATGGTGGTACGCAATGGCTGGTATGTTTGGCATGTAAAATATCCCAAGCCTTCTTTGAATGCTCGTTTTAAATGGAACGCCATTGTATTGTTATTAATTGGGATACGATTTACTAATATTTTTACTACAACTAAGCCTAAAGAAGCATTTACAGAAGCTTCAGGTAGATTGGTTGGTTGGTTTTCATTATTTTTTAATAAACCGAAAGTAGAAAAATAATTATGGTAGTTTTCACGCTCACCCTTTAGGGTTGGGGCAAAAGCGGGTAAACTTGTATGATGGTTGGGACCAAAGCGTGAAAACATTCTCGAAAATTGCATTGAAAAATAGTTTTCCCCAGCCCTAAAGGGAGTCTATTGAAAAACAGTTTTCCCCAGCCCTAAAGGGAGTCTATTTTTCAAGCTAATGATTTGAATTTATATGTTAGTTTTCCCACTCACCCTTTAGGGTTGGGGCAAAAGCGTGAAAGCGTATAGCAGTTGCAAAAAGAAAAAAAACACGGTAACTTTATATCATAAGAAAAAGATTACATATGAAAATAAGTAAAATTCAATTAGATGATAGCATGTGGAAGGGAGCAAACAGTGGAACTTTCAAAAAAGCCCAAATCTTGAGGGAAGATATGACGAATTCTGAAACATTATTATGGAATAAGTTGAAAGACAAAAGATTATTAGGTTGTAAAATTAGAAGACAACATCCTATAGGAATTTATATTGTCGATTTTTATATACACAAATATAATTTAGTCATTGAAGTTGATGGAGAATACCACGATAAACAAGAGCAAATAATAAAAGATAAAGAAAGAACCAATTTCCTAGAATTTAACGGATTGAAAGTGATAAGATTTAAAAACAAAGAAGTTGAAAATGACATCCTATCAGTCATAAATCAAATTAGGAATGAAATTGAAAAATAGTTTTCACGCTCACCCTTTAGGGGTGGGGCAAAAAGCGTGAAAACATTCTCGAAAATTGTATTGAAAAATAGTTTTCCCCAGCCCTAAAGGGAGTCTGTTTTTCAAGCTAATGATTTGAATTAAATATGGTAGTTTTTACAGTTACCTTATTCTGTTGAATAATGTAGTTTACCCGCTCACCCTTTAGGGTTGGAGCAAAAAGCGTGAAAATATCCTTGATTTAACTTATTAGTTTACAAAATCAAAGCAAGAATTTAATATTGTAGTTTTTCCGCTCACCCTTTAGGGTTGGGGCAAAAGCGGGTAAACTTGTATATGAGTAGTGGCAAAAGCGTGAAAGCGTATAGCAGTTACAAAAAGCAAAAAACTTCAATTAGTTTAGGGATAAAAGCTTAAAACATGATTGTATATTGCTATTTAGTTTTATTTTTGACTCAATAAGTAATTCTGAAACAATGAAATTCACCATCATTACGCATGCCGAACATAAAATTCATGAGCAAGAACTCTTTGCTTACGAACCTTATGTAAAAGAAATGAATTTATGGTTGAAATATGTAGATGAGGTGAAGATTGTAGCTCCCTTTTCGAAGAAAGAATTGACCTCTATTGAATCTAAATACAACCGTCATTCCCGACTTGATCGGGCATCTCATCATTTGGAAGTCAATGATGAGATGCTGAAATCGAAGATTCACGAACACAGCATTAAAAAAAGATTGGTGAGTAATCAAGTTCAGCATGACGAAACAGGATGTCACCCTGAGCCTGTCGAAGGGTCTCATGATTTGAAAAGCAATGATGAGATGCTGAATCAAGTTCAGCATGACGTAACGGAACGTCATTCCGCACTTGATGCGGAATCTCATGATTTGAAAAGGAATGTAAAAAGTCTTCGACAAGCTCAGACTGACAGCGCTGAATGTCACCCTGAGCCTGTCGAAGGGTCTCACGCTATGGAATTCAATGATGAGATTGCCACGTCGCACACTCCTCGCAATGACAACACGGAACGTCATTCCGCACCTGATGCGGAATCTCACGATATGAAAAGTAATGATGAGCTACTAAACCAAGTTCAGCATGACGAAACAAAAACAATCCACCTCACTAAAATACAGTCAATAGATATTACCTCATTAAAAAATGCAGTAAAAGCTATTTTTAAAATCCCTTTCATAATATATCAAATATACAAAGCCATGCAATGGGCAGATCATATTCACCTGCGTTGCCCTGGTAATATAGGCTTGTTGGGATGTTTTGTACAGGTATTATTTCCTCACAAACCCAAAACGGTAAAATATGCAGGTAATTGGGATCCGAAAAGCAAGCAACCCTATAGTTATAAATTGCAAAAATGGATGGTGAGCAATACTTTTTTAACCAGAAATTGCAAAGTACTGGTATATGGTGAATGGTCTAAACAAAGTAGCAATATCATGCCGTTTTTTACGGCTAGTTATTCTGAGAAGGAATTATTAGAACGTCATAGCGAACGCAGTGAAGCTATCTTTTCAAAGGATCAGATTACCACGTCGCTTACTTCTTGCAATGACGATACAAAATGTCACCCTGAGCCTTTCTCAGCCAACCGTCATTCCGCACTTGATGCGGAATCTCATGATTTGGAAACCAATGATGAGATTGCCACGTCGCACACTCCTCGCAATGACAACACAGAGCGTCATTCCGCACCTGATGCGGAATCTTATGATATAGAGAAGAGTGTAAAAAGTCTTCGACAAGCTCAGACTGACAATACTGAATGTCACCCTGAGCCTGTCGAAGGGTCTCACGATATGAAAAGCAATGATGAGATGCTGAATCAAGTTCAGCATGACGAATCGGAACGTCACCCTCAGCCTTTCTCCGCCAACCGTCATTCCCGACCTGATCGGGAATCTCATGATGTGGAAGGTAATAATGAGATTGCCACGTCGCACACTCCTCGCAATGACAACACGGAACGTCATTCCGCACCTGATGCGGAATCTTATGATGTGGAAGGCAATGATGAGATTGCCACGTCGCCAACCTGTCTTGAGCGTAGTCGAAAGGCTCCTCGCAATGACAGTGCTGAATGTCACCCTGAGCCTGTCGAAGGGTCTCAATCAACAAATCTAAAATTCATCTACGTAGGTGGATTCACCCCAGGAAAGCAACCCTTATTAAGTGTCCAAGTAGTGCATCAACTAAAGAAAAACGGGTACTCTGTACAATTGGATATGTATGGAGACGGCGTTGAGCGGATTAATGTCGAAAATTATATATTAGTTAATGACTTAAAGGATGTTGTTTTTTTACTTGGAAATACTTCAAAAGAAATAGTGAAGAAAGCCTATCAACAAGCACATTTTTTAGTATTTATTTCGAAATCTGAAGGATGGCCAAAGGTGGTGGCTGAAGCTATGTTTTGGGGCTGCTTACCCATTACAAGTAACGTATCGTGTATACCGTCTATGTTGGATTTTGGAAAACGAGGCAGTATTGTAAATGCAAATTCAAATGAAATTATTTCAGCAATCGAAACCTATTTACAAAATCCGTCGATCTATAAAGAGCAGGCACAAAAAGCAATGGATTGGTCTAGGCAATATACATTGGAAAAGTTTGAAGAGGAGATAGGGAAACTATTTCATTCCCCTTTAGAGAGGGGTTAGGGTGTGTATTTGATTTGTTGTTAATCTATTTAAGTTTTCAAATCAGTAATTCCCCTCTTGAGAGGGGCTAGGGGTGTGTATTTGATTTGTTGTTAGTTTATTTTAGCTTTCAAATGAGTAATTCCCCTCTAGAGAGGGGTTAGGGGTGTGTATTTGATCTGTTCATAGTCTATTTCAGTTTTCAAATGAGTAATTCCCCTCTAGATAGGATTAGGGGTGTGTATTTAATCTGTTATATATTTATAAATATTAAAATCATTAGATTTATAGATTAAATGTTGCCAAGAATAGGTAACATTAGTAAAAATGCAATTAAAATGAAAAGAAAAATAATTTGGTACAACCCTAAATTAAAAGGATTAGCCAAAGAACTAAGAAACAATGCAACAAAATCTGAAATAGTATTATGGAATAAGTTGAAAAACAAACAGCTCTACGGTTATAAATTTTGTAGACAAAAGCCAATTGATCATTATATTTTAGATTTTTATAGCCCAGAATTATTGTTAGGGATTGAACTTGATGGATACTCTCATGAATTGGTAGAGGTATTTGAAAAAGATGTCAGAAAGGAAGCAAGGTTAAATGAGTTAGGTGTAACAATATTAAGGTTTAAAGATGAGGAAGTATTTAAAACAATTGAAAATGTAATTAAAGCAATAGAATTTTATATTTTTGAATTTGAAAAACACACCCCTAACCCCTCTCAAGAGGGGACAGAGCGTAAAGAAAATGTTCAGTGAACATTTTTAGCGATAGGTCCAGATGGCGCGATGGAGAAATGCATGACAGAGCGTGAAGAAAATGTTCAGTGAACATTTTTAGTGATAGGGCCAGATGGCGCGATGGAGAAATGCATGACAGAGCGTAAAGAAAATGTTCAGTGAACATTTTTAGTACGACATAGCGGTAGCTATGGGCGAGTTGGTGCGCTGATACCAGGAGGCGCGCTGGAGAAATGCATGACAGAGCGTTAAGAAAATGTTTTGGGAGCATTTTTAATAATTGGTAAGAAATAGTTGGGGAATTTTTATAATTTAATAATAATTCTAAACACACCCCTAGCCCCTCTCAAGAGGGGATTAATATATGAAACAACACCTTAAGATCATACAACTCATAGATTCATTAACACCAGGAGGTGCTGAAATGATGGCAGTAAACATTGCCAATGCACTGGCAGAAGAAGGTATGCAATCGCATATATGTGCTACACGATTGGAGGGTGATTTAAAGTTAAAGATAGCTGCGAATGTTGGTTATTTGTTTTTGAATAAAAAAAGGACAATTGATTTTAAAGCGATACGTCAATTGCGAATCTATATCAAACAACATCAAATAACGATTATTCATGCGCACTCATCGTCTTATTTTTTGGGGTTTATCATGAAGTTATTGAATCCTAAACTGCGGTTGATTTGGCACGATCATTTTGGAATGAGTGAAGCTTTAGATCCAAGACCAAAATTTCCTTTGGTATGGATTTCTCGTTTTTTCAATGCGACCATTTCTGTCAATACCTTATTACTCGAATGGAATCAGCACTATTTAAAAGTAGCAAAGAACGTTTATCTTCAGAATTTTGCAAACTTCAACCCACAAGAAATAAAGCAAACAGAATTAAAAGGAGATGAAGGAAAGCGAATTGTTTGTTTGGCAAATTTACGTCCGCAGAAAGATCATTTGAATTTATTAAAAGCTTTTTGTATAGTACAAAAGGTGCGTAGCGATTGGACCTTGCATTTAGTAGGGATGGATTTTTTAGATGCCTATTCAGAAAAAATAAAAGCGTATATAAAAGAGCATGGTTTGGTAAATCATGTATTTTTGTATGGAAGCTGCTCAGATACCTCAAATGTATTAGCACAAGCTACTATAGGAGTGTTAGCATCTTCGTCGGAAGGCTTACCAGTGGCATTGTTAGAATATGGATTGATGCAATTACCAGTAGTAACAACTAATGTGGGAGAATGCGGAAAAGTAATTTTTAATGAGCAAAATGGATTGGTAGTTATAAAAGAAAATGAATTTGTAGTTGCGGAAGCTTTAGAAGTACTTATTAAAGATGAATCTAAAAGAAACATATTTGGTACAGAGTTGTATGAACATATCAAAGTACATTATTCAAAAGAAGCGTACACACAACAATTGATAGGTATTTACTGTGATGCAAACTAAAAATACAAACATACAATTGGTACTTGCCTTATTTCATTTAGGTTTAGGGATACTATTGCTATCTGGTTTCATTAGTAAGGTGTATTCGCTCATAATTGTTGCGATTGCCATCAGAAATATTGTGAAATCTGAAAATAGTGAAAATCAAGCTATTTTATGGAGTGCTTATATGGTGAGTGCAGAGGTATTGTTTCGCATGTCGGGAGGTATGTTGTTTTACGAATTGCCCAAATATTCCATCTTGTTATTTTTAGCCATCGGTTTATATATTGAACGAAAACGGCATCATGTATCCGTAAGTTATTTAGTATATATTTTACTGTTATTGATTGGTATTGCATTTGTAGACATTCCGTATGATGAATCCATTCGAAAAGCAGTGGCATTTAACTTAAGTGGCCCTGTTTTGTTAGGGTTGTGTGCGATTTATTTTTACAAACGGGAAATTTCATTTGATACACTCTTGGACATGTTGTTTGTGATGTTGTTACCTATAATTTCTATGTTGAGTTTGTTGTATTTTAAAACACCAGATGTACGACAAATATCTTTTGGAGGAGGTGCTAATTTTGCTGCTTCAGGTGGCTATGGCCCCAACCAGGTATCAACCATTTTAGGGTTGGGCATGTTTATTTTAGCAGTTTTATTGTTTTTTAAAAAACGGGTTTTTTCGATTTTAGCAATAGATGTACTACTGTTTATGTATTTGTCCTATAGGGGGTTAATTACCTTATCGAGAGGAGGGATGTTAACAGCAATTATTGCATTGACAGCTTTTATATTTTATTTCATCATGGCTCGAAAAGATAAAGTAAAACAACTCGTTAAATATGCAGGTTTAGTAACTTTATTTAGTATGGCTTTGGTGGTATATACTGCCGATGCTACTGGTGGAATGTTGGTAAATAGATATACCAATAAAAATGCAGCTGGGACTACAAAGAAAGATATAAGTACAGGGAGAATAGATCTTTTTAAGAGTGAATTGGATAATTTTTATGAAAACCCATTTTTTGGGATAGGAGTTGGAGGTTCTAAATATGATAGAATGGAAGAGGAAGGAGTAGTAGCAGCATCTCATAATGAAGTCAGTAGATTGTTAAGTGAACACGGAATGATAGGTTTGATTATTTTAATCATATTAATAGCAATTCCTGCGAGTCATATCTTAAGTCAGCCTTATTTAGCAAGGGCATTTTTAAGTGCATTTTTGCTCTTTTGGTTTTTAACCATCAACCATTCAGCGATGCGGATTGCTTTTCCGGCATTTATTTATGGATTGAGTTTGATACATATTAATTTTAATAGTTCTGAGGAAACCGATAACGTAGGATAACATATATTGAAAAAAATAGTGTACATAGGAAACCACTTAACATCAGCAAACCCAACAACCCTAGATTTGTTGAGTAAGTTATTAATGAGTAGTGGTTTTCAAGTTAAAATTTATTCAAATCAACAGTATAAACTGTTGAGGTTATTGCATATGTGTTGGGGAGTAATCACAAATACAAATGCAAACTATGTATTGATAGATACCTATAGTACGGTTAATTTTTATTATGCATTGGTCATTTCTCAATTAGCACGTCTATTCTCAATCTCTTATATTCCAATTTTACACGGTGGAAATTTACCTGAACGCTTGAAAACAAACCCGAAACTATGTAGTTTTATTTTTAAACATTCGCTGGTAACAATAGCACCATCTAATTATTTACAAGTTGAATTTCAACAAAAAGGTTTTAAAACGCAGTTTATTCCAAATGCTATTGAATTGAAAAATTATCCATTCAAGCAGCGTACTGTTTTAGCACCAAACTTATTATGGGTGCGTGCTTTTGATGCGATTTACAATCCTACAATGGCGATAGAAGTATTGGAGATTTTAAAGACAACTTATCCCAATGCAACATTGTGTATGGTGGGAGCAGACAAAGATGGTTCGTTGGAAAAAGTGATACAATTTGCTGAAGAAAAAGGATTGCTGAATTCAATTGAATTTACAGGCTATCTTTCAAAAGAAGAATGGATTGAAAAATCCAAAAATTATGCTATTTTTATGAATACAACTACGATTGATAATACACCTGTGAGTGTTTTAGAAGCAATGGCTTTAGGGTTGCCGGTGGTTTCTACAAATGTTGGTGGATTGCCTTATTTAATTCAAGAAGATATAACAGGATGTTTGGTAGCTGCTGGTGATGCAGCAGCTATGGCATTTAAAATAGGAATATTACTTCAACAGCCTAAGAAAGCTATTGAAATTTCTCAAAATGCACGTACTATGGTGGAGGACTTTGATGTAACTAAAGTGAAAGAACAATGGATTCAATTGTTAACATAATGTGGGCGAAAATACGATTCAAAATAGGGCAGCGATTAAGAAACCCATCATTGAAGGAATGGTTCAACTTTTTAAAGAAATCTGAACACTTCTCTATTGAAGAATTAGAAGCGTATCAGTTACAACAACTTCAAAAATTGGTGAAGCTTGCTTATCAACATTCAGTGTATTACAAAAAGCGTTTTGATGCTGTTGGCTTCAAACCTCAGGATATTACATCGTTGAACGATTTGCATAAATTACCTGTTATTTCAAAAGAGGAGTTGATTGCTAATACTACAGCCATACATACAAATTTAAATTTTGGTAAAACATTTCAATGCAGTACTTCTGGTACTTCGGGGCAATCCTTAAAATTCAACAGAGAAGAACCTGCAGATTCGTTCAACAGAGCTTCAATTTTTAGAGGCTATTCTTGGTACAATGTACAACCTTGGGAGCGTAATGGTTATTTTTGGGGCTTTAATTTTAGGGGATTTTCAAAGTTGAAAACACAGTTTCTAGATCACCTACAGAATAGATTTCGATTGTTTAGTTATGAAAGTAACGAACTAAAATCGTTTATAGCTAAATTGCAGAATTCTAGCTATGTACATGGTTATGCTTCTATGGTTTATGAAGTAGCCAACTATATGAATAAGCATCAATTGTCTGTTCAGTTAAAAATGGTGAAAGGCACTTCAGAAAAAATTCAGGAAGCCTACCAATTAGCGATTCAAAAAGCTTTTGGTCAAAAAGTGATTAGTGAATATGGTGCTGCAGAAACAGGCATTATTGCTTTTGAATGTCCTGCAGGAAATATGCACCTGAATATGGAAGGTGTTCTAGTAGAAGAAATTGAGGATGAGATTATTGTAACCAATTTACAAATGCATGCCTTTCCAATTATTCGTTATAAATTGGGTGATTATATAAAGCTAGCACCCAAAGAAACCACATGCAAATGCGGAATGCAGCATTCAATTTTAGAAGAGGTTACTGGTAGAATAGGTGGTTTGGTGTACGGACTTTCAGAAACCTATCCGAGTTTGTATTTTTATTATATATTTAAAAATTTAGCTGAAAAAGGAGTGAAGTTAACCTATCAAGTTCAACAGGAAAAGAAAGGTGAATTGGTGTTTATAATTGAACAAAGCCTATCTTCAACCATATTAAAATTATTGGAAGAAGAAATTAAGCGTTATTTTTACCAAGATCTAAATTATGTTATTAAAGATGGACAACGCATAGTTTCAAACAACAAAAAGTTAAAAAGTTTTATTTCAACAATCAACTAAATGAAGCAGCCGTTAGTATCTATTGTAACACCTAATTATAACTGTGAAAAATATATTTCAGAAACTATTGAAAGCGTATTAAATCAAACCTATGTACATTGGGAGTTGCTTATTGTAGATGATTGTTCAAAAGATAGATCAATTCAAATTATAGAGAAATATTGTAAGTCAGATGTTAGAATTAATTTAATTAAAGCTAATATAAATCAAGGACCTGCTAAATGTAGAAATTTAGGCATTCATAAAGCTAAAGGAGCATTTTTAACATTTATAGATTCAGATGATTTATGGTTACCCGAGTTTTTAGAAATTTCTTTAAATTTTGTAAAAAAATCAGAAGGTTTTGTTTTTGCCTCGTATCATAGATATGATGAATCTTTAAAACCTAAATTTAAAGATTTTATCGTACCAACTAGAGTTACTTATTCAGACATCTTAAAAACAAACTCTATAAGTTGTTTAACAGCATTTATAAATATAGAAAAATTAGGTAAGTTATATATGCCAAATGTTTTATACCGTCAGGACATGGGATTGTGGTTGAATTATTTAAAAAACATAGATTATGCGATAGGTTATCCAAAGCCATTAGCAATTTATAGAATTAGAGAGAACTCTCATTCTAGAAATAAAATGAATTTGTTAAAGCATCAATGGGCATTTTATAGAAATGTCGAGCATTTATCAGTTGTTAAATCGGCTTACTATTTTATTTTGTGGATGAAGAATGGTTTATTGAAGTATGCTAATTAGTAAAAAAACATAAATAAGATATATTTAATAAGTTTTATGAAAATACTTATTAATTTATATTAAATACATAACTTTGAATATTTAATTTACATTCTTAAATGCCCCCAAAATCTATACATTTTAGTATTTCAGAACGTAAAATATATTTACGAACTTTAGATGTGGTATTTATATTTTTTGGTTTATTTTTATTGAATACGGTATTTGATTTTTCATATTTCAATTTTAAAAGTCCTGCGTTATATACTTGGTTTACTGTACTTTTTATATACTATTACTTTTTTGGGGAAGTGTTTGAATTATTTCAACTAAGAACGGCTAGCGATCGTTATTTAACATTGCGAAGTTTGGTAGTTACTGTTGTTTTTACCGCCTTATTTTTTGTGCTTACACCTAAAATTACGCCAATTTTACCACAGAACAGATTGCAATTAGTTTACTTTTTATTAACTGTTTTTTTAGCTGTACTTTTAAATAGATTGATCTATATTCAATTTATATTTTCGCCACGGTTTTTAAAAAATATATTGTTAATTGGTGATGTAGCATCGGTTGAATCGTTTTTAGCTAAAGTTGATTTGCAACAAAGCAATCGGTTTGTAGGGTATATTTCAAATAAAGCATCTGAAAAGTGTAGTGAATTGCAATTTGCACCTATTGAAACCACAAATATTGAGGAGTTGGTTATAGATTTAGGAATCAAAGAAATTTTAATTTGTTCAACAATTAACGACCACAATGCTAAAAATATCAATACACAATTAATAATGTTGTTTGAAAAAGGAATGAGCATACGTAGTGTAGATGCATTTTTAGAGGATGAGACCTTTAAGATTTCTGAGAATCAGTTAATTGCTAACTTTTACAATTACTTTTCATTTAGTAAAAGCCATCAAAATAATTTGTATTTAGCTTTCAGAAGAATTTTAGATATTCTTTTTGGTATTATTGGTATTTTGGTTTTTGTAGCCATAGTTCCATTTGTTTTTGTATTGAATTTAATTGGGAATAGGGGAAGGTTATTTTATGTACAGAATAGGGTTGGAAAACGAGGGAAGGAATTTAAAATTGTAAAGTTTAGAACCATGGTTTCTAATGCTGAAAAAGACGGAGTAGTATGGTCTAAAAAAGGAGATGTGCGAATTACACCTTTTGGAAGAATTTTAAGAAAAACGAGGATCGATGAAATGCCTCAGTTTGTTAATGTTTTAAAAGGTGAAATGAGTTTGATAGGTCCAAGACCTGAACGCCCAGAATTTGTTTCACAATTAGAACAGGAAATCCCGTATTATGCCTTACGGCATGTAATTCAGCCAGGTTTAACTGGTTGGGCACAGGTCATGCATCCGTATGCAAGTTCTGTTGAAGATCAACAAGAAAAGTTATGGTTCGATTTGTATTATATTAAAGAACGTAACTTATTGTTAGATTTTAAAATTGTGATGAAAACGATTAGTACAGTTTTATTTTTTAGAGGAACTTAAAATTGCAATTAAACCTAACAGCTTTCCATTGCTATCGATGTCAGTCTGAGCCTGTCGAAGACTTTTTGCTTTTCTTTACAAATTATGAGACCCTTCGACAGGCTCAGGGTGACGTTGCGTGTTATCAGTTTGAGCTTGTCGAAGACTATTTACTTTCTTCTTCGTATCATGAGATTCCGCATCAGGTGCGGAATGACGGTTTGGTTGGTTAGTGTAATTATTCGTTAAAAAAAAATGTACACACCCCTAACCCCTCTCAAGAGGGGAGTTATATTTCGTCATGCTGAATTTATTTCAGCATCTCCATTCCTGTCATTGTGAGGAGTGCGCGACGTGGCAATCTCATCATTGTATTCCAGATTATGTGAGACCATGAAACAAGTTCAGGGTGACGTTGCGTGTTATCAGTTTGAGCTTGTCGAAGACTATTTACTTTCTTCTCCGTATCATGAGATTCCCGATCAGGTCGGGAATGACGGTTTGGTTGGTTAGTGTAGTTGTTCGTTAAAAAAAGTATATTTTTAAGAAAGTATACACACCCCTAACCCCTCTCAAGAGGGGAGATAAATTTCGTCATGCTGAATTTATTTACTCACCATTCTTTTTTATTTTTTAATACTGTGTTCGTGAATCTTCGATTTCAGCATCTTATGATTGTATTCCAAATTATGAGACCCTGAAACAAGTTCAGGGTGACATTTATTGCTGTCATTGCGAGAAGCGATAGCGACGTGGCAATCTCATCATTACTTTTCATATCATGAGATTCCGCATCAGGTGAGGAATGACGGTTTGGTTGGTTAGTGTAATTATTCGTTAAAAAAAAATGTACACACCCCTAACCCCTCTCAAGAGGGGAGTTATATTTCGTCATGCTGAATTTATTTACTCACCATTCTTTTTTATTTTTTAATACTGTGTTCGTGAATCTTCGATTTCAGCATCTTATGATTGTATTCCAAATCATGAGACCCTTAGACAGGCTCAGGGTGACATTTACTACTGTCATTGTGAGGAGTACGCGACGTGGCAATCTCATCATTGTATTCAAGATTATGTGAGACCATGAAACAAGTTCAGGGTGACGTTGCGTGTTATCAGTTTGAGCTTGTCGAAGACTATTTACTTTCTTCTCCGTATCATGAGATTCCCGATCAGGTCGGGAATGACGGTTTGGTTGGTTAGTGTAGTTGTTCGTTAAAAAAAGTATATTTTTAAGAAAGTATACACACCCCTAACCCCTCTCAAGAGGGGAGTTATATTTCGTCATGCTGAATTTATTTACTCACCATTCTTTTTTATTTTTTAATACTGTGTTCGTGAATCTTCGATTTCAGCATCTTATGATTGTATTCCAAATCATGAGACCCTTCGACAGGCTCAGGGTGACATTTACTACTGTCATCTTATGTTTGTATATGGGGGTTTATGTTTATAGAAGTATTAAATTTGATCTAAACCAAGAGAAGTAAAAAGGGTAAAGAACAAGACTGTTATCTGTCATATGTCATTTAGACTGTGTAAAAAAACAAAAGATGTTAAATAAGTTTGATTATATCCTTAAAGTTGAACATCTAAACCATTTTAAAATATTGCTTATGAAATTTTATCAAAAAGAAATTCAATTACGACCATTAAAAAGAGGTTTTCATTTAATTACAGAAGAATTAATGAGTCAGTTTTCTGAGTTGAAAAATATT
The DNA here is from genome assembly GCF_900188235.1 of Lutibacter agarilyticus. Lineage (GTDB taxonomy): Bacteria > Bacteroidota > Bacteroidia > Flavobacteriales > Flavobacteriaceae > Lutibacter > Lutibacter agarilyticus. Next base: position 88,532 of record NZ_FZNT01000011.1, on the reverse strand, counting down.
CAAATTGGACAACTACAGGTTTTTATTAAACATTCTTCAGCAAGTTTAACCATCAATGAAAATGCAGATCCAACGGTTAGAACCGATTTTGAAAGTCATTTCAATAAAATGGTTCCTGAAAATGCACCTTATTATTTGCATACTTATGAAGGTCCTGATGATATGCCAGCACACATTAAAACATCCTTATTAGGAAATTCAGTAACTATTCCAATTACCAAGGGGTGCTTAAATTTAGGAACCTGGCAGGGTATTTATGTTTGTGAACACAGAGATTATGGAGGTTCACGCAAGCTGGTTTTAACAGCTTTTGGAGAGTAATAAAATTTTTTTAAAACTATTTTTTGGCTATAATTCTAGGTAAAAGTACTTGGGTGAAACTTTTTATGGCGTTATTTAAATTTGTTTCCGCTTCTTTAGAGAGTTCAATTTTATAATCCCACTCATAGCCATCAATTTTAATTACGTATGCTTTTGGCTTTTTATGATAAATGGTTGCACATAAATTTAAAATTTGATTTGGAGGTACTGCATGTGTTGAAAAAGCGACTTGTTCTGAAGGGAAAATCCGTTCAATTTTAAATCCGTTTGCTGAATGTTCCTTAGAAGCATCAACAAAAATAACAGTTTCATATGCTGAAATAATTTCGGCATCTTCAACCATTAATTGGTATTTGTAGAGTAAATTTTCAGGATTAAAGTCATCCTTTTCCAAACTATCTAAAAAATACCAACCTAGTCCATCGTCTTGGCGTGTGTTATTTCCAATCCCAATAATTAGGGTGTTATCTAATTTTTTCATCAATTAAGTTTCCTTGGTTGTCTTCTAACTGAACAATTAAAGGCATTTGCCCTAAAGCATGCGTTGCGCAACTTAAACAAGGGTCATAAGCTCTAATGGCTATCTCAACCTGATTTAACATAGGCTCTGTTATTTCGGGTTTCTCGCTTAAAATTTGACTAGCAACTGCACGTACACCACGGTTCATAGCTTCATTGTTATGTGTGGTTGAAACAATTAAATTACATTTTGTAATTAAACCTTTATCATCGGTATGGTATTCGTGAATTAGGGTGCCTCTTGGCGCTTCAATAATTCCAATTCCTTTATTTCTTGGCGTTCCTTCTCTCACTAAGTCGCTTCCCATTATTTCTTCATCTAATAATAATTCTTTCATCAATTCAGCACAATGTAGCATTTCAATCAAGCGTGCCCAATGCGTGTGCATGGTCATATTGTTAGGTTGGTTATTGGTATAACCTTTAAAAATTAAACGTTCAATTTCAGCCAAGGGAGTTGTAATATGTGAACATGTATTCATTCTAGCTAAAGGACCAACTCGATTCCAACCTTCTTCTCTTCCATATTTTGTCATATATGGAAATTTTAAATAAGACCAAGGTGCTACAGCTTCTTTAAAATGGTCTCGGTAGTCAATATCTTCAATATTTAGCAATTCTTTTCCTTCGGAATTTACAGATCGCAATCTTCCATCATACAATTCTAAGGCTCCAGTTTCGCGATCAACTAAACCTAAATGATTGGAAGGGTAGGAAGCAAAATTATCAATCCATTCCGCATTTTCTGTATGATAATTTTTAATAAAATCGATGATTTCTTTAGACCATTCAATCATAGTATCAACATTCGGAATTTGTTTTCCATCTAAAAAATATGCACGTTCTTCTTTAGTAAAAGTTTTATACACACCACCGGGAACTGCTACAATTCCGTGAATCTTTTTCCCTGCCAATGCCTTGATAATTTCTTGACCAAATTTTCGCATTAAGATGCCTTTTTTAGCGAGTTCTTTATTGTGAGCAGCCACCGCTACAATATTTCTTTTTTCCGCAGGCGCATTTATTCCGAATAAAATATCAGGTGAAGCCAAGTAGAAAAAGTGTAGCGAATGCGATTGAAAAACTTGTCCGTAATGTAATAACCTTCGCAATTTTGTAGCTGTTGGCGATAAGTTTTCAGGATCAACACCTACCAATTGATCAATAGCTTTTGCTGCTGCTAAATGATGACTTACAGGGCAAATACCACACAAACGTTGCACTAAAACAGGCGCTTCCCAATACGGATGTCCTTGAATAAATTTTTCGAAACCTCTAAATTCTACAATATGTAAAAAAGCATCTTCAACTTTACCGTTTTCATCTAATTTAATGGTTACTTTACCGTGTCCTTCAACACGTGTAATAGGTTCTATAGTTATTTTTCTTTTATTCATGGTTTCATTTTTTTTCAGTTAATCATATTTAAATTCAGAGTAGGCAATCGTATATTCTTCTTCAAACAATATATGTTTTACCACATTCCAAATATGATTCGCATTTGGAGGGCAACCAGGGATGTGGTAATCAATTTTTACTACATCGTGATTTGCATATACGTTATTTAATATTTTCGGAATGTCCTCGTGATTGGGAATAATCGTTTCACCTTCTTCACTGGTCATAGAATTTAAATAGGCTTCACTTAAACAGGCTTCAAGTGGAACGGTATTTCTCATTGCAGGTAAACCACCCCAAATAGCACATTCACCAACTGAGATAAGAATGTCACAATTTTTTCTGAATTCACGTAGCACTTCAACATTATCGGTATTACAGCAACCACCTTCAATTAAACCAATGTCACAACGTTCCGTAAATTTTTTAATATCGGTTAAAGGAGATTTGTGGATGTCAACCAGTTCAATAACATCTAAAAGACCTAAATCAATATCTAATAACGACATATGGCAGCCAAAACAACCGGCTAATGATGTGGTTGCAATGCGTTTTTTAGAGCCTTTTGTAGTAGTATGTTTTTTAATATCGTTTAAGGAAATATCTTTTCTTCCTAATTTATAATCAAAAGCTCTGTCTCCAAAAGGCTTGCTAAAAGTTTTGCCTTTTACTAAAATGGAGCCTGTAGGGCAAATATGCATGGCGTGTTCAGCTTCTGCTGCTGAAAGTTTGGCTTCTTGCTCATAATCAATCGAAACTTGTGTTTTGTTTCCTTTTTCTGTTAATTGAAATACTTTATAGCCATCATTTGTATTAACTTCTTCAATACAGCGCTGGCATTTAATGCATCTGTTTTGATTAACAGCTATGCGTTTTGGATGAGCATCAACAATTCGATCTACAAATAAATGTGGAAAACGAGTGTAGCGAATACCTGTTTCATAAGCTAAATTTTGCATATCGCAATCGCCACTTTTTTCACAAGAAGGGCAGAAGTGGTTTCCTTCAACAAACATCATTTCCAAAATTGCTTTTCTGGCGTCTAATAATTCAGGCGTGTTTACTTCAATATTCATTCCTTCAGCAACCTTAACAATACAGCCAGCAATGGTATGTCCGTTATTTTTTACCGTGCAAACCCTACAGCTCCCCAAAGGATTTAAGTGTTTAAAATGGCATAAGGTTGGAATAAATATTCCGTTTTGTTTGGCTGCTTCAATGAGGTTTTGGCCTTTTTCCGCAGTACAATTTCTTCCGTCTATTTTGAATGTTATTGTTTCCATAGTTCATAAGATTAAACTATAATTGTGTGTTTTTGACTACCTGCTCATAATCAGAGATAGCCTGTTCTATATCAAATTCAACGTTACAATTATCACTACAAGTGGTTACTTTTAAATTGAAATAATCGTCAAATTTATCTATTGCCATACTAAAGGTTTTTCCAGAAAATTGCCCCAACCCACAGCGACTTGTCAGTTTCATAATTTGTGCCCACTTCTGAACATCTTTTAAATCATCGGTGGTGCAAATACCCCGTTTTATTTTCTGTATTTTTTCAAAGAGGATCTGATTTCCAGCTCTACAAGGCGTACAATTACCGCAGGATTCATTTTTAAAGAATTGAATAAAGTTTTCTAATATTTGAAGGATACTTCGGGATCTATTAAAAATCATAACCGAACCACCACAGGCTAAATCTTCTTGGCAAAATTTACGGTTAAATTCAGTAGCATTAATACATTCACCTGAAGGTCCACTAATTTGAACAAAATAGGGAGCATTAGCTTCACAGCGGTTTAATAGCTCTTCAACGGTGGTTCCCCATTCAATTTCATAAATACCTGGCTTGGCAATATCTCCAGCTACACTTAACAATTTGGTGCCTTTACTATTTTTTGTGCCAATTTTTGAAATGTACTCACTTCCCAATTCAATAATTCTTGCAGCCATTGCAAAAGTTTCCACATTATTTACAATGGTAGCATGGTTATTAAAACCTCTTTCTGTAGGAAAACTATTTCTAATTCTTGGCTCTCCTCGTTTCCCTTCTAAAGATTCTATTAAAGCGGTTTCAGCACCACAAACATAGGCGCCAGCACCCAATTGAATTTCAATATCAAAATTGAAATTAGGTATTTTTAAGATGTTTTTTCCAAGTAAATTATGCTTCTGAAATTTAACTAAGGTAGCTTTTAATTTAGCGAGTAAATAGCTGTATTCTGCACGTAAATAAATAAACCCCTTTTGTGCACCACTTATATAGGCCGAAATAATCATTCCTTCAATAATAAGTCCGGGTAAATTCTGGATAAGAGCTTTGTCTTTAAACGTTCCAGGTTCACCTTCATCGGCATTACAAATAATATATTTTAATTCACTTGTAGCGTTTTTACCATACATCCACTTTTGTGCAGTAGGAAAAAAAGCACCACCACGACCGGTAAGTTCAGCATCTGAAATAATGTCTAAAACTTCATTGGCATCTAAGTATTTTAAATTTTCTAATGAATTCCCTAAGTGATAATCTCTAAAAAAAACTGTTTTCTCTTCCGAAGGAATGAACTGAATTTTACTAGCAGGTTTGTTAGCTATAGAATCGACTTGTATGCCGTTTTTTAAATCCTGAATAATTGAAGCGACTTTTTTAGGTGTTAAATTGGTAAATGGATAAAAGTTGATAAGAGCAGCGGGCTCTTGATCACTTAAACCAATGCAGGAAGTTTCGAAAAGTGAGAATAGCGGATGTTGATTATACACACCAAAAGTACATCCTGTTTCTTTTTCAAAAGCAGTTTTAATTTCGTTTAAACCTTTAAATTCTGAAATAATACTGCTGCTGAGGTAAATAATGTATTTTCCAGTTGGTTGTCTGTGGAAGAAGTGATAAAAAGAAACAACTCCTTCAATTTCAATTTTTGAAACCCTTAGCTTTTGGGCAATTTCTGAAATGGCAACGTCAGGGATATAACCATACTTATTTTGAAACTCCCAAAGGCGGGTTAATAGCCTAGACCGTTTCATAAGATAATAGTATTTGTAGTATAAATTTACGTTATAAAATATTGAAATTCAACTATTTTTAATTTTAATTAGTGCTGATTGAATTCATTTTTAACGGGTTGTAAGTAAAAACTTATTAACAATCTGTAAATTTTAATATGAAAGATAGCAATATTGTGGTTATGAGTCTTATTTTATAAGTAATTAAAGTAGCTTTAGTACGTAATTAAATGTTGACAAGTTAAGATTTAAATAAAAGACTGATTGGTGTGATTTAAGGTAAATTTGATGCTTAAAATTTAACTTATTTATAATGAAAAAAATTAGTACTCTTTTTGCTTTTTTTACAGTTGTTACTTTAAGCGCTCAAAATTTTCAAGGTCATTATGATTTTGACCGAGAACATATAACTCTAACTTTTGAAATGTTTAAACCAGATAAGTACGGAAATACTTATACTTTTACTGATTTTGATTTTAATGGAGAAAATGGTATTAGTCAAGTGTATTTTGAATTGGCACGTGTTTTAAAAACAGAAAAAATGCCAGTAGGTTTACACGTTGAATTTAATGGTGGTTTGGGTAATGGTGATTTTGATGGTGACGGTGGTTTAGATGGCTATACAATTAACAATGCTTGGATTTTTGGAGCTAATTATGGTATGTCAAATGCCGTTTGGGGATTTTCAACGTATGCAGGTTATAAAGTTTTCAAAGGAACTAGTAAAGGAAATTATCAAGTAACAGGAACTTGGTACTGGAACATCATTCAAGAAAAACTTACATTTATTGGTTTTGCTGATTTATGGTCTGAAAATGGCTTGAGCGAAAAAACAATACTTTTAACTGAGCCACAAATTTGGTATCATTTAAATAAATCCTTTTCATTAGGAGGTGAGGTTGAGGTTTCAAATAACTTTGCAGGTTACAATGGTTTTAAAGCACGACCAACTTTAGGTGTTAAATGGAATATATAAATAAGGATAGATTATGTTAGATAAATATTTTAAAATCACCGAACAAAAATCAACACTTAGAACTGAGATTATTGCAGGTATCACTACGTTTATGACAATGGTGTATATTTTAGCTGTAAACCCAAGTATTTTAAGTGCTGCAGGAATGGATAAGGATGCTGTTTTTACAGCAACAGCTTTATCTGCAGTAATTGCAACGTTAGTAATGGCATTGGTTGCTAAATTACCATTTGCATTGGCACCAGGAATGGGATTGAATGCCTTTTTTGCATTTACAGTAGTTTTAGGAATGGGTTATTCGTGGGAATTTGCTTTAACAGCAGTATTCTTAGAAGGGATTGTATTTTTATTATTAACGGCGTTCAATATTCGTGAGTTAATAGTGAATTCAATACCTTTAAATTTAAAGCACGCAGTTTCAGTTGGTATTGGACTTTTTATTGCTTTCATAGGCTTAAAAGGAACTGGATTGATAGTGGATAATCCTGCAACTTTGGTGAGTTTAGGCGATATGAAAAACCCTGCAGTTTGGGTTGGATTAGCCGGAGTTATCATTATTGGTGTTTTATTAGTAAAACAAGTAAAGGGCGCTATTTTGATAGGGATTTTATCTTCAACAGTTATAGGTTTAATTGTTGGAGTAACTGTTATTCCTGAAGGATTTACATTTGTGAGTTTACCACCTTCAATTGAACCAATCTTTTTTAAATTTGATTTTTCTCAAATCTTTACAATTGATATGTTAATTGTATTATTTACGTTTTTATTTGTTGATATGTTTGATACCGTTGGCACCTTAGTAGGTGTTTCTTCAAAATCTGGAATGTTAGATAAAGATGGTAGAGTGCCAAGAGTAAAACAAGCGTTATTTGCAGATTCTATAGGAACATTTGTAGGTGCAATTTTAGGAACTTCAACCGTAACAACTTATGTAGAGAGTGCTGCAGGTGTTGCTGAAGGAGGAAAAACAGGTATGACTGCTTTAACGGTTGCTGTGATGTTTGCACTTTCGTTATTTTTTGCACCCTTGTTTATGATTATTCCGGCAGCAGCAACTGCACCAGCTTTAATAATTGTAGGTTTAATGATGATAACACCTATAACAAAAGTTGATTTGAACGATTTTACAGAATCGATTCCAGCATTTTTCACCATTATTATGATGCCTTTAACGTATAGTATTGCTGAAGGTATTGTGTTTGGAATGTTGTCCTATGTATTATTAAAATTATTGACAGGGAAATTTAAAGAAATAAAACCAATAATGTATGTAATTGCAGTGTTGTTCATCATTAAGTTTATGATGTAGTTTTAAATAATCATATTATAAAAAAAAGCCTTTTTGAATATATTCAAAAAGGCTTTTTTATGCGTGATAATAGGTTACTCTTCGTGACTTCCTTTTATAGGTGTTGACTTGTTTGGTAATATCAAGTTCAATAGTACACCCACAATAGAGGCTAAACCAATTCCTGCCAATGAGAAATTTCCGTATGAAATTTCTGCACCTCCAATTCCAATGGTTAAAATAATTGAAACAATCACCTGGTTTCTTGTTTTTGAAAAATCAGTTTTTGCATCCACCAATGTTTTAATACCAATACTTGCAATCATACCAAATAATAATAGCATAATTCCGCCTAAAACAGCTTGTGGTATCGTTTTTAATATGGCGCTTACTTTTCCTACTAAAGAAAAAACAATCGCCGTAACAGCAGCTATTCTCAATACACGAGGATCTACAATCTTAGTTAAAGCAACTGCACCCGTAACTTCTGAATAAGTGGTGTTTGGTGGGCCTCCTAAAAAACCAGCAAAAGCCGTAGCAACTCCATCTCCTAATAAGGTTCTGTGTAAACCAGGATCTTTTACAAATTTTTTGTTTGCAACTCCACCAATTGCATACATATCACCAATGTGCTCAATAATAGGAGCTACAGCAACAGGTATCATATACACAATAGCAGCCCAATTAAATTCAGGCCTTGTAAATTTTGGTAATACAAACCAAGCAGCTTCATTAACAGATGTAAAATCTACCAAACCTGCAATAATTGAAATTAGATATCCAACTACAATGCCAATAAAAATAGGAATTAGCTTCATCAATCCTTTTGCATAAACTACAATAATAATAGCTGTTATTAATACTGAAAGTGCAATAAGCCAGTTTGTTTTAGCCATATCAACTCCAACAGGAGCTAATGATAAACCAATAATCATAATTACAGGTCCTACAACTATAGAAGGGAATATTTTTTCAATAATTCGCAATCCCCAAAGTTTAATAACTGCCGAAACAATCCCGTATACCAACCCAACAGCAATTAAGCCTCCTAAGGTTCCTGCGTAACCATATAACTTTGTTGCCGCTATAATTGGAGCAATAAAAGCAAAACTACTACCTAAAAATACAGGGACTTTTCCTTTTGTAATTAAATGGAAAATAAGAGTTCCAACTCCAGCAGTAAATAAAGCAACTGAAGGGTCAATATCTATTAAAAGAGGAACTAACACAGTTGCTCCAAAGGCTACAAATAAAAATTGAATTCCAACAAGCGTTCGTTTTATAGGATTATTTAAATTAATGGTTTCTAGTTTTTGAGATTTTTGCATTATGAGGGTTTTAAATTTTTGCTAAAAGTAATCATAAAAAATAAATAATAACAGCTCTTTAAAATGACGTTAAAAACGTTTGTTTAGATTTTTTTTTGATAAAAAACAAGTTATTTTAAAGTAAAATCGATATTTTTTTGTTAAATATGACTTTTTTTTAAAAAAAAGTTTTTTTTCTTTGATTTTAATTTAAACAGTAAATGAATCGAATTTTAGAGTAAAATAAAACAAAAAGCAGACGGTTTTTTTTATTGCTTCGAAAACGTTTTAAATGGCAGTTTATAATTTTATTGAAGTGAAATAAATATATTTTTAGTGCGTTTTTTTATCTTTTTTTTAGCTTCTAATATTCAAAAAATCAGGCTTTTTTAGGGTGTTTTAGGCCATTTGAATAAAAAACAATGAATAAAATAAAATTTGACATATATTCAAATTTAAACCTATTTAAATGTTAATTGTTCAATAAAAAGACTTAAATAACGGTTTTTTTTTATATATGTGTATAAAATGCTTATGTAGGATCTATTGGTATTTTATTGTTTTCGTTAAAAGTATGATACTTATCAGTTTTCTAATTAAAAGCGATTGTTATCTTTGTTACAGTTAAATAGCATAAAAATAGTTATTGAAAAATTTAGCTTAAAAAATAAAATTTAAACAATAGAAATAAATATGAAAGTTGTTGAAAAAATAGATTTGTTAAAAGCCAAACGAGAGCAAGTTCTTAAAATGGGAGGTGATGCAAGAGTTGAAAAGCAACATGCCAAAAATAAACTATCGGCACGTGAGCGTATAAACCTTTTATTTGATGAGGATAGTTTTCATGAGATAGATGCATTTGCAAAGCATAGGTCTACTAATTTTGGAATGGAACACGTTGAGATTGAATCTGACGGTGTTATTGTTGGTTATGGATTGGTAAATGGAAGATCTGTATTTGCATTTTCTCAAGATTTTACTTCAAGAGGTGGTTCTTTAGGACAAATACATGCCGCTAAAATTTGTAAAGTAATGGATTTGGCTATGAAAGCTGGTGCTCCTATTGTAGGATTGAATGATTCAGGTGGGGCAAGAGTTGAAGAAGGTGTTGATGCTTTAAAAGGGTATGGAGATATTTTCTTTAAAAATTCTAGAGCATCAGGTGTAATACCTCAAATTTCAGCAATTATGGGACCTTGTGCTGGTGGAGCTGTTTATTCACCTGCAATTACTGATTTTGTTTTTATGGTTAAAAAAACGAGTCATATGTTTATTACAAGTCCTTATGTAATTAAAACTGTAACTGGTGAAGAAACTACATTTGAAGAACTTGGAGGAGCAATGGTTCATAATTCAAAAAGTGGTAACTCACATTTTGCTTGTGAAAGTGACGAAGATTGTATTGAACAAATTAGAGATTTAATTGATTATTTACCTAACAATAATATGGAGACTGCTCCAACATTAGAAATGGGAGACGATCCAAAAAGATCTTGTGATATGTTAGATACATTTATACCAGATGACTCTAAAATGTCTTATGATATGAAAGAAGTCATTGAAGAGGTTTTAGATGGAGGAGATTTTTATGAAGTTCACGAACATTTTGCTGAAAATGCAATTGTTGGTTTTGGTAGATTAAATAACAGATCAGTAGGTATTATAGCTAACCAACCAATGTTTTTAGCAGGTTGTTTAAATATTGATGCATCAGATAAAATAAGTAGGTTTATTAGAACTTGTGATGCTTTTAATATTCCATTAATAACATTTGTAGATGTACCAGGATATTTACCTGGTGTAGAACAAGAGTTGAATGGTATTATTAGACACGGAGCAAAACTATTATATTCTTATTCAGAAGCTACCGTTCCTAAATTTACCGTAGTATGTAGAAAGGATTATGGAGGTGCTTATGTAGCAATGAGTTCAAGCCATTTAGGAGCTGATATGGTTTTTGCTTGGCCAACTTCTGAAATTGCAGTAATGGGGGCTAAAGGAGCAGTTGAAGTAATTTCAACCTATAGAAAAGACATTAGCCAAGCTGAAGATAAAGCAGCTAAAACTCAAGAAAAAATAGAAGAGTATGAAAAAGCTTTTAGTGTACCTTATTTGGCAGCTGAAAGAGGATATATTGATGAGGTGATTTTACCAAGTGAAACAAGAGAAAGATTAATTATGGCATTAGAAACAATGTCTTCTAAGTCGGAAATATTGCCTCCTAAAAAACACGGAAATATTCCACTATAATTTTTTTATTATGACACAAACAGAAAAAAAGAGAAGAGCAGCGGTGATAGCAGTTAGTGCTTACACTCAAATGGAAACGAAACCAGACAAAGTATCAGAAGATGTTTGGGGAAAAATGGGAATACGTAGAATTATGAGCGACAGACAAATGGTGCAAGGTAAATTAAAAACACCAGGAGCTAAACCTTTTCTATAATAATTATTAAAACATTAAAATGATGAATTTCGATAAACACGGGATATTAGAAATGTCCAAACTAGAATTTGGAGCAGATCGTCCTAAAGCGGCTAATCCAATAAAAATTAACGACGTAAGTTTACGTGATGGTCACCAATCTTTGTTCGCAACACGTGGACGTACAGAAGATATGTTGCCAGTTGCAGAAATGATTGATAATGCAGGTTATAACGCTGTTGAAACTTGGGGTGGAGCTACGTTTGATACCATGCACCGTTTCTTAGGTGAAGATCCTTGGGAAAGATTAAGAACTTTGAAAAAAGTAATGCCAAAAACACCTTTTTCAATGTTACTTCGTGGTCAAAACGTTGTAGGTTACCGTAACTATGCTGATGATGTTGTAAAAGCATTTGTGCAACGTTCTATTGATAATGGAATGGATATTTTCCGTTGTTTTGATGCATTGAACGATTACCGTAACTTTGAAACTGCAGCTCAAGTTATTAAAGATAACGACAAGCATTTTCAAGGAGTTGTATGTTATACTTTAAACCAACCTCGTTTAGGTGGTGATGTGTATAATATGGAGTACTATTTGAACAAAGTAAAAGAACTTGTAGCTTTTGGTGTAGATTCTATTTGTATTAAAGATATGGCAGGTTTAATTGCGCCATATGATATTTACAATATGGTTCGTGAAATCAAAAAAATCACTGATATTCCATTGAATTTACATACGCACTTTACTTCAGGTATGGGTGATTTAGCTATTTTTAAAGCAATTGAAGCAGGTGTTGATATTGTTGATACTTGTATTGGGCCTTACGCTTACCGTACGTCTCACGCAGCTGTTGAGCCAATCATTATGTCATTGTTAGGTACTAACCGTGACTCTGGTATGGATATCAAAAAAATCACTGCTATTGCTGATGAAATGGAGAAATATATTCCTAAGTACAAACATTTAGATAACAATCCTAAATACTCTACTACAGATATTAATGTATTGCTTCACCAAACTCCAGGAGGAATGCTTTCTAACTTGGTAAACCAGTTAAAAGCAATGGATGCTTTGGATAAATTGGAAGATGTATTTAAAATGTTACCAAAAGTACGTAAAGATTTAGGTAATATTCCATTAGTAACACCTACTTCACAAATTGTTGGGGTACAAACAGTAAACAATGTATTGTTTGATTCTTACGAAGGTGAGTATGCTCAAATTACAAAAGAGGTAAAAGATCTTTGTTATGGTTTATATGGAAAAACAACAGAGCCTATCAATCCTGAAGTTCAAGCGAAAGCTTTAAAAGATTATGAGCGTGGAGAAGAGCCTATTTCTGTACGTCCTGGTTCAATCTTAGAGCCTGAAATGGAAGCAGTAAAAGATAAATTTAAAGATGTTGCTCAAGATCTTGATGATGAAGTTTTAGTTGCATTGTACCCTATAACAGGTAAAAGATTTTTGAAGTGGAAATATGGTAAAGAAGAAGTTCCTGCTGATGTGAAAGCTAAAACTATGGCTGAAGTAGAGAAAGAGCAAGAATTAATTGCAAAAGCTTTATCTGGAGAACTTACTACTGCTAGCAAAGGAGATTCTCAAATGACAGAAATGGAAGTTATTGTTGATGGAGAGAAATTTAATGTTGCAATTCCTAACGGGAAAGCTGTAGCTAGAAAAAAACGTAAGAAGAAAGTTTCTACAGAAGAAAGCAATGAAAATGCTTTATTAGCTCCAATTCCAGGAATGATTGTTGAATTCAAGAAACAAAATGGTGACACTGTAAAAAAAGGTGAAATGGTTGTTGTGCTTGAAGCTATGAAAATGATGAATAACCTTGAAGCACATAAAGACGGGGTTATTTCAGGAATTAAATACGAATCTGGAGACTCTGTATCAAAAGGAGATTTATTATTTGTGATTGAATAACAAATAAATTAAATACATAAAAAAAGGTAGCCTGATCTCTTCAGGCTACCTTTTTTTTTATACGATTATTAAGAGTTAAAGTTTAAACTTAACACTAGCAATAAAGTTTCTTCCAATATTAGGAATGTTGTTTGCCTTCAAGCGAGATAAGTGAGAAATATACGTTTTATCTAACGCATTGTTAAGGTTTAAACTTACATCAAAATTAATTCTAGAAACTACAAATGTTGCACCAGCACCAATATTTAATAAACTGTAGCCTTCCGTAGCCGTTTCAAAGTCGCTTACATTATTTTGTTCCAAATTGCTTTCAACAGTAATGGCTGCAAAGCCTTTATTTAACCAGTCTTTTATGTTGAATTCAGTTCTAATAGTATTGATGAATTTATTTGCAGGAATTAACGGTAAATAGTCTCCATTGCTTTGTTTTCCAATTACAGTTTCATAACTACTTTGCAAGTGCAGCCAATCTAATGGGTGGGGATGTAAGTGAAATCCAAACTCTCCACCATATAACTCTGCATTCTCTTGCGTGTATTTATAAACGTCATAACCATCTTCAAAATCACCTGTCGGATTTATAAAAATATAATTGTCTATATAATTGTAAAATCCGTTAGCAAATAGTTCAAAATGTTTCGTATCGTATTCCAAAGCAACATCTAATTGTACATTGCGTTCACTTTTTAAATCAGGATTTCCAATCTCAAAACGATTGGATCCGTGGTGCACACCGTTTGAAGTCAATTCAGCTAAATTGGGTGCTTTAAATCCTGTAGCTGCATTAAATCGGCTGGTAATAACTTTAAACAGTGTTGTTTTATATCCTAAAGATGCTGAAAAGTTTTCATAATTTTTATCAAGCGCATCAAAAACATGAAGTTCATCTTCGTGTTGTATAATGTGTTCTTCAGTGTCAATTGCTCTGTAATCAAAACGAATTCCACCTTGTAAGTTACTATTATTTTTAAAATCATAAGTACCTGTAAATAAAAGCCCAATATCATTTATAGTAGCATCCGGAATTAGGATTTCTTCCCCGTAATTTGAGTTGTTTTGTAGCATTCCTTGTACACCAAAAATTCCTTCAAAATTTTTAGTTTTAGGTAAATGCCATTTTGCATCGTAGCTAAACGTATTTAATTTTAGGTGAAGTGACGGATGTAGCTCTTCATCATCTTGGTGGTCATCGTGGTCATCGTGATCGTCGTCGTCATCAGCATGTTCATCATGATGTTCTTCAAACTCTTTTCTGTCATTTTTTGTATATCCAAATACAGTTGATATTTTTGAATTATTTAAATAGAAAATGGTGTTTAAGCTTACTGATTTATTAGTTAAATCTTGGTAAGGTAACATCGGTGTCTTAAAGGTGTTCTCAGCGCCAATTTCTTCAGGAATACCAACATTAGAATGATTGAAATTAAAACGCGCAACACTAGAAATTAGGTTACTGTTAAAGCCAATAGCCGCATTAAAAATAGCTTCATTAAAACGAGTATTTAGAACGCTTTTATTATCAGGGATTTTATAATCTCCGTGAGAATTGTAGGCTCCACTAGCTAAAAACTTCCAAGAATTATAGGATTGCTTTACTCCAAAAGAGGTATTGCTTCCGTCTGTATTTGTAAAGTAAGTTTGGTTAGCATACACATTAAATGTATTTTCATCGGCAAATTTTAAAGGTGTAAAATAAAGTACACCACCTAAGGCGTCAGAACCATATAATAACGATGCAGGACCTTTAATTACTTCAATACTTTCAATACTAGCATCGTCAACTCCTAAACCGTGTTCATCTCCAAATTGTTGATTTTCAAGACGAATTCCTTGTGAGTAAACCAATACCCGGTTTCCTCTAAGTCCTCTAATTACAGGTTTTCCAATACCTGTTCCTGTTGAAACTTGTGAAACTCCTGGTATTAAGCTAACACCTTCAATTAAAGTAGCTGCTCCTTTGGTTTTTAATTGTTGAACGGTTATTTTATCAACTTTCATTACGTTTTCAGACTGCAATTTATTGAAAGGAGTTGAAATAATTATTTCTTCCATATGAAATACTGCATCTTCTAAAATTATTTCAAATACAGTCTCTTCATTTTTTAGTGCTATTGTTTTAATTTGTGTTTCATATCCTAAATAATTATAGATAAGATGAATTGTATTGTTGGGTAAATTGGTTAATTCATAATAGCCGTTTTCATCAGTTGAAGTTCCTTTTTGTAGTTCTTCAACAAACACTTCAACCCCAAATAAAGGTTTATTATGATTATTTGTAACGGTACCAGAAATTTTTTGTTGTGCAATTGAAATATAGGAAGCCGCTACTAAAAATAGCGTTAAGTATATTTTCATAATATATATGTTTTTATTGTTAAGTAATTGTATGTAAGCTTAATTATAACAATAAAATAGGGGGGGCTCTAGATGATTTGTAGTAAAGATTTACGAGTGATTTACACGCTTCACTGGTGAAAATATGAGCATTTGAAATGTTGTTTTCAAAAGTAATTTCTTCGGAAGAAAAATCAATAGAATTTTGATTTATTTTAAAGTGAAAAACGGAACAATCTAATTTATGTGTATCAAGATGAATGTTATTTTCACTGCAAATGTGTTCATGACGTTCAAAAGAATGTACAAACTGTACTGCAAAAGGAAGCAGTACAGCTATTAATAGTACACTCGATATAATATGTTTTAATTTGTTTTTAATGCCTTACAATTTTTTGGCAAATTACAAAAGAATTTAATCTTTTACACCTAATTTGCCTAAAATTGTTCCCATGAGGCACCATTTGGTAATTCCAGATTGAAATAAATTTACACCTACAAAAGCCGTAAACCATAACCAGTTTATATTGACTTTAACAGCTAAGGTTATACTAATAAGGATAAAAAGGCCAGCTACAATGTGTATAATTCTATTTTTCATTTTTATTTAGTTTTTTTTTAGTTAATAAATTTTTCAATATCCAATACAATTGCTTTTAATGGATTTGAACTCGTTTTTTCGGTGTTAAATGCTTCAATACTTTTAAAGATGGTTTCAATTTTATCTTCTGAAGTAAAAGAGAAATATAATTTAGAATCAAAAGAATCTCTTTGGGTAGAGAACCAATTGTCTTGCAGGTTATTTCCTGCAAAAAATTTATGCCCTTGAATATCAGATGTGCTATAAACTATTATTTCAGCTTTTTTAAAAAGTTTGCAAACCTCTTTTTCGTATTCTGATACGCTTGTTATTAATAATAATTTCATTTTTAGGTGTTTAGGTGAATAATGCTATGCTTTTTTAAACGTCATTCTGAACTTGTTTCAGAATCTCATGATATTGGCATCTAATTTTTGTGAGAACCTGAAACAAGTTAAGGTTGACGAACTTTTTATAATTTGTCATTCTGAACAATTGAGAACCATCTTTTGCTGTTCAGAATAACAATTAACTTTTACTTTCTATCCTCGTATTTATGTTTTTCAGTCATATAATACACCAATGGAACTACCAATAATGTTAATATGGTTGCTGTAATTGTACCACCCATTAATGAAATTGCCAATCCTTGAAAAATAGGGTCAAACAAGATTACAAATGCTCCAATTACAACCGTTCCAGCTGTTAATAAAATAGGTGTAGTTCTAACGGCTCCTGCTTCAATAACGGCTTGTTTTAACGGAACGCCATCTTCTAACCTCAATTCAATAAAGTCGATAAGTAATACTGAGTTTCGCACCATAATACCAGCTAAAGCAATAACACCAATCATTGAAGTCGCCGTAAAGAATGCGCCTAAAATCCAGTGCCCTAGCATAATTCCAACCATTGATAGTGGAATGGCAACCAACATAACAAGTGGCGCTTTAAAGTTTTGGAACCAACCTACAATTAGTAAGTAAATTACAAATATTGCAATGGCAAAAGCAGCTCCTAAATCTCTAAAAACTTCATAAGTAATTTGCCATTCACCATCCCATTTTATCGTGTAGTCATCTTCATTTTCTGGTTGTTGGTTGAATTCTTCGTTTAATTGATAACCAGCCGGAACTGAAATTTCATCTAAACGATCGCTCATATTTAAAATACCATACACCGGACTTTCTAATGTACCTGCCATATCTGCAATTACATACACCACACGTTTTTGGTTTTTACGGAAAATAGATTTTTCTCTAATTTTTTCCTCAACTTTAATTAAATCTCCAATAGGAATTGCCATTCCCATTTGCGAAATAACTTTTACTTGTTTTATATCGTTGATAGATGATTTTTCTTTTTCATCCAAAGCCAATACCAATCCAATTTGATCGTTTGAAGCTTCGTTATACAATGTTGAAATAGGTTGTTCAGACAATGCCATTTTTAACGTTGCAACAATTTGTTGAGGAGCTACACCATTTAACATTGCTTTTTCTTTATCTACCACAAAATTATACTCTGTTTGATCTGCTTCAACCATGTCATCAACATCTACAATATCATCAGTAGTAGCCACAATGTTTTGTAATTGTTTCGCTATTTTAATTTGCTCATTATAATCAGGACCATAAACCTCAGCAACAATTGTTGATAATACTGGTGGCCCTGGCGGAACTTCAACCAATTTCACATTGGCGTTAAAACGCTTTCCTATAGCTTGAATATCGGCTCTTAGTTTTTTAGCGACATCGTGACTTTGCTCTGATCGTTGTGATTTATCGATTAAATTCACTTGAATATCAGCCATATTAGAGCCTCCACGTAAATCGTAATGACGAACCAAACCGTTAAATGTAATAGGAGCAGAGGTTCCTACAAAACTTTGGTAATTATCAACTTCAGGTCTTTGCGAAAGGTAGTTTGCAATTTCACGCGTAACTGCAGAGGTATTTTCTAAAGTACTTCCTTCAGGCATATCAACCACTACTTGAAATTCGTTTTTATTATCAAACGGTAACATTTTTACAGCCACACCTTTGGTGTAAAATAATGCCATTGAACCTAATAATAGTACAAATGTAAAACCTAAGAATCCCCAACGTTTTGCCTTGTTTTCAATTAAAGGTTTTTCAAACTTATTGTAAATCTTAAAAATTAAGGTAGTTTCTAAACCTTTTTCTTCTTTATCTTCTTGTGTTTCTTTTTCTCTTAAAATATAGTATCCTAAATAAGGTGTAATTGTTAAAGCTACAAATAATGAAATAATCATAGCGATTGAAGCTCCAATTGGCATCGGACTCATATAAGGCCCCATTAAACCAGATACAAATGCCATTGGTAATACAGATGCAATTACTGTAAATGTTGCTAAAATTGTAGGATTTCCAACTTCATTAATAGCGTATAAAGCAGCCTGTTTAAAAGGCAATCGTTTCATTTTAAAATGCCTATGCATATTTTCGGCAATAATAATACTATCATCAACCACAATACCCGTTACAAAAACCAAGGCAAATAATGTAATACGGTTTAAGGTGTAATCTAGCATATAATAGCTAAACAACGTCATAGCAAATGTAATAGGAACTGATAAGAAAACAACCAATCCTCCACGCCAGCCCATTGCCAACATTACCACAATTGTTACCGCTAAAATTGAGCCAATTAAGTGCATTAATAACTCTGAAACTTTGTGTGATGCTGTTTCTCCGTAGTTACGAGTCACGGTCATATGCACATCATCAGGTAATAAATCTTGTTTTAAGTACGCTACTTTTCCTAAGATTTTTTCTGAAATTTTCATTGCATCAGCACCTTTTCGTTTTCCTATTGAAATAGTTACTGCAGGATATTCAGAAGTATAGGTTTCTGATAATTTGTTTGCTTTTCCGTAACCAAAAGATACATATTCTTTTGGGATTTCAGGTCCATCAGTAATACTAGCAATTTGTTTTAAATAAATTGGCTGATTTTCTTGTACGCCAACTACTAAATTTTCAACATCTTCAATAGTGCTTAAAAAATTTCCAGTATTTACTAAATATTCAGTATTATTGTTATCAAAGCTTCCTGAATTTAATTGTTGATTGTTTGCCTGAATCTTTTGAGTAATACTCAACATATCCAAGCCACTTTCAGCCATTTTATCTTTGTCTAACACCACACGAACCTGACGGTTTCTTCCTCCAATTTTTTTGGTAATAGCAACGTCGTTTATTTTTTCAATTTCACTTGTTAACTCGTTGGCAACTTGTTTTAATTGATAGTCATCATAGGTTTCGCTCCATAACGTTAAGGCTAACATAGGAACATCGTCAATAGCTCTTGTTTTTACTAAAGGAATGGAAACACCTTGCGGCATTTGATCCATATGCTTCATAATTTCATTGTATAATTTTACAAACGAGCGCTCAATATCTTCACCCACATAAAATTGCACAATTAACATAGCTTGTTCGTTCATTGAAGTAGAGTATACGTACTCAATTCCTTTAATGTTCGAAACTATTTTTTCTAAAGGTTTTATAACTCTAGATTCTACCTCTTGCGGACTTGCACCTGGATAGCTCACAAAAATGTCAGCAATTGGTACATCAATTTGAGGTTCTTCTTCTCTTGGTATCAAAAATGAACTATACACTCCAATCACCATAAACATGACCATTAGTAAAATAGTTAATTTTGAATTTATAAATACTTTGGCAATACTACCAGCTAATCCTTCCTTCATAATTATTGAATGTTAAGTTTTGCACCGTTCACTAATTTGCTTTCAGCGGTTAATATGTATTGTTCGTTTGAAGACAAGCCAGACAACACTTCAATTTGATCTCCATACACACGGCCTAAACGCAACCAACGTAATAATGCAGTATTGCTTTGGCTAACTACATAAACTCCGTTTAACTCTCCTCTTGTAACTATAGCTGAAGTTGCAATTAATACCGGAGCTGTTTCATTTGTTTTTTCTACAGGAAAATGTACTGATGTAAACATTCCTGAAAGTAAATTAACATTGGTTTTGTCTAATTCAATTTTCACTAAATATTGTCCGCCTGTATTTTTGGTTGAAGAACTAACTTCGGTAACTTTACCAGTTACAATTTGGTTGATAGACTTTACTTGAATATTTACTTTAATTCCTTCACTTATTTGAGTAATTTGTGATTCAGGAACCATTGCAATTACTTGAAAATTACCAGGAGTTTCAATGCTCAACAAAGGCATTCCTGGATTTGCCATATCTCCTTTGTTAATGTATTTTCCAGTTACAATTCCGCTAAAAGGGGCAGTGATGTTTGAATAAGATAATTGCGCATTTACTTGTTTTTTTTGTTGATTTGCTGCTTCTAAGCGCGCTTTTGCCATATCGTAATTGGCAGTCATATCATCTAGTTCTTTTTGTGAAGCACTGCTATCAGCAAATAATATTTTATAGCGATTGTAATCTTTCTCAGCATTTTTTAAGGCAGCAGTTGCTTCAATAATAGCGGCATCAACTTGTCCTTTTTGTGCTGTAATATCAGCACTATTAATACTAATTAAAAGTTGCCCTTTTGAAACTTTGTCGCCAACGTTTACAGGAATGTTGTTTACATACCCCATCAATCTAGTACTGATATTTGCATTTTGTACGGCTTCAATTTTACCACTCGCGGTAATAAAATTTCCGTTTTCAGAAGAAGGAGTACTTACTTTTACATTTACAGTAGGTCTGTTGTCAACTGTTTCTTTTTTATCTTCTCCACAACTTGTCATAAAAATTAAAGTCGCAATAGCTATTATTTTTGTAATATTTTTCATGTTGTATAAATTTAGTGTAGTAATTTATTTAGTTAAAAATTCCACGTAAGCTTTGGTGAAATTGTAGTTAAAAACGGTTTGTAAATATGCTAGTTGTTTTTGTAAATATTGTGTTTCAGAATTTAATAAATCTGAAGATTTTTCCAACCCTTGTTCAAATCTGTTGGTTCTAATTCTTAAAGCTTCATTTGCTTGTTCAACGGCTGAATTTGTTAAGTGTAAGGTATTTTCAGCATCTTTTAACTGACGCTTAGCTTTGTTAAATTCTAATTCACTTTTACTTTTGTAGGCATCATAATTAATAGAAGCTTTGTTAAATTCAGCTTTCGTTTTTTGAGTTTCTCCAACTCTTTTATAACCTTCAAAAACATTCCAAGACAATTGGGCGCCTACTAAATAACCACCAGAGTTTACCTGAAAAATATCTTTGTCATACATTTCATAACTTCCGAAGGCATTTAACCTTGGGACATACCCCATTTTTGAAGCTTTGTACATATGGTTATAAGCGTTTGAGCTTTCTTCCATCGCAATTATGTCACTTCTTTCATTAGAAAATGTTGCGTTATACAAGTTTAAATCTAGTTCAGCATTTAAAATGTCAGATGGTTTTAAAATACCTTCACTAGTTTCACCAATTAAATGATGTACATAATCTGAAGCATTTTTAATATTACTTTTTGCGTTTTGTAACTGATTTTCAACTTCAGTCACATGAATGTCAACCAATAACACATCGGCTTTTTGTACATAACCTTGTTTGAAGTTATTATCAGCTATTTTTTTGTTGGCTAGTGCAGCAGCTTTTGCAGTTTCTAATACTTCAACAGCTTTATAAGCTAATTGCAATTGCATATAGGCTTTTGTAACTTCTAAAGCCATATAATCTTTTGTTCTTAACGATTGTAGTTCAACCGCATTCATTTTTGAACGCGCCGCTTTACGCATATGAAAACCATCCATATTAAATATAGGTTGTTCA
Organism: Lutibacter agarilyticus; assembly: GCF_900188235.1. GTDB lineage: Bacteria > Bacteroidota > Bacteroidia > Flavobacteriales > Flavobacteriaceae > Lutibacter > Lutibacter agarilyticus. The sequence continues at coordinate 66,660 of NZ_FZNT01000011.1, read as the reverse complement.
ATTTCAAATTTTGTTGCGAAATTTGTAGTGTTATCAGGATCGTTTAGCAAATCTGGGTTGAAGTCTGCAGCAGTTAAAATTCCTTGATTTAATTTTGAACCAAATGCCATTAACGGATTGGTAGTTGCAATTCCTGAATATGAAACATTAATGTTTGGCAAAAAAACCGATTTTGTTTGATTGTACGCTGCTTTTGCGGCATTTAAATCTTCATCAGAAATTTTATTGGTAAAGTTATTTTTAGCCGCTTTTGTTAAAATAGCATCTAAAGAAGTAGAAATTTCTTGTTGTGCATTTATTGTTGAAAAGCTAACCAATAAATATGTAAATAAGATAGTGAGTTTACTTCGCATCATTTTTTGTATTTTTTTAGTTCAATACAAAAGTAGCTGAGGGAAGTTGCCCGAATCGTCATAAACATTACAGTGTTATGTAACATTTATAACTTTAATTTTGTTTTATAGCTTTTAAAAGAGTGAAATTTTTACTGTTGTTTGCCACTTAAGAAACCCGCAAACAGTTTTGTTTTAGGGTTTTGCTCTAAGATAATTTTAATAAACACAGTTAAAGGTATTGCCATAATAAGTCCTGGGATTCCCCAAATATAGCCCCAAAGCATTAGCATTACTAAAATTGTAATAATATTTATAGAAAAGGATTTTCCCATAAAAACTGGTTCTAAAACACCTCCAAATAGCACTTGAACCCCCGTAATACTTAATACAAAAAAGAACAAAGTGCTTGTGGGATCTAATTGTATAAATGCAAAAATGGCTAATAAAATGACTGATATAAAAGAACCAATCATTTGTACAAAATTAATTAAAAATGCAAATAAGCCCCAAAAAATAGGGAATTTTACATCAAAAAATACGCACGCCAAGCCTATTCCTATACCCGTAAATAAACTAACAAGAATTTTAACTTTAATAAATTTAATTAAATCCTTTTCAATTTTCATAAACGTTTTTACAGAAGCATATTTTTGCTTTAATATGGTATTGTTTAGTAGTTTTTCAAAATTGATAGATTCAGCGAGCCATAAAACCACAAAAAAAGCGGTCATTAAAGTCATTGTTAGCGTTTTTCTAATAAAATCTAACGTTGTTCCAAAGTTTTTTGAAATGTCTTCACCTTGAATAAAATTCGAAAAAACAGATTTACCGTCTGCCATATATTCTATACCAAAAAATTGATGTACAGCTACGATTAGATTGGTTAGCTTTAATTTAGCACTATCTAAGAAAGCAGTATCAACAGCCATTAGCTCCTTGCTAGATAGTTTAATTAATTCTCCACTAATTTTAAAAATAAGTCCGAAAATAATTAAGATTACAAAGATGCTTATGAATTTCGGTACATGTCGTTTATTAAACCATCTCATCAATGGTAAAAAAATGAGCGCAATAAACATAGAAGCAATCAGCGGAATAAAAATAAAAGATAATATTTTCAAAATATAAAAAACAAGCGGTATTACTATTATCAATAGCAAGGTGTTTGTTGTTTTAGTGTCTTTTAAATTCATTTTAATTAAGTTCTATTTTAAGAATAAAAACGTGATTATTTATCTAATAAATTACGGTCCTTTAGCTTTTCGTCAACAATTGTTGCATTATGAAGCTTTACAGGGTTTTTTCTTTTCTTCATTTTTAAATTGATAAATTCAACGAACAAAGAGAAGAAAATTGCAAAGTACAAATATCCTTTTGGAATGCTATGAACAGGATTTCCGAAAAATTCAAAATGGGCTAAATGCGAACCTTCGGCCAATAACATAACACCAATTAGTAATAAAAACGACAAGCCTAAAATCTGAATAGTTGGATGCTCATTTACAAACTGACTTACAGGGCCTGCGAATATGAGCATAACGATAATGGATACAATAATGGCAATAATTATGATTGACATTCCGCCAAAATAACCAAAACCTACAGGAGTAGCATCAAAACTTACCAACCCAATAGCTGTTAAAATACTGTCAAATGAAAATACTAAATCTAGCATCACAATTTGAACAATAGCACTTGAAATAGTTTTGCTCGCTTTTGCTTTTGTACCTTCTTCCTCACCTTCTAATTTGTGGTGAATTTCAGCAACACTTTTGTAAAGTAGAAATACACCACCAGCTATAATTATTAAACTTTGACCTGTAATTCCTGCTTGTAGCCAAGATGTATTAATTTCAAATAAAACACTTTGTAATTTTAGCACCCATGAAATACCAAACAGTAGTGCTATTCTAAAAACCATAGCCAATAACAAGCCAATGTTACGTGCTTTTGGTCTGTCTTTTTCTTCAAGTTTGTTAGAAACTATAGATATAAATACAATATTGTCTATACCTAATACAATTTCTAAAAAAATTAGCGTCAATAACGCAATCCACGTAGAGGCTTGTAAAAAAATCTCCATAGCTTAATCTAATATTTTAATAATTTCTCCTTTTTGAATAAAATTTGAATGTCCAATTACAGCTTCAAACTCGTATGAGTTTTTTTCAATATTCGTAATTTTAATATGAATAGGATCTTCGTCAATAGCTGTTTTTGGATGTATCATCTTTAACGTATAGTTAAAATTGTTTTTCCAAGAAATTGAAAGCGTATCTATTCTATCTTCATAAGTTTCAATTTGAAGAGAGTCTTTCCTTACAATAATTGTTTTTTCGTATCCTTTCCCTGCCGGAATTTCAAACGTTCCCGTCTTAAATCGGTCAGCGCTTAAAGGTTCGTCTTTACAGCTTATAACTAGTACAATTATTGAAAATATTAAAACAATCTTTTTCATAGCTATTTAATTTATATTCCTGTGTAATTACTTGGTGTAATTGCTTTTAATTCAGTTTTAATTTCAGTTGAAACTTCTAAACTATCAATAAAATCAGCCATAGATTTTTGCGTAATTTTTGCATTAGTACGTGTCAACCCTTTTAAAGCTTCATAAGGATTAGGATATGCTTCTCTTCGCAAAATTGTTTGAATAGCTTCAGCAACAACAGCCCAGTTATTTTCTAAATCTTGTTCAAAGGCTTCTTTGTTAATAAGTAACTTATTCAATCCTTTTAATGTAGAAGCAATGGCAATTAATGTATGTCCAAAAGGAACACCTACATTTCTTAATACCGTAGAATCTGTTAAATCACGTTGTAAACGAGATAAAGGAAGTTTAGCAGCTAAGTGCTCAAACAATGCATTTGCAATTCCAATATTTCCTTCTGAATTTTCAAAATCAATAGGGTTTACTTTATGTGGCATTGCAGAAGAACCAACTTCACCAGCTTTAATTTTTTGTTTGAAATAGTTGCTAGAAATATAAGTCCATATATCTCTATCTAAATCCATGATAATGGTATTGATACGTTTCATTGCATCAAAAATACCAGCCATATGGTCGTAGTGTTCAATTTGAGTTGTTGGGAAAGAGTGGTGTAAACCTAAAATATCCTCAACAAATTGAGTTCCAAATGCTTTCCAATCAATGTTTGGGTACGCAACTTTGTGTGCATTGTAATTTCCTGTAGCTCCACCGAATTTTGCAGCATGCGGAGTGTGCTGTAAATGCAATACTTGTTGATTTACTCTTTCAACAAAAACAAACAATTCTTTTCCTAAACGTGTTGGAGAAGCTGGTTGTCCGTGTGTACGAGCTAACATAGGAACATCATCCCATTCTTCTGCTAAATCAGCTAACTTCAAAGTCAACTCATCTAAAGAAGGGTAATATACTTCTTCCAAAGAATCTTTAATAGATAATGGAATTGCAGTATTATTAATATCTTGTGAAGTTAATCCAAAGTGAATAAACTCTTTAAAAGCTTGTAGGTTTAAAGCATCAAATTTTTCTTTAATAAAATATTCAACGGCTTTTACATCGTGGTTGGTGATGCTTTCAATATCTTTTATTTTTTGAGCATCTTCTGAAGTAAAATCAATATAAATTGCTCTTAACTGCGGAAAAAGTGAACTGTCAAAATTTTCCAATTGTGGTAAAGGAATTTCGCACAATGCAATAAAATATTCAATTTCTACTTTTACTCTATATTTAATAAGTGCTTCTTCTGAAAAAAAAGGACTTAAACTTTCTACTTTACTTCTGTATCTTCCATCAATTGGAGATATTGCGTTTAAACTTGTTAATGCCATTTGTTAGTTTTGTGTTGAAAAATGCAAAATTAATGAAATTAACCGATAATTGTTACATTTATTTTTTGTTTATAAGTGCTAAAGTTATCTTTCCCCGTGCTTTATATGCCGCACTTTCCTTTGGAATATTTTGTTCAAGGATAAGTTTCAATTCTTGATGTGCCCAATCTGTGTTTTTTCCTAGTAAAAATAAGGCATTCATAGTATAAGCTTTGGTAGCTACTTTGTGGTTGCTAAGCATCCAATCAAAACCTGTTTCAATAATACGGTTTATATGTTCTGAAGTTAAATTTTTAGTAATAAGCGGATTTTTTTTTGCTTTGTAAGCAATGGCTAAGAAGTTACAAATTTTTGAAGCAGGCCTCACAGCGCTGTCATGTTTTAGTGTGTTAATTTTAGTTACAAAAGTAGCTAAATAAGGAACTAGTAAATTTAATTGTTGCTCACAAACCAACTCTAAAGTCCAAGCAGCTTTTATTGATAGTTTATTTTCAATTTCAAAAACTTGTTCAATTAAAAAAGGCATTAACGCTGGGTTTTCCAATACCAAATTGGCAACACGTAAACGATTTTCACGTTTTGCATTTTGCATGGCTTCAAGCTGTTCATTTAAATAAATTTTAGTCAATGTTTGTAGTTTTAGCAAAATATCAATGTTTAATTCTCATTCTTCTTTTTATCTCTCTTTTTGGGTGAAAGTTTGTACATTAAATATCCAAAAGCAATAAGTATATGCACAATTACTACAATTACAAGTGTATAATACCAAAAATTTGAAATTCCCATATGAAATAAAAATTTAAATGTAAAAAAAGAATATTTATCTTTAAACTTTAAAAATACAAATTACGAACTATTTTGAATGTTGTAAAAGGCACATAATGGTTTTTATTTAACGTAATTTTACAGCAAATCTATTTAAATATAGATGCATTAAAACTATAATTTATGAAAAAAGTACTCTTGAGTATTGTGGTTGTTTTTATTTTAATACAGCTTATACGACCTCATAAAAATGATTCCAAAAACAATATCAATCATATTTCAACAGTTATAGATGTACCTGATGAAGTTGAACAAATCTTACTAAATTCGTGTAACGATTGTCATTCAAACTCAACAGTTTACCCTTGGTATAGTGAAATTGCACCTGTTTCGTGGTATTTGGCAAGTCACGTAAATGATGGTAAAGCGCATTTAAATTTTTCAGAATGGACCGCTTATAACAAGTATCAGAAAGAACATATTTTAAAAAATTTTGAAGAAGTATTGCTATCTCATGAAATGCCTTTGAAAAGTTATTTATTATTGCATAAAGAAGCTGAAATGTCTAAAGAACAATACAATGCGTTAGTCGCTTGGGTAAAAACGATAAAAGAACAATAAAATGAAGTTTAAATTTGTAGTGCTGTTTTTGTTTAGCGGAATTTTATCACTTTCTGCACAAGAAGAAATTAATAAATTGAATGCAAAAGGAGAAAGAGTTGGCGTTTGGAAAAAAGACTACCCAAATGGAAGAATTCGTTACCAAGGTCAGTTTGAAGCAGGTAAAGAAGTAGGTGTTTTTAAGTATTACAGTATGGTGAGTTCTGAACATCCTATTTTAGTTAAAACCTTTTCAAAAAGTACTAATTTGGCTGAGGTTGTTTTTTATTCAGAAGAAGGGATTTTAGAAAGCAAAGGGCAAATGGATGGTAAAAATAGAGTCGGTAAATGGCTTTATTTTCAAAAGGATGGGATTACAATTGTTTCAGAAGAAAATTATGAGAATGGTGTTTTAAATGGCATCTCAAAAACCTTTTATAAATCGGGAATTCCAACGGAGATTTTACATTATAAAAATGGAAAGTTACACGGTAAGGTTGAGCGTTTTGCAGATAATGGTGTTTTAATTGATGATTTAAGTTATGTTGATGGTAAATTACAAGGCTTGGCAAAATATTATAATTTGGACGGAAAATTAATTTATACAGGAATGTATGAAAATGATGAAAAAGCAGGGAAGTGGGAATTTTATGACGATGGAAAATCTGTACGACCAGACACCAATACATTAAAACAATAATTGTAGTTATGACATTAAATCCAATAGTTTCAGTAGAATGGCTTTCTCAGAATTTAGACATACCAAATTTAGTAATTTTAGATGCTAGTCCAAAAAAAAATGTTTCAAATTTAGAGCCTAAATATATTGATATTCAAATTAAAGATGCTCGAATTTTTGATATGGAAACGGTATTTTTTGACAAGGAAAATAAACTTCCTAATATGATGTCTAGTCCTGAGGTATTTTCAAAAGAGTGTCAAAATTTAGGAATCAATTCAGACAGTATTATTGTTGTTTATGATAATCTAGGAATTTACACAAGTCCGAGAGCGCGTTGGATGTTTAAAGCAATGGGACATCAATATGTGACTGTTTTAGATGGAGGTTTAACGGCTTGGAAAGATGCCGGATTTGCTTGTGAGAAAAAGAATAATAAAACGTTTGAAAAAGGAACGTTTGAATCGCATTATAATTCGGAGCTGGTTAGCGACTCTAAATTCATTTTAAACAATCTTCAAAACGAAGATGTGCTAATTTTAGACGCACGTTCTGAAGCTCGTTTTTTAGGGACAAATCCTGAACCAAGATTAGGAATGGCTGCAGGTCATATACCAAATTCTGTTAGTTTTCCTTACAGTAGCGTATTAGAAAACGGTAAAATGAAGTCAAAATCGGAATTAGAAAATCTTCTTTTAAACTTAAAATGTAAGCACAAAAAAATGGTGTTTACTTGTGGTTCAGGTGTTACAGCTTGTATTATTTTATTGGCTTTTGAATTGGTAAATGACAACGAAAAAGCGTTGTACGATGGCTCTTGGTCGGAGTGGGGACAAGTTGGTAAATTTCCTGTTGAAGTTGGGTAAATAACAATTTTATATAGTTGTTGAATAACACGACTTCAGTAAAAAAACGAATCCCAATAATTTATTTAGATATTTAACTGATTCGTTGTGCATTTTGGCTATTTAAATATCGTAAAAACGTCAGTTCGAGTGATTTTTGATAAAAAATCGTATCGAGAACAGCGCTGTTTTTAATGAAATTTCTATGCTCTATATAAATTTTTAAGCATACAAGTCCTAAATTCATTGGAATTAGTGAAATTTAATTAAAATGCACCAAAGGTTTAACTTTTCATTATAAAAGTAATGCGTAACTTTGCAAACTAAATTTTTTAAAAATGAAACGTGTAATTGTTGGACTTTCAGGAGGTGTTGATAGTAGTGTTGCTGCTTATTTATTAAAGGAGCAAGGTTATGAAGTAATCGGCTTGTTTATGAAAAATTGGCACGATGATTCTGTGACCATTTCTAATGAATGTCCGTGGTTAGAAGATAGTAACGATGCAATGATTGTTGCTGAAAAGTTAGGTATTCCGTTTCAAGTAGTTGATTTAAGCGAAGATTATAAAGTACGTATTGTTGATTATATGTTCAACGAATACGAAAAAGGACGTACGCCAAACCCTGACGTTTTATGCAACCGTGAAATTAAATTTGATGTATTTTTAAAAATCGCCTTGGATTTGGGTGCTGATTATGTGGCAACGGGTCATTACTGTAGAAAAGGGGAAGAAGAAATAAACGATGAACCTGTTTATAAATTATTGGCAGGAATAGATGATAATAAGGATCAATCTTATTTTTTATGTCAGTTGTCACAAGAACAATTGTCAAAAGCGTTGTTTCCAATTGGCGAGTTAACCAAACCTGAAGTTCGAAAAATTGCTGCTGAGCAAGATTTAATTACAGCCGATAAAAAAGATTCTCAAGGACTTTGTTTTATTGGTAAAGTGCGTTTGCCAGAGTTTTTACAGCAAAAATTACAACCTAAGGAAGGCGTAATTGTTCAAATTCCTGAAGACTCAGCAATTTACAATCGTGAAATTCCAACCTTTCATTCTAAAGAAGAAGAATTAGCATTTTTCAGCACAAAATATGAGTACACTATAAGTGATGGAAAAGTTGTAGGGAAACACCAAGGTGCGCATTATTTCACCAAAGGACAGCGTAAAGGTTTGGCCGTTGGAGGAACAAAAGAACCGTTATTTGTAATAGATACAGATGTTGTTGAAAATGTAATTTATACAGGTGAAGGTAAAAACCACAAAGGTTTGTACCGCAATGTATTGTTTGTTTCTAATGAAGAATTACACTGGATTCGCACCGATTTAGCAATGCAAAATGGCGCTTCTATGGAGGTGCTATCAAGAATTCGTTACCGTCAAAAATTAGAAGAAGCTACTTTATATAAAGTTGAAACAGGAATGTATGTTGCATTTAAAAATGCACAATCTGCCATTACTGAAGGTCAGTTTGTAGCTTGGTATTTAAATGATGAGTTGTTAGGTTCCGGAGTTATTTCATAATTTTTTACAGAATATTGAGTTTTTAACTCAATAAAAAGCAGTAAATTTAGTTGATAATTTAGACCCCACAAAAATTGAAAAAGAAATTACTCATACTTACACTATTTTTATCCGTATGCAGTTTGTTTGCTCAAACTGAAGATGCTTGGGTGTATTTTACAGACAAGCCAAGTGAAAAACAATTTATAAATGCACCTTTAAAAATGTTAACGCAGCGCTCTTTAGATCGAAGAATGCGTTACAATATTTCATTAGATTTTAAAGATATTCCAGTTGAAGCATCCTATGTTTTTCAAATTAAAAATACTGAAGGAATTAAAATTTTAGCACGTTCAAAATGGTTGAATGCTTTGCATGTGCAAGGTTCGCAAACAGCTATTTCAAACTTAATGAAGCATGATTTTGTTGCCAACGTTCAATTTGCAAATAAATCATTGAATACTTCAACCAAAAATACCACTTCAAAAAAAATAGTGCATCAAAATAATAAATTCGAAGTTACAATCGATTTTAATTACGGAACTACCGAGCGTCAAATTAAACAATTAAAGGGCGAAATTTTACATGAAAATAATTTCACTGGTGAAGGAATGCAAATAGCTGTGATTGATGCTGGTTTTCCAAATGTTGATACTTTTTCAGCATTTGAACGCATTAGAAATAACAACCAAATTTTAGGAGGTTACAATTTTGTACATAGAGATTCTAATTTTTATACGGGTCATTCTCACGGAATGACTGTTTTATCAACCATAGCGGGTTCTATTGAAAATGAGTTTGTAGGAACTGCGCCTGATGCTGAATTCTATTTATTTATTACTGAAGATGCTGCTAATGAAACACCTTTAGAAGAAAGTTTATGGGTTGAAGCTGCTGAAAAAGCAGACAGTTTAGGTGTTGATGTTATCAATACGTCTTTAGGTTATACTACTTTTGACAACCCAACTTATAATTATTCGTATGAAGATATGGATGGGGAAACTACTTTTATTAGTCGTGGTGCTGAAATTGCTTTTTCACGCGGTATGATTGTGGTGAATTCTGCAGGAAATGAAGGTAATAGTAATTGGCGTTATATAAGTGCTCCTGCTGATGCTAACTCGGTACTAAGTATTGGAGCTGTATTTTATTTTGGAACTATTGCGCCATTTAGTTCTTACGGACCTACTTTTGACGGAAGAATAAAACCAGATGTTTGTGCTGTAGGCGCTATGGCTTTTGTAATTAATAGTGCTGGAAATATTGCAATTTCTAACGGAACTTCGTTTTCATCACCGGTTTTAACAGGTGTTGTGGCTTGTTTATGGCAGGCTTTTCCTGAAAAAACAAATGCTGAAATAATACAATTAATAAAGGAATCGGCACATTTATTTTTGAATCCAACCGAACAGGAAGGTTATGGAATTCCTGATTTTGAAACTATTTTTAATTTATTAAATGAAGAAACTCCTGAGTTAGTTTTAGATCATATACAGCCGTTTCCCAATCCTGTAGAAAACGAACTAAACTTTAAATTTTCGACAGCTTCAGAAGAAGTGAAGGTTGTTATTTATAACTTATTAGGACAAGTAGTTTCAACAGCTATTATTTCAAAATTACATCCGGTAAAAGATATTTCGTTTTTAGCGAAAGGCGTCTATTTATTACAACTTTCCTATAATGAACAAACACATATTATAAAAATTATAAAAAATTAAGATGGATAATCGTATCACACAGTTGTTTAATATAGAGTACCCAATTATTCAAGCAGGAATGGTTTGGAATAGCGGTTGGAGATTGGCTTCAGCAGTAAGTAATGCAGGAGGTTTAGGTTTAATTGGAGCGGGATCTATGTATCCTGATGTGTTAAGAGAACACATTCAAAAATGTAAAAAAGCAACCGATAAGCCTTTTGGTGTAAATGTGCCAATGTTATACCCTAACATTGAAGAAATTATGCAAATTATTGTAGAAGAAGGTGTTGAAATTGTGTTTACTTCTGCAGGGAATCCAAAAACGTGGACTTCATTTTTACAAGAAAAAGGCATTAAAGTAGTACACGTAGTAAGTAGTGTAAAGTTTGCTGTGAAATCTGAATTAGCGGGTGTTGATGCTGTGGTTGCTGAAGGTTTTGAAGCAGGTGGGCATAACGGAAGAGAGGAAACTACGACGCTTACATTGATACCAATGGTGAAAGAAAAAGTGAAAATACCTGTAATTGCTGCTGGTGGAATTGCCACGGGAAGAGGTATGTTAGCTGCGCTAGTTTTAGGTGCTGATGGGGTTCAAATTGGAAGTAGATTTGTAGCCAGTGATGAAGCTTCTTCTCATATTAATTTTAAAGAAGAAGTGGTAAAAGCACAAGATGGAGATACGTATTTAACCTTAAAAGAATTAGCACCTGCACGCTTGATTAAAAATCAGTTTTTTAATGAATTACAAGAGTTGTACAAGCAAAAACCTACGGTTGAGCAAGTAAGAGAAAAGTTAGGAAGAGGAAGAGCTAAAAAAGGGATGTTTGAAGGTGATTTAGACAACGGAGAATTAGAAATAGGTCAGATTGCAGGATTAATTCATGAAATAAAACCAGCAGCTGAAATTGTAAAAGAAATAGTTAATGAATTTGATGAAGTAAAAGCTTCATTTTGCTAAAAAAATTACGTTGTTTCTTTTTTAGGAGGCATTGGTCCACGTAAGTGAATTACCAAACCATTTAAAAAGTTACGTAATATTTGATCGCCACATTCCATGTATTTTGGATGGTCTTCTTTTCTAAAGATGGCTCCTAGTTCGCTTTTAGATACTTTAAAATCTACAAGCTTACAAATATCTACAATATCGGTATCTCTTAATTTGTGAGCGACACGTAATTTTTTAAAAATATCATTGTTTGTTAATCCCATTTGGCAAAGTTACTGTTTTTTTAATTCTAATTGCATTTGTTTTACAGTTTGCGTGCTATTATCGTGACTCCAACCTGGAGGACCAAAAGTGTACATAAATTTATGATACCAGTTTTTAGATTTTTTAGTATCTAACCAAATGTCTTTATATTCATGCGTCAATATAATCCAAGGGTTATAAGAGTTTGGCGCATGTGTAACTCCGTATTCTATGTCAATAGTTTCGTCTAATTGTTTCCAAGTGCCAAAAATTCGATCGAAAATATTTAAAAATCCACCGTGGTTTTTATCCAAATAAGCTATATTTTTAGCGTGATGCACTTGATGCATGGTATGCGTATTAAATAGTTGTTCAACAAAACCCATTTTAGAAATATATTGGGTGTGTAATTGAAATTGCCATAGCGATTCAATTCCCAAACAAACAATAACCATTGCTGGAGGAAAACCTATTGCGGGAAGCCACATATAAAAGAGAGGTTTGTAAAATAAGGTAAACCATCCATTTCTAACAGCAGTTCCTAAGTTGTATTTATTGGAGGAATGATGCACAATATGTGCAGCCCAAAGAAAACGAACCATATGATTTTGACGGTGAAACCAGTAATAGGTAAAATCATCTAATAGTTGACAAGCAATCCAAATATACCAAGCATAACCAAAAGATTCCCAACCCATAATATTGGTTCTAATTCCGCCAATTTCAGGGTTGAATAGTTCATAAACAACGTTAAATATAACAATAGCTGAAATTGTTTTAATAAGTGGAGCTATAATAGCAGAGCCAACACCCATAAATAGGCTAGCTCCTAAATCTTTTAAGTTGTAAAGTTTTTTATTGTGATGAGATTTACTGTAGGAATATTCTAATAAAATAAGCGCTAAAAAGCAAGGTACTCCATATACCAATGGATTTGTGAAATTCATGTATTATTTTTGAATTCACAATGTAGTGATAATTTGGTAGTACTAGTTATTATTAGATTTTAATTCAGCTTAAATGTCTTTTATTTTGAGAAAATCATTTTTATAGCCACCATCAGCATAAAAAAGCCAAATATTTTTTTTAACATACGTTGGTCTATTTGGAGTGCCAATTTAGAACCTAAAAAGCTGCCTAAAACAAAAAGAGTAGCAACGATTACGGTTGCTTTCCAATCAATAGTGCCACCACTTGCATTGTGGTAATTATAAACGGCTAAAATAGTTACAGGAGGTAACATAACCGCCAAACTTAATCCTTGGGCGTTGTGCTGTGTTAATCCTAATACAAATACAAATAACGGAACCATAATAATTCCGCCTCCAACACCAACTAGACCACTTAAAATTCCTGCTAATAGCCCAATAATAATTAAGGTAAGAATTGTTGTCATTTTCATGTTGCTTATAGTGGAATTTTTATTTCATAAGCTCTTCTAGAGGCATTATTTAACTTGTTTTCACGCAACCAAGGGTTGTGTAATTTTAAGGTTTTATAATTAATACCCATATCTTTTGAAAATCGAGCGATGTCTGTAATAACAGTATCAACCTTAACGGTTTTAGTTGCTTCAAAATTATACAAATCGTTGTTTTCAAAAATGAAACCATACTTTGTAGGGTTTGATAAAATTTCTTTCATAGCAACCATTCTAGGCACATACCTTTGTGTTTCATCAGGTAATAATAAATCGTAATAATTATCAACTAATTGAGAATTCATTCTTCTTGAAATACCTGCATTACCAGCATTATAAGCAGCTGCAGCCAATGTCCAACTTCCAAAACGTTCTTTCGCTTTCTTTAAATAATCACAAGCCACTTGTGTTGCTTTTTCAAGGTTGTAACGTTCATCCACATTTGCATTTACTTCCAGTCCATTTTCTCGAGCTGTATTTTTCATAATCTGCCAAATTCCACGTGCGCCAGCAGGCGAAGTTACATTTTGAAGTCCACTCTCAATAACGGCTAAATATTTAAAATCGTTAGGAATGCCATTTTTCTTTAAAATAGGTTCAATTATTGGGAAATATTTATGTGCTCTTTTAAACAAAAGTAGCCCGTTAGATTGCCAATAAGTATTTACCAACAATTCACGATCAATACGTTCTTTAATATCTTCTTTTTCAATAGGAACAGGTTCTCCTGCAAAATTTAAATTTGAAGGTATTTTTAACGCTTTAATTTGGTACGAATCACTCGTGTTTTTCTCATTGTCTGTAGTGATTTTATCTTCTGTTATCGCTTTTTTTTCTGTTGAAAAAATAAACAATGAACTTACAAGTATCACGGCTATTAAACCTAGAATTTTAATTGAATTTTTCATAATTACCCCAATTTTTATGATGAGTCACAAAATACAAATTTATTCGCATTTGAAGAAAATGTATTTCTATTTTAACAATTAAATGGCTTTTGTAATAAGATTACTGATGGTTTTAGCTTTAAAAAGAATCATAACATGCGTGCCATTTTCCACAGGAATACAATCTTTAATATATTTAATCGGAAAAATATGGTCATTTGTTCCGTGTATATGAACCGTGTTTTTTAAAGGCTCAGTTTGATTCCATTTCAGTACATTTTCAATGGCCCAGTCTAAATAAAGAACATCTCTAACCGTTAAGTATTCTTTGTATAATTTCACCTTTTTTTTTGCAAAATCGCCAAAAGCATACGTAGCATAATTTTCAAAATATGAAATGTATTTTGAAGGAAATAATTTGTATAAATGTGTTTTTTCAAGCACCTTCAACATAGGTGGTAGTTCCTTGCTAGATTTGATACTTGAGATTAAAATTATTTTTTGAACATTTAAAAATTTACTCATTTCTTGCACCATAATTCCGCCGAAAGAAACACCTACTAAAACTGCATTACTTTCAGTCACAAATTCAGCCATTCTTTTTGCGTAAGCTTCCAGAGATTCGTTTACAGAGGTAGGAATGATCCATTCTAAAAAATGGACTTCAAATGAATCTTTTGGCAATTGTATGCGCTCAAATATTTTAGCGCTGGCAGCCAATCCCGGAATAAAATAAATAGGCGTTTTTGCTGTTTCCATTAGCTATGCATTATATCTAAAATAATAGGTTTTAAACCACTAAAGAAAAATTCAACAGCAATTACCATTACAATTAATCCCATTAAGCGCATCATTACTTTATTACCAGTTTCTCCTAACTTGTCGGTAATAGTACTTGCACCAACCAATATTAAATAGGTGAGCAGTAATACAAATGCAATAACACCAATCAATACAGATTTTTGAGTTAGGTTTTGTGAATCTTCCATTAAAATAATAGCATTTGTAATTGCTCCAGGGCCACAAATCATAGGAATAGCCAATGGTGTAATTGAAATATCATCTACATACGCATCAATTTGCCCTTCATCTTTGGTGTGTTTTAAAGAACCCAAACGTGCTTGTAACATATCCCAACCCATCATAAAGAAAATAACACCACCAACAATTCTAAAACTATTGACTGAAATTCCGAAGAAATTAAATAAAATTTGACCTGAAAATGCAAATGCTAAAATGGTAAAAAAAGCTACAATGGTTGCTTTTTTTGCGGTTTGTTTTCTTCTTTTTTTACTTAACGTAGACGTCATTGTCATAAAAATAGGCATGGTGCCTAACGGGTTTATGATAGTGAAAAAAGCCGTAAAAACTAATATCGCAAATGTGTATAAATCTGTCATTTAAGTCATTTTATATAAATTCAGGTTGTTGAATCCAATCAAATCGTACCACGCCATCTTCATCAATTTCTGTCAACGTAATTTCTTGCAACGTATTTACCAATTCAGGATTCCAAGGTGTTTTTACTTTTACATAATTTTGTGTAAATCCGTGTATAAACCCATCCTTATTTTCACTTTCAAACAACACCGTTAAATCGTTTCCTAACTGACTTTCATAAAAAGCTCTACGTTTTTTAACCGACAAGCCACGTAACATTTTACTGCGTTTTGCACGTACTTTTTTAGGAACTACGCCTTCCATATCAAAAGCTTCTGTATTTGGTCGTTCAGAATAGGTGAAAACGTGTAAATAGGAAATATCTAATTCGTTTAAATAATTGTAGGTTTCTAAAAATAATTCATCGGTTTCGCCAGGAAATCCAACAATTACATCTACACCAATACAAGCATTTGGCATTTTGTTTTTTATAGCTTCAACACGGTTGTCGTAGGTTTCACGTAAATAACGACGTTTCATTAATTTCAACAAAGTGTCGCTTCCACTTTGCAAAGGAATGTGAAAATGCGGCACAAAACTATTTGATGTAGCTACAAAATCAATCGTTTCATTGGTTAATAAATTAGGTTCAATAGATGAAATTCGTAAACGATGAATACCATCAACTGTATCTAAAGCTTGCACCAATTCGTTAAAGGTATGTTCGTGTTTTTTATTCCCGAATTCACCTTTACCATAGTCACCAATATTAACCCCAGTTAACACAATTTCTTTAATACCTTTTTCTGAAATTTCTTTGGCATTTTTTAGCACATTTTCCAATTCATCACTGCGTGAAATACCACGCGCTAAAGGAATAGTGCAATAGGTACATTTATAATCGCAACCATCTTGCACTTTTAAAAAGGCGCGGGTTCTATCTCCAATAGAATAAGAGCCAACGTAAAAATCGGCATCTTCAATTTCACAAGAGTGCACTTCGCCCATTTCATTCTTAGAAAGGTCGTTTATATAATCGGTTACTTTAAATTTTTCAGTAGCACCTAATACCAAATCAACACCGTCAACGGCGGCTAACTCTTCAGGTTTCAATTGTGCATAACAACCTATGGCAATTAAAAAGGCATGTTCATTTTTTTTCAATGCATTTTTTACAATTGATTTAAAACGTTTATCCGCATTATCAGTAACCGTACAGGTATTAATAACATAGATATCAGCTTTTTCCTCAAATTCAACCCGTGAAAAACCTTCATTTTGAAAGTTACGTGCGATGGTAGAAGTTTCTGAAAAATTTAGTTTACAGCCTAAAGTGTAAAATGCGACTTTTTTTTGTGCGCTCATTCTTGTACATTTATCGGATGCAAATTTACAATAATATTGATGATATTTGAAACCAATCGGCTTAGAGTTCGAAAATTAACAATTTCTGATTTAAATGACTTTCATAAAATGCAAAGTGATATAGAAGTGATGCGCTATATTACGGGTAGCGCAGCAACTTTTGAACAAAGTGAAGCTAAATTAAATGAGTGGATTGCACGTTATGAAACGAAGGTTATGGAATGGCCTTATGCGGTGACATTAAAAGAAAATGGAAGCTTTGTTGGAATTTGCGGTGTTATTGAAAACAATGAAATTGGATACAGGTTTTTAAAACAATATTGGTACAATGGATACGGAACAGCGTTAGTTGAAGGTTTAATTCTATTTTCAAAACAGCTAGGGTTAAAAAAATTAATGGCTGAAGTAATTATTGAGAATACAGGTTCTTATAAAATTTTAAAACGTGCAGGTTTTACAGTTGTTAAAGAACAAGTTTGTAAATACACCAAATTGCCTGAATATATAATGAACTTAGAATTATGATTGCAACTACTCCAAAACCACCATATTATGCTGTTATTTTTTCAACATTACGAACTGAAGTTGATGAAGGATATCTAGAAACCGCCCAAAGAATGGAGGAATTAGCGAAGCAACAAGAAGGTTTTTTAGGCATAGAATCTGCTAGAAGTGAAGTTGGAATCACCGTTTCGTATTGGAAAAGTTTAGAGGCTATTTTAAAATGGCGAAATAACGCAGAACACTCATTGGCAAGAGAAAAGGGAAAAGAATTATGGTATAAAACATACCAATTACGAATTTGTAAAGTTGAAAGAGCGTATGGTTTTGAGAAGTAGTTGTTGGTTGTTGATTGTTGGTTGTTGCTTATTGATTTCTTGTAATAGAAATGTTTCAAATTATGATGATTCTCAGGTTTTTAGGTATAATGAACATGCAAATATTACTACGTTAGATCCTGCTTTTGCAAAAGATTTACGTACTATTTGGGTAACCAATCAGTTGTTTAACGGGTTGGTACAATTAGATGATCAATTAGAAGTGCATCCTGATATTGCTGAATCTTGGGCCATTTCTGAAGATGGAAAAACATACCGTTTTAATTTAAGAAACGATGTGAAATTTCACAAGCACAAGTTGTTTGGAAATGATTCAACAAGAAATGTAATTGCAAGTGATTTTGAATACAGTTTCAACCGATTGATTGATCCCAAAGTTACTTCACCCGGAAAATGGGTATTAGAATTTGTGGAGCAATTTGAAGCAGTAAATGACAGTACTTTTGTAATTCAATTAAAACAACCGTTTCCACCTTTTTTAAGTATTTTAAGTATGCGGTATTGTTCGGTTGTTCCAAAAGAGGCGGTTGCTTATTTTGGAGATACGTTTAGAGCGAATCCTATTGGTACAGGTCCTTTTCAATTTAAATTATGGGTAGAGAATACCAAGTTGGTCTTTAGAAAAAATCACCATTATTTTGAAAAAGACGCACAAGGAAACGCATTGCCTTATTTGGAAGCAGTTGCCATTACTTTTTTACCAGACAAACAGAGCGAGTTTTTGCAATTTATACAAGGCAATATTGATTTTATGAGCAGTATTGACGCTTCTTATAAGGACGATTTATTAACAACTGATGGCAAGTTAAAAGCACATCACCAGGATAAAATTGATATGCTCTCAAGTCCGTATTTAAATACCGAATATTTAGGTGTTTATTTAGATGCTGAAGAAAAGGAAGTAAACTCGTTGAAAATTAGAAAAGCCATTAATTACGGTTTCAATCGTGAAAAAATGATTTTGTATTTACGCAATGGTATTGGTACACCTGCCGTTAACGGATTTATACCAAAAGGCCTGCCTTCTTTCAATGCAATGGAAGGGTACACCTATCAACCAAAAAAAGCAAAAGAATTGGTGCAATTGTATATAGAAGAAACAGGAAATACAACGCCTTCAATTACCATAAGTACCAATAGCCAATATTTAGATTTGTGTGAATACATTCAGCGCGAAGTTCAAAAAACTGGCTTGCAAGTGAATATCGATGTGATGCCGCCTTCAACATTAAGGCAAACAAAGGTAAACGGACAGTTGAGTATTTTTAGAGGTAGTTGGGTAGCCGATTACCCCGATGCTGAAAATTACTTGTTTATATTTCACAGTAAAAATTTCTCCCCTCACGGACCAAATTACACACATTATAGCTCGCCTGAATTTGATAAATTATATGAGAAATCAATTACCATAACCAATAATTTAGAACGAAGAGCCTTGTACCAAAAAATGGATAGTATGGTCATGGCTTCAGCAGCCGTAATACCTTTGTATTACGATCAAGTAGTGCGCTTTACACAAAAAAACGTTTCAGGTTTAGGAATCAATCCCATCAATCATTTAGATTTAAAACGGGTAAAGAAGCATAAGTGATAAAAAACAAATATGGGAACATCATG
Organism: Lutibacter agarilyticus; assembly: GCF_900188235.1. Classification (GTDB taxonomy): domain Bacteria; phylum Bacteroidota; class Bacteroidia; order Flavobacteriales; family Flavobacteriaceae; genus Lutibacter; species Lutibacter agarilyticus. The sequence continues at coordinate 47,724 of NZ_FZNT01000011.1, read as the reverse complement.
TAAAATATAAACTGTTATACTTTTGTATGCAGGTATTCTTTGATGTTATATATTTTAGAAGTCTAAACATAGGTCTAGCTGATAGAAAAATAATAGGATAATCTCTAAGTGAAGATATCACTATAAGGAACACCATTCTATAAGTCTGAATTTGTATCATCAGCATTTTAGCAAATAATACATCCATGTTTTTTTATAGAACCTCCCCTAAATTCAATTTAATTTAATGTAAAAATTAAGGTGAATATTGGCTTTAGAATGCCAAATATTTTTAAAATAAGTCCTTTTATATATAAATTAAAGTAATGTTTTATATATTAATTTTATTTATTTAAATTTATATTCTTAATATTTTGTTAATATTAAAACTAGCTAATGGTTTATAATTATTACTAATTTTCACATAATTAATAACAACAGATTCATATGGAAGCACTAAGATTTTTTAGTTATATTTTCATAGTGTCAAATAGTGCATGAATGTTTAAAATAATCCTGTTTTTAGCAATAAAACTCAATAATAATGTTTAACTAAAATTAATAAAAATTAAACATTTAAAAATAATAATGTATATTCGTTACTTGAAGATTATCCATTGGTTGTTGTAAAAGAAGATGTTTTTGCGGATTTATTTGTAAACGGAAACCCGTTGGAGGATACTTGTTTATTAGCAAATCCTGAAAAGAACTTATTGCTTATTTTGAAAGATGGGAAAGAATATAAAAATGCGTTGAATAAATAAAATGAAAAACAAAATGAAAAACAAAATTAAATTATTGGTGATCTTTATGGTTTTGGTCACATCTCATTTCAGCTTTGCTCAAGAGGAGGAAAAAACGACCATTATTATTAAAAACGTCAATATTTTTGATGGTGTAAACGAAAAACTCATCACAGATTCAGATGTTATGATAGAAGGTAATCTTATTAAAAAAATAGGGAAAAACCTTTCAGCAAAAGATGCAAAAGTTATTGATGCACAAGGAAAAACATTAATACCAGGTTTAATTGATGCACATTGGCACACTACCTATGCCTATACACCTGCATCAGTACTATTGGCAAATCAAGGCGATATGCCTGAGGTAGCCATTCGTAGTATGACTGGGGCAAGAGAAACATTAATGCGTGGTTTTACCACTGTAAGAGACCCAGGAGGTAATCCTTTTGCTATCAAAAAGCTAATTGATTCAGGAGAATATCCAGGGCACCGAATTTTACCATCGGGTCCTTTTATGAGTCCAACTACAGGACATGCAGACCATTATAGTAAATTGGAAACTCCTAGAGATAAACGTTTTCTAAATTATTGGGAGCTAAACATGATGGCCATGACTTCTGACGGTGAGACTGAAGTTAGATTAAGAACTAGAGATATTTTGAAATATGGCGCAACTCAAATTAAAATTTGTACTGGTGGTGGTGTATCTTCTGAATTTGATCCATTAGATGTTAGTGAATACTCTGTGGATGAGATTAAGGCTATTGTAGAAGAAGCGACTAATTACAATACCTATGTTTTGTCACATGTTATGACTGACAGGGGAGTTAGAACATCTGTGGAAGCAGGAGTTATGAGTATTGAGCATGGATTTTTTGCTTCAGAAGAAACCTTAGAACTTATGAAGGAAAAGGGAGCATGGCTAAGTCCGCAACCTATGAAGGAAGAAGATATGGTTTGGACAAACCCTGTAAGTGCTGCAAAGTATAAGCAGGTAACAGATGCTGTATCTGCATTGTATCCAATGGCAAAAAAAGTAGGGGTTAATTTAGCATTTGGTACAGATCAGTTGATGGACGCGTCTAAAGCGCATCAACAAAGTGATTACTTAGTTCGCCTTGGAGAATGGTTTACACCGTACGAGGTTCTAAAGATAGCTACATCAGAAAATGCCCGTTTATTAAAATTGTCTGGTCCACGTCACCCTTATCAAGAAGGGCCATTGGGTGTTGTAAAAGAAGGTGCTTATGCCGATATGATTATAGTAGATGGTAATCCATTAAAAAATCTTGATTTGGTTGGAGACCCTGGTCAAAATTTTGTAGTAATAATGAAAAATGGTGAAATTTATAAAAACACCTTAAATAAATAATAAATATGAAAACAAAAACTTTAATTGCGTTAGCTTCAGTAGCTATGTTGTTTAGTTGTGGTCAAAATACAAAAGAGAGCACAGAAAAAAATAACCCAGATTTGGAAAATTTTACTTCCAAGCAAATGAAAGGAGTAGAACAAATATCTATTGACGTAGATCTTGATGGTGCGGTTAAACGATTATCAAAAGCAGTCACCTATAAAACCATTTCAAATCAGGATAGAAGTGACTTTGATAAAGAGGCCTTTTCAAGCTATCATGAATTTTTAGAGGAATCATACCCAGAAGTACATAAAACTTTAAAAAAAGAATTACATGGTGATCCAAGACCTTTTAGCTTGCTATATACTTGGGAAGGTAAAGACCCAACATTACAACCAGCACTGTTTTATGCGCATATGGATGTTGTACCTGTTCCTGAAGATTCCAGAGACCAATGGAAGGTAGAACCTTTTGCAGGTACTGTAAAGGACGGTTATATTTGGGGGCGTGGTTCATTGGATGATAAAAATCAAGTTCATGCCATTTTAGAAGCTGCTGAAATGAAAATAAAAGAAGGTTGGCAACCATCGCGTACCATCTATTTTGTTTTTGGTCAAGATGAAGAAGTTGGAGGCGCTGAAGGTGCTAAAAAAGTTGCCGATGTTTTAGAAGAACGTGGTATAAAAAGGTTTGCCTATATAATGGATGAATCTGCTCCGCTAACACCAGGGATATTCCCAGGAATTGAGGAGAATACAGCATTGATTGGTATCGCTCAAAAAGGATTTGTTAGTTTAGAGTTGGCTATACATGGTATAGGAGGTCATTCGTCTATGCCTCCAGAAGAATCAAATATCGGAATTTTAGCAGAGGCTATTACAAAATTAGAAAAAGCACAATTCCCATATAGAATTCACCCTGCAGTGCGTCAACAATACCTTTACATGGGACCTGAATTAGATGCTGAAAATCAACCCTTGTATGCCGCTGTAGCTTTTGGTAAAGATGGAGAAGTAACTGATATGGAACAAAAATTTATTGAAGTTATGTCAAAAAATGAAGTTACAAGGGCGATGCTTCATACAACTATAGCCACTACGATGTTTAATGCTGGTATTAAGGATAATGTATTGCCTCCATCAGCAACAGCTGTTGTAAATTTCAGACCTATGCCAGGTGACACACCTGAAGTAATTATGGCGCATATTAAAAAAGCTATTGGAGATGATCGTATTACAATGAAAGATATTTCAGCTTCTACACCAGCAACTAATATAGCGGATGCTAGTGGCCCTGGATATAAAATGCTAGAAAAAACCGTACGCCAAATATGGGGTAACGATTTAATTGTATCACCATTTTTTGTGGTTGGAGGTTCAGATTCTAAACATTTTCAAGCCAGAGATTTTGCACCAGATGTGTATACCATGACTGCTATTCAATTGGAAAACACCGAAGAGTTTAAAGGTTTTCACGGTGTAAATGAACGTATTCTTGTTGATGAATATGCCAAGTCTATAGGTTTCTTTTATCAAATATTTGATAATTTAGAAAGCCTTTAAGAATATTAAATTTTTTATATAAATATATGCTTTACAGTTTTTCAGCTTCTAATAAGGAAGTTGAAAAACTAGTATTGTTTTAGTATTATAATTTATAAAAGCACATTAAAAAAGAATAATAATTTTAAAAAAATACTCTAACCTTTTAAAGGTTTCAAAAGAAATATACCCTTGTAAGACATAAATAAAGAAATTAATATCTTTATCATTAAAACTTATGAAAAATGCATTTAAAAATTGGTGGTTAATTCTGTTACGAGGTATCATCTTAATAGTTTTAGGATTATATGTACTAGGAAATCCTATAGATGCTCTAGTGGCATTGGCGCTCTATATTGGAATTAGTTTATCAATTACTGGTATCTTTGAAATAGGGGTAGCGCTATCATTGAAAAGTGTTAACGACAATTGGGGATGGAATCTAGCAGGTGGTATTATAGATCTCCTTTTCGCTATAGTTTTAGTATCAAACCCTGCAATTACAGCAGCAGTTATTCCGTTTATAGTTGGTTTTTGGATGATGATAAGTGGAGTCATCGTTTTTGTCAATTCCTTAGCTATACGTAAAACTGAGGTTCCTGTTTGGTGGCTTGGCTTAATTAGTGGAATACTAACAGTTATTATTGGTTATTTTATTACCTCAAATATATTTGTAGGTGCTATTGCCATCACTGTATGGATAGGTATTGGTTTCTTAATAGCAGGAATTGTAAATGCGCTTTTATCTTTTAGATTGAAAAACATTGATAAAAAGGTAAATTAATGTTTAAAGAGATAATCATAATGCAAATTAAAAATAATGATTATAAATATAAAAAATATATTATGAAATTATTCAACCTTAAAAAATCCATTACTCTTGTGCTTATGGTATGCTTAGGCATCTTTTTATCTTGCAAGCAAGACAAAAAGAATTCCAGCGATTTAACAAATGAACCTTCATATGAGCAGCTATATTTTGGAGGTGATATTCTTACGATGAAAGGTGACTCACCTACTTATGCAGAAGCCTTAGTAGTTAAAGATGATAAAATTGCTTTTGTGGGTTCTTTAGCTGAAGCTGAAAGTGCCTATGGAAATGCTCAAAAAATAAATTTGGAAGGCAAAACCCTAGTCCCTGGTTTGATTGATGGGCATGCACATTTTGCATCCTTCAGTATTCAAGCTATTGCAGCGAAAATATTACCACCACCAGATGCTGGTGCTAAAGATATTCCTACCATGATTCATATTCTCAAAGAGTGGAATACACCTGAGAATAGAGCCTTAACCGGATGGGTTTTCGGAATGGGATTTGACGATTCTGTGCTTGATGAAAAACGCTTTCCTACCAAGCATGATTTAGATAAAGTATCTACAGAGTTTCCTGTAATGGCCATACATATTTCAGGTCATTTTGCGGTAGTTAATTCTAAAGGATTAGAAGTTATTGGTTATGATGCCAATACCAAGAATCCAGAGGGAGGAATTATTAGGAGAGAAAAAGGTAGTAACGAACCAAATGGGGTTTTAGAAGAATTAGCGGCCATTCCACATGCTATTAAAGCAACGGTTCCTGCAACCAAAGAAGCCGCTGAAAAGTTTTTTGAATCTGGTCAAAGCATGGCGCTGTCTTTTGGATTCACCACAGCTCAAGAAGGAAGAACAATGAAACCAAGCCATGATATGATGGTTAATGCAGCTGAGTCTGGTAAGCTAAAATTAGATGTTGTAAGTTATATAGATTATACACAGGTAGATGATTATATGAGTACTAAATGGAATAGTAAAACGTATAACAACCATTACCGTATAGGAGGGATGAAAGTAACATTAGATGGGTCTCCTCAGGGTAGAACAGCATGGAGGACTACTCCTTACTTAATTCCACCAGAAGGTAGGAGTGCAGATTATAAAGGCTATCCAGCCATTCCAAACGACAGTATTTTGTATACAATCTATGAAAAGGGGTACAGAAATAATTGGCAAATATTGAGTCATACAAATGGTGATGCAGCTGTAGATCAACTTTTAAGAACAATGAAGAAGTTAGAAGGGGAGTATAGCCACGATAATAGGCGTGATGTAATTGTGCATGGACAATACATAAGAGAAGACCAACTAGATAACGCAAAAGATATGAACTTAATAGTGTCACTTTTCCCATTGCATACCTTCTATTGGGGCGATTGGCATAAGCAGATAATTGGTGATAGTTTAGCTAATAAAATTAGCCCAACCAGAACAGCTTTAGACAAAGGAGTAAAAATTACAATTCATACGGATGCACCAGTAGCTTTACCAAATCTTATGCGTATGTTGGGTATTTCTGTAGAGCGTAAATCACGGTCAGGTCAAGTCATTGGAGCTGCCGAAAAAATAACAGCCTACGAAGGCTTACAAGCAATTACTAGCTGGTCCGCTTATCAACATTTTGAAGAAGATACCAAAGGAACACTAGAAGTAGGTAAATTGGCAGATTTAGTTGTTCTAGATAAAAATCCCTTGAAAGTTTCCGAAGAAGATATCAAAGAAATTATTGTTTTGGAAACTATAAAAGAAGGTGAAACTGTTTATCTTAAAACAGGAAAATAAATAATATTAATTATAAAAAATAGATGGATAAATTAAGGTAAAGTAAAAAAACGTACAATAACAATTAAAATTTAAAACGATACCTGATACTACTAAAATTTCCTTTCAAAATTTGGATAGGTTGGAAATAAAATTAAACTTATTCAAACTAAAAAAATAGAATTATGATTGATTTAAAAAACAAACGAAATGTAATAGCGCTAATTGCATTGCAATTTATAATGTCGCTTTTTGTTATGAATGCCCAAGATACAGATAACGGAGCACCACAAGATGATGCTGCATCCTTAGCAAAAGAGCTAGCCAACCCTAACGCTACATTGGGGCAAATGCTTTTTCCTATTGATTATGTTAATTATGGTGGTGATTTACCCGATGCTAATCAAAATGGATTTGTATTAAGTTTTCAACCATCTTTACCTATATCTATTTCAGAAGGGATTAATTTATATGTAAGACCATTAATTCCTGTGTTTTTATCTCAACCTGTTCTTGGAGCAAATGGCTTTGAAAACAAAGGAGCCTTTGGAAATATTAGTGCTGACATTGCCATTGGTAAAACCTGGCCTTCTAAGTGGATTACATTAATTGGTGTTTTTGGAGGTTTTCCAACAGCTTCAGATAAGGCGTTAAGATCAAGTCAGGTAACTTTAGGACCAGAAATTATGGTAGCCAAGTTAACTAGTTTTGGAGCAGTAGGTGTTATGGTAAGTCAAGCTATTGGTGTTGGTAGTCCAAGTGACCCGGATTTGAGTTCTTCAACTGTTTTTGTACATGATGCTTTTGCTGCGGCAAATAATAACACTAAAAGTGCCAGTGTAACAGCTGGTCAATATTTTTATACTGTAAACTTAAAAAAAGGGTGGCAAGTAGCAGCTTCACCAACCTATTCGTACAATTATAATGGTACAAAAGGAAATAAGTTTACCTTACCGTTAGGAACAGGTGTACAAAAAGTATTAAAGTTTGGTAAAATGCCTGTTAGAATGGGATTACAATACTGGTATTATGTTGCATCTCCTGATGCATTTGGCCCAAAACACCAAGTTAGATTTACATTTGCACCAGTTGTACCTTTGCCTTGGTAGAGTAATTAAGGGGGTAAGATTTTTAAACACTGAATATAACGCACATAAAAATGTCAAAACAAAAAGAAGTTCTAATTTAGGAATTTTTTTTAATGAAGTAAAGCAGGTTTCTATGATATTGGTGTTTCATTAAAAAGAAACATTGTGGATACAGAAAAAATGACCATCCCTTTAAAAGTATCTTTAACTGCGAATGCGTTAACTAATAATATGTATCTAGTTGCTACCATTCAATTGGTAGATATTACAAGATTTAAACATTGAGAAAATGAGTTGTAAAACACAATTAATTAATGAAAAACACATTTAAATTGAAAATAAAGCTAACTTTTATCGTACTGTTATTGCTATGTCAGGTTATTCAAGCGCAAAATGAAACCGAAAATGACAGCATAAATAAGCAACTAGTAACTCCTGAAAGTGATTTAAGAGAACAAGTCTTGAAAACCGCCAGAGAACATTTAGTAAGTTCTGATTTCCCGGGATCTTGGCCCATGTTTGGGACAGATTTTAGAATGAAAATAGGAGGGTATTTAAAAGCCGATTTTCTTTATGATATGGACGGAACTTTAGATAAAACTCAGTTTTTAATGTCTACAATTCCTGTAGAAGGACAACCAGAATATGATAATGAGGGCTACCTTTCTTTCTTTGTTAAAGAAACTAGGATTCATATAGATTTAAGACGTTTTTCAGACAAGAAGTTACCCATACATTTATTTATTGAAGGGGATTTTTTTTCAGAGGGAAACCAATTTAGATTGAGACACGCTTATATTTCAGCTGGAGATTTTATTATTGGGCAAACTTGGACAACGCTATCTTTTTTGGAGTCGATGGCCTTTATGATTGATTTTGCTGCAGGGGACGCACTCTTTGGAGGGAGATCAGCACAAATAAGATATCAAAACCAATTGAATGATAAGTTAAAAATGTCCATTGGTCTAGAGTATTTATCTAATCTAGGTATCGAAAATCCGAATAATTTATCAGGTCAGGCTTCTGTGCAATTGCCTTTGTTGGCATTAAGGTTTGATTACAGGTGGAAAACAGGTGTCTTATTTTTGGGGTCTAGTATTGCACAATTACGTTGGGATGGTGGAGCTACTGGTCCTAAAGATCAAACACTTCAATATGATTTTGTAGTGGCCGGTAGACAATATATTGGAGATAATAATTATTTCACGTATAATTTTAGCTATGGTAAAGCTTATGGAAACAACATTATTGCTTTTGCTAGCAGTAATTCCAACGCTGTTTTAAACGCTCAAGGAGAACTTGACCCAATGCCTGCAGCAGCTTTAATGGCAGGTTTTATGCATAGATGGCATCCTAAATTAGAGTCTAATATTAATTATGCCTATGGCTGGTTAGATGCTCCAGATTCAAGAGCACCTTTCGCCTTAAAAAGGGGAGGTATCGGACATCTAAACCTTATTTATAAGTATGGAAAAAACTTTTCTATAGGTGCTGAATATATGTGGGGAGCACAAAGAACTAATAATGATGCCTTTGGGAATGCGGGAAGAATACAAACCATGGCGAAATTTGATTTTTAATAAAAAATGGTATCGGAAATTATTGATTTCTTAAAAATTTGAAACTATTAAATTCTTTTAAAATAAGAACATAAAAATATATTTATATTTAATAAAACACATAAAATTTAACAATTTTAATAATACTTTTATGAAAACAAAATTTACTTTTATCGCTGCGCTTGCAATGATATTACTTTTTTCTTGTGAAACACCTGAAGATAGCGTAATAAAAGCAGTAGATGAAACGAAGGACATACTCACATCAAATACCTGGAACCTTGAGCAATTCAAATTTGAACTTCGCAATGATGACATTCCACCTCCTGTATTGTTCAACGCAACTAATGCTATTTTGAGTGCTGGTATTTATGATCTAGATGATATGGTTTTTGATGCTTCAGATATGCGGAAATATGAAGTAGAATTTAAAGAGGATGGTACTATCATTACTAAAAATGGTCAAATAGACTTGCTTTTAGAAGAAGCAATAGGTACTTATTTTGTTTTTAATGAAAGAACCATAAGAATTAACGCGGCAGAGAATGTAAATTATAAGTACATTTATGATGCCAATGCCAAGGAAATGTCATTGATAGCTACAGAGGAAACTGCTGAAAATATTATAAAAAAAATAAATGATAAGCTTGTTGATCAGGTAGCCAATGGAACTCCAACTAAAGTAGGTGACTTTATTGCCGACCTTTTGTTTAACAATGAAGCCTTACAAACCTTAATTAATGATGTGGTGGTTTCTGCAATAGCAGGAAAACTAGAATTTATAAATGAAATAGATCCAGACGAATTAGCAGATTTATTAGCTACTGAAATTAGAAATGCCCTTGAGCAAGTTGAATGGCATCCACTTTTAACAGAATTAATTTTAACTCAATTAGAGAATATTTCTAATATTGATAAGGATGCAGTTGCTGAAGCTATTGCAAACAAGGTGATTCAACTTATAGACGAACAGCTTTCTGAAGAACAGATTAATGATTTCATTCTTCCTTATATTGAGCAAATAGCCATCAACTCTGAAGCTGTTTCTGAAGCTATTGCAACCTTAATTTCAGACCTCTTTTCGGATGTGTTTAATGAAAATAATGTACAGCCGATACTTGTGAGCGCTTGGACTGAATTTACACGTTTAGATGAAGCACAAATAGATGTTATTTCAGGTAAGTTGACAACAGTAGTTGAAGATGTCTTTATCAATGAAACAACAATTTCTGATGGATTGTTACCTTTTACAACTCGTATAGATGAAACATCCATTTTTCAAATGGGAGCGTTGGCAACAGAAACCACAGCAAGTATTGAAAACTTGATCAATGGTCTTAATCAAGTTTTTCCTGATCTTAATTTGTCTCCCAACTATGAAAGTATGCAAAACACCATCAAGTTAGCATACATAGCGATTAAACCAGTGATTGCTGTTACAGGTCCTGAGCAGGCAGCAAAAGATGTAGCCAATATTATCTTATCACAATTCTTAACGACTGAAAATATAAATAATACTTTTGGAGCCGCAATTCAATTCTTACAAACGATAGATCCTGAGACAGCTGGTACAACACTTGCAGAATGGCTATTAGGTTTTAAAGATGAGATCTCTGAAGTACTTTATATTGAAATTAGAGATTTGTTAAGTCCGATTCTTAATAATTTAGATCCTAATGCAACTGCTTTAAGAATTGCATCAGCTTTGAATAATTTTATTACTGAAAATATAACCGCTGAATCGGTTAAAAATTTAATACTTCCGCTTTTGGAAGAAATCACAAAGCTCAATGCTGAAGTTGTCGCTGGTTATTTAGCAGAGTTAATCCTTAATTTAGATATTATTAAAGACAATGTTACTAAGGAAGCAATTACACAAGCACTTCTTCCTGTATTGCAATCTATACAAGAGAGCAACGTGAAAGATGTAGCCCAAAATATAATAAAAGCTATTGTAAATACAGGTATTGTTGAGGATGTGATAACAGAAGGTCGTGTATCAGCAATCATCTCACTTTTAATTTATAAAGCTACTTGGGAAAAAGTAATAATTGCAAACAATTTTAAAGAATTATCTATAATATTAAGCCATGACTAATAACATTAAAAAAATTATAGCCAGTGCTATATTTATAATAGCCTCTTTTACAATGACCTATGGTCAAATAACGAACTTGTCAATTTCGGATAGGCTTGAATCTTATCGCGATAGCCTAAAAAGAACGCCCTATGAGTGGCATTTACCTATCATGGGAGAAAAAATCAGGAAAATGGGATTTGATATTCCTTATCCTAATGGAATTTCATTTACCTATGCAGCTTCCAAACAGGACATCCTACTAAGTGATGCTTATGTGGGGTTTAGTGAGGATGAACTTTTGCCTATTGATGGTATTGCTCGATTTAAGAAAATTAGTTCAGATGTAAGTGCTTATACCTTACGTTATGATTTTTGGTTATTACCTTTCTTAAATCTTTATGGTATAGTGGGGAATATTAGTTCACAAACAAATGTACAATTGGGGCTTCCTTTTGAAATGGAATTCAATACTAAAAAAAATAGTGGTCTAGCGTATGGTTGGGGTGCTGTTTTAGGAGGTGCTGTTGGGCCAATGATAGTGTCAGCAGATTTTGGTATGGTTTGGACTAAGTTATCAAATTTAGATCAGCCAAATAAATCTATTTTTTTTGCTGGAAGGACAGGTTATTTAATCAAATTTAGAAACCCAGTTAGAAATTTAGCAATTCTTGTAGGGGCGCAATATCTTGGCATTAACAAAGCAGGTAGTGGAAAATTAGGACTAATTAGTACGTCTGATAAAGAAAAGGCCTTAGAAGGATTAAATGGTTGGTATGATAATTTGACGGATAGAGAACAAGAAGTTTTAGAACCTATTTACAGTGGCGTTGCCAATTGGCTTTCAGACGACAAACCTGTAGATCTTCATTATCAGTTTAATAAGGAATTTATTTCGCCTTGGAGTATGAATGTTGGTTTTAATTTTCAATTTAATAAGCGATACACTTTAACTAGTATATACAATTTTGGAAGTAGAAGTCAAATAGTTGTTGGTTTGGGATACCGTTTTGGATTTAAAGGGAAAAATTATTTGTCTGGTTTACAGCTGTAACTAAGATTGAATGTTTATAATATCAAAAGTATTGAAAGAAATTATAAAAATTAAGATTACCATCACCATTTTTGTGTATTTGTTATTTTGTTTAACTGTTAATGCTCAAGAAAAAGAAAAAACTGATAAAAAAGTAAATTTTGCAGCCATTCCAGTAGTTAATTATAGCAATGCCACTGGGTTTAGTTTGGGCGCTATGGGACGAGTTTTCTATAAGGTAAGCAAAACGGATTCTATTTCCCCTGTGTCTTCATCAGGGGTTTTTGGAATGTATACCACAAATGGCACTTGGTTTGGAACTTTGTTTCAACGCTTGTATCTCAATGAAGATCGCTGGCGTATTTTAGCAGCCCTTGGAGCTGGAAATATAAATTATCAATACTTTCAGGAAATCCCCATTTTTGGAGGTGGTTTTGTGGGATTTAATACAAAAGCAGATTTTGTTATGCTTAAAGTAGAACGTAAAGTTATTGGAAAACTATATTTCGGTTTGGTAGGTATCTATTCAAAGTCTAAACTAACGTATGATCTACCTGATTTTATTCCTCCCGAACTAGTGACAAGTTATCGCAGTATGAACTCTTTAGGTTATACCTTAAACTTTGATGAGCGTGATGATCAGATAAATCCGTACAAAGGTTACAACATTTCTTTTAAAAATAATTTTTATAGGGATTGGATAGGGAGTGATAATAAATTCGAATCGTACAATATTACGTACAATCAATTTATTCCTATCAAATCTTCAAATGATATTATTGCTGCGCGTTTTCATGCAGCCATTGCAACTGGTGATGTCCCTTTTCAAGGGCAGAACGTAGTTGGTCAAGACGATATTCGAGGTTACACAAAAGGGCGTTATCGTGAAAACCAGGTATACGCACTACAAGCAGAATATCGTCACCGTTTTCAAAACAAATTTGGAGCTGTTGCCTTTTTTGGGTTAGCTACTGCAGTTGAAACACTTGGAGATATAGACAATGCTCCTTTTTTACCAGGGGGAGGAGTTGGAGTACGATACATGGTCATTGAAAAAATGCGTATTAATATAGGTCTGGATGCTGCCCTTGGAAAAGATGATTGGGGGATTTATTTCAGAATTGGGGAGTCGTTTGGACGTTGATAAATTTAATTGATATGAAACTAAAACTAATTTTATTTTTTTTGTTTACTTGCTTATTTACTCAAATAACAATAGCACAACAGGATAGTCTAAAAACCAAAAAAAAGTTAAGCTTTCGTGATCCTGAGGATGGGGCTTTTGACTTGAGTCAATTTTTATTGGAGGCAAATGGGGTATTGCCTATTGTAATTCCAATAACAGAGCCCGCAGTTGGTTATGGGGGTGGATTGGCCCTGTTGTATTTTCATAAGCGCAAGAAAAAATATGAAACCTATGTACCACCAAGCGTATCAGGTGTTGTTGGGTTGTATACTGAAAATAAAACCTGGGGGGCAGGTGCTTTTCATAGTCATATTTTTGGTGAAAACCGTGTTCGTACCATCACAGCGATTTTTAAACCTAATGTGAATATTAAATACTACGGAAATAACAGTCCTATTTTAGATGGCAATCCAATAGGAATTAAGTTAGATTCTTGGGTATTTATGCAGCAAGCTGAAGCCAGGCTGGGGAAATCAAAATTTTACGCAGGTGCAACGTATATGTATTTCAACGGAAATGTTTCCTTTGATACCATTCCTAACCGACCGATAATAAATGCGATACTAAAAAGGTTAAATGTCAATTCAAAGATTAGTTCAATAAAACCAACAATCACCTTCGACAATCTAAATAATACCTTTACGCCTACCAAAGGGGTTAAAGCGCAAATAGCAATGAGTTATAGTGCAGAGTGGTTGGGTTCATCAGATGATTTCAGCACCTTGTCAACAGATTTTTTTGGTTATGTACCTATAGTGGATAGGCTAAGATCATCTTGGCGCTTTCAGGGTAGTTATTTGATTGGAGATGCACCATTTTATGCCTATCCATTTGTTAGCTTACGTGGTGTGCCGGCTATGCGATACCAGGGAGACAATACCTTAGTAGCAGAAACCGAATGGAACTACAATATATACAAACGTTGGTCTGTATTAGGATTTTTTGGTGGAGGTAAAGCATTTTCAGAATTCAAGGATTTTGGAGAGACAGATTGGGCATATACTGTAGGTACAGGTTTTAGATATCAAATAGCGCGCAAACTTGGTGTAGATATGGGAACCGACTTTGCATGGGGTAATGGTAAAGATTTTGCATTCTATATTGTTTTTGGAAAATCTTGGTAAATAGCGGTTAAAAAATTTATAGCTAACAGTCAACCACCCACATCCAAATTATGATAGATCAATTTGAAAAATAATTTTTCCCCAGCCCTAAAGGGAGTCTATTTTTCAATAGGCTTATAATAACATTTATTTTATGAATCAAAAGCAAATAGGCAATTTTCAACAAAGAGTTGTCCTATTTAATTTTTCGTTACACCCAACCGTTTCTACTAAACTTATATTTTGTTGCGAAGTTTCAATAAAAAAAGAGGTAATTGAAAAGTAACTATAGCAAATTATTTAAATTAAACGGCCTATCGAAAAAAGGACATAAAATTTGCAGTGCAGAAGGCGTAAAATTTTAGGCTGTTTGAACACCACGTATGCAACAAATTTACAACAATTAACGTAGTGAGTTCCTAAAATTTAGCCTTCAAGCAATAAATTTAGTACTTATTTCGTAAGCCTAGATTTTTGGTTCTTTTCATCAATGGAAAAGAACAAGAAAAACAATTAAATGTAATTTGTTAGTTTGTTATTTCAAAGGTTAATTACGTTCTATTACATTGAGATTGCCACAGTTGTTTATATCGTTGCACTTTATAAACGCCCTCGCAAAGACGGTTCAAAGCATACCTCATTTCCAGCTTGACTGGAAATCTGTTTGTTTTGTGGTTCAAATTCATTTCCCCCTTGAGAAGGGCTAGGGGTGTGTAATAATCGGTAAGAAGTATGAAACTATTTCACTGGCTCAAAAGTTAATCCCAAATCCACTAATATCAAAGAAGTGTCCTATTTAATTTTTCGTTGCAACCAACTAAAAAATGTAGCGTTGGATGGAGGGTTTTCCAAAGAGCGCAGCGGTCTGGAAATGGTGGATAACGTTTTTTAAGTAGGTTTGTAGAAAAATAAAATCAGACTAGATTTTTGGTTAGCTCACCCATTTATTATTTTATGAAGTGTTCGTGAATCTCCTAATGTCGATTTCATTTTTGGGCAATGCAAAATAGAATAAAGTTGTTTTAAACTCCAAAGCCAAAGATTCCCAAATCGAAGATTCACGAACTCTTTAGCTTAAAATAAAAAAAAGTGAGTAATCAAGCTGAAAATGACATATATTTTGTCATTTCGAATGCAATGAGAAATCACATAAAATTGAGCATTGGATGTGATTGAGCTTTTATAAGATTTGTGCGACTGGAAAATCGGAGATTTTGGGACGTAGCAAATTGTTTGTTGAATGTTTGATGGTTCGTTATTTAGTTTAAATGTAAGCACAAACTTTATGAGTTGTAGTGTGTAGTTTTTTAATCAATTCGTTTTTTGAGATCCATTCTTTGATGTAAAATTCTTACTATTTCTACAATGTTGTTTTCTATTTTTCTATAAAAAATTAAATGTGATTTTATTTTAGTCACTCTATAATTTTTTCGAGTTTGCTCCGCTGATTTTCCAGTCAAAAAATTCCCAGAAATAAACTCAATTTCGCTAATTATCAAATCGTAATATCTATCAGCTTGTTCTTTAGACCATTTATTTAATGTGTAAATCCAAATGTCATTCAAGTCATTTATAGCCTGTTCACTTATGCGATATTTATTTTTACTCATAAGTGTTTACGGTGTAATTCTTTCAAATGTTCTTTTGGATTGAAATTTTCAACAAACCCACTTTTTTCTCCAATTTCTAGAGCTTTAATTAGTGCTCTTTCTTTTCTTTCTTCTCTTTCAAGAAGTCTCAAAGCAGAACGAATAACTTCACTTGCAGAACCATATTTTCCAGATTTAATCTCATTTTGAATAAATTCCTCAAAATGATTACCGATTGATATTGATGTGTTTTTTCCCATTTTTATTAAATTTCACTCAAATTTACCAAATTTTGGTAACAATGAAAAATTTTTAAATCACACAACAGGTATTAATCATTCATTTTTAATTATTTAGTAGCTACTAACCACTAATTAATTTGAAAAATAGTTTCTCCCCAGCCCTAAAGGGAGTCTATTTTTCAATAGGCTTATAATAACATTTATTTTATGAATCAAAAGCAAATTAGAAAATAAAACAAAGAAGTGTCCTATTTAATTTTTCGTTGCAAACAACTAAAAAATGTAGCGTTGGATGGAGGGTTTTCCAAAGAGCGCAGCGGTCTGGAAATGGTGGATAACATTTTTTAGGTAGGCTTGTAGAAAAATAAAATCAGACTAGATTTTTTTGGTTCTTTTTTTATCGATGAAAAAAAGAATAAGAAAGATATTTTCTGTTCATTTCTTTGATTGCCCAGGGCCTAGCGTTCAGAAAACAGTTAGTAACTGTTTTTAGCGATGGAGCCAGGTGGCGCGTTGGACAACCAAAGAAGCCCTAGCGCACCCCGGCCTGATCGTTAAAATGTTTCTCAAACATTTTTTAACACTCCAGCCTTGTAGGAATTGCAAGCACCGTTTGCCAAACTCAGCGCTCCTTGCAGTCGCTGAATCTCTGAGCTTTGGCTGCACTATTCTTACAAAAAGAGTCCCACCAAAAGTAAATAGTCGTTTTGAAAAAGGATGTTTTGAAAACTGTCCTATTTAATTTTTCGTTACACCCAACCGTTTCTACTAAACTTATATTTTGTTGCGAAGTTTCAATAAAAAAAGAGGTAATTGAAAAGTAACTACAGCAAATTATTTAAATTAAACGGCCTATCGAAAAAAGGACGTAAAATTTGCAGTGCAGAAGGCGTAAAATTTTAGGTTGTTTGAACACCACGTATGCAACAAATTTACAACAATTAACGTAGTGAGTTCCTAAAATTTAGCCTTCAAGTAATAAATTTAGTACTTATTTCGTAAGCCTAGATTTTTGGTTCTTTTCATCAATGGAAAAGAAGGAAGAAAAACAATTAAATGTAATTTGTTAGTTTGTTATTTCAAAGGTTAATTACGTTCTATTACATTGAGATTGCCGCAGTTGTTTATATCGTTGCACTTTATAAACGCCCTCGCAAAGACAGTTCAAAACATACCTCATTTCCAGCTTGACTGGAAATCTGTTTGTTTTGTGGTTCAAATTCATTTCCCTCTTGAGAAGGGCTAGGGGTGTGTAATAATCGGTAAGAAGTATGAAACTATTTCACTGGCTCAAAAGTTAATCCCTAAATCCACTAATATCAAAGAAGTGTCCTATTTAATTTTTCGTTACAAACAACTAAAAAATGTAGCGCTGGATGGCGGGTTTTCCAAAGAGCGTAGCGGTCTGGAATTGGTGGGTAACGTTTTTTAAGTAGGTTTGTAGAAAAATAAAATCAGACTAGATTTTTTTGGTTATTTTTTGGGCAATGCAAAAAAGAATAAAGTTGTTTTGAACTTCAAAGCCAAAGATTCCCATTTTCACTGAAATGAAAGTTTCATTTCATCGTCACCTTCAGCTTGACTGGAGGTCTTTTACATTTAAACACCAATGCAAAAGATTCCTAATCAACATTTCGAATCCGCTCAGCAGAGGGTAGAGGGTTGGGAATGACGGTTTTTTTGGATGTCCTATGAATATTTCTGTAGAAAATACTTCCGAAGAAAAAGAAAACAGGCGGTGCTGTTTGAGCACAGCGAGTTCAGCGCATGTCTTTTTTGAGGATTGAATTTTAAAGAAATCTTCATCAGACTAGACTTTTTTGGTTCTTTTTTGGGCAATGCAAAAAAGAATAAAGTTGTTTTGAGCTCCAAAGCCAAAGATTCCCGTTTTCACTGAAATGAAAGTTTCATTTCATCGTCACCTTCAGCCTGACTGGAGGTCTTTTACATTTAAACACCAATGCAAAAGATTCCAAATCAAGTTGGGAATGACGGTTTTTTAGTTCTAAATACTGAGCCAGCGAAGCCATTGTACAAATCTAATACCTAATATCTAACTTATAACTTATAACTTATAACTTCTAACTTCTAACTTCTAACTTCTAACTTCTCACTTCTCACTTCTCACTTCTCACTTCTCACTTCTCACTTCTCACTTCTCACTTCTCACTTCTCACTTCTCACTTCTAACATCTAACCCCCAATTTAATCCAAAATCCTTCTTCTTAATTTAAAAGAAAGGTTATATTTGCAATCAAAATTTGCGTAACTAAACTATTGACAATCTGTCAATTTATATTATGAATAAAGACTCAAAAATATACATTGCTGGCCATAGAGGAATGGTAGGCAGTGCCATTTGGAGAAATCTTCAAAGTAAAGGCTATACCAATTTAGTTGGAAGAACCAGTAAAGAGTTAGATTTACGAAATCAAGCAGATGTCAACGATTTTTTAAAGAGTGAACAGGTAGAAGTTGTTATTGATGCCGCCGCCAGAGTTGGAGGTATTTTAGCAAATAACACGTATCCATACCAGTTTTTGATGGATAATATGTTGATTCAAAACAACTTAATCAATGGCTCTTTTGAAACAGGTATTCAGAAATTTATTTTTTTAGGAAGTTCTTGTATTTATCCAAAATTAGCAGCACAACCCTTAAAAGAAAAAGCCTTATTAACCGGAAGTTTAGAACCTACCAATGAATGGTATGCTATTGCAAAAATTTCAGGTGTAAAAGCTTGTGAAGCCATTCGTAAACAATATGGTTTAGATTATGTTAGTTTAATGCCTACTAATTTATACGGCACACATGACAATTTCGATTTAAAAACATCACACGTCTTGCCAGCAATGCTGCGTAAATTTCACGAAGCAAAAGAAAATGGCAATACACCCGTTGAACTATGGGGATCAGGAACGCCTATGCGAGAATTTTTATTTGTAGATGATATGGCTGAAGCAGTTTGTTTTGCATTTGAACACAAACTAACTGAACATTTGTACAATGTAGGCTGTGGAAGCGATTTAACCATCAAAGCCTTAGCTGAAAAAATTCAAAAAGTTGTTGGGCATACAGGTGAAATTGTTTGGAATAGTGCAATGCCAGATGGTACACCAAGAAAATTAATGGATGTGTCTAAACTAAAAAATGAAGGTTGGCAAGCACGTACCAGTTTAGATGAAGGATTAAATAAGACCTATGATTGGTTTTTAAAAAATATAGAAGCGTTTAAAGAAGTGAAAATGTAAGTGGAGGAAAATAAAGAGGAAGACCAAAACGAAGACAAAGACTAAGACGAACCGTCATCCTATGTTTGACTGGGGATCTGTAGCATAGAAGTGAGAAGTGAGAAGTGAGAAGTGAGAAGTGAGAAGTGAGAAGTGAGAAGTGAGAAGTGAGAAGTGAGAAGTGAGAAGTGAGAAGTTGCTTCGCAGGCTCAGCAGTGAAGAGTAAAGAGTGAACCGTCATTACGAGGAGGGTACGACGAAGTAATCTTTTGATTGGAAGTATAAAAGATGAGATGCTGAAACAACACTTCGACAAGCTCAGTGTGACATCTTCAGCTTGATGGGGATCTGTAGCATAGAAGTGAGAAGTGAGAAGTGAGAAGTTGCTTCGCAGGCTCAGCAGTGAAGAGTAAAGAGTGAACCGTCATTACGAGGAGGGTACGACGAAGTAATCTGTTGAATAGAAACGAGAAGTAAAAACTAAGACCAAAACAAAAACAAAAACGAAAACAAAGACTAAGACGAAGACCAAGGCAATGAGAAATTTTAGGGAATATGATGTGTGGATTGATAGTATGAACATGGTTGATGCTATTTATACAATGGTTGATAATTTTCCTTCTGAAGAAAAATATTCATTGAGTTCTCAGATTACGCGTTCAGCAGTTTCAATTCCTTCAAATATTGCAGAGAGGACGGAACGTTAAGAAAAAGTCCAGTGGACTTTTTTAGAGAACGAGCCAGATGGCGGGGAGGGCGAACTTCTCAAAAAGATTTTGCAAGGTTTTTAGAAATTAGTTTAGGTTCCTGTTTTGAACTCGAAACTCAATTGAGAATAGCCAATAAAAGAAAGTATAGTTCTCAACTTAATTTTGATGAGCTATTAAAAAATATAATAAGTTTACAAAAAAGAATATTCGGATTAAGAAAAAAAGTATTAAGTAAATAAAGACAAATACCAAAACCAAAACCAAAACGATGTCTAAGTTTTAGTCAATAAAAAAGTCTTAGTTTTAGTTTACGTATTAGTAAAAAAAAGTCTTAGTCTATGTCTAAGTTTTAGTCAATAAAAAAAGTCTTAGTCTATGTCTAAGTTTTAGTCAATAAAAAAAGTAAATTTGAAAGTTGATTTTGTTCACGAACAAACAACCAACATCGAACAAATAAATATGAAAAAAGTAGCATTAATCACAGGAATTACAGGTCAAGATGGATCTTATTTAGCAGAACTTTTGTTGGAAAAGGGGTATATGGTACATGGTATTAAGAGAAGATCTTCTTTGTTTAACACCGACAGGATAGATCATTTATACCAAGATCCACACGATCCTGATCAACGGTTGAAATTACACTACGGAGATTTAACCGATTCTATGAATCTAACCCGTATCATCCAAGAAGCACAACCAGATGAGATATACAATCTAGGAGCAATGAGTCACGTAGCTGTTTCTTTTGACACGCCTGAATATGTAGGTAATGTTGATGGATTGGGAACCTTGAGAATATTAGAAGCGGTACGTATTTTAGGCTTGGAAAAAAAGACACGTATTTACCAGGCTTCCACTTCTGAATTGTATGGAGGGATGGCAGAGAATAAAAATGAAAGAGGTTTTTATGATGAAAACTCTCCATTTTATCCACGTTCACCTTATGGAGTTGCTAAAATTTATGGTTTTTGGATTACCAAGAATTACCGTGAAGCTTATGATATGTTTGCGTGTAACGGAATTTTATTTAACCACGAATCTCCAAGAAGAGGGGAAACGTTTGTGACCCGTAAAATTACCCGTGCTGTGGCAAAAATAGCCTTAGGTTTACAAGAAAAAATGTACCTAGGGAATTTAGAAGCCAAACGTGATTGGGGGCACGCCAAAGATTATGTACGTATGATGTGGATGCTACTACAAGCAGACAAAGCTGAAGATTGGGTCATAGCAACAGGAGTTACCACAACAGTACGCGACTTTGTACGCCTAGCTTTTGAAGAAGTAGGTATTGAACTAGAATTTAAAGGAGCGGGCGTAAACGAAACCGCCGTTGTAAAAAGTATCAACCAAGAAAAATACAACCAAGCAACAAATTCGTCAGTTCGAGTGCCGGAGCAAAGCGAAGGTGTATCGAGAACCCAACAACGTCATCCTGAACTTGTTTCAGGATCTGCCAATCGGAAGCAACCGGTTATAGGCCAAGAAGTCCTTTCCGTTGACCCATCTTATTTCCGACCAACAGAAGTAGATTTATTAATTGGAGACCCTTCAAAAGCAAAAGAAAAATTAGGCTGGGTACCTGAATACGACTTAAAAGCCTTAGTACAAGACATGATGCAAAGTGATGTGTTGTTAATGAAAAAAGATGTTGATTTGCTAAAAGCAGGTCATGAAATTTTGAAACAAGCGGAGTAATTATAGCGATTTAAAATTAAAGTATAAAAAAAAGTAATTAAAGATAAAGGCTACATTACTTTTATTTTTTGAATAAATCATTATTAGTAACAAATATGAAAGATAAAATAGCGATTATAGGGTTGGGGTATGTTGGTTTGCCTTTAGTACATGCTTTTGCACAAAAAGGATTCAATGTGGTTGGTTTTGATATCAATGAAGAACGTATTGAAGAATTAAGTAATGGGGTAGATAGAACCTTAGAATTAGATTCAAATCAATTGTGCGAAATTAAAAATAAAATTAGCTACGCTTCAAACACAGATGGAATCGCAGATTGTAATATATTTATTGTTACAGTTCCTACGCCAATTGATAAAAGTAACCGCCCAGATTTAACACCCCTTATAAAATCATCTCAAATGATTGGTGGTATTTTAAAACAAGGAGATTTGGTTATCTATGAATCTACCGTTTATCCAGGGGTAACTGAGGAAGTGTGCGTAAAAGAATTAGAACAAGTTTCAGGTTTTCAATTTAATAAAGATTTTTACTGTGGCTATTCACCAGAGCGTATCAATCCAGGAGATAAAAACCATACGGTTACCAAAATATTAAAAGTAACTTCAGGTTCAACACCTGAAATTGCAGATAAGGTAGATGCACTTTATAAATCTATTATTGCTGCAGGTACACACAAAGCTTCAAGCATAAAAGTTGCTGAAGCAAGTAAAGTCATTGAAAATACACAACGTGATGTAAATATTGCCTTAATCAATGAGTTGGCATTGATATTTGACACCATGAATATTGATACCAATGAAGTGTTAGAGGCGGCTGCCACCAAATGGAATTTTATAAAATTAACACCTGGTTTGGTTGGTGGGCATTGTATTGGAGTAGATCCTTATTACTTAACATACAAAGCAGAAGAACTTGGTTATAAACCTAATTTAATTTTAGGCGCTCGTCAAATTAACAATGGTATGGGGAAATATATTGCCAACCAAACCATTAAAGTGATGATAGCCAGCGATAAAAAAATTAAAGATGCCAATATTTTGATATTAGGGGTTACTTTTAAAGAAGACTGCCCTGATATGCGAAATACAAAAGTGGTAGATATTATTGAAGAATTAAAATCATTTGGCTGTAAAGTTGATGTTTATGATCCTTGGGTAGATCCTAAAGAAGATAAAAAAAGTTATACACATGGTGTTGTGGCAAATCCTTTTAAAGAGTCAAAAAAATACGATGCCATTGTTGTTGCTGTTGCTCATAAACAATTCAAAGCATTAACAGAAGCTGATTATATAAATATTTCAAATGACAACCCCGTAATTATCGATATCAAAGGAATAGTTGAAAACCCAAGTTGGAGGTTATAATATATTACTAATTTTAGTGTTGAAAAAATCTGTAAGTAAAAATTATAGAAAATGAAAAAGAACTTAATTATATTTGGAACAAGACCAGAGGCAATAAAAATGGCCCCTTTAGTAAAAGAGTTTCAAAAATTTAAAGATAATTTTGAAACGAAGGTTTGCATTACTGCGCAACATAGAGAAATGTTAGACCAAGTACTAGATTTTTTTGAAATTAAAGCCGATTTTGACCTGGATTTAATGAAACCAAATCAAAACTTATATTCATTAACAGGTGATATTATTAATGGTTTAAAACCTATTTTAGAAGATTTTAAACCTGATTATGTGTTTGTCCACGGAGACACAACTACAACAATGGCCTCAAGTATTGCAGCGTATTATTCAGGAGCAAAGGTATGTCATGTGGAAGCTGGTTTAAGAACTAATAATAAGTGGTCTCCTTTCCCTGAAGAAATGAACCGACAAATTACGGGTAGAATATCAGATATTCATTTTGCACCAACCAAAGCTTCTAAAGTAAATTTATTGTTAGAAAATATTAAAGATGAAAATATTGTTGTAACAGGAAATACAGTAATTGATGCGTTGTTAGAGAGCGTTTCAAAATTAGATAGTGTTTATGACTCTGAAATTGAAAATTTAAAACAACTTGTATATAAAAATAAAAAGTTAATTTTAGTTACTGGGCATCGTAGAGAAAATCATGGGCAAGGATTTATTAATATTTGTAAGGCGTTAAAACAAATTGCTGAAGAAAATCCCAACACACAAATAATATACCCAGTGCATTTGAACCCTAATGTCCAAAAACCTGTTTATGAATTGCTAGAAAGCATTTCAAATATTTATTTAATAGTACCTTTATCCTACCCAGCTTTTGTGTGGCTAATGAATAAATCGTATTTAATTATTACAGATAGTGGAGGGGTACAAGAGGAAGCGCCAAGTTTAGGAAAGCCAGTATTGGTGATGCGTGATACTACGGAAAGACCAGAAGCTGTTGATGCAGGGACTGTAATTTTAGTAGGAACGGATTCAGAAAAAATAGTAGCAGAAACTACTATTCTACTAAATGATGCAATGCATTATCAAAAAATGAGTGGTTTACATAATCCTTATGGCGATGGGAAGGCATGTAAAAGGATAGTAGAATACTTAATTAACATAGATGACCTTAAAGGATAAAACAATAAAAGGAGTTAAATGGACGACGTTTGGCTCTGTTTTTAATGCTATACTACAAATAGTACAACTTGCTATTTTAGCTAGGCTATTAAACCCAACAGATTTTGGATTAATGGCAATTGTAATGGTTGTAATTGGCTTTTCTAGTATGTTTATAGATATGGGTATCTCAAATGCCATTATTTATAAACAAAAAGTTTCAGAAAACCAATTAACTACACTGTATTGGCTTAATATCGCTGTTGGTATTGTTTTATTTTTAATTATTTTAATTATCGCACCATATATAGCGGTATTTTATGATTCACCACAACTAACTAATTTAATTAAATTAGTTGGAGTAACCTTTGTAATTCAACCATTTGGTCAGCAATTTATGATTTTACTTCAAAAAGAATTAAATTTCAGTAAAATAACAATTGTACAAACGGTTTCAAGATTTGTTTCGTTTATTGCAACAATTATAATGGCATATTATAATTTAGGCGTTTTTTCTTTAGCTTATGGAGTAATTATTTATGCTACACTTAGTACAATTCTTTTTATGTATTATGGAAAAAATATTTATAAACCCAAATTGTATTTTAGTAGAGTAGATATACAAGAGTTTTTAAGTTTTGGGATGTATCAAATGGCAGAAAAAGCAATGAATTACTTTGGTACTCAATTCGATACTATTTTAATTGGGAAATTACTTGGGGTAGAAGTGTTAGGTGTCTATAATGTTGCTAAAAACTTGGTGAGTAAGCCATCAACTATTATCAACCCTGTTATTACAAAAGTTACTTTTCCAGTAATGTCTAAAATTAGTGAGGATACTAAAAAACTAAGAGAGGTTTATCTTAAAACAGTAAGTTATCTTACTTTAGTTAATACACCAATTTATTTACTTATTGCACTATTCGCTCAGCCAATTGTAGTTTTAATGTTTGGTGAAGTTTGGGTAGAAGCTATTCCTATAGTTCAAATTCTAGCTATTGGATTTTTGTTAAAATCAATTGGTAACCCAGCCGGTTCACTTTTATTGTCAAAGGGTAAGGCTAATATCGCATTTTATTGGAATCTAATTACATTTTTATTGTATCCAACATTCATATTATATGGAAGTAAATATGGCATCAATGGTATTGCATTTAGTTTCGTTTTCTTGCATTTGTTGTTTATTTATCCAAATTGGAAATTTATTGTTTATAGAATATGTGAATCAAATATAAGAGCATATTTAGCTAGTTTTTTACCATATTTTGTAATAGGGACTCTATGTTTAATTTTAGGTTATTCTATTATGAATCAATTTGAGAGTGATACTTGTTTTATTTTTATAGTAGTTGCTTTAATTTATTCCATTCTTTATTTTACGTTAGTGTATATTTTTAAAAGAAATATTATTATGGATATTTTAGGTTTAATTTCTACAAAATCATTCAAAAAAATTAAGAATTAATTAAGTTATATATTATGAATATAGGAATCGTCACAACATGGTTTCCAGCAGGTGGAGGATATGTATCAAAAGCATACAAGGAAGTGCTCTCAAAAGCACATAATGTGTTTATTTATGCTAGAGGAGGGCAAAACATGGCTGGTGATAGCGTATGGGATGACAAATCAGTTTCATGGGCTCCTTACCACACAAATGGTGTAAATACTTCTCATTTAATTAAATGGGCTAAGCACAATAATATTGATGTGCTTTTTTTTAATGAACAACGTTATTGGAAACCTGTTATTGAAGCTAAAAAAGCGGGGTTTTGTATAGGTTCTTACATAGATTATTATACCCAAGAAACAGTACCTGCATTTGGGCTGTACAATTTTTTAATATGCAATACTAAAAGACATTATTCGGTTTTTAACTGGCATAAAAACGTCCATTATATACCTTGGGGAACAGATGTTAATAAGTTTGCACCAATAAAAACACACAATAAAAAAGTTACTTTTATTATTAGTGCAGGCTGGCAAGGTAAATATAGTTTAGACAGAAGGGGTACTTTATTGGCTATTAAAGCTTTTAATAATGTGGAAGGAGACTGTAAATTAATTGTATATAGTCAAGTTAAATTTAATGATTGCTTGCCAGAATGGCAAGGCTTAATAAGTGTAGATAAAAGAATTGAATTTAAATATGGAACTTTTGATCCATTTCCATATAATGAAGGAGATGTTTATTTATACCCTTCTCGTTTAGATGGTATTGGTTTAACCTTACCAGAAGCATTAGCTTCTGGTTTAGCGGCTATAACTACCAATAACCCACCTATGAATGAATTTGTATTAGATGGTTACAATGGGAAATTAGTAAATGTTGAAAAATATTTAGGAAGGCGAGATGGCTATTATTGGGCTGAGAGTATTTGTAATAGTGAGTCTTTAACAAATGCAATGCAGTTTTATATAAAAGATAAAAATGTATTGTTGGAGCATAAGGTAAATGCACGTACCAGTGCACTTAATTTTTTAGATTGGAGGGTAAATGCAAAGGATTTACCTATGATTTTTGAAAATGAATTGAAAATATATAATAAAGGAATTGATAAAAATATAGAAAATATAGCTCTAGGATTAGATAAAGCTATGTCTCCAAGCATAATTTATAAATTTAAATCTGCTTTTTACTCATTATATAGATATTTCATAAAAATATGAACATTGTTATTTTGCAGATAACATAGATGATGAAATTGATTAATGTGAAATATTTTGAAGAAAAAGCCTCAAGAATTATATAGCAAAGCAGCTAAGGCAATTTACTATATAGAAGAGAATCATACACAATATCATAGAATGAAATTTAAAATAGATAATTTAAAAAGGTATATTGTTAATAATTATAAACTGGATGTTAATTTTCCTTTCTTTTTGCCTGAGGTTGACTTAGAAAAAGAAAAAGAATTTGCCACTAGAACAAGATAGTCAGGATGCATATAGGTATTTCATCTCCCGTAACAATACAAGAATTTGTACCTTTTTTAAATAAAGAAAGTCAAGTTAAAGCTAATGGAATAATTGGGTTAAAGGCACCAGCGGTAGATTCTTTAATTCATTCTTTTCTAATACAGGGGCATAAAGTATCTGTTTACACATTAACATTTGAAGTTAAAAACCGAGTTATTTTAAGAGGAGATTTATTAACAATTTATATAAATCCATTAAGAGTAAATGGGAAGCTAAGAGCACTTACCTTTTTTAATAAAGAAATCAATTTTATTTTTGAATCTGTAAAATTAGAACCTCATTTACCAGACATTTTACATGCGCATTGGACGTATGAATATGCGCAAGGAGTTGTTAAATTTAGAAACCGAATTCCTGTAATTATTACAGTGAGGGATTGGGCTCCAAAAATTTTGAAATTAAATTTAAACTATTATAGGTTTGCTCGATATTTAATGGATTTTAGAATTTTTAAAACATCAAATTTAACCTTTTTAGCTAATTCGCCATATATTAAGCAACTTGTAAAGAAAAAATGGAAGAAAGAGGTTGAAGTTATACCAAATTCAATAAGTAATAAATTTATAAAAACAAATTTTACTAATATTGAAAAAAAACGGTACATTATTTCTGTATCTAATAATATTAGTCCAGCTAAAAATATAGAGAAACTTTTAATTGCTTTTCAAAAAATAAATAAAAAATTTGAAGATGTTGAATTAAACTTGGTTGGTAAGCAATTTTATATGAACGTTCCAAAAGTTAAAAAATGGGAAACGATGGGTTTGTTAAACAAGGTGAATTTAATTGGAGAAGTAGACCATAAGAAGTTAATGGAGGAGTATGATAGAGCAATTGTTTTGGTACATCCATCACTAGAAGAGTCTTTTGGAAATATTTTAATTGAAGCATTGGCAAGAGGTTTACCCGTTATTGCTGGTAAATTTTCAGGAGCAGTTCCATATATTCTAGAAAACGGAAAAATTGGTGAATTGTGTGATGTAAGCTCTATAAGTGTAATGGAAAATTCTATGGCCGATATGCTAAATAATAAAGCATTAATGGTGGATTTATCCGAAAAAGGGATTAAACACGTTTGGAGTAAGTATTCACAAGAGGTTGTTTCAAATCAAACCCTAGCTATTTATAATAAACTAATTAAAGAATGAAAATACTTTATATTTTAAATGAGTTGCGTTTTTCTGGGATGGAAATGATGTTGGCTAATTCGTTCTTAGAATGGAAAAAGAATGATATTGAAATTTATATTTTGGCAACTGGTAAAGAAAAAGGAGAGGCATTTGAGTTGTTAACTCTAAAAGGGTATAATGTAAAACATATATCATTTGTTAACAGAAAGTTAAATAGTTTTTTAGAATTAAGAGAATATTTAAAACTTATAAAAGTAGATGTAGTACATATACATACGGAAGCTAATTTTTTAATGCACGCTTTAAATGCTTATTTTAGTGGGCAAAAAAAAATAGTTAGAACTTTTCATAGTATTTTTAAACCGAGACTTTTAGGTAAATTAAGAAGATTATTTGATCGTTTTATTGCGGTGTTTTTAAATATTAAGTATATATCGGTTGGAGATTCTGTTGCTGAAAATGAAGCCAAACATTTTTTAACAAAATCGAAAGTTATTTATAATTGGTATGATAGTAATAGGTTTTTACCAGTTGAATTAAACGATAAAATTGAGATTAGGAAAAAATTAGGCTTAGATAAGCATGTGTTTGTAATCACTTCCATAGGGAATTGTTCCCCTATTAAAAGGCACGAACTTATTCTTGACGCAATTTCTAAATTACCTAAAACTATGAATTGGATTTATTTACATGCAGGTAGAGAAAATAAGTGCTGCGATGAAAGAAAACTGGCAAAAGAACTAGGTATCTATGACAGATGTATGTTTTTAGGGTTAGTTTCAAATCCAGAGGAAATTTTGGGGATTTCTGATGTTTTTATCATGTCTTCTAAATTAGAAGGGCTTGGAAATGCAGCAATTGAAAGTATTGCAGTAGGTATCCCAACGCTGTTAGTAAAAGTGCCGGGGCTTAATGATGTTTTAAAACTAGTACCTGATGCTATAGGGTATGATCCAAATTGCGAAGCTCTAGTTAGTGCAATAAGTAATATTTATAATTTGGTTATTGAAGAGAAAATTACTTTGTCAAAAGGTTTAGTTCAAAGTGCGATTGATTTATTTTCAATTTCAAAAGGTGTAGCTAATTATGCCAATTTTTACTCAAAAGTTATTAATTGATTTTGAAAGATTATGGTTTTAAATGCTAATATTATTTATTGGAGAATTGCTGTTTTAATTTTACTATTAAGTTCTATGGTCTCTCCATTTATTAGTTTAATTTATAGAGGGTATGTAGGGCTTATACCTTTATTGGTTATTTCACTTTTTTTAGTTTTTTCAGGTAAAAGCGGTGATTATATTATTAATACTAATTATAAAAGTTATAAGTTAAATAGAACAATGTTCTTATTTTTAATTTTGTTTATTGTTGGTGTAGCATTTACTTTTTTACGTGGAGCTAACGATTATCAGTATTTTATCTCAATTATCTTATTACCAATATATTTTTCAATAGGTCTGTTTTCATCAAAAAATCAATTATATAAGGATTTTGCTATAAAAAGTATATTGGTTTTTATTTTACTTAATATTTTATTTACAGGACAATCCATAGGTGAAAATGAAAGCGCTCGGCAAATTTACTCAGATTCAGATCTTAGTTTGACTTCCGGAACTTCTGGCTTTTGGGCACTCATTGGTGTTTTTTCACCTCTTTTTATTAATTTAGTTATAAAGCAAAAAACAGTTTTTAAAAAAGGAATTTATGCGCTACCTCTTTTATTTATAGTATATAAGTTATCTTTTTCAGGTTTTGCTACACCAATAGCACTATTTTTAATTAATTTATTAACCATGGGGGTGCTTTATTTATTTAATAATAAAAAGAATATAGTTGTTTTTTTTAAAGCAAGCTTTATTTTTTTAGCATTATCTATTTTAACATTTTTTTTATTCAATTTTTTTTTAAACTCAAATATAACTGCAATAGAGGATGTTAAATGGCGATTTAATAATTTTATCGAAAATCCATCAGGAGGCGGGTACGATTATGGATCGGGAGGTATTTCAAGGTTTGTATTAATGGAATTTTCTTGGAATACTTTTGTAGATAAAATGATGTTTGGTGGTGGAGGTAATATTCGTGCAACAATTTATGAGGGTGTGATAGGAGGGCATTCTTCAGCAATTGATCTTTTAGCAGTAATGGGTATTTTTGGTGGAGGAGGTGCTTTTTTATTTTTTATGTTAAAAAGTTTAAAAAATTCATACAGGCTTATGAAATATAAAAATAATTTTAATACAATTTGTAATTTTTCCGTAGTAATATCTATGATTATAGGAGGTATAATGAATCCTTATTGGTCAGGTCCAATTCTAATGTGTTATTTACTAGTTGTAAATATTTATAAATTAGATTATAATGGATAAGATAGCGGTTTTAATGACTTGTCATAATAGAATAAATTTAACTTTGGAATGTTTAAGGTATTTATATTTTGCTTATGAAAAATCGGAATTAAAATTCAATTTAGATGTCTTCTTAACTGATGATGGTTCTATTGATGGCACAAGTGATGCCGTTGCTCTTAACTATCCAAATGTAAAGTTGTTAAAAGGAAATGGGAATCTATTTTGGGCAGGAGGTATGAGGAATTCTTGGGAATATGCATTGAAAAATGATTATGATGGTTATTTGCTGCTTAATGATGATACACTAGTATTGGAAAATTTATTTTTAGAAATAGTTTCTACTCAAAAATATGCTTTCAAAAATTTTGGTATTGGGGGTGTTTATATTGGTTCAACTCGAGATCAAACAAAAGGTAATCGCACTTATGGGGGGGCTAAACTTAAGAATAAATTTTTATTTACCTATGACAAATTACAACCTAGTAAGAAAATTCAAGAATGTAATTTAGGAAACGCAAACATAATGTATGTATCAAATAATGTTGTGAAACAAATTGGGATATTATCAGAAGTGTATATACATGGAGTGGCAGATTATGACTATACGTTAAATGCTGTTAGACATAGAATTCCAGTATTGTTAATGAAAGATTATTTAGGAACTTGTTCTAATAATAAAAGCAATAAGTTTGAAATATTTACGAACCTAACATTTAAAAAAAGAATTGATTTTTTGTACAATCCCTTAGGTATGGCATTTATAGATAATTTACACTTAATGAAAAGGTTTTTCCCTTTAAGATTACCAGCTGTGTTTATTATGGGATGGGTTAAAGTTTTAATTCCAAAAGTATATATAGATTTTCAGAATAGAATAAGACATTAATATTTATTTAAATTAATATGAAAAAATCATATTGTTGTATTTTTAATTTAGCAGCCCATTATAGAGCTCCAATCTATAAGTTGATGGATAAAGAGCTAAATTGTGATTTTTATATTGGAGACAGAGTGTTTAATCCAATAAAAAAGATGGATTATTCAGAGTTATACGGCTTTAAAAAAAATCTAAAATTTACACCAATAATGGGTGGTTTTTATTGGCAAAAAGGAGCAGTTCAATTAGTTTTTAAAAAAATATATTCTCACTTTATTTTAATTGGAGAACCGCATTGTATTTCTACGTGGCTTATTTTAATATTTGCAAAAATTTTAAATAAAGAAACCTTTGTCTGGACACATGGTTGGTATGGTCGTGAAAATATTCTTAAGAAAGTTTTAAAAAAAATATTTTTTTCTCTTTCCACTAAAGTTTTGCTTTACGGAGATTATGCTAAAAAATTGATGGAAAAAGAAGGGTTTAAAAAAAATAAAATGATATGTATCTATAATTCTTTGGATTATGATAAGCAAATTAGTATTAGGAAAAAATTAAAATCATCAGAAATATATTTGAATTATTTTAGGAATGAAGCCCCTGTTATTTTATATATTGGGAGAATCCAAAAAGTTAAAAAACTAGATTTATTAATTGAATCAATAAATAAATTAAATGACAGAGGTTCTAATTGTAATCTTATTATAATTGGTGAAAAGTCAGAAGAAATATCTTTTTTAAATAATATTATAGGGAATGAACGTAATATTTGGTTATATGGTCCTTGTTATGATGAAAATAAAATAGGAGAGCTTATTTTTAATGCAAGTGTTTGCGTATCGCCAGGTAATGTAGGGTTAACCGCTATGCATAGTTTAGTTTACGGCACACCAATTATAACTCATGATAATTTTAGTAATCAGATGCCCGAATTTGAGGCGATAACTGAAGGGTTGACGGGGTCATTTTTTAAGGAGGATTCTCTTGAGAGTCTTTGTTTGAATATTGAAAAATGGATTGGTTTTTCTGATAAAAAAAGAGATTTTGTTAGAAACAATTGTTATAGAATTATAGATGAAAAATATAATCCACATGTTCAAATTGAAATATTTAAAAAACTTCTTAAATAAGTATATGAAAAAATTACTTCAAATTAACAAAATTGAAAATACGGGCTACAAGATTTTATGCAGGATAATTTAGGATTAAGTATAAAAAAATATGAAATTTCAGGTTTAGATTTGTCAATTATGAAAGAAAATTCATTTTTAAATTCTAAACTAAAATTGAATTAGCTGTTAATATTTATTAAAAAAGTTGAATTAATGCAAATACACGCAACAAATATTTTAGGTTTAGGTGCTTCTCAGGTAGTGAAATCTTTTCTTGACTCGGCTTCAAATATGGGGAAATTGAATTCTTTAAAGATTTATTTACCATTAAAGGGGCCTTTATCTAGTTACAAGCCTGCAACTGGAAGTGTAATACGTTACAAAAGAATTTTTCCAAATGGGTTTTCTAGATTTTTTGAATGTTTTTTTTCAAAATTTATTTTCCCTAATGTACCTACAATTGTTTTAGGGGACATACCTCTAAGAGGTATTAGAGATCAAATTGTATTAGTGCATCAGCCAAATTTAATTTATCCAAGAATAAATAGGTATTCTGGTAAAAGTCTTAATTTCAGAATAAGTAGATTTTTGTTTTCAATAAATCATAAATTTGCAAAAAAAATAATCGTACAAACTGGAGCAATGGCTACGAATTTGATTCTTTCATACCCGAAAATTAAGGACAAGGTAACCGTTTGCCCACAGCCTGTTCCTAATTGGTTAGACAAAAAGAACGGAGATATGAATGTAGTAAATGATAAGAAAAAGAAAATTTTATTTTATCCTGCAGCATTTTATACACATAAGAAACACGATTTTTTATTAAAAATAAACGATTATTGTGAATCAAATAATATAGAATTGAACGATGTAGAAGTTTGGTTAACTCTATTTGATGAAGAGTTCAAGCCTTTTGAATCGATTAAGTGGATAAAGAATCTTGGAAGATTGAATGCTGAAGAAATGAATACTTATTATAATAAAGCTGATGCTTTACTTTTTTTGTCATGTGCAGAAAGTTACGGTTTACCGTTAATTGAGGCTATTACATTAAACTTACCTGTGTTAACAGTTGATTTACCTTATTCTCGTTGGATTTGTGAAAATGAAGGATACTATTATAGGCCATACTCAGAAGCTTCCTTTTTGATGAGTTTAAAGAAGTTGTTGAATGATTTGAAATTAAATATGAAACCAGATTATTCAAAAACTATAACTAAATTTCCTGATTCATGGGATGAAGTAGTTAAGGTTTTTTTTAAGTCAATAAAAAATTATTAATAATGAATATATTATTAATTTCAGCAGTTTTTCCTCCTGAACCGATAGTCTCAGCATCTTTATCTAAAGATATAGCTCATAAATTATCAAAGAATAATAATGTTACGGTACTTTGTCCGAAGCCTACAAGGCCGCATGGTTTTAATTTTGAAAATGAACCAGAAGTTGAAGAATATAATGTTATAAAGTTAAGCTCATATACTTGCTCACCTTCTAAAATAATTGGTCGTTTTATGGAAAGTTATAGTTTTGGGAAACATTGTTATAAGTATATTGTTAGCAATCATAAAAATATTGATGTAATCTATGCAAATACTTGGCCTTTATTGGCACAATATTTTAGTGTTAAGGCTGCAAAAAAATATAAATTACCAATTATAATTCATGTGCAGGATGTGTATCCTGAGTCACTTTCCAATAAAGTGCCTCTTTTTAAATCGATGTTTAATTTTATGCTCTTGCCTATAGATAAATATGTGCTTAAAAATGCAACGAAGATTATTGCCATCTCAAATAAGATGAAAAATTATTTGATAAAGACAAGAAAAGTTGAATCAGAGAAAGTTAATGTTGTTCAAAATTGGCAGGATGAAAGCGTCTTTTTAGACTATGAAGTATCAAATTTAAGTAGATCTACCATAGAAAAACCATTTACATTTATGTATCTTGGAAATATAGGTCCTGTTGCGGGGATAGATTTATTAATTGAAGCATTTGTAAAAGCAGATTTAAAAAATTGCAGATTGGTAATTGCCGGGTCAGGTTCTCAAAAGGAATTACTTCAAGAAAAGGCAAATGCATTAAAACCAGCTAGAATTGAATTTTGGGAGGTTCCAAATGGTAAAGTTCCTGAGATTCAAGCACAAGCAGATGTCATGTTGTTGCCAATTAAAAAGGGAGCAGCAGCAAGCTCAATTCCGTCAAAATTACCAGCATATATGTTTTCAAAGAAACCAATTATTGCTTGTGTAGATGATGATAGCGATACTGCTAGAATTATTAATGCTGCAAATTGTGGTTGGTTGCTAGCACCTGAAAATATAAGTATTTTAGCTGATAAATTTAAATTGGTATTTGCTATCTCAGAGAGTAAACTTTTGGACAAAGGAAATAATGGTTATGATTATGCAATGGAAAATTTATCAAAAAAGAAGAATTTAAATAAATTGGCGTCTTCAATCACAATTATTTAATCATATAAAATTTTATTGCATGAATATTAAACTAGCGAACCTAAATGATTTGAACGAAATAACAGAGTTGCATTGTTTGTCTTTTAAACCCAAAAACCACGTTCCTATGATGTTAGGTGAAAATTATGTTAAAGCTACATACAAATGGTTGATTACATCAAAAGAATCTTACGTATTAATAGGTATAGAGGGAGGAAAGATTATTGGTTTAGTGGCCGTTTGTGATGGGGCATTTACTAAACCTATGTTTATTGCCTGTTTACCAGAGTTTATGTTAAGTATAGTTTTAAAACCAACAAGATTGTTTTCAAAAATGTTATGGGAACGTTTATTGCGTAGACCAGATGTTGATAGTAATAAAATATCAATTATTGATTCTCAAGGTTTTGCACAAATGACTATTGGTGCAGTTGATTCTAATTATAGAGGTTCAGGTATTTTTGGAGAGTTGATTGAAGAAACAAAGAATGTAAGTAAATATAGAGGAAGTAGAGGAATTAGGGCTGGAGTTTATAAAAAAAATAAATCTAGTAGAAGGGTGTTTGAAAAATCAGGTTGGAGAGAAATGAAATATTTAGAAACAAAAGAAACAGTATATTATACTTCCTTTTTTGATGAAGAGTTTAAGAATGAAATGATGAATTTATAAAATAAATTGAAATGATTATACCATTTTCACCTACATATATAGACGATACAATAGTAAATGAAGTCGTTGATTCACTTAATTCTGTTTGGATAACAGGACCGAATGTTAAAGCTCCTGAAGAGGAAATACCGAAGTTTGCAAATAATAATTTTATAAACTTATGATTAATATTTTTGAGAATTCAATATTTATTGGATACCAAATTACATGTTGCTATAAACCTAATAGATTATTTTAATGAAAAAAATGTACCGTACAGATATTGACGGAATGCGTGCTTTTGCAGTAATTTCAGTTATATTATTTCATTTAGGCCTTTTACCAAATGGGTATTTAGGTGTAGATATATTTTTTGTAATAAGTGGATATTTAATTACTGGCATTATTTATAACGAAGTTAAAGAAAATAGGTTCTCAATATTTTCATTTTATGAGAGAAGAATTAGAAGAATTATACCTTTAGTGTTATTCACAACAGTATCTGCATTAATCACAGGTATAATTTTCATGTCTCCAAATGACTTAAATGTATTGAGTCAAAATGTATTAGCTTCAAATTTTTCAATGTTCAATATTTTCATGTATATAACTTCAAATGATTATTGGGCAGTAAGTAATGAATATAATCCAATGATGCACATGTGGAGTCTAGGAATAGAAGAACAATTCTATTTATTATATCCATTTATTTTCTTAATACTAAAAGGAAATAAACAAAAATTTATATTTCCGCTACTTATATTTTTGACATTTATATCACTAGCTTTATTCTATTATAGCAATGATGTTTCTGCAAAGTTCTACTTATTACAATATAGGTTTTTCGAATTATCTTCAGGAGGTATTGCAGCTATTTACTTTAGTAAATGGGAATTAAATAAAAAACAAGTTAAAAAAAGTAAAATTATATTATTTTCAATGATAATTATTATTTTCATAATTATTCAATTTAATATTATCCCAGATAATGATACTAAAATAATAGTTATAACATTTCTTTCAATTGGAGTTCTTACCATAGGGAAGTACCATTTTAATGATAATAAACTGTATAAGTTAATTTTTTCTAATACGATTATATCTAGTTTAGGTAAAATTAGTTTTAGCTTATATTTGTGGCATCAAATAGTTTTTGCATTTGCTAGATACTCATTTAATCTCCATATTAATTCAATAGAATCTATCTTCTTATCCTTTATTATTATTATTACATTATCTGTATTTACTTACTTTTTTGTTGAAAATCCATTGCGTAATAAACAATTCATTGAAACTAAAAATGTATATAAAGTTGTTAGTTTATCTTTTATTATTATAGTTAGCGCTTCGTTTTATATATATAAGATTAATGGTAGGGTAAAAGATTTTCCACAACTTAATATAACTAAGTCACTTGTACCTAGATTATATAATAATTTTGACATTGTAAATAACAGTCCAGCTTTGTATAACGATAGAATTAAAGTTTTAGATAAACCATTTAAGAAAAACAACAACCTAAAAGTATTAATTATTGGAAATAGTTTCGCTCGTGATTTTGCCAATATATTATTAGAAACAAAATTAAAAGAAAGTATAGAACTAAGTTATTTTGATCCATGGAAAGCTGATATAACAACTGAGTTAATTAATAGAACATATAATGCTGATTATATTTTTTATTCTTCTGATATTCCAACTAATAAAATAATGTTTGATATATTAATTAGTAAATTTAAAATAGATATATATAAAGTTTGGGTTGTGGGATTAAAGAATTTTGGTATTAATAATGGTGTATATTATAATTCTACTAAAGAAAGTTTTGGATGTGATACAATTAGAACATCTATAAGGAAAGATATTTGGAAGTCAAATCAAGAATTAAGATTAATATGGAATGATAGATATATAGATCTTATAGAGAATATCATAGATTCCAAAAAGAATGTTCCAGTTTTCACTAAAGATTGTAAATTTATTAGCCATGACACGAGACATTTAACAATATTTGGTGCCTTATTTTTCTCCGATATATTAGAGGAAAGATTAAAAGATATTATAAAAGAAAAAAACTTATAAATACTATTTATTATTATGACTTGTATAGTGTCAGCCAAAAGTGAACTTTTAAAGATGTTTTATAAATTAACGCTCTAAATTAAAATAAAATGATTCCATTTTCTCCTCCAAGAATTGACGATAAAATTATAAAAGAAGTAACAGTCGCTTTACAGTCTGGATGGATCACTACTGGTCCAAGAACAAAATTATTTGAAAAAAAAATTGCAGAATACTGTCATGTATCCGATGTTTTAGCGGTGAATTCATGGACAGCAGGCGCAGAGCTATTGTTATATTGGTATGGTATAAAAGAAGGCGACGAGGTAATTGTCCCGGTTTATACCTATTGTGCCACTGCGAACATTGTAAGGCACCGTGGTGCTAAAGTAGTAATGGTCGATGTTTCAACAGATTTTGGAATTGATGTTTCTAAAATTGAAAAACACATTACCGCCAGAACAAAAGCGATCATCCCTGTTGATGTAGGAGGTTTACCTATTGATTATGCAGCATTAAATGCGCTATTGAATAAAAAAAGTGTCAAAGATTTATTTATTGCTGAAACTGAAAACCAACAAAAATTAGGAAGAATATTGGTCTTGTCTGATGCCGCACATTCATTTGGTGCATCTTACAATCAAAAAAAAGTAGGTTCACAAGCTGATTTCACTGTATTCTCTTTTCACGCTGTTAAAAATTTAACAACAGCTGAAGGGGGAGCAATTTGTATCAATTTACCCAAGCCTTTTGAGAACGAAGAAATTTATAAAATTTTAAATACCCTGTCATTGCACGGACAAAATAAAGATGCCTTGGCCAAGACTCAAAAAGGAAATTGGGAATATGATGTTATAGATGCAGGGTTTAAATGTAATATGACAGATATACTTGCTTCTATAGGTTTGGTAGAATTGGAAAGATATGAAACAGAAACCTTACCAAAACGCAAGGAAATATTTAAAATGTATTCAGAAGGATTGGCTAATTTTGATTGGGCAATAGTTCCGGAATATCATAACAATATGAAAGAATCCTCTTATCATTTATATTTGTTAAGAATTAAAAATTGTAGCAAAGCGCAAAGAGATTTGATCATTCAGGAAATTTTCAATCAGGATGTTTCCGTAAATGTGCATTATAAGCCATTGCCGTTATTATCTTATTACAAATCATTAGGCTACGAATTAAATGATTTCCCAATAGCAAAAGAATTATGGGAGAATGAAATTTCATTGCCTGTTTATTATGAATTAACAGATGAGCAAATTAATAGAGTTATTGAAGTGGTAGTGAATGCTGTAAATAAAATTTTGCAATAAAATGAAAAGAACCTTTGATGTATTGTTGGCTTTTTTTGGGTTAATTGTTATTGCCCCTTTATTATTAGTAATAGGTATTCTTATAAAGCTGACTTCAAAAGGCCCCGTTTTTTATAGACAAGTAAGGGTTGGTAAAAACAATAAAGACTTTAAGATATTCAAGTTTAGAACGATGCGGGTAGATGCAGACAAGCTTGGGTTGTTAACCATTGGAGGTAACGATCCTAGAGTAACAAAAATTGGTTACTATTTGAGAAAATATAAATTAGATGAATTGTCTCAGTTAATCAATGTGCTTATTGGGGATATGAGTTTTGTAGGACCGCGACCAGAAGTTAGAAAGTATGTT
This sequence comes from Lutibacter agarilyticus, assembly GCF_900188235.1. GTDB lineage: Bacteria > Bacteroidota > Bacteroidia > Flavobacteriales > Flavobacteriaceae > Lutibacter > Lutibacter agarilyticus. The sequence goes on along the minus strand of NZ_FZNT01000011.1, from coordinate 8,204 downwards.
GATTTATACAATAAAGAGCAATTAAAGGTGCTCGTTGTAAAACCGGGAATTACAGATTTGGCATCGATTGAATTTAGAAATGAAAATGAAATTTTATCATCACAGGAAAACCCAAATAGTTATTATATAAATGTTATAATGCCTAAAAAACTTCAAATTAATTTAGATTACCTAAAACAAAGAACTTTAATGAAGGATATTGGGGTGATTTTTAAAACATTTTTGGTAATAATAAATTAATGTAAATAAAATAATTAAAACTAGCTAGAATCCAAACAATAAGTTGATGGTTCAAAGGTTACGTCATTTCCAGCTTTATCGGAAATCTTTTAATTGTGTATTTCAAACATACTTTTTAGGATTAATAGCAACAGCTCCCCGCATACGCGAGGATGTCGGTTTGGTTGGTGGTTGTTGATAGCTAGATACCAGATACTGAATACCGGCTTTTGACTCAAAACTTTCAACCTAATACACTATATGATTTGTTATTCCGACGAAGGAGGAAATCGAAGATTAGACGGAGTCAACCACATCCAATGCTCAATTTTATGTGATTTCTCATTGCATTCGAAATGACAAAACATACTTTTTTTTGTATGGAGATTTAAAACATATGTCATTTCCAGCTTGACTGGAAATCTGTTGGTCTTGAGTTCAAATACATTCCCCTCATGAATGGGGCTAGGGGTGTGTATTATTTAGTGAGAAGTGAGACGTTGCTTCGCAGGCTTAACAGTAAATGCTGAACGGTGAATAGTGATTGCCAACTGCTAACAGCTAATAGCTAACAAACACGTCATTGACTCTGTCGAATCTTCGATTTCTCGCGAATGCGGGAATCTTTTGCATTGGAGTTTCAATGTGAAAGAATACTTCTCGATACAATTTTACTACGTTTCACTGTGTTAAATCGCTCGAAGTTACGGTATAGCTACGTCAAGTCATCTCCAACTTGATTACTCACTTTACTTTTTTTTAAGCTAAAGAGTTCGTGAATCTTCGATTTGGAGATCTTTTACATTGAAACCCGGAACAACTATGTTGAGATGCTGAACCAATTTCAGTATGACGAGAACAAAAAGAAGCCTATTGCATTGGATCATCAATTAGCTAAAGAGATTATCGCAAAAAAAGCTTTAGAGTTAGCTTACTGAAAAACAAAACTTCTAATTTGAACTGATAGAAATTCACTTCCAATCATAATAATTTATCTGAAAAACTGTATTTTAAGTTTTTTATAAAAATGTTTTCTTTCTTTTATCAGATCAGTTCTATATTTTTTGTTAGAAATAAAAAACCAAAAGTGTGCTACGAGAAAAGTTACAAGATCTACAAAAAAGAATATTTTATTCCAGATAATATTGAACCATCTATGTTTCGTTTTGAAAATATAAAAGGCTAAGTATAGCTTATTGGTAATTGTAGTTGATGGTATATTATTGAAATCTTTTATTAGAAATGGATGTAGTAAAAAGTAATTTTTAAATAAACCTTTGGAATAATAAAAATTAAAATCGATTGTTGAATTTTCTTTTAAAATTAATTCAGTATCATAGGCAGTTCTAAGGTTAACAAAAACAAGATAATTTCCTTGATCATTTAATTGTAAATTTAGGATGTTATGTTCAAATAAATGTTGATCATTAGGAATTGAAATACCGTTTATGATTCTTTTTTTTATAAAAATTTCATTAACTATTAAACAATTAAAGTACTTTCTTTTTAAAACGTTTCTATGTATTTCAACAGCAGCGAGTACTGTTTTTTTTGCAAGTCTAGGAAGGTGTTGATATTCAAAGTATTTGTCTCCAAAACTTACATTTGATTTATAATCTTCTTTCAGTAGAAGTTCATAAGCTTCATCCAATTGATTTGAAGCAACCAACACATCAATATCACCAATCATACGCTCCCCAATATCCTGATAATAATTACCAGCAAGTAAAGCACTTCCTTTTAAAAATACGTGATCTATTTGATGTTTGTTAAATAGTTCACTAATTGCTGTGACTTCCTTTAAAATTCCTAGGTTCCTATTCCGATTGATGGCGGTAATTTCTTCCAGGTACAGAACTAAATCCTCAGGTAAACAATGCAACAATTGCTTTTCTTTGAGTCGGCAATACATAGCAGGTAACACCAAATGCCTACTACCAATTGTTACAAGGGCATCCCAATTGAAGTGTTCTTTTTGTAAAGTGATTTTTAATAAATGAGGATCACTTTTAAAACTTAAAATGGCACCTATAGTTTCTAATGTTTTTAATTGACTGTTTACCAAGATTTGTTAATTAATTTAAATGATTTGTTTGTAAATGTAAAAAAAACTTAGCCATAGTCGGAGATCTTTTGCATTGAAGTTTTATGCTGATTTTCTTCCACACGCCACCAGGCCCTGTCGCTAAAAATGTTCACTGAACATTTTCTTTACGCTCAGTCAACTCTTGAGAGGGGCTAGGGGTATGTATTGTTTAGTGAGATGTAAGAAGTTGCTTCGCTGGCTTAACAGTAAATGCTGAACGGTGAATAGTGATTGCCAACTGCCAAAAGCTAACAGCTGATAGCTAACAAACACGTCATTCTCGCGGATGCGGGAATCTTTTGCATTGGAGTTTCAATGTGAAAGATTACTTCTCGATACAATTTTACTACGTTTCACTGCGTTAAATCACTCGAAGTGACGGTATAGCTACGTCAAGTCATCTCCAACTTGATTACTCACTTTTCTTTTTTATTTTAAGCTAAAGAGTTCGTGAATCTTCGATTTGGAGATCTTTTACATTGGAGTTCTAATGAGTGAGACCCCAGTCAAGCTAAGGGTGACGATGAAATGAACCGTCATTCTCAACTTGATTGGAGATCTTTACTATTGAAATCCGGAACGATTATGATGAGATGCTGAAACAAGTTAAGCATGGCGAAAGTATAATTCCCCTCTTGAGAGGGGCTAGGGGTGTGTTTAGTATGACAGTTGATTGCCGTCAAAAAGAACACCGAAAATACGTCATTTCCAGCTTGACTGGAAATCTGTTTGTTATGTGGTTCAAATGTTGTTTATATTGCTTGTAGCAAGAGCTCCCCGCATACGCGAGAAATCGAAGATTCGACGGAGTCAATGACGTTTTTTTTGAGCTGTTGGCTTTTTGCAGTTAGCTTTTGGTTTAATAATGCATATTTACGTCATTTCCTGCTTGACTGGAAATCTGTTTGTTATGTGGTTCAAATGTTTTTTATATTGCTTGTAGCAACAGCTCCCTGCATACGTGAGAAATCGAAGATTCGACGGAGTCAATGACGTTGTTTTTGAGCTGTTTGATTTTAGACTTTCAACTTAACAATAACATAAGGCGTGGTATTACGTTAAATTACTTTAGGTATAAACTTCTAATATTTAATATCAAACTTTGTATCTATTACACACCCCTAACCCCTCTCAAGAGGGGAGTTAATACGTCATTTCCAGCTTGACTGGAAATCTGTTTGTTCTGTGGTTCAAAAGTTTGTTTTTACTACTAATAGCAACAGCTCCCCGCATTCGCGAGAAATCGAAGATTCGACGGAGTCAATGACGTTTTTTTTGAGCTGTTGGCTTTTTGCAGTTAGCTTTTGGTTTAATAATGCATATTTACGTCATTTCCAGCTTGACTGGAAATCTGTTTGTTCTGTGGTTCAAAGGTTGTTTATATTGCTTGTAGCAACAGCTCCCCACATACGCGAGAAATCGAAGATTCGACGGAGTCAATGATGTTGTTTTTGAGCTGTTGGCTTTGGGCCGTTTGCCAATAGCTTTCAACTTTAAACTCAATAATAAACGCCAATGCAATAACTGGAACAAATAATTCAAAAGTCGGTCGACAAAAAATAAAAGTCGGGCAACTTTTAAAATAAGTCGGCCGACTTTTAAAAAAAGACGTAAAAAAAGGCGTTCAAAATGAACGCCTTTTAGTTAATAAATTACTAGAAATTAATCAGAAACCAGTTGGTAATCAATACCACCTAATTGCTTTTGAAATTCTTTAGATGGTCTAAAACGTACGTTTAAACTACGAATTTTAGAAACCGTAAATTCCTCAGGACTTGCAACCGTTTCCGAAGAAATGGTAGATCTAAACGTACCAAAATCACCTAATTTGATAATTTTCCCATTGAGTATTTCATCAGGAATGATTTGTAACAAACCTTCCAATACTGCCATCGCATCCATAGAGCTCACCGTACTTTCACGACTGATACGTTTTGCAAAGTCTCTTAATGTTAGGGCCTCCTGTTTTTGTTTTACAGGAATATATTTATTTGGAGCAGCTAAATCCGTTGGATTAACTTGCTCTTTTAATTTATATTTAATCATTCTATTATTTACTTAAAAATTACACATATGCTTTTGAATAGTTTTTAAAAGGAACTATTCACGACAAACCTTGTACGCATTCGAGACACCTTCCTTGGGAAGTGAACAATCCATCGATTTTAGGGTATTCAATTGTAAATAAATTTGTTACAATGTGTTTGTTGCTTAAATTAAGTCATACATCTTACCATTACCAATGCAAAATATTGGATTTTTTTATTTATTAAAAAAAATTTGGTAAGCTAAAAGAAGAAGTGTATTTTTGTTTCATCGAAAAACATACAGCGCTTCTTTTAGCGTTACAATATACCAAGTTCTAAAGCGCCAACTTTAGGACTTTGTTGTTTCTACAGCATAGTTTAGATAAACTAACTGTTGAAAAAGTAGTTCGCACTACTTTTATAGGTTCGTAAAAATCAATGATACTTATAAGCAATTTTATTTGATTTTCATATTTCAAATATATAGAATATAACAATACATTTTACATTACGCAAGAAAAAAATGCAAAAAAAGTTGTTTTATTCAATAATTAAAGTTATTTTTGCAAAAACTATAACGTAAACATATTGAAATTCAATAAGTTGTACGTTAGGTACTTCGCTTAAAAAAAATTAATTTTTTTATATTATTTTCTTTTTTTTGTTGTTTTTCACCTTTTTTTAATAAAAATGATGCTTTCAAAAAGCGTAAAAACCGCTAATTTTGTTTAGAATCTTTTTTTTGTAGTCTTTTTTTGTTAGAAATGAAGTTGACATAATAGGTTACTTCTTTCTTGGTAAGCCTTCACAAAGAATCCCGCAATTTAATAGTTTACACAGGTTGAAAAATAAACGGATTTCCATTCAAAATGAGAACTTCAACTATTTATAGGAGTGGAAAATGAAATCTAAAGATGATCAACGAATCTTAAAATTGAAAAACCAACCGTTAAAACCCGTCATTTTGTATAAAAAATGTATTTTTAACCACACGTATGAAAAATAAGATTTTACTATCTCCACCACATATGTCTGGTGCTGAATTAACATACATTCAACAAGCTTTTGAAGCCAATTGGGTTGCTCCAAAGGGTGCTCAAATTGATGATTTTGAGCAAGAATTAGCAGCGTGTTTAACGACATTAAACAAAGTAGTTGCATTAAATTCAGGAACTTCGGCAATACATTTGGCATTGCTTCTTTTAGGAATTAAAAAAGAAGATCGTGTACTGTGTCAGAGTTTTACTTTTGCAGCAACGGTAAATCCGGTAGGGTATCTTGGAGCAACACCTGTTTTTGTAGATAGCGAAACGGATACTTGGAATGTATGCCCAATGTTATTAGAAGAAGCCATTCAAGATCAAATTTCAAAAGGCAATAAACCCAAAGCTATGATTGTAGTCCACGGCTATGGAATGCCTTGTAAAATTCATGAGATTCTAGAAATAGGTCTAACATACAACATTCCTATTGTTGAAGATGCGGCAAGTGCACTAGGAAGCAGTGTTGATAATCAAAAATGTGGGACTTTCGGGGAGTTTGGAGTGGTATCGTTTAACGGTAATAAAATCATTACCACTTCAGGAGGAGGTGCATTGCTATGTAAAGATGCCGCAACAAAACAAAAAGCGGTGTATTTAGCAACCCAAGCGCGTGACAATAAACCCCATTACCAGCATTCAGAAATTGGGTACAATTACCGAATGAGCAATATTATTGCAGGGATAGGAAGAGGGCAATTGGAAGTATTGGATGAGCGTGTTGCCGCTAGAAGAAGTAATTTTGAGTTTTATAAAAACTCGTTTAAAGGAATTTCAACACTTGAATTTTTAGAAGCGCCGACAGGTTATTATGCTAATAGATGGTTAACCTGTATTACAACCCCTTCTTATGAAATTAGAGAACAATTACGTTTGGCGTTGGAAAAAGAAAACATAGAAGCACGTCCGTTATGGAAACCAATGCATCAACAACCTATTTTTGAAAAGTATCCTAGTTATATCAATGGTGTTTCAGATGATTTGTTTGAACGTGGTTTGTGTTTACCTAGTGGATCTAATTTAAGTGAAGCGGATTTGCAACGGGTTTGTGCGTGTGTTAAAAAGAATGTTTGAAGTTTTTTAGTGAGACGTGAGACGTTGCTTCGCGGGCTCAGCGGTGAGAAGTGAGAAGTGAGAAGTGAGACGTGAGACGTGAGACGTGAGACGTGAGACGTGAGACGTTGCTTCGCGGGCTCAGCAGTAACCTGCCCCAAGAAACCCGTCATCTCCAACTTAATTACTCACTTTTCTTTTTTATTTTAAGCTAAAGAGTTCGTGAATCTTCGATTTGGGAATCTTTTGGTTTGGAGTTAAAAACAATTATTTTAGACAACTTCTTGATACAATTTTACTACGTTTCACTACGTTAAATCACTCGAAGTGACGGTTTATTTGCTGTGTCACGTCATTCCCGTGAAAACGGGAATCTTTTGTATTGAAGTTCAAATGTAAAAGACCCCCAGTCAAGCTGAGGGTGACGGTGAAATGAAGCGTCATTCCCAACTTGATTGGAGATCTTTACTATTGAAATCCGGAACGATTATGATGAGATGCTGAAACAAGTTCAGCATGACGAAAATATAATTCCCCTCTTGAGAGGGGCTAGGGGTGTGTTTAGTATGACAGTTGATTGCCGTGAAAAAGAACACCGAAATTACGTCATTTCCAGCTTGACTGGAAATCTGTTGGTGCTGTGGTTCAAAGGTTGTTTTTACTACTAATAGCAACAGCTCCCCGCATTCGCGAGGATGACGGTTTGGTTGGTGGTAGCTAGATACCAAATACTAGCTTTCGACTCAAAACTTTCAACCTAATACACTATATGATTTGTCATTCCGACGAAGGAGGAACCACATCCAATGCTCAATTTTATGAGATTTCTCATTGCATTCGAAATGACAAAATAGACTTTTTTGTTCTATTGAGGTTCAAAGCCAACGTCATTTCCAGCTTGACTGGAAATCTGTTGGTGCTGTGGTTCAAATGTTGTTTATATTGCTTGTAGCAACAGATCCCCGCATACGCGAGGATGACGGTTTGGTTGTTGGTTGTTGGTAGCTAGATACCAAATACTAGCTTTCGACTCAAAACTTTCAACCTAATACACTATATGATTTGTCATTCCGACGAAGGAGGAACCACATCCAATGCTCAATTTTATGAGATTTCTCATTGTATTCGAAATGACAAAATACACTTTTTTGTTCTATTGAGGTTCAAAGCCAACGTCATTTCCAGCTTGACTGGAAATCTGTTTGTTCTGTGGTTCAAATGTTTGTTTTTACTACTAGTAGCAACAGCCCCCCACATACGTAAGAAATCTAAGATTCGACGGAGTCAATGATGTTGTTTTTGAGCTGTATGATTTTAGTCTTTCAACTTAACAATAACATAAGGCGTGGTATTACGTTTTATTACTTTAGATATAAAACTTCTAATATTTAATATCAAACTTTGTGTCTATTATACGGGGAGTTAATATGTCATTTCCAGCTTGACTGGAAATCTGTTTGTTCTGTGGTTCAAAAGTTTGTTTTTACTACTAATAGCAACAGCTCTCCACATACGTAAAAAATCGAAGATTCGACGGAGCCAATGATGTTGTTTTTGAGCTGTTTGATTTTAGACTTTCAACTTAATAATAACATAAGGCATGGTATTACGTTAAATTACTTTAGGTATAAAACTTCTAATATTTAATATCAAACTTTGTGTCTATTACACGGGGAGTTAATACGTCATTTCCAGCTTGACTGGAAATCTGTTTGTTCTGTGGTTCAAAAGTTTGTTTTTACTACTAATAGCAACAGCTCTCCACATACGTAAAAAATC
>NZ_FZNT01000014.1 GCF_900188235.1 Lutibacter agarilyticus | reverse complement strand
GCTTCATTCAAACAGTCGTCTGTTGCTTTCCAAGTACGTGTGATTGTTTTTGAGTTTCCACAATCTGCTACTTCAACATCACTATAAGTAATAGTTACACTTCCACAAGTATCTAATCCAGTTGCCATTCCTGTAGCTGCAGGTAACGTACTGTCTGTACATTCTACTGTTACATTTACTGGAGCTGTGATGGTTGGTGGCGTGGTATCTTCAACTGTGATCGTTTGAACTGCCGTAGCTTCATTTAAACAGTCGTCTGTTGCTTTCCAAGTACGTGTGATTGTTTTTGAGTTTCCACAGTCGGCTACTTCAACATCACTATAAGTAATAGTCACACTTCCACAGGTATCTAATCCAGTTGCCATTCCTGTATCTGTAGGTAACGTACTGTCTGTACATTCTACTGTTACATTTGCTGGCGCTGTGATGGTTGGTGGCGTGGTATCTTCAACTGTGATCGTTTGAACTGCCGTAGCTTCATTCAAACAGTCGTCTGTTGCTTTCCAAGTACGTGTGATTGTTTTTGAGTTTCCACAGTCGGCTACTTCAACATCACTATAAGTAATAGTCACACTTCCACAGGTATCTAATCCAGTTGCCATTCCTGTATCTGTAGGTAACGTACTGTCCGTACATTCTACTGTTACATTTGCTGGCGCTGTGATGGTTGGTGGTGTGGTATCTTCAACTGTGATCGTTTGAACTGCCGTAGCTTCATTCAAACAGTCGTCTGTTGCTTTCCAAGTACGTGTGATTGTTTTTGAGTTTCCACAGTCGGCTACTTCAACATCACTATAAGTAATGGTTACACTTCCACAAGTATCTAATCCGGTTGCCATTCCTGTATCTGCAGGTAAAGTACTGTCCGTACATTCTACTGTTACATTTGCTGGTGCTGTGATTGTTGGTGGTGTCTGATCTTGTCCTGTATGGGTAATTGTCTCTCCTTCTAATTTGTTTCCACAGCTATCTACAACTTCATAAGTGTAAACCAAAGTCCATCCACAAACATCTCCCGTTTGTGTTGTATCTGTTAAATTAACGGTTACTACTCCTGAACAATTGTCTGAATAACTTCCGGCTACTGCCACTGCATCAAACGGATAAAATGTTTGTGCATCTGCTGAACAAACATCAACATCCACAACGCCTGTTGGTGCTGTTCCTGTTGGTGCTGTTTTGTCTTCAACTGTGATTACCTGAACTGCCGTAGCTTCATTATCACAGTCATCTTTTGCTTTCCATGTACGAGTAATTATATAACTATAATCAGTACAACTACCATCATTAGTTTGCGTAGTTACATCTTCATAACTAAAACCATAACCACTACAACTATCTCCACCAGTTGGAGTACCGGTTGAAGACTCACTAACATCATCAGTACAATTAATCGTAATATCGTTAGGCGCCACAATTGTCGGTGCTGTCTGATCTTTTCCTGTATGGGTAATTATCTCTCCTTCCAATTTGTTTCCACAGCTGTCTACTACTTCATAAGTGTAAACCAAAGTCCATCCGCAATTGCCTGGTGTTAATGACGTATCTGTTAAATTAACGGTTACTACTCCTGAACAATTGTCTGAATAACTTCCGGCTACTGCCACTGCATCAAACGGATAAAATGTTTGTGCATCTGCTGAACAAACATCAACATCCACAACGCCTGTTGGTGCTGTTCCTGTTGGTGGTGTTTTGTCTTCAACTGTGATTACCTGAACTGCCGTAGCTTCATTATCACAGTCATCTTTTGCTTTCCATGTACGAGTAATTATATAACTATAATCAGTACAACTACCATCATTAGTTTGCGTAGTTACATCTTCATAACTAAAACCATAACCACTACAACTATCTCCACCAGTTGGAGTACCGGTTGAAGACTCACTAACATCATCAGTACAATTAATCGTAATATCGTTAGGCGCCACAATTGTCGGTGCTGTCTGATCTTTTCCTGTATGGGTAATTATCTCTCCTTCTAATTTGTTTCCACAGCTGTCTACTACTTCATAAGTGTAAACCAAAGTCCATCCGCAATTGCCTGGTGTTAATGAAGTATCTGTTAAATTAACTGTTACTGCTCCTGAACAATTATCTGAATAACTTCCGGCTACTGCCACTGCATCAAACGGATAAGCTGTTTGTGCATCTGCAGAACAAACATCTACATCCACAACGCCTGTTGGCGCTGTTCCTGTTGGTGGTGTGGTATCATTTATGTTAAACTCCCTAGAAACAATGGCCGAGTTATTACAAATATCTTTAACCGTATAAGTTCGAGTTACTACAATAGGGCAAGTTCCTGTAGAAGTATCTATATACGTTATACCATCAATAGGTAGTGTATTTCCCTCTACAATAGGCTCTCCTAGTATATTTTCAATATCCTGACGCGTTATAACAGTTTCAGTCTCTTTATATGGCAAATAACTGATTGCTAAGGCTCCTGTATCACAACCTTCTATATCTGTTGATGGAAGACTAGAATTCGCAACAACAGGATCTGTAGTGTCTTCAATGTTAATAGTTTGCGTTGCTGTAGCAATATTTCCACAATTATCTTCAATTGACCAAGTTCTATTTATAGTAATAGGACAAGTTCCAGAAAATAAATCTATATATGAAATTTCTTTTAAATTAACTTCTGTAAAATCCCCTCCTCTTACATTTTTGAAATCATCTGGATCAACAATGTATTTACTTGAACTATAAGGTAATCTAGCTGGAAAGTCTGTCAAATTTAAATCAGTAGCTGAAACACCTTCAATGGAAAATACAGCTGGAGCTATAATAGTTGGAGCTGTTGAATCTCCATCAGAAATAGTTACAGTAGCCGTAGAAGTACACCCTTTCGAATCCTCTATAGTAAAAGTATGAACACCCGCACTTAACCCCGTTACTGATGGTGTAATTGTATAAGGAGCAGTACCTCCTGAAGCAGTTACTATTGCAACCCCATCTGAACCTCCAGAACAACTTACCGGACTATCCTGATATGCATTCACTGTTATAGCGGTAACAGTAATTGTCGCTACAGAAGAAGAAAAACTACTAGTACAAACACCATTATTAGTTATTGAAGCTCTATAATAATGTGTTCCTAACGCTAAAGGATCTATTGGTTCAATAGAGACTAAACCAGCTGTACCAGAAATTTCAATAAAATTAGTTCCATTCGAACTATATTCCCAATAATCAACAGTAGAGGTATTACTATTCAAATCTATTGTAAGTGTACCGCTATCTTGTCCTTCACAAACATCTTGATCAGTTGGAGTTATTACCCCTGAAAGCTCCACTCCAAAATCTAATGTTGCTCCTAAACAATAACTTGATGTGGTAGAACCACCCGAAACCGAAGCATACTGTGCTATATTAATTTGCCCTGGGTTGTCTGGATCACATATATCATAATGTATACTATCGAAAGGAACATAAAGCTCTATAAATTCACCATCATCTTTATTCGCGCACCCTGTTGAATTTCCAGTCGCTCCAATTATACCATTTAAATCTACACTAGAATAGGTAAGATCAACAAGATTCACTTTATACAAAGTAGTAGCTCCTTTAAGAGCCCCTATCTCAAGTATATATTCAGCACCAGAAATAGCATTCGTTTGCCCTCCAAATGTATCAGACAACAAACCTGTAGTTTCATCAAAATCTGTATCTAGATAAATTCTAAAAAGTGCATTACCTCCATTACCTATTTTAAATGCCAATTTAAAAGCCCCTGCATCGGTATCAATATCAGCCCAAATTTGTTCAATTGCACAAGTACCACTTCCTACAGAACTTGGTATAACTGTCAAACTATCTCCATACTCATCACCAGATAGACCCGGACCAGGGCAATAATCGCCATCAACGCTTTGTGAATAACTTATCGTCGTAACAAACAACAACACCATCAATGTTACAATTCTAAAAAAAGTAGTTTTTTTCATATTATTTTATTTTATTAACTAATGCTCTTCAGCAATTTAATTGCATCTAAACACCAATTCCGTTAAGCTAATTTTATAAACCTATAATAGGTCGCAATCTCAATTTTTTGAGTCAATCCTACAATAAAACACGAAAGTGCTTCATTATAATGTGGGGCTAAAATAAAAATGGATCTGTGGGGATCATCTTCTCAATATTATAACAAATATAAGTAGTAACCGCCATAACTACTTGATAATTAAAGTTTTTTTTAACACTTTTTAACAAATGGGCAATATTTACATATAAATGGCAATTAAAACATCATATTGTGAACAGTATTTATATGTAATAATTGTTACAAACCATTAATACCTTTATTTTCAACACATTAATACATTCTAAATCTAAATTACTTGAAATTTTATATAAAAAAGTATCTAATTAATAATTGCAACCAATTCATAAAATATGCTATTTTTGCAATTAAACTTTAGCTAAAACTATATGAATACTTACGATGTAGCTGTCATAGGCTCAGGACCCGGAGGATATGTTGCCGCAATTCGTTGCGCACAATTAGGTTTAAAAACTGCCATTATCGAAAAATACAGCACCCTTGGTGGTACGTGTTTAAATGTTGGTTGTATTCCTTCAAAAGCACTACTAGACTCGTCGCACCATTATTATGATGCTACAAAACATTTTGCAACTCACGGTATTAACGTGGAAGGTTTGGCTGTTAATTTTGATCAAATGATTGCACGTAAAAACGAAGTTGTAGCACAAACTTCTGGTGGAATCAATTACTTAATGGATAAAAATAATATTGATTTACTACAAGGTGTTGGTAGCTTTAAAGATGACACTCATATTATTATTACTAAGGAAGATGGTTCTTCAGAAGAAATTGAAGCTACTAAAACAATTATTGCAACTGGTTCAAAACCTTCAACCCTACCTTTTATTGAAGTAGACAAAAAACGAGTAATTACTTCAACTGAAGCATTAAGCTTAACTGAAATTCCGAAACACTTAATTGTTATTGGTGGTGGTGTTATTGGTTTAGAGTTAGGTTCGGTTTATAGCCGTTTAGGCTCACAAGTTTCAGTAATTGAATATATGCCTACCATTACACCTGGAATGGACGCTATGCTTTCAAAAGAATTGCAAAAATCATTAAAAAAACAAGGTATTAAATTCTTTACAGGTCATAAAGTAACTTCAGTTGTAAATAATGGAGATGAAGTTATAGTTACTGCTGATAATAAAAAAGGAGTTCCAACTGAATTTAAAGGAGATTACACCTTAATTTCTGTAGGAAGAAGTCCTTATACAGTTGGATTAGGATTAGAAAACGTTGGCATTAAAGTTACTGATCGCGGTCAAATTGAAACGAATGAACATTTACAAACCAATGTTTCAAACATTTATGCAATTGGTGATGTTGTTAAAGGAGCTATGTTAGCTCACAAAGCTGAAGAAGAAGGAACTATGGTTGCCGAATTAATTGCAGGACAAAAACCTCATATTGATTATAATTTAATTCCTGGAGTTGTTTACACTTGGCCAGAAGTTGCTTGTGTTGGTAAAACCGAAGAGCAATTAAAAGAAGCGGGAGCCAATTACAAATCTGGTATTTTTGCTATGCGCGCTTTAGGAAGAGCAAGAGCAAGTATGGATATTGACGGACAAATAAAAGTACTAGCCGACGCTGAAACCGATGAAATTTTAGGTGTTCATATGATTGGTGCAAGAGCTGCCGATATGATTGCTGAAGCTGTAATTGCTATGGAGTTTCGAGCTTCTTCTGAAGATATTGCTCGTTCATCACACGCACACCCAACATATACTGAAGCTTTTAAAGAAGCTTGTTTGGCTGTCAACGATAGAGCCATTCATAGTTAAAAAAACAAAATATAGCATTAAACATAAAAAGTCCTTTCAAATTGAAGGGACTTTTTTATTTTTGCCTAAATGCAACGGACAAGTCAATTAATTCAGATTACCGATGTTTCTGAATTTAAATCGAAACTATTAGTTTGGGCGCAACAGTTTAAAACTGCGGTATGGCTTGATAGCAATAACTACCAACAAAAGTATTCTAGCTTTGAAGCTGTTTTGGCTGTTGATGCTGCTTCTGAAATTGAATGCAGTTACACCAATGCATTTCAACAATTAAGATCATATCAAACAAAAATTAACGATTATATTTTTGGTTATTTAAGTTACGATCTAAAAAATGCTATTGAAGATGTAACTTCCAATAATTTTGATGGTTTACACTTTCCTGATTTGTACTTTTTTCAACCAAAAAAAATATTTTTTATTAAAGGAAATACTGTTGAAATAAAATACATTTCTAATTTTAAACAAGAGATTGATTTCGATTTAAAAGAAATAAATTCGGCGAAAAGCGAAAAGCAAAAAGCAAAAAGCGATATAAAAATAAAACTTCGCATTCATAAGGATGAATATTTTGAAAAATTAAATTCAGTATTAAATCACATTCACCGAGGCGATATTTATGAGGCCAATTTTTGCCAGGAATTTTATAGCGAAAACTCGAATATAAATCCCGTTGAAGTTTATCAAAATTTAAACGAAATTTCAAAACCTCCTTTTGCCACTTTCTTAAAATTAGACGACAAGTTTTTATTATCTGCTTCACCTGAGCGTTATTTAAAAAAAGAAGGTTCTAAAGTAATTTCTCAACCTATAAAAGGAACTGAAAAAAGAGCTTCAACAAAAAAAGAAGACATAAAACTAATTTCAGCTTTAGAAAAAAATCCGAAAGAACGTGCCGAAAATATTATGATTGTGGATTTGGTTCGGAATGATTTATCGCGATCAGCAATTAAAGGAAGTGTAAAAGTTGAGGAGCTTTGTAAAGTTTATACTTTTGAACAAGTACATCAGTTAATTTCAACCATTTCTTGCGAAGTAAATCCGAATATTCACCCAGTTGATATTATAAAAGACACGTTTCCTATGGGAAGCATGACAGGAGCTCCAAAAATTTCAGCAATGAAAATTATGGAAGAACTTGAAGAAACCAAACGCGGTTTGTACTCAGGTGCAGTGGGTTATATTACACCAAATGGAGATTTTGATTTTAATGTAATTATAAGAAGTATTTTGTACAATGCTTCAAAAAAATACATTTCATACTCTGTTGGAGGTGCTATAACGGCACAATCTATCCCCGAAAAAGAATACGAAGAATGCTTATTAAAAGCAAAAGCTATGAAACAAGTTTTATTAAACACTAATTAAGTATATTTACCTTATGCAAACTGCCTTTGAAGAACATCTCAATAAAAATTTACCTTTTTTAAAAGGTAAAAAATTGTTAGTTGCCATTTCTGGCGGAATTGATAGTGTTGTTTTAACGCACCTATTACATAAATTAAATTTCAATATTTCTTTAGCGCATTGCAACTTTATGCTGCGTGGAAAAGAAAGCAATAAGGACGAACAATTTGTAAAAGAGTTAGGCGAAAAACTAGCAGCACCAACTTATACTATTCAGTTCAATACCAAAACTTATGCTGAAGAAAATGGTCTTTCAACCCAAATGGCTGCTAGAGAGTTACGCTATAATTGGTTTCAGGAATTAAGCAAACAACATAATCTCGACTATATTATTACAGCGCACCAAAAGGATGATGTAATTGAAACTTTCTTAATAAACTTAACACGAGGAACGGGCTTAAATGGTTTAACAGGAATTCCTGAAGTTAACAAAAATGTGGTTCGTCCATTATTACCATTTAACAGAAACCAGATTTTAGTTCACGCAACAAAAAGAAAATTACAATGGCGAGAAGATAGCACCAACTCTTCTATTAAATATGTTCGCAATAAAATTAGACATAAGGTTGTACCATTTTTAAAAGAACTAAACCCTAGTTTATTAGAAACTTTTAGCAATACGCTAGAAAATTTAAAAGGAAGTCAACAAATTATAAATGATCGCATTAACGAGATAAAAGAAAAAGCGGTTTCTGTTACTGATGAAGCTATTCATTTTGAAATTTCAGAATTAAAAAAACTAAGTAATCCTAAAGTTTATTTGTACGAATTATTACAAGATTACGGTTTTACTGAGTGGGATGATATTACAAATTTACTAGACTCACAAACTGGAAAACAAGTATTTAGCAGTACACACAGATTGCTAAAAAATCGTGAAACACTTATTTTGTCTGAAATTAATGATACCGAACAAATTGTACTTTTTGAAGTGCCAGAAAACACTTCAAAAATAAAAAAACCAATCAAACTAAAATTTAAAAAGGTTGACATTCCGTTTGATACAAAAAACCATGAAACTAAAGTATTTGGAGAACTTATTTTAGATAAACCTGGAACCGTTTCAATAGATTATGATCAACTTGAGTTTCCGCTTACCATTAGAAAATGGCAAAAAGGAGATGCTTTTTATCCAATAGGGTTAAATGGCAAAAAGAAGTTAAGCAAATTTTTTAAGGACGAAAAACTATCACTTCTTGAAAAAGAAAATACGTGGTTATTATGTTCAAAAGGTCAAATTGTTTGGGTAATTGGAAAGCGTTTAGACAACCGTTTCAAAGTTTCAAAAACTACTTCTGCAATTTTAAAAATTAAATTGTAAATTTATGCTTTAACAATTAACTTCTAGTAATTTATGAATGTATTTAAACAATTAGCTACTTTCTTATTTTTACTTTCAATTAGCTTCGGTTTTTCTCAAGAAGAGAAAAATGACACTTTAAAAAAAGAAATTCCAGCAAGTATTTACACTGCAACACAAATTTCTACCGACTTAAATAGTTTACTAAATGTAAATAAACGATTAAATTTAAAATCTTATAAATTTTTAGTTTTAGTTGAAAAAAATATTGAAACGGGATATTTTTCAACCCCTTTATTCAACAAAAAAATAAACACAAGTAACTATATTTATGATAGTTACAACAAAATATATCAGAAATCTGTTTTAGAAGCTGCTTTCTTTAAAATTTCTGATTTATACCAACCAAGAACAAAAAAAGCATTATAAATCATTCACAAAAAAATCGATTTCGTTAATTTTATTAGCTAAAAGCCTCATTTTTAAAGAAGCTTTTGTAATTTTCGACTCTATAACTAAAAAAATATGCATAAACAACCGAAGCTTACTCGATTTAACGAGAACGTGTTATCAAAATACCAAATTTACAACAGTATTTTTATGACACTTCCGTTTGACTCTATTACTAAAACAGGTGTTTTACTACCTTTATTTCATGATGTATGTAAAGAAGGGTTTTCATCAAAGAAAAACCCAACAGAAATAGTTGACACATTTTTCAGCACTTATCAGGTAAATCCTACTGAAAAA
Organism: Lutibacter agarilyticus; assembly: GCF_900188235.1. Taxonomy (GTDB): domain Bacteria; phylum Bacteroidota; class Bacteroidia; order Flavobacteriales; family Flavobacteriaceae; genus Lutibacter; species Lutibacter agarilyticus. The sequence continues at coordinate 40,741 of NZ_FZNT01000014.1, read as the reverse complement.
GAAAGACTAGATTTATTATTTCACTTTATTCAATACATTGAACGCCAAGTAGTTTTATTTGACGCTATTGAAGATGCCTCATTCGCAACCGTAAATAATATGGACGGTGTTGGCACCATGAGAAGTACTAAAGAAACAGCTGTTAAAGAAAATAAAAAGGAAGCCTTAAAAAAGCATTTAGAAGACTTTAAAGTACGTATTGTTTTAACGGCCCACCCAACCCAGTTTTACCCTGGAACTGTTTTAGGAATTATTACAGATTTAGCTGAAGCCATTGAAAAAGATGACCTGCTTCTTATCAATAAATTATTAGCTCAATTAGGTAAAACGCCATTTTTCAAACAAGAAAAACCAACACCTTATGATGAGGCTGTTAGTTTAATCTGGTATTTAGAAAATGTATTTTACCACTCTGTATCAGACACTTACAACTACATTCAAAATAATATTTTTGATGGAAAAGAAATTCCTAACGAAATTATAAACCTAGGTTTTTGGCCTGGTGGAGACCGAGATGGAAATCCGTTTGTAACTACTGAAATTACTTTAAATGTTGCAAAACGTTTAAAGAAAATGATCTTAAAAAATTATTACCAAGATGTTAGAATCTTAAAAAAACGCCTTACTTTTAGTGGTATTGAACATATTATTACTGAATTAGAAGTTATGCTGTTTGACAATAGTGTGAACCCTGATTTAAACACCATGATTTCTTTAGAGGAATTTAAAGGAAAACTTTATGAAATTAAAAACCTGTTAATAACCAAACACCAGTCTATTTATTTAGAGGAAATGAATGACTTTATTAATAAAGTTCATATTTTTGGGTATCACTTTGCAACCTTAGACATTAGACAAGATAGTAGAGTACATCACAATGTATTTTCGCAAATTGTAACCACTTTACAAGAAAACGGTAGCACCTTATTCCCTGCTAATTATTTATCACTTTCTGATACTGAACAAATAGAAATTCTTTCAACCGTAGAAGACAATGTAGACATTTCAATTTTTAAAGATGAAATGGTAAACAAAACGTTAGGTTCTGTAAAAGCAGTAAAAACCATTCAAGAAAACAATGGTGAAAAAGGTTCAAACAGGTATATTATTAGTAACAATCAAACAGCTGTAAATGTTATGGAAACATTTGCTATGTTTAACTTATGTGGTTTTGAACACAACATAACTACCGATATTATTCCATTATTTGAAACGGTTGATGATTTAATTAATGCCGAAAGTGTTATGCGAATATTATACACAAATAACGCATACAAAAAACATTTAGAAAGCCGCAACAATAAGCAAACCATTATGTTAGGTTTTTCTGACGGAACAAAAGACGGTGGTTATTTAATGGCAAACTGGTCTATTTATCAAGCAAAAGAAAACCTGACAAGAATCTCGAGAGAGTTTGGAATTAAAGTTATTTTCTTTGATGGACGTGGTGGACCTCCAGCGCGTGGTGGTGGAAAAACACATCAATTTTATGCTTCTTTAGGTCCAAATATTGAAGATGAAGAAATACAATTAACCATACAAGGACAAACAATTAGCTCTAATTTTGGAACCTTAGATTCTGCTCAATACAACATTGAACAACTGCTTAGTGCGGGTATTTCAAATGAATTATTTAACAATTCAAATGATATCATCTCAGAAAGTGAAGTTCAAATAATGAATGACCTAGCCGAAACTAGTTATAAAGCGTATTCTGATTTTAAAGGTCATCCAAAATTTATGCCTTATTTAGAGCGCATGAGTACGTTAAAATATTACGGAAAAACAAATATTGGAAGCAGACCTTCTAAAAGATCTAGTTCTTCTAAATTAGAATTTTCAGATTTACGTGCCATTCCTTTTGTGGGTTCTTGGAGTCAGTTAAAACAAAATGTACCCGGATTTTACGGTGTTGGAACAGCATTAAAAAAATATGAAGACAACGGCGAATTTGATAAAGTAAAAGCTTTTTACCAAAATTCAGATTTCTTTAAAGCGCTGATTGGAAATAGTATGATGGCATTGTCGAAATCATTTTTTGAATTGACAGAATATATGGCTGATGATGAAGAGTTTGGAGAGTTTTGGAAAATTATTTACGAAGAATATTTAATTTCAAAACGATTGTTATTAAAATTGTGTGATTATGATATTTTAATGCAAAGCAATCCTGTAGGAAAAGCTTCAATTGATATTCGTGAAAATATTGTATTGCCATTGTTAACTATTCAACAGTTTGCTTTACGTAAAATTCAAGAATTACAAAAAGAAGATCCTGTAAATGAAAAGGAATTAGAAATTTATGAAAAAATGGTGACTCGTTCTTTATTTGGAAACATCAACGCAAGTAGAAATTCAGCATAAGAGAATATGAATTCAGTACAATTAGACAATAGTGAATACGCACCTTTTTACAGTAATTATATAACTGTTATAGGTGAGGTTGATTTACGTAGTGTTTTAAAAACTTCACTAGAAGATCTTATAACTACTATTAAAGTTTTACCTGAAGAAAAATTAACGTTCAAATATGCTGAAGGAAAATGGAGTATTAAAGAATTGGTGCAACATATTATTGATGCTGAACGTGTTTTAAGCTATAGAGCTTTGCGTTTTTCAAGAAATGACGCTACCGATTTACCTGGCTTTGATGAAGATTGGTATGTTGATAATTCTAACGGAGATGAACGCCCAATTAAAGACTTATTAGAAGAATTTAAACTAGTTAGAAAAGCTACATTGGCTCTTTTTAAAAGTTTTTCACCTGAAATGCTTGGTAAAACTGGCTCAGCAAACGGTAGTGACATGACGGTTAGAGCTCTAGGTTTTATTATTGCTGGGCATCAAATACATCATTTAAACATAATAAAAGAGCGGTATTTGTAATGCTTCTTTCTGAAAAAACAAAAAGGCTCAACTTAAATTTAAGTTGAGCCTTTTTTATTACAGCATAGGTGCTCCCTCTAATCTTTAGCATCTAAAAAGAAAATTTCATTTACAGGCTTTTTAAATACTTTTGAAATTTTTAAAGCCAAAACAGTTGATGGAACATATTTATTTAACTCCATTGCATTAATAGTTTGCCTGCTTACCCCTATAATTTCTGCTAATTTTGCTTGGGTAAAGTTATGTATCGCGCGCTCAACTTTTATATTATTTTTCATGCTGAATACTTATTTTTGATTTAAACAACATATAATGAAAACGAAAAATGAAAAATACCAATATGGTAAACATATTACAAACCATTACATTAAAAAAAGTAAAATCAAATAATAATAGAATTGAAATAAGCAATACAATATAATTTACATAAGTCGCCCAAATCAATGATTCCATTCTTATTTTTGAAATATATTCATCTTCATCTTTTGTTTTAGAAAATGACACTAAAATTCCTCCTACAATAATAAACACAGCTGCCAATTCATCAGCAATATTACTTTTGTTCCATTGCATAGGTGGCTTTGAAAAAATATCGACCTCTCCAACTAAAGGAAAAACGTTCATTTCCCAATTAGGGTATTCGAAATCATTAATCATTAAAATAGTACCCAAAACAATTCCAATAATTAGTAAAACCCAGCCCAAAGGCTTGTACTTATGCGAAAATAAAAATCGTGCTTTCATAATAGTTAACTTAAATCAATTCAAATGTAAAGTTTATTTGTCATTTAGACAAGTTATTCTTACTATTCCCTTTTCGTAAAATTACGTACATTTGTATTTCTAAAAAAACAGGGTTTTAATTCATGAGAATTATTAAAAAAATTCTTCTAATACTATCAATACTTCTCTTACTAATTTTAGTTGTAGGGTGGATGTATTATACCAGTTTAAAGCCTAATTACTCAGGTAATATTAATCTATCAGATATACAGAATGAAACCGACATATATTTTGATGATTTTGGAATTCCACATATTTATGCCGAAAGCCAACAAGATGCTATGACCGCTTTAGGTTATGTTCATGCACAGGATAGATTATGGCAAATGGAATTAATGCGAAGAATTGCACCAGGAAGATTGTCTGAAATTTTTGGAAAAGACATGCTTCAAAACGATCAATTTTTTAAAAGTTTGGGGATTGAAGAAACCACTTCAAAATCAATTAAAAATTTGAAGCCAGCATCTGAAACTTACAAATTAGCAACTGCTTATTTAAATGGCGTAAATCAATATATAGAAAATGGTGCTACTCCCATAGAATTTACTTTAATTGGAATTGAAAAAGAGAAATACCAACTTAGCGATATTTATAACATTTTAGGTTATATGTCTTTTAGTTTTGCAATGGCGCATAAAACCGATCCACTTTTAACAGTGCTTCATAAAAAACTTGGTACAGCATATTTAAAAGAATTATCCATTGATATTAACCCGAACACTACGCTTATAAAAACATCCAATCAAGATATTGAGAATTTTGAAAATTTAGTTTCTAGCGTTCAAAACGTAATGGGTAATTTGCCAACACCTGCTTTTATTGGCAGTAATAGTTGGGTGGTTTCATCTAAAAAAACGGCTACCGGAAATGTACTTTTTGCTAACGATCCGCATATTGGATATTCACAACCAAGCGTGTGGTTTGAAGCGCATATTACAACACCTAATTACGAAATGTATGGCTATCATATTGCTGGTGTACCATTTCCACTTTTAGGTCATAATCGCAATTACGCATACGGATTAACGATGTTTGAAAATGATGATTTAGATTTTTACAAAGAGATAAATCACCCATCCAAAGAAAACAGCTATAAAACTCCAACGGGTTATGCCAATTATGAAATTACTTCAAAAACCATTAAAGTTAAAGACAGTAGTGATGTAACTATTGAAGTTAGAAACTCACGTCACGGACCAATTATGAACGATGTAATTGATCAAATTTCACAAACGGAACCCATAGCAATGTCATGGGTTTTCACTCAAAATGAAAGCGAAATTTTAAAAGCGATGTACACCATTTCTCATGCTTCAGAAATGAATGATGTTAAAAAAGGAGCTTCTATGATTCATGCGCCTGGATTGAATATTATGTATGGCGATGCTAAAGGAAATATTGCTTGGTGGGCAGCAGCGAAATTATACAAGCACAAGCCACATGTAAATCGAAAATTTATTTTAGATGGCGCTTCAAGTGAAGATGATATTGTTGAATATTTAGATTTCAGCGAAAATCCAATGGCTGAAAACCCTTCCTGGGAATATGTGTATTCAGCCAACAATCAGCCAGATACTATTTCAAATATGCTGTATCCTGGTTATTATTTATCAGAAGATAGAGCGAAAAGAATTGTAGATCTTATTGAACCTAAAAACGATTGGAATAAGGATGCATTTGGGCAAATGATTAATGATGTTACTTCAGCAATAGCTCCTAAAAATATTCAACAACTTGTTTCAACAATAAATACAACTGCATTATCAGAAACCGAACTAAAAAGTTTTGAAATTCTGAAAAAATGGGATGGTTCAAACCAAGTTAACGATGTTGCTCCAACCATTTACAATAAATGGATTTACACCTATTTAAAAAATACTTTTGAAGATGAACTTGGCGAAAAATTATTTGGCCAGTTTTTAAAAACACATATATTAAAACGAATGATTGCTGAACAGCTTCAAAAAGACACTTCTATTTGGTGGGATAATATACATACTGAAAATAAAATTGAAACTAAAAAAGACATTTTATCAAGTTCTTTTACTGAAGCAATTTCTTCATTAGAAAAACAACTAGGAAGTGACATTTCAACATGGAATTGGGGAAAAGTTCATACATTAGAGCACGGTCATCCATTAGGTACTATTGATGCTTTAAAAGGGTATTTTAACGTTGGTCCGTTTCCTGTAAAAGGCGCTAGAGAAGTTATTGACAATAGAGGCTACACTTACAACAAATCGGGTATTTACAATGTAACTGCTGGCCCTTCAACAAGAAGAATTATCGATTTTTCTGATATTGAAAACAGCATTAGTATTTTACCAACGGGACAATCTGGAAATCCTTTTAGTGAACATTACAACGATCAATCTGAAATGTATAACAATGGAGAATTCAGAAAGATGAAATTAAATAAAGAAGAAATTATTAAAAACGGGACAAAACTAACTATAAAACCAAAAAAATGAGCAAAAGAATCACAATAAAACAAATTGCAGCGGCATTGCACGTTTCAATTTCTACCGTTTCAAAAGCATTGAACGACAGCTATGAAATTAGCGAGGAAACTAAGAGAAAAATTCAAGAATATGCAAAAGAGCATAAGTACAAACCAAACACCTTAGCCCTAAGCTTACAAAATAAAAAAACAAAAACCATTGGTATTTTACTACCAAACATTTTAACATACTACTATGCGCGTGTACTGCGTGGAATTGAAAAAGTAGCTACAGAAAAAGGATACAACCTAATTACATGCATCACAAACGATTCTTATAAAAAGGAAGTATATACCATGGAAATGTTATCAAATGGTACTATTGACGGTTTTATTGCGTGTATTGCCAACGAAACTTTAGAATTAAAAGAATTTGACCATTTTAAAGATATTTTAGAAGAAGGAACTCCGATTGTTTTGTACAATAGAGTTCATAAAGATATAAATTGTGATAAAGTAGTTACCGACAATATTAAAAGTGCTTACAAAGCTACTCGTTTTTTAATGCGCTCTGAATGTAAAAATATTGCGTTGGTTTCTAGTACAAAAGGACTAGATATTAGTAAATTTAGACTTAAAGGCTATTTAAAAGCCTTAACAAAATACGACATAACTCCAAATGAAGAATTGATTATAAACTTAAAGAGTGAAAAAAAGTTAAAGACTCGCATTAATGAAATGTTAGACAATAATCAAGTTGATGGTATTTTTACCATTGATGAAGTTTCGGCTGCACTTACAACGCAGGTATTAAATAAAAGAGGTATAAAAATTCCTGAAGACGTTTCAATTATTGGATTTACCAATGGTATTTTATCTCGTTACAGTACCCCTCCATTAACTAGTGTAAACAGATTTGCGCATACAACGGGAGAAGTAGCTGCCGCAAGATTAATTGATAAAATTGAAGAAAAAATTCCGTTTAACGACATTACAACTGAAATAATTAAGACCGAATTAGTAGAACGTGAATCAACAAAAAAACTTTTTATTAAGTTTTAACTTTAAAAATAGTTAATACACTTCTTATTTTTTTCTATTTTTATAAAAAAAAGTATGCTAGTGAAAATTTTTGGCAGCGCCGTATTTGGTGTTGAAGCCACAACTATTACAGTTGAAGTAAATATTGATAAAGGTATAGGATATCATTTAGTTGGCTTACCCGACAATGCAATTAAAGAAAGTAGCTATAGAATTTCAGCTGCTTTAAATAATAATGGTTTTAAACTTCCTGGTAAAAAAATAACCATTAACATGGCTCCTGCCGATATGCGTAAGGAAGGTTCAGCTTATGATCTTACCCTTGCCATTGGTATTTTAGCTGCTTCCAATCAAATTAAATCTAATAAGGTCGCCAATTACATTATCATGGGTGAACTTTCTTTAGACGGAAGTTTACAACCCATTAAAGGCGCTTTACCAATTGCCATTAAAGCTTTAGAAGAAGGTTTTACTGGTTTTATTTTACCAAAACAAAATGCTAAAGAAGCTGCCATTGTAAATGGATTGGAAGTTTATGGCATTGAAAATATTACTGAAGTCATTCATTTTTTCGATAAAAATGAGCCTTTAGAGCAAACAATTATTGATACACGGGCTGAGTTTTATAAAAATTTAGACAATCCAGAATTTGATTTTGCAGACGTAAAAGGGCAAGAATCCGTAAAACGATCTATGGAAATTGCAGCAGCTGGCGGACATAATATAATTTTGGTTGGACCTCCAGGAAGTGGAAAAACAATGTTGAGTAAACGACTTTCATCTATTTTACCACCTATGACTTTACAAGAAGCTTTAGAAACTACCAAAATACACTCGGTAGTAGGCAAGGTAAAAGATTCCGGATTAATGTGCCAACGACCATTTCGATCTCCTCATCATACGATATCGGATGTAGCCCTAGTTGGAGGCGGTCAATACCCACAACCAGGAGAAATTTCATTATCACATAATGGCGTATTATTTTTAGATGAATTACCTGAATTTAAAAGAACTGTTTTAGAAGTCATGCGGCAACCTTTAGAAGATAGAGAAGTCACCATTTCAAGAGCACGATTTACGGTAACATATCCAAGTAGTTTTATGCTTGTAGCAAGTATGAATCCTAGTCCGAGCGGATATTTTAATGACCCTGACGCACCTGTTACCTCCTCTCCTTCGGAAATGCAACGTTATTTAAGTAAAATTTCAGGTCCGCTTTTAGATCGTATTGATATTCATATTGAAGTAAACCCTGTTCCGTTTGAAAAACTTACAGAAGAACAACAAAGTGAACCAAGTAAAACAATTAGAGAGCGAGTTACAAAAGCAAGAGAGTTTCAAAGTAAACGCTTTTCAGAACATCAAAACATTCATTACAATGCACAAATGGGCGTTAAACAAATTCGAAAATTCTGCCAATTAAACGATGAAAGTATGAACTTACTTAAAACTGCTATGGAACGTTTAAACTTATCAGCTAGAGCTTTTGACCGAATTTTAAAAGTATCTAGAACTATTGCCGATTTAGAAGGGTTAGAAGATATAACTTCCACACATATTTCAGAAGCCATACAATATAGAAGCTTAGACCGAGAAGGTTGGTTGGGTTAAAATAAACTAATTTTAAATAAGGGGAAATATCCCCTACTAAATTCAGGTTTTACCCCCTCTATAGAAATCAATTCTTACGCTACTTTTACAGTAAGAAAAAGAAAATTATTAGGGAAAATGCTATGAAGAGTCTGTTCAATTTTTGAGCAGGCTCTTTTTACTTTTATAGACCTGACATTAAGTGTCGTATAGCTATTGAGAACTTGGTAGTATTTTTACACTGTAATAATAACTAGTATTACAAGTTTTTCAATTAAATGTTTTTACAGCCTTGTTTTAAAAAAGCAAGGCTGTTTCGTTGTAAAAAATCATCCCCTGCTTAATATCAGTAAATTTCTGAAACTAAACTATTAACTTTGTTAAGTATCAACTTCATATTATGAAAAAACAACTAACAATACTTCTTTTATTTCTAACATTTGGAACCATTCTAAGTCAAGATATTTCAACGTTAAAACTAACCAACACAGGTGTAAACCCTATAAAAATAACATTTGATAGTTTATCAGAACACCAAATTTACAACAAAGCACTTATGTGGATTCAAGAAACCTATATACATCCAAAAGACGCTTTAAAAGAAAAATCTGAAAATAAAAAAATTAAACTAGAGGGATTTGAACAAAAAGCATGGTGGTATAAATCAATGGGCATAAAAAATTATAACCATATGCAATATAGTGTTGAAATTTATTTCAATAATACATCTGTTGACTTTAAATATCTAATTGGTGAATTTTATATTTATGAAGGTCCAAAAGCACAATACGATTACCGTATGTTTTTTAATAAAGACGGAAGTGTTAGAAAAAAATACGAAGATGCGGTTACTAGCCTTGAATTAACCATGAATAACTTACTGGTTTCTTTCTATAATTATGTTTCTGGAAAAGAAATTCAGGTAGAAAATAAAGACCTCAACAAATATTTAAACACTTTACAAAATTCATTATCTAAAAACTCAAAAGACCGTAACATTCATTTTGATTTAGCTTGTTTTTATTCCTTAATTGAAGATAAAGAAAATGCTTATAAACATTTAAACAGTGCTGTTGAAAATGGTTATAGAAATTTAAAAAACATTAAAACAACTGCTGATTTAAGGTGGTTAAGAAGTCAAGATGATTTTAAACAGTTTGAGGCAAATGGTTATCAACTAAAAGTAGCTTCAACAGTTGAAACTGATGCAGATTTTGATTACATTCAAGAGTTAAAAGAACTTGCAAAATTAAAAGAGGAAGGTATTATTACCGAAAAAGAATTTCAAGAACTGAAAATAAAAATAATATCCAAAGCAAAACTACAATAAACCGACATAACGTGTCGTGCTAATAACTACATAACCAACTTATATTTGTAGTATAATTATTCATCAGAATAGTTTTTCATAAAAAAGTTTGGTTTGATTGTTTAAACTGTTCAATTTGTTAGAGTTGGGCAGTTTTTTTTATGTTGAAATAAAACGCTTGTATATAAAAAAATCGAGGCGTTCAACCTCGATTTTTTTTATCTATTTTAATAGGAAACTTAATCTTCGTTTGAAGGTTTTCCTATAGTAGCTAATATACCACCATCAACATATACAACATGTCCGTTCACAAAATCACTTGCTTTTGAACTTAAAAATATTGCTGCTCCAGCCAAATCATTAGGATCTCCCCATTTGGCCGCTGGCGTTCTATTAATAATAAAATCGTTGAAAGGATGCCCCTCAACTCTAATAGGTTCAGTCTGTGAGGTAGCAAAATATCCTGGACCAATACCGTTAACTTGAATATTGTACTTAGCCCATTCTGTTGCCATATTTTGTGTAAGCATTTTTAATCCACCTTTTGCTGCGGCATAGGCACCGACACTGTTTCTTCCTAACTCACTCATCATTGAGCAGATATTGATAACTTTTCCTTGCTTTCTCTCTACCATTCCTTTAACTACGTGTTTAGAAACAATAAATGGGCTAACTAAATCAATATCTATTACTTCTTTAAAATCGGCAACTTCCATTTCTAACAATGGAGTACGTTTTATGATCCCCGCATTGTTAATTAGGATATCTATATTTCCAACTTCGCTTTCAATTTTTTTAACGGCTGTAATTACCTCATGCTCATCAGACACATTAAATTTATACCCAACAGCTTTTATTCCTTCTTTTTTATATTCTGAAACCGCAATATCAATTTTTTCTTGTGAAGAATTACCATTCACAACAATTGTTGCTCCAGCTAAACCTAAACCTCTAGCCATTGCCATACCTAACCCATGTGTACTACCTGTTACAAGGGCTATTTTTCCTTCTACATTAAATAATGAACTACTCATATTTTTTTATCTTAAATCGGTTATTTTTGCTACATCCATATCTCCATAATCAAGATTTTCACCCGCCATACCCCAAATAAATGTATAGTTTGAAGTTCCTGACCCAGAATGAATAGACCAAGGTGGTGAAATTACTGCCTGATCATTATTCATCCAAATATGGCGTGTTTCTTGAGGCTGCCCCATAAAATGACAAACTGCTTGATTCTCTGGAATATCTAAATAGAAATAAATTTCCATTCTTCTATCATGTACATGTGCTGGCATGGTATTCCAAACACTTCCTGTTTTTAATTCAGTCATACCCATTTGCAACTGACAAGTAGTTACAATACCACCAATTATCATTTGGTTTACAGTACGGTGATTTGCAGTTTCTAATGAACCTAATTCAATTTTATTAGCTTCAGCTTTACTTACTTTTTTTGTTGGGTAACTTGTATGAGCTGGTGCTGAGTTTAGGTAAAATTTTGCAGGGTTTGCTGCATCATCACTTTTAAAAACAACTTCTTTATTTCCGCTTCCAATGTATAAAGCATCTTTAAAACCTAAAGAATAACTAACACCTTCTACAGTAACTGTTCCGTTCCCCCCTACATTTATTATTCCAATTTCTCTTCTTTCTAAAAAGTACTCAGCTTTTAAAGGATCAATAGTTTCTAATTTTAATTCGTTTGTAGGAACAATAGAACCTACTATATAACGGTCGTAATGAGAATATGTTAACGTAATTTCTCCTTCTTTCATTAAATTATCAACTAAAAATTCTTTTCTTAATTGAGTTGTGTCGTATTGTTTTACTGCTTCTGGACTTGAAGCATATCTTGATTCGTATGTTGTTGCCATTTTGTTTTTTTTTAATTATTATAATTTTATTTAAATAATTGAAGATTACACTAAACAGATGTACTCAAAATAGCACAATCTTCAATTATTAAACCTAGTCTAATTTATGTACGCTCTTTAATTGGCACTAAATTTTCATCTAAAGGAACCATTTTAGGCATTAATAAATGTACTAAACCTAGTATGATTAAGTAACAAGAACCTGCAATTAGGAAAGCCCAAAAATAACCTGAGTTACCTGCCTGATCTAATACTGATCCCAATGCAATATCGGCAAGAATACCTGCTACTGCTCCAACCATTCCTCCGATTCCTACAACTGATGCTGTTGCTTTTTTAGGAAATACATCTGAAACCAATGTAAAGATATTTGCTGACCATGCTTGGTGACCTGCTGCTGCTAAACCTATTAATAAAATAGCAATCCATTTATTTTCTGTAACTGCTACAAAACTTACTGGTAGTATAATTAATGCACATATTAATAAGGTTATTTTTCTAGCCTTATTTACAGTCCAACCTTTTCTCATTAATGCTCCTGAAAGGTATCCTCCAAAAATACTTCCTCCATCAGCTAAAATATAGATCACGAAAAATGGCAATGCTATGTTCTTTATATTTACATCAAACGTTGTTGCTAGGAATTTGGCTCCCCAGAATAAGTAAAACCACCAAACGGCATCGGTTACTTTAGCTAAAGCAAAAGCCCAAGTTTGACGTTTATCTAATACACTTTTCCAAGGTAACTTTTCTTCATTTTCTACTTCTGAATCTCCTTGTATGTAAGCTAATTCTTCTTTTGAAACTTTTGGATGTACTTCTGGTTTTTTGTACATTCTAAACCATAGAAACACCCATATTGCACTTAATGCTCCGGTTATTAAAAATGGTATTTGCCAGTTTTTACCATCTTCATGAACTATCCACCCAACTACAAATGGTGCTGCTATAGCTCCAATACTTGTAGCTGCATTAAAAAGACCTGTTGCAAATGCTCTGTCTTTTTTTGGAAACCACTCTGCTGTGGTTTTAATGGCTGCAGGAAAATTACCTGCTTCTCCAAATCCTAATCCAAAACGTGCAGCTGCAAAACCTATTACACTAAATCCTGGACGAACTAATGCGTGTAACATTCCAAAAATACTCCATATTGCAATTGATAAGGTGTACCCTTTTTTGGTACCTAAACGGTCTATTAAACCTCCCATATAAAGCAATCCTAAAGCATACGCTATTTTAAAGGATACCATAATGTTGGCATAATCACTATTGGTCCAACCAAACATTTTTTCTAGAGTTGGTGCCATTACACCAATAATACTTCTATCAAAATAGTTGATTGTCGTAGCAAACATTAGAAGCCCTAATATTCTGTATCGATAGTTTCCTATCTTTTTTGTTTCGCTCATAATTAATTATTTATTTTTTAAAATTAAAATATTGTACTGCATTGTTATAACAAATATCTTGAACCATTTTTCCTAAAAACTTCAAATCATTTGGAACCAAACCTTTATTAATATCTTCTGCAATTAAATCACACAAAATTCGTCTAAAATACTCGTGTCTTGGAAAAGATAAAAAGCTTCTACTATCAGTAAGCATACCTACAAATCGGCTTAGTAAGCCCATATTAGAAAGTGCATTTAATTGCTTCTCCATACCGTCCTTTTGATCTAGGAACCACCAACCTGAACCCCATTGCATTTTACCTGGAGTACCTCCTGTTTGAAAATTCCCCATCATTGTTGCAAACACTTCGTTTTGTGAAGGATTTAAATTATAGGTAATTGTTTTTGCTAACTGGTCGGTTGAATTAAGTGTATTAAATAACTTCGACATAAATTCAGCCATAGGAAAATCTCCAATAGAATCGCAACCAGCATCTAAACCAACTTGCGCTACCAATCGTGTATTATTATTTCTAATAGGACCTAAATGGTATTGTTGCACCCAATTAAACTTGTGATATTGTTTAGCTAAATGAATAAAAATACTAGATCTGTATTTATTAATCTCTAAAGTTGAAAGTGCTTGTCCTTTTAATTTTTTATCAAAAATTACAGCAATCTCTTCTTCAGTATAATCTTCAATTACCAATGCTTCTCCAACTCCAAAATCAGAGATACAACATCCGTTTTCGTTAAAATAAAGAATTCTTGCATCAATAGCTTTTATAAAATCTGCGTAAGAAGTAATTTCAAAGTTTACTGCCCTACTTAATTTTTGCAAATACGGTAAAAACTTTTCAGCTCCAATAAAAAACAATTCATCAGATCTAAAAGTTGGATATACTTTTGTATAAAAATCTTTTTTTGCTATTTCTTTATGGTATTGTAAATCATCAGTTGGGTCATCAGTAGTACAAACTACCTCAACCTTCATATGCTCTAATAATTGAGCAGGAGTTTTTGTAGCTAAAATGGCATTTGCTTTATTATAAATTTCAGAAGCATTACTTGGTTGTAACACTTCATCAATATTAAAATAACGTTTTAACTCTAAGTGTGTCCAATGAAACAATGGATTTCTCAATGTTTGAGGAACGGTTTCAGCCCACTTTTCAAAACGATCTTCTAAAGATGCAGCACCTGTAATATAAGATTCATCAACACCATTAGCTCTCATTCCGCGCCATTTGTAATGATCGCCATCAAGCCAAGCTTTTGTAATATTTTCTACAGGCTTATCTTCAGCTATTTGCTTTGGTGATAAGTGGTTATGATAATCTATTATTGGTAAGTCTTTTGCATATTCATGATACAAAATTTCAGCCTCTTTTGAGTTCAATAAAAAATTATCTGTGATAAATGTTTTTGAAGAAATTTGACTCATAACATTTAAATACTTTTTGAAATTCCAAATTCTAAACCTCTTAACTCAGCTAAACCACGTAATCTTCCAATTCCTGAATATCCTGGATTTGTTTTTTTACTTAAATCGTCTAACATTTGATGCCCGTGATCTGGTCGCATAGGAATTGCAAAATCAGATCGTCCTGCACCTTGTCTTCTTCTTTCTTCTAAAACCACCTCTTTTACAATGCTGTACATATCAACATTTCCTTCTAAATGATTGGCTTCAAAAAAGTTCCCTTCATTATCTCTTTGAGTGCTTCTTAAATGTAAAAAGTGAACTCTATCTGCAAAGCGTTTAAAAATTTGAACCAAATCATTATCAGCTCTTACACCTAATGAACCAGTACAAAAAGTAATTCCGTTAGCTCTATGCGGAACTTGTTCAAATAAATAAGCATAATCTGCTTCAGTACTTACAACTCTTGGCAATCCTAAAATTGGCATTGGAGGATCATCAGGATGAATACACATAAGAACTTCATTTTGAGCTGCAACAGGTATAATTTCTTTTAAAAAATTAACTAAGTTTTCTCTTAACGTTTGTGCGTCAATAGCTGCATAAGTATCTAATATTTGTTGAAATTGCTCTAAAGTATAACCTTCTTCAGCACCAGGTAAACCAGCAATAATATTATTTACTAGTCCTGTTTTTTCATCTTCTGAAAGACCTTCAACATAAACTTTAGCCGCTTTTTGTTGTGCTTCAGAATAACTACTTTCAGCACCTGGTCTTTTTAATAAATACATTTCAAATGCTGCAAAAGCAATCATATCAAAACGTAAAGCTTTAGAACCATCTTCAACTTGATATCCTAAATCTGTTCTTGTCCAATCTAATACTGGCATAAAATTGTAACACACAATGTTAATACCACAAGTTGCTAAGTTTTTAATACTTTCTTTATATCGTTCAATATAAAGTTTATAATCACCTGACCATGTTTTAATATTTTCATGTACCGGAATACTTTCAACAACACTCCAATCTAATCCTGCTGCTTCAATAATTGCTTTACGCTCATTAATTGCTTCAACAGTCCAAACCTCTCCGTTTGGAATTTGATGTAATGCAGAAACAATTCCTGTTGCTCCTGCTTGTTTTATATCTGATAATTGTACTGGGTCATTTGGCCCGTACCAACGCCATGTTTGTTCCATAATTTAATTTACTTTTTTATTATACACCACTAAATGCACTAAACCCACCATCAATTGGCACTACTATTCCTGTTACAAAAGACGAAGCATCATCACATAACCATAAAGTAGTGCTAATTAAATCTTCAGGCTCACCAAATTTACCCATTGGTGTTTGCTCAATAATTGTATTTCCTCTTGGCGTTAAACTTCCATCAGCATTCGTTAATAAAGTACGATTTTGATCGGTAAGAAAAAATCCAGGTGCTAAAGCATTTACTCTAATACCTACTTTTGAAAAATGAACTGCCAACCATTGTGTGAAATTTGACACAGCAGCTTTTGCACCACTGTATGCTGGAATTTTAGTTAAAGGTGTAAAAGCATTCATAGACGAAATATTTAGGACACTACATCCTTTTTTACCCACCATGTCTTGAGCAAAAACTTGTGTTGGTAATAACGTACCAATAAAGTTTAAGTTAAATGTGAATTCAATTCCTTTAGGATCTAAGTCGAAAAAAGTTTTAAAACCTTCGGTCGTATTTTCTAAATCGGCAATTTCTAAAAAAGGATTAGATGTTGTTCCTAAAGGATGATTTCCTCCTGCTCCGTTTACCAAAATATCACAAGCACCCAATTGCTCGTTCACTTCTTTTTTAGCAGCTTCTAATGAAGCTTTCTCCAAAACATTGGCAGCAACTCCTATAGCCACACCACCATCTGCATTAATTTCTTCAGCAACCTTGTTTGCTGCTTCAATTCTTAAATCTAAAACGGCAATTTTGTTACCTTGCTTAGCCAATGCTTTTGCTAAAGTGCTACATAAAACACCTCCTGCTCCTGTTAATACAATTACTTTACTCATTTATTAATTTGTTTTTTATAAAAAATTATCCTTTTATTAAATATTATTTTATGTTTAATACTATTGAACGAACTTCAATACAACACCCTGTTCTATCCTGTCTATTTCAATCATTGCTTATTATTTAATTAACAAGCTTGTTTAAATTTTTACATTTTAAACATCATTAGTAATATGTTTTCGTGTGCGCACACAAAATTAGTAAATATTTTTCGTGTGCGCACACATTTTTTTTAATTATTTTTGCTAATTCGCTTTTTATTCAATTTAAATTTTTAATATTTGTCTTGATTTTAAGAAAAAATATGATTACAATAAAGGAAATTGCAGTGATTGCTAAAGTTTCGGTTGGAACTGTTGATAGAGTTATACACGGTAGAGATGGAGTTTCTAAAAAAACAAGAGAGCGAGTTCAACAAATCTTAACCCAACAAAATTTTAAAATAAATAACATTGCCAGATCACTGGCAATGAAAAAAAAGTATAATATATCGGTATTAATTCCTGATTTTGATGCTGACAACTTATTTTGGGAATCACCCTTGTTAGGTATTTCAAAAGGAGCTGAGGAGGTTCTAAGCTTCGGAATTGAGGTAAATAAATTCACCTTTAATGAATTAGACAAAGAATCATATTTAAAAAGTTTTCAGAAATTAATTGATGGAAATCCTGAAGCTGTTATACTTACACCCCTATTTTTAAATGAAACTAAAATAATAATTGCTCAGTTAGATAAAAAAAAGATTCCATACATTTTCTTAAATATTGAAATGCCTGGGTTTAACAATATTTCTTTTATCGGTCAGGATTCTTACAAAGGTGGTTATTTATCTGGAAAATTAATGCATTTATGTACTGGACAAAAAACCAACTACTTAATTACATATATTGAATCTAAACTATACAATAACAATGCAATAGAAGGAAGAATACAGGGGTTTTACTCTTACTTCAACAAAAATAAAATTCCGTTTGAATCGGTTTCACTAAATTTTGAAGATTTAAACAATTTGGAGCGTGTAAAACAGCAATTAAAAGAAGTGCTTGATACGCATAAAAATATTTCGGGAGTTTTAGTGCCTTCAAGTAGAATTTCAACAATATCAAATTGTATTGATTCTGAAAAATTAAAAGAATTAAGCCTGATAGGTTTTGATACAACAGCACAAAATGTCGCTAATTTAAAGAATGATAAAATCACCTTTTTAATCTCTCAAAAATCATTTAACCAGGGGTTAAAATCAGTCAAAATAATGACTGATTATTTAATCCAAAATAACATTCCTCAACAAAAAATATATTCACCTCTTGAAATAGTTACTAAAGAAAATTTAGAATTTAGCCAACAAGAGAAGTGGCAATATATTGATGTAAAAAAATCTTAATTTAATAGTTACCCCTGCTTAAAAAAATAATTTATTCAGATTTAAAACTAATTTCAATTCCTGAATTTAATAATTCTTGTTTTTTAGTATCTAAATATTCAAACCATTGCGTTTGATTGGTAATAACTCCTGCCTTATCCCAAGCCGCACCTGTATAATATACAAAAGGCTCATTATTTGAAACTTCAACCTCAGCAATATATTGGTCGTTTCTCAATTTCATATTACTTACTTTTGAAGGAATAATTATTCCAACACCAGTAGTACCATCATCACCATGAGTTGGTTCCCAATAGGCTAAAATACCATCTTCAACTTTAAATAATTCTTGACCACCTTCTTCAGGACGTTTTATAATTCCAATAACTGCTGGCAATGGCTCTACATTTTCAAAAGAATAGGTAATCTCCATTTTACTTAATTGAGTTCCCGCATCTAAGCTCACTATTTTTGTAGCTGTTACTTCTTGTCCATCAACCATCCAAGGCTCGAAATCAAGTTGAAAAGTAGTACGCAACGGACCGTTGTCTAATACTTTATATTGGTAATAATTTTTAGAGTACCAAATGCTATCGCTTTTATATGGCGCAATATTACCTGCACCTAAGCTATGCCCCACATGGTAATAATCCATTCCATCACCATTATCAACATGGTATTTACCTCTTTTGTAACGCTCATTTATAACTAGTTTGTCTGTACTTTTTACCCAAACATCAATTCCGTAAGCATTTCCTTTCCCTCTTAATTCTAATGCTTTTCCATACATTCTAAATGCTATTTTATCGTTTTCCCAAGCAAAATCATCAAAACGTTCTGGAACAAATCTTCCGTAAGTTTTAGAATTAACTTCACTAGGTTTTCCATTTTCAATTGCTAATTCAATAGCCGATCCTACATTTAATGATACCTGAACCAATATATTTTTTACAGCTGTATTTCCTGCATATTCTAATTGAAAAGAAAGTTCTTTTTTAGAAACAGCTTCAACAATTTTAAAATTAGCTAAATCTAATTCTGGATATTGTGCTGCTACTTTATCCCAAGGAAGTTCAACAACCTTAGACTCGTAATTTATATCACTTTTGTTTTCAATTATAATTTTTTTACTAGGATTGTTTTCACAAGCACTAAAAATCATTATTAGTAATAATGAAAAAATTAATGTGTTTACTTTAAGTTTCATATTTTCTATTTTTTATTTAAATCTTTTTTTAGAATTTTTCAACAAATATACTTCGAATAGATTAATGGTTATTTTATTTTATATAAAAAACGCTAATTTTAAAACATTCTAAATTAAACAGAATCATTTTAAAATTAGCGCCATCAAAACTTAAACAAATTATCTTTCTATGGTTAAATAAGTTCCTTTAAAACTCTGATTTAAAACCATTACTTCTATTTTTTTATTAGCTCCTGAAGGAATTACTTCAATACTTGCTTTTCCATTTGACATTCCAATAGATTCGCTACCTGTAGGTGTACCTTGACTTTTCAATAATTCTCCACCACTTAAACATTGAAAATAAACTCTTTTTTCATAATCTAAACAGCGCATTCCTTTTGAATCAACTGCAATAGCTGTTACTAAATAATTACCATTTTCTAATAATTTATACGATAACTCTAAATCTTTAGCCGCTCCATTTTTTTTGAAACGATAATTTACTGCCAATGTATCTGAAACCTGACTACCATTTGTTGGTAAACCAACAGCTACTAGTTTATTTTCACCTTCAGTAAAGTTTACATCCCAAGTTAAACCAGATGCCGGAAACTTAGTAATATCGCGCTCTTTTTCACCTAAAAATTGATCATTATGATAAAAAGCTACCTTATCACAGTTACTATAAACACTTATAGTTCTTGCTAAATCTTTTGGCCCTTGGCGCTCTGTCCAAGTATGAGATTCTATGTACGTAAAAGGAACATCACTCCAATAACTTTTAAATACATAAAAAGCATCTTTTGGATTTCCATTCCGGTCAACCAATCCTTTTTGATTCATATAAGGAATGTCGTTTTCTGGACGTAAAGGTGTTCCAAAATCTTTAAATGCCCATTGAATATTTCCTACAAAAGTTGGATCCGTTTCTGAAATTCGTAAATGCCAGTCGAATAAATCAACAATATAATTTTCGCTCCAATCTCCAATTTGAGCAATATTAGCAACTTTAGTTTGTACAATAGCTTCTTCCCAACCGTCGGCTTTAATTAAACCTTCACCTGTGATAGGATTTTCAGAATGACGCCCTACGTGACTTGACCCACCATATTCTGCATGTAAAAAGTGGTTGTATTCTTTTTTATATTTATCAATTGCTTTTTGGTAACTTTTATAACTTCCTGAATACCAACCAGACCAAATTGAAGGAGAAAAAACATCTACAATATGTGATCCTTCGTAATATTTTCTGATAGCTGTTTTACGTGCTGGGTCTAATTTATGCGAAAGATTATTTAATTCTGTTAAAAAAGTATTGATTTCTGTTCTTTCATCACCGCCTTCAAAATCTGGTAACCAATAAATTTCATTACCTAAAGACCAAATAATAACACTTGGGTGATTGTAATTTTGTGTGATAATTTCACTTAACATGTTTTTAGCATTGGTTTTCCAAGTATCATTTCCAACTCCACCTCTACACCAAGGCAATTCATCCCAAACTAATATTCCCAACTCGTCACAAGCTTTATAAACTTCTGGATCTTGAGGATAATGTGCCAAACGAACAAAATTAGCTCCCATTTCTTTTATCAATTCCATATCAGCACGGTGTTGTTGGTTGCTCATTGCAGCACCTACACCTGCATGTTCTTCGTGCCTATGTGTACCACGTAATAACAAACGTTTTCCGTTTAAATAAAAAGGACCGTTCTTCACAAATTCAAACCAACGAAAACCAACTTTGTCTTCAACTTGATCTTTTACTTCATTATTTTCAACCAAAGAAACACTAACCGTATATAAGTTAGGATTTGTTGTGTCCCATAATTCAGGGTTTACTATTTCATCAAATAAAATAGTAGTTGTAGCTTCAGAAACAGGAACACTTTGAGTTGCTACTTCATTTCCTTTTGGGTTTAGTAAGCTTGCTTTTAAAGTTAAACTTGTTAAATTTTTAACATTATTAAGTATTGTTTTAATACTTAAACTTGCTTTCTCATTTGAAACAGTTGGTGTTGTAATTTGTATATTGCCAATGTGCGTATTTGGTTTAGTTACTAACCATACATCACGTGTAATACCGCCAAAAATAAAGAAATCACTTTTTTGCGAAGGAATAACTTCAGGATCGTATCCATTATCAACACGTACTAAAATTTCATTATTACCCGAGTGAATAAACTTTGTAATGTCAATTTCAAAACCAATATAACCACCAATATGTGCACCAGCCTGTTTGCCATTTACATACACCTGAGTATTAATATTGGCACCTTCAAAATACAAAAAATAATTTTGATTAGGAACAACATTATTAATAGCCAATGTTTTTGCATACCAACTTGCATTTCTGCGATAACCAGGTTCTAAATCTGTAACATCAGTACTATTCCACGAATGTGGTAAACTAATACTTTGCCATTCTTTGGCTTTTGTATTTGGTAATTCTTCTGAATCGTTTTCTAAATACGACCAGTTTTCATTTATATTGGTTTGACTACGTTCGGATGTACCATTATTAGCACAAGAAATAATAGTAGTTAAAATAAATACAAAAGCTAATTTTTGAATTAATTTAAAATAGTTATAAGTTGGAATTGTCATTTTTATATTTTTAAGATCTAATGAAATTTAAAGTGCTTTTTTTCTAAGTAAAGCTTCTAAAAAATAGTAATCAGCATACGAAATTGGTTCATCTATTTCATCATTTTTTGGCCAGTTTCCTGTACTATGATTTAAAATAAAAGGTCCGTTTACAGTAGCGTCTAATAAATATTTTGTTGAATTTAAATTATCAAGTACTTTATTTGCAAAGTCCAAATATACTTTATTTTTAGTGAAGCCATATAGTTCATACAAAGCAGAAGTTACAACAGCTGCCGCTGATGCATCACGTGGTGCTTTTGGAATTGCTGGATCATTAAAATCCCAATATGGTATTCCATCTTCAGGTAAATTCTTATGTTCCATATAAAATTTAGCAGTAGCTTCAGCTTGTTTTAAAAAAGCTGGGTTTTTGGTATAACGATATGCCATTGTATAACCGTAAATACCCCAACCTTGACCACGCGCCCAAGTTGATTCATCATTAAACCCTTGATGTGTTACTTTCATTTTGGCAACACCTGTTATCGTGTCATAAACAACCACATGATAAATACTATTATCTGGTCTGAAATGATTTTTTAGCGTAGTTTCGGCATGTGTTTCTGCAATTTTATGAAAGGTACTATCTCCTGAAATTTTTGTTGCTTCAAACAACAATTCTAAGTTTAGCATATTATCAACAATAACTGGAAACTCCCAAATATCACTATTAAAATCCCAAGACCTTAAAGAACCCACTTTTTCATTAAAACGAGTACTTAACGTTTTGGCACTTTCAACAATAACATCTTTATAAAATTGGTTATCTTCCACTTTTAAACCTTCCCCAAAACTGCAATAAATTTTAAAACCCATATCATGAGTTTTATCATTGTATTTTTGGTTCTCCATTAAAGCGGTCCATTCTACGGCTTTTTCTTTAAATTTTTCATTTCCTGTAAGTTTGAATATTTGCCATAAGCTACCTGGAAAAAAACCACTGGTCCAATCTTTAGATGGTACCTTGTGAATCTCTTCAGGGTTTAAAGACATACTTCTAGGAAAACTTAAAGAGTCTACTTTATAAGCTAATAGCTTTTGATAACGATTTTCTAAAAGGCTATTGTTATCTGCTATTTCAGTATCTTTTTTAAGTTTTTTCTCAGGTTCACAGGCTGTAAAAAGCACTGTAAACCCAAGAATTAAAACTATATAGTTTAATTTGTTCATTAACTATTCTTAAAATTAATAACCCGTATTATTTGGTTGTAAATTAGGATTTCTTTGTAATTCATCAGCTGGAAGTGGTAAATAATAATCACGAGCTGCACTAAAGTTTGGTTGAGGCTCAAGACCTGAAGGTCCAAAAACTTCATCACCCATTTTGCGTCTTTTGATATCAAACCATCTTTTAAATTCAAATGCTAATTCCCATTTACGCTCTTCCAATACCATTGTTCTAAAAGCATCTTTAGAAAGACCGGCAGTAACATCTAAAGGATACATTGACATAGTTCCTGCTTGGTTTCTTGCTCTTGCTCTTACTCTATTTACATAACCATCAGCTTCAGTAGTTCCAGGAGTAACTTCATTTAACGCTTCCGCAGCAATTAACAATACTTCAGCATAACGCATCATTGCATAATTAAAACTTGAACCTCTACCGTTACCGTTAGATGTTAAACCAGGAAAACGTGTATATTTTGCAATATAAGCACTTGCAATATTTCTAGAATCAAAATTTGGGAAGTTGATAAAAGGCTCTACATTACCTTTAAAAATACCAATTGTATCTAAACTTACTGCTTTTCTATAGTCTCTACCATCCCAAGTATTATATACTTCTACAGTTGGTGCAGCAACAGACCATCCGCCACCAATTCCACCAGCTTCATTACCTCTAATTCCTGTTAAGGCAGCTTGGTAATCTTGTCCGTAATTTCCAGCTCTAAAACCGTTAAAATCTAACGTAAATAAAGCTTCGTTAAGTCCGCTTTGTTTATCCGCATTAAATAGATCTTGAAAATCATCCGCTAAAGTTAACCCAAATTTACCTTCATTTGAAATTATATATTTTGCTTCATCATAAGCTTTTTGATATTCACCCATAGTTAAATAAACTGAAGCTAAATATCCGGCAGCAGTAGCTTTTGTAGGTTTTGCAGTAGAAGGCTGTGTGTCTGGCAACCATTGTTTTGCATATTCTAAATCTGAAATAATATTAGCATACACTTCGGTCTCAGGTGTTTTACTAATTTGGGCAGCTTCATCAATATTTGATACAGGAGTATCTAAATAAGGAACCGCACCAAATAAACGCACTAAATTATAGTATGCAAATGCACGTACAAAATAAGCTTCAGCAGTAGCTGCATTTAACTGCGCTTCTGGAGCATTTACATCAGCAGCACCAGCAATAGCTTCGTTAGTAGCAGCAATTATTTGGTATGATCTAGGCCAAAATGCAGTAATCATTCCGTTATCAGCCTGAACTGTAAATTGGTTATGATCAATTCGTCTTGCTGCAGTTCCAACATCAGCAATAGTAACCATATCACTTCTTAACATTATTGGTAAAGATAATTTTCTTCCCCAATACCCTTCTTCAGCCATAGTTCCGATAGCTCCATTTACAGCGGTTTGAACATCAGCAGGAGAGTTGAAAAACCCATCCGGAGATAATAAACCTACCGGTTCTTCTTCTAAATCTGAACATGCTACTCCTAAAAAGGTTAGCATTAAAAATATATATTTGAAATTTTTCATTGTTTTTTAAAATTTAAAGTTTAAACTGAAAGTTACAGATTTAATGTTTGGATAATTACCATACTCAAACCCATTATTAACATTGCTGTTTTGAGCTCCACTACTTTGGTAACTTGCCTCAGGATCAGTTCCTGGATAATCTGTGATAGTCCATAAATTCTGTGCACTTATAGCCAAACGAAGATTTTGAATTCCCATTTTTTCAATTAAGCTAGCATCTAAGTTATACCCTAAAACTAAGTTTTTCAAACGCACATAAGTACCATCATATACAAATCTTGAAGAAATTCTTTTTCCTCTAACGGCTGCCGAAGGAACGTTTGTATTAGTATTTGTTGGTGTCCAAGCATTCAAAGCTTCTGTTGTTGCATTTGAACCTCCTGAAGCTAATTCTAAGAATGTGTAACTAAAAATATCACCTCCAACAGCTCCTTGGAAAAACACCCCTAAATCAAAATCTTTGTAACGGAATGAGTTGTTAAATCCAAATGTCCAATCTTGGTTAGGATCACCAATTATTTTACGGTCATCAGTTGTAATAACTCCATCATCATTAATATCAGTAAATAATTCTTCACCTGGTACATTATTAAAACTTGCAGTTCCTTCTGGAAGTGTTCCTCCTTGGTTTACACCTCTGTATTCATATCCAAAAAACTGACCAACTGCTTCACCTTCTCTTAAAATATGAGTTTCATCTTGTAAAAAGTGACCTGGAGCAGAATCTAAAAAGATATCTTCACCTCCAATTAATTTTTGAACTGTATTTCTATTTCTAGAGAAGTTAAAATCTGTTGTCCAAGTAAAATCTTCTTTCACAAAATTTCTAGTTGTTAATGTAATTTCAAATCCTTTATTATTAATCTCTCCAACATTCTTTAATGCTGTAGAGTTCAAAAACCCAACATATTCAGGTGCTGAAGTATCTCCTAATATTACATCTTTTGTATCAATATTGTAATAATCTAGAGATATCGCAATTCTACTATCAAATAACCCTAAATCAACCCCAATATTACTTTGGTAAGATGACTCCCATTTTAAATCTGGATTTGAAAGTTGGTTTGGTACAACCGCACCTACAGTTTCATCACCTACTACTGCATAAATATCTTCAAAACTAGCTAAAGATTGGTAAGGTGCTATTGATGGGTTTCCTGTAACACCATAACTAAGTCTTAATTTTAAATTAGATACCGTATTGTTATCTCTTAAGAAATCTTCATTTGAAATTTTCCACCCAAAAGCTCCTGAAGGGAAAAATGCGTATTTTTCGTTTTTAGCAAAGTTTGAAGACCCATCCTGACGTGCAGTAAACGTAAACAAGTATTTATCGTTATAATCATAATTTAGACGACCAAAAAATGACATAATTTCAGTTTCAGATAAAGATGATGAAGGAGTTAATGGTACTGCTCCTTGACCAAGATTACGGTAAGAAACACTATTTGTTATAAACCCTTGTGCACCTGCGCCGTTTCTTTCATTTTTAATTTTTTGGTAAGAATACCCTAATAAAGCTGTTAAATTACCCTTTCCTAATTCTCTGTTATATGTTAAGTAATTTTCACTTAAAATATCAGACATCTTCGTATTTTCTATTGTTGCAATACCTCCCTGAGCACCTGCTGTTGTAATTAAAGTTGACGGTTTAAAAGTTCCTCTAGTTCTATTTAAAGTACTAAACCCAAAAGTTGTTTTAAATGATAAACCTTCAATAATTTGATAATCGGCATAAAAATTTGCACGATAGTTATCTGTTACTGTTTCATCAATACTTTCTTTAGCTATAGCGTACGGGTTATCAACATCATCACCTACAGAGTTAAATGTGTAGTTTCCGTTAGCATCAGTAACACCTAAATCTGGAGCAAAACGGTATGCTATAGAAATAACATCACCTGATCCTCTACCACCAGTATTTGCCTGCGTAGAAACGCCATCTTTAGTATTTCTACTTCCTACTGCATTAAATCCTACTTTAAATTTATCTGAAATTTTAGCATTAAGGTTACTTAAAAATGAAAAACGCTCATATCCTGAGTTAATTACAACTCCTTCTTGATTGAAATAATTTCCTGAAACATAATAATCAATATCTTCAGTTCCTCCTGAAAATGCTAACTGTGTATCTGATACAGCACCTCCAGTATAAATTAAATCCTGCCAATCTGTATTTGCTGAACCTTGAACATACGATGGGTTGATTGCTGTTTGATAAGCTGCAAATTGATTTGCATCTAATAAATCTAATTGATTTGATACTGATTGAACAGAATAAGAAGTATTTAATTCTATAGACATTTTACCTGCGCGTCCTTTTTTAGTTGTAACTAAAATTACACCGTTTGCACCTCTTGATCCATAAATAGCAGTTGCAGATGCGTCTTTTAGTACTTCCATAGATTTAATATCTGCTGATTGAGGCATGGTAGCTCCTACAAAACCATCAACAACAACCAACGCTGCACTACTTGCACTAATAGAAGTATTTCCTCTAATTTTAATTGAAATTGGCGCTCCTGGCTCACCACCATTATTAGATTGCACAACAACACCTGCTGCACGCCCCTGCAATGCTTGACCTGCGCTTAAAACAGGAAATGCAGTTAATTCTTCAGCTTTTACTGAAGAAACAGAACCTGTAATATCACTTTTCTTTACAGCACCATAACCTACAACAACAATTTCATCTAATTCATTTGAATCTGCAGCTAAAACAACATCAATAGTTGATTTACTACCTACAGTAATTTCTTGTGGAAAAAACCCCAAGTAACTAAATATTAAAACTGCATCATTACCCGGTACGGTTATTGAATATGATCCATCCATATCCGTTGAACCTCCTATTGAAGTTCCTTTTACTAAAATATTAACTCCTGGAAGACCCATGTTGTCGTCTTGAGAAAGAACTTTCCCAGTCACATTTTTTTCTTGAGCGTAGCCCAATGCACTCATAAATACAAGGAACAGTAATAAATACCCCTTGACTAAATTTGTTTTGTTTGACATATATATTTGGTTTTAAGTTATTTTTTTAAACAAAATAAATAATTAGTAAACTCAACACTATGATTATCGCCATCAGTAATGTTTCAATAAAAATTATTTTTGTTTTGTTTAATTTCATACCCCAAATATAGGAGCGAAGATTAAACTAAAAATTCAAAAAAGGGTATCTAATTATCCAAAATAGACTGTTTTTTCCTTATTTTATGGGGTATTATAATTCTTCCGGGAAATTATTTGAAAATTTACGTTGATATTCGGAAGGTGTTTTCCCATATTTTTTTTGAAAGCACTTGCTGAAGTATTTTGGATTTTTGAATCCTACTTTATAACTAATTTGCGAAATATTAATTTTATTTTGCTCTAACAATTGAATTGCACGTTTCATTCTTATTTCCTGAATAAAATCATTAGGTGTAAAATTAGTCCAAGCTTTAATTTTTGTAAACAACATGGTTCTGCTCACGCCCAATTCGTCACAAAAAAATGGAATATCAAATTGTTCGTTTGAAATATTATCTTCAACAATTTTAAAGGCTTTTTTAAGCAATTGCTCATCTACAGAAGAAACTGTAATTTCACTTGGCGCTAAATTGTTTTCTTTAGAAAACTTACTTTTTAAACGTTTTACAACCTCAAGCATATTTTTAACCTTCAATTTAAATTCTTTTATATTAAAAGGTTTACTTATGTATTCATCTGCACCGCTTTCCAATCCTTCAAATTTATAAATTAATGAAGAACGTGCAGTTAGTAACATTACTGGAATATGGCTGGTTTTTAAATTTTCTTTAATTTTTGAACACATTTCAGTACCAACCATTTCTGGCATAATAACATCACTTATTACAAGATCTGGAATTATTTCTAAAGCTTTCTTTAATCCTACTTTTCCATTTTCAGCTTCAATAACTTTACATTCGTCTTTCAGCAAGTTTTTAATAAATGAACGTAATGGTTTATTGTCTTCAACAATTAAAACTATAGGTTTATCTTCCTTAGCAACTAAATCTTCAATATCATCATTCAAGTCTACAACTTTAGATTCTAACTGTGTAATATATTGAGAAAGATCGTCACTAGTTTTAAAATCTGTTAATATCTCTTCATCTAAAAGATGTTCTCTCCCTAATGGCAAAGCCACTTCAAATGTTGTTCCCTGCTCGTTATTGTTTTTAACCTTAATTGTGCCTTTATGAAGTGTCACAATATTTTTTGCAATTGACAATCCAATACCAGTACCTTTATTATAACCTTCTTTTTGATTGTTATGAATGGCTATTTCAAAAAATCGATCAAATATTTTATCAACATATTCTTCAGAAATACCTACACCATTATCTTCAACTGTAATATAAATATGTGTATCATCTTTATTTACTTTAAATTTTATATTCCCTCCTTTTGAAGTAAATCTAAATGCATTTGAAATTAGATTATAAAAAACCCGTTCTAATTTTGAACGATCATAGTATACTAAAACGGAATCATCAGAAGCTTCAAAAGTATAATTATAGTTACCGTCTTTTGCGTATTCGCTAAATGAAAAATAAATCTCCTTTAAAAATTTTACTATATTTCCTTCTGCAGATTGTAATTTAAATTGATTGTTTTCTAACTTTCTAAAATCCATCAACCTGTTAATTAATTGTAACAAATGATTGGCGCTACTTTCTATAACTAATAACTTTTTATACATTTTATTACTACCCTTATAGTTTAATAATAATTGTTGTAGTGGCCCTAAAATTAAGGTTAACGGTGTTCTAAATTCGTGAGATATATTTGTAAAAAACTGCAGTTTTGCTTGGTTTATTTCTTCATTTCGTTCATTTTCTATATGTTCTAAATCTAATTCAAGCTTTAACTTCGCTTTTGATTTTAAAAAAACAGTTAAACCAAATAATGCCAATGCTATTATAATGGTGTACAATAAAAACGCCCACCAACTTTTCCAAGGAGCAGGTAGTACTACTATTTTTAGCTTAGTAGGTTGGGTATTCCAAACACCATTATTGTTTGCGCCTTTTATTTCAAAAACATAGGTTCCTGCAGTTTGTATGGTATAGGATGCTTCTGTATTAGATGTAGTAATCCACTCGTTTTCTAAGCCTACCAATCGGTATGAATATTCATTATTTGCTGAATTGATAAAATTAGGAATGGCGTAAGTAATGGTGAAATTTGCCATATTGTAATTTAAGGTAATGTTTTTAGTATACTCAATACTTTTAGTAAGAATATCTTTTTTATCACTACCAACTTCAACTGTTTTATTTTGAATTTTAAAGTTTGTTAAAATTACTTGTGGTACGTAACTGTTAGAGACTATATTTTCAGGATCAAAATAAGAAACACCTGCTGGCCCTCCAAAATACAATTGATTATCGTTAAGTTTTAAGCTAGAATTATCATTAAACTCATTACTTACAAGACCGTCTGTTTCTCCATAAATACTAGTTTCACTGGTTTTTGTATTAAATTTAACAATACCATTATTGGTACTTAACCATAGATTTTGATTTGCATCTTCTAATACCGAATGAATTGATGTTATTTCAACGTCTCCATCATTAATAATTTTTCTTTCAAACTTACCTTTCTTTAATACATAAAAACCTTTTGCTTTTGTTCCCACCCAAATAGCGCCTTTGCTATCTTCAAAGAGAGTTAAAATATCATCACCCGATAAGGCTTCGTTATCAAAAAAGAAATGTTGTATTTTAACTTGGTTAGTTGTAGAGTTTGGTGAAGGAATTAAATTCAATCCGCTTTGAGTACCTATCCAAATTTGTTTTTTCGAATCTATTAACAAAGAGCGAACTCTATTATTGGTTAGTGATGAAATTTGGCCTAGTTCATTTTTATAAACTTTTACTAATTTTTTATTGGTATTATACCTTATTAAACCATTGCCAAAAGTACCTATCCAAATTACACTATCAGACTCCTTTTTAAGCACATAAACACCAACATCTTCTAACAAATCTTTCAACTCAGCACTTAACTGTTTGTTTGCCGTTGTTTTATTTTTTAAATTATAAACTATTAATCCTTTATCTACGGTACCAATCCATAAATCCTCTTTATTATTTAATAATAAGGTTTTAATATTATTAGTTGGTAGTTCTTTTACATTGGCAGTATTTAAATAACTTGTAGTGTTGGTTTTATTATTTAAAATAGTTATTCCACCTCCTTCAGTTCCAAAGTAAATATTTTTTTCAGCATCTAAAACCATAGATCCCACAACATTGTAGCTTAAACTATTTTTTTCTGTATTTTTATTTAAATTGGTAAAATTCATATTTGTTTCATCCCAAATATGAACACCTCCAAAATAGGTTCCTACCCAAACTGATCCTTTTTTATCGGTATAAATAGATTTTATTTTACTAATATTTTTATTTTCAATCCAATTTAAAGGTTCTTTTTGATTATTTTTTTCGGGATTCAACACATAAACCCCACTATTGGTCCCAAACCATAAATCTCCTTCTTTATCAATGGCTATTGCTCTAAAATCTTTTTCTAAATTTGAGCCTTGTTTTGACTTAAAAACTGAAATTAGTTTGGTTTGCTTGTTATTAAGTTTAAACAAACCATTGGTTTTTGTTCCAATCCATAAGTTATTTTGCGCATCTTCAATAATCTCTTGCACATATAACTTCTCATCTAAATCTTTTAATAAAGGTGTAAAATGTCTAAAAACAAAATTAGTACCGTCTCTTTTTTCTAATTTACACAAGCCTTTTGAAGTTCCTACCCATATTTCTCCATTTTCTGTTTCAATAATTTTTGAAACAAAATTACTAGGGATGCTTTTGGTATTAGAAGGTTGGTGAAATACATTTTGAAAAACACCTGTAGTTTTGTTAAAAATTGAAATTCCGTTAGAGGTTGCAACCCATATTTCATTTTTAATTTCTTGTATAGACCAAATAGTATTGTTGCTTAAAGAACCTGTAGCATTTGTGTGAAAATATTTTTTGAAGCTATTTTTAACAGGGTTGTACCTATTTAAACCATTGTAAGTTCCTATCCAAATTGTTCCTTCAGAATCTTCTTCAATAGCTAAAATATCACTATTGCTTATAGTAGTACTATCTTTTGGATTGTTTCTGAAAATTTTAAAATGAGTACCATCATATTTGTTTAAACCATCTCTGGTTCCAAACCACATTTGACCTAATTTATCTTGATGAATTACAATTACAGAACTCTGTGACAGCCCATTAGATGTAGATAGGTTTCTAAAACGATAATTTGCAGTTTGAGAAAAACCCTGTAAAAAAATAAGTATTAAAACTAAAAATAAGTTAAAATTACGTTGCATTAATTTTTATTATTTGCTGGGTTTTATATTTTTCTAAAGTATTACATTTTTAATTTTTATCCAACCTTTTTTGTAATTGATAATTATATAATGAAGGTATTTTGTAAAGATTTGAATTTAACAACTCAATATAAGGAGACGGCTCATACTTAATTTGAAAGTTTTTATTACCGTGAACCCCTACTAAATTTGCATAAGGACCGTCAAGCATACCATTTAATAAAACATTAGACGGTAAATCATGATTATTTAAAACTTGTAC
Organism: Lutibacter agarilyticus; assembly: GCF_900188235.1. Classification (GTDB taxonomy): domain Bacteria; phylum Bacteroidota; class Bacteroidia; order Flavobacteriales; family Flavobacteriaceae; genus Lutibacter; species Lutibacter agarilyticus. Next base: position 8,431 of record NZ_FZNT01000014.1, on the reverse strand, counting down.
ATTTATATTCCAGAACGTACTGTATGCCCCGTGAGATGGTTTCCAATAACCTGCACCTCCACCAGCAAATAATGGGTAACTATTATCTTTTTTTACTGAAAGGTGTACTGTTACATTATCAAATAAATTTTGGTGGTTTGCTCCTGAATGTTGATCTAAAACGGGCTTTACAAAAACCTCACAATTTTGATACACATTTTTAGTTGAAAATGTATTAAAACTTAATGGGTGAACAGCTTCATTAAATACTTTTAAATTATTTACAAGTACATTATGTACCCCAGCCATCGCTACTGTGTAATGTGCTAAATTACTACCATTTGTTACTATATTTTTAATGGTCACATTTGCTATTTCCTCAGTTAAAACGCCACTATCTGCATTTGTAATTTCAACATCTTTTACCCAACTATTAAATAGTCTTGTCAAACAAATGGCATTAAAACCAGGTTCTACATGATGTGCAACTCTTGGCGCATTTGGAAATGTAATTTTTAAATGTTCTATACCAACTTCTGTTAAATGTTTCCATTCAACTAATCGAGCTTCAAAAGCAGGTTTTATTGAAATGGTTAAGGGTGTTTTTATAGTTATTTTTTTACCTTGAATTTTTAAAATCTCTACTTGTTGAGATACAATAGGTAGTGTTGGAAACATCCAATGGTGCGAACCAACTTTAACATCAGCCTTTTTATATAAATCGTCAATAATTGCTCCTTTTTCACCGCTTTTATTAAACAACTCTAATTGCACTACAGCTCCAACCTTTAAATTTTTTATCTCTGAAACTTCAAAAGTAGTTTCTCCTCGCTCTCCTTTTGTTACTTTAGCCAATACATTTTTAGCAGTATCGTATTTCCCTAAATATGATTTTACACGTTCTCCAGGCACCTGAGTCCAAATGATTCCTCCAGACCATGCATATTGAGAAAAAGGAAGATCAATATTATTTTCTTTCTGACGCTCTCTTTTATCAAATGTCACCAAATACTCTCTTAACTCTGTTAAAGCATCTGGACTATCAAGGTACATCAGAGGTCTTGGGCAATAAATTTCTGTACCACCTGCTCCTGCTCCAGCACCGCGTAACACAAAATTACTTCGCTCTATAAAAAGAATATTGCTCAGAATTAATTTTCCTGTTGGCAATTGAAGTATTATATTTCCAGGCATTTTTTTAGTAGCTTCTAACGCTTTTAACAATGCTTTTGAATCATCTAAACCATCATTTGCAACCACTCCAAAATCTGTTGCTAAAACAATTTTATCAAAACTATATGGAAGTTCAACTTCTCCATTATGATAACCTGCATAGCTAAAGTCAGGTAAATAATGGTTTTCTGTAATTTTTTTATCAGTTAATATTTTAGGTACTTCTTGTGCTGCAACTACAAATATTTGACAAATAAATAAGACATTAAAAAATAACGATCGTTTAGACATTTTTACAGAGTTTAATATTAATGAGTTTTTGTTACTGATAAAATTACTAATTAACTAGGTCTTAAGTATCCTAAGTTAGGTTACCTATTGTACAATTTTATTATAAAATCAATAGGACTGACAAAATAACTTGTTTAAACATGCTTGTTGACTGTTTCCTTTATATTTATTTTTATCCCAGGAGTTCATATCAATTTTACGTTTTAAACTAATTTTAGCTCTTTTTTGATTTAGAGTAACTCTAACAAATATTTCTGCTTCATTATTTATTGCTCGCGAAGCGTTAATACTAATTAGAATAGAAAAATTGTTTTGTGATTTCATAGTTGCCGTCTTTTTAAGTTAAACTTTTTTTAAAACGAAAGTCAACAACTAAAAAAAGGTATGTTTGGGTGCACATTCTTATCTACAGTATTTAATATCAACTTCATTCATGTAATTTTCACCATTGTAATGGCTGTTATTGGTGCAGTAATTAGTTTTTGTTTCTTGTGCTTTGAAAAGGTTGTTTCGAGATAAATCTTAACGATTACTATTCATAATTTAGAATAGTAAAATTAAATTCTAAAGTTCTCTTAAACGCGAATTTCACAACCTCTCAGTTATGGCTTAGAACATTCAGAAATATCAAAATCATTACCAAAAAAGTAAATAGTGATGCAAAAGTTGTGCTTCATTTTTTTTAACAGACAAAAGCCCCTTGAAATGAAACTTTTGAAGTGTGTTTTCTATTTTTTTAGTGCCTTGCACAACGATTACTATTGTTACCAAGCTTTTTTACTCTTGAATTAAATTATTTTTTATCGCTAATATTTCTTTCTGTGACAGTCCAATGTGTTCAAAATATTTGTCAAAAGAGCCATATGTTTCTTCAATATGCTTTTTCGTTCCAAGAATATATTCACTTTGTAATATGTAAAAAGCTTCAATATTTTTTCTATTTTCTTTAAAATCCAAAGTGTCAAAATTATGTCTAGCAATAGAATCAAGTTGATTTATACGCATTTGGCTCTTACGCTGTCTGCATTTGTTTGAAAGTAAATAATCCGTTTCAACTACTGACCAAGGAACATCCAATAAGCTTAGCAACAAAGCTGCTGCTGTACCGGTTCTGTGAACGCCATGTGAGCAATGAAAAAGAACGGGATAATTCGACGAATCTGCAAGTAGTTTAAACAGTTGATAATATGAATCTTTCCCGACCTCAGGTAATAGTTTATGAATGTTATAATTTAATTCGACAGGTACTTTAGAAAAGTTCCCAGTTTGTCTTGCTTTCAAGACTGTTGAAGCTTCGTCATTATCACCTGATATAGGTAAATACACAGACTTTGCATTATTAGGTAGCTTATCTGCTCCTCGTTTTGCTATTTCTTCTTCCGTAAGAAAATTTATCACTGTTTTAATTCCTAATTCTTGAATTACAGCTTTATCCTCTTCAGTTATTTGTGATAAAGTACCTGAGCGATATATTTTTCTCTTCTGAACTGTTTTCCCTTTAGTGGTAAAATAGTTTCCTAAGTCACGAAAGTTGTCTTGTCCTTCAAGTGATATTGTCCTTATAAAATCATCTTGATTGGGACTACTATAACGATTCTTACATCCAATCAAAAAGAAAATAGCTACGGTTATAATAATTATTTTTCTCATGTTATTAATTTTCATTTATTAGACAATCTTTTGTTTTTAATGGATAGTAACGGTTAAAGGGATAAAAAATAGCGTTTTTTTTGAAAACGATATTTTCCGAGTGTTAAATTTAATAATTTTTAGGTTTAGAAACATTATATTTAACTAAATGAAGCTGTTTTTATGTGCATTGTTACCCCATTGTTTTTTTCATTTCATTTTTTTCATTTTTTTTAATCTATAAACTACTGAAAATCTTAATAATACACATTTACATAACTATATGCAATCAATGTAACATCTTGTTTTTCTTTGATTTATGTCTATATTTTACGTCAAATTTAAAAGAATAAATAATGAACAAGAATTATGCAATAGTTGTTTTCATATTAATGTTATCAACTTTTAGTTATTCACAAAACAAAATGAGTAATTTAAATGAATCTGTAGAACCTTACCCTAAAACATTTTCTCACATTGGAATCACTGTTCCAAACATTGAAGAAGCGGTTAAGTTTTATACTGAAGTATTAGGGTTTTATGTTATTATGGAACCAACAATAGTAAAAGAAGAAAATGAAACAGCTATTGGTCAAATGTGTATTGATGTTTTTGGCGAAGGATGGGGAACATTTAAAATCGCCCATCTTTCTACGGGAGATAAGATTGGTTTCGAACTTTTCGAATTTAATGAGAGTAAAGAACAAGAGCCTGTTTTTGAGCCATTTCGCTCAGGTTTATTTCACTTTTCAATACAAGACCCCGATGTTGAAGGACTTGTTAAAAAAATTGTAGATGCTGGAGGTAAACAAAGAATGCCAATTAGAGAGTATTATCTAGGAGAAAAACCGTATCGTATGTGTTACGTTGAAGATCCTTTTGGAACAGTATTCGAAATCTATTCCCACTCCTATGAACATTACAACTTTGTTATATGCTTATGATAATTATGCTTGTCTAGATTAAATTATCCTAGATAAAAGTTTCTTATATCTATTTTATTATTTTTGATTTTACACTTTTTAGAGTACTAATTTAACAAAAAAGAGTTTATAAAATATGATTATTGTTAATTTCAAAAAATTTAGATTTCACTTGAAACCTTATCATATATATTAAGACCCATAATTTTAAATATTATTTCGCAAGATGTGGTTTTTACCATTGTTATAGCTGTTATTGGTGCAGTGGTTAGTTTTTTTGTTTCTTATATTTAAAACGTCTGTTTCATAAAAAAACAATGCTTAGCTATTCCTAGCTAGGCATTGTTTTTTTAACGTGTTTGAATATATTTTGTTGCGTGTTTAAAGCACTAATTTAGCAAATAAAAACCCAATAGGAAATAGGATTTTCGTAAATCTGCTTTTACTAGCAATAAAGTATATGCGGTGTTGTAGCTAGTTTTTATTTCTAATTATTTTCTTAATTCTTTTGTTTATAATTTCAGATAAATTCCAATTGTAAAGTTTTGGATCTGTTGTGCTATAGAAAACAACAATAACTGCATCAATGTCTTTATAATACTTGGCAAAGCTCTGATACCCTGGAACCCAACCAGAATGTTCATATTTGTAAACGGAATCATATATTTCTTTTTCACCTTCTTTAAATAAAGATCCATCATTTAATGCTCTTAGAAATTTTCCTACGTCTTTTGCTGTAGCGTGCATTCCATAATCGTTAGTTTTTAAATCATGAGGGTAACCAATATGATAACCACTCATTACATTATTAACATTTACGTCACTTAAAGATCGGAAAGTATTTTTTAAATTTAAAGGATCCAAAATCTCTTCTTGAATATAAATGAAGTTGTTATAACCTAGTTCATTATCCATAATTTTATTTAATAATAGATAATTTGTATTGCAATATTCGTAATCACTATCAGGTTTAAAATTTGCCGGTTTGTCTAAAATCAATGCTAGGCTTTCTTCATAAGACTCAGTAGGAGCTTCCCAAAATTTTGGAGCATCTGTAAAATTTGGAATTCCACTTCTATGCTGTATCATTAATTTTAAGGTTATTTTGTCAGCGTTTTCAATTCTGCCCACCAGTTCAGGTAAATAATCCTCAATAGTTTTATCTAAATCAAGTCGTCCAGCATATACCAATTTGGTAACAGCAACAGCATCGTATAACTTACTAATACTCGCAATTTTAAATAAAGCTTTTGGTTTGGCGGGTATTTTGGATTCTCTATTATACCAACCAGCTGCATAATATTCTGAAGTCTTTCCTTTTTGGTCTACATAAGCAATTATTCCTTCAAATCCGTGGTTTACTCCTTCATCTAACTGTTCTTGAACTGAATCAGGTAACGGAAGTATCCACGCTTTTACAAGTAACCAGGGCACAAAAAACAAAGAGGTAATAGTTGAAACAAATAATACTATTCTAAGAATTAACTTTTTTTTATTCATAATGATTCTCTTAAATTTAGAAATACATTTTCAAAAGTCTAATTATCTTTTTAAAATACAAATTCCCTTTCTCTGAATTGTTGAATATTCTGGATGAATTGTAATATGTTCAAATTAGCTACAACTTGTTATAACCAATGCGAAATCACTGATAATTATTTACCCAAAACGTATAAACAAATACTTTAGTTTAAAATAGATGATTGTATTGATTGCAATTTTTTGAACTACTAATTTAAATCAAATTTATTATTTTAAGTGTAACTTATATCATTTTGGTTGGGTTTGGTGTTTTGTAGCTGAAAATTCAGTTAGTTGAGGGTAAGTAAAGTGTAATAATGAGATCCAAAATTATCCTTCGAATAACTTCAACTACGCTCCTTTAGCTTTAGATTTATTTTTATCCCAAAAGTTAATGTCAATTTTACGTTTCAAGCTAATATTAGCACGTTTTTGATTAACTGTTACTCTAGCAAATATTTCAGCTACATTATTTTTAGCACGTGAAGCATTTATCCAAATAAGGATAGAAAAGGTTGATGATGTTTTCATAGTTGTCGTCTTTTTCTAAGTTAAACTTTGTTTAAGACGAAAGTCAAATCAACTATGGGTTTTTGGCCTACTGGTCAACAGTGTTGACCGCGATATTTTTTGTTGACCAAATATATGAAATTAAATAGTCTAGTAATCTAAAAATAAAAAATCCTTGTAAAACATAGGATTTACAAGGATTTGGGCTTATTTGATTGTTACTCTAGTGACCCCGGCAGGATTCAAACCTGTTTCAAATACCCTAGTTTTTATAGTATTTAAGAGATGTCAAAGAATTTGAGGTAGTTATTTAACTACCATAAAGGTTAAATTAGTTTTGTAGAAATTGACTTTCTATTAAGGAATAAATATACGGTTTTTGACTGATTAAATGGTGTCAAATCATATTAAATTTTATGATTCCGTTTTAGATAAATAACCTTAAAAATCGTTCTTCTAAAATTTCAATATATGCTAGTTTCATTTTTTTAGATAAGAATGAATTTTGAATCATTTTTATCATTCCGTTTTTATTTTTTTGAAAACGATTAAATACACTAGCTAATTGCTTTTGACTTAACCCCAGACCTTGTCCAAAACTTACAAAATGTTCTTTTGTAAATTTTTTCTTTTTCCCGCATAATGTCAATGCTAATTCTTCTTTGTCTTCAGGATTTGCAATGGCCACATTCAACAAATCATAAGCAGGTGCTAATATCCAACCAGAAGCACTTTCAATCATTGAAAAATTTTTTAAATGCATATCATTATTTCCTGTTAAAAAACTAAATAATGTCAATTCAAAAAAGAATAATTTATCTAATAATGTATTACTTGAAAATTGGCCTAAAGCGTTGCCAACTTTTTCCATAGAACTTTTATATTTATCATAAGCTTCTGTTATTTGAAACATATCAATCATATGTGTTTTTTTCCCATCTTCGGCTCTATCAATTCGTTTTGTGATGTATGATAATTCTCCAGATTTCAATCTGATTAAAGAGGATGGAACAGTCTTGATTTTTAAATATTCAGCCAATCGCATTGTTAAATGTTCATTTTGTGGCATTTCAGGATATTCCAATGAAGGTGGCTTAAAAATATAGTTTCCTCCTAAAGCACCTACAACAGTTAATCTTTGATCTTTTGTTTCCTCATTAAAAGACATCGATAATTTAGGCTGAACTCCTGGCACTGAAACACTGCGCTCCACCACATTTTTGGCTAACTCAGACATTTGGTCAAATGTATATTCCAGTTTTGGAGTTTGCTTTGTTCCAAAAAAAATAAGACTGCACTTTTCGTGATAGTCAGTTTCAGTAGTCAAATTTTGATAACAATATAAACACTTATTCTTCATTTTCTTCCTTTATTGGTTGAATACTCACAGCTCCAATGCAATTTTGACAACACGCTAATAATAATCCCATTCTGTCATTTGGGTTAATTTTCCAATTTTTTGAAGCAATATTTAATAACCAACCTTCAGGAATAAGTCCCTCGAAAAAAGGAAATAATCTATTGCTTTTATAAGGTTCCTTTCTTACAGGTAACGTAAATGTGATAAATTGATTAGGGAAATTCTTTACATATTCACTTGTGTACGTAAATGCATATTCCCCATCATCTGTTTCCACTAATTTTCCAGCAAGGATTGTATCGTAAAATATTTCAGCGCTTCTCATCGGTTAATTATTAGGTTCTTTATTTACTTTTAAACTTACTGGAGCCAATTGGTGTCCAAACATTTTTAGGACCAAATTTACTTTATCCATATTGAGGTTCGTTTTTCCCTGTTCAATTTTTCGGATGACCGTTAAAGCAACACCAGTTCTTTCTGCAAATTCTTCCTGAGTTAAATTCACTTCTTTTCTGCGCTCTTTTACAAATTGTGCTAAATCCTTCATTATATGCTTTTAAGTATAATTTAATGCAAATATACTAAATTATATGTATTTACATATATTCTAAAATAAAATACACTTTTTATATGTTAAAACATATAAAAAAGGAGTATAAGGAATTGTATTATGATACTTTTTGAAGATATTCTGTGACAATTTATAGGTTAATCCAACTGTATTCAGCAAATTCTTCTGAAGTAATAAACTGGTGTTTTTGAAGTTTCCAACAAAACGTTAGCGGCTTTAACTCATATATATTAAAATCTCGCACTTAATAGTCCGCTTTAAAACAAAAAGAGTTGGCTTTCACCAACTCTTTTAAATTATATATAACTATTTCTATTTCCAAAAAACAGCGTATAAAGCAACTAATACTAACATAACTGCAAATGAGCCAATGTTAAACAACGGACTTGTTTTAAATAATTCCTTTGTAATTTCAATTGCTTTTTCATCATCTTTTCCTTTATGCTGAATTAAACTAACAATTATAATTACAAC
>NZ_FZNT01000018.1 GCF_900188235.1 Lutibacter agarilyticus | reverse complement strand
CCTGTTGCTGCTGAACTGTAGTCTGATGTACATTCTACGGTAATAGCTGCTGGTACGGTTAATGTTGGTGGTGTCGTATCTTCTATAGTAATCACCTGATCTGCTGCTGTTTCATTTCCACAAGCATCTGTTGCTGTCCAAGTTCTTGTAATTACCATTGAATTTCCACACCCTGCTACTGAACTGTCTGACTCTGTAATTACTACATCGCCACAAGTATCTGTTGCGGTTGCCATTCCTGTTGCTGCTGAACTGTAGTCTGATGTACATTCTACGGTAATAGCTGCTGGTACGGTTAATGTTGGTGGTGTCGTATCTTCTATAGTAATCACTTGATTTGCTGCTGTTTCATTTCCACAAGCATCTGTTGCTGTCCAAGTTCTTGTAATCACCATTGAATTTCCACACCCTGCTACTGAACTATCTGACTCTGTAATTACTACATCGCCACAAGTATCTGTTGCGGTTGCCATTCCTGTAGCTGCTGAACTGTAGTCTGATGTACATTCTACGGTAATAGCTGCTGGTACGGTTAATGTTGGTGGTGTCGTATCTTCTATAGTAATCACTTGATTTGCTGCTGTTTCATTTCCACAAGCATCTGTTGCTGTCCAAGTTCTTGTAATCACCATTGAATTTCCACACCCTGCTACTGAACTATCTGACTCTGTAATTACTACATCGCCACAAGTATCTGTTGCGGTTGCCATTCCTGTTGCTGCTGAACTGTAGTCTGATGTACATTCTACGGTAATAGCTGCTGGTACGGTTAATGTTGGTGGTGTCGTATCTTCTATAGTAATCACCTGATCTGCTGCTGTTTCATTTCCACAAGCATCTGTTGCTGTCCAAGTTCTTGTAATCACCATTGAATTTCCACACCCTGCTACTGAACTATCTGACTCTGTAATTACTACATCGCCACAAGTATCTGTTGCGGTTGCCATTCCTGTAGCTGCAGGTAAAGTACTGTCTGTACATTCTACTGTTACATTTACTGGAGCTGTGATGGTTGGTGGTGTGGTATCTTCTATAGTAAAAGTTTGATTTTGATTATTTGTTAATCCACAATCATCTGTTGCTGTAAAAGTTACAATTATGCTATTGTTACACCCTGAAGCCAACCATTGACCTTCTGTATAAGTCATGTTAACATTTCCAAAAATATCTGATGCCGTAATTCCTGCATAGTTATCTCTCCATGCTATATAAGCTGCATTTAATGATGGGTCTGCTCCTGAACATTCTGAAGCACTATCTGCCCCTCCTGCTAAAACTGGTGGTGTAGCATCTGTGATGGTGAATGTATGATCTTGACTTACTGTATTATTACAAGCATCTGTTGCTGTAAATATAACTATTATACTATTTCCACAACTAGATGTTGCCCAATTTCCTTCAGTATAAGTAATTACTGCAATACTGCAGTTGTCTGTAGCTGCTATACCTGCATAATTATCTCTCCAGGCTATATAAGTAGCATTTATTGAAGGATCTGGCCCTGTACTTTCTGAGAATCCGTTTACCCCGCCTGCTAATGTTGGTGGCGTGGTATCTTCAACTGTGATCGTTTGAACTGCCGTAGCTTCATTTAAACAGTCGTCTGTTGCTTTCCAAGTACGTGTGATTGTTTT